>DASZTS010000024.1:0-311376 GCA_035547915.1 Pirellulales bacterium | reverse complement strand
AGGCCGTGATTTTCCAACGGCTCGGCCTGATGCCACCACGCCGGCTCCGCCGGCTCGACGGCATCCAAATGTAGTGAAATAAACACCCCCAAATCGCACCTAAGTCCTTTCGCGAACGTCAAAACTCTCTAACTTGGGTTACCTCGACGAGCGCTGCGGCGCATGAAGTCATTCTCGTAGTGCTTCCACGACGCGCTTCGCCTCGTAGATCTTGTCGAGGGCTTCGAGGATCGCGGCGGAGTGCACGGACACGGCGCGGGCTTGCGCGTCGGTGTAGACGAAGTCGAGCACCAGCGATTGGATATTGCCGTCGAAGATGATGCCCACCAGCTCGCCTTTACGGTTCACCACCGGGCTTCCCGAATTGCCGCCGATGATGTCGGCCGTGCTCACGAAATTGAACGGTGTCTCTCCGCGCAACGACTTGCGTTTCTGGAACCAGCGCTCGGGCAGTTGAAACGGCGGGACGTCGCCGTGCTCGCGCGCGTGGCGGTAGGCTCCTTCCATCGTGGTCCAGGGCGACACCTGTTTACCACGGTCCTCGTACCCCTTTACCAGGCCGAATGCCAGGCGGAGCGTGAACGTGGCATCGGGGTAATGGTCGCCGCCGTAGAGGGCGAATTGCGCCTTGGCCAGTTTGCCGTAGGCTTGTTGTTGCGGCTCCTGTACTCGTTCTTCATAGCTCTTTCTCACGCGCCGTGCCGGCCCGTCGACGAGCCGCGCCAGCACGATGAACGGATCGTCCGAGGCTTCGACGCCCTTGCGCCCCGCCTCGACCAGCTTGCGGCGCGTTGCCACATCGGCCAGACCGCTGCCTTCCACGAGTTTGGTGGCCCGCTGCACCGGTGATTGATTATCGAGCACCTTCCGCACGAAATCGGTATCGGCGCCGACCAGTTCCTCATACATCCCGAGTGAATCGGTCAACTTCGCGATCTCCAGATCGTTGTAGATCGGGGCTTCGGAATAGAGTTGGTGCTTGAGCGAATCGAGGCCTGCTTCGCCGTATTCGCGCAACCGTTCGGCGTTGGGCTTCTCGGTTTCGGCCGTGAGCCGAACGATAATCCGGGCGATGCGGAACAGGTCGCTGTTGAAGGCCTGACCTCCTTCGAGCAGATACCAATCGAGATAGATCTCGCGCCAGGTGGTGAGCGAGTCGTCTACCTGCTTCCAAGCGTCGCCATACGACGCCTTGAGCTTCGGATCGGCCGCCACCGCTTTGCGAAGTTTGGTCTCGGCCTGCTCCTTGTCTCGCATGATGGCCGGGTCTTGTAGGCCCCCCAGGCCACCGAGCCGCGCCTTCCGCGAGTTCTGGTAGCCGAACAGGTCGTCTTGCGCGCGGCGGGCGTTCTCGCGGCTGCGATCACTAAAGTTCTTCAACATCACCTCGCGGCGGCGCAATACGTCGAGCGACAATGGAAAGACTCGATCGCGCAGAAACTTGAGGTGGGCCACCGTGTTCAACCGGTTGGTGCGGCCCGGGTTCCCCGAGACGAATATCAGTTCGCCATCGCCGGCGCCCGCCTTACTCCATGCCAGGTAGTGCTCGATCTGGGCCGGCTTGTCGTCTTCGTAGGCACGGAAGAAACAGATGTCCAAGTCGTAACGGGGAAACTCGAAGTTGTCGGGATCGCCGCCGAAGAAGGCGATCGATTTCTCGGGCGCGAAGACCAACCGAACGTCGGTGTATTTCTTGTAGCGGTAGAGATGGAACTGGCCGCCCTGATAGAGCGTGATCACATCGCTACGCAGCCCCGTCTTCTGGAACGACTCCTCCTCGATCGTGTTCATTTCCGCCTGACGCGCGGTGCGTGCCTCGGCCGGTGAAAGCCCTTCAACGGCCTTGTTGACGCGGTCGGTCACGTCCTCGATGCTCATCAGCACGTTGAGTTCCAGGTCGAGGCACTTCTTCTCGTCGTCGAGCGACGCGGCATAAAAGCCCTCTTCGATGTAGTCGTGCTCGGCATCGCTGAATTTTTGCAGGGCGTCGGCACCGACGTGGTGGTTGGTCATCACCAGGCCGTCGGCCGAGACGAATGAGCCGGATCCGCCGCTGTTGAAGCGCACGCTGGCCCGTTGCAGGTGTGTCAGCCATTCGTCGCTCGGATCGAAGTCGTGTTGCTTCTTCAGGTGATCGCGGGGCGGATTGTTGAAGAGCCACATGCCTTCGTCGCCCTTGGCGAGCGTCGGGAGAATCGTCATCGTGAGCACCACGCAGCACAGTGAACGAGAAATCATCGGGTACATTCCTTTTAACCGGTAGTCGGTGGAGAAGGCCATCGCCTCCACCGCGGGATCGCTTCGGACCGCCTCAGCCTAGTAATCGCGCGGCCCGCGGGCAAGCCAAACCGGACGCTCACGTCGAGCCTGCGCCTCGCTTGGCGCTCGAGGCCCGCGACGAGTTACGATACTAGCGTGTCGGTCGGGCGGCGCGGTATTCTGGTATGCACGCCCGTTTCAACCACCTCAAACATCGTCCATCATGTCGCGCAGCGCACGCATCGAACGCAAGACAGCCGAGACCGAGATCGTCGTGAAGGTCGACCTCGATGGCAGCGGCCGGGCCGAGGTGGCCACCGGTGTCGGCTTCTTCGATCACATGCTGACGCTGCTGGCCAAACACGCCGCGCTCGATCTAGTGGTCGAAGCCAAAGGCGACCTGCACGTCGACCAACACCACACGGTAGAAGACGTGGGTATTTGCCTGGGCCAGGCGTTGCGGCAGGCGTTGGGCGATAAATCGGGCATCCGTCGCTATGGGCACTTTACCCTGCCGATGGAAGAGACGTTGGCGACGGTCGCCGTCGACCTGAGCGGCCGTTATTACCTGGTGTTCCAGGCGCCGTTCCCCTCGGCCAAGATCGGGGATTTCGACAGCGAGCTGGTCGAAGATTTTTGGCAGGCGCTGGCGGCCAACGCGTTGTGCAACCTGCACGTGCTGGTGCATTACGGCCGCAACGCGCACCATATCAGCGAGGCGGTCTTCAAGGCCGCCGCACGTGCCTTGCGGATTGCGGTCGAGCGCGATCCGCGCGCGTCGGGTGTGCCCAGCACCAAGGGCACCCTCGGCTAGTGTAGTGATTCACCGATACGGGAACTTATTCTGGTTCTGGTGCGTCCCAAGGGTCATCAGGAGGATGAACGCAGGCGGATGGCACCCGTGATCGTACGTTCGGGAGAGGATCGACGAACGCTCGAGCGGTGGGCGCACGGCGGGACCTCGCCCGGCCGCCTCGGGCCACGCCCTCTCGCAGGAGATGCAGAACGGCCTCACCCTGGGACAAAGATCGGCGCTTCGTGGCCGGCCCACGGCGCTCCTGCCTGCGGGTGTGTCAGCCGCTTCTAGATCCCAAGCGGTGGGCCAAGGCGACGACCGCGGCGTTCAAGAGATCGCCGTGGCGCAGCGTGGCTTCGTCGGGAGTCCATGTGGCGCGGCGAACGTGTGTGCTCGACGCCGGCAGGACGCCGCGGGCCAGCAAGAGCCGCTTTTCTATCCAGTTGAATAACTCCGAATGCTGGAGCGAGTAGACGATCTGCGGCAGCAGGACTTGGAAGATCTCCGTTGCCTCGCTCTCGCGGTGTGCCCGGGCGGCCTGCCACACGTGCGCTAAAAGATCGGAGATTCCCAAGCCGGGCATCAGCCCGCAGATGCCGGCAGGAATCAGGTCGAGCAGATACATGCCGCCCCAGCCTTCGAGCACCCCGACGCGCCCTTGCGTGGCGTCGATGATCTGCCGCACCTTGCCGCCCATGAGAGGTTCTTCGAGCTTCAGGTAGCCGAAGTTCGGGCAAGTGTCGGCCAGCCGGCGGGCAAAATCGGCGCCGACCGTCGCCCCGCCGGGATTGAAGTCCTGGATCAGCACGGTCAGCTTCGTGGCCCGGCAGATCGTGGCCGCGTAATCAAGTAGGTCGGATTCGGGAAGCGGAAAGATGCGCGGCAGGGCGAACGAGATGAAACCCGCCCCCAGCGATTCGTAGAGCCGGGCCAATTCGGCAGCCAGCTTGGCCGACGGATGGTTGGCCTGGGCCATGACGGCGACCTTGCCGTCGGCCGCGCGGACGGCCGTTTCGATCACACCACGCCGTTCGGCCTCGCTCAGCTTGTAAAACTCGCTGGCGTAGGCCGGCAAGCAGACGACACGCAGGCCACTCGCCGCGGCGAACCGCACACACCGCCCGACCGCCTCATGATCGATCTCCTCCGCGGCCGTAAACGGCGTAGGAACGATCGGCACGACTCCCGCTAAGGTGGGCGCTTCTGTCGGCATGTCCTCGCCTATCGCTGGGCGACTTGTTTGCCACCGACGGCAAACAGATGGTTTACCCCGCGCAGATAGATCTGGCCGTGGCTCAGCGCGGGCGACGCGTAGCACGCCTCGCCCAACGGGGCCTTGGCGACCTCATGGTACTGCTCGCCCGGCTTGACGACGGTGGTCACGCCCTCGTCCGAGAGGAAATAGACCAGGCCGCCGGCGGTGACCAGGCTGGCGCTGTAGTGCGGGCCCATGCGGTGCTTCCATAGCCGTTTGCCGCTGGCCGCGTCATAACAACTCCCGATCCCCTCGTCGGAAACGATCAGGAAATAGTCGTCGACGACGACCGGCGACGGCACATAGGAGCAGTTCTCGGTCGTCCGCCAGGCGATGTGCGTCTTGCTGACGTCCCCTTTGCCGTCGGGCCTGATGGCCAGAATGTGATGGTCCGGAAAGCCGGCGGAGAGGAAAAGCAGCTTGCCATCGTAGACCATCGAGGCGACGAACTGCTCGGTGGGACCGTTGATGAGCCAGTGCCGCGAACCGTCGTGCGGGTCGTAGCTGGCCACGCATTTCGAGCCCGAGAGGATCATCTGCCAGCGGCCGTCGATCTCGCGGATGATCGGCGTGCAATAACTGCGGGTCTTGTTCTCGCGCGGCACCTTCCAGAGCGTCTCTCCCGAATCACGGTCGAGCGCCACCAGGTAGGCATCGCCGTCGTGGTCGCCGTTGATGATCACCTTGTCTTCGAACAGCACCGGGCAACTACAATAACCATGGACGCTGGAGAAGACGCCCGGATAGACCAGCCAGCGGCGCTGACCGTCGAGATCGTAGGCCGCCACGGCCATCCGCGCGCCCTTGGCCTCGCCCGCCTGGGTCCCTTCCAGGAACGACACGTAGATCAGCTTGCCGTCGGTAGCGGGCGTGCTGGACGCATAGCTGTTGAGCTGGTGCTTCTTCTCGAGCGGCGATTTCATGACCGAACGCTGCCAGACGATCTCGCCGCTGCGGCGGTCGAGGCAGATCAGCAAACGATCGCTCTCGTTTTCGAGGCAGCTCGCCACGAAGATCCGATCGTCCCAGACCACCGGCGAGGCATGCCCCGTACCGGGAATCTCGGTCTTCCAGGCGATATTGTCGCCCCGCGTACCGTCCCACGTCGTCGGTATGTTTTGTTCGGCGCTCGTTCCATCGCCACGCGGCCCGCGCCAGCAGGGCCATTCTTCGGCGCCGGCCAACCCCGGCAAGATCGTCCCAGACAACAGTGCAACCACGGCAAGGCAACGTCGCACGACAGAAAGGCGAGACATGGCGGGTTCCGAAGGCGGGATCGTGGGGGAGTATTCGGGGCGGCCGAAAGGATGCGGATCGTCACGATCCGGGCTTGCCAGGCCGGTCTCTTCGGCGGCTCCTATAAGAACCTTATCAGCTAACCCAAGCCGGCGGTCAAGTAGGTTGAGACGTCGGCAATGTGCTCGACATCTTGCCGCGTGCCGCGGGGCGGCTACGCTAGAGCGTAATCGCCGCTCATGCCAAGCAGTTTCTAGGTGTTTTCAATCTTAGCGCAACCGACAAAACCGGATCGAGATCCAACAAATCGGCGCTTCACGGCCGATTTTTGCCCATGGCGCTCCGGGTTCCGGGTTTTGTCAGCCGCTCTTATGCAGGAGACCAAGCATGCGCTGGCGTCAGCAGGGCTTCAGGGGGCGATGGTGGTCCGGTAATCTTCTGGGAACGGCGATCTTGCTCGGGTTGCCCATGTGCGTCTCGGCGCAAAGCACATCGCCGCGGCAGTATCAGAACCGTTTGACGCGCCTCCACGATCCGCAACCGCTGTTGGGCGACTTCCCCGAGTTCGTACAGCCGGTCGAAGAACTCGTCCGCTACGAGGCGCCATGTCTGGTCGAAGATAGCGATGCCGATCTCGAAGTCCGCGCGTGGCGATTCTCTTACAACGCGCGCGGCATCATCGAAATGCCAAACCGGCTGCGGGCCAAGGAGACGGCCGTCGTCATGGTTCACCCGTGGGGGATCGACGATGGGCAGGGGTGGAATACGCCCGAGCCGGCCGGTGTCGCCGATTTCTGCACCATCGACAAGAACCACCTGGCGGCGCGGCACACGCACGAAGTGATCAACCCGTTTCTGAAACGAATGCGCGGCCGAGTAGCCGCGGTGTTGTATAGCCTGCCCGGCAAGGAAGACCCGATCCGTCGCAAGCTCTACCGTTCGTTCTCGCACCGGCCGACGGCAGCCGAACGAGCGATCGGCGCCAAAGAGCTCGAGGAAAAGCTGACCAGCTTCCGTTACGAAGGAGAGCCGCTCCCCGCGACGATCGAACTGTCGTCGGACACGCCGGTGATCGATTATTTCCGCCAGTTTCCCGGTCTCGACGCCGGGCCGAAATACAATCGCGAGGGATTCTGGCAACTCCCCATCCCCGTGACACGCGACATCGACGTCGATCCGGACGACGTGGTGATCTACGACGAACCCGGCTATCCGCCCTTGAAGGAGTTCTTGAAGAGCCTCGGCGTACGGCACGTACTGCTCACCGGTTACGCCACCGACATGTGTTATTGCCGCACCACAGCGGGCTACCAGAACCTGGCTCGCGATTTCAATGTTTTCCTGGTCGGCGATGCGACCTTGGCCACCTACCCGGCCAACTCCACCCCCAAATACGCCACGAACGCACACGTCTCGTTCGCCGCCCTCGATCATCTCGTGACCCAGGTCTCCTGGGTGCGGTCGACCGACGCACCACCGACAGGGAGGGAGCCATGAGAGATCAACTCGGCGACCGGCGGGCGTCGCGGCGATCGTTCCTGGTGGCGGCTGGCGCCCTGACCGCGACCTGCGTGGGCAGACTACCGGCGGCGACCGCACCGCCGCGCAGGGCACAGATCGCCATTACGCTCGACCTCGAGATGAGCCGCGACTATCCGCGTCGCGGCATGACCGAATGGGATTTCGAAAAAGGAAATCTCGACGACGCGACCAAAGAGTATGCGGTCGAAGCCGCGAACCTCGTGAAGCAAGCGGGCGGCCGCATGCACTTTTTCTGCGTCGGCCGCGTGCTCGAGCAGCCCGATGTGGAGTGGCTCAAGCGGATCGCCGCCGATCATGCCGTCGGCAATCACACCTACGACCATGTGTATGTTTTGGCCAAGCAGGCCGACGAAACGCAATTCCGCTTTCGCCGCGCACCGTGGTTGATCCGCGGGAAGTCGGCAGCGGAGGTGATCGAAGAGAACATCCGCTTGACCACGATCGGCCTCCGCGAGCGGGCCGGCATCGACGAGGTCGGCTTTCGCACACCGGGCGGCTTCGCCCAAGGACTTGCCGAGCGCGACGACATCCAGCAGATGCTGCTTAAGCTGGGCTACACGTGGGTCAGCAGCAAGTATCCGTCGCATCCGGCGGCCCGCGAGGGGGAGTCGCCGCCGGCGGCAGTGTTCGATGCGATTGTCGCCGCCCAGCAACAGTCCCAGCCGTTCGTCTACCCGAGCGGACTGATCGAGATACCGATGGGCCCGATCAGCGACGTCAACGCCTTCCGCAGCAATCGCTGGAAGTTGTCCGATTTTCTCAAGGCGATCCGCCTCGCCGCCTCATGGGCGATCGACAACGGTCGGGTTTTCGACTTCCTGGCGCATCCCTCGTGCCTGGTGGTCGAGGATCCGAAATTCGAGGCGATCCAACTCCTATGCGACCTCGTAAAGTCCGCCGGCGACCGTGCGGAGTTGACGGACCTGTCCGCGCTGGCCGCCACTGTGCCTACTTAGCCCCGCTTGGCCCCGATCAAACTGTCCGATAGATGAGCTGAGGTGTGCAGCGTGACTTCCGATCGTGCGAACCATCCTCGCTTGCGGTCTCCATTCCCTGCCAGCCTCAAGAGGCGACGCACAGCGTGTAAACATGAGTGCCGCCGGATCTTTACTTCGGCGCTGGCGCCAGTTACCTTAGGGAACGTGAAGTTCGTGACACTGGGCATTCGCCCGAGTTTGGCGGCGCGTTCTTCGACGAGTCGGGGAAATCCCTCGCGCCCGCTGCAGTCCGTTGTCGACTTTCCCTCTGGGCTGGTGTGAGCGCACGCACTATAGCTGCTGGAAACACGAGCACTCGACCTTTGCCGACGCGGCGGGGTAGGATGCTTCTCTATCTATTTGAACTGGAGAGCGTGCATGAAAAAGATCGAAGCCATCATTCGGCACTTTAAGCTCGAGGACGTCAAGAACGCCTTGAGCGAACAGGGGATCCAGGGCATGACCATCACCGAGGTGCGCGGCTTCGGCCGACAGAAGGGCCATACCGAGATGTATCGCGGCACGGAGTACGCGGTGGACTTCGTTCCCAAGGTGAAGCTGGAAGTCGTCGTGCCGAACTCGGGAGTGCAGAAGGCCATCGACACCATCATGCGTGCCGCACAGACCGGGCAGATCGGCGACGGCAAGATCTTCATCGTCAGCCTCGATGAAATCGTGCGCATTCGCACGGGTGAGACCGGCGAAGAGGCCATCTGATCACGTCGCTCGCCTGATCGGCGCTCTCCGTCTATCGGAGCGCGGTTGTCGACGAGCGTCTTCCGCACGGCTGGGAGCCTGTCGGGAACGCCGGTATCTTGCACATCGCAAGTATGGGTCATTCCATGCGCGGCCGGTCGCCGCCGCCTTGCGAACCGTTCCGCGGCAGGCGATACTAACCATTCGCTAATAGGGGGCAAAGCGGCCGCCGACCTTAGGCCCTCTACCCGCCATCCACGCTGCCAGGAGATATCGTTTATGAGCATGCCCGGATTCGGAAATTCGTCGCGTCGTGAGTTCGTTAAACAGACGGGTCGGATCGCCGCAGCCACGGCCCTGATGGGAGTGAAGCTGCCACACGTCCACGCCGCCGAAGACAACACAATTCGCCTGGCCCTCATCGGTTGCGGCGGCCGCGGAACGGGAGCGGCCGCAGACGCCCTGAGTGTCAAGAACGGTCCAATCAAACTGGTGGCCATGGCCGACGTGTTCGAGGGCCGTCTGAAGTCGAGCCATGAGAACTTGCAGAAGCAGTTCTCGACGCAGGTCGACGTTCCGCTCGACCGCCAATTCGTCGGCTTCGACGGCTACCAGAAGGCCATGGATTGTCTCAAGCCGGGCGATGTCGCCCTGTTTGCCACGCCGCCGGCCTTCCGCTGGGTGCACTTCGGTTACGCCATCGGCAAGAACCTGAACGTGTTCATGGAAAAGCCGACGACTGTCGACGGTCCGAGCACCCGCAAGATGCTCAAGTTGTACGAAGACGCCAAGGCCAAGAATCTGAAGGTCGGCGTGGGCCTGATGTGCCGCCATTGCAAGGCGCGTCAGGAACTTTACGACCGCATCAAGGCCGGCGAGTTGGGCGACATCCTCCTGCTGCGGGCCTACCGCATGACCGGCCCCGTCGGCTCCGCCTTCGTCCTGCCGCCGGGTAACGACATGAGCGAGTTGCTCTATCAGGTCAAGAACTTCCATGGATTCTTGTGGGCCAGCGGCGGTTGTTACAGCGACTTCTTGATCCATAACATCGACGAGTGCTGCTGGATGAAAGATAGTTGGCCGGTGGAAGCGAAGGGCGGCGGAGGCCGCGTCTTCCGCGGCGACTACATCGACCAGAACTTCGACAACTACTCGGTCGAATACACCTTCGCCGATGGCACCAAGCTGATGCTGGAAGGCCGCAATATCCCAGGCTGCCACGACGAGTTTGCCAGCTACGTGCACGGTACGAAGGGAGTTGGCGTGATCTCGACCGCCGGCCATGCTCCGGCCCGTTGCCGGACCTTCAAAGGACAAAAGTTCGGCGATGATAGCCAACTCACCTGGAAATTTCCCGACGACGAACCGAACCCCTATCGCCTGGAATGGGACGACCTCATCGCGGCCATCCGCAGCGACAAGCCCTACAACGAGGCAAAGCGCGGTGCGGAGGCGAGCTTGGTGACCGCCATGGGCCGCATGGCCTGCCACACCGGCCAGGTCATCACCTTCGAGCAGATGATGCAGTGCGAACACGAGTTCGCTCCGAACGTCGACAAGCTGACGCTGGACTCCCCCGCGCCGCTGCAGCGGCAGGCGGACGGCAAGTATCCGATTCCGTTGCCGGGCCTTGTGACCAAACAAGAATACGCGGTCTAGGCCGACTCGGAGTTCGGAACGAAACGCCATAAGTCGGGCAATCCCGACGATGGGATGGGCTTTGCAGCCGCGTGCCGACGGGTCGTGGATCCGTCGGCGCGCGGCTTTTGTTTTGGTATCGTTGTTCGCGGAGGCCATGTTGGCCGAACGCGCATCGGTCGCCGACGTCCCGGCCCGTTACCACAATTTGGGCCGCCGCAGGCGTATTACGTCGGGACACGAAATCCTCTCCACCGGCTTTCGCGGCTTTCGAGCGGAAACGAGGTGGTCTGGCACAAAAATGGCCCCACGACTAAACTTCCGCTCGTTTTCGCGTGGCTCCAGGCTCACGGACATCTAGGAGGCGAATTGTGAAGTCCTCGCTCGGGTTGCAGTTGGCGGCGATGCTCCTTCTTTGCGCGACCGGGACGGTCGCTGGGGCCGTCCCCCCTATCGATACACTTCTGCCTGAAACCACCAAGGGTTACGTCTCGGCACCGGATGTCGATACGCTCATCGATCGCTGGAATGAGACGCCGATGGGCAAGCTGCTCAACGACCCGATCATGCGCCCCTTTACCGAAGACCTGCGTCGTCAGCTCAAGGAAAAGTGGTCGAAGACGCACGCTCGCTTGGGCGTCAGCATCACCGACCTGCAGGGTCTGGCCACGGGCGAAGCCTGCCTGGCGGTCATCCTGCCCAGGGACGGCGATGGATCGCTCGCCATCTTGGCCGACGTGACGGGCAAGGAAAGGCCGACCACCGCCAAGCTCGACACGATCGCCACCAACCTCAAGGCGCAGGGTGCCAAGGCCACGAAGCAGAAGCTGCCTGGCGTCGAGATTAGCGTCTTCGACACCGGGCCCAAGCACGACCGCGATCGTGGCTTTTCGACCATCCATTTCATCAAGAAGGGCCTGTTTGTTGCCACGGACAGCCTGGCCGTTGCCCGCGAAGTGGCCGCCGCGCTGGATCACCCGCAACAGCAGAAGCTGGCTTCGGTTACGGCTTATCAAACCGTGATGAAACGGTGCCGTGATGCCAATGCCGACGCCGACCGGCAGCCGGACCTGCGCTGGTTCGTCGAGCCGATCGGGCTGTCCGAGGCCTTCCGCTCTTGGGAGACGAACCGCCGCAAGGGGAGCACCGACTACTTGAAGGTCGCCAAAAGCCAAGGCTTTGCCGCCGTGAAAGGAATCGGTGGCTTTGCCTCGTTCGGCTTGGGTGGATACGGCGTCTTGCACCGCACGTATATCTATGCACCGCCTCCCTACGAATTGGCGATGCGGATGGCCGTCTTCCCCAACGGTGGCGACTTCGCGCCGCAAGAGTGGATCGCCCGCGACGTGTCGAGCTACATCTCGTTCCAGGCCGACATGCTCAACGCCTTCGACCACTTCGATACGCTGTTCGACGAAATCTACGGCGAGAAGGGGGTCTGGAAGGACACGCTCGAGAGCATCGAACAAGATCCCAACGGACCGCAGATCAACCTGCGCCGCGACCTGGTGCAACACCTGGGCAACCGGGCGACGATGATCACGGACTACGAGCTGCCCATCACGCCGACCAGCCAACGAAAGCTGTTGGCCATCGAGGCCACCGACGCCGGAAAGCTGGCAGCCGCCATCGAGAAATCGATGACCGGCGACGAGAAGGCCCGCAAGCTCGAAATCGAGGGGCACGTTGTTTGGGAGATCATCCCCGAGGATGAATCGATGCCCGCTCTCGATATCGACGACGGAGGCGAGGGTCGCCGCCGGCGTCCGGCGGACGAGGACAAAGACGCGCACGCCGATTCGGCCCCGCAGGTCAGCCTGGCCAATTCGGCCGTCACCGTGGCCAAGGGGCACCTGATGGTCGCTTCGCACATCGGCCTGATTCGCAAGGTGCTGGCCAGGACCGGCAGGCAAGATCAACTCGTCAACGACCGCAACTATCTCATGGTCAACGACGAATTGCCGAAGCTCGGCGCCAGCAACGACTGCGCCCGCGCCTTTTCGCGCAAAGACGAGCAATATCGCGTGATGTACGAACTCTTCAAGCAGGGAAGACTGCCCGAGGCCGACACATTCCTGGCCCACTTCATCAACTTCATCATGGGCGAGGAGAAAGAGGGCGTCACGCGCAAACCGCGCCTCGACGGCGCCAAGCTGCCGGATTACAAGGTCGTACAACACTATCTCGGCCCCGCCGGCAGCTTCGTGACGAGCGAACCGCAGGGTTGGTTTATCGTCGGCTTCACCGCCGGCGGCAACGCCCAGCTCGCCAAAGAGGCGCGGGCGGCCAACACGAAATAACCCGCTCGCCCCTCGTTACCGCGTCTGCGGCCTTTCCCTGTCTTCCATTGCCACCTTCGAAAGTCGTTGGTGGCGCACGATCGAAGGTAGGTGCTGCGCTAACTTGCCTTGACGTCCGCACCGTTCCTTCCTAAAAGACTCTTCACTTCCGACACTTCCACTTCTGAGTAGCCGGCGGACATCCCCGTCCGTCGTTCACCCAGCAAGATACGCCGGCGCCGCGGCCCCATCCGCCTTCGCACAGATGGTGGCAGCGGCGACTGGTGACTGGTGCGCCTTGTCATCCACCCACTTGTTCGACACGGTCGGCGGCACTTGGCGCCTACGTTCCCGGCGGCTTTTGCACGGTTCGTTGACGAGCCTGATCGGTGCGACGGTCGTCGGCCTGAGCGGTTGCGGTCCGTTGGGTTTGTATTCGATCGGGCATTCGGTGTTCGAACACAATCACGTGTTCAAGCCGGTTTTGCCCGACGACCAGCCGGCCGCGTCCGACACCGACGCGCTCACCGGCCCTGCGACGGAGACGAGCGGCGAAATAGTCTCAAGCTCTGACCAGGCGATGCCGATGGAGATTACCCACTCGCCGCCGGCCGATGCGCGCTCGGCGGAGTCCCATGAAGCTGCGGGAGATTCAACATGCACCTCTGCCTGTATGCCGTGACGCTCATGGCCCTTGCCGCCCCCGGGTTTGGCACGGGAAACAACTCCTCCGCGAACGACACGGCCGACACCAGTTCGCTGGTCGACACCGATACGCTTGCCACCGACGGCACGACGAAAGTCAGTCTCAAGGTGCAGCTCGAACGCGGTCTGCGGGCGATGCGGCCGGTCGAGTTCAAGTTTCTGCGCGAGGTGCTCGCGCAGGTCAAAGCCAAAAAGCTGCCCCAAGACCTGGTCGAGCAGGCCTTCCTCTGGGCACAGAGGCAGCGTACGTATCGTGTGCAGTATTTCGAGAAGGCGCTTCGTGCATTGGCCAAGCAGAACAACGTCGTCTTCAAGACCAAGGTGTCGAGCTTCGATCCGGGCTTCAACACCACGACCGACTAACGGTGTGCCTGTGCCTGGCCGCGGTCTCGGCTTATGCTGTAGCGAATGCCGCCCGCACCCGTTGAAGACCATTTCGGCCACTTGGCCCGCTTGCTCGATCTCGAAAACCGCGCCGAGGCCCAACGCGCCGTCGAGCGCAGCCGCCGACTCAAACCGGCCGAAGCCGAAAAGAGTGGTACGGCACTCGTCGACCTGGTCATCGTCGACGAAGACGCCGGTTTGGGTGGGCGCTACCTGATCCGTTTCGCCAAGCGGAGCCGCGGCGAACTCCCCTGGACCCGGCTCGGCGTCGGCAGCCCGGTGTTGCTATCTCCGATGGCAGGCGGCGACGGGCCGTGGCGGGCCGTCGTGTCCCAAAAGTTTTCCACGACCATCGAAGTCGCGCTCAATTACCTTCCCGACGAACTTCAGGAAATCGAGCGATGGCGCTTCGATCTGGCCAACGACGAAATCGCGCTCGCCCGGCAGAAGACGGCGCTCGAGCGAGCCAGACTGGCGCGCGGCGACCGGCTGGCCGAATTACGGCAAGTGTTGCTGGGTGAACGCGAGGCAAGATTTTCTCCGGGGAGGGATGAGCCGCCCCTCGATGCCGGCCTGAACGAGCCGCAGTGCGCCGCCGTGCGTTTCGCCCTTTCCGCCTGTGACGTGGCGCTTTTGCACGGCCCGCCCGGCACCGGAAAAACCACCACGGTCGTCGAGATCATCCGTCGCGCCATCCGGCAAGGCGAGCGAGTGCTGGCCTGCGCGGGGAGCAACATCGCTGTCGACAACATGCTCGAGCGGCTGGTCGCCGGCGGCGAGAACGCCGTGCGGCTGGGACACCCGGCGCGGGTCTTGCCCGAGCTTCAGCGTCACACGCTCGACCTGCTCGTGGAAGAACATCGCGACGTGGCCCTGGCGCACAAGCTGGTGAAAGAAGCGCTCGCCCTCTTTCGCAAGGCGGGCCGCTACACGCGGGCCAAACCGCAGCCCGGTTCACGGCAAGCGACACGACAGGAGGCAAAAACCTTGCTCGCCGACGCCCGGCGGCTGGAAGACCAGGCGGTCGAACAAATCCTACTGCGGGCCGACGTGGTCTGCGCGACGACCACCGGTCTCGACGAGGGCCTGCTCGGCAACCGGCAGTTCGACCTCGTCGTCCTCGACGAAGCTTGCCAGCTCACCGAGCCGAGCGCGTGGATCGCCATCGGCCGCGCCAAGCGCCTGGTCCTTGCCGGTGACCATTGCCAGCTTCCGCCCACGATCGTCAGCGATGCGGCCGCGGCGGCAGGGCTGGGCGTGAGCCTGTTCGAACGATTGATGAACCGGGCGGGCGAGCGACTTTCACGCCGGCTGACGATTCAATATCGCATGCACGATTCGATCATGCGTTTCTCGTCCGACGAATTCTACGACGGCCAGTTGGTCGCCGCCGGGCAGGTGGCGGCCCACCGGCTCTGCGACATGGAAAACGTAAACTGCAATCTGCTGACTGAGACGCCGCTCGAGTTCATCGATACGGCGGGAGCCGGCTACGATGAAGAACAGGAACCCGACGGCGAGAGTCGGCTCAATCCGCAAGAGGGCGAGCTCGCCCTGCGCAAGGTCAATGCCTTGCTGCAGGCGGGCCTGAGCGGTGGCGAAGTGGCGGTGATCACACCCTACGCGGCCCAGGCTCGCTGGCTGCGAGAACGCATCAATCTGCCCGGTTTGGAGGTAGACAGCGTCGATGGCTTTCAAGGTCGTGAGAAGGAAGCCATCGTGATTTCGCTGGTCCGTTCGAACGCCGCGGGCGAAATCGGATTCCTCAGCGACGTGCGCCGCATGAACGTGGCCCTCACTCGCGCGCGGCGCAAGTTGGTGGTGATCGGCGACAGTGCCACGCTCGCCTCAGACCCGTTCTACCGACGCTTCCTCGAATACTGCGAGCAGCAGGAAGCCTACCATACCGTTTGGGAAGAGGCGGAGTGACCGGCTCAGAGCCGTTCTTTGCTCGCCGTATCGAGGCTCTAACCCTGTGTCGCCAGACAGCGTCCGGATCGCCCTGCGCAAGGCCGTTGTCGGGCCATGCACCCGGGAGTGATCCGATGCGATCTTCGGCGCCTGACAAGCGCCTTTCGACCGTCGCCACTTCTTGGCTGGCGAGGTTGGTCATGCTCCTTGGTTAGCTGTTACTTCGCGACTTTCAAATGTGTGTCGAACCAGTCGGCAAATGCGGTAATGTCCTCCTTGGACTTCCAGAAGTCCCCCCAGCCATGCCCCTTGCCCGGACGAACGATGAGCTTGACGTGCTCCGCTCCAACGTCTTGAGCGCGGCGGACAAAGCTTTCGGATTGTTGCAGCGGCACGACTTCGTCGGTGTCACCGTGGATGATAAGGGTTGGCGGAAGGTTCGATGTGACGTAGTAGATCGGCGAGATTTCACGGCCAAGCGCGGCCCTGCCCTCGGGAGTCAAAGAGTCGGGGCCGAATGCGAGTCGCAAGGGCGCGAGCGGGCCTTCGCCAACCCCGCTGGTGCCAGGTCTTCCGTAATTCAAAAAATCGGTCGGCGGAAAGAAGCATGCCACGGCCTGCACCTTGCTACTCTCTCGCTCAACAAGATCGTCTGACGCAGCGTTTCCATCGTCGCCGCGGGCTCCAGCGGAGAGTGCGAGATGACCTCCCGAACTCGATCCCAACACGCCCAGCCCGTCGCGCCGGACTCCGAATCGAGAGGCATTGGCACGGACGAATCGCACCGCGCGTTGTACGTCTTCGATTTCGTCAGAAATCGTGAATTTTGGCTGGGAACTAGTCACGACGGCAAACACCGTATAGCCGCGCTCCAGGTAGACGGCGTAATCCTCGGGCCGTATCGTCACCATGCGTGGAGTGGCCTTGCTCGAAAGCCAGCCGCCGTTGACGAGGAACAACAAGGCACAGCCGTTTGTTTCGGTCGGCTGGAAGACATCCATCGTCAACGCCATACCAAACTTTCGTCCGTAGACCACATCTTCCGAGCGGCGGAACGGCTCGTCGCCCTGGGAAAGCTCTCCGTAGTGGAACAGCAGCAAGCCGACTACCAGCATTTCCATGAGGGGCCTCACCTTCACGTCCAATTTCACCTTAAGTGCAGGAATTATACAGCTTCTCGTGTTGGGAGGATTAGCTTCTGCGGCCCTCGCGCGGATCGTGGCACGGCACGAGCCACTCGGGTCCTGATCCCCCACGTTCGCCCACGTCCCGTTGACGTTTTTGGACGCGTCGGTCGATGTGATTGCGACACGAAGCTTGGTTTGATTACGATTGGTCCTGGTTCCGGAGCGTTCATACCAACCGAGGAAGAACCGCAATGCGAGACCATCTGTTGTTGGCGATCATTCTTGGCGGCTGTTGTTCGGCCGCTTCGGCTCAGGTCGCCCCATTGCCGCTACCATCGACAGTGCGGGTGCAAAGTTCCGCGCCTCGGGAAATCGTATGGAAGAAGCTATCCGAAAAACAGAAGACGCTCGTCTATCATCTGACCCGTGCTACGGATGCGGGCCGCGACTTGCTGTACTTCCAGACGCATCGGCATTCGTTGGCGATCAAGCAATGGATCGTCGAGACGCTGTCGGAGGAGCACATCGCGGGTACGAAGTCGCTGCTGGGCGAGGAGGCCTTCGCCGAGTTCCTGGTCTACGCCGCCAAGTTTCTGGATCAGCAGGGCCCCTACGCCCCCTCGAACCGCAAATACGTCCTTCGCACAGTTACCCCCGAACAAATCGGAAACTTGCTCGCGCGGCACGCGCCGGACATCTCTGCTCCCGACCGCCTGGAAGTCATCGCGTTATTAACGGATCCGACGAGCGAGGCTCAAGCCTACCCTGAGAGCACGGATGGGCGCGGCTTGGAACGAACCGGTGGCAACTATTACGAAAAGGGTATCACCGGCCAGGAAGTCAGCCTCGCGCTGGCCGGTTCGATGAAACCCACACTCAATTGCCGCGTAGTGCGAACCAAGAACGGGCTGCACAGCGAGGTACAGACGACGAAGTCGGCGGGAATCGTCGGTCAACGACTACGGCAAGTGGTCGAATCGCTATCGGCCGCGCGCGATCACGCGGAAACGAAACACCAGCAGGCGCAGATCGACTACATGATCAAGTACCTGAATGAGGGCGACGTCGAGGACTTCCGCCAGGCGAGCATCGAGTGGGTGCGCGACCGGTCGGATTCGCAGGTCGATTTCATGCTCGGCTGGGTTGAGTTCCAGGGCGACTATCTGATCCGCATGGCTTCTTGGGAGTCCTACGTGCAGATCGTCGACCCGGAGGTGAGCCGCATTGCCGAGGCCATGGCGCGGCACGCCCAGTACTTCGAAGATGCGATGCCCTACGGCGCGTTCCGCAAGCGATTCCCGCCCGATTACTCGCCACCGGCCATCATGGTCTACTACTTCCAGGAGATCGCGGCCCTGCACTCCGGCGGCTACAACCTGCCGAACTTCGATGACATCCGCCGCGACGTGGGGGCCAAGAATGTTATCCGACTGCCGATGCCCGGTGAAGACAAAGACCCCGAGTTGCTGGCCATGCGCCGTGAAGCGTTTGAGGAATTCCTGCCGGCCAAATGCGTCGAAACCGTGCTGGAGCACCGCGAGAAAATGTGGCGCAACCTGGTGCTGATGCACGAGATCATCGGCCATGGCTCGGGCACATACGACACGACGAAATACGGCAAGACCGAGGACCCCGTCTCGGCGCTGGGTGCTTTGGGAAGCGCGCTGGAAGAACAGCGCGCCGACCTGACGGCACTCGTGTTCGTCGACGATCCCAAGCTCATCGAGATCGGGGCTGTGAAAGACGCCGACGAAGCGAAACTCTTTCGCAAGCTGACCTACGACGCCTATCTGGGCGACTTTCTGTTGCGCACTTCCCGCGGACGCAGCTTCACTGAACCGCACCAGCGCGGGCATTGGCTGTTCATCAACAAGCTGCTCGAGGCCGAGGCCATCGGTTGGGTGTCGCGCGACGGCAGCACCGCTTCGACGTCCAAGCAGGTGCTCGCTGTGCTCGACTACGACCGGTTCGGTAAGGTGTCCCGCGACCTGCTCGGGGAACTTCAGACCATCAAGGCGACGCGGCAGGAGCAGAAGCTAAAGGAACTGTTCGCCAAGTACGCTCCGCTCGACGACATTCGGCTACCCTGGGCGCAAGCTGTGATCGAGCGCGGCGAGCGATTACTGATCAACGCAGGCTCGATTGAGCAGCCGTGGCGAGTAACGATCGACGGCAAGTTCGAATCGTTCGGAGGCAAGACGCTGGAGAGCATTGCTCCGTACTGGAAATCAGTCTATTGCCGCTAAAAGAAGTCGGTCGGCGGGCCGCGCTTCGGTCGTTCGGCAGCTATTTCATGATCCGACCGCATTCGCTGCCAGCGGTATTCGCTCCAGGATGTTCGCTCCATATACGGCATCCTGTCGTAGCCGCTCCAGGTAAACGTAACCGATGTGGCACGAGCACGTGGCATTAGGGCACGGCTGCGGTTGCAAGGCGGCTTCCCAGTCGGGCGTGTGAATGTTGCCTATCGGCTCGTCCACGAAGTGACAGCGGCGCATCGTACCCGTCCCGTCCACGGTGAATGAGACGTGGCCCGCGCGGCAGACCTGTCCGCGGCTGGCGTGTCGCGAGTTGTTCACGGGAAAGAATGGATCGGGATGCAATCAATGGTGGAAACGAGGACGTCACCATGACGATAGAGCGCCGGCTTCGAGGTCTCGGCATTTGGCGAAGCAGGATGCTTCCGGTGCATGGGTGCCCTCCTCTCAGTTCGGATTTGTTCGGCACGAGCGTGCCGATAGGAGGAGCCTACCGCAGCGTAGCTGAACATGCAAACTTGCAATCCTCCAAGAGTAGACGACATGGTTCATCTTCACATCGAGTTCGGCAACCCAACCGTGTAGAGCCAAGCCGCAGGATACGGAGCATTTGACTCGACTGCCGTAACATTCACGCCTTCGCTGCGCCCAGAGAAGCAGTGGCCGAATGGCCCGATGCAGCAACCTCTGAGCTGGCGAGAAACCGATGTCGACACCACTTACTCGAATGCTTGAAGAGCGGTCCAGTGGCCGCTTTTTGCAAACGTTCGCCGAACAAGCGCGGACGATGCCCAACTCCTATTGCCGATTGCAGTCGATCGACGGCCGGGAATGCGTGATCGATGGCAAGAAACTGCTGAACTTCAACGCGATCAATTACCTGGGCCTGGAGAATCATCCGCGCCTGATCGAAGCGGCCCAGCAAGCGATCGGCCGTTGGGGCACCCTAGCCGGTTCCGCCCGGGCCGCGGCCGAGATCGACCTCTTCGGAACGCTCGAAGACCGCATTGCAGGGTGGCTCGGTGTAGACAACGTGATCGTCTATACCTCGGTGACGCTCGCCAACCACGGCATCATCCCGCTGTTGATGCGAAAGGGATCTCTGCTGCTCGTGGACCAGGAAGCACACAACAGCGTGCAGCGGTCGGGCATCGAAGCCAAGGGGGCGGGTGCCACGGTGTTGCAGTTCAATCACGACGACTTTGCCCAGTTGGAAACTCAGCTTCGCGCGCATCGTGGAAAGCATGACCACTCTCTGATCGCCCTCGACGGCGTGTATAGCATGTCCGGCACCTATCTCAACCTGCCGCGCTACCACGAACTGGCGGCCGAGTACGGCGCGACGCTCTACGTCGACGATGCCCACGGTTTCGGCGTGGTCGGTCCTCGCGGCCGCGGCATCGTGAGCCACTTCGACGCCAACTACCACAACACGATCTATGTGGCCTCTCTCGAGAAGGGCCTGGCCAGCCTGGGCGGGTTCGTGGTTGTGCCCAAGGAGTTCCGCGATTACATCCGTTTCAATTCTTACACCTATATCTACGCCGGTCAGTTGCCGCCGCCGTTCCTGGCTAGCGCACTGGCGGCGTTCGACGTGCTGGACGAGGAGGGACCGTGGCGGCTGTCTCGGCTCCGCCAACATATCTCCTACACGAAGCAGGAACTGACGCATTTGGGCTTCGAGATCATCGGCGAAGACCGGCCTTTCCCGCTGATCATGGTCAAGGTCGGCTCGTTGGAGGAGGCCGGCCGCGTCTCGCAGTTCTTCTATGACGAAGGCATCCACATCCTCACGGTCGGGTTTCCGGTGGTGCCCATTTCGCGAGGGTTGATGCTTCGCATTTCGCTCTCGGCCAGCCACACCGACGCCCAGGTCGAACGCCTGATGGCCGTGTTCCGCAAGCTCCGCTCACAATCGAAGTTCTCGGCCGCCGAGAGGGAAGCGCCGCATGACGTGTTTGAACATCCGGGCCGTATCGTCGCCGCCTGAGTGGCGGCGGTTCTTGAATTTTCCTCGCGAGTTATACGCTCAGGATCCGCGCTGGGTGCCGCCGCTGGCACGCGACGAGGAGGAACGAGTCGGATTCCGCCGCCATCCGTTTCACGACGCGAATCGCGTGCAGCCGTTCCTTGCCGAGCGCGGCGGGCAGGTCGTCGGACGGATCGCCGCTATCCACAATGTGCAGCACAACCGGCACCACGCGGAACAACGTGGGTTCTTCGGGTTCTTCGAGTGCCGCGATGACGGCCCTGCCGCTCGGGCACTGCTGGGCGCGGCGGCCGACTGGCTCGGGGCCCGTGGTCTGACCGATCTTCGCGGGCCGGCGAGCCCCAGCATCGATTACCAGATGGGGCTGCTCGTCGACGCCTTCGACGAACGGCCCACCTTCATGATGCCGTATAACCCGGGCTACTATGGCAGCCTGCTCACGGATTGTGGTCTGGCGAAGTCGCAGGACCTGTTCGCTCTGGCGTGCGACCGCCGGCACGCGTCGGCTGTGCTGCCGCGCCTGCGGCGCGTAACGCGGCGGTTGGCGGAGCGACACAAGGTGCGTTTCCGCCGGCTCGACCGCGGCCGGCTGCGCGCTGATCTGGGGGCGTTCCTTTCCGTCGTCAACCGATCGCTCGCGGGACATTGGGGACACGTGCCGCTTTCGCCGACCGAGATGGACCATATCGCCGCGGGCATGCGTTGGTTGTTGGCACCTGAATTGGCACTATTCGCGGAAGTCGACGGCCAGCCCATCGGCGTGGCCCTGGCGATACCGGATTACAATCCGCGCATCAAGCAAATCGACGGCCGCTTGTTCCCGTTTGGGTTTATGCGGCTCTTGGCTGGGAAACACCGTATTAAACAACTACGCGTCGTAGCCGCGAACGTGCTGCCGGAGTGGAAGAGGTCTGGCCTCGGCGTCGCTCTGACCGCCGCGATTCTCGCGGTGGCCGTAGAGCATGGCGCGGAAAACGTGGAGTTCTCCTGGATCGCCGAATCGAATGACCTCTCGCACAGCACGCTGGCCACCGGCGGCGCCCAGCGCACGAAGACCTACCGCGTTTACGACGTCCGCCTTTAAGGCCTAGTTCGCGTCTGCCATCCGGCGAAACTCGTCCTGGGCTTTTCGAAACAATACTTCAACCTGCCGTCGGTCCTCGACGCGGGCATATCGGTTGCGAGCGATGACGACGCGCAACATCCGCTCGATCCAGTCAACGAAATACTTAGCGTCCTCGCGACTGGCAATAGGCTGATCGGCCACCGAGACGTATACCGGGCTGGTGTGGGCCCAGACCGGACCGTCAAAAACGAGTGGATGATCCGGACCGCGCACCCGCAAGGCGACCCAACTGCTGCGCTCGACGGGTAGTTCGAGGTCGAGTCGCTTAACCAACACGTCCTCCGTCTTGCTGGGGGCGACGACCGCTTCCGCTGCAAGCTTGCCGTTCACAATCACTTCGACCTTGTCGAACGGCACATGGCTCTCCACCGTCGCGGCAACACGGACCTTTCCCGCCGCCGCGATTTTGCACGTGTCACCAGGTCCGTTGCCGTCGACCAGCAGCGTTAGGATCGGACCATTGGTGACGAACGTCCGCCCTTCCTTTAATCCCTCCAGCCACGTCTGCATCGTCAGCGGCAGGGCCGACTTGACATAGACCCGATCGCCGCCCATCGGCTCGGTCGAGCGATCCAACAGCGCATCGGTGCCGACGCAAGCGGCGAGTTTCAGCCCGCAATTCAACAGCCGATACCACAATTCGGCCGAGAGCGGCTCGTCGCTGTTGTAGGACATCAGATCGACCGCGTGAACCACGCCGAGCACCGCGTCGATCGGAAGTTCCCGTGCCGCGGCATTGGGTTGGGTCAATTCGTCGGTGAAAGGGAAAGGCTGGCCGACGAACATCGGATGCCCGTAGGTCACGACGCCTCCCTGCTCGACAGCCGCCGATGCCATGCGGTGATTCGCCGGGAAGTCGAGGTGGTTCGGTGTATCGTCAAAACCCGTGTATTGCGGCTCGACCAGCTTGTTGATGCCGAAGAACTGCATGTGGCCGTAAATCGTGCTCCGCATCTCTTCGCCGAAGACCAAGAGGTGCCGATCGGTGGATGCGGCGTGTGGCTTACCGGTGATCATCTCCGCATCACGAATATCGTCACCGACATTGTTCGACACACAGAGATTGACGTAGTTGATCCCCTCGGCCCGAGCCGCAATCAAAGCATCCGCCACCGTCGCGTCGATGGGTCCGCCCGTATGAAGGTGCACGTGCGAATCGCCGGAGTACCAGCCACGCGACGCCATATCGACCCACGGCCGCATGTGCACCGTCAGTTCCGTGGCCGTATTCGCGTCCGTGATGATCGTCTGCGGAATCGTCTCGATGCCGCCGCTGAACTTCAGCTTGGCCCGGCCGGGCGGCAATTGCACGTCGAACGAACCATCCGCATAAAAGTAAGACTCGTTACGCTTCGTCTGGCGTATGGCAACGCCTGTCGGCGCGTACGTCTTCTCGTCGTCTCCGACGATGCTGACTCGGGCAGCCGTCGGCGCATCGGGGCGCAGCAGTCGCACGCGCATCGTCCGCGGCGGATCGGCGTTGAATTCCGAATCGGCCCAGGCGAGGCGGAAGAGCGTTCCGCCGTAGCCGACGAGGAGCAACTCGCCGGCCGAGTCGACACCAAACGAAGCGATTCTCTCAGGCGACTCGCCGATCTGCCGCACCTTGATCAACTGGCGATTGGCCTGCGTCAGGGCCCAAATCCGCTTCGACTCGAAATCGCCGCAGATGTAGGTTCCATAATACGACGCATTGAGCTTTCCCCGATAAACGTAGCCTCCCGTAACCGACACTCCATACTTGCGACGGTAAGCGAATATGGGCGGCGTATACTTTTCATCTGCCCGCCGATAGCGTTCGGAGAACTTCATGAAACCCTCGTAGACGTTCCAGCCGTGGTTCTCGCCGACACGTGCCACCGAAACCTCTTCGAACAGATTCTGCCCGATGTCGCCAACCCACAGATCGCCCGCGACCGGATCGAAACTGAATCGCCACGGCATGCGATATCCCGAGGCCCAGATCTCCGGACGGATCGGAGGCGCGGCGTGGCAAAGAGGATTAGATTCCGGGATGGCATACGGCTTGCCGTCCTCCTGGCGATCGACGTCGATCCGCAAGATGGCTCCCGTCAGGTCGGTCAAATCCTGGCTGTGTCCCTCCGGGTCTTCCTGCGGGCCGGCGTCCCCCGCGCCGATGTACAAATAGCCGTCGGGCCCGAACGCGAGCATGCCTCCCCAATGCAAATCCGTGTTCTGGGGTATCTGCAGCAGTCGTCTTGACGGCAATCCTGCGTCGCGCCGTAGGTCGGGTGTGGCCTGCCGCTCAACGATGACCGGCGAAAAAAAACTGCCTTGATTCCGGACGTGATAGTTGACGTAATACTTGCCGTTCTCCTCAAACCGAGGATGGAAGGCGACGCACATCACTCCCTCGAACTCGCCCGTCGTTGCTTCGTCGCTGAAGTCGGCGAATAGCTCTCTCTTATCGGGTTTGCCCTCTTCGAAGCGCCAAATCTTTCGTGTTTTTTGCTCGACAACCAGGAACGCGCCCCGGTTGCCTGGAATGGCGATAACCCACACAGGGTGATCGAATCGCAACCCTTCACCATGCAAGGGAACCAGTTGGATGGGCCTGGCTACCGGCGGAATGTCGTTCGGCATCCCCGCGAACCGAGGTAGCCCGTCGGGTTGTTGCAACGACTCAAGGTAGGCGATCAGGTCGGCGAACTGTTCCGCCGTAACCGTCTTGTATAGCCCCGCGGGCATCAATGACGTGGCGCTACGCTGCTCGTTGTCGATGTCACCAATTGGCAGTTTCACGAGCCGGCTCTCTGCATCGAACAACTCGAGGTGCCCGTCGGTTCGCTTGTGGAGCACGCCCGCATGCACCTTGCCATCCACGGTCGTGACCACGGTCGTAGCGTAGTCGGGATGGATGGTGGCGCTCGGTTCCAGAACTGCTTGAATGAGTTGTTCGCGCCCATACTTGTCGCCAATCACTTCCAGGTTCGGCCCGGCGCGGCGTTCGTCTCCACGAACGACATGGCACTTCGTGCATGCGGCTTCCTTCGACTCGAACACGACTCTACCGCCGGACGAGTCACCACCGAGCAGTGCGGCTCGGCGATACTGGGCGATCGACTCCTTGTCGTCCTGCTGGCCGTAAAGCCGATCAGCCGTGCAGAGGACCAAACAACAGCATAGGCCCACTGCGAAGGAGATTGTGTGCATGCGTCAATTCTTTGAAGGGATGAGCCGGCGAGCCCTATCGGCGACAGCAAACTGCCGTCCCGCTTAGGCGCGGGAATCGATCCAGTTTAGCCGAATCTTATAAGAGCACCCGACAAAACTACATCGCGCTCCAAAAAATCGGAGTTTCACCGCCGATTTTTCGCCCACGGCGTTCAAGCTTCCGGGTTTTGTCAGCCGCTCTAAGCCGGGCTAGCCGCATGCGATCCTTATAAGGGCGTCGGGATGGCTTCTGCCCTGAAGCACCTCCCGTTTGGGGCACGCACGCCGGCGGCCGATGTCGGCGACAAAGAGGTCGCCGACAAAGAGGTCGATCGACTATGACGAAGATGCTGAACCGGTTGATGTCGGCTGCGGTCATTGCGGCGATGGTCGTTTCGGTCGCGTGCGCAGCGTTCGCGGAGGCCGCTAAATCGTCGAAAGCCGAGTTCGAGTCCCTGGGCAAGACCGGGACAACGTGGGGGCGCGCCAAATATTGGCCCGCGGCGCAAAACACGTGTCACCCATGCCTTTGGGGCGACGCTTTCTCTCGCAGCGGAGGGCATGGGAATCGAACCCACAACCGGTTTCCCGGCACCACATTTCCAGTGTGGCCGCTAGCCATTCGCTTACCCTCCAGAATGTCATTGGCCCGTCTGATTTTACGTCATTCCCTTTCCGTTTGCAAAAGTGATCTAACCTGGACCAAATGGGCCAGCAAGTTCCCCTTTCATCTCGGCCGTCGTCACATATCCCGTGGCCCGACGAAGGCGGCGAACTACTCGTTCGACTTGGCGGATCGGCCGGGCGTCGCCGAATGGTTCATAAGCCGAGCCCATCGAGAAGCGGCAAGCAGGAATCCAGACCATACCCGCGGGCGACGGGCTGGATGGAATACGATCCGCCCAACACGGTTTTTTCGATCGGCCCTGCATTGGTTACCTGGCGGGCGTCGGATCGAGCGGCCGAGCAACATATTCCTGCTCCCGGGCGGCTGGGCTCCCTGTCGGAGGCAAGTGATTCGACGCACGGGGAAAGACATCACGGAGTTCGCGGTCGAGCCGATCGAGAGCCCTGTGTTGTAGCAACAGCGCGCCGGATGGCCGCTGAGGTCTGGCCCTCACAAGATTCAAGGTACCGGTGCGGGGCTTGTACCCTGTGCCCGACCTTTCGTTGATTGATGAAATCGAGCAGGTCACGAATGAGGGAGTCCATCGAGTAGCCCCAGACGGCCGACGGTCGCCCTATCGAGCGACCGCTTTCAGTCCCACCACTTCGTAACCGAGCGACGTTGGACCGGGCCGGATGGTCAATTCAGGCAGCGAGTTCTTCAGCGCCTCGACCGCCTGCTGCGAAACCCTGATACGCCTCAACGAGAGTAGTCGAAGGCTGGTGAGGGAGCTGAGTCGCCTTAGCCCGACATCGCTAATGGGAAGGTCGTTGAGGAACAGCGACTCAAGCCACGTTAACGCGCCAATGGACGCCATGCCGTTGTCGGTGATCGAAACGTGCGACAACGTGAGCGTTTTGAGCCGCTTCAGCCCGGCCAGTGATTTCAGGTCCGCGTCTGTGACCGAGGCGGGCGTCTCCATGATCCTGAGCAGCCTCGGAAACTGGGTCAGGCAGGCCAGCGAAACTTGTGCGGGGCTGAACGAGACTTCTTCCAGCGATTCAAGACCTCTTAAATGCCGCAGACCCGCGTCGGTTATTTTGGTTCCCTCAATCGTGACCCACTTCAGCCGGTTCAGGTTCGCCAAATGTGGCACGCCGGCGTCGGTTACGAGCGTATTGTCCAGGCACAATTCTTCCAGAGAACGAAGCTGCGCCAGTTGTGCCATTCCCTCGTCGTTGACGGCACAGTAGCTGAGCCGTAGCGTCCGCAGATTAACCAGGCCGGCCAGGTGACGCAAACCGTCCGAGCTGATCCTGGTGTGCCCCAGGTCCAGTCTCCTTAACTCTTTTAAATCCGCAAGCTCGGCAAGTGCAGCATCACCGAGCGGATTGTCGGCCAAACTGAGAAAGCGCAGGTGACGGAGTTTCTTCACATGCTGTATGTCTGCGTCGGCGACAGCGTAGGCGCCTGGTTCGGCGGTTGTTCTCGTGAGAACCCCGGGCGCCGGTCGACTGGTCCGATCCGAAAGAACGAGCGACTGCGCTCTATCTCCGTCGGCGTGCAAAGCGTCGAATAATCGTGGCGGTGACAACTTCGCTTCACGACCGATCTGCCGCAGCGCGGCGCACGCTTCTGCGGCGACTCGGTGACGCCGAAAGTCGGACCACTCGATCAGCGCTTCGATTGCCCCGCTTGCTGCGGGGCCGATCTTTCCCAAGGCGATGGCGGCGCCTAGCACCGTCTTCTCGTCGTTGCTGCCGAGTAGGCCGGCAATCGCAGCGACGACCGGTTCGGCGGCTGCCCCCATATCTCCTATCTCGTCCAGCGCCGCGCCTCGGACTAGGGAATCGACGTCTTCCAGCGCGGGCAAAAGCGTCTGGGGCGTTAAGTCGGGCTGTTGGCCCAAGAGGACCACGGCCGTTCTGCGCACGTTCCGATCGGGATCGCCGGTCACCGCGGCGGTGAGATCCGCTGCGCTAACCGCCGATAGTCTCCAGCACGCCGCATAAGCCTCGGCGCGAACACATGCGTCGGAGTCGGTGAGTGTCTTGCGCAACGCGGCCACAAATGGATGGGTGTTGAAGCGCATCCGCCCCAACTCGATCACAGCGTGCCGCCGCACGTCGGAGTCGTCGTCCGCGAGTAGTTGCACCAGTTCGCGCGCTTTGCTCATGCGGCCCAGGGCAACGATGGCCTGCTCCCGGACACTTGCGTTGGGATCCTGAGTCGCTTGAATCAAGACGCCCGCCGCGGCATCGGCCTGCTGCCCCAGCCGACCCAGGGCGAGGGCCGCCAATTTTCTGCCCAGCGCGTCGCCTTCTCGGAGCGTCTGGATCAAATCGGACACGATCGCCACATCGGCATGTTGCAGGCGATCAGCGGCGATGTGTCGGACGCTCTCCGCCCGTGTCGAATCGCGCATAATCGACAATTGCTGGCGCGCACTGACCGGCCGTTCTCGGCTGACGAACCACCAGACAGCAGCGGCGAGAATGGCCAACCAGAAGCAGGCTCGTACCGCCCGCCCAAGCCCCCACGATTCCGCAAACTCATCGTCGTTCATACTTGCGCCTCCGTGGTTTTGTTATCGGCAACCCTGGGGCAGTTTGAGGGTGAGTCGTCTCAGGTCGATGCCTCGCCACGGTTGTTCCGCAAAGAGGTTGCGAAATTGGCCCGCCGGAAACCATCCATGCTCTGCGACGCGGCAGACCAGTGCTTGATCCAGGTTCCCCTTTTGCGCGTATCAACTTGTCGTAAGACGTCGGGACCAGCCGCGTCAGCAAGCACCCCGGCCTTGGCGAAGCAAGGCTGCTGACGGTTGTACTGTCTCATTCCATTTGTCAATCAGCCAAGGTCGCCGGTTGCCCCACTTGCCTCGGGCGGATTGTGAGTTTGGAGACCACTAGGCGAAGATGTCGTTGACGACATTCCCGGCGACGTCGGTGAGTCGGAAATCGCGACCGGCGTAACGGTAGGTCAGTTGCTCGTGGTCGAGCCCCAATAGGGCCAGCAAGGTCGCGTGCAGATCGCTGGTGTGCATCCGTCCTTCGACGGCATGCTGGCCATATTCGTCGGTAGCACCGTAGGTGAAACCTCGCTTGACGCCCGCGCCCGTGAGCCACATCGGATAGCCCGTGATATTGTGGTCGCGGCCGTCGGGTCCCTGCGCCGTGGGCTGGCGTCCGAACTCGCTACCGAACAGGACCACGGTATCCTCCAAAAGTCCCCGTTGCTGCATATCGGTCAGCAGGGCTGCAGTGGGACGATCGGTGGCCGCACAGTTGCGAATCAGGTCCTTGTGAAGGTTGTTGTGCTGGTCCCAGCCGGGATGGCAAATCTCGACGAAGCGGACTCCTGCTTCGATAAGGCGTCGAGCCATCACGCATTGCCGGGCAAAACTTCCCGTCGGGCCGGGTCCGACCCCATAAGCGTCGAGGACATGTTTCGGTTCACGCGAAATGTCGAGCACTTCCGGCAGGACCCCCTGCATCTTGAACGCCAACTCGCAAGACGCGATCACCCCCTCGATTTCCCGCGGAGCAGCGGGTGAGCCGGCTAGGTCGCGATTCATCTGCTGCACCAGGTCGAGCTGTTTGCGTTGTAAGGCTATGTTGCTGGCCGGCCGCAGGTTAGGCACGTAACCCTGGTCGTTGATCTTGGTCCCTTGATAGTGCGCAGGCAAAAAGGCACTGCCGTAGTTGATCGCGCCACCGAAGTTTGGCGACGGATTGATCGTCACGTATCCCGGAAGGTCCTGGTTCTCCGTTCCTAGCCCATAAAGCAGCCACGCTCCCATCGACGGCCGCGTGAGCGAAGCCAGCGCGGTACCCGTATGCAGTTGCATAACGGCCTCGGGATGGGCCGGAGTGTCTGTATGCAATCCGCGGACGAAGCAAAAGTCGTCGACGTGCTGGGCGATATTCGGCATCAGCTCGGATACCCAATTGCCGGTCTGGCCATATTGACGGAAGGCGAACTTGGAAGCGGTGAGAATACCTCCGCCCGGCCCAGGGCGGCCATCGTCCTGCTGGAGCTTGGGCTTGTATTCGAAGGTGTCCATCTGCGAAATGGCGCCTTGCATGAAGAGAAACAGAATCCGTTTGGCTCGCGGCCGAAAGTGTGGCGATCTGGGGACCAAGTGTCCCCCGCTGCCATCGGTCGCTGTCGCCGATCGAGCAGCCTCCTCCGCCAGCATGCCGGCCAGGGCCAGATATCCGAAGCCGGCGCTGCCACTGCGCAGAGCTTGCCGCCGTGAGACGCGCAGAGGAGCCGAAGCGAGTACGGTACGGGAACGAGGCATGGTTGTTCCTTATGAGTTGATAAAAAGGGCTTGTTATTTCAGATAGCGGAATTCGGCGCATCCTAAGAGCGATTGGGAGAAGGCCGTCCAAGCCGCAATCTTCGGATCGAGCGGCTCGATCGACGACCCATCGGCCGGTTGTTCCGCGACAACCGCCTCGTCGGCCTCTCCATTGGTCTTGGCTGGGGCCGGGGTCGGTGCCGTAGTAAAGGGCTGCGCACTTATCAAGTCGCGGGCCGCAACCTCGTAATCGGTCACGAAGGTTTTGGCCCGTTCGACCTCTGCGGCGCTGGCCGGCCGGCTGAAGGCCAGGCGATAGGCCCATTGCACTCGTCCCTCATCGCCTAATCCCGCGGGCTCGAGCAGGCGCGCGGCCAATTCGCGCGCCTCGCGACGAACAAATGGATCGTTCAGCAGATAGAGTGATTGCGTGGCGACGGTCGTCGTATCGCGGTGTCCCGTGACCATGCCTTGCTCGGCGAAATCAAAGACTTCCAGAGCGGCAGGCGTCAGACCGCGGAGGAGAGGAAGATAGACGCTGCGATAACGACTGGCTCCGGCCACCTCCCGCAGGCGTCTGGCCTCGCGTCCGTTGTTTCCCAACTCGATCACCTTCAAGTCGCTGGCGGGAGAAGCGGCGGGCCGATGGACGTCGAGCGTGCCGACGACGGACAGCATGGCATCTCGAATCTCCTCCGCTTCCAGCCGCCGTGGGGTGTGGCGCCAGAGGAGGCCGTTTCCCGGATCGACGGCAAGCTGTGCCTGCGCGGCATCCCCGGCGAGCCCATAGGCTCGGCTGAGCACGATCGTCCGCACAAGCCTCTTGATCGACCAACCGTCTCGCACGAGGCGGCTAGCCAGGTGATCGAGAAGTTCTGGGTGCGAAGGGGAATCGCCCGTAACGCCGAAATTGTCGACGCTCTTCACCAAACCCTGGCCGAAGAGGTGTTGCCAGATGCGGTTGACGATGACGCGTGACGTGAGCGGGTTGTTGGCGCTGGCCAGCCATTCGGCCAGCTCTCGGCGTCCACTCTGGCCAGGGCTGACGGGCGGCTGTCCGTCGAACGAAACCACGCTCAGAAACCCACGCGGCACGACCGGACCGATCTTCTCCGCCTCGCCCCGCAGACGTATTTCGGCGTCGCCGATGCTTTGTCCGTCGCGGACACCCATCGCGGTCTTCACGCCATTGGCGGCCGGATCCGTCAGGGCGAACAACTCGTTCTGTAGCTGATTCAGTTTGTCGCGGGCCACTTGCCGCTTCATCCGTCCGTCGGCGGTAATGTCGTTCCCTTGCAGGTTGGTCCGCAGCGTCTGTAGTTCCGTGCGGGCGACCGCCACGGCGCGGGTCGCCTCCTCGATTTTCGCCAGAGCCTCGGCGGTCGGTTCGACCTTGGGGCCCAGGTTCACGAGCATCTGTGAGTCGTAGTAGTCGAGTCCGCCGCCGCCCATCTTGTTACGCACGCCGGCGCACAGATCGCTGCTCTGGAAGATGCCGGCCAGGGCGTAATAGTCGGCGGTCGGGATCGGATCGAATTTATGGTCGTGGCAACGCGCGCAGCTCGCGGTGAGAGCCAGGAACGAACGGCTCACGGCGTCGATCTGCTCGTCAATGTTGTCCATGACGAAACGGATCTTGAACCGCTGATTGACGTCTTTGACGCCCACCGCCAAGAAGCCGGTAGCGATGATCTGTTCCTCTCGCTGGGCCTCGCTGTTGGCGGGAAGGAGGTCACCGGCGATCTGTTCACGAATGAACTGGTCGAACGGCTTATCGGCGTTGAAGGCGTCGATGACGTAGTCTCGATACCGCCAGGCGTGCGGGAACGGCAGATTGCGCGAGCCGCCGGTCGATTCGGCGTATCGCGCGACATCGAGCCAATGCCGTCCCCAACGCTCGCCGTAGGCCGGTGATGATAACAACCGGTCGACGATCTTCTCCCACGCATCGGCGGAGCGATCTGCCAGGAAGGCATCTACCTCATCGGGGTTCGGTGGCAGCCCCGTCAGATCGAAGGTCAGTCGGCGCAAAAGGGCCGGCCTCTCGGCATCACCCACCGGGGCGAGCGCGCGTTCTTCCAATTTCGCCAAGATAAAATGATCGAGGTCGTCGCGCGGCCAGTTCGTATCGCGGACGGCAGGTGCCGCCGGCGCCTGCAACGGCTGCCAGGCCCAATGTTCCTGTCGCAACCGCGCGTAAGCCGGATCTGGCTCGCTCACCAGCGTCGCTACGTCTTCCGCGGGCCATGCGGCACCGTCGGCGACCCAGCGCGTCAGATCGGCGACCTCCTCGTCGGAAAGGGCGCGCTCGGGCGGCATGAGCAGGTTTTCGTCGGTGTAGCGCACGGCCTGGATGAGCCGGCTCTTCTCCGGGTCGCCCGGGACGATGGCCGGCCCGCCCGCTCCCCCAGCCAGCAGCCCCCTGCGGTCATCGACCCGCAGGCCTCCCTTGGCGTTGGTGTCGGCCGAATGGCACGTGTAGCAGTTCTTCACCAGCAGGGGCCGCACCCGCTTCTCGAAGAACTCGATCGCGGTGCGGTTCTGCTCCGAATCGGGGCGATTTTCGGCCGGCGACGACTGCCCCCAACTCAGCGTGGGCGGCAGATAAGCGAGCGTGGTGGCAAGCACATAAATCAAATGCGACGACTCACGCATCCGGCGCAGAAATTCAGACGGTCGATAGGCAAATGCAGGCATGGTGGTTATCTCTCGGATGTTTTTGGTCAACGACTCGTCGGCAAAGGCGCACCGATCTCTTGCCTCCAGACAACGAGCTGCGCATGCAGCGCGCGGGCGCGGTCGGGCTCGGCCGACGCCAAATCGTGTTTCTCGCCCGGGTCCTCGCACAGGTTGTAGAGCTCGACGTGGCCGTCCTCGAAGAACTCCAACAGCTTCCAATCGCCCGCGCGGATCGCCCCGGCCGGCGCAGTGCGCCAGGTGCCGCGCGCCGCGCCCAGATAACCCGGGAAATGCCAGTAGATCGCGTCGCGCGTCGCGTCCTTCGGGCCGTCCTTGCCAAGCAGACGCTCCGCATAGCTTTCGCCGTCGAGCACCTGCCCTTCGGGTTGCTTCGCTCCGGTCAACTCGAGCAGAGTGGGATAGAGGTCGACCGAGTTGATCGGGAAGGCAGAGGTACCGCCGGCCGGAATTCGCCCGGTCCAACGAAAGACATAGGGGACGCGGATGCCTCCTTCGTAAAGCATGCCTTTGCCACCCCGCAAAGGCGAGTTGTCCGTGATGCTGTTGCCAAAAATCCCTTCCCGCTCATAACCGCCCACGCCACCGTTGTCGCTGGAGAAGATGACCAGCGTATTCTCGGCGATCCCCAGCTCATCGAGCGCGGCCACCACGCGCCCCACGCTCTCGTCGACGCTGGCGATCATGGCCGCATAGGTTGGATCGTGATGCCCGCCGCCGGGCGCTTTCGCTTTGAAGTGGGCGATAAGTTCCGGTTTTGCCTGATGCGGTCCATGAACGCCGAAATGCGGCAGATACAGAAAGAAAGGCTCGTTGCGATGCCGCCGCAGAAAGTCGATGGCCCGATCCGTCAGGAAATCGGCCAGGTAGGCGCCGGGGGGATAGTCCACCGGCGGATTGGTGACGAAATCGAAGTGGCGTCCCTCGGTAGTAAACGCTTCGTCGAAGCCGCGGCGGAGTGGATGATGGGTATCGTCTTCACCCAGGTGCCATTTGCCGAACAGACCCGTTGCATAACCGGCGCGTTGGAGAGCTTGCGCGACCGTGACCCTATTCAATGGCAATTCGGTTACGTTGTCGACTGGTCGCAACGAACGGCTGCGCCAATCGAAGCGTTCGATGCTCCCCACGGTGTAAATACCGGTGCGCGGTCCATACTGCCCCGAAAGCAGGGCCGCGCGAGTCGGCTGGCAATTCGGTCCGCATGAATAGCCGTCCGTGCAACGCAGTCCCTGCGCCGCCAGCCGATCGATGTTGGGGCTCTCGTAATACTGGCTGCCGTAGCACGCCAAGTCGGTAAAGCCGAGATCGTCGGCAAGGATGAACACGACGTTCGGTCCACGCGGGGCATCCGCCAACGCGGGATGCGCGGCAGCGAATGTCGCCCAGCACAGGAATAAAAGTCTTCGCATAACGCTCAGTTCTCCGAGGAGCGGAGGCGGAATTGTTTCGTTTGTGTTGGGTTCGACGTGCTCCAGCTTATTTGCTGGTCGTATTTGCTGGGCCATCAAATGTGCTGGCGGCCATGATCCGCCGTAGCTGACTTTGTTTGTTCCTTCGGACCGCATTTTCTCAAGCACGCCTTAGGAACACTGGGCGGGCGCCGCATCAACTGGCCCGCTATGTAATCAAATCCTGTGCCCATCCCCTCGTTCATCGGGGCTCGCAGGAAGGGCTGGCGATTGAAACCATTCCGCCGACACGACCATCGAGCGTGTTGCAGATCGGCATGCGGATTGCGAAGTCCCGGCGACGCACACGGGACCGATCTTGTTCAATAAATGATGGAGAAGACTGTGAAACGAAAGCCTGACGGACGGAACCTCTATCGAAAAGGTGGTCTGCGCTATTTGCAGAACCGCGGCTTTACTTTGATCGAGCTGCTGGTGGTGATCGCGATCATCGGCATACTGATCGCCTTGCTTCTGCCCGCCGTGCAAGCGGCGCGCGAATCGGCCCGGCGCGCGCAGTGCAATAATGCCGTCCATCAACTCGCCCTGGGAATGCAGAATTATGCCGCGGCTCTGAAGTCGTTCCCCCCTTCGCGACTCGACCGGCCCATGGCCACTTCGACCAACGACAATTGGGGGCAATTCCCGCGCGTCATGCCCTATATCGAGTTGCAGCAGATCTACAACCGGATCAATTTTCAGTACAACCCTACCGAGACGATCAACGTTCCCGTCTCGCAGACCTGGATTCCCGCCTTCATCTGCCCTTCCGATCCGACCGATCGGCAGACCGATTCGACCAATTCCAATAACTTGGCCGGCTACGGAAAAATGAGCTACCGCGGCAACGCGGGGAACGACACAGGCAATGAGTCGGTCGCCAACTCGGTTGCCGAGGTCAATAACGGTGTCTTCGTCGACAACATGTTCACAAAGTTCGCCGATATCCGCGATGGTACCAGCAACACGGCGATGATCAGCGAGGCAATCCGAGGAGACGGCAACGACAACCAGCTTTCGCTGCCCGGCGACTACTTTGTCATCAACCCCACCGCCACCGATCGACTGAGCATCTACAACGCCTGCGGTGCCATTACGCCGCAAATCGGGGCGGCCAAGCAGTATTCGTATGCCGGGCGTCAATGGGGTTCGGGGCACTATCTGATCAGCCGATACAACCACATCATGCCACCGAATTCGAAGAGCTGCGTGTTGCAGGGATCGAATCTCGGCACCGACATCAATCAGGACGCGCAGGCCACGACCGTGTCAAGTTTCCACCCGGGTGGTGTCCTCGTCGCCATGGTTGACGGCTCTGTCCGCTTCGTGAACGAAAGCATCGACGTTCAGGTCTGGTGGGCGCTGGGGACGATCGCCGGCCAAGAGGCCATTACCAACAACTACTAACGACGTCGAATACCGGAGAACCCGATGCACCTGTTTCTCAGATCGCGTCCAGCCTGCCGGCCGGGGCTCGGCATCGCCGTGATTCTGTTCGCGGCCTGTGGCTTCGCCGGCAGGCTGGAGGCCGACGAAAGGCCTAACGTGATTCTGATGCTTGCCGATGACTTCGGTTTCGAATGTCTCGGCGCCAATGGTGGGACGTCCTACGGCACGCCCCACTTGGATGATCTGGCGGCGACGGGCGCTCGGTTCGAGCATTGCTACGCTCAACCGCTGTGCACGCCCACGCGCGCCCAGCTCATGACAGGGCAATCGAACGTTCGCAATTACGTCCGCTTCGGATTTCTCGACCCCCAGCAGATCACTTTCGCTCACTTGTTCCGGCAAGCCGGATACGTCACCGGCATTGCCGGCAAGTGGCAACTCGGGGGCGGCTTTGACGGACCGCGGCAATTCGGATTCGACGAGTACTGTCTCTGGCAGCTCACCCGACGACCGCCCCGCTACGCCAATCCGGGCCTGGAAATCGACGGTCGACAGATCGACTTCGACGCCGGCGAATACGGTCCCGATCTGATCCAGCAGTACGCCTTGGAGTTTGTGCGTAAGCACAAGGACCACCCTTTCCTCCTCTACTATCCGATGATGCTCACGCATCGGCCTTTTCAGCCGACTCCCGACAGCCCGGATTGGGACCCTCGGGCGATCGGTGAAGAGGTGAATCAGGACGAGAAGCACTTTCGCGAGATGACCCAGTACATGGACAAGCAGGTGGGCGAACTGGTGGCGCTGCTCGAAGAGGTGGGCCTGCGCAAAAAAAAGACCTTGGTGATCTTCTTGGGAGATAACGGCACCGCCAAGGTGGATTCGCAATGGCGCGGCATCACGGTTCATGGGGCCAAGGCCCAAGCGATCGACGCAGGCACGCGCGTACCGTTGATCGTCAACTGGCCCGGCCGGATCCCGGCGGGGCGCGTGGTGGCCGATCTTGTCGATACGACGGACTTTCTGCCCACGCTCTGCGATGCGGCCACAATTCCGATCCCCACGATGCCTCCGATCGACGGCCAGACCTTTTTGCCGCTGGCGCTGGGGGCGAAATCATCGCGGCGTGATTGGCTCTACACCTGGTATGCGCCCAACCAAGGGCGCGTGGACGAGCCGATCGAGTTCGCCCGCACGCACGGTTACAAGCTGTTTCGCAACGGCGTCATGCACCGACTCGACGACCGCTACCACGAGGAGCCTCTGGACGCCAACCAACTCGATGCGGAAGCGACCGCAGCCAGGCAAAAGTTGCAGACGGTCCTCGATCGATATGCAGGCGCCCGTCCGCCTGCTTTAGCTTCTATTCCCGACAAATGATGAATGCATCTCTCATTCCCTATGAAAGTCGCCTTCATGAAGCGCGGAATCACAATCGATTGGTGCTTCGCACCGTTTCAGATCGCGCTGGTGGCGCTGCTCGCGTCGTCAGTTGTCGCTGCGGAAACTGCTCCAACTGGCAAGCCGAAATATGCCGCGTCACCTCCGACGCTGTCACCGACAGCCGGTAAATTCGCTGGCGAAACCGTCGTATTTACTGGGCCGTTTTATTTGCGGGCCTGCGGCCGATTGCGTCGCGGCCGTCTTACAAATTGCAAAGCATTACAAGGGAAATGCTTGTCGATCGGTTTCGATCATGGCATCGCACTTGCTCAGAGCGGCTGACAAAACCCGGAAGCCGGAGCGCCCGTGGGCGAAAAATCGGCCGTGAAACGCCGATTTTTGTGGAGCGAGATCGGGTTTCGTCGGTTGCTCTAAACACGTCGTGTGAGGATTCCCGCGGCAAACAACCACATCTTCGAAGGGATGAGTTTGGAATGAGTCACTGGTCTAAGGATTATCGCGCCAATCGAGTGCATCGGGAAGGCCGCGGTGGTTTTACGTTGGTCGAGTTGTTGGTCGTGATCGCCATCATCGGCATCTTGATCGCGCTGTTGCTGCCGGCCGTGCAGGCGGCGCGCGAATCGGCCCGACGGGCGCAGTGCAACAATAACCTCAAGCAATTGGCACTGGCGGCAATGAATTACCACGACACCTGGAAGAAGTTCACCTATGGTGACGGCGGAGGAGGGAATCCGAACCGTTGCGGCGACTTTTCCGGCTTTATTACTTTAACACCGTTTATCGAGCAGCAGGCGTTATGGGACCAGATCGTCACGACAGCTCAGACGAATGCGCTGCCAAGTCCCTGGGAGGGAACAGCGCCGGGAGGGGGAGATTATGGACCTTGGGTCGTCCAAATCCCGCTGCTGCTCTGTCCGTCGAGCCCCACTTCGACCTTCAACGTTATCGGGCATCGCAGCTATCACCTGTGCTGTGGAACGAGCATCGAATGCTACACAGCCGGAGACGGACCGACGAACGGTATCTATGGCTATTGGAGAACCTCCTCCGCGGCGCCGTGTGGCGCCGGCAGCAGCACGCAACGGACGATCGCAGACATCCAGGACGGCACGAGCAACACACTCGCCATCAGCGAGAAGGCGATCGGCGCGATACTCCCCTCGCGCAGCATCATGGGGTTCGGCGTGCAGGGATTTCCGCCGGCTACCACCGACCCGCCCGGTAACGGGAAAGGTAACAACGGCAACCCGACGATCTGTCTAGCGCAGGCTATCGATGGAAAGTACATCGCCACCGCCAGCCCGCCCTTGTCGAGCAATATCGCGGGCGCTCGCTGGGCGATGGGCCACCCCTACTGGGGCATGTTCAATACGGTACTGCCGCCGAACAGCCCCACCTGTTATGGCAATACCGGCGCCGATCCGAGCGCCGCGAACGGCATCTTTCCCCCCACCAGCTTTCATCCCGGCGGTGTGCAAGGCGCGATGGCGGATGGCAGTGTGCGCTTCTTTGCCGACGATATCGACTGCGGCGCCTATGGCTTGGCGCCCAGCTTGAGTTTTGGTGTGTGGGGGGCGATGGGTACGATCGCCGGCCGCGAAAGCCTGGGTCTGGGCGGCACTCCTTGATTGCTTCAACACGGTTTTAAGAGGTATTTCATGTATCGTTCTTGGGGCGTGGAGCCTTTCTCCGGGATTCGTCTTTGCTCGCTGCTGGCAGTGCTCGCGGTGGGCTGTTCCAAGGGGGGCGACCCGAACACCGTGCCCGTTTCGGGTAAAGTGACCTATCAGGGTCAATCGGTGGAGGGGGCCGCCGTGACCTTCGCCAGCACGGGTGCCGGCAGGCCGGTAGCCGCACTGACGACCGCCGACGGAACCTACACACTACAAGTGCAGCCGGGCAGTTATGTGGCGCTCGTGACAAAGTTCGAGGTTGCCGTCATCAATCCCGAACAGCCAGCCACCGACCTACCACCGAAGCAATTGCTGCCCATCAGATACGGCAATCCCACCGACTCGCCTTTGAAATTCGAGGTCGGCAAGGGACAGCCTAACGCCTTCGATCTGACGTTGACCGACTGATCGAGAGGTGCCTGGGACAGCGAACCGCCGTATCCGCGATGGATCCGCAACTGGCTCGGCAACGATTACTTCCAAACAACGGCAATCGTCCTGCTCAGTGACAAGGTCCGCGACGAAGATTTGAAATCGCTCGTCATGCTGCGGCGAGTAATGCGGCTTTGCAGCGTCTCCAGGCCGCTCTCCCCGATTGCGTTGTGCCAGAACAGGAGCGGCAAACGCTGCAAGACGAAGTGACGACAATGCCATTCACGACCCAACCTCGCCCGAGCCTTGAGTGACGCCCTCTGTGGCACAACGTCGGGGAAAAGCGATTCGGACGCAAGCTCTCGTTGGATGAGCCGGCATTCGGTGCGAACTGGTACGAAGCGGTGGCCTACGGTCGCTCGCTCGGCCAGCAAGCGGGATGCGGGATAGCCCTTCGGATTCGGATCGGGCAGTGCCACGGCGCGCCGCGGTGCCAGCGGCAACCTCAATACGATTGAGGCAGATGGAGCAGCGCTCGGCGGTCGACAGCGGGTTCTCTTCCACGAGGTCTCTCTTCTGGCGCGGCAGGCTGTCAATTTCGTAATCAAACTGAATACAGCCGCCGTCATAGCGATATCTGGCTACCGGGTTGCAATCGCTTTCCACGGTCCCGCCCGCCGCGCCTCGCGAAGGCTCTGCAAACCGCGACACGCTAGGTGGTTACGGTTCGAGCGGTATGGCATGGCGAGCCGCAGTCCGGATCGCCCGGCGCCGCACTTGCTTTGAGCCCGCCAACATCAGGGTGAACGCCTCGACGGCCGGTCGTCGATTGCACCCCGACCGTTGGGAATCTTCCTGCATCGAACAGTTCGCGTGGCGCGGATGCGATGTAGTGAGTAGCGACAAGTTTGCCGCATTTCTTGAGGGCCTTTGCCTAACCCTTGGAACAAACACCGTGATTCATCATCGAAAGCGTAGCAAGTCGCGCACTCGAACCGCTATCTGGTCATTCGAGTATTTGGAACACCGTTTGGTGCTCACTTCTGCCAACCAGAACGAGGTGGCGCAGGTGTATCTCGATCTGCTCAATCGGTCGGCCGACCCGGCAGGGCTGGCTTATTGGACCAGCCAACTCGATCAAGGCGCCGACCGCGGCAGTATAGCTCAGCAATTGACCCACACTTCCGAGTATTTCGCCAATATCATCATCGCGCCTGCCTACCAAAAATACTTGGGCCGCGCGCCCGACGCGGCCGGCACGGCGTACTGGGTCGACGAGATGCAGAATCAGGGAGTGACCGACGAACATCTCGAGGCCGACTTTGTCGGCTCGACGGAGTTCTATCTGCATGCCGGCGGCACCGACGTGCTGTGGGTCGACGCCATGTACCAAGACCTTCTCGGCCGGCCGGCGGATGCTGCCGGAGAGAACTATTGGGTCGGACGGCTCGCGGATGGCACTAGCCGTGCGGACGTAGCTTACGGCTTCGCGGCCAGCCTCGAGCGCGAGACCGAGCGGGTGCAAGGCGACTACGAACATTTCCTTCGCCGCGCGGCGGATTCGGCTGGCGTCAGTTATTGGGTGGGCCAGTTCGCGCAAGGCGAGACGAACGAAGACCTGATCGCCGGTTTTATTGCCTCGGATGAGTATTACAACCTTGCCCAGCAGTTGCAGAGCGAGGTTCCGTTATCCGTCGTCATCAATACACCGTCCAACGGGCTGGTGACGAACACCAATTTCACCGTTACCGGGCAAATGAGCGGTGGACAGAGCCAATCGCCGACGCTCGCAATGTCTCTCGACGGTGGCCCTCCAACCGACCTTTTCTACAGCAGCACAGGCAAGTTCAGCACGAATACTTCGCTGTCGCTCAATGGTTCCAGCGATGGCCATCACGTACTTCATTTCAGTGCGACCGACGATCTCGGCGATCCGCCCGGGTCCGCCGATCTCGACTTCACGCTCGACACGGTACCGCCGGTCGTTTCGGTCACCAGCCCGGCCCAAAATATAACGGTGGGCGGCAACTTTACGCTCAGCGGGAAGGTGACCGACGCAACCAGCGGTGTGGCGTCGCTTACCGCCTCGCTCGATTCCGCCTCTCCCGCCCCGCTCAGTGTCGACTCCCAGGGACACTTCAGCCTACCCACCTCACTCACTCTCAACGGCACGGCCGACGGCCAACACGTCGTGCATTTGCGGGCAACCGACGCCGCGGGCAATGTTTCGACTTCGAACTTCAATTTCACGCTCACGACAACTGCGCCCACGATCATGTTCACCGGCGCCGCTTCGGGCTTAGTGACTAACACGAATTTGAGCTTGAGCGGACAGGTGGTTGACGGCACGCAAGCGATCACCTCGCTCACGGCCGCGATCGATTCCGGTACGTCTACCAACGTGCCTTTTAATTCATCGGGCAACTTCACTTTGCCGGCCACCACATTAGCACTCGACGGCTCAGCCGACGGCCAACACACAATCCACGTCAAGGCCACCGATGCATCGGGCAAGACCATGACGGCGACCTTCAACTTTACGCTCGATACGGTCCCGCCCGTGATCACGGTAAGTAGCCCCGCGGCGAATATCACAACCAAGTCGAACGTCACCATCACCGGAGCCGTATCCGATGCCGCCAGTGGCGTGGCCTCGCTGTCCGCATACATTGACTACAATTCTCCTGTCCCGGTGACGATCGATTCGCAGGGACACTTCAGCCTGCCGACGACATTCGCCTTGGGCGGTGCCGATGACGGCTCGCACACAATCGAGTTGGACGCTGTTGATAAGGCGGGAAACCTTTCGACGACCAATGTCGATTTCACCCTCGACAGCACGGGGCCGACGATCACCTTCAACGGCGCTGCGTCGGGACTCGCAACGAATAAAAACGTCTCTCTGACCGGCGCGGTGGTTGACGCACTATCGGGTGTCACATCGTTGTCGGCCGCCGTCGATTCGAGCACATTCAGCAGCGTAACGATCAGCGCAGCGGGCAATTTCGCGCTGCCGGCCACCAGTTTCGCCCTCGATGGGTCTGCCGATGGCCTTCACACGATTCATGTCAAGGCCACCGATGGGGCGGGTAACACCACGGTGACCAATTTCAACTTCACGCTGGATACCAAGCCGCCGGCGACCCCTACGTTTGATATGGCCCAAGGCACCAGCGACCTCGGTGTGGACGACACGGGTGCGACACTCGTTACGCTCGTCGGACAGACCGACCCCGGCGCGACGGTCTCGCTGGTCGGCACCACCCTGTCGGCCCAGGCTTCGGGAACCGGAGCCTTTCAAATCCCAGGCGTCTCTTTGAGTTTGGGCGCCAATCAGCTTAAAGTTCAGGCTGCCGACGCCGCCGGTAATACCAGCAGCTATTCACACACGGTGACGCGCGGCTCGTCGACGGGTGCCCCACCGAACGCGGTGATCGTCTGGAACCAAGCCACCCTCAACGCCATTTTGGCCGATGCCACCGATCCGCTCTTTGCCTCGCGCGGCCTGGCGATGGTGCAGGCCGCCGTGTTCGACGCCGTGAACTCGATTGAAGGGACGCCGGCTTACTATGTGAAAGTCACAGCGCCGGCGGGGGCATCGGTGCCAGCGGCTGTCGACGCGGCCGCGCACGATGTGCTGGTGTATCTCTACCCCGATCAGCAAGCGACTTTCGACTCGCTCCTGACCTCACAGCTCGCCTTGCTACCGGCGGTGCAGGCCACTACCGACGGTGAAACGGTCGGCAAGGCCGTGGCATCCGCGATCATCGCGATACGTGCCAACGATGGTTCTCGAGACTTCGTTGACTTCCAGCCCTCGAGCGGGGCAGGCGATTGGCAGCCGACCGCGCCCGCCTATGCGCCGGCGCTCGATCCACAGTTCGCCAACGTGACACCGTTCGCCATGACGAGTGACAGCCAGTTCGACCCGGCCGGACCACCGGCCCTGACCAGTGCCGCCTGGGCCGCCGCGGTCAACGAAACTGAAAGCCTCGGCGCGGCGAATAGCACTACGCGCACCGCCGACGAGACACAGATCGCACAGTTCTGGAACGATGGTTCCGGTACGTACACGCCGCCCGGCCACTGGAACGCCATCGCGCAAACGGTGGCCCAACAAGAGGGAGACAGTATCGTCGACGATGCCCGACTATTCGCCGAGCTCGATGTATCACTGGCCGACGCCGGCATCACCGCCTGGAACACCAAGTACGATTACGACACTTGGCGTCCGATCACCGTGATCCAGGACCCCAGCGCAGCCGACAACCCAGCCGTTACGGCCGATCCGACCTGGGAACCGCTGCTGACGACCCCCAATTTCCCGGAGTACGTCTCGGGCCACAGCACCTTCAGTTCCGCGGCCGCCACCGTGCTCGACGCCTTTTTTGGCGACAACGTGACCTTCACTTCCACGGAGGTCACCCTGACGGGCGTCACGCGCACCTACACCAGTTTCGACGAGGCGGCTGAGGAGGCGGGCATGAGCCGCATTTACGGCGGCATCCATTTCGAATTCTCGAACGTCGATGGCGCGGCCGCCGGTACGGCCGTCGCCAATTACGTCTTAAACACCTTCAATATCAAGGCCGATACCACTCCGCCGAGAATCGTGCTCAATACATCCGGCCTCACCACCGATGGCACGGCGAACGAGTTCACTTCCAACCAGAACATTACCATCACCGGCCAGGTCACCGATAACCTGTCGGGCGTCGCCACGCTGGAGGCCCAAGTCGACAGCGGTAGCTTTAGGCCGGTCACGTTCAACGCCAGCACGGGTCAGTTCTCGATCCTCACCACATTTCCGTTGGATGGCTCGGCCGACGGTATACACACGATCGAATTCGAGGCCACGGACAAGGCGGGCAACACATCGGCGCCGGTCGCTTTGCAATTTGCCCTAGGCACGAAACACCCTACGATCGGCGTCACCGGTCCGACCGGCGGCAGCAGCCTGACGACGACCTCGACCGCCAGTGGCACGGTTACCACCAGCAGTCCCGCGCTGGTCGCACTGAGCTATCAGTTCGATTCCGGCACGACCGTGCCGATCTCCTTCACGGCGAACGCGGCAACCACAGCGGCGAATTCCTATACCTTCAGCGATCAGCAACTCGACCTGTCGCATCTTGCCGCCGGAAGCCACACACTTAAGTTCACGGCCACCGATGCCGCCGGTAACACGACCACGCAATCGGTGCAGGTGTCGCTGGCCAGCGCCATTCCGCTCATGATCACGAGCGTGACACCGGCGCTCGGCGCTACGGACGTGAGCGTGACTTTCCGGCCGGTCGTGACCTTCTCGCGGCCCGTCAACCCAAGCACGCTGACAAGTGCCGACTTCTACGTCTCCGGCCCAGACGGCACGCCGTTGGCAGCCACCATCTTGCCGTCCGCCGATGGCATGTCGGCCATGCTGTTTATCACCAACCCCATGCCGGGGGCATCGATCGTTACGCTCACCGTCGACGGTTCGAAAATCAAAGCGGCGGACGGCACGTTGCTCGACGCGGCCGACAACGGCACGCCCGGCAGCGTACTACATTCGACCTTCACCACGGTGAGCGAGACCCCGGTGCCCGGTACTACGCTGACGGGCATCATAGCCGACACCGGGCCGGACCTGACTCCCGACACACGCGACAATGTGCTGTCGGGCCCCGACCACGTGCTGGGCACCGCCGACGATCAGTATCTACGGCCGATTCAAGGCGTGCAGGTCTACATTATCGGCCAACAGGCCCAGGCCGTTACCACCGACTCGCAAGGCCGCTTTACTCTGACCAACATCCCGGCAGGCGACGTCAAGCTCGTGATCGAAGGCAACGGCACCGGCGTGATGACCTACGACCCCACCACGCAGCAGTTCATCGATCCGCGGAGCAACGGTTATTTCTTCCCGGAAATGGTCATGGACCTCAACATCCGACCGGGGGTGACCAACACGGTCATGGGCTCGATGGGCACGGTCTCTCAGCAGGAAGCAAACACGAACAACCTGGGCGTTTTCCTGCCGCGTTTGCAAACCTCAATCCTGCACAACGCGGGCGGCAATACTGCCGTCACGATTCCGCTCCAGCTCAGTTCGTCGCAGGGATTGACGCCTCAGCAGGCAGCCAGCTATTCGATCACCGTGGCGCCCAACAGTCTGATCGGCTTCGACGGCAAGCCGTTGGCCAGCGGCCAGGTCGGTTTCAGCACCGTTTCGCAATCCCTGGTCCGCGACATGCTACCGCAGGGCGTAACACAGCTTTCCAGTACGCTCACGATTCAAGCGCCCAACGTTGCCGCCTTTAACCCACCGTTGCAGTTGACGTTTGCCAACATCTACGGCGCGGCGCCGGGCAGCAAACTGAACGTCTATTCGTTCAATCACACTACCGGCATGCTCGAAGTCACCGGCACGGCCACCGTCTCGGCCGACGGCAAGACAGCTACGACCGATCCCGGTAGCGGCATCTCGCACCCTGGTTGGTTTGGTACGACGCCGCCCGGCGACTGCGGCGGTTCCGGCGGCCCGCCGCCCGTGCCGCCGCAGACACCGCCCCCCCAGGCCACGGCCCAGGTTCAGGACACGGGCCAACTGACCGTGGAACCCATTTTCACGGGCGAGTCTGGCACGATCGATATTCCCATTACGGCCGCCGGACAGAGCGACAATTCAAGCACGCTTCCCCCGCCGGCGAACACATGCAACGCGCCCACTCATTCAAATACAAACCAGCCGTATACGGAAGTGACCATCACTATCATGGGGCCCCTCGCTACCATGTTTACCCAGACCGGCGACTTCATACTGGCAGCTGGCACAGACACATATCACTTGGACGCTGGGTCGACTTTGCACCTATCTGGAGCACTAACTCCGTATTCAACGTTGCTCAGAAACCAAGGAGCCACCCGCCTTGCAGACCTCAGCAGCGACGAATTGTTCGGATCACAAATTGTAGTAACGAAGACCGATTACGGAGCTGACGGCAGCCAGTTATCCGTCGAAAAGAACACCTACGACGTCTACCGGTTTGTCGATACGGCGGACGCCGTCCACGATGACATGCAAATCAACTTCCCCAAGGCATTGCCTGATGTTACGCGGTCGGTGCCCATAACTGAGTTTGGCTACCCCGCTACGTTGTCAGTGGCGGCAAATACGGACTTCTCCGTCAATGGACAGACGTTGATCTTCGCACCAACACTTGGCCAAGCCGACGAGCAAAAAGGCACCCTAACCATTCAGTCGCCAGACGGAACGCCGGCGCCCACCCCGATTGCGCTGGAGGGCGTCGCGGCGCAGATTCAATTCTGGTACATCGATCCGACGGAGTTCCTTGACCAGCTCCAAGAAGACTACAGCACTATGCTATACCCCAATATCCTCGGCAGCCTCGATGCCAGCCAGCATTACCAGTTTGACCCGACTAAAGCCCAAGGCGTGATCCAACAGATCCTGACCTTCGCAAATCAAAAATTGGCCGCGTACTCTCCAGCGCTGCAAGAAGTTTCCGTAACGGCAATAGAAGTTCCGATAACGCTGGGACCTGGCGTTCTCGTTACGCCGACCAATACCTCCATTCTTCCGACACACGTGATTGGCCTTACCCTGCCCGCAATCGACAACGGCAAAGGGCTGATTCTAAACAACACCTTTAGCACAAGTGACATCGTCGCCAATCGCACCAAATACTCCGTTCCGGAACAGAACTATCGGCTTTCCATGGCATTAAACCAGTATCCATCGGAGTCGATCTCGCTTTATATAAACAACATGATTGCTTTGCTTAATAGCGATATCACGCTGAAAAACGCGACGTCGTACTTCGTCGATGAAGTAGGATCGACAATCGCGCATGAGCTTGGCCATGCGCTTGGCCTGAATCACATCAACGTAAAGAACGACATTATGTTCCCGACCTACAACCTGGGCGACGGGCAGGGCGAGAGCTTCGTCGTGACCGATCCGGCCATGCGAGTCTCTCTCGGAATGGCGTATAATGACGCACCCGGACCGCAAAAGTCGGTCCCCCAGCAGGCCATCGACTATTATGCGGCCTATTCGCTGAGCTCGGTTGACTCGGTCTTTAAAAATCTGACCAGCAGCCTCGCTACGGACACGACTAGCAGCCTCGCCACGGACACGACTAGCAGCCTCGCTACGGACACGACGAGCGACCTCGCTGTCGACACAGACGAGACGCCGTTCACACCGGGGATTGGAATTGCCGACGTTCAATCGGCGGCGGATGGCACGAGTGTTGGTAGCTCGCTCGATTTCGGTTCCGTTTCGCTCGGCGGCGCGGGCAACACGCTCTCCTTTGTGTTACAGAACGTCGGCGATAAACCGCTCAATATCAGCTCATTTGTCATGACCGGCAGTTCGCAGTTCATCGTCTCCGGACTCACGGCTCAGGTCCTTGCGCCCACGGAAACCGAATCGTTCACGATCGCGTTCATGCCGAACGAGGCTGGGCCCGCCAGTGCCACGTTCCTTGTCAACAACGATGGCGCCGACCCGGGCCTTTCGATCAATTTGACGGGGATGGCGCTGTCGACCGGACCATCCGTCTCGCTCAGCGCAGCGCAGAACAACCTCGGTGGCGTTGCGGTCGGCGCTTCGACACAGAACGCTCAACTCGCCACGGTCACCAATCAGGGCGCTCAACCGCTCACGATTAGCAACATCCAGTTCGAGTCGGGCGACGCCAGTTTTGCTCTGATCGGCATCCCAGCCAATCTGGCGACCAATCCGATCACGCTCACCACCGGCCAGACCTTCGCGTTCGGTGTGCAGTACACAGCCAGCAAGGTTGGCCTCGAGCGAGCAAAGATCGACATCTCGACCAACGATCCGAGCCATCCGATCACAACGTTCGGTGTCGACGGCACGGGCCTCGGTAGCGTCGTCTATCCGCACTGGGGCAACGATTACATCGCCATCGAGTTCCCCGATCAACAAGGCTCTCCCGCGTTGCGGACGGTGAGCGACAACGCGGGCAACTTCGGTTTCGTCCTGCCGCCAAGCACGAATTATCACATTGCTATTTTCGATCCGATTACCGGCCTGATCGCGAACGGCTATGGCACCACGCCGTCTTCGGGCCACGGGATCGACCTGACGCGAGACCTTGTCTTTGGCGCCAGCACCGCGCCCGACAGCGACGGCGATGGTTTGCCGGACGATGTCGAATTTGCCATCGGCACATCGCCGACCAATGCCTTTACTGCGGGCGACGGCATCGATGACTTCACGCACGTCATCATCGACCGCACCGATCCGCTTGATGGGCGGAGCTTCCCGACCGGTGTGATTGCCAGCCTGGCGATGACCGGCGCGGCCGAGGCAATCGCCGTGCAAGGCTCGACGGCGAATTCGGACCAGCAAACGGCCTATATTGCCACGACCACCGGACTGGCTGTCGTCGACGCGACGCAATTCAATAAGCCGGTCTTGCTGGGGCAGGTGTCGCTACCCGGCGACAATCAAGATGTCGCCGTCGATCCGGCCGGACAGATCGCTGCCGTGGCGGCGGGCAGCGCGGGGCTGAACCTGGTGAATGTTTCCGATCCTCAGCAGCCGGTCTTGGCGCAAACGGTCGCCTTGCCAAGTCCGGCCGTCGCGGTCACCATCGTCGACGGGCTGGCGATCGTGGCCGAAGGGACCGATCTGGTGGCCGTCGACTCGGCAACGGGTCAGATCCAACAGACGTTGCCCTTGGGTGGCGGCCAACTCACAGGTCTGGCGCGCGATGGATCACGCTTGGTGACGATGGACACCAATAACGTCTTGCGGGTGGTCGATGAAATCGACGGCACGTTGATTCTGGACGGTTCGCTCTCGCTGAGCCAAGGTGCGGGCAAGATCTTCACCGGCAACGGCCTGGTGTACGTCGCCGCAGAGAGCAACTCGTTGGGAGGTTTTCTGACGGTCGATATCACCGACCCGCAAAACCCCAAGTTGCTCAGCACGTCGACGAGCAGCACTTCGGAGCCGTCGGCGGGTTTTGCCGCCAATGGGTCGGGGTTGGGTGCGGAGGTGGGTGGCACGACTGCCGGCGATGTGCTCGATTTGTTCAACATTGCCAATGCCTCGCAACCGGGGCAGTTCGTCACCCAGGTTGCTCTTCCCGGTCTGGCGAATGCCGTCTCTATCGCCAACGGCATCGCCTATGTTGCCGACGGAGTGGGCGGACTGCAGGTCGTCAACTACGAGCCGTTCGATACTGCCGGTAAGCCGCCCAAGGTAAGCATCAGCACGTCTCTGCTCGATGCCGAGCCGAACTCGCCGGGCTTCCAGGTGGCGGGCGGCACGGAAGTTCCCATTCTGGTGCAGGCCAGCGACGACGTTCAAGTGAGCCGTGTCGAGTTGCTGGTCAACGGTCAGGTTGTGGCAAACCAGGTCTCATTCCCCTTCGACCTATCGACGATCATTCCTAATCCCACGGCGACGTCATCGACCTTCAACGTGCAAGTGCGGGCCACCGACACCGGCGGTAACAGCACGCTCTCCAATGTCCTGTCATTGATCTCGGTGCCCGACACTTTCCCGCCCTCGATTCTGCAGACGACGCCCGCGAACAATGGGACGGTGCCGCTCTCGCAAAAGACGGTCGAGATCCTGTTTTCCAAGCCCCTCGCCGCGGCGGGCGTGACGGCGGCAAATTTCCAGATTCTCGATGCCCACGGCAATGCCGTGCCACTGACGAACGTGAGCCTCCGTAACGGGGACCGGACGGTGCAGTTGGTATTTAGCAACCTGGCGCTCGGGACCTACACGGTGGTCATTCATGCAGCCAAGGTGACCGATCGGGCGGGCGTGGTCCTGGGAACGGCCGACATCACCGCCAGCCATTTCTCAGTGATTTCACACGAGATCGATTGGATTGGCACTACCAGCGGTTCTTGGACCAATCCCGCCAATTGGAACCTCGATAGAGTACCGACGACCGGCGACGACGTGGTCATCAACGTGCCCCAGAACATCACTGTCACGCTCGATGTGAGCGGGAATATCAATATCGACACGCTGGTGTGCAAGAACAACCTGGTCATCGACGGGGCTCAGGTTTCTTCTGGGTATTCCGGCACGCTGGCTATCGCCGGCGCCTCGGAAATCGACGGAAACTTCACGTTGGGCGGCGGTCAAGGCGAGATGATACTTGAGGCCGACGGCTTACTCACCCTCAAAGGCTCCACCACGTGGAGCTTCTCGATACTCACCGGAAGCGCGGGCGTACTTAACGAAGGAACTCTCTCAAATGACGGTACTAACTCGGAAGGAATTGCCACAACCTTCAGCAACGCTGGCACAGTGATGGAAACCGGTGAAAGTGTCGGTGGGGGCCTCATCGGCATCTATCTGCAAAGTGGAGCCATCATTGACAACCTTTCCGGAGGTGTCTGGGACTTCGCCGGCGACAATGCTGCCATCCGAGGATTAAACAGCGACGACGCGGCCATCGGCACTTTTATCAACGAAGGCATCATCCGCAAATCTGAGGGCAGCGGCTACAATTACAATATTTTCCAAACTTTCATAAATAACGGCGGCAGCTTCGATGTCCAAACCGGACACCTTGACTTCGATGCCACCTTGACCAATCCGGGTAACAGCTTTGTTGTTACAGGTAGCGGGCTGCTCGCGATGGCATCCAACTCTCCTCTTTACGATCCCCTCAGTAACTGCACAGGCACCTACAACGGTTCCGGAGGTGGCAATGTTCAATTTGGCGGCGACAATACACTTAAAATCGGCGCCGCTGGTTTGGTGCTAAATTTTCCTCCGGGAATGCTGCAGACATATTACAGCGGCCTGAGCAGCACGTATGACTACATCGACGCTACCGGTGGTCCGTTCATCAACAAAGGCTCGCTCACGCTGGATGACGCACATATCGGCGGCCAGTTCGAGAATTTCGGCACCGTTGTACAAACGGGATTCCTTGACAACGACTTCATCGTGAACGGCGCGTCTGCGCCACTAGCTGTGATCAACGAGCCAGGCGCAACTTATTCGGTGCAAGGAAGTGGCGTCCAGACTACCGCGACCACGTTCGACAATGAGGGTTCGCTTGAGTTCGCTCCCGGCACGGGTTCCGAAAAGTTCGATGCATCCAGTTTTCAGAACGGCGGCAGTCTCAAAGTTGATTCGGGCAACGTGACGTTTTCGACGCTGGAATATCCTACGACGCCGACAACTTTGAATAACAGCGGAACGATCCTCGTCGCACCCGGCAGCACGTTCACCATCGATGGCGCCTACACCCAGGCCGCCAGTGGCGGCCTGACGCTACAGATTGGCGGAACCGCGGCCGGCGGACAATTCGGCCAGCTCGTGGTGACGGGAAGCGCCACGTTGGCCGGCACGTTGACACCGACCTTGGTCAACGGTTTCACCCCCGACTTAGGCGAGAGCTACAACCTCGTGACGTATGGTTCCGAAAGCGGCACTTTCGCCACGATTGTCGGCCAGAACATCACCACCGGCAAAGTCTTTAAACCGACCTACGCCGCCAGCGATTTCAACTTGACCGTCCAATCAGGTTGATGCTGGCCGTTATCTCGAACGATTACCGATAATTACCCTGCCGATCTTCAACTCCGCGCGTCTGTTATCGCGTGGCCGCCGTCGATGCCGAATGTGCCGACGACTTGACTGGCCGATCGTATCCACCAAGCTCAGAGCCGCTGACAAAACCCGGAACATCGGCCGAGCCGCTGTCTGGGCTGGTGCTGGGCGTGAGCTGCCCTGCTCAAACGCTTAGATAAGGTAGGGGGGCTGACGATCACCGCAGACACGATGTAATCGTGCGCAGCAGCGCAAGGACGACGCGCGGCTCGGGAAAATCTTTCGATCGGTTCTCGTCGGGATTGCTCGATCGCCGGGTTCGCCCGCTACGGTTGGGCGGCCGTGCCAGGGGATCTTTGGTGGCTTGTGTTGAGCGGGGGTTCGTCTGGGGAGGGCCGGAATCGTCGTCCCAGCTACGAGCTGTTGGGTGTTCGTTGCACATCGGGGTCGAACTCGACAAGATTGTAAGAAACAACTTCGCAACGAAAGCACCTTATGGCCCTCCACCATCCGGGCATTAAAACCGTACCGATCGCAGCGGTGACGGACGCGACCGCGACGGCCGATCTCGATGAAGTTTCGGTCGAGGAACCGCTGCAAATCTCCATCCGGATCACCGGCGGCGATATCGTCGATCGTCGGTCGATCGCCGTGACGATGCGCACGCCGGGCGCCGACGTCGAGTTGGCCGCTGGATTCTTGTTCACCGAAGGGATCGTGCGTCACAAGGAGGACGTTCTCCAGCTCCGCCAAACATCGGCCAATGAAGTGCTGGCCACCTTGGCGTTCGGAACCCAGGTCAATCTGGCGCAGCTCGAACGGCAGTCGTTCATCTCGTCGAGCTGTGGAGTCTGCGGCAAGCGATCGATCGCCGCGGTCTTCGCCCATCGGCCCGCGGCGGCCACGGCCGGCGAACCCCAAGTCGAACCCGAGGTCGTGCACGAACTGGCGGGCACCCTCCGCGTCTCACAACACGCCTTCAACCGGACTGGCGGGTTGCACGCTTCCGCCCTCTTCACATGCGACGGGCGGCTTCTCTCCCAATACGAGGACGTGGGCCGGCACAATGCGCTCGATAAACTCATCGGTTCCGAGTTTCTCGCCGAGCGGATACCTCTCGACGACAAGCTGGTGCTCGTGAGCGGACGCGCCAGCTTCGAGTTGGTTCAGAAGGCCACGATGGCGGGTGTTCGTGTGTTGGCCGCAGTCGGTGCTCCGACAAGCCTGGCCGTGTCGCTGGCAAGCGAGGCACGCATGACATTGCTCGCTTTCGTGCGGGACGGCCGCTTCAACGTCTACTCCGACGCAGGGAGACTCTCGCAGACCCCCGCCGGACTGTTTTCCGCCCCGGCCATTTCGCACTAGACGACAATCCATTACTATCGGCAACCTCGACAACTCTTGGAGCATCCGATGTTCCGTTTTCCCCTTATGCAACAACCACAGATCGCTCGCGAACCGTTCAGTCCGCAGACACTGGCGAAGACTTCGCGTCTGCGCGGCGCCACGGTCACGGAGGGCATCTGCCCCTACTGTGCCGTCGGCTGCGGACAGCTCATCTACACCAAGGGGGGCAAACTCATCGACATCGAGGGCGATCCCGACAGCCCCGTCAGCGGTGGCCATCTCTGCCCGAAGGGCGCGAACACCTTCCAGCTCGCGGTGAACTCGCATCGTGTCACCAACGTTCTCTACCGCGCTCCTTATTCAGACCGCTGGGAGACGCGGACGCTGGACTGGGCAATGGATCAGATCGCACAGCGCGTCAAGGCCACCCGCGACGCCGATTTCGCGACGCGCGACGAACAAGGCCGGATGCTCAATTCAGTGCGCTCGATCGGCACATTGGGAGGGGCCACGATCGACAACGAAGAAAACTACCTCATCAAGAAGCTCTTCAGCGGCGGCCTGGGGGTCGTATCGATCGAGAATCAGGCGCGGATATGACACAGCGCCTCTGTGCCCGGTCTGGGCGCATCGTTCGGCCGCGGCGCGGCCACCAATTATCAACAGGACATGGCCAACAGCGACTGCATCCTGTTCATGGGATCGAACATGGCGGAGGCCCAGCCCGTCGGCTTCCGGTGGCCCATGAAGGCTAAGGAGAACGGCGCCACGTTGATGCACGTCGACCCGCGCTTCACGCGCATGTCGGCCGTGTGCGACGTCTACGTCGGCATCCGCTCCGGCAGCGACATCACGTTCCTCGGCGGACTTGTGAATTACGTTCTGACGAACGACCGCTGGTTCCACGAATATGTGCTGGCCTACACCAACGCGGCGACGATCATCGAGGAGGGTTTTAAGGATACCGAGGATCTGGCGGGGGTGTTCAGCGGTTACAAAGAGGCGGCCGATGCCTACGATCCCAAGCAGGGCCACTGGGGGTACGAGGGCGCGAGCCCGCGGCCCAGCGACGACAATCCCCAGACAAAAGGAGACGCTGGGGAGAAGGGAGTTCACGGCCATGCGAACCAGGGCGAGTCAGGCCCAGACGCCTTCGTGTGGCCCGACCTGACGGCGGCGCGGCGCGACCCGACCTTGCAGCATCCGCATTGCGTGATGCAGATCCTCCGGCGGCACTTCGCGCGTTACACCCCCGAGGTCGTCTCGCAGGTCTGCGGCTGTAAGCAGGAAGATCTCTTGCGTGTGGCGGAACAGCTCTGCACGAATTCCGGGCGCGAGAGGACGAGCATGATCGCCTACGCCCTGGGCTGGACGCAGCACACCACCGGCGTGCAGATCATCCGCACGGCCGGCATTCTGCAACTGTTGCTTGGCAACATGGGTCGGCCCGGCGGCGGCATCATGGCGCTGCGCGGTCACTCCACCATTCAGGGCGCGACCGATGTTTCGACACTGTACGACACATTGCCTGGCTATCTGCCGCAGCCGGTCGCCGGCCCCGACCACGAGAAGCTCGATTCCTACATCGAACGCTGCGCGCCCCCCACGGGCTACTGGTCGAACTTCGGTAAATTCATCGTCAGCCTGCTGAAGGCCTGGTACGGCGATGCCGCCACTCCGGAGAACGATTTCTGTTTCTCGTGGCTGCCGCGCTTGGACGGCGATTACTCGGCGCTGCCATTCTTCGATCGGATGTCGAAGGGACAGGTCAAGGGGTACTTCCTGACGGGTCAGAACCCAGCCGGCGGCGGTCCCAACGCCGGCCTGCATCGCGCGGGGCTGCGGCAGCTCGACTGGCTGGTGGTTATGGATTGGTTCGAGACCGAGAGTGCCACCTTCTGGAAGAACGACCCGAAGGGGCCGCCTCCCTCGGAGATCAAGACCGAGGTCTTCATGCTGCCGGCGGCGGCCGCACAGGAGAAGGAGGGGAGTTTGACGAACACGCAACGGCTGATCCAGTGGCACAAGAAGGCCCTCGATCCGGCCGGCGACCGTCGCTCCGACGCCTGGATCATCTACAACTTGGGCAAGCGCCTCAAGCAGCTCTACGCCGGATCGACCGATCCCAAGGACCAACCGCTGTTGAACCTGACGTGGGACTACGACTTCGACGAGCACCCGCGCCTGCCCGACGGCACACCCAGTCGCATCGAGGGCGAACCGGACCTGGAGAAGGTCCTGATGGAGATCAACGGCCACCGGCTCGACGAAATCGACCCGCGAAGTGGGGAGCCCCGTCTGCTGACGGGCTTCGCCGACTTGAAGGACGATGGCACGACGGCCTGCGGCTGTTGGATCTACAGCGGCGTTTTCCCCGAGCCCGGCCGCAATCGCGCGAGCGAACGTAACGTCACGGCCGACCCGCTGCAGCCAGGCTGGGGCTTCACCTGGCCGAACAACATCCGCATCCTCTACAGCCGCGCCTCGGCCGACCCCGCGGGCCACCCCTGGTCGGAACGCAAGAAGCTCGTCTGGTGGGACTCGGAGCAGCGCCGTTGGGTCGGATTCGAGAAGCCGGACTTCGAGTTGGACAAACCACCCGATTACCAACCGCCGCCGGGTGCGAAGGGCATGGCGGCCATCGCCGGCACGCACCCTTTCATCATGAAGGCCGACGGGCTCGGCTGGCTCTATGCTCCCAGCGCGCTGAAGGACGGTCCGCTGCCGGCACATTACGAGCCGGTCGAATCGCCGGTGGGAAACCTGCTCTATCCCAAGCAGAACTGCAATCCTACGGTGCGCACCTTCGACGGCCCGCTCAACCGGATCGCCCGCACGCCGACCGCCGATTATCCCGTGGTGGCCACGACGTTCCGGCTCACCGAGCATTATCTGAGCGGACCGATGAGCCGTTTCAATAGCTGGCTGAACGAATTGCAGCCGGCGATGTTCGCCGAACTGAGCCACGAACTGGCCGCCGAGCGCGGCATCGTCCACGGAGATTGGATGACGATCCGCACGGCACGCGGGCAGATCGAGGCCCGCGCGATGGTCACGCGGCGGCTACGGCCGTTTGTCATCGAGGGGCGCGTGGTCCATCAGATCGGCTTGCCCTTCCACTGGGCCTTTGCCGGGGAGGTTGTGGGTGGCAACGCCAACGACCTGACCGCGATCGTGGCCGATCCGAACGTGAGCATGCACGACTGCAAGGCGTTCGCTTGCCAGGTCGCGGCCGGCCGGATCGAGGATCGCGCCCCGACTCCGACGGTGCCTGCGGCCCAGTGGGCGACACTCGATCCGATTCCGAACACGCCGGCGAGCGCCCAACCGGAAGGAAGACTGGGACATGGTAAGTAGGGAAAAACAGTTGGCCGATCTGCCCACGGCCGAGGATCCACCGCGCGGTCGATTGTCGGCGTTGGTCGAGCGACTGGTTTATCCGTTCCGCCGCGGTGCTGCGCCACAGCCGCGTACGCCGACGGGTTTCTTCACCGATACGACGGTCTGCATCGGCTGCAAGGCTTGCGAGGTGGCGTGCAAGCAGTGGAACCAACTTCCCGCGGACGGGTTCAGTTGGTCTGGCAACAGCTACGACAACACCGGAGAGCTGTCGGCCACGTCTTGGCGTCACGTGAAGTTCGTCGAGCAGTTCTCGGCCGAGGCGCCCGGCAATCTCATGTCCCTCGATATCTTGCCCACCGAGCCGGACTCCAACCGCTGGCTGATGATGAGCGACGTGTGCAAGCACTGTCTGGCGGCGCCCTGTCATCAGGCCTGCCCGACCGGCGCGATCATCCATAACGAGTTCCAGAACGTCTACATCCAGGCCGACATTTGCAACGGTTGCTCTTGTTGCGTGGCGGCCTGCCCGTTCGGTGTCATCACGCGCAGCAGCATGGGCGGTCATTCGCATAAATGCACGCTCTGCTACGATCGCCAGCGCGACGGGCTCGTGCCGGCCTGCGCCAAGGCATGCCCGACGCAGTCCATCCACTTCGGGCCGCTCGACGAGCTGCGCGAGCGGGCCCACCGACGTGTCGAGGAATTGCATCGCCGCGGCGTGTCAGGGGCCTATCTCTATGGCGATACTGCCACCGACACGTATTCAGAGTTGCATTCGTTCTATCTGCTCGTCGATCGCCCTTCCGTCTATGGCCTGCCCGATAAACCGTTCAATGCCTGGCTGAACATGACGGGCGACTACGCTCGTTCCATCGCGGGCGGCCTGGTCGGCATCGCGATACTGCTGGTGGTGTTGTTTCTGTCGAGGTCCTGAAATGCACATGAACTCCGCGGCACGGCACTCGGGCGAACCGCCCATTCCTGGATGGGGCAAGGGGAACGGCTATGCCGGCCTGACGGTGACCAAGGCGCCCGAATGGCACGGCGGCATCGCCTGGGACGCCTTGCTCAACGGCATGGCGACCGGACTTTTCTTGGCCAGCGCCATCAGCGAATTGATGATGCCCGCTGTCTTCACCCCCGTGGCGAAGGTAGCGTATCCGATCGCTCTGGTGCTATTGCTCGTCGACCTGGGGTTACTGGTACTCGATCTGGGCGATCCGTCGCGTTTCCATCACATGCTGCGAGTCTTCAAACCTGGCTCGCCTATGTCGGTGGGCACGTGGTGCCTGACGATCTTCTCGTTGCCGTTGACCGCGGCCGCCGCCCTCAGCCTACTGGCCGCGATGGGTATGGACTTCGAATGGGCTCGCAAACTTGCGGTCATCCTGGCCCTACTGCCCGGTTTCGGCTCGGCGGCGTACAAAGGGGTCTTGCTCAGCACGAATTCGCAGCCGGGTTGGCGAGACGCCCGCTGGATGGGAGGTTACCTCACCAATTCAGCCGTTCTGCTGGGCTGCGCCGAGTTGCTTCTCCTCTCCGCACTGATGGGGCGACCAGAAGCCGCCGGCATCCTTCGCACCGCCGTGATCGTGATGCTCCTCGTCAACGTGATTCCCTTGGGGCTGTTGTTCGCGAATCTCCACCCGACCGTCGCGCGCCTCTTTACCCGCGCACAACGATGGCGGGTTGGCATACTCGCTCTGGCCGCCGGAACGCTGGTTCCCCTGGCTCTGTTGCTACTTGCCGATGGTCTGCCCTTCGTTCTCGGGGCCGTGGTTTTTCTTTTGTTTGGCAGCCTGATCGTCCGCTTGGTGTACGTCAAAATACCTCACACTTCGTCCTCAGCTCACTGAGTGACCTGGTCCGATCATGAAACGATCGTCGGTACCTTCCTCGTTGAAGCAATGCCCAGCGACCACGCTTAGTAGGGACGAAGACGGCCGTGCAGGCCCGAGGCGAGGGAAATTTACCGGCGGGCTGAAAGCGACGGAGCGCGTGAGTTCGTGCCGTCTTATAAGCGGGAACGAACGGTAGGATTCTTCGATTCCCGAGGCACCTCTCAGCGCAACGAGGAAATGAAATGACGACGAACGCACCAGCCTCACAGCAGCCGACCGGACTCGTCCCGCCGTTCACTTCGGAAACGGCGGTACTTAAAGTGCGCGCCGCGGAGGACGCCTGGAACTCTCGCGACCCGGCCAGGGTAGCTTTGGCCTACACCGAAGACTCCGTCTGGCGAAACCGGAGCGAGTTCATCGTCGGACGCGACCAGATCCGCTCGTTCCTGGCCGGCAAGTGGGATTGTGAACTCGATTACCGGCTGGTGAAGGCGTTGTGGGCTTATGGCGAAGACCGGATCGCCGTTCGGTTCCAATACGAGTGGCACGACGCCGACGGCCACTGGCATCGCAGCTATGGCAACGAATTGTGGGAGTTCGACGACCGCGGACTGATGCGGCGCCGCGAGGCCAGCATCAATGACGTATCGATTCAGGAATCGGAGCGAAAGTTCTTCTGGGCCGCTCCCGGTCCGCGGCCGGCCGATCATCCCGGCATTCCAGACGTACGTTGAAATGAGACCGCGACGAGGTACCTGAGAGGGGAACTTTGATGAGCGACGGCCTGCTCTGGCATCGGCTCCAGTTCGTTTTCACGATCACGTACCACTACCTGTTCCCACAGCTCACCATGGGCTTGGGTCTGTTCATCGTCGTGTTCAAGGCCCTCGCTCTGCGCCTCCGCGCCCCCTCGTACGACGAGATCGCCCGGTTCTGGGCGCGGATCTTTGCCTTGAATTTCGCCATGGGGGTCGTCACCGGCATCCCGATGGAGTTCCAGTTCGGGACGAATTGGTCCACGTTCTCGCGCTTCTCCGGCGAAGTCGTAGGTCAGGGCTTGGCGATGGAGGGCGTCTTTGCGTTCTTCCTCGAGTCGACCTTCCTGGGTCTGTTCCTGTTCGGCGAGAAACAGCTCGGCCCGGTGGGACATCTCGCGGTCGCCATCTGCCTGACCACGGGCTCGTGGCTCTCGGGCTATTTCATCATCGTCGCCAACGCCTTCATGCAGCACCCGGTAGGTTACTCGGTGGGCGAAGACGGCGTGCTGCACCTGGCAAATTTCCGTGAATACATATTCAACCCCTGGGCCCTGTGGCAGTTCGCCCACAATATGTTGGCCTCCGTCGTCACCGCGTCGTTCGTCGTAGCCGCCGTGGGGGCCTACTGGTCGCTGATGGGCCGCAACGCACGCCACGCGGGAATCTGCTTGAAGGCTGGGGTGTTGGCCGGGCTCGCATCGAGCCTCCTGGTCGCGTTCCCCGCCGGCGACGGCGCCGGAAAGATGGTCGCCGAACACCAGCCGGTGACCCTCGCCGCCATGGAAGGGCTGTTCGAAGGGGGCCCCTACGCCGAGCTCGCCATCATCGGGCAACCCAACGTCGCCGCCCGGAAGCTGGAGAACCCGATCATCGTGCCGTGGATTCTGAGCTTCCTTTGTTACGGCTCGTTCGGGAGCACCGTTCGCGGGCTGAATGATTTCCCCGCGGACGAATGGCCCGACAACGTCGAGCTGCTCTACTACAGCTACCACATCATGGCCGGACTCGGGACGCTCTTCATCCTGACGATGGGATGTGCGTCGTTTCTATTGGTGCGAGGGCGCCTGACGACGTCGCGTACGATGCTCTGGATACTCATGCTGGCGTTCCCCTTTCCCTACATCGCGACGACCGCGGGGTGGTGGACGGCCGAACTCGGACGTCAGCCTTGGATCATCCACGGGCTGATGCGCACCGCCGACGCACATTCGAAGCTTGTGAACCCGGGGGATGTCATTTTCACTCTGCTAGGCTTCGCCGGTCTTTACCTGCTGCTGGGTATGCTCTTCGTCGTCCAAGTCCTCAAAGAGATCAACCACGGCCCGGCCGCATCGCATTAGGACACCCATCATGGAAGCAGTCTGGTTCGCGATCGTCGCGGGCATGCTCGCCATCTATGCGGTCTTGGATGGCTTCGACTTCGGCGTGGGCGCCCTCCACCGCATCGTGGCGCGCACCGATGAAGAACGGCGGACGGTGCTGGCGGCCATCGGTCCGATATGGGACGGCAACGAAGTATGGCTGATCGCCGCGGGCGGCGTATTGTTCGTGGCCTTTCCGAGGGTGTACGCCACGGCGTTCGCCGGTTTCTACATGGCCCTGATGATCGTCCTGTGGCTGTTGATCCTGCGCGGTGTGGCCTTCGAGTTCCGCTCGCACCAGGACCATCCGCTGTGGCGAGAATTCTGGGACACGATCTTCTCGCTGGCGTCGGTGCTCCTCGCCGTGGTCTTTGGCGCGACGCTCGGCAACTTGATTCGGGGTGTACCGCTCGAAGAAGCAGGCCTGCGCGGCATGCCGCTGTTCACGGACTTCCTCACCGGCCGCGAACCGGGCATCCTCGATTGGTATACGGGGCTTGTCGGCGCCTTCACGCTCCTCGCCCTCGCGATCCACGGCGCCTTCTACCTGGCTTGGAGGACAACCGGGCCCGTGCGGACGCGTAGCCTCGTCTTTGCGCGCACGGCGTGGAAATCGACCGTCGTCCTCTGGATCGCCGCCACCGCGGCCACCGCCTGGGTGCAGCCGGACGTCTTCCGCAACCTCATCGCACGCCCTTGGACACTCGCCTTCGTCGCGTTGTCGATCGCCGGCGCCTGGGGAGCATTTTCATTTACGAGGCGCGGTCGCGAACTCGCGGCATTCGTCTCATCCTGTGCGTTCCTGCTCGGCATGGTAGCCGCGACGCTCGCAGGTCAGTATCCGTTCTGGCTGCGCTCCACGCTCGACCCCTCGCACAGCCTCACCGCATCCAACAGCATCTCGTCTGTTTACGCACTGGAAGTGGGCCTGGCCTGGTGGACGATTGGCATCGTCCTCGTCGCCGGCTATTTCACCTACGTATTCCGTTCCATGCGCGCGAAAGTAGGCGAAGAGACGCCTCCGCCTTCCGACACCACGCCCCTCGCCAATCCGTCTACCCCAGGAAGGAAGACGTAAATCTCGCTGGGCCCAACGCGGAGTTCCAGCTCCTATTCCTCGTCTTCCTCGCCATGCTGTACGCCCTGGAAGCGGTCGCATAGGCTGTCAGCCGACCGATGTGGCCCCCGTGTCACCGACGACAAAAGCATCTAGCCCGCCTCCGGCATCCTACTGCATTGGCCTTCCAGGTGTCGTTGGCTGTCCGTAAGCTGGCACGAGACTCTCGATCGAAGTCGACTCCTGTGTCTGTGGCTGGATATAAATCTGCACGGGCCTGTTCATCTGGAGGGCGCGGTCTCGCTCTCTGACAAGCGTCCTGGCCTCTTGCAGCAACTCCTCGTCGCTCATAGCGCGCAATCCTGGATCTTCTTTGGGCGGCATTATCTCCTCGGGACCGACTTCCCCGCTTTGAGTCGACTTGCCGCCCGGGGTCGGCGCTGGAGGGGGACCGATAGGTGCCATCGCGATCTGGAGCATCGTCAATGACAGACGTGCTAAGCTATCCTCTCCCTCCGGTGGCACCCACACATACAGATGGTCGTAATTACCTACATAACGCGCGCTATGCGGCACATCGCACCGTTTGCCGCATTGAAACCAACCAGGCGGCGGGATTTTACAATAGTCGTTACATGTGATACCAAATGGCTTTAGTGCTTTATCGCAACTCGTGCAGACCGCGGAGCCGTCCGACACATATTGACCCGCCGTTGCAACCTGATACACGAACCGCATCGCCTCTAACCGCACCGGGTTGCCAATCGGTTTCATGACCCAGTTCCCGCTGCTGTGTCGAACGCCCGACGGCGTGAACGCCCAAGTCATTAATGTATAGGGGTTCCAAATGACATTCACGCCGGCGGTCGCTGTGGAGTCGACGAGTACGGCTCCTTGATCGACCAGCGCATACGACGGAAGTGTCTGAGGATTGGCCACAAACATGGCCAAGTTGTCAAGCACCTGTTGACACTGTAGATCGGCCACCGTTCGCGCCTGACGGATGCTGGTCCCTCGGAGCTGTATCTGATTGCAGCCAGTTCCCAAAACCATCAACGTAAGGGCGGCTGACAAGACCCGGCAGCCGGCTGTTGTAAAAGTAATTGCGATCCATCGCATGTGACGTCCCCAATATCAGTGGCGGTGCTCCACAATGCCCCCCGCCTAGATTTTACGTGCCGTAGATAGGCACCATACTCTGCGTCGGGTTGAACGGGGCTTGCTGCGGCTGAATTATTTGCACCGGCGGCGGTGCCTGCTTCAACGCGTCCAATCGACCACGTAGCTGTTGAATCTTCGCAATAAGCTCCTCGCGCGACTCATTCCCGGTGACGCCGATAAGATCGCGCGCGTCAGCTTTTCCGGCCTGCGGCCCGCTTGCAACGCTCTTGAAGGGATATGCGAGGCTATAAATCGTCATGGTCAGCCTTGCCAGACTCTCTTCCCCACCGGGAACGACCCAGATTCGACGCTCGTTATGGCAGCCGACGAGCACGGCTTCGTGCGGTACATCGCGCGGGCCGCCGCATCGGTACCAACCGGGAGGCGGTATCTTGCAGGGATCATGAACGTGCGGATTGAGCGGATCAGGGAAAACGTCACCACACTTCGCACATTGAAGTGGGTCCGTAATACCTTCATTGCCGGAGGCGACTTGATAGACACACCGCATCCGCCGAAGAGCCTCCGCATCGTTGACTGGGCGCAATACCCAGCTTCCGCTGGACTTGCGCTGTAACATGGGGGCGAACGCTTCGGTCATGATCGCCCGCGGATTCCACGTGAACGTCCCCGCGGCGGTCGCGGTCGTCTCGACCTGCACGGTGCCGGTATCGAGCAGACAACAAAACGGAACGGCCTGCGGAGCCGCGCTGAACATGGCGAGGTTGTCGAGCACTTGCTGGCAGTACACATCGCGAATGGTACGTGATTGTTGCAGCGTGTTTCGCCGCAACTGTACGTAGTTGCATCCCGAAAGGAAGCTCGCGCATGAAAGGATTATCAGCGCGTATCGGCAGTAGATTGCCCTACCCCACATTGCCTTCATCCCCCTTTTTTTCCGTTTTCGTCCTCCCCCGAGAATTGCATCGGCCACCCAGTGTGCTATATTTAGGCTGGAATATTGTAATTGGCCGCGGCGGCGTGTCTGACTTGTGTCCTGTGTAACTGATGATGTAGCAGAGGGTTGCGATAGCCGTCGCAATACGACGAGGGACGGTCTTCGGCCATGGAATCGATCCAGGTTTCCGACGCTGCAAAGTGGCCCTACATCTGTATGCTTTACGCAGGCTTCAAGAATGACCTCTCGACACTTGCGATCGGTACGGGAACTCTAATCAGCCCGGTCCTCATTCTCACTGCCGGGCATGTCGTTTATGACGGACATAAGGGGTGGGCAAGCTCGGTGACCGCAAGGTTTCGCAGCGATCCGGCGACGGACCAGCCTGCTGCAACCTTCAGAACCACGACGCAGTGGACGAGCGTGGACGCCTCGCGGCCCGACAGTGTCGAATCGGCCTACGATGTCGGCGTTGTTGTGCTGAAGCAGCCGGTCGATCTGACGTTGGGCATTCGACCGCTTCCCGTCGAGACGAGCAATGATAGCGGCCTGCGTGCAATGACACTGAGTGTCGCTGGCTACCCGGCGTCTCCGCCCCCGGTGGGAACGCTGTATGGCGCGAGCTCCACCTTGAGCGATCTGACGCCGACGCGGCTGCACTATCCGATCGCGACCGTGGACGGCATGAGTGGAGGGCCGGTCTACGACTTCGACGTGAGTAGCTCGACCAGGACCATCCGCGGCGTTCACACTTCGCTGGGGAGTGCGCTGCGAATCACGGAAGGGATTCTATCGTTGTTATTGGATTGGAAAAAAGAATTCCGTCCCTGAGTGTGAACAATTTATGCCAAAACTCGACCACACCGAAGCTCCTGCTCGGGCTGCTGCGCCGGAAATCAAACCGCGTGATCTTTTGATCACTCAAGCGGAGCATCGCGGTTCAGAACTGTCTGACGAAGAACTTGCCGTCGTGTCACTCCTGCGCGTCGCGCGCGCGGCGATGCGGAAGAACGGCATCACGGCCGCCGACGTGCCCTACCTGCGGGCGGCACAGATGATGTTCGAGGGATTGGCTCAGACGATTGATCAGGCCATTCCCTCGGGCAAGACGAAGAATTGACTTTTCTCCTCTGACATGCGACCGACGATGCCTGACAACGCGCCCCAGCAACCTGCCGACCGAATTGAGGACATAGCAATAGAGCGTGTGAAGCGGGCGAACCCCACCGCGACGAACTTTCGCGCCCCGTCGGTGATCCCAAATGTGCTGGGAAACGGCACCCTCGTCTTCGTGAATTTCGACGACGCCAACGGTCGGAAGGACGAAGAATGTGTGTTGTGCGACGCTCAGCGGCGCCCCTCCATCTTGTCGGCCGAACAGTTGGGGCGGCGGATCGTGGCGTTCTTTCCCGCAACTCGCTGGAGGCTGCTTGCCAGCAACGCCAGTTTCTCGGGACTGATCTCGCTAATCATCGTGCTGACGATTAGCTATGTGACGTTCGAGAAGGTATCTGATGATGTGCCGCTTGTGCTCAGCGGCCCCACTGGCCCTCATTATCGGATTCTATTTTGCTCGCTTTGGACGCGGGGACGGCGATTCGCTGCGTGATGCTGCCGCTAAACGGCTTACCAAGAACGAGCCGACCGCCAACAACATAAACGCTATCGCACTGATTCGAAATTTCTTGGGCGGCGTCTTAGTGGTGCTGCGTTATACGGGCGCGAAGGGCGAGTGCGAAAAATACGTGTACCTGACCGACGATGAAGAGATAATCTACGACGACATGGAATCGGTCGGAATGTTACTGAAATCGTACCGTCAGCCGACCTGGTGGGGACTTTTCCTCAGTGTCACGACATTCGGCGGTATTATTGCGGTTGCGATCTGTGTGACATTGTGCGTTGTCGTTATGAGGAATCCCGGTTTAAAAGATCCGGCACCGGTGCTCAGCAACGCGTTTACCACGGTGCTTGGGTTCTATTTCGGTACACAAGCTAGGGAGGCCGAGAGGATCAAGTAGGACCGGTTCGTAGTCGTACCGCCGGAAGCGTTGCAGCACTGCCAAGCCAACGTCGCTTGCGCCTCGTTTTCGATTTGCTTCCAGTGCTTACCTTCTTCCGCGGCGTCTGCTTGCGACCCTTAACCACGGACGCGAGCCTCAGGACGCCTTCAAAATCGGATTGAAATGCGTGAGCGGAGCGAGGTGCCGTTAGCCTCGGGGCTCACCGGTGGTTTCGGCAAGGGTGACCCGATGGCTCGGAAGTGTCACACCGCTGGCGTGCGGATGTAGACTATCGCCGCGTCAGGTTCGATGAAGCACTTGGAATTGTCGAATTCGACAAAACTATTCGTATGGAGGTTTTCTGGACCCAAACCTCAAATACACGAGATCGCCGACCCTGCTGACTTGACCAAGGAGGAACCAAGTGAGGATGACCAACGTAAAAGAAACGAACGTTGCGGCAATCATACCCAAGCGTGTGAACGATAAATACGTGAGGCCACAGATCAGCGCGAGCGTCAGGGCCGTGGCGATAAGCGATCCGATAATCGGAACCCATTTCGAGATTCCGCAAATCAAAAAACACTTGAAGAAGATGTTTGAGGCGGCGTCGAGAACTTTCACCAACCGGTCGGTGCCTTGCGTTTGCCGCATCGATGGTAGGATTTCGAGGAATCGCCACGGATGTTTGTGGGCCGGCGCTGCAAGGCCAGCAAAACTGCTTCCGAGGGATTGCGCTGCCATGCAGTAGCCGCTCGTCATGAGTGCGAAAGCTTCCGCGTCGCAGAAGGCATCGAGATCGGTGCGAATGCCCGACAAACGTTGCTGGATGTCGGAGCGGATGCCATAGCTGGTCAGACGCTGCGAACTGGCTGGCGCACCGCCGACGCCGGAGATTTGCTTGGGGTTGTCGCAACCGATCCAATCGACCGGTGGAGATTCGAGGTCCTTTTTCAGGTGCAGGAAGACGAAATCTCGCAGCAGGCTCGAGCGTTTCAGCGAGCTAAGCTGGTCGAATTCGGCGCCGCGGATGCGGCCCATGAAGATGCTCTGACTGCGGTAGAGGGTCGGAAAGCGCAGACGCGGAGGGGAGTTTTCCACCGGCAGTTGCCCGCTGGCGTCGCTCACGATCATCAGTGTACAGTCTTCGTCGAGCAGGGCCGTGGCGCCCTGGTTGTCGAAGACCCCGCCGTCGACCAACCGCACGATGCGCCCGCCCTCGAAGAGCTTCTTGAACGTCACGGGCCAGAAGATGCCGGGCACGGCCGCCGAGGCCGCGGCGGCCTGGGCCAGGGTGAGGGAGCCGTAGCCGTCCGGAGCTTCGTGGTAGTACATTCGCCGCAGGCGCTCGTTGCCGTCGACCTCGGTGTTGATGCTGGCGGCCGGCTCACCAAACCAAGAGGCCGTGAACTGCCAGTTATGCCCGGTGTTCAGCGAAGTGGCGTTGAGCACGAGCATCGGCACCTTGTGCTTGCGCCGCCAATTATCCTTGCGTGGCTCGAATTGGTCGGTCTCGCCGTTGAGGTTAACGAAGCCCTTGGGGTTAATGAATAATTCGCGTAGCGGCACCTCCGACTTCTGTCCAAGTCGCTCCAAGATGTCACCGGCGGCCGGGCTATAGAGGCCGCTTTCGAGCACCTGAGCGGTGGCAGTCGGCTGCCAAGCGCCCCAGAGCACGGAGCGGATGCAGCGAATCGGGTTGCCGAACGCACGCATGCGAGGATTCGTCTGCACGAACGCGGTAAACTGTTCTTCGAGCCGCTTGACCAAATCGATGTAGTCGAAACGGTTAAGCTCCTTTTCTTCTTTTTCTTGCAGCAGATTGCGGAGCAAGAGGTAATAGTAGGCCCCGACGATCGATCCTCCGGAGACGCAGGAGAGTACGTCGACATGCCGCAACAGATCGAGTTCCGCCAGCCTGGCCAGTACGCCGATGTGGAAGAAGGAGGCTCGAAAACCGCCGCCCGAAAGTGCCAACCCGAACTTCCCGGAAAGGGTCCGCAGACCGTCAATCTGATCTCCGACGAGCACCTGCAGCGCTTCCCAGGCTTCTTTACCCCGGACATCGTTCGGCGCGACCGACCGGTTTTCGATCATCATCGCTAGGTGTGCGAGTTGCCGTGCCGTCGCCTCATATTCCCACGGATCGACCGTTTTTTTGTTGTCGTTTGCCATAGCGAGCGCGGTTTTCGCCTCTTCATAGTCGCACAAGCCAAAGTGAGCTTCGGCAATCGTAACCAGCAGCCACCAGTCGTTGAACGGTGGCTTACCATGTTCGCGCTTCTCCCTCGCGTCTTCAAACGCGGGCCGCAACTCTTCGACAATCTTCCTGCGGATCTCCTTTGCGTGCTCCTTGAGTTCCTCGGCGGGGGTGCGCAGCTCAGCTTCGCGCACTTCCTGTTCGGCCTGGCCGCCAACGTCGCGCACTTCCTGCTCGGCCTCGTCATCAGCCTCGCGCAGTTCCTCTTCGGCCAGGAGGTCCAGCACAAAGGCGGCGTTAATGGCCGTATAGCCTTCGTCGCTCACGATTCCCAGGGAAGAGGCAGCCTCGTAGTAGCCCAGCGATTGCGATAGCGCCTTGCGGTCTGTGGTGGCATGCCAGCGGCGTTTGTAGATGCCACCCGCGATGCCCAAAGTCTCCTGAATCATCCCGACGTCGGGCGCTATGGCGGCGCGGCACTCGGGCTTGGCCTCAAGGTAAGCCCTAGCACGTCTTAGCTCTGGCTCTAAGATTTGGACAGCACCTCGAAATCGTTCGTCCTGCGGAAGGTCGGGATCTTTAGAAGTGCAAAGGGCGAATTGTTGAATGGTTTTTGTTCGCCGCACCGAGTTGTCATCGGGCAACCCATGAGCTTTCTGAAGTACGCGACGGGCGAAGCCGAAAGAGTGCTTCGTATTCAAGTCCTTGGCAAGCTTGAGCAGTTCGTCGAGAGTTGCCGCTTCGCCGCGCAATACGTTTTTGGCCTGCTCGATAAGTTTCGCGACGTCGTTTTTCATCGGCGCGTCTCCCATCCCGCCCGCGGGCGCTTATAGAGGAGTAGCGAGTCGCAGAATGAAGAGGGCGAGCAGTACGCTGTGCCCGGCCAAGAGTGTTGATGACCAATCACCGACCTGTCCGCCCGCTCGCGGGTGCGAAAGGAGAGCGAGATGAGGGCCGAGCAGAGGCGTATGAAACAACCAGACAAGTCCTGCATAGGACGAATCCCTCGCACCATTGGGAAGGCGGCGACACGCACACCGCGAAGCGGGCCAGACACGGCCCCTCCCTTGCGGCCGACGGCGGCACCCTTTGCCGACGCCAGTAATAACCTCGCAGCCTCCCTACCTTGGCGGTAGTTGATGTTCCGCTGAATATAGTGGCATATTGTTTACTGTCAAATAATTCTTCGACGAGCGGCTTTCAACGCCGTTGCAATCTTCCCTCCCGCGGTCTTTTCGCAGAGCCTGACGAAAAGGACGCGCAAGGCGTCTCAGTCGGACGCTTCCCATCCCTGCGGGACAATGCAATTCTCGTCCTACGCGATTGCGCGCAACACACTCCTCGACGAGGCGTCCCAGGCATCATGGCGATGCGGCCGATTCTTTTTCCGCCCCAAAGTAAAAGACGTGACAGGGAATGTTCGATTTTCCTTCGTCCGAAGAACGTCCTTTACCGCTGCCTGCTGGCCCGCATCCTACGTTCGGATGGAGCGAGGACTATTACCAACGGATTTGGTCCCGGCACGCGGTTTTTCTGCTACAACGGCATGCGAATGCAAGTAGTGTCGTCGACGTCGAGCCTTCTTGCCGGGTGAACCGTCACGAAAATGTTCCGCTCTTGTTTTTTCCAAGGGCGGAAAGCCGATGAAAGGGGCTTGGACGCTGGTCCCTAGTAAATCTTTCGCGAACTCGGCCGGCAGTCCGATTGCGCGAAAGTCTAAGAGCAACCGACAAAACCGGATCGAGCTCCACAAAAATCGGCGTTTCACGGCCGATTTTTCGCCCACGGCGCTCCGGCTTCCCGGTTCTGTCAGCCGCTGTAAGGACGACCAAAGCTTGTCGTGGGCGAGGCGGGAGACCGCATCGCGATTTATTCGCGTGCGGCGCTCCAGCATTTCGGTCTTGAAAGCCGCTTTCAGTCGGCCAGTTGCGCTACTTCTGCGTGCTGGACCGGGGAATCATTGTGGCGCAGCGATCGCAGCCGGCGGGCTTGGAGGGTGTTGAGCCAATCGCGCATGCCGTGAGCGGTCTTGGAGGAGACCTCGATGATTTGAATTCCCGGACGTACGGAAAGAATATTATGACGTGCGGCGGCGCAATCGAAGTCGGCGGCTTGGGCGAGGTCGATCTTGGTGATTATTGCGACGTCGGCGGTGTTGAAGATGGTGGGATACTTCAATGGTTTGTCTTCGCCTTCGGTGACCGAGAATAAGACGGCGCGCAGTTCTTCGCCCAGATCATAGGAGGCCGGACAAACGAGGTTGCCGACGTTCTCGACGAACAGGAAGTCGAGATCCGCAATCGTCCAACCCTGCAAAGCATCGCGAACCATCTCGGCCTCGAGGTGGCAGACCGAGCCGGTGACGATCTGGCGGACCGGCACCTGGGCCCGAGCTAGGCGGCAAGCGTCGTTGTCGGTTGCCAGGTCGCCGACGAGCGCCGCGACCCGGTAGGTGGAACGTAGGGATCTGAGCGTGGCTTCGAGGAAGGCTGTCTTTCCCGAACCAGGGCTCGAGACGAGACTGACCACCGTTACTCCGGCTTCTTGGAATGCTTGCCGCAGCGCCCGGGCCGCGATGTCGTTCTGCTTGAGAATCTTGGTACGCACTTCGACCAATCGCGTGGACTGACTCATTCGATAATCTCCAACGCCGACACTTCGAGTTCGCGGCCCGCGACGATTTTGACATCAACACTGCCGCAGTTCGGGCAGCAAATATCTTGGACCGATCGGGCCTCCAACGTCGCGCCGCAGGGTCCGCAGGTGACGATCAGCGGCATGTCGTCGACGATCAATTCGCATTCGGCCAAGCTAGTGCACTCCCGCGCGACGTCGTATGCCGACGCCAGCGCCTGTTTAATCACTCCCGCCAACGGACCGAGCTTGATGTGAATCGCCGCCACCGACACGTTTCCGCGGCGCGCGGCTTCCTCTTCGGCCATTTCCAGAACGCTGAGCGCGATCGACAGTTCGTGCATGATGGCGCCGTCGGCCGTTAGATCATTTGGAATTGATGCGTGTATAGCGAGGCACCTCAGCAAGGCCGATCAGCAGTCCCACGAGCAAACTCAAGAGCACAACCAGCGCGCCGAACAAACCGGCTATGTATTCGGCCGTAATCGTGATGGGTTTCATATTCGTTCCTCCTTCACTTGGGCAATGCCGGCGAGGGCCGGCACAGATGCCGACGGACCTCCGACGTCCAGACCTTGGAAATCGGGCTTCTCTCCGCGAGACAATTGCCAGACGATCTTGGCGGTGAGCCGCACCGCCTGCTCCAGTTGCGTTCGCACCGCGTCGCTCAGCTCGGAAGTCATGTCAGCGTCGAGATCGAAGGGTATCGGCTCGCACCCGATGAGCAGAACGTCGTTGAGCATCACGCCCGAGGAGCGTGCCATCCGCAACACATTGACCGGATTCATAGCATGCGCATCCCAGGCGTCGGCCGCGGCCGTTCCCGTCGAATCGATTTCATTCAGATCGGGGGCGATCACATACAGCGTTCCCGGCGGTCGCCCCAAGGGAACCGCGTCGATCAGGATCACGTGGTCGTGCGCAGCTTCGAGCGCGTAAACCAAGTCGAGGCCGCGGATGCCGAAATCGCGGACAGTCACGCCCTCCGGCCATGCCTCGTGCATCAACCGCCGCACCACCTCGCACCCGAAGGCGTCGTCGCCGAAGAAGATGTTGCCGATGCCGGCGATCAAGATGCGTCTGGGTTGTGGCACGGTAGCTAACCCTCGGTGGAGTCGGAGCCAGCGTCGACCGGCTCGACTTCGTCCAATGAGAAAAAAAAGCGGTGGGCGATCTTTCGCATCCGGCCCCAATCCTTGCCGGGGTCGTCGTCGACGATCACGGCCACATACATCCGATCTTCCAGGTCCTGTTCGATCGTTTCGATCGTGGCAATCTTTCCCTGGAGGGCTATGTCCAGGATGTCGGCCCCGCCTCGTGGTTGTAGACGAACCTGGCTGCCGGGCCGCAATTCCACGCCGCCCCATCGAACATGGTCGATCGGCGACCGGTCGGTGACTTCTTCCCACGGCGGATCATTCATGGCCGTTTCACTCGGTGTTGGTCGTTTCACGATGGAAGGGATTCAATCGCCTCATACCGCGGATCGCTCCGTGCAGCTTCTGGAACTGGTCCTCGGACAACATTTCGGTGCGAGCGAGGATCTCGCGGGCACGATCGTCGGAATTACGAATTTGTCGTTTCTCGTCATCGCTGAGCGTCAACACGCGCAGCGAGAGGATCTCGTCGATCTCGGTCGCATCGAAGAGATCGCCGGGGCTTTCGCCGGCAACCTGCGGAAAGTCGTACAGAATGATCGGCGACGACAACATCGTATCGCGCTGCTGCTCGTCCCCCACGAGCACCGGCCAGGCGCCATGATTCTGCAGTCCGGCGGCAATACCCTTCCAGCATTCGGGTGGATCGATTGACGACAAAAATCGCGCGTGACGGGCCGCTAGAATGGTATGCGTCGAAACGAAGGAGTGGAGTTGCGATTGCTCGTGCGAACAGCCTGGGCCGCCGCACAGCGAAAGGTTATCGATGCGGACCGTCAACAAAAACAGACCGTCGCCCACAGCCCGCGCCGAACATTCGATGGAGCCTTTAAGAGCCTGCTGCCGGTCGATCCTCACCGCCCGCGCCTCCGTTGCGGCCGGGCCGAGCGACTCGACCGTCGCCATGGCCGGACACTCAAAACAGGTGCGCCGTGGTTCACGCACCAGGAGTTCCAACGCGAGATAACCGGTGGTGAATCGACGTTCGATCGCCTCCTGCCGGCTATCGTAACGCGTGCCATCGACCTCCAACGAATCGACGCATTCGAAGCCACGATCGCTACCGTCGCGAAGAGCCTCGTCTTGCAGAGCAACGCTTTCGACGTGCGCCACGCGGCGATCGACCAGATGGAGAAACCGCGATTCGATTTCGACCTCACCTTGCGGCTCAACTTCGACCAAACATTGCGTTTGCGTGTACGACGACTGCCCGGCCTCTCGGCCCATGACGCACGACTCCGCAACGACGCATCCGAACATCCACCGTTGTTGGTTCTTCGTGCTGCGGCGGTAGGGGTAGAGCAGATAGCCTTCGTATAACACGGCGTTGACAAGTTGATCCAAGCTAGCCCGGTTCATGGAGCCATCTCCACGACTGTTTTGGTGTCGCCATCGGCACGACTCTCGGGCGCGTGCAGCAGCGATTCGACCACCTGTTCCCACGTCGGCAATGCGCGCCGACTCTTGTATTCGACCAGGGCATCGAATGCGTCGCGCCGCAAGCACAGCCAGGCGCAATTCGGGTAATAGTGCTCCATCATGGCGCGCCAGGTCGAGATGGGCAGTCGGAAAGGAGCTTCTCTGTCCCACGAGATCTGCGCTACCTGGAGGTCGCCATCCTCGGTTCGGTAAAAGATCGTCCCGCTGAACAGCAGCGAGAGGGGAACGTCGCCGTCGTCGAGCGCGGCAAAATATTTCGTCGCCGCCACGTTGAAGTCGAACGAACATGGCACGGGTAGTTCGACGGCGATCGATTCCGTAAACGGTGGAACGACCATTCCCGTATGCGTCCACAACACACTGCGGACCGTCTGGCCCCAGCGTTCGGGCGTGCCGAACAGATCGCCAAGTCGCTGTTGGGCGCTCGCGTCGTAGCCACGCCGCGTCGGTTCGATGCGAATTTGACAACGCAGGGCGATCGCCCGGATCGGTGCCAAGGGCGGCTCTCCCTGCTGGGCGATGCGCAGCGTAAACGCTAATTGCGGCGATACCGCATAACGTATGGCTGCCGCGCCTTCGATATGAAAGCTCAGATCAGTCATGGCGGCCGGTCCTGGTTGCCGTGGTTCGTAACCTCTCGAAGAAGGCGTGAATCTCGTTCCACACGTCGTTGCCGCCCGAGAGGCCCTTCCACTTCAGACGGAGCAGCCCCACCAACTCGTAACAGCAATCGAGCGACACCAGATAGTACTCGTGCGGAGCGGCGGTGCGGTTGACCAGCAGTGCTTCGACGTCGGGCTGCAAATCGCCGAGCAGCGGATTCGCGGCCGACAATGCTTGCCAGGCGTCGAGTTGGAGTTGCGACTCGGTGGCGCCAGCGGGGCTGGGATAGAACGCGAGCACTCGACCGGCCATCGAGCTCAAGAAGAAAAAGGCCAGATCGATCGGAATCAGCAAGCCGTCCCATTGTGCGTCGGTCAGCTCAAAATCCGTGAGCAGCTCTGCTTTTGGCAGCACCCGGCGAAAACGTCCGTTCTGCCGGTCGGAGAACAACAGCGCGCACGCGCGACATGCGCACAGCAGCCTGCGCCCTCCCACCTCGAAGAGATGGTCGTGCTCCGGAGGCAGCGGCGTGCGGCACAATCCGCATTCTTCGGCGGGTTGCGCGCGCGGCTGTCGCCGCAACTGGCGCAATCTGCCGAGCGTGCGTAGTTGTTGATCGGCCGTCAGAGACATGGCTCACCTGCGACCGTTGCCTTGACCGTGCCGTGCGAAGCCGCCGCCCGCTTCGGACCGATCGCCGTGACCGATTCGAGCGCTACGAAGCCGGCGGGTACGCGCGTCGCCGGTTCGTCGACCAAGCCGGCAACGTCGAGAGCCACCACGTCGGGCGCCAGCGAAAAGATCGCCTGCTCGATCGTCGATTGCATGGTTGCCCGCGAGGAAGGGCAACCCTGGCAGCTTCCCTGCAACCGCAGATGAACGACCCCGTCGCCGATGCCGAGCAGTTCGATTTCGCCGCCGTGCGACCGCAGATAGGGTCGCACCTTGTCGAGTGCCTGGCGGACGCGGGTTTCGACGTCGAGCGGATGCAAGTCGTAGAGCAGCAGCAGGCCCGATACCAAATCGTCGCCCGCGAGCGCCTCCACTGCTTCGGGCCGGCCGGTCTGTTCGATCAACTCGATCAGTCGGCCGACCGCAGCGCCGTGATAGTCCAACAACGATTGGACGATCTCGCGCAAGCAAGCCTGCGTGGCAGGATCGCCCGTTTCGTCGATCGCGCGGATCGACGTCTCGATTCGTTCAAAGACCTGTGCCTGGGATGGATTCGTCATGATGTCTTAGTGCACTCCGAACATAGGTGTGTGGCGGCCCTCTTTGAGGACTTTGCCGTCACCGGTGAACATGTGTACGCCGCAGGGCAGGCACGGATCGAAGCTACGGACCGCGCGCATGATGTCGATGCCTTTGAAATTCTCCGGGCCGTTTTCCTCGAAGATCGGCGTGTTCTGTACGGCGTCTTCGTAGGGCCCGGGTGTGCCGTAGGAGTCGCGAGGATTGGCGTTCCAGGGCGTCGGCGGATAGGGGTGATAGTTGGCGATCTTGCCGTTGCGGATCACCGAGTGATGCGAGAGCACTCCCCGCACCGCCTCGTGGAAACCAAAGCCGATCGCTTCGTCGGGCACCTTGAAGTCGGCCCAGGTCTTCGTGTCACCGGAGTTGAGCACGGCGATCGCCTGTTCCGTGAAGTAGAGCGCGCAGGCCGCCGCATAAGCTTGAAAATAGGTGCGGGCGCGGTCGCGTTCGATGGCGTTGCTCCACTTGGGAATCTTCCATTCGAATTCCACTTCGGGCAGCAGCGCCGTCTTCGGCAACATGATCTTGACGCTCTGGCCGGTGGCCTTGACGTAGCCGATGTCGACCAGACCCGACAGGGCCGTCGACCACAGGCGCGCGATCGGGCCGCCACCGGTGTCGAGCGCCAAGTGTTCCTTGGTGCGCTGATCGAACCAGCGCGGCGACATGACCCATGTGTACTTGCCGTTGAAGTCGCGCTTCTGCGGCCGCGGCGTGGTCGTCTGATTCCACGGGTGCCGCTTATCCACCGGATTGCCGAGCGGATCTTTCGTGACGAATGTTTCGCCGTCCTGCCAATCGTCGTAGTACGAACTGCCGAGCAGGATGCGGATGCCCAGGTTGATGTCGACGAGTTGATTCGTCACCAGCTTGCCATCGACGATGACGCCGGGCGTGACGAACATATCCTTGCCCCAGGCGTTCATGGTCGCATAGCGATAATCGCAGGTATCAGGGTTATTGAAGGCGCCCCAACAACCGAGCAGCACGCGGCGCTCGCCGACGCGCTCGTAGCCCGGCAGGGCCTCGTACCAGAAATTGAACAGATCTTCGTGCAGCGGCAGACATTTCTTCATGAACTCGACGTAACGCATCAGCCGCACGAGATAGTCGGTGAAGAGTTGAACCGTGGGCACGGTGCCGACACCGCCGGGATAGAGAGTCGAAGGATGGACGTGGCGGCCTTCCATCAAGCAGAACATCTCGCGCGTGTAACGGCTGACCTGCAACGTTTCGCGGTAGAACTCGCCCGTGAACGGGTTCAGGGCCCGCATAATGTCGCCGATCGTCTTGTAGCCGTGCCATTTGGCGCCGGGCGCCTCGGTGCGATCGGCCAGGTCGAGCACACCGGGATTCGTCTCCTTGACCATCTGTTCGCAGAAGTCGACACCCACCAGGTTGTCTTGGAAGATGTTGTGGTCGAACATGTACTCGGCGGCTTCGCCCAGATTGATGATCCATTCGCCGAGTGGTGGAGTCTTGACGCCGAACGCCATGTTCTGCGCGTAGACGGCGCACGTCGCATGGTTGTCGCCACAGATCCCGCAGATCCGGCTGGTGATGAAGTGTGCGTCGCGCGGGTCCTTGCCCTTCATGAAGATGCTGTATCCGCGGAAGATCGACGACGTGCTATAGCATTCGACCACCTCGCGGTTGGCAAAATCGATCTTAGTGTAGATACCGAGGCTACCCACGATCCGTGTGATCGGATCCCACGACATTTCGACGAGGTTTCGGCCTTTAGTGGCGGGCGAGCGCTCTACAACGGTTGCCATGAGTTTCGGTCTCCTTAGGTTCGGTCGGGCGCGACGGTGGACGGAGTCAGGTAGATAGCTCTTATCGCGGCGAATAACTATGCGCCTTGTATCCGGTGGTGAGCTGGGGCTCGCGATGTCGCCAGCGAGGTTCCTTGTTGACGGTGCGATTGGTGATGCCGCGTAGCGCGCGAATCACGCGACCATAGATGCCGATGGCCGTCGACGATAGATGCGCACCGGGCGGCTCGTCCATGAAGGGCATGAACTTGTCAGGAAAGCCGGGCATCGTGCAGCCGATACAAATCCCGCCTACATTGGGGCAGCCGCCGATGCCGTCCATCCAGCCGCGTTTGGTCACATTGCAGTTGACCACCGGTCCCCAGCAACCGAGTTTCACCAGGCATTCGGGCTTGCCGTACTCTTTGGCGAAATGCGCCTGCTCGTAGTAGCTCCCGCGATCGCAGCCTTCATGCACGGTGCGCGCACTGAACAGCCATTTCGGGCGCATTTGGTCGTCGAGCGGAATCATCGGCGCAAGGCCCGCCACCTGATACAGCAGATAGAGCAGGGTCTCCATGAAGTTGTCGGGCTGCACCGGGCAACCGGGCACGTTGACGATGGGCAGGCCCGCCTTCGACTTCCAATTCCAGCCCAGGTAATCGGCCAGACCCATGCAGCCGGTCGGGTTCCCTTCCATCGCGTGAATGCCGCCGTAAGCTGCGCAGGTGCCGGCCGCGACCAAGGCCAGTGCCTTTGGAGCGAGACGGTCGATCCATTCGCACGTGGTGATCGGCTGACCCGTGTCGGGGTTGGTTCCGAAGGCGGCCCAGTACCCCTCCTTCTTAATCTTCTCGTTGGGGATCGAACCTTCGATGACCAGCACGAACGGCTCCAACTCTCCACGCTCGGCCATGTACCAATACTTCATGAAGTCGTCGCCCACTTCATAGGCAAGCACCGGGTTGTGCAAATGCACCTTCGGCAATCCTGGAACGGCGCCCAGTACCACATCCTCGACGCTCGGCAGCGTAGCGGCGGTGATCGATACGGAGTCGCCATCGCAACTCAGGCCGGCAGTGATCCACAACACGTGCAATTCCTCGACGGCCGGTTTCCGCCGGGCCTGAATCGTGGTTTTCGGATGCATGACGAGGCTCCTGAGTTGGCAGATCTGATTTGCGAACGTGTTCCTGTTACGCCGGCGTCTGGGCTCCCGCGTGGCCGTGCTTCAACAAAGCCACAAAACAGCCGCCGCCGACGGCATTCCCGAGGGTCGTACAACATTGAAAGCCGACGAGTTCACCCCACGCGAAATCGCCCCCCGCATAAACTCCGCCGACGACTTCGGCGAATCCGAGCACGGAATGATGAAGGTGCCCGAGACCGATGACCGAGGTGATCATCCAAATCGTCACGATCTGGCCGATGGAGTCGCGCGCGGCGGCTACGCCCCACGAAACCAGGCCCATCAGCCAACCCGCCAGCACGCCGCTGAGCACGAACACCCACGCCGGAAAGGCCAGCACCTCGCTCGCAATGCGCACGAAGGTCTCGCGCTCGGCGATGTGCAGGGCCGGTGCGATCAACACGAACAGGGCGGGGCAGATGGCGGCGCCCAACAGATTTCCCGCGTAGACGAGCCCCCACAGCCGAGCCACCTTTTTGAATGTGGTTCGGCCGGCGCGCAAGGGCAGGATGGCGAGTGTGGTCTGTTCGGTGAACAACTCGGAGCGCCCGAGCACGACTACGATGAATCCGAACGAGTACATGCTCGCCAGCAGCAGGGCATCCAGTGTGGGCGGCAGCGAGCCGTCGCTCTTCGTCCGCACGATCGCGATGAGCAGCAAGCTCAGCCCCAACTCCAAGCCAGCCGAGACGCCCGAAACGAACAAACCGCTCGACGATCGTTCGAGAGCGTCGACGCCCTCTTTGACCTCGTCCGAGAGGATCGCGCCGGGCGATTTCTTGGGCGGCAGTTCTGTGACAACAGGTTGTTTGACCATCCGCATCGCGCACCTCGCCCGCCGACCGATTGCAACTAGACTCAGCACATCAACAGATTCTCGGCAGTTGCTCTCCCGCCAGCATCGTGACCACGCGTTCGCCCCCCAGCACGGTTCGTTCGACGAGCATTCCCGGGTGATCTCCGACGACCTCGCCGATCAGCGCGGCATTGCGCCCCAACGGATGCCGGTGCATCACCGTCAACATCTCTTCCGCGTGATCGGCGGGAACCGCGGCGATCAACTTGCCCTCGTTGGCGACGTAAAGTGGATCCAAACCGAGCATTTCACATGCCGCCCTGACCTCGCCGCGGATGGGAACCGCGGCCTCGTTCAACTTCACACCCACTCGCGCCGCTTTGGCCAATTCGTTGAGGGCGCTGGAGAGGCCGCCGCGCGTCGGGTCGCGCATCCAGCGGACGCTGGGGCAGGCGTCCAACATGACGCGAGTCAGGTCGTGCAGCGGCGCGGTATCGCTCTCCAGTACCGTTTCGAATTCGATCCCCTCTCGCAACGACATGACGGCGATGCCGTGATCGCCAATCGTGCCCGAAACGACGATTCGGTCTCCCGGGCGCACATTGCGAATCGAAAGCTGCCGTGCGGCCGGAACGCGACCGATGCCCGACGTAACGATGTAAACCTGATCGCCCTTGCCGCGATCGACCACCTTGGTGTCGCCGGTCACGAGCGTCACGTTCGCTTCTTGGCACGCGTCGCGCATCGAGGCCACGATTCGCCGCAGGTCGTCGATCGCAAATCCCTCCTCCAGGATGAACGCCGCAGACAAGAACTGCGGCACCGCGCCGCCCACCGCCAGGTCATTCACGGTTCCATGTACCGCCAGTTTCCCGATATCGCCACCGGGGAAGAACAGCGGATTGACGACATACGAGTCGGTCGTGAACGCCAGCCGGTCCGCATGGCTCGTGCTGCCGTTCCGCTGGCCGTTCGAGTTGCACGGCTGGTCGTGCAGGCTCACGGTCGCTTGATCTTCGAGCGCCGCCAACACGTCGTTGCCGAACGCGGGCAGGAAGACGCGCTCGATCAGGTCGGCCGTCAACCGGCCGCCACTGCCGTGACCGAGCAACACCTGCTCGTAATCCGTCAGCGGCAGAGGACAGGCGAGCGCCAGATTATCCGTCTCGACGATCATGCAGCCCCTCCTTCAAGCCGTGGTCAATTGATGCTCGGCCGGTAGAGAACGATGCCGACCGTAGTTGTAATAGGCCGCGCACGCCCCTTCGGTGGAAACCATCGTGGCCCCCAACGGGCGGTCGGGCGTGCAAGCCTTGCCGAATGCCGGACACTCGTGCGGTTTCTTCAATCCCTGCAATATCAGCCCGCTGATGCAGTTTGCGGATTCGAGCACTTGCAGTCGGTCGACCGCGAACCGCCGCTCCGCATCGAAGATGGCGTACTCGGGGCTGAGCCGGTAGCCACTGTTGGGAATGGTGCCGATCCCGCGCCATTTACGGTCGCACACTTCGAACACATCGTCGATCAACCGCCGGGCCGCCGGATTGCCTTCACGCCGCACCACACGCGCATACTGGTTCTCGACGCCGACGGTTCCCGCTTCGAGCATCCGCACGCAACGATAGATGCCGTCCAGCAGGTCGAGCGGCTCGAAGCCCGTGACGACGATCGGGATTCGGAATCGTTCCGCCAGCGGTTCATATTCTTCGTACCCCACGACCGTGCACACGTGGCCGGCGGCCAGGAAGCCGCGCACACGATTGCCCGGCGACGACAAGATGGCCGTCATGGCCGGCGGCACCAACACGTGAGACACGAGCACCGCGAAATTATCGAGACCCCGCTGCTTGGCCTGCCAGATGGCCATGGCATTCGCGGGCGCGGTGGTCTCGAACCCGACCGCGAAGAATACCACGGTACGCTTGGGATGTTGCTCGGCGATCTTCAGGCAGTCGAGCGGCGAGTAGACGATCCGCACGTCGCCGCCGGCCGCTTTGACCGAAAACAGGTCCTTGCGGCTCCCCGGTACCCGGAGCATGTCGCCGAAGGAACAAAAGATGACGTCGGGCCGCGACGCGATCTCGAGTGCCTTGTCGATCAACTCCAACGGCGTGACGCACACGGGGCACCCCGGACCGTGCACCAATTCGATCCCGGCGGACAGGAGCTCGTCGATGCCGTATTTGACGATGGTATGCGTCTGCCCGCCGCAGACTTCCATGATCGTCCAGGGGCGCGCGGTCACCGACCGGATTGCGTTGCGCAACTTGTCGGCCAAGATAGGATCGCGATATTCGGAAAGGAATCTCATGGTCTCCTCTCTGCCTGCATGACCGCGGTGCCGGCGTCGATCTTCGTCCCCTCGGACGACTCACCCGTTGCAAGTTCCTCCAATTCGGCCGTGTTTTCGAGAAAGGCGAACAATTGGCGGGCTTCGTCTTCGTCGATAACTTGCAGCGCGAAGCCGACGTGCACGATCACATACTGGCCGGGCCGCACATCGCGCGTGTGCGCGAGGCAGACCCGTTTGAACACACCGCCGAAATCGACCTTGCCCATCAGCACATCGTGCTCGGCGTAGGTGTCCACGACTTTGCCGGGAATACCGAGACACATGGTGCGCATACCTCAGGTGGGCTGATGTATCGGAGTTTGGCAGACGGACGCCGACAGTTGTGTTGCAAGAGCAGGGGCCGAGGTTTTGTCGAGGGCCGCAGCCACCGCGAGCTGCCCCAGACAAAGCCCCGCATCGTTGGGTGGCACGAGTCGATGACGATAGACGCGGATGCCCGCGGCGGTAAGTCGCTCGGCGACCTCTACGGTGAGCAGCGAATTCAGGAAGACGCCGCCGCTGAGCACGGCCATGTCCAAGCCAGTTTCTTGGCGGATGTGACGACAGGTAGCGACGATCATGGCGGCCAGGGTCGAGTGAAAGCGTCGCGCAATACGAGCGGGTTCGACGCCGCGAAGCGCGTCTGCCAGCACGGCGCGAATCGTCGGCCGCGTGTCGACGACGCAGGCGGCGTGGCCCGAGACCGCCGGCAGCAACTCGAACGGGTATTCGCCGTCGGGCGTCACGTCCGTGGCGGCCCATTCTAGCCGCATGGCCGCCTGCCCTTCGTAACTCACTCGATCGCAGATGCCGGCGATCGCCGCCACCGCATCGAACAGGCGTCCCGCGCTCGATGTCATGCGTATCTGTCCGGCCCGGCGCAACAAGGTCTCGACGGCCTGGATCGTCGCCTCGCTTTGACGTCTCGCGAGGATCGCTGTGTCGCAATCGGCCTCGCGCAGAGCAGCCACGGCCATCCGCCAGGGCTCGTTCACCGCTCGATCGCCGCCGGGCAGCGGCATGGCCCGCAGATGCGCGGCGCGCCGGAAGCCGCGGTAGTCGCCGACCAGAAACTCGCCTCCCCAGATCATGGGCGTGCCGGTCGTCTCGTCGATTCCGAATCCCGTGCCGTCGAAGGTCACACCGATGACCGGCCCATCGAGGCCGTTTTCGGCCATACAACTGGCCATGTGCGCGTGGTGATGTTGTACGCCCAGCAACGGCAGATGGTCGTGCCGGGCACGGTTCTCGGCATAATGCGTCGACAGGTACTCGGGGTGCCAATCGTGGACGATCAATTCGGGCGTGTGGAACAGATCCTCGAACAACCGAATGTCGTGCTCGAATTGTCGGTAGGCGTCGTAATGATCGAGATCGCCCACGTGATGACTGAGAACCGCCTGGCGCTCTTGCGCGAGAGCGAACACGACCTTGAACTGTCCCCCCACGGCCAGCATCGGTCGCGGGCATTCGTGAGGCAGCCTGATCGGCAACGGCGCGTACCCGCGCGACCGGCGGACCGGCAGTTCCTGGCCGGCGACGACACGAGTGACCGAATCGTCGCACCGCACGTGAATGGTCCGATCATGCCGCAGCAGCATGTCGGCCACGCCGTGCAACCGCTCGGATGCGTCGTCGTCGCGATAGGCGATCGGCTCGTGGGTCCGATTGCCGCTGGTCATCACTAAGGGGATGTCATCCACGGAGTCGGCCAGTAGATGGTGCAAGGGTGTGTAAGGCAACATCACGCCCAGATACGGATTACCCGGCGCGACCGATTCGCAGACCGCAGAACCTTGTATCCGCCGCAGCAGCACGATCGGCCGCTTCGGCGATTCCAACAAGGCCTGTTCGGCGGACGATACCTCGCAGATCCGCCGCGCGTGATGGGCATCGCGCACGAGCAGGGCCAGCGGCATCTCTTCGCGCCGTTTACGTCTGCGCAGTTCGGCCACCGTTTGCTCGTTGCGTGCGTCGCAGACCAGGTGGTATCCGCCCAATCCCTTGAGTGCTCCGATCTGGCCAAGCAGAATCCCTTCCGCGAACCGCATCAACGGATCGGCCGTCGCGTCTTCTCTTCCGTCCGAAGTCACCAGCTCTAACCGCGGCCCACAGGCCGGGCACGCGGTGGGCTGCGCGTGGAATCGACGGTTGGAAGGGTCTTCATATTCGGCCCGGCAGTCGTCGCACATCGCGAAAGAGGACATCGTCGTACGGCAACGGTCGTACGGTGCGCCGCGGATGATGGTCAGATGCGGCCCACAATTCGTGCAATTGAGGAACGGATAGCGGAAACGACGGTCGCCGGGGTCGAACAATTCTGCGAGACATTCACGGCACGTCGCGACATCGGCTGCGATCAGATTGCTTCCCGTGGCATCGACCACACTCTCTTCGATACGGAATCCGGCCAGATGCGCGACGGGGAGCGAATCCCACTCGATGCTTTCGATCTGCGACAGCGGCGGAGCGGTGCCATGCAATTCGACGAGGAACTGATCGAGCGTCGCGGTTCCCCCTTCGGCATCGATCAACACCGCGCCGGCCACATTGCACACCGACCCGGCCAGCCTGTGCCGCAGCGCCAACCCATGCACGAAGGGCCTGAACCCGACTCCCTGCACGATACCACGCACGGTGATTGATCGACGCTCCATCGAACACCCGCATTCGAAGCCGTGGTTCAGACCGGGAGTTGCCAGGCGCTCGGCTGTCTGTGCCGCGATTCCGACTCGAACCGCTTCTTAGGCTCCACCGAATCAGCGTTTCACGTCCGATTCTTTGCCCGCGGCGATCAGGTTTTGTCAGCCGCTCGTGTCGTCGACTCACGACTCAGCGCGCGCCCGGCTTGCAAATATCGAGCCGGCATCAACCCTCGCTCGAAACCGCAGAACCGGTGACGAACAGCGCGAGCTTTGCGACCAACCTGGTTTCCTTGTAACCAAGCCGACCGTTTACGCGCTGCTTCACAGCGATCTGATTCGATCGCACGTAAGCTTCGCTGCGCTCGTGCGCAATCACCTGCTACGCTCGTGAGTTCGCATTCGCGCATCGTAGCCTGCCCGTCTTTCGACGGTATTGGCATCCAGCAGTCCGCAAACGGCGCTGAAGTCTTCGGCTGTCGGCGATGAAGGCTAGGATCTCGCCGATGTTGGCGTGCCATTTACGCATGAGCCGATACGCCTGCTGATCGTCCGCGCCGAGGTCCATCGGTGCGTTTCCATATCCTGAAGCTCCCGCGAGTGGGATCGCCCGCGCCGGATTGGCTAGCCGGCGTCGGTATAGCGGCCGCGAAAAAAGCCGCTGTCGGCAGGGGCGTGGTAGCTGATGTTTAGGGCGTCGCTGGCGATCGGCTTGCTGCCGTCGGCGAGCGAGTGCAAGGCGAGGTCGAGCAGCGTGCTGGTGAGGAGGGTGCGCTCCACGGGATAGGGCGATTTGCCCGACGCGAAGAACTTTTCGATGTTCGCCACGAGTGGGTCGAAGAAGCGTGCGCCAGGAGGCGCGGGCAGATAAAAATCGGTCGAGACCGGCTCGTCATGGCCGCTTACCGTGCCGGCGAAATTCATGTCCGAGAGCTGTTCGGGCAGGTTCAATACGGCGCCTCGCGTGCCGTCGTGGTACTCAATGAGAATCGCCTTGGGGCTGGGCACGTTTTCACGCGGGTCGCCGATGTTGTAGCTCGGACTACGGCCTGCGGCCGCATGAAACAATTTCCACGACCACCGGCCCGCGTCGCCCGCCCGCCAGACGGCGTCGCCCGCCAGGCACTCGACCGTCTTCACCCCCGTCTCGCCGCCCGTGCGCCGTTCGAGCATGCATTGCAGCGACTCCAAGGCATGAAACCAGTAGATCTCGTCGATGTTGCGGTCGTAACCGTAGAGCAAGAGGCCTTCGGTGAACGGTGTCTCCAGCGCCGGTTCGATCTCGGGACGACGCCAGGTGACCGGCAGGGACGAGCCGGCCATCAGACCGAAGCCGAGGGTGCGGGCAGTGGCCACCATCTCGGCCGCGCGGCGATGGTCGTACGACAGGTGCTTGTCGACAAACACCGGCACGCTCCGCCCGCTACGGCGAAAGACTTCGACGATCTGCTGAAACAGCTCGTAACGCGGATACAGAATCTGCCCGAACTCGTTGACCGGATAGTCGCCGTGCTCACAGATCAGCAGCACGGCATCGACATCGAGCTCTTCGCCGCCAAGCGCCTCGGCCACGGTCTTCGTCAATTCGACCTGATGGCGGCGGCAGATCTCGCGGCCCAGGTCGTCGGCCGGGTATTGGTCGTTGTACATCCGCACGAGTTGGAAGGGCGGCTGATGATGGACCCCCTCTCGCGTGTAGCCGTGGACGAACCGCCCGGCGATGTGGTACGCGTGCGATTTGTACCGGTAGATCGAATTGATAGCGGCGACGCGCGGCAGCCGCCTGTCTTCCTTTGCGGCGGCAATGCCCGGGCCCCCGACCGACAGTCCTCCGGCCACGCCGACGGCGGCCAGAAAGCTGCGGCGAGAGCAAGCGCGGAGGTCATTCATGATCGGCATCCCTGACACAACGAAAGCCGGTGTTCGAGGCGCCGCTATCGACGCCCCCTTTATGCCGCGCGCCTGGCCGGTAGTTGACGCAATACTCATCGCAGCACAGAAACGAGCCGCCCCGTTGCACACGCTTGGGCGTGCCGGGCTCGCCGGGATCGAAACTGTCGTCAGGCCCCTGCGGATTCCGTCGGGGACTGACCGAATAATAGTCGGGCTGGTACCAGTCGGCGCACCATTCCCACACATTGCCCGACATGTCGTACAGGCCGAACCCGTTGGGGGCGAAGGAGCCGACGGGCGCGGTGCTCGAAAAACCGTCTTCGGCCGTGTTGGTATCGGGGAAATGTCCTTGCCAGATGTTCGCCGGCGCGCGGTCGCCCGGCGATTCTTCGGCGCCCCACACGTAGCGCTGGCGGTCGAGGCCGCCGCGGGCGGCGAATTCCCATTCGGCCTCCGTCGGCAGGCGTTTGCCCGCCCACCTGGCGTAAGCGGCGGCGTCTTCCCAACAGACTTGGACGACGGGGTGGTCCATGCGTTCGGCGATGTCGCTGTCGGGGCCTTCGGGATGCCGCCAGTCCGCGCCGGGCACGTAGGCCCACCAATTCAAAAAGTTGTCGAGCGGCACCGGGCCGCCGGGCGGCGTGAAAACCGCCGACCCCGGCAAGAGCTTCTCGGAGTCGACCTCGGGCAGCGATCGCGGGTCGATTTCGCGTTCCGCGACCGTCCGATAGCCGGTCTCGCGCACAAAGACTTCGAACTGTGCGTTCGTCACCTCGGTTCGGTCCATCCAAAAACCGTCGACATAGACGATATGTTGCGGCAGTGCATCGCGGAACCGATCCTTGTCCTTCTCGTAAGCCCCCATCCAGAACTGACCGCCGGGAATCCATATCATGCCCTCGGGCTCGCCCCGCGGCCGGTTTTTCTCAGCGTTATTGATAAACGGTTCCGAGGAGGGGATCGCATGGTCCGCCAGCACAATACTGACCGGATGAGTTGCCATCCACGCAGTACAAACGATGCCGATCACGGCCACCAATACGGCGGCGGCGACAATCATCCGAGAGGCGCGGATCTGCGATGGCGTCGCTACGGACTTCGCGGTGGTCGAATGCGAACGGCTCATGGTCTCTCTTGCAAAATAGTCGGCCCCTCGCCGTGTGTCCATCAGACCGATCGAGGAGCGCAGGGAGTTGTTACAAAGCGCGCCATGGCGCCATCGGCCCTAGGGCGACGCACCGACGCAAAGGGTGCCGACGGCATCGCCGCCCAGTTCGCGCGCGATGCCCAGCAACGTCGTCCACAGGTACGGACCATAAGTGCCGTCGGCCCAGATCTGAAAGGCGGGCCGCTCGTGTCCGCGCGCCGGGAGCACCGCGCAAGAGATGCCGGCGACCTGCGTCATGATGAGCGCGTCGCCGGTGCTGCGAAAATCGAAGCTGCAAACCTGCGCGAACAGCGCCGACTGCCGGCTGCCGGTCAACAGGAAGGAAGCATCTTGCCGCCAAACCGCCAAGACGCCGGGCGCCGAGGCAGCGAGGGCGGCACGCAGGCGGTCAACCGTGTCTCCGTGCCATCCATCCTCGATGAAAAACTCCGTACGGCCCGTGCGGGCCACGAAACCACCAGTGGCGAGTTTTTGGCATTCGTTGACGGACTCGGGCAGCCCGATATTCTGCCGCGTCAAGAATTCGGCCGCACCCGGGCCCTTCACTGTCACTCGCGCCAGCGCGCTCACGTCGCACAGGCCGAGCGTCGCAGCGGCTGAGCGCTCTGCTGCCGCATCGCCGATCGCGGTGGCGATGGGCATGTCGCCGGTGCTCGACCAGGTAGGTCGCAGTTTTTGCAACTCGACGTGGACCGGACTGGCACGCGACGGCAAACCGGCCAGAGCCCGAGTTTGCGATCGCGTGGACTGTCCTTCGATATCGCGACGCGCTATGGCGCCGAACACTGTCTGCCTGGCATTCGAGCGATCGTAGAACGGCAATTCGACCACGGTGGCCTCGATCATTCGGCCCCCTTCGCCGCGGATCTGAAATCGCGTGCCGGGCTGCGCTTGGGCGGGACGCACGTAAGCCAGGCCAATCGCCTGCCGCAGCGTCGGGCTATGCACGATGCTCGTCACGCGCCCGGCGATCTCACCTCGGTCGATCACCAGGTGGCATTCGCTGGGCAACGGACCGGTGTGCTGCGGAGGTAATGTAAAGCCGACGAGCTGACGCTTGAGGGGTTTCTTCTCGGCGATGATCCGCAAGCTGCGTCCGCCGATGAAGAACGGCTTATCGTCTTTGACGGCCCATGCCATGCCGGCTTCGTACGGTGTTGTGAGCCCGTCGGTATCTTGGCCAACGATGACGTGTCCCTTCTCCAACCGCAGCACGCGCTGTGCCTCGACCCCGAACGGGCGGATCCCGCTCTGCGAACCGGCTTGCAGCATGCCGTCCCACAGCCGGATAGCCCACTGAGCCGGAGCATGAATCTCGTAACCCACCTCGCCAACAAACCCCGTCCGCAGGATCCGGCAGGGCACACCGAGGATGTCGGTTTCGCGCAGGCCTAAGTAGGGGAAAGCACGCTCACTCGTATCAATGTCGCCGAGGGCAGAAAGAATGGTGCGCGCCTGCGGTCCGGCCAGATTCATGGCGGCGAAGGCCCCTGTGACATTAGCCAGCACGACGTTCAGCCGCCAGATGAGAGCCCAACGTTGCATCTCGCGATAGACACTGCCCGACGCCGTGGTGGTCGTCGTCACATAGAACCGATCTTCGGCCAGCCGTCCGATCACGCCGTCGTCGATCACGACTCCGCTCTCGTCGCACATCAGACCATATCGCGTGGTGCCCGTCTTCATGCGGGCAAAACGACCGGTATAGATGCGTTCCAAGAACTCGGCGGCATCGGGGCCGGCGATCTCCAGCTTGCCGAGCGTGCCGACATCGATCAGCCCGGCCCGCTGGCGGACGGCTTCGACTTCGCCGACGATGGCCCGTTCGCGGGCGAGGCCGTTCGTCGCGTAATAAGCAGGCCGCAGCCAGTCGCCGGCCGGCATGAATTGGGCCCCCGCCGCCCGATGCCGCGCGTGCAAGGCCGTCTCGCGACGCACATGGAAACCGCGGCCGGCCAGATGGCTGAGGGGCACCGGGTGGACGAACGGACGGGCGGTCGGCGCACCCGTTTCCTCCATACTCTGACCACGCAGACGGGCCAACACGCGGATCGTGTTCGTGTTGGCGATCTTTCCCTGGCTCGGTCCCATGCCGAAGGTCGAGTAGCGCTTTAGCAATTCGACGCCATCGAAACCCTCTTGCACCGCGTGCTCGATATCCTTGAGCTGCACGTCCTCATCGAGATCGACAAAGATCTTGCCCGACGGGTGCTCGATTACGGGATAGGCGTGCGAGGGCGGGGCGGGCACCTCTTCGACCGGCGAGCCGGCCGCTACGGGTGCTGTCGCGCCGAAGCCGCTGGGGTTCTCGCACCAATCAGCGGCGGCCGAGCCGGCGCGACGGCCGTCGGATTGGCGGCGGTCGACATCGAACAGACCGTTCAACCGACCGCAGACGAAAATACCGGGCGTCACGGCACCCGGCACGAATTGCTCGAGCGCTCGGGCATATTTCATCTTGCCGCGCGCCTGGCAGAAGAGCGAATCGGCCGGCGCCCAGCCCACGCTCATCACCAGGCCGTCGCAAGCGATCCGCTCACCTCCTCGCACGATCGGCTGCCCGTCGGCACCGAGCGGGCAGACGGTCACGCCGTCGATACCCGTCGCCTCACCACCCTGGTTCGCTTCATAGACGGCATGTCCGCTGCTGATGGGAATGCCGGCCTCGGCCACTCGCCGGCCGAGGCCGGTCGGTTCGCCTGTGGGCCGCAGGTCGACGAGCATGCGGACAGCGATACCATGTTGCCGCATGTCGAGCGCCGCGCGGTAACCCTCGGTATTGGCGGCGAGCACGATCGGGCGATCGAACGGTTTGACCGCGTAGAGGTGCATCAGACGTTGCGCGGCCGACGCGAGCATCACGCCCGGCAGATCGTTGTTGCGGAACAGGGCCGGCTGTTCGTAGACGCCCGTCGCGAAGACCACCGCCCGCGCTCGCAGCTTGACGAGGCGGTGCTCGTCGACGAGCGCTACCCAATGGTCGGCATAATACCCGGCGGCGACCGTCCCGCCACGAATCTCGAGATTCGGCAAGCTGCCGGCGCGGTCGAGGAGAGCCTGCAAAGTATCGGCGGCACGCGGGTGCCCGGCCCCTTGATAGACCAGACTGCCGCCGGCCCGTGACTGTTCGTCGACGAGTAGCACGCGCAGCCCTCGTTCGGCCGCGGCGATCGCGGCGGAGAGGCCACTGGCACCGGCACCGACCACCAGCACGTCGCACGTCGCGTATTGTTTCGGCGTGCGCAGCCGAGGCGCGGCGGGATCGACGGCGCCGAGACCGGCCATGGCCCGCATCTGCCGCTCCCAAAACGGAAACATTTTGCGTGGCTTGTGGAACGTCTTGTAATAAAAGCCGACGGGCAGAAAGCGGCCCGCCTTATCGGTGTGGCGGGCCAGATCGTTTTGCAATCCGCCGAACGTGTTGACAGCCGTCAGCTCGGCACCTTCCCAAACAGGGGTCACGTCGGCGCGAAGATTGGTGCGCGTGCCGTCGGTCACCAACACGTTGACGTCGTGATTGGCGAGGCTGTAGATGCCGCGCGGCCGGTGGTACTTGAAACTCCGTCCCAGCATCCGCACGCCGTTGGCCGCCAAGGCGCTGGAAATCGTGTCTCCCGCGAGACCGTAGTACGTGCAACCTTCGAAACGAAAACGGATCGGCCGCTCACGGTCGATCCACTCGCCCGGATGCGGCGGCAAGCGACGGCGGGTCGAGCCCGCGGTACCTCCGCCCGACGAGTGCGGCGTTTCGTGCTCGACGGTCACGATGCGACCCCCTCGCCGGAATACAGGTAGGTTCGCACCACGATATCGGAGAGGTTATCGCGTTCTGCGATGAACCACGTTCCGCTGGCGAGATGGTACCACCATTCGCGCCGCACCCCCGGCTCGCCCGCGCGGTTGAATACATAGTCGGCCCACGCTTCATCGCTGCAAGACTCGGGGTCGGGCTGCATGCGCACTTCGCCACCGAAAGCGAATTCGGAAAGGGGGCGCGGACCGTTGACGGGGCAGGTGAGCAGCTTCATGGCAGGAGTTTGGCCGCGTTGATTTTTCTCGGCGGTTATCGTACTACGCCGGGCGCGCGAGCGGCAACCCTCGGGCGTGGCGGGCTGGTGATGACTTTCGACAACAAATCGGAAATTGGCCGGCTCGTGGAAAGGCAGAGTCGTCGTAGTCTAAAGCGGTACGACCCGCTCAATCGGCCATGCGGTAGAGATGCCCATCGGTACGCCAGATGAGGTTCTTGCCGACGACGGCAGGTGAAGCAAAGATGCGGCCGGCCAACCGGTTCTCGGCCAGGCGCTGAAACCTGCGGCTCGCCTCGATCACCGTGACGACGCCTTCTTCGTTGGCGAAGTAAACGCGGCCGTCGCCCGCCAGCAGCGAGGCAGAAAAATTGCCGCCCAGCCGTTCTTGCCAGAGGGTCTTGCCCGTGGCGGCGTCGAGGCAGGAGGCGATGCCGGCGTCGCTGACCATGAACACCTCCTGCCCGACCGCGACCGGTGATGGATTGGCCGGCGCATGCCGCGCGCAGCGCCACACCACGTGAGTGTCGGTCACGTCGCCGCTGCCGCCGGGGCGGATGGCCCACAACTGCGGCTTCATGTAGCCCGTATCGACCAGCACAAGACCGCCGGCGACGATCGGGCGAGGCACGTTCGAGAAACCCGCGTATCGCACGATCCACCGCTCGTCCCCCGTGAGCGGATCGTAGGCCACCACGCGATTCGCAGTCGGGCTGATGAGTTCTTGGTGCCCGTCGGTTTCGATTACAAGCGGAGTGCAATACGCTTTACGGAAATCGGCCACCGGATTGTGCGGGCCGGGGCGATCGCGTCGCCAGGCGATCTTGCCACTATGCTTATCCAACGCGACGACATACTGCACGTCGATTCCGTCACAATTCAGGATCAACAGATCGCCGAACAGGACGGGCGAACTCCCCGGCCCCTCCTTGTGATCGACGGTCAGTTCGCGGTTCGTCCACAACACCTCGCCGGTCGACGTATCGAGGCAAGCAGTGCCGAGCGTGCCGAAGTGGACGTAGAGACGCTCCGATTCGATGACCGGGGTGGGCGAAGCATACGAGTTCTTGCCGTTGATCGGCGGAAAGCTGTCGCAGCGGAACACTTCGATGTCGCGCAGCACACGGCCCGATTCCAGATCGACCGCCACGGCGCGCAGCGACCGCTCGTCGTCGAGGGCCGTCGTGAGCCAGATCGTGTTGTCCGAAACGACGGGCGATGACCAGCCACGTCCGGCGATCGCGGTCTTCCAGACGACGTGTTCTTCTTCACTCCAGGTAAGCGGAAGCCCCGTCGCAGATGTGTTTCCTTGGCCGTCAATGCCCCGAAATTGCGGCCATTCTTCGACCGCGCCGGATGATTTCGACCAACTCGGTAGGATTACGCCAGCAACCATCAGAAAGGTGGTGCAGCGAACGAAAATGAGTATCTGGTCGAGACCCCGGTGGGTCGGGCTGCCTGGCAAGAGAAATGTCATAAACCGTTTGCTCCAAAGGCGAACCGCGCTACCGCATTAGGCCCGTCCCGCGTGGTAGACGCAGCGAACCATAGCCACGAATCTCGTTCGGGCGGATCGACGACCGGCCGGTGACTGCCAGCCAGCCAACCGCTCGAGCCAGCCCAAACCCTTTTCGCCGGCATTTCCATGCCGTAAACTGAATCAGACTATCGGAATAGATAGCTATTGGATAGCGGCGCGCCGACCGTTGTCCCGCCGCATTGTTTGGGGCTTCATCTCGCTCACCCGACGTCAAAATGGTACTCAGCGGCATTAAAAAATCGTTATTTCGCAAGCGCACGGAGGCAGCTAGCGTGCCAGCGAACGATCAGGCCTCGCCAGCGCCGGATGCCGCTAGCCAGACTTCCCCGACCGCCGCAGTAGGATCGGGAGGAGCAGCATCGGATACCGTGAGCGCGAGTGCTTCGAAATCGGGAGGCGCCAAAAAATCGTTATTTCGCAGGCGCACGGCGGCAACCAGTGCGCCAGCGAACGATCAGGCCCCGTCAGCGCCGGATGCCACTGGCCAGACCTCGCCGCCCGCTACGGGCGCAGCAGCGTCGGGCACTGCAAGCGCGGGCGCGAGTGCTTCGAAATCAGAAGGTACCAAGAGGTCGTTATTTCGTAAGCGCACGGCGGCAGCCAGCGTGCCAGCGAACGATCAGGCCCCGCCAGCGCCGGATGCCGCTAGCGAGAACTCGTCGCCCGCCGCGGTAGCGTCGGGTGCAACAGCGTCGGGCACCGCAAGCGCGAGGACGAGTGCTCCGAAAACAGCAGGCAGCGCTTCGAGTGTCGCAAAGTCGGGCGTTGCGGCGTCGACCAAGGCTTCCGCGGGCGTAGTACCCGCTACGGGCGCGCCCGAAGCGCGCCTGATGGCAGGTCTAGCGACCGGCGAGATTTCCTTGAACACCGCCATCGCGCTCTTTCCACGTCTCGACCGTGCGAAGCGGGCCGTCGAGGCCTGCGTCCGCTCCGATGCGGTCGACGTGGTCTGCAAAAAGGGTGGCGCGGAAACCGCGGTGCAACCCTGGCGTTTGCGCTTCGTGCTCAACGACCCCAGCACCTGGAAGACCGACGCGTCGGTCTATCACTTGCGCTTGACAGCCGGCGCACGCGAACAATACGCAGCGAACGGCCAGCGATTCGTCGAGGATCTGTTCCAGCACTAGCGTCTCGGGGCCGTGCCCGAAACGTCCCCGCGTCTTCGCGTAGATCGGTGTTCCCACGTGCTTGCACACCATGTGCTTGCAGCAAGTGGAGACGAAGGGGATCGAACCCTCAACCCCCGGCTTGCAAAGCCGGTGCTCTCCCAATTGAGCTACGTCCCCAGAGTTGAATGGGCGCACCAAGATTCGAACTTGGGACCTCAGCCTTATCAGGGCTGCGCTCTAACCAACTGAGCTATGCGCCCGCAAAAACCAATGTAGCACGGAATGCGTAAACAACGCATTCTAGGAATGCGACCGCCCGTGTCAAAGGGGGTAAGCTCCCAAAGCTCTTGCCGAAAAACCGATCGACGGTCACGGTTTTCCCGAATCGCCGGGTCAGCCCGACCAGGCCGGAAATTCGGAGCTCTCGATTCATGTTACCCCGCTCGCCTGACCGAAAAAATCCGATGTTACTCGTGCCGCGTGGCAAAGCTCGACGGGCGGCCGTATGACCCCCAACGAAAGGAAAGGAAAAGCCTTCATGAAGTTCACCGATCAAGGCGTCAAATACGGCGGCAGTTTTGCCCTATTACTCGCTTCGTTGACCGGGCCGTCACTGGCGGCCGGCACGCCCACCGCGGAACAGGCGCTGAAGCTGACTCCCGTGCAGGCCGACGTCGATCTCGAGCGGCCCAAGGAATCGGAAGTCTCAAAATGCACCATCAAGGCCGAATCCGTCGACGGTAAAACGGGTTGGGTCGTGCGCGGACCGGCCGGCCAGGTGCTCCGGCAGTTCATCGATTCGAACAACGACAACGTGGTCGACCTGTGGTGCTACTACAACGACGGCATCGAGGTCTACCGCGATATTGATGGCAACTTCAACGGCAAGGCCGACGAATATCGCTGGTTGAATACCGCCGGTACCCGCATTGCCCTCGATCAAGACGAGGACGGCAAGATCGACCGGTGGCGGCGGATCTCGGCCGAGGAGGCAAGCGCCGAAGCCGTGGCAGCCCTGGCAAACCACGACGCCGGCCGATTCCAGTGCTTGCTCCTTTCCGGCGAAGAGCTCAAGCGGTTGGGGCTCGGTCCGAAGCGCGAGAAGGCGCTGGCCGAGAAGCTAGAGCACGCCGTCGCGGCATTCAAGGCGAGCACGCGAAAACAGAAAGGTCTTTCCGCCAAATCGGCTTGGATTCAATTCGGTGGCACGCGGCCCGCACTTGTGCCCGCGGGTGCCGATGAATCGACGCAAGACCTGATCGTGTACGAGAATGTGATCTCGATGGTCGAGACCGACGGCAAACCGAGCCAGGTGTTGGTGGGCACGCTCGTGCAAGTGGGTGATGCTTGGCGGTTGATCGACAGTCCGTCGCTGTTGGACAGCAAGAGCGAAATCGCCGCCGGTTCTCCCTTCTTCCAGCCTGCTGAGCGTGCGCGCGTAGGCGGGGGCGGCGATGGCATGGATGAACGCATGACGGAACTGCTGCAAAAGCTCGAGCGTCTCGACGAACAGGCGGCGCGAGAGAACTCGGCAGAAGCGCAGGCCGCGAACGCAGCCGAGCGGTGCGATGTGATCGAGAAGATCGCGGACAGCGCGACCACGCCCGAGGACCGCGCCCAATGGCTGCGGAGCCTGGCCGAGACGATCAGTGCTGCCGTGCAGACCAAGGCCATGCCCGACGGAATCGATCGGCTCAAGGCCTTGCATACGAAGCTCTCGCAGGAGCAGGGAAGCGAAGATCTGGCCGCCTACGTCCAGTTCCGCTACCTGACCGCCGTCTATTACCGAGATTCACAAGCCGAAGGCGCCGACTGGACGAAGGTTCAGAAAAAATGGCTGCACAGCCTGAAGGATTACGTGGCTGCCTATCCGCGTAGCAGCGACGCGGCCGAGGCCATGCTGCAACTCGCCACCGCCGAGGAATTCGCCGGCGAGGAAGAGGAAGCCAAGAAATGGTACGGCCAGATCGTAGAGAACTTCCCCAAATCGGGGCCGGCCGCCAAGGCGGCGGGCGCCGTGGTTCGCCTTGATTGCGTCGGTAAGAAGCTGACGCTAAAGGGAATGGGTGTGGGGGGCAAGCCGATCGACCTGGCTCAATTTCGCAAGAAGACAGTGCTCATCCAGTATTGGGCCACCTGGTGCGAACCGTGCAAGGCCGACATGCAAGAGATCAAGGACGCGGTGGCCAAGTACGGCAAGGAAGGCTTCACGGTCATCAGCATCAGCCTCGACAGCAAGAAGGAAGACGTCACGTCGTATCTGAAGAGCCATTCGTTGCCGTGGTCGCACATTTTCGAGCCGGGCGGCCTCGATAGCAGACTGGCCAACGAGTTGGGCGTGCAGACGCTTCCCACAATGCTGCTCGTCGATCCGGATGGCAAGGTCGTCAATCGGGCGATCACGGCCGCTGAAATCGACCGCGAAGTGAAGTCGCTCATCGAGCAAACGGCCGACACGCGTAGTAAATGACGCAAGCCGGCCAGACGCGATAACTGGGGAGGCATAGGACGCGGCCCGGCAAGAAGCGAGAGCTTCTTTCCGGGCTTTTTTCGTTTTCAGAGGCCGCAATAAAACAATGCGGCATTTCGAGATTGTCGCGAGCACCCGGCCTTGGTGCGGGATTGCAAGAATTACAACGTCGAGCCAAGCCAGCGAGGCGGCCGACCCTGAAAAAGACGGCATATCGGGCAAACTGTATCGAAATCGGATCTTGGCACGAGAGTCGCGAATGGGTTATGTTGACGCCGCCAGCAGGAGGCTGGCATCGAATACGCCTCTCGTAACCCGCCAAGAATGGACTCTTAGGAACAGCCGCATGCCCGCCCTCGACCCGGTATTTCTGTTGTGCTGTTTCGTCGGTGTTCAACTCACGGCCCTGGCTAGTGCCTGTTTGGCCCGGTTGATGGAAGGGTCGCTGCGCGAGACCAGGTATCAACGGTTGTGCTTGGGCTGTCTAGCTTTAGCCGGCCTGGCGACCATGGCTTCGCTGATCGTGGGACCCACGACCTGCGCGTTCAGCGGGGTAGTACTGGCAGTAACGGTTCTAACGGCAACCTGGGATCTCGGCGCAACCGTGCTGTAACGGATTCTCCGCGCATTGCTTGACGTGCGCAAATTGCGAACAGGTGGATAGTTGCGGATTGTCGCAACATCACCGAGCTTTGCCAGGATTCCTAAAATCGAAAAAAAGCCTCCCCTCGGAACGTTCGGCAACCGAAACCTATAGTCAGGCACGAGGAATCGGGCACCAGGGTTGCGCGGGGGGAACCGATCGCACCTGCGGTAGGCCGTAAAGACCAGACTTGCGGCCACCTTTCCCTCCCCAACAGTCCCGCCGCCCGAGATCCGCGCGCCGACGTTGTTTCGCGATTACGAGGCTTAGTGGCCTGAATCCATAGGAGGGAGGGGAAGCATGCGCTGCTTCATCAGGGCATGGGCGATCACCGCTATCGCCGTGCTGTGGCCGATCTGCGTGTCGGCCGAAGTTCAGGATAACGACCAGGTTGCCCACAAAATCCACGATCGGCTCAAAGCCAGCGGACGGATGTCCGGTTCGAGCTTTGTGATTAAGTGCCAGGATGGCACGGCCTGTTTGGAAGGGCGCGTCGGCAGCGACGAGCAAAAAGCACTTGCTCTCAGACTGGCCGGCGAGGTTCCGGAAATCAATGAAGTCCTCGACCGCCTGCGCGTCGAACCGGCCAAAAAGGCCGACAATCCTGTCGTCCGTATGTTGTCGAAGCCGTTCAGCAAGCCGGTTGCTGACGACAGCGAGCCGGCCGAACAGGAAGTGACGACCAGCAGCAAGAGGTCGACGCTGAGCAACTGGTTGCAAGGTCCGGCGGTGCGCGTGGCCAAGGCGCCGCGTCCGCAGGCCCAGCCGCAAGAACTGGCCGCGGACGAAGTCGACGTAAACAGCCGCGAAACCGTATATCCGGAATCGCTCGAAGAAGCGAAGCCGGCCGATTCGGAAAACGCGCTGGTGCGACAGGCCGCCAACCTGCGTCAAATCTTCCGTCGTAACGGCCAGCCGGAGCAGCAAGCCCCGGTCGCGGTCACCCAGAAGCCGGCGCCTCGCCCCATCGCCCAGACCGCCAACTGCCCCTGCGAGGCTTGCAAGGGTAAGGTGGTCCGCTCGAGCACCACACCCCATGTGGCGCAAGTATCGAATACCAAACGTCGTAGCTCGGCCACCCGCGCCACGAACGCCCCCCAGGCTCAGCCGAGCCAGGTCGGCCGCGTGCGGATGGTGCCCATGATCGAGTTAGCCGATGGCAGCCTGGTGCCCGTGGAGCAGGCCAAGGGTGCGTCCGCCGCCAGCCAGCCGACACCGGCTTCCAAGATGTCCACCGCCAGCCGGCGAGTGGTCGCCAACCGCCGTTCACAGCAGTCCGTCGCCCGCAAGCAGGAACTGATCGACGGACCGATGGACGCCGCCCCTGCCGGTCCCGTACCGGTCGGTCCGGCCAACGGCGGCCCGTTGCCCTCGTATGTGCCGGGCACCGCGGTCGGCGTAGCACCGGCCTACTATGATCAGCCCCACATGCCGAACTACGCATGGCCGAGCTATGCGGCTCATCCGAACTACGCCGGGCTTACCTATCCCCGGCAGTATTCGCCGACCGCCTGGCCCTATATCGGCCCGTTCTATCCTTACCCGCAAGTACCGCTCGGCTGGCGTAAGGTAACGCTCGAATGGGACGACGGTTGGTGGTTCCTCGACTTCGACGACTGCAACCGGTCGTACGCCAACTAAGCGGTCCGGCAACGAACCGGTCCCGAGTCGTGCCACAAACGCCGCCCTCGCTGGTTTTCCCTCCCAGCGAGGGCGGTTGGCTTTTTATTATATGGGGCTGATAAAGGGACGCCGTAGTAATTCGAGAAGCGCGAGAACCCCAACGGTTTCTTGGCAAATCCCCATGGAAGCCGCCCCCTTCGCCCCAACTTCCGCTCCTTGCCCGCTCTGTTGCGACGATAAGACGGGGTGGCCGAAAAATCCGAAAAACCCGCAAGTCCACCGCCGTTTATCACGATAACTACGGCTAGTTTGGCGGACTACTCGCCAAGCGTGGCAACTCCGCGCCAGAAGGCGCGAATGCCGAGCACGATGACGAGTCGCGGCCAACGGTCGATCACGCGAGGGATCAACCCATGTCATGTCGGATGGCTAAACTTCCACTCCTTGTCACACTGGCCCTACCCGCACTGGCCTTCACGGGCTGCGCCTGGCCGCTGAACACCGAGTACGCACATCCTTTTGTTCACTTGCCGGTTCCGGTACCCCTGAGCCCCTACTTCCAGAAGGAGCAGGAGAATAAGTTCTGGATGCGGGAACGCTACCAGCGGGTGCCTATCCTGGGACCGGTTACGTCGGGCGGAAATCCCGTCGCGCTCGATCCTCCGTCACCCGACGAAGTGATGCGGGCCTTGGAACGGGCGCGCAATGTCGAAGGTGGTGTGCCCCTGTTGCACGAGATTCAGCGCAACAACGTGCGCATGGTCATCGAGCCGATCGCCGATTACGTCGACCCGCCGCGCGTCTATCCGTTGATCGGACCGGCACAATTGCACCACGCCCACTACAAGTGCATCATCTATTACACCGAAGTGACGCGCGTCGGCTGGCCCATTCCTTACACGACGGTCGACGAAGACGCCCAAGAGGTGATCTATATCGACCACAACCACTTCCACATGGTGGGCAACGTGGACGACGGTCCCGGCGGGAACCTGTAGTCGCGCCGATTGCGGGGGGCTTCACACGGCCCGCGCAATCTCGCGAGCGCAGACCTCGGCGCCGTCGGTGGCGAGGTCTGGATCGAGGGGCGGACGTTGCAGGAGCCAGCCGATCCCTTCCGACCAGCGGCCGGCGGAAAAATCGACATGCGAGATGGGCGCCACCCGCAAGTGGCGCCCGACCTCGCGGTCGAAGATCTCGTCTTCGCGGAACTGTCGCCGCGGCGGGCAGAGCAATCGTTTCCGCGTGGCGATGCACTCCGAGAGCATGCCGTACCCGAATTTCGATACGACCACGTCGCAGACGTTGAGAACGTCGGTGAACAACAGGTCGGCTGACAAGGTCACAGGCAGTTCGTTGCGGCGCGAGCTGGCGTTCGCCCCTTCGAAGTGTAAGAAGAGCCAATCGGGATTGGCTTCGGCCGCCGCGGCGCGTGCCTCGGGAGCGATGCGGCCTCGCATCCCCAATACGATCCGCGGCCGGACATCGCTCGCGGCAATGCCCAGCTTCCTTAGCACGTCGGCCGGTGGGCGGCGAGGACGGCGGGCGACGAGTGGGGCGTCGACGACGCGGCGAAAGAGATGCTCGTTCTCGGCATGGCTGAAGGGGAGCCGCAGCCAGCAGTCCATCCGCGCATAGTCGGCCCGCAGCCAATCGAGCAGTCCGCGACGCGGCGCATCGACCAGCGGCTCGTAGATCCAATCCCAGGTGAAATTGCCCACGCCGATGCAAGGCAGGTTGCACGCGGCCGCTACAGCTCCGGCCATGGGGGGGAAGTCGGCGACCACCAACGAGATCTTTGAGCCTGCCGCCCGGTTCTGCTGCGAGATCCATTTGACCTCGGCGGCCACTATGTCGTCGCGCCGGCGATAGTAACGCTCGATCGTCTCCAGCGTGGCCGGCACGTCGACGCCCAACGAGTCGGCCTCCTCGACGACGCCCGGGTCGAGCGACTCGGGGCATAGGTGGTACTCGACGCGGTCGATGCCGGCCAGGAGGTGTGGCGGCACGTTACTGCGGACGTGCACAGCCCAATCGGGCTGGGCCGCCACCAGCGCCCGCAGGATCTCCGAACTCCGCGTCGCATGGCCGTAGCCGTGTCCGCTGATGTAATACAGAACGTTCATGCCTCTACTGTCACCCGCGACTTGCAGCGCGAGAAAATCCCGACGATACTCTACGCACTCGCACGCCTCCGCACGCTCCGTGCGCGTCCCTCACGCACGCTCCCATACCACCCTCCGACCCGCCGCCGACATTTTGCCATGCAGCTCACCGATCTCAAATGGCCGCAGGTCGCCGACCTGCCTAAAGACACCCCCATCGTTTTCCCTGTCGCAGCATTGGAGCAGCACGGCCGGCACATGCCGGTCTTCACCGACAGCATGCTGTTAGGCGAAGTGATGCGCCGCGCCGAGGAGCGCGTGGGCGATCGCGTGTTGTTCGCTCCGCTGCTGTGGCTGGGTAATTCCGACCACCATCTCGATTTCACGGGCACGCTATCCGCCGCCCCGCGCACCTATCTCGACGTGCTCGTCGACCTGATGGAGAACTTTCTGTTCCACGGCTTCAAGCGGATCGTGTTCGTCAACGGACACGGCGGCAACATCGTGCCGGGCCAGCAGGCCGTGTTCGAGGTGCGACAACGGCACCGTCAGCGGAAGGATCTGCTGTTGCTGTTCTCGACCTACTGGACGTTGGGCGGGCAGCCGCACCTGGTCGATACGTCGCTCACGCAGCAGCGCATGGGGCACGCCTGTGAGTGGGAGACCTCGATGATGCTGCGGATCGCGCCGCATCTGGTGGGCGACCTCTCGAAGGTCGAAGCGGTCGATTTCGGCATAGGGTTCGAGCCGGCTACGCGCGGCTGGGTGACCAAGGACCGCAGCGCGCCCGGCCACATCGGCGACCCGCGGTTCGCCAGCGCCGAGAAGGGCGAGACGCTGTTCCGCGTCTTCGCCGAAGATGTGGCCAAGCTCTTGCACCGTGTGCTGGCCTGGGACGGCAGCTCATGGAACGGCTAGGCGACGCCGACCTCCGCGCGCCCTCGTGGAAATGGTGCGTGTGCGGCATCCTCTTGCTGGCCACCATGCTCAACTACATGGACCGGCAGACGCTGGCCATGACGATCACCGACATTCGGCATGAGCAGGGACTGACCAAGCAACAGTACGGCGAACTGGAGATGGGCTTCGGCCTGGCGTTCGCATGCGGTGGTCTCGTCGCGGGCTTCCTGGCCGACCGCATGAGTGTGCGGTTGTTGTATCCGCTCGTTCTGACCGGCTGGTCGCTGGCCGGCCTCGCCACGGCGCACGCCGTGCCGATCGGTACCGCGTTGGTGTCGCTCGGTTGTTCTGATGACGTGCCCGCGTGTTACTGGGGGCTGCTCTTTTGCCGGACGGTCCTCGGGTTCTTCGAAGCCGGCCAGTGGCCCTGTGCGCTCGTCACTTCGCAACGGTTACTGACGGCCCAACAACGGCCTTTGGGGAACAGCCTGCTGCAAAGCGGCGCGGCCCTGGGCGCGATCCTGACGCCACTGGTCGTGCGGTCGCTTACCAGCTCAGCTCCGGGAAGTTGGCAAAGACCGTTTCAAGTCATCGGAGCGATCGGCCTGCTATGGATCGTTCCCTGGCTCTGGCTGGTGCGCCAGCGCGACCTGCGCAAACCGCCCGACTCCGACGAGCAAGCGCCTTCGGAAAACGAGACCATTGGCCGCGGGCTTCGGCGTCGCTTCGCGCTGCTGATATTGACGGTCATCATGATCAATCTCTGTTTCCACGTCTTTCGGGCCTGGCTCCCCGACTTTCTGCGCGAAGCCCACGACTATGATCGCGACGACGTGAATCTGTTCACGTCGTTCTACTTCGCCGCAGCCGATATTGGCTGCCTGAGCGCCGGTTTTGTCTCCAAGCGGTTGGTGTCTTGCGGGTGGCCCTTGCACCGGGCGCGGATGTTGCCGTTTTTCGTCTGCGCGTGTCTGACGTCCCTGAGCACTGTGGTCGCTGGTTTGCCGCGCGGGCCGTTGCTGTTGGGCCTGCTGCTGCTGATCGGCTTCGGTGCGCTCGGGCTCTTTCCCAGCTACTACTCGCTCACGCAGGAACTGTCGACCCGTCATCAAGGCAAGGTGACGGGGGCGCTGGGATGCACGACGTGGGTCTGCACGGCGCTGATGCAGCGGTTCGTTGGCGAACGAATCGAAAAGACCCATTCGTACGCGGACGGCATCTTTTTCGCCGGCCTGCTGCCGCTAGTCGCTTGCTTGGCGCTGGCCCTGTTTTGGAATTGGCCGCGGCAGAACGACCACACGACGACAGAATGAAGCGGCTCGCCGGTAACAGGCGGGCGCCGCCGCCGATAAACGGCCGGCTACTGAATAAACTCTTCGACCTCGTCGCCCGAGGCGACCGTGATGTCGCCAGAATCTTCCAGGCGGCGGATGATGTCGACGATCTGCTGCTGCACCTGCTCGACGGCCGACAGGCGGACCGGCCCGAGGTATTCCATCTCCTCGCGCAGTAGGTCGGCTGCGCGCACCGACATGTTGCCCAGAATCTTTTGCTTGAGCTCGTCGCTGGCCCCTTTGAGGGCCATGGCGAGCTGCGAGCTTTCCACGTTCTTGAGCAACGTCTGTACGTCCTTGGCCGAGAACTTCAAGATGTCTTCGAAGACGAACATCAAGCGGCGGATCTCTTCGACCAGGTCGGGATCTTCCTGCGCGAGGTTCTCTAGCAGGCTGCGTTCGGTGGCCCGGTCGGTGACGTTGAGAATCTCGGCCACCGCTTCGACACCGCCCGCGTTCTCGAACTGTTGGCTCATCACGCTCGACATGCGGTGCTCGAGTCCCTTCTCCACCTCGTGGATGATCTCGGGGTTGGTCTGCCCCATCGTGGCGATACGCCGTACGACGGCGAGCTGCCGATCGCTCGGCAGACCGCTGATGATATCGGCCGCCTGCGAGGCGTGCAGGTGTGAGAGGATGAGGGCGATCGTCTGCGGGTGCTCGTCCATGATGAAGGTGAGCAGATTCTGGCTATCGACCTTCTGCAAGAAGCCGAAGGGCATCGCCTCGATCTGCTGGCGGACGCTCTCGATCGTGCTGCCGGCGTTTTTGCCCAGCGCGCGTTCGACGAGGTTCTTGGCCAGTTCCAGGCCGCCGGTGCCGGCGCCGATCGAGGCGGGTGAAGCCTCGGCAAAGTCCTTGATTACGAGCTCTTGCTCTTCGCCGCTGATGATGGCGATCTTGGCGATCTCGACCGAGACCAGCTCGACTTGCTTGGGAGGCAGCTTGGCCATGACCTTGGCCGCATCGTCGTGCGGTAGGCTCATCAAGAGCACAGCCGCTTTACGCAATTCGCTGCTGGGCACGAATCGTTCCTTGCCGGGAGGTGGTCTTTGCAGGCCGAACGCTGAGAGGGCGCGCGGTGCATCGCGAAAACGGCCGCGCACCGCCTCTTTACCCGTATCGGTTGGCCGACCTGGGAAAATTGAGCAGTTTATGCGGTCGCCTGAGTACTGGACATGACAAGGCCACAGAATATGCCTATTCGCCGGACTCGGGCTCGACGACAGGTTCGGGAAAACGGCTAGGCGGCTCGTATGCCTCCGCTGCGCCGCCCTCGGACGTCGAAACGGCCGGCGACGGTTCGGGCCGCTCTTCGACGGCCCAAACCATGAGCCCAGAACTGCTCGCCGGCGGTGTGTTGGGGGTAGCCGTCGTACCGCACGTCACTCTCAAGAGAACCAAATGTTCTCCGTCCGTGGCGCTCTCGGTGCCGTCGGTGCCCGCCTGCGAAGTCATGATGTAGCCCGGATTGTCGACGAGCCAGCCGGCATGGTCCTCGGGGATCGGCGTGCTGACGCTGGAATGGTGTTGCTCGGCGACGGTCAGTTTCCATTCCCCGACGCGATCGCGCCGCGCGGCCACCGTCAACATGAATTCGCCGGCCGGCAATGAGAATCGAATCCCTTTATGCGGGTGGAGTGGGACGCCGATTTCGGGAATCTCCGCTGTCGCCCAATCCAGATAATACTTCCGCGCCTCGGGCACATGCGCGCGCCAGCGCCACGTCAGGTCGTCATAGGTCGGCACGGCCACCACGTTGAGCCGGTCGGGCTCGCGAATGGTCAAACGGCCGAGCTCCGTAGCCATGCGATCCACGTCTTCCCGTGCCTGTTTCAGTTTCCAGGACGTGAAGATGTGCGAACCGAGGAGCATCAAAACCCCAATCGCCAGTAGCAATCGGCCCAGGCTGAATTGCAATCGTCGAGCCATCGCGGCAACCTATCCGTCGGCCCCCGTAGACCGCAAGAGTGCTTCCGTACCGGGCGTCCGATTCCGCCGGAATCGCGCGTAACTCAAGCAGACAATCCAAGCGGTGAACGCCAGGCTGGCGATCGCGACGGCGAGTGAGACGGGGTCGTAGTCATACCCCGGCGTCGGCCCGATGTTGTGCTGGCCGTGTCGCGCGGCCCACGATGGCGGGCAACGGATGGCCGCACGAGGCAGGGAAGCGATGACTCGGGCAAGCTCGGCGTCGCTCGCGTTCGTCTTGGTGAGGTCGACGACCGCTGCCTCGCGAAAGAAATCGTCCCCCAGCAACTTTCGCAGCCAACGTGAGCCGGGCGGTTGGCGAAAGCGATCGTAACAAGGACGAGGGATGGGTTGTTTCGGAACCTTCCGGGCAAGGCGGGTGACGTCTTGATGCTTGAAGTAAACGATGCCGCCGAGCGCTTCGATCTCCGCAACCGCGGCCGCCTGGTGCCGTGCATGCTGTACTACGATCGCCAACCAGACGCAGAAGCACGCGGTGAACACCAGCAAGGCCCGCAGACTGAATTGAATGGCGAGCCTATTTCGCATATTCAGCCGACCTCAGCGAGCGGAATGCAGAGCGTGGCATGGCCCCGCAGGTGGCTTATTCGCCGCGGCCCGGCAAATCTTGGTCGGCGGGGTGCACTTCCAGATTTTACCGTAAAGCCCTACCCGAAGCCCGCACCAAGGCCGCCGTCGTGCCAGTGACGACGGTAACAAAATACGCCGCGAAAGGACGATCTTTGCTCCTTTGCCGCGCTGAGTGGTTCGGTGCATCATATCTAATCTATGCCGGGAGCGGGCGATAGCTTTTACTCGTCGCGATCGAGCGGCATCGAAGCACGACCGTTCTGCTATCCTCGGCTTTCGCGCTCGATTAAAATTGTCTCCGGTTTGAGGAGTCAACTTTGAGCATGCGTACCGGCGCTTCTGCTTCAGGTGTCCTCCACCGTTCGGCGGGGGTCAGCAACCTATTGCTGCGAAAGAATCTCTGGATTTGGCCATTGATCGCGGCCGTTCTGCTGGCGGCCATCGCCTATTGGCTGCGGGCCCATGTCGAGCGCGCGATGAAGGCCTCGCTGGGCGCGCAGTTGCAGGTCATCTTGGCGGCCGACGTGGCGGCGTTGGAACAATGGCTTGCCGCGCAACGCTCCAACGTGCAAACGGCGGCCGCTTCGCAGACGCGCTCCGATCTGGCCCAAAGGCTCATTTCCTTGGCCGACCGTGCCGACACCTCTGCGCTTGAGCTGGCGCAGTCCAGCGAACTGGCCGACCTGAGCCGGTCGATCGAGCCCTGGATGAAGACGCACGGTTACGTCGACTTCATCGTGACCGACCAGCGACGCCGCATCGTCGGTGCCGGCCAGCACGATCTGATCGGCAAGGAAGACTTGCCTCGCTACCGAGAGTTCCTCGACATCGCGCTCTCTGGTGAGGCGATCGTCTCGCGGCCGTTTCCCTCGGTGGTCCTGCTGACCGATGAAGAAGGCGAGCTGCGAGCAAATGTACCCACCATGTTCGCCGCCGCGCCCTTGCGCGACCACGACGACCGGATCTTCGGTGTGCTGGCATTTCGGCTCCGGCCGGATCGCGATTTCACCCGCATTCTGAACCTGGCACGCTTCGGCGAGACGGGCGAGACCTATGCCTTCGACCGCGACGGGCTCCTGCTCTCGCAGAGCCGTTTCGACGACGACCTGAAGCGCATGGGGTTGTTGCCCGATCGCAAAGACAGCCACTCCATCTTGAACCTGCGTTTGCTCGATCCGCTGGCCGACCTCTCGCGAGGCGAAAAAGCGTCGGCACGACGTGCGGAGCTGCCGCTGACGCGGATGGCTGCCGATGCCGTGCAGGGACGCACGGGGGTCGACGTCGACGGCTATCGCGACTACCGCGGCGTGCCGAACATCGGCGCCTGGATGTGGCTGCCCGAATACGGGTTTGGCGTGGCGACCGAGGTCGACCGTGCCGATGCGTTCCGGCCGCTGCAAATGTTGCGATTCGTCTTCTGGGGCTTGTTCGCGCTGTTGGTGGTCTGTTCCGTCGCGATCTTCATCTTCACGGTCATCGTGGCCCGCATGCAACGAACCGTGCGCGAGGCGGTCTTGGCCACGAAGCAACTGGGCCAGTATCAGTTGGAAGAGATGATCGGTGCCGGAGGGATGGGTGTCGTCTATCGCGGCCGTCATGCGCTGCTCCGCCGGCCGACCGCCATCAAGTTGCTCAGCGCGGAGAAGACCACGCCCGAGACCATCCTGCGCTTCGAGCGCGAGGTGCAGATCACCAGCCAATTGAACCACCCGAACACGATCGCCGTCTACGACTATGGCAGCACGCCGGAGGGCGTTTTCTATTACGCGATGGAGTACCTCGACGGCATCAGCCTCGAACAACTCGTGCAGCAACATGGCCCGCAGCCCGAGGGCCGAGTCATCTACATACTCAGGCAGGTTTGCGGTTCGCTGAGCGAGGCGCACCGCGCTGGATTGATTCACCGCGACGTCAAGCCGGCCAACATCATCCTCACGCAACGCGGCGGAGTGCCCGACTTTGCCAAGCTGCTCGATTTCGGCTTGGTGAAGGCGGCGGACACCGAGCCTGAGTTGGGAATCAGCATCGCCGGTTCCGTCAAAGGAACGCCCCTCTATCTTTCGCCCGAAGCGATCCAACACCCCGACAACATCGACCTGCGAAGCGACTTATATGCCGTGGGGGCGGTCGGCTACTTCCTGCTCACCGGCACACCGGTGTTCACGGCCGGCAGCATCGTCGATGTCATGGCGCATCATGTCCACACCGCGCCCGATCCTCCCTCGCGCCGCGCCGGCAAAGCCATTGCTACCGACCTGGAGACCGTGCTGCTGCGCTGCCTGGCCAAACATCGGGGCGACCGCCCTGCCACGGCGCACGAACTGGCCAGCGAGTTGGCGCGTTGCGCCGCGTGTGCCGAATGGACTGAAGTCGAGGCGGCGGCCTGGTGGGAGGCACACGCGTCCCCTACTCAAACCGGTCCTGCACTGAGCACCTTCGTGTCGACGGAGTTCCCGGCGGGCGGCGATACCACGAACTGGTCGCAACCGGCAAGTTGAGCTTGCGCGTGTTTCCCTCTCCCTGGCGGGAGAAGGCTAGGGTGATGGCGGCCGAACGCACTAACGGAGTCATTGCTTGTCGATCAACAACGGCGGTGACACGGTCTGGGAGGGGCAACAGCGCAAGAGCAGCCCCAACCGAGCTTCACGAAATCGCAGCAGGGCACAAAAAGATAGCCACAGAAGAGCAGGGCAAACCGCCCTCACCCCAGCCCTCTCCCCGAAGGGAGAGGGCGCGTGGTTACCAGGCCGCTTACTTGGCCGCTCCTTGATCCTCGGGCTGTTTCAGACGCACGAATGTGCGCGTCTCGTGTCGATCGGGGCCGAAATGTACGAGCACCGGCGCTTCGTCGTTGGTCAGGTTGTAGAGGCCGGTTTCGACGACCAGGTTGTCGTTCCCCTCGATCTTGAGGGCCACGCGTTGCGTCTCTTTGTCGACGGCCCCCGTGACGGGCGTGACCTTGTCGGCCAGCAGGTCGTGGTAGTTGCCTCGCAGCACACCCTCGGTATTCACGGCGAGTTGTACCACTTTGTCGGTCTGGGTCTGGTTCTCGTCGGCGATCACCGCGAAGATACCCAGCGGCAGCCATTCTTCGTTCTGTGGACTGTCGCCGGTGGCCGCGATCTGGCTGGCCTGATCGTAATACTGTTCCTCGCTGGCGACTGGCTGGCCATCTTGATAGACCGTGCCGTCGTCGTACGTCACATTGCCGCCGTAGTCGTAGTATGCGGCCGAGCCGCCGCTACAACCGCAATAGGGGCCGGCCAGAGCCCAACTGGCCGTCGCCCAGGCCGTGGAGACGAGGGCCCACTTGCCGGGAAACCAAGCGCCCGGGTAGCGGCCCCACCAGCCGCCGCCGTACCAACCCCAATGCGTGAACGCGCCGTTGACGCGTCCCCAGGCCGCACCGCCTACGAACTGACCGTTGACGAAACTCGCGCCGCGGCCGCCCGACACGACGTTGCCGCCTGGACCGACGATAGCCGTCCTCGAGCCGATGCTTCCGGTGCCGCCGGCGCCAAAGCCGCCGCGCATGTTCACCGCCGTATAACCGTTCCTCCCCTGGATGGCCGATACACTACCGCCGGCACGATAGCCCGACGATGTGCCGACACCACCGCTGACCCTGGCGCCTTGCGTACCGCCGGCACCGCGATATCCCGAGACCGAACCGCCCGCCACCGCAGAACCGCCGGGGCCGCTCACGCCGGCGGCCCCGCCCACTTTGCCGTAGGTGCTCCCGCCCGCCGTCTCGATCTTGATCCCGCCGACACCGGCGCCGATCTCCCTGCCGCCGGGGGTCGTTGTACTGCCACCACGACCACCGACCGTGATCTCGGTGCCACGCTCCGTGGTAAACGTGCGGGAGTTTCCGCCACTGGGAAGCTGGGACGGGCGTTCGCCCCCAAACGTGCTCGCCCGTGCCGACCCCGACGGCATATTCAAAAAGTCATTGAGCTGACCTTGGCTGGGCCGATTGAACGCGTTCGCCCCACCAGGGGCCCGCGTAGAACCGGCCGCGGTGCGCGGTGTTTGGCTCGGTCTCGCCGCCTGGTTCGGTCGCGCCGCTGGACGCGATGCCGCCGCTCGGCTCATCGAGGGACTCCGGTTCATGGCTGGCGCGGCTGGCCGTGGCGCCGCACTCATGCGCTGGCCGCCGTAGCCGCCACCGAACCCGCCTCCGCCGTAGCCACCTCCGCCGCCGCGGTATCCGCCACCACCTCCGCCAAACCCACCGCCGCCACCGCCACCACGGCCGCCACGAGCGTAGGCACCGGCGGAATCAAAGAGTAATGACATCGTGACGACCGTCACGACCACCGTTATCTGGCGTAGAGAATTCATCGTATGATCCCGATTGAGTAGAGGATAAGAAGATAAAGGTCCGATCTTGGGTTGTTTTCGTTACTTCGTCTCCGCCTCCGACGACACGGCGGCCGCCTTGCGAACGAGGGTCACCGCGGCGACGTTCGGCAAGAACTCTCCGTCGACTTCGCGGCCGATCGATTGCCAGGTGAAGGTATCGGCATCGACCTGTGTGTAAACATTGGTCGACGACGCCGTGCGCCCATCGGCCAGAATCTGCTGGAACTTGACGAGCCAACGGTCGCCATCACGCGACCAAACGCCTTCGCCGAATCCGCCCTCCGAATCGAACATCCAAGAGCGGATCACTTTCAACACGGGGTCCCAGCCGACGATCTGCGTTCCCTCCAACTCATCGACGTTGCTGGTGGAGATTTTGAACGAGTAGGAGAGGAAGGTTTTGTTCTTCGTCCAGGTGACCTTGGTTTCGAGGCTCGCGTCGGGGCTCTGATCGTTCCAATCACCCACCAACCACGCCAGCTCGGCCAGGCGGTCGCTCGCACTGTCGTCGCTTTCGGGCAACTGCGTCTCGCGGATGCTGTCGATCTGCCATTCGCCGTCCCGCTTGACGTGCACCGCCGTATAGTCGGTGCGCGATGGGATGGTGTCGGGAGCCGAGGTCACCAAGGCGGTCCCCTCCTCGATTGCCACCTCGCTGGTGACGAAGCGGATTGTTTCGACCTTCACCGCCAGAACCGCGTCGGGCCGATCCGCGAAGGTCGTTGCGAACTCTTTCTGGATCGCTTCGCGACCGACGAGCCGCGCGCCGTCGGAGGGGCGCACGTAGACGCCTCGTTCCGACCAATGCTGCGCCAAGGCCGCAGCGTCCTTGGCGTTGAACGCTTCGACGTAGGCCGCCACCTCGGCCTCGATCTGCTGCACATCGTTGTCGGGCCTGTCGTCGTCGGCCGTTTCCTCGGCAGCCATCGGCACACCGCCCAACAGGAGAAGCATCATGGGCCAGAACAGTTTGCGGATCATCTGTGGGACTCCTGTTTCATGGGCGCGCAGCGCAGTGCAGGTCGTGCGATGGGCACGCGGCCTGCGCGGCAGACGCCGCGCCGCCCGTCTAGCGAAAGGACATGTTTGAATCGGAGCTTGAACTTAGCAGTGGACAAAAGCTCTGTGGCAATTCGCGAAAGCGGAATGCCACGGTCGGTCTTTGGCAACCCTATTATCCAAATGCCGGTGGGCAAAAACCTCCGCCCGTTTTCCGGCCGATCTGTAGCTACACGTTGTCTCCACCGGTCGATGTTGCGGCCGGTCCGGCACCCGATCCGCCCCATTTCCAGCCACTCAACGCCGGCATGTCGTCGCCGTGCGCGGAGATGTACTGCTTGTGCTCGATCAGTTTCTCGCGGATGCCCTGCTTGAGGTACGCGGCCCTGGCGCCGAGTTGCGGCAGGCGGTCGATCACGTCTTGGACCAGGTGGAACCGATCGAGGTCGTTGAGCACCACCATGTCGAACGGTGTGGTCGTCGTCCCTTCTTCCTTATACCCACGAACGTGCAGGTTCTTGTGGTTCGCACGGCGGTAGGTCAGCCGATGGATCAGCCACGGATACCCGTGGAACGCGAAGATGATCGGCTTGTCCTTGGTGAACAAGGCGTCGAAGTCCGCATCGGACAGGCCGTGCGGATGCTCGCTGGCGGGTTGCAGCTTCATGAGGTCGACGACGTTGATGACCCGCACCTTCAACTCGGGCAGGTGCTTGCGGATCAATTCCACGGCTGCCAACGTTTCCAGGGTCGGCACATCGCCGCAGCAGGCCATGACGACGTCGGGCTCATGCCCCTTGTCGTTGCTGGCCCATTCCCAGATGCTCACGCCCTGGGTGCAATGCTTGATCGCCTGCTCCATCGTCAGCCATTGCGGCGCGGGCTGTTTGCCCGCCACCACGACATTGACGTAATTGCGGCTACGTAGGCAGTGATCGGTCACCGACAGCAGGCAGTTTGCATCCGGCGGCAAGTAGACGCGAATCACTTCGGCCTTCTTGTTGACCACGTGGTCGATGAAGCCGGGGTCTTGGTGACTGAAACCGTTATGATCCTGCCGCCAGACGTGCGAGCTGAGCAGGTAGTTGAACGAGGCGATCGGTCGCCGCCAAGGGATGTGATGGCAGACCTTCAACCACTTGGCGTGCTGGTTGAACATCGAGTCGATGATGTGGATGAACGCCTCGTAGCACGAGAAGAATCCGTGGCGGCCGGTGAGCAGGTAGCCTTCCAACCAACCCTGGCACTGATGTTCGCTGAGAACTTCCATCACGCGGCCGTCGGGGCTGAGCTTGTCGTCGTCGGGATAGATTTCGGCCATGTAGCAGCGCGTGGTCACTTCGAGCACGTCCTGCCAACGGTTCGAGTTGTTCTCGTCCGGGCTGAATAGGCGAAAGTTCTTGCTGTCCAGGTTCAGCTTCATGATGTCGCGCAGGAACTTGCCCATGACGCGGGTCGATTCGGCGGTCGCAGCGCCGGGACTGGGCACGTCGACCGCGTAGTCGCGGAAGTCGGGCATCTTCAGATCACGCAACAGCAACCCGCCGTTGGCGTGCGGATTGTCGCTCATGCGTCGTTCGCCCACAGGGGCCAACTCGGCCAGTTCGGGTAGCAACCGGCCCGTGGCGTCGAACAATTCCTCCGGTCGATAGCTCTTCATCCAGCCTTCGAGGATGTGGATGTGCTCCGGCTTATCCATGTCGCCCATCGGCACCTGATGGCTGCGCCAGTAGTCCTCGCATTTCTTGCCGTCGATCTCGGCCGGACACGTCCAGCCCTTCGGCGTGCGCAAGACGATCATCGGCCAGGCGGGACGTTTCGGCGCGGCGTCCTCATCGCGAGCGTCGGCCCAGATTTGCTTGATTTCCGCCACGACCTCGTCGAGCACCTCGGCCAGGCGCTGGTGAACGACCTCCGGCTCATGCCCCTCGACGACGTAAGGCTTGTAACCCATCCCCTCGAAGAACTTTTGCAGCTCTTCGGGCGGAATGCGGGCGAGGAAGCAGGGATTGGCGATCTTGTATCCGTTGAGGTGCAGGATCGGCAGCACGCACCCGTCGCGGGCCGGATTGAGAAATTTGTTGCCGTGCCAGCCGGTGGCGAGTGGTCCGGTCTCGGCTTCGCCGTCGCCCACGACACAGGCCACGATCAGATCGGGATTGTCGAACGCCGCTCCATAGGCGTGGCTGAGGGCGTAGCCCAATTCACCGCCCTCATGGATGCTGCCCGGCGTTTCGGGGGCGACGTGGCTGGGAATCCCTCCCGGAAAGCTGAACTGCTTGAAGAGCCGTTGCATCCCTTCCGTGTCTTGACCGATGTTGGGATAGACCTCGCTGTACGTCCCTTCCAGGTAGGCGTGGGCCACGAGCGACGGCCCGCCGTGTCCAGGGCCGATGACGTAGATCATGTTCAGATCGTCGCGTTTGATGACCCGATTGAGGTGCACGTAGAGCATGTTCAGGCCAGGTGAAGTGCCCCAATGCCCGAGCAGGCGCGGCTTGATGTGCGCGCGCTTCAGCGGCTCCTTCAGGAGTGGGTTATCGAGCAGGTAGATCTGCCCGACGGAGAGATAATTAGATGCCCGCCAATAGGCGTCGATCTTGCGCAATTCGTCGGCTGCGAGCGGGGCGTGCGCTGCCGGCTGGTTTCCCTCGTGCGGTTTCCGTCGTCGGTCGGTGGTCGTCGCCATATATCAGTCCTTTGAGTGTGTAGAGTATGTTGTTCGACGGCGTGACTGGCGGTGTCGATCAGCAGTGCTTTGGCCGGTTCTCGGATAGACTCTAATCTAAGTTAGACGTTCCGGCCGCCCTCACCCTAGACCCTCTGCCGGAGGGAGAGGGGCCCGCGCGCCGTGGTCCTCCATCAGTTCTTCATCAATCGCTCACGAATGGCTTGTAATTCTTCTCGTTTCTTGCCGTCGACTTCGGGGAACTCGAGATCGAGTGAGGACAAACCATCGATGATAGCGGCGGCCACGACGATGCGCGTGAACCACTTGTTGTCGGCTGGTACTACGTACCACGGGGCGCGCTTGGTCGCCGTCTGGCGGATCATTTCTTCGTAGGCCCGCATGTAGTCGTCCCAGAACGTCCGCTCGGTGAAATCGGACGACGAGAACTTCCAGTTTTTGTCCGGGTTGTCGATCCGCTCCAGAAATCGCTTCTTCTGTTCCTTCTTGGAGATGTGCAGAAAGAACTTGAGCACGAGCAATCCGTTCCGGTGCAGATAGCGTTCGAAATTGCAGATGTCCTCGAAACGCTGTTGCCAGAGGTCGTCGGTGACGCACTCCGACGGCAATCGTTGTTTTTGCAGCAATTCTGGGTGGACGCGCACCGTCAACACTTCTTCGTAGTATGACCGGTTGAAGACACCGATGCGGCCCCGTTCGGGGAGCACCTTGATGCACCGCCAAAGATAATCGTGGTCCAACTCTTCGGACGAGGGGCCTTTGAACGAGAATACCTGGCATCCCTGCGGGTTGACGCCCGACATGACGTGCTTGATCGCACCATCCTTGCCTGCGGCGTCCATCGCCTGAAAGATGAGCACGGCTCCCCAACGGTCCTGGGCATAGAGGACTTCCTGGAGGGTGCTGAGGGTCTGCACTCCGTTTTGCAGCGCCTCCTTGGCGCGCGGCTTGTCCTCCGAGCTGTAGCCGGCCGTATCTGCCGGATCGAAATCCTTCAGGCGGAACTTCTTGCCGTTGCGCACGCAATACGGCGCGGCGACTTCTCGAGCGGCGGAGACAACCCGTTTGAGCTTCACAGCGGAACTACTTTCTGTCGGCGCCGAGACCGTGGGGTTTGCTCCGAATGGAGCGTGCGACTGCCAAACAAGGAAGACATCGAAAAAGAGACGACCGTATTTTTGGCACGCGGGCAACCTGGTTGCAAGGCTCTCGACATGGAAAAATGCGACATTCAATCGCACTTAGATTAAATTTTTGATCTTATCGTAAAGCTGCAGTTATCGATCAATTTCGCCCAACAGTCGCTCCTGGCAATAGGCAATTCTTACGGCTCCGCCCGAAACGGAGTTTCTCGCAATTGCAACACTTCGATGTGCCGGCTCGCCCGTAAGCAGGCGATTCCGGCCTCGGTCATGCCGCCACAGCGATCCAGGTCGAGCTTACGCAGGTTGGGCATCTCGGCGAGCCGATGCAGGGCGCGATCGTCAAGTCGGCAGGCGTAGATCGAGATCGTCTGAACGCTTGGCAACTGTGTAAGAACGCGGATCGATTCTTCGTCAAGGTCCGCGAGTCTTACCTCGCCTTCGAAGTAAAAGTGAGACACGCTGATCTGGCGCAAATAGACTGTCATTCGTTTGCGCTTTGACAGTTCTCGAATCGCCGGGACTGGGTCATTTCCAAGGATAAAGGCAGCGACGGGCGCGTTGAACGCCTCGAGCGGGCCCTTTCCAACGAGCCTCGCTAGCCAGGCTGGACCAGCGTAGCCGAAGTCGAAGGAGATGGAAGTTGTCGTGTCCCGTATACCCAACGGTGACCGACTTTCGGGCATCCGCGCATCTTCGAACAGCTTCTTACGGCCGTCTTGTCGATATCTCCACCAACCCAACGCCGCGGCACTCAGCAACACGCCGATGAGCAGCTCGCCTAAGCTGAACTGCCAGACACGGCGGCGACGGCGCCGCCATTCAGCAAGGAAGCCGGCCACACAGATCAGCAACAGGCCGACGAGCACATCCGGAGCGATATATCGTGGCCGGTACCGCGTGCTCTCCGGCTTATGCGGGGCTGCGACATTCCAACAAACAGCGTGAAGCCACGGAATGGCATCCGCTTCGATCGAATTCAACGGATCCGAGAAGTCGTAGCCGGTCGAATGTTCCAAGTAGACCCACGGCCAGCCGTGTTTGTATTCCGTGTACCGATCGGCGTAGTGGATGTAGTGAACCGTCACCTCTGCGGGGATTTCGACGAAGACGACGCCGCAGGTAACGGCCGCCACCACGACCCATGTCGATGCGTGCAGCCGATACCAAGGACGAAGCCCCGCGGCGTGATGCGCTGCCATTTCCAACGTCCGGCTCGTATCGCGATGTGGCGAGCGGTCTTTCTCCGCTACGGCGCATTATACGGGCGGAATGTCACTCTTGCCGTTTCGGCGACGATGAAAGAGCGGATTGCAGAGAGCGACAGGCACCCTATACTGAAGCGCGAAGTCAAAGGTTTTGTTCGGAGTGACGCATGCGGTGGTTCATGGTGGATCGCGCAGCCTCGAAATGGGTGATTCTGGCAATCGTTCTGGCGTCGGGTTGCGAACGCAAACCCGTGCAACTTGAGCCCACCCCGCCTCCCACGGTCACCATCAGTCAGCCGCTCGAGCGCGAGGTCAGCAACGAGAACTTGTTCACCGGGCACACCGAGGCGATCCGCTCGGTCGATGTGCATGCGAAGGTGAGTGGGTTCATTGACCAGGTGGGGTTCAAAGACGGGGATATCGTCAAGGAAGGCGATCTGTTGTTCCAGATCGATCCCCGCCCGTTCGACGCCGACGTCGCACGCGATGAGGCCGCTTTGGCGGCGGCAAAGGCCCGCGCCAAACGCGCCGTAGCCGATCTGGCTCGGGCCAAGGAACTGATCAAGGGAAAGACGATCACCCAGGAACAATTCGACCAGACCTTCGCCACCGAAGCCGAAGCAGCCGCCGCGGTGAAGCAGGCCGAAGCCAGCTTGACGACCTCCAAGCTCGATCGCGAGTATTCCACAATCACGGCGGCCGTCGGCGGACGCCTCAGCCGAGCGATCATCACCAAGGGCAACTTTGTATTCGGCGGTGCCAGCAACGCGACGCTGCTCACGACCATCGTGCCCATCGATCCGATCTATGCGTATTTCGATGTCGACGAGGCGATCTACCTGCGCGTCGCCCGGAGGGCTCGCGATCCCGATAGCCCGCCGCCGACGGTGGAGATGCAACTAGGCAACGAAACAGGTTATCCGCATCGCGGGCGGATCGATTTCATCGACAACAAGGCCGATCCCGACACGGGCACCATTCGTGTCCGCGCCGAGTTTCCCAATGCCGACGGCGTGATCACACCCGGCCTGTTCGTCAAGGTGAGAGTTCGCTCGCCGGAGAAGCGTTCGGCGCTGTTGGTGACCGATCGGGCCGTGGGCATGGACCAGAATCGCAAATTCGTGCTCGTCGTCGGCGCAGACAACAAAGTCGAATATCGCGAAGTGATCACCGGGCCGTTGATCGACGGTCTGCGTGCCGTGGAAAAAGGGCTCAAACCAGACGATTGGGTGATCATCAACGGCCTGCAACGCGCCCGGCCCGGTGCCCCCGTCGAGCCGACAAAGGTAGCTATGCCCTTGCCGCCCGACGCGGAAGAAAAGCCCACGATGGAGACAGCGTCGGCCGACTAGCGCAGCGCATAAACGGTAGCTTGGCGTGATTCCCTCTCCCTCCGGGAGAGGGCGAGGGTGGCGGGAACCACTGACGGTTCATCCCGCCGATCCACCGCCGCCGGCCACGCGTCGAAGAAAGTCAACAACACAGAACAAGGCAAGCCGCCCTCAGCCCAGCCTCTCCGGGAGGAGAGGCGGCTACAGGACAAACCGCCCTAATCCCAGCCGTTTATGTTCTCACGCTTTTTCATCGACCGACCGATCTTCGCGGCGGTGTTGTCGATTGTGACGGTGATCGCGGGGACGATTGCTGTCGTGGCACTGTTGCCGACTTCGTTGTACCCGGAGGTCGTACCGCCGGTGGTGCAAGTCACGGCGAGCTATCCGGGCGCGAACGCGCAGGTGGTGGCCGACACAGTGGCGGCGCAGATCGAACAGCAGGTCAACGGCGTCGAGCGGATGCTCTATATGTCGTCGCAATGCACCAACGACGGCAACATGACGCTCGACGTGACATTCGAACTGGGCACCAACGTCGATATCGCCCAGGTGCTGGTGCAAAACCGAGTGGCCATCGCCGAGCCACGCCTGCCCGAGGCCGTGAAGCAGCAAGGCGTGACGACCAAGAAGAAATCGCCGGCCATCCTGCTGGTGGTCAACCTGTTCTCGCCCGACCGCCGCTACGACCAGCTCTATCTGAGCAATTACATGACCGTGCAGATCAAGGATGCCATCGCCCGCCTGAAAGGAGTGGGCGATGTCAAGATCACGGGCGCGCGCGATTACAGCATGCGACTCTGGCTCGATCCAACCAAGCTCTCCACGCGCGGCATGGACGCCAGCGACGTGGTGAAGGCGATCCGCGAGCAGAACGTGCAAGTCGCCGCCGGTCGCATCGGGGCGCCTCCGGTGGCCGCGGGTGTGGATTTCCAATACACCGTTAACACGCTGGGAAGACTGGTAGCGCCGGAGGAATTCGATCAGATCATCGTCAAGAACAACGCCGACGGTACGGTCGTGAGGCTGCGCGACGTCGGCCGGGCCGAACTGGGCGCCCAGAACTACGACGTCGATTCGAACCTTGACGGCAAGCCCGCCATCTCGCTGTTGGTGTTTCAATTGCCCGGCGCCAATAGCATCGACGTGGCCAACCGCGTACGCCGCGAAATGGAGCAGCTTAGAGGACGGTTTCCCGAGGGGGTCGAATACGGCATCTATTACGACACCACCGACTTCGTTCGCAAGAGCCTGGAGAGTGTGGTGCACACGCTCTTCGAGGCGTTCGTGCTCGTCTTCATCGTGGTGCTGGTCTTCTTGCAGAGTTGGCGGGCGACCATTATCCCGCTGCTCGCCGTGCCCGTTTCGCTGGTCGGCACGTTCGCCGTCATGCAGTTGATGGGTTTTTCGCTGAACAACCTGTCGATGTTCGGCCTGGTGTTGGCCATCGGCGTGGTGGTCGACGACGCGATCGTGGTGGTCGAGAACGTCGAACGCTGGATCGAGCATGGCTACTCGCCCCGTGAAGCGTCGTATAAGTCGATGGAAGAAGTCACCGTCGCCGTGATCGCCGTGGCGTTCGGCCTCAGCGCGGTGTTCATCCCCGTGGCCTTCATCTCCGGCATCACGGGGCAGTTTTACCGGCAGTTCGCGCTGACGATCGCCGTCTCGACGTTGATCTCGGCCTTCAACTCGCTCACACTCAGCCCCGCGCTGACGGCCATTCTGCTCAAGCCCAAGACGGCCAAGCGCGATCCGTTGACCTGGCTCTTGGATACGGCGCTTGGCTGGTTCTTCCGCGGCTTCAACCGGGTATTCGAATGGACGACGAACGTCTACGGCCGCCTGGTCACCTGGTGCATTCGCGGCGCCGTGGTATCGCTCGCCGTGTACGTGGGTTTGATCGCTCTGACGTGGCTGGAGTTGAAGACGACACCGATCGGCTTCATACCCCAGCAGGACCAGGGCTATCTGTTCGTCAACGCCCAGTTGCCCGACTCGTCTTCGCTCGAGCGCACGTCGGCCGTCTGCGAAAAATTGACCGAATTGGCCCTTAAGACGCCGGGAGTCGATCACACCGTCGGATTGCCGGGCTACTCGATGGTCAACGGCATTAACTTGGCCAACGTCGCCTCGGTGATTCTGGTGCTGAAACCGTTCCACGATCGCGAGAACGATCCGGCGCAGAGCGCCGATAGGATCATCGCCAGCTTGCAACGCGAGACCCGCGACATTCAGGAAGCGCTCGTGGGCGTCTTCAACGCGCCACCGATCCAGGGGTTGGGCACAACCGGCGGATTCAAGCTCGAAGTGCAAGACCGCGGCAGCGCGGGGCTGCCCGCCCTGGAAGGCACCACGTTGAATATGATAGACACCGCGCGCGGCCAGCCGGGCGTGCGCGCTGCCGTCACGAGTTTCCGCGCAAATACGCCGCAGCTCTACGTCGACGTCGACCGCACCAAGGTCAAGAACATGAACGTGGCCCTCAACGACGTCTTCGATACGCTACAGATCTACCTCGGCTCGGCCTACATCAACGATATTACTTTCCTCGGGCGCAATTGGATGGTCTACGCCCAGTCCGATGCCCAGTTTCGCCGGCGGCCGGAAGACATCTCGCAACTGAAGGTGCGGAACGGCAGCGGCGCGATGGTGCCACTGGGCACGATGGTCACCGTCAAAGAGATTGGGGGGCCGGCGGTCTACAATCGCTACAACATGTTCCCCGCCGCCGAAATCAACCTGATCACCACTCCGGAGACCAGTTCGGGACAGGTCATTGACATGGTTGACCAGGTCGCCAAGAAAGATCTGCCCCTGACGATGGACTACCAGTGGACCGACCTGACGTATCAGCAGATCCTGGCCGGTAACACGGCCGTCTATATCTTCCCCTTGTGCGTGTTGTTCGTCTTCCTCACGCACGCGGCCGAATACGAGAGCTGGACGTTGCCCTTGGCGATCATCCTGATCGTGCCGTTGAGCGTGCTCTTCGCGCTGGTGGGCATCAATCTCCGCGGCATGGACAACAACATCTTCGCCCAGGTCGGTTTCGTCGTGTTGATCGGGTTGGCGGCGAAGAACGCCGTGCTGATCGTCGAATTCGCCAAACAGCAGCGCGAACACCATGGCGCGTCGCGGCGCGACGCCGCCATCAACGCGGCCAAGCTCCGCTTGCGGCCGATCTTGATGACCTCGTTCGCCTTCATCCTCGGCGTCATTCCGTTGGTGATCGCCAAGGGTGCCGGCCACGAGATGCGACAGCAACTGGGCACCGCGGTCTTCAGCGGCATGCTGGGCGTGACGATCTGCGGGATCTTTCTGACGCCCGTGTTCTATGACGTTTTGCAAGCGGTTTCCGATCTGTTCGGTTCCGGGCATCCCCCGGCGACGTTGCCACACAACGCGGCGCCGCAGCACACGCCATCGAACGAAACGTCGACAGCGCACAAGGCGTCCGCCTCGACCGGTTGACGTGGCGGTACCCGAGCGCCAGTGTGTCTGAAGGCGGTGGTAGTGCCCTCTCTCACCGAGAGAGGGGCTAGGATAATGGCGTCTAACACAAACGGGGTCACCGCCGCTGAGCGACGGTGCCCGCCATGCGGATGAAGAGAGTCGACAACACCGAGCAGGGCGAACTGCGCTCACCCCGACCCTCTCCCGGAGGGCGAGGGAGTGATGCGATTATGGCGCTGCGCTCCGTCGGCGAATTGACGGTAGACGAACAGTCGTCGCTGCGAGCACTATATGCGGTGGCGGCACGTATCCACCCGGCGTCGCCTCTGACCGGTGGAAAGAACCCGATGTGCTTTTTCCAATACGGGATACCGACGTTCGTGCTCGACGGCAATCTGGTCCATTTCGTCACCTTCGCGGGCGTCGTCGATCCGCGAGAAGCCGACAACCTCGCCGCTGCCCCTTCGCAAATCCGAGAGCGCGTAGGCCGTCTCCGCTCCAACGAAGCGTCAAACCTCGCAGTATAGGCGAGTGGCTTCTTTGCCGTTCAGGCTGCCGGCGGTGCACCTTCGGTCGGCTTGCGTCCCAGGAAGCGATAGTAGGGGACTCGCAAACCGGGCAGATAGGGCACTGGCGCGTGTTGCTGGACGAGAGACAACGTGGTGAAGCGCCGTTGCAGGTAGGGGATATGGTCGGGGCTGAGGTAGACGTTGTCGCGCCCGAACCAGGCCGGCCAAAAGTGGCGCGACCACCAACCGTGTTGCGCGGTGTTGTCCGCCGCGTACTTGCGGGAAACGAAGAAATCGACGACGGCGATAATGCCGCCCGGTTTCAAAAGCTCCCACGCCCGATCCATCACGGCGAACCAGTCGGGCATCATCGTGAGCGAGTAAGAGCAGCTCACGACGTCGACCTGACCCGACGGTGCTTCGAACCGGCTGGCGTCGGCGCAGACCAATTCGACGTTCGACCAGCCTCGCTCGGCCACGCGCCCTTTCGCCACCGCCAGCAACGATGCCGACAGATCGACGACGAACACGCGCTCGAGCTCGGCCAGTCGATCGCCCAGATAGAGCAGATTGGCCGCCGTGCCGCCCCCGAGATCTACCCAGCGGGAGCCGCTGACGAACGGGACGGCGCCGAACAATTCTTGCCGGCCGTGTAGCAGCCGTTCGCGGAAACGATCGTAGGCGGCGGCCTGGGGAGCGTAAAAACTCTCCAGGCGTTCGGCGTGCGAAGTCCCGCGGATGGGCGCGAGCGTCAGGTGATACAGGGTCCGCAGGTCGGCGGCCAGCGACATGGAGCAGTCCGTAGCGAAGAGCTAGTTGTTCTGCAAATCGGCAATATAGAAACTGCCGTACGTGTGGACACGGTCGCGGGCGTGGAGACGCCCGGCCCAGTCTCGATGATAATGGAGCAATTCGCCCAGTGGCCGCGATCGGCCGCGCCATTCGATCGGCAGGCGATCGACGTGATCGCAGCGCGTGCCGCCGCTCCGCCACAACACTCGCGCGCCGGGCGCCGCGCGCCCGAGCAAGGCTTGCCATTGGCGCGCCAGCAGCGGCTGATCGTGATGCCCGAACCAGTCCATGTGGTCGAGCAACACGAACCTCGTGAGCGGCTCGGAATGCTGTTCCAGGAAATCACGCACCGACGCCGTGTGAACGCTCAGCCGGTCGACCAGCCCGGCACGCAGCCGCTGGAAGTTGTCGGGCTTCAGATATTCTGGGCAGCACGTCGGGCTGTAGCTGCCCGTGAGATAAACGCGCCAAAAATAATTATCGGCCATCGGAATCTGTGTGAAGACCGACTCGACACAATTCTCTACGAAATGGGCGATTCCTCCCTGGTGATCGCGCTCGAGCTGCTGCCGTTGCAATCGGGGTACGCCCAACAGGGCCAGTGTCGAATCGCGGCGGATCAGCCAGCGGACGAAGCCTCGCCAGAGACGCGGCTTCAAGCTGGCATAGATCGCTTGCTGCTCGCGAACGCCGTCCGCCGCCAGCATCGCCTCGACGCACGGTCGCAATTTCGACACGCGGTCGATGTAGACGTTCATCAACCAGGCGAAGTAGCCGCTCGTGCCGCGAAAGTAAAAGCTGCGTCGCCGGCCCTGGCCGTTGAAGAATTCGATGTGGCGGTCCCAGTATCGGCGGCTTGTCGGACTGAGCTCGCTTCGCAACACGTCACGGTAGGCGGCCGCTGCCGGCTCCCAGTTCCCCTGGCCGAACATGCAAAAGAAGTCTTCGAACTCCAAGCGGCGAATACCCGCGACCTTCAGTTCGAGCAAGGCGTTCTGCCGCGGGTTGAGATCGACGCAATGCACCTGCCCGGCACCGGCCAACAGGTAGTCGAGTGCGTTACAGCCGGCCGACGTAATCATCATCAGCCGATCGTTGGGGCCCAACGCAAGCGCCTCGCGATCGAGACGCGGATCCTCCCAACAGGTGTTGTAGACCAGATTGTTGCCGTGAACGTAACCGAAACAACGACGACTCAACGATTCCGCAATCGCCATGACGACTTAATTTCCTTCTCGGCTGGCCACGAGCAAAGGCATCCGCGTCGCGGCCAGGGCAACGCGCATGGGGGCCCGCCAGGCGAACTGGCGCACGGACGCGGCACGAATGCCCACGTAACCGGTGGGCCGCTCGGTCCAGCACCCACAATTCAAGAAATGTTGATCATCGACCCATTCATCACCCGCCACATGCGAGTGACCCACGATCACGCCGTTCAGATTCCGCCCTCGGGCCGCTGCGACGGCCTCCCGCCGCAATTCGGCCACGGCGCGACAAAAGATCTTCGTATTGCGCTTGAGTTGTCGAGCCAGACGATGCGACGAATCGACCCACTGCGCGGCGCGATAGACACCGTCGGCGGCATCGACCACCAACTTGGGCAGCGACAGCGTGCGGTCCCAAAGATGGCCGTGACAGACCAGGTAGTTTCGTCCACCGGCACTCACGATCAGCTCATCTTGGATCGTCAGATCGAGAACATCGCGACACCAAGCGTCGTCTGGATCGTGGTTTCCGCGGAGCCAGATCAGCTCACTGCCTCGGGCGAATTGCCGGAGCACTTCGAGCACGCGCACATGGTGGCTGCGAAGACCACGCAGCACCGGGCTTTCGAACAGATCGCCGGCAATGACCAGCCGATCGACTTCCAACTCGTCGAGGAACCGCAAGAAATCATCGGTTCGCGAGTTACGGGCACCCAAATGTATATCGCTCACCACCACCGTCTCGAATCGCAGCATCCCTGCATCCTCTCGAGCATCCTGTCGAGCGAAACCGGCTACGGGCGAAGTATTACCGAGAGCTGTGTGTCGTGGATGAGCCGTTCGTTATTTTCTCGTGAATGCCAGAGTCGACCAGTGGTATCTGTATTAATGGCAATTGATGAAGAATCTATGTCGAGTTCATTAAGAATAGCGCGGTTGTACTTTTCGCGCTTGACAAGATTGTGTGTCCACCGACACTATGCGGGTGAATAAAGACCGCATCCGTACTCATGGCTTTGGCACGTGGTGCTCGCAACGGCAGGCGTCGACCGGGTTCTCACGTCGGCGCGATTCAATGCGTCGAGTCTGTTTTGCGTCGTCTTCGTCGCCGCGATCGCGGGACTGACTTCTGCGAGCCGAGATCTGGTGATCGCCGTCTACGCACTCGGCTTCTGGCATTACTATCTCTACGGGCTAGCGTACCGCTTCGGTGCCGTAGCGATCGAGGTCTTTAAGCGCGACGCCATATTAATGAAGTCCGTCTCGCTCGGCCTGTGCGGCTGGGCCTATTTTTCGGGACACGTCGATGTGGTGTCGATCTGCGTCATTGCCGTCGGGTTCTTCCTAAATGCAGTGGCGGCGCGGGAATTGGGGGCGGATCGAACGTACTACGGCTATGAATTGGCCGATCTGCCGTTTCAAAAAGTCACGCGATTTCCCTACTCGTGGATCGCGCACCCGATGCTCGTCGGCAATGTCGCGGCCTTCGGCGGAATGCTACTCAATGGAGATTTTCGACGGCAGTGGTGGCCGCTGGCCTGTGTGCACGTGGCGCTCAACGTCGGACTATTGCTAATGGAGCTTTATGTCGTGCCGCTGCGGCTGGGCCGCCGGCCGGCGGAGCGAAATCAGGCCCGCAAAGGACGTAACGGCCGCGGCAAGCAGGATGGTTTCGCTCTCGTGGGATGTGCGGCGGCGACCGCTGGATTCGGTTCTTGGGTCTCGTCGCGGACGAACGGCCTGTTGGGCGCGAGCATCGCGGCGAGCCTCCTCGCCTACACATACGGTATCTATCGTTGCTATTCCGATCCCCAGCTCGGAGCGGCGACTGACCATCGACCGGAGAAGATCGGATGAGCGTTGAATTAGATGCGGTCTCGGACACAAGCCGCGCGACGGACGAAAAGAAGATCTCGAGCAAACATTTTCGGGCCAGCGTCGGGTTGTTCGACGACCCCGCGGCGCGTGGCACCATCGACGAGTTGGCCATCTGGGTAGCGGTGCGGTTCAGCGACGATTTGCGCAAGCGCCCCTCGAAGCATGTCTACATCAGTACCCTGCCCGACGACATTGTGCAGAAGATCGATCGACTGCGCGACAGCGAGACTATCCATTCGCAGATCATGCGGCAGTTCTCGCCGAGCAACGTGCTGATTCCGATGAAGCACACGGACGAGTTGTATATCTCGCACTACAACAAGGATTTTGGCGGCGACCAAGGCCTATTCAGCAAGCATTACGACGGCAACATGCGGTTCTTGTCGTTCGGCTCGGTCGTGCGAGCGTTGATTTACGTGCGATCCGATGCCACCTACAAAGTCGTGTTCGGCGATAGCGGCGTGGAAAAGGCGTTCGTGACGTACGACTTCGGGCTGTTGGATTTTCACCGCGAGCTGCATTGGGTCGAAGGGGAATACAATCCGAACGACCAGCAGCGGGTGCTATTGAAGTGCAATTACCTGATCGTACCCGCGAATGCCGGCTGGTTGGGGCAAGCCATCGAAGCAGCCAACACGGGAGTGTTCTATGTCGTCAAGGCGGCCATGGAGTATTCCAAGAGCCCGTCCAACCCGTTGCAGTACGCGGTGGGATTCTTTTGCAACCTGTTCCGCCTGATGAACAACGTCCACCCGCTCGTGCCGATGGCGTTTCTGCTGCTGGTGGCCGGTGGCTGCGGCGCGGCGATCGTCGGCCTAGTGAGGTAGCCCGGCATGGTGACGGACACGCAACGGTCAGACGAACAGCCGGCTCACCGATTCATTACGATGGATGCGCTTGATGGCCTCGCCCAAGAGATGGGCAACGGTCAGCACCTGAATCTGAGGTAACTTCTTCTCGGGCGGCAAGGGAATAGTGTCGGTGATGACGATGCTCTTGATCGGCGCCTGCTGAATGTTCTCGATCGCCTTGCCGCACAGCACGCCGTGTGTGGCCGCCACATGCACCTCACGGGCACCCGCCTCGTGGACTTTCTTGGCGGCGCCGCATATCGAGCCGGCCGTGCTGACCATGTCGTCGAACATGAGGGCGATCTTGCCCTCGACCGACGCTCCGATGATGTTCTCTTGTCGGGTCTTCTCGGCACTCGACCGTCGCTTGTCGACAATCGCCAGCCGCGTGCCCAGCCGCTTGGCGTGGCCGAGCGCCCGCTTGGTGCTCCCTTCGTCGGGGCTGACGACAACTACATCGTCTTCGTTCAGGTGCATGCTGGCGAAGTGGTCGTTGAGCACGGGTGCCGCGTAGAGATGGTCTACCGGTACGTCAAAAAAGCCCTGGATCTGGGCGGCGTGCAGGTCCATCGCGAGCACGCGGTTGGCGCCGGCGCGCGTGATCAGGTTGGCCACCAGTTTCGCGGTAATCGGCACGCGCCCTTCGTCCTTGCGATCTTGCCGGGCATAACCGTAATAGGGCACGACGGCGGTGATCCGTTCGGCACTGGCCCGCATGCAGCTTTCGATCATGATCAAAAGCTCCATCAGGTTTTCGTTGACGGGCGGGCAAGTGGGCTGCACGAGAAATACGTCGCGGCCACGCACGTCCTCGTCGACCTTGCACGAGATCTCGCCGTCGGGGAAGTTGCCGATCGAGATCGCGCCGACCGGCAATCCCAGATATTCACAGATCCGCGTGGTCAGCTCCCGGTTGGCCCGACCGCTGAATATTTTTAAGTCGTTCATATGGTTGATGGCCGTTCGCGGGCGAGTCGAATTCAGATTCGTGATGGGCGGCGCCTGCCTGTGACGAAAAGTGTGAATCGTCGTCGCCTTTCAGGACAGCCGGGTCGAAATCGGTTGGCTCGGGCCGCCCTCTTGTGGCATACCGGCCCCCCGGAGCGCAGCTTCGACGGCCGCCAATTCGTCGGGGGTATTGATGCTGAGTGTCTCGATCGGCTTCAACACCGGCAGCGCCTGTACCTTGCGTTTTGCCGCATGGAGCACGCCGGGGCAATCGGTCAAGTAGTATTCGGCTTGGGCGTTGGAGGGACGCAAATGATCGAGGGCGAACAAGAGCTCACGGCAATCGAACACGTAGCAACTCAGGTTGACTTCCGTGATTTTCCGTTCGGCGTCGCTGGCATCCTTCTCTTCGACGATGTGCTCGAACTCGCCCTGCGCTCCGCGGACAATCCGCCCCAACCCGTGCGGGTTCTGTTTATGGGCCGTGCCCAGCAGACAGGCCGGCCGATCGCGATCGAACTGTGCTAGCAGTTTGTCCAAAGAGTCGGGTTGCGTGAGCGGCGAGTCGCCGGTGACGATCAGCACCGCCCCGTCGTGTCCGCTCAAGCCCTCTCGGCAGACCATCACGGCATGGCCGGTGCCGAGTTGCTCGGTCTGCTCGACGAATCGCACGCCTTTCCGCCCGGCCAGCGCACGCCGCACCAGGTCGGACCGATAGCCGACGACGACCAACACATCGTCGACCCCTACCTCGGCGATCGCGTCGAGCACGTAGTCGATCATGGGACGCCCGCAGACCTCGATCAACACCTTGGGCAACTCGGACTTCATCCGAGTGCCCTTTCCGGCGGCGAGCACGATGGCGATTCGGCGAGTCATTTCAGGCGTGAGCCGCTTCGTAGGCCGAGATTTTGTCTTCGTGTGCGAGCGTCAGCCCGACGTCGTCGAGGCCGTTCAGCAAGCAATGTCGGCGGAAGTCGTCGACCTCGAACCCATATTCCAGTCCGTGCTCGTCGCGGATCGTGCGCGACGTCAAGTCGATGGTCAGCTTATAGCCCACGTGGGCAGCCGCCCGGCGAAACAGCTCGTCGACCTGTTCTTCGGGCAGGCGAATGGGCAACAGACCGTTCTTGAAACAGTTGTTATAGAAGATGTCAGCGAAGCTGGGGGCGATCAGCGCGCGAAAACCAAAATCTTCCAGCGCCCACGGAGCATGTTCGCGGCTCGACCCGCAGCCGAAGTTGCGTCGCGCGAGCAGGATCGTCGCGCCTTGGTTCTCCGGCCGGTTCAGCTCAAACTCGGGATCGGGCGAGCCATCGGCCAATTGCCGCCAGTCGAAGAACAGGAACTCCCCGAAACCGGTCCGCTCGATCCGTTTCAAAAACTGTTTCGGGATGATCTGGTCGGTATCGACATTGGCCCGATCCATCGCCGCCACACGGCCGGTGTGGGTGGTAAAACTTTTCATGCCTCGCTCGCTATATCCGGTCTTTGTATTTCCACTGGCGAATGTCCACAAAATGGCCTTCGACCGCCGCCGCCGCGGCCATCGCGGGCGACACCAAATGCGTGCGGCCCCCTTTACCTTGCCGGCCCTCGAAGTTGCGGTTGCTCGTCGACGCGCAGCGCTCGCCGGGCGAAAGTGTGTCGGGGTTCATCCCTAGGCACATGCTGCAACCCGCTTCACGCCATTCGAAGCCGGCGTCTTTGAACACCCGGTTGAGCCCTTCCTGCTCCGCCTGCATTTTCACCTGGCCGCTCCCCGGCACGACCATGGCCCGCACCCGGTCCGACACATGATAGCCGCGCACCACGGCCGCCGCCGCGCGCAAATCCTCGATCCGACTGTTCGTGCAGGAACCGATGAACACGCGATCGACCGGCACGGCCGCCAACGGTGTGCCCGGTGCCAGATTCATATACTCGAGCGCCCGAGCGGCGCTCTTGCGATCGTTCTCGTTGCCGAACGCCGCCGGATCGGGAACCTGGGCGGTCACCGGCGCCACCTGTGCCGGATTGGTGCCCCAGGTCACCTGCGGCGCCACGTCGGCGGCGCGAAAGACTTCCACGCGGTCGTAGACCGCGCCGGCGTCGCTGGGCAGTCTCCTCCAACGGCTCACCGCCGCCTCGAAGTCGCGCGGTGCGAACTCGCGGCCGCGCAAGTAGTCGAACGTCTTCTCATCGGGCGCGATCATGCCGGCCCGAGCGCCCGCTTCGATCGACATGTTGCACACGGTCATCCGCTCTTCCATGCTCATGGCACGAATGGCTTCGCCCGTGTACTCCATACAATAACCGGTGCCGCCGTCGGTCGTAATCTGGCCGATGATGTAGAGGATCAGGTCCTTGGCCGTCACTCCCGGCGCGAGCTTTCCGTCGACCCGCAATTCGAAGGTTTTGGGCTTGTACTGCAACAGGGTCTGCGTCGCCAGAACGTGTTCGACTTCGCTCGTGCCGATGCCGAAGGCCAGGGCGCCGAATGCCCCGTGCGTCGCGGTGTGACTGTCGCCGCAGACGATCGTCATCCCCGGCTGCGTCCTTCCCAATTCGGGCCCGATGACGTGCACGATTCCCTGTTGGCGGTCGTCGAGGTCGTACAACTTGACGCCGAACTCGCGGCAATTCCGCCGCAAGGTGTCGATCTGCTGTTTCGAGATCGGGTCGGCAATGGGCAGGCTGCGATCGGTGGTCGGTATGTTGTGGTCGGGCGTGGCGAGCGTACGCTCGGGTCGCCGCACCTTCCGACCCGCCAGCCGCAGTCCCTCGAAGGCTTGCGCGCTGGTTACCTCATGAACCAAGTGTAGATCGATGTAGAGGATGGTCTGCTTACCCGACTCGGCGTGGACCACGTGGGCATCCCAGATTTTCTCGAACATCGTACGGGCCGAAGAGTCGGAAGGCATGGCGAGCAACTTGGGAAAATTGAAAAATGTGGGCTGTTCAAAACGGCTTGCGGCCCGGCTGAAGAATTTTTGAAGAGGTCGCCAACCACCGTCTCGGTAACCTGGAAAAGCCTCGCGGTACCGGAACGTCTTTTGCCAGCCTCTCCAACTTCCGACAGCACTTGTCTCGACGAGCCGTTCAGACTGTCGTGGGCCGCTGGGCAGAGTCCTACATTATAGCGGCCGGATGGCAGGCTGGCGAGTTTCCCCTCTTTTTGGCGCTTGGTAATCGACCCGGCATCACCGCTAAAGTCGCCCCGCCGGCCGCCCCGATTTCTATTCGGTGGCCGAGGCGAGCGGCTTGTCGGGGAGGACAGTGCTCGCCCAGCGTGGGGTGATGACGCGCACCGCGCCAAGTGCAGGGGGAGCCAACTTTTGAGTGAATCGACACCTCCGATCGGGTTTCTCACGGTCGTCCAACACGAGGTTCATGGGCATTTCGGCGGCTACCTGGTATTGAATGCCAATGGCCGCCCGGTCGAGTTTCATTGCACCGCACCGGTCAAGCCGAACCGGGCCCAAGAGATTCTCTACGGGCCGACGCTCGAGCCGTATCTCTATGGCGAGCAGATCGGTCAGACGCTGATCAACAAAAGCAAGACCACGCCGATGGCCGTGTGTACCGACCTCGTCGGTGTGTTGGCTGCGCGCGAGTTTGTATCGTTGCCGGTCGTGTTCGTGGCGGCGAACGGCGATGGGCCGTCGGCGAGTACCGAGTCCGCACGCAAGGTCAGAATCGACCCGGCTCATAGCTCGGCGGAATTGATCTCTTTCGAACTGGGCCGCAACCGTGTGGCCGTTTCCGCGAGGCACCCGCGAGACCGGGCTGAGTTAGATTGCTTGTCGTCGTTCGCCGGCTCCTTCGATCTGGCCGAACCCTTCGAACGCATTCGTAGCGCCATCGAAGAGGCTCAGCGGGCCGGCCGATGAACGACCAAGCTGGCCGCCACGGCGGGCGACCAATGGAACAGCGCCGATCGCAGCAGAGGCCTTCGCAACCGGCGACGGCGCGCACCGGAGCCTGGTCCTGGTTCGCCGCCACGGCGACACACGAGTTGGCAAAGGCTTTTGACGAATCGATCCTGGCCGTCGCGCCCGCCGAGGTCACGGACGTTCCGCTGGGGTTGCGCGTTCCCGGCGTGGCGAGCGTGGCATTGTCGGCGCCGCGCCTCAAGGTACAACACTTTCTCTTCCCTGCTGCCTCCGGACTTGCCGGGCTCTTGCCCCCTGCCACGCCAGCGCCCCCTGCCACGCCAGGGTCGGATTCTCGCCCGACCGCCACACGCATTCGTCCCCCGGGCGACATCATCAAGCTCGCCGACCGCCTCTATTACACGTTGCAGCCTCCGCTGGAAACGATCATCGGCGGCCAGTTGCTGCACGTGCCATTTCAGCCGTTCAGTTACCAGCTCGAAGGCGTGGCGTTTCTCTATCCGCGCTATGCGGCGATCCTGGCCGACGAGATGGGTCTGGGGAAGACGATGCAGGCGATCACGGCCATCCGGCTGCTGTTGCATGCCGGCGAACTGCGCAGCGTGCTCGTGATCTGTCCCAAACCGCTGGTCACCAATTGGCAGCGCGAGTTTCATCAGTGGGCGCCCGAAGTGCCCGTCACGTCGATCGAAGGCGACCAGGCCCGCCGTCGCTGGCAATGGCAGCTTCCCCAATCGCCGGTCAAGGTGGCAAACTACGAACTGCTGCACCGCGATCGCGAACTGTTTACGCCCGAATTGCACTTCGACTTGGTGGTGCTCGACGAGTCGCAGCGGATCAAGAACCGTTCGAGCAGCACCTCGCAGATCGTGCGTTCGATCTCGCGCCGCCGCAACTGGGCTCTGACGGGTACGCCCGTCGAAAACAGCCCCGACGACCTGGTGGGCATTTTCGAATTCTTGTCGCCCGGCTATCTCACGCCACAGATGAAGCCCCGCCGCATGGGCAAGCTGGCCAGCGACTATGTCTTGCGGCGGACCAAGGATAAGGTCCTCACCGAGTTGCCACCCAAGATGTTTCGCGATGCCGACGTCATTCTCACCCCCGAACAACGTGAAACGTACCGCCTGGCCGAAGATGAGGGCGTACTGCGGCTGACGAAGATGGGCAACGGCGCCACGATCCAACATGTCTTCGAGTTGGTGCTGCGGCTCAAGCAGATCTGCAATTTCGACCCGGTCACGCACAGCAGCGCCAAATTGGAGCGGCTGGCTGCCGACATCGACGAGATCGCGGCCAGTGGGCAGAAGGCACTCGTCTTCAGCCAGTGGGTGAACACGCTCGACGAGTTGGGCCGCCGCCTGGCCGACTATCATCCCTTGGCCTATCACGGCGGCGTGCCGTCGAACAAACGCGATGACGTCATCCGCGAGTTCAAGGAAAACAGCCGCCGTCCGTTGCTCTTGATCAGCTATGGGGCGGGCAGCGTCGGTCTGAATTTGCAATTCGCGCAGTACGTCTTTCTGTTCGATCGTTGGTGGAACCCGGCCGTCGAAGACCAGGCGATCAACCGCGTGCACCGCATCGGGGCGGTGGGCCAGGTGACGGTAACCCGTTTTCTGGCGTTGGCCACGATCGAGGAGCGGATCGACCAGATCCTCGAAGAGAAGCGTGAGATCTTCGACACCATCTTTTCCGATACCGAGCCGCACACTCACAGCGGCCTGACACGGCAAGAGATATTCGGTCTCTTCCGGTTGAATTGCCCCAGCGGGCCGATCGACATGGCAGCATAACGGTGTCGTGCTCGCGGCACGCGCTAGCCCGCGCGCGCCAGGTCCGGTGCGCCGTGATAGTGAACGGGCGCGTCGGAAAACGGGTGGCCAGCGTGCTGCTCGACGGCGAACTCGGTTACGCTATCAAAGAAACTTTCTGCCAGGACCGAGCGGCTGGCGGCAACGGTGGCTCGCAATGAGTCGCCCATCGAGAACGGTTTCGAGTTCGGTCCGATGGCGCCGGGCTCGATTTCGACGCGTCGTTGCTCGCCCACGGCCGCTGCCGCCGATTCTTGCTCGATCGGACGGATTGTTTCGACCGCAGGAACGACCGTGGCCGCGGAGGCATCGGCGAGCGCCCATTCCTCACACACCTTTCGCAGACGGCCGAAACTGTCGGGCAATCCGATGACCGTACCCAGCGGAGCGAACTCCTGGGCACGGTCCTTGTCGGTCGCGATCAGGCGCCCATATTCCCGCGGGGTGCCCATCAGGTACTTCGCCAGCCGGTGCGCGGGAACACCCAGACAATTGAGCAGCGCGCGCTCGGTCGTGGGCAGCGCCTCGGGCGGACAGGGCACGAGTTCGATGCCCATCGCCCGCACGACCTCCCCGAGAAAATCGAAGCGGGGCGAACCGATCAGGCAGTACGCCAACCTGCGCCGAGGGGCTGTGGTTTGGGCCGGCGCGGTCGGTTTGGCCCCCTCGAGTTCACTTACCTTTTCGGCGATCTCGCGTAACAGTTCGGGGATGGCCCGGATGTCGAGCTGGGCGACGACCGATACGGGCGGGATTTCGATCCGGCTCCAGGGCTCCCAGCCGCGGACGGCGCACTCGCCCAGGAAGATGGCCGTTTTCACCAGCCCGACCTTCGTGCGCAGCGGATCGTCGATCCGCGCCAGCTCCTTGTATTCGTGGAGCACATACCGCAACGGCTGGTAGACACTCGCGGGCACCTTCCACGCTTCCAGCAGGCGCGACAAGACGTCTGTATGATCTTCCGGAAACACTCCCCGTTCGACTTCGACCAGCGACGCCCCCGACATGGCACAGACGCCGATCATCGTCTGATACTCTTGCGGAAAGGCGGTGCTCAAGACGACACGCCCCAGACCGTGCAGCAGGGCAGACAGGAAGATATCTTCGCTCGTCTCGGTCAGACCCGCTTGCTGGGCGAGTTTCTCGGCGGCGAATCCCGCGGCCAGGCTGCGGCGCCAGGCGAGCTTCGTGTCCATCCAAGACAGACACGAGGAACTCAAGCCGCCCAAGGAGGCGATTCCCATGGCCAATTCACCCACCCGCTTCGTGCCGACGCGCATCACGGCCGCTTCCGTATGTACCAACTTCTGCCCGGCCGGGTTGTAGAAGGGGCTGTTGGCCAGCCGCAGCAATTCGGCCGAAAGCGTGGGGTCGCGCGAGATCGCGGACGCGATGCGGCCCACGCTCGTCGCGTCGGCGTGGGCCATGCGTGCCACTTCGATGGCCAGCGGCGAGATCGGCAGGATATGCGCCAGGCTCAACACGCGGGGCTCCAACTCGGGCATCTCGATGCGCCGCAGCGCTCCGTCGGCGGTGGCCTGACCGGTCGCTTGGTTGGTGGGGCTGGCGGCTGCGGCGGAGCGCGCCTTTTCCAGCAGTGCGTCGACCTTGGCGGCCAACAGGTGGCAGTTGATCGGCTTGAACATCACGTCGTCGACACCCCGCGCCAGGAGGTCGCGCACCAGGCGCGGCTCGGTGACGCCGGTGAGCACGACCAGCACGGGGTGCGGACGGCGTTCGAGCAGTTCGACGCACAGCGCGTGGCCATTGCCTTCGGGCATGCGCAGGTCGGTCAGCACGACATCGTAGGCGCGCGATTTCAAGAGCTCGTTGGCCTCGCGCCCACCGGCCGCCGTGTCGCACTGCCCGCCGACCTGTGTCGCCGCCCGAATCATGATCTGCCGCGACACTGCGTCGTCATCGACGACGAGCGCACGGAAGGATTGTCTCGCCATTTGCATCTGCCTCATCTGCAAAACGAGATTTGTTCTTTGAGCAACCGACAAAACCGGAGCGGAGGCCAGAAAACAGGCGTTTTACGGCCGGTTTTTGGCCACGGCGTTCCGACTTCCGGGTTTTGTCAGCCGCTCTTCGGCCGGCTCTCTATGGCGAGAGCGGCCCGTTCACGCGACGAATCGACAAAAAAGGGTCGGCAATGGGCCGGCCCGTTGGCTCGTGCTTCTGCGCTGGGATTACTCGGACGGCTCACATCGAGCCTGGGGGACGCTCTAGCGTCCGGTTCCAACGTTGGAAAAAGACATGCAAACTTGCGAAAGGTCGAAGGAGTCGTTCGATCGGCTTGCCCTTCGGAAGGGCTCGGGCCCATGTCGTGCGACGCACGCGGGCTGAAGCACGACCGAACGGCTCCCTCAATCGAAACCGTATCTTATTTCCGATCGATGTCAAACTGTGTGCGATCGAGCGCGGCCACGGCGCCGTCGCAAGCTATTTGTGCAGCAGGTCGAGTGCGGCCGCCGACATGGCGGTAACACCCGTGGCCAGCGCCGGTTCGGCGTCGGGATAGAAGAGCGGCGAATGGAGCGAGGGGGGAAGTTGCTTGAGCTGCTTGAAACGGTCGAGCCTGGCCTGGTCGACCGCACCCACGCGGAACATGAAGATCGGCACGCCGGCCAAGCCGTAGCGACTGAAATCTTCACCTCCCATCGATGGCTCCGACGGCACGACCCGCGACTCGCCCAAAGCCTTTCGCAAGACAGGCACAACGCGCTCCACCAGCTTGTCGTCGTTGTACATGGCGGGCGTTCCCTCGGTCACTTCCACGGTCGGCTCCGGTGCGCCCGAACTCGCCGCCGACGCTTTCGCCTTTCGCTTGATCCCTTCGATGAGTTTCTGCCGGACCTCTTCGGTATAGCTGCGCACCGTGAGCTGCAAGTGACATGTGTCGGCGATCACGTTGTGCTTGGTGCCGCCGTGGATCGAACCAACCGTCACGACCGCCGGCTCGGTCGGTTTCATTTCGCGGCTGACAAGCGTCTGCAAGTCGAGGATCAACCGGGCCGCCTCCACGATCGGATCGACCGTCATGTGCGGGAAGGCGCCGTGCCCGCCCTTGCCGCGGACGGTGATGTCGACACTGTCGACATTGGCCAGCGTATAGCCCGCCAGGTAGCCGACCTTGCCCGTGGCCAGCGTCGAATCGACGTGCAGCGCCAGCGCGAAATCGGGCTTGGGAAAGCGCGTGAAGAGTCCGTCGTCGAGCATGGCCTTGGCCCCTTCGCCGCGCTCCTCGGCCGGTTGACCGATGAAGACGATCGTGCCGCTCCAACGATCCTTATTCGCCGTGAGGTAACGGGCCGCGCCGACCAAAGAGGTGATATGGATATCGTGGCCGCAGGCGTGCATCACGCCCGTCTTCAGTCCTCCCTCGCCCACGACCGTGACCTTCGAGGCATAGACCAACTCGGTCCGCTCCGTGACCGGGAGGGCATCGAGGTCGGTGCGGATGAGCAGCGTCTTGCCGGGCCCGTTTTCGACAATCGCCACCACGCCGGTTCCACCCACGTTGCGCGTGACCTCGGCTCCGGTCGCCTCCAGCTCTTGCGCCAGCCGCGCGGCTGTTTCCTTCTCTTGCATCGACAGTTCCGGATGGCTGTGGAAATGGCGGTAGAGCGTGACGAGTTGCTCGAGGTTGTCGCCCTGTGCCCATTCGGCCGGCTCGACGGCCGCGGCGGGCCGAACGCCGGTCAGCGGCAAGCAGACAAACAGACAGAGAAATAGGGGCAGATCGGCAAAGGAGGAAAGAGGGGGCCTGGTGTTCATCGTCGTCTCGGTAAGGTGCGCAAGTCGGTGAAGCAAGAAACGGTGTGCCAATTCTGTCCCGCCTCCGGCCCCATTGCAATCGTTGGGAGATGCGTGCGAACCGTTGGGAATCGGTGCCGTTTTGCATCAAGTAACGGCCCCCGTCGTGCCGATAGTGGTCCCTGTTTTGGCGGCAATCCCAAACATAGGGAGACTGATATGGGTTCGGCAGGCTGCATCCCGTTCAGAGCGTCGGCGCATACGAAGGAAACTGGGCACCTCGTCGAGATGGATCAGTTTCTCGCGTCGCACCACGGCTCGCCGGCGGAGGTGGGCGAAGAGCTCTGCCGCCAGCTCGAAGCGGGCAAGATTCTCTATTTCCCGGCATCTCCCTTTCCGCTCTCCCGCATCGACACCGACGTGCTGCTGCGGCAGCGGCTCTCGCAGGGCGGCTGGCACAAGAACATCGCCTATCGGCCGCTCCAAGACCGGGTCACCGGCTTCGATGCGCGGCACGCCGATGCCAAGCGTTTGCACGAAGTGCTGAGAACGTTCAGCCGCAATTCCCTGCGGTACGTGGCGGGCCTGCTCCCCGCCTACTCCGCCTCTTGGAGGCTCGACTATGCCAGCTTCCGACCGCTGGAAGAAAAGGGACGCCAATTGCGGCTGCACGCCCGCAACGATCTGATCCACGTCGATTCGTTCCCCAAGCGCCCCACGCACGGCGACCGCATCATGCGGATCTTCACGAACATCAACCCGGCGGCCGAGCGGCATTGGGTCACGGGCGAGCCGCTCGACGTGCTAGCAACCACGATGGGCCCCGAATTCTCGCGGCGGTTCTTGCGCCCGGCCGCGCTGACGCTGCGCGAGCGGGCCGTGCGACTGTTGCGTTTTGCCGGCCGGGGCAGCTCACCGTACGACCAGTCGATGAGACGCATTCACCAATTGATGAAAGAAGACAGCGAGTTTCAGCAGAGCTGCCACAAGGATCACAGCCATTTTCCGCCCGGCTCGTCGTGGCTGGTGTTCACCGATGCCGTGCCGCACGCCGTGGTGTCGGGCCAATATGCGTTGGAGCAGACGGTGATCGTGCCGCGCGACGTCATGCGTCTGCCGGAAAAAGCACCCGCCGCGGTGCTCGAGCGGCTCGCCAGGTTTTCGTTGAGGAAGGCCGCCTGAACAGGAGGCGGCGCCTTGTTAGTGGACTGAATCGGGACGCACAATGTCCGTCCCGCGCTGGCCGTGATCCGCGCGGTCAGCCACGTCGCTGCCCGAGGGCTTGGCGGGCGGATGGCGGCGGTCGATCACCCATTGCAAGAGATAGTAGAATACGGGCGTCAGAAAGATGCCGAACAGGGTGACGCCCAACATGCCGGCGAACACGGCCGTGCCGAGCGCACGGCGCATCTCGGCGCCGGCGCCGAGCGAGAGCACCAGCGGCACGACGCCCAGGATGAAGGCGAACGACGTCATCATGATGGGCCGCAGCCGCAATTCGCACGCTTCGAGCGTCGCCTCGTAGGGTGGCACGCCCGCTTCATGCCGCACCTTCGCGAACTCGACGATCAAGATCGCGTTCTTGCACGCCAGGCCGACGAGCACCACGAAGCCGATCTGCGTGAAGATGTTGATATCGAGGTGCGCGGCCGCTACACCGGCGATCGAGCAGAGCAGGCACATCGGCACCACCAGGATCACGGCCAAAGGCAACGACCAACTCTCGTACTGGGCGGCCAACACGAGGAACACCAGCACCACGGCCAGGATGAAGACGAGCATCGCCGTATTGCCTGTCTGCAATTGCAGCAGGGCCAACTCGGTCCATTCGCTGCGCATGGAAGGGAGCAGGTCGCGTTCGGCGATCTGTTCCATCTCGGCGATCGATTGGCCCGAACTGGTACCCGGGGCCGCGCTGCCGTTGATGGCCGCCGCGGGATACATGTTGTAACGCACGATCGTGACCGGCCCGCTCACGTCGCGCACGTCGGCGATCGTGCCGAAGGGGGCCATGTTGCCTTGCACGTTGCGGACCTTCATCTGTTTGAGATCGTCGATCCCGCCACGAAACCGGGCGTCGGCCTGCACGTTCACCTGCCAGGTGCGGCCGAACTTGTTGAAGTCGTTTACATACAATGACCCGAAATAGACCTGCAACGTGTCGAAGACGTCGGTCATCGACACGCCCATCATCTTGGCTTGTACTCGGTCGATGTCGATGCGGAGCCAGGGAGTGCTCGCGCGGAAGCTGGTGAAGAGACCCTGTAGGCGCGGGTCGCTGTTGCCATCGTCGACGATCTGCTGGCCGACCTTTTCGAGCGCCGCCGATCCCAGCTCGCCGCGATCTTCCACGATGAGCTTGAAGCCGCCGGCCGTGCCCAGGCCCTCGACGGGTGGCGCGCCGAAGACGTTCGTCAGCGCGTCCAGAATCTCATCGTGAAACGCGGCTTCGAGCTTCTCGCCGATCCGCTGGGCCGAGAGCTCTGGTCTGCGGCGGTGATGAAACTCGTCGAGCATGACATACATCGCGCCGAAGTTCGAGGCATTGGCATTGAGCAGGATCGACTGGCCGGCAACCGCCACCGTATGGCTCACTCCCTCGGTCGCCAACGCGATCTTTTCGATCCGCCGCATCACCTCCTGCGTGCGCTCCAGCGATGCTGCGTCGGGGAGTTGCACGTTGACGAGCAAGTAGCCCTTGTCCTGCGACGGGATGAACCCGGCCGGCACGCGCTCAAAGCCCCATCCCGTCAGGTAGAGCAACCCGCCGTAGATCACGACCACGATCACACTGACCCGTAGCAGCATGCTGACCAGCCGCGTATAGAAACGGGTGGATGCGTCGAACGCCAGGTTGAACGCGCGGAAGATCCAGGCCAATATCCGATTGAGAGGCGCCGCGGCGATCGCACCCACAACCAGACCCAACACCGCGGCGACGATCGGCAGAGCCAACGTATATTGGGCCAACCGCGGACTGAGCCGGGCCAACCACTCGGTCAGCAGTGAGTATCCGAGCCAGCCGCCCAACAGCCAAAATGCCCATTTCGGCAGGGCCTCGAACTTTCCCTTCTCGCGGTGCCGCAGCAGCAAGGCTGCCAGCGCCGGACTGAGCGTGAGTGAATTGAAGGCCGAGATGACCGTCGAGACAGCGATGGTGAGCGCGAACTGCCGGAAGAATTGGCCGACGATGCCGCTGATGAACGCGCAGGGAACGAAGACGGCCGCCAGCACCAGTCCCACGGCGACCACCGGCCCCGACACCTGCTCCATGGCCCGCACGGTCGCTTCGCGTGGAGCGAGCCCCGTTTCGATGTGGTGCTCGACCGCTTCGACGACCACGATCGCGTCGTCGACGACGATGCCGATGGCCAGCACCAGCCCGAAGAGCGTGAGGTTATTCAAACTGAAGCCGATCGCGGCCATCACCGCGAATGTGCCCACGATGGCCACCGGCACGGCGATCAGCGGAATGACGGCCGACCGCCAGTTTTGCAGGAAGAGCAGCACGACCACCGCCACCAGAATGACCGCGTCGCGCAGGGTATTGAACACCTCGTTAATGGACTCGGTGATGAACGGAGTCGTGTCGTAAACGATGTCGTAAGCGATGCCCGACTGAAAATGCTTCGCCAGCTCGGCCATCTTGTCTTTGACCGACTGGGCCACTTCCAGCGCGTTCGAGCCGGGAAGTTGATAGATCGAGAGGGCGACCGACGGCTCGCCGTCGAGTGTGGCCGACTGTCCGTAAGCGAGCGCACCCAACTCGATGCGAGCGACGTCGCGCATGCGCACAATGCGGCCCAACGGGTCGGCCTTGATGATCATCTCGGCGAACTGTTCTTCGTTGGCTAGCCGTCCGAGCGTGGTCATGGTGTATTGGAACACCTGGCCCGCCTTGGTCGGTGGCTGACCGATCTGCCCGGCCGCCACTTGCACGTTCTGCTCGGTGACCGCCTTGAGCACATCATCGGCCGTCAGATTCAGGCTGGCCATCTGCTCGGGATCGAGCCAGATGCGCATACTGTAATCGCGCTGGCCCAGATAGGTAATGTCGCCGACGCCTTTGAGTCGGGCCAACTCGTCGCGCAACTGAATCGTGGCGTAGTTGCTCAATTCGACGTTATTACGGCTACCGTCGGGCGAGTAGAGATTGACGATCAGCAACTGGCTGGGGGACTTCTTCTTCACCGACACGCCACGACGTTTGACGATGTCGGGTAGGATCGGCTCGGCCAACGCCACGCGGTTCTGCACCAGCACCTGTGCCATGTTGAGATCGGTGCCCAGATTGAACGTGATGGTGAGCGTATAAGTGCCATCGTTGGCGCACTGCGACGACATGTAGAGCATGTTTTCCACACCGTTTACTTGCTGCTCGAGCGGAGCGGCGACGGTGTCGGCCACAACTTGGGCGTTGGCGCCGGGGTAGACGGCCGAGACCTCGACGGTCGGCGGGGCAATGTCGGGATATTGCGCCACCGGCAGTGTGAACACGGCAATGCCCCCGGCGAGCGTCACAATGATCGAGAGCACCGAGGCAAAGATCGGCCGGTTTATAAAAAATCTGGAAAACATGTTTCTCTTTCGAGCCGTAGGCGGTTCTCGTCCAGTGCCTTCCTAATCCGGCCGCTTGTCTCCATTGGTTCTCAACCGGTCGCGGAGAGCTTGGCGCACGGCTTCGAGCCCCAGCGCGGGCAACACCACCGCGTTGAAGCGACGCAGCAATCGCGATTGAAACGCCGGCGACTCGCTGGCCCGGTCGACGAGGTAAAAGAAGACTGGCGTGAGTACGATGCCGAAGAACGTCACGCCCAACATGCCGCCGAACACCGCGCTGCCCAACGCGCGCCTCATTTCCGCGCCGGCCCCGACGGCGATCAAGAGCGGGAAGACGCCTAGGATGAACGCGAACGACGTCATGATGATCGGTCGCAGCCGCAGCCGGCACGCCGACAGCGTCGCTTCGCTGCGCGATATCCCCTCCAGCCGCCTGGCCCGCGCAAACTCGACGATCAGAATGGCGTTCTTGCTGGCCAGCCCCACCAGCACGACAAATCCCACCTGCGTGAAGATGTTGATGTCCTGCCGCCAGAAGTTGACCCCCAGGACGGCGCTCAGCAGACACATCGGCACGACCAGAATGACCGCCAGCGGCAGCGACCAACTCTCGTACTGGGCTGCCAGCACGAGAAAGACCATGATCACCGCGAAACCGAAGACCTGCATGGCCGTGCTGCCGGCCATCAGCTCCAGATAGGCCATCTCGGTCCATTCGGTGGTCATGCCGTCCACCAGCTCGCGCTGCGAGAGTAATCTCATCAGGTCGATCGCTTGGCGCGAACTGAAGCCGGGCGCGGCGTTGCCGTTGATCGATGACGCCGGATACATGTTGTAGCGGGTGACGATCAGCGGCCCGCCGATCTGCCGCAGGTCGGCCAGCGTACCCAGCGGGACCATGTCACCCCGGTTGTTGCGCACCTTGAGCAGCTTGACGTCTTCGACGCGGTCGCGGAAATCGGCATCGCTCTGCACGATGACTTGCCACGTGCGGCCGAAGAGGTTGATGTCGTTGACGTACAACGAGCCGAGGTAGACCTGGAGCGCGTCGAAGACATCTTTGAGCGAAACGCCCATGCTCAGCGCCTTGCGGCGATCGATGTCGACATAGATCTGCGGGGAGTTGGCGCGGTAGACCGAGAACAGGCCGACCAGCCCCGGCTGCTGATTTCCCTTCTCGACCAGGTTGTCGGTCTGCCCTTGCAGCATGCCCGGACCGGCGTCGCCGCGATCTTCGATCATCAGGCGAAAGCCGCCCGCCCGGCCCACGCCGCGCACCGGTGGCGGTCCGAAGACGGTGATCTGAGCGTCGTAGATCTCGGCCGCGTAGGCCTTCCGCAACCGTGCGGCAATCACGTCGCTGTACAAATCGGGCCGCCGGCGGTCGGCGAACTCGTCGAGCAGCACGAACATCGAGCCGAAGTTGGAGCCGAAGGCGCTGAGCAGGAACGATTGCCCGTTGACGCTGAGCGTGTGCTGCACGCCCGGCTCGGCCATGGCCATCTGCTGCACGCGCTGCATCACCGCTTCGGTGCGTTCGAAACTGGCCGCATCGGGCAGTTGCACGTTCACCAGAAAATAGCCCATGTCCTGCGACGGTATAAAGCCCTTGGGCGTACGCAGGAATTCGAAGGCGGTGAGACCGAGTAGTCCGCAATACACGGCCAAGACCAACAGGCTGACGCGTAGCAGTCTTTCGACCAGCCAGACATAAACACCGGCGAACGCGCGGAACCCCGCTTCGAACAGGGCAAAGAACCTGGTGAGCGCCCAATTGATCGGCCGAGCGAGGAACCAGCCAGCGACGGCGCCCACCAGGATCGCCAGCGATGTGAGTGCGATGGGCGAAAGGACGCCGGACACCTTGGCGCTCGGCAGACGGCCGGCGAGCGATATCAACCAAGGCGCCAACCAAAGAAAACCTGCGGCGGCGCCGGCGACCGCGTAAGCCGGCTTGGGCAACACGTCGCGGGCACCGGCCGTGCGCGGCCTGAGGAGCAGCGCTGCCAACGCCGGACTTAAAGTGAGCGAATTGAAGGCCGAGATGATCGTCGAGACGGCGATCGTCAGGGCGAACTGTCGAAAGAACTGACCCGTGATGCCGCTGATGAACGCGCACGGCACGAAGACGGCGCTGAGCACCAATCCCACGGCGACCACCGGCCCCGACACCTGGTCCATCGCCAGGCGCGTGGCTTCGCGCGGCGAGAGACCGTGCTCGATGTGGTGTTCGACGGCTTCTACTACGACGATCGCGTCGTCGACGACGATGCCGATGGCCAGCACCAGGCCGAAGAGCGTGAGGTTATTGAGGCTGAAGCCGAGCGCCGCCATGACGGCGAACGTGCCGATGATGGCCACCGGTACGGCGATGAGCGGGATGACGGCCGATCGCCAGTTTTGCAGAAAGACGAGCATGACGATGGCGACGAGTACCACGGCGTCGCGCAGCGTCTTGAACACCTCGAAGATCGATTCGCGCGTATAAGGCGTGGTGTCGTATTGGATGTCGTAGGTCACGCCTTCGGGGAAATCGAGTTGGAGTTGGTCCATCTTGGCCCGCACCAGTTCGGCCGTAGCGAGGGCGTTAGCGTCGGGAAGTTGAAAGATGGCCAGCCCCACCGACTCCTTGCCGTCGAGCTTGGCGCCCACGCCCATGTCCTTGGCGCCCACTTCGATCCGCGCCACGTCGCGGAGCTTGGTGATGGCGCCCATGGGCGTGGTGCGGAGCACGATCTGGCCGAACTGCTCGGGTTCTTTCAGCCGCCCCAACACGGTCAGGGTGGTTTGAAACTCGGCGCCCAGCAGGGCCGGTTGCTGGGCCAGTGCGCCGGTGGCGACCGGCACGTTTTGTTCTCGCAGCGCGGCTACCACGTCGCCGGCCGTCATGTTGCGCGAGGCGAGTTGCTCGGGATCGAGCCAGACGCGCATGCTGTAATCACGCTGGCCCAGCATCGTCACGTCGCTTACACCGGGCAGCCGCAGCAACTCGTCGCGGACGCGGATGGTGGCGTAGTTACTCAGGTAGAGTTGGTCGTAACGGCCCGTGGGCGAATTGATGTTGACCGACAGGAGGATATCGGGGGAACGTTTGCGTGTCGTCACACCGGCCTGCTTGATCACGTCCGGCAGGAGCGGCATGGCCAGGTTCACGCGGTTCTGCACCAGCACCTGGGCCATATTCAGGTCGACACCCTGGTCGAACGTCACCGTCAGGTTATACGAGCCGTCGTTGGTGCACTGCGACGACATATAGAGCATGTTTTCGACGCCGTTCACCTGCTGCTCGATCGGCGCCGCGACCGTCTCGGCGACGACCACGGCACTCGCCCCCGGATACTTGGCGTCGACCTGCACCGTGGGCGGGCTGATGTTGGGGTATTGGGCCAACGGCAGCGTCGACAGGGCCACTCCGCCGGTGAGCGTGATCACGATCGACAGCACCGCGGCGAAGATCGGTCGGTCGATGAAGAAATGCGACATAGGGCGGACAAAGCGGCGAGCCGGAAGAACAGAATCGGGCGGTGCTCGGCGAGCCGCCCACCGCAGCGCTCAGGGCTTTTTGTGCTCGGTGCCGCTCGGGTCCGGCAAGGGCTTGGGCGCCACTCTGATGCCGGGGCGGACACGTTGCAGCCCGCTGATCACGACGCGCTCACCCGTGGCGAGCCCTTCTTCGACGACGCGCATTTCTCCCTCGGGCCTGCCGGTGGTCACGCGCCTGTAGACGATCTCGTCTTTATCGTCGATCACATAGACGAATTTCCTTTCTTGGTCCGATCCCAGGGCCCGTTCAGGTATCAGGACCGCCTCGTGCGGAGCACCGATGCGCACTCGCACCCGCACGAACATGCCGGGCGAAAGGAACTTCTTCGGGTTGTCGAAGACGCCTCGCACACGGAGCGTACCCGTCAGCGGATCGAGCCGATTCTCGGCGAAGTTGACTGTCCCCTCGATCGGCTCCGACTGATCGATCTCGTCGGCCAGCTTGAGATAGACGGGTACCGCCGCCTCGCGTGCCGATTGAATCTTGCCGGCCCGAATCAGCGTGCGGAGACGGAGTACCGTGTGTTCGTCGACGTCGAAATACGCGTACATCGGGTCCATGGCCACGATCGTCGTGAGCGTCGTCTGATCTTGGGCCACGAGGTTGCCGGCGTCGATCTGGCGCCGGCTGGCGCGGCCGCTCAACGGCGCGATCACATCGGTATAGCTCAGGTTGAGCTGGGCCGAATCGAGAGCGGCCTCGGCCGCCTTGACGTCGGCATCGGCTTCCGACCGGTCACCGGTCACCTGGTCGAACTGTTCGGACGTGATCGTGCGGTTCTTGATCAACTCGCTGGCCCGCTTGAAGTCGGCTTCCATGCGCTTCAGATGGGCCTTGGCCTTGAGCAAGGCCGCCTCGGCCCGTTTCTCTTCGACCTCGTAGGGCCGCTTGTCGATGACGAACAGCACCTCGCCTTCCTTGACGTCGTCGCCGTCTTTGAAATTGATCTTGTCGAGGTAGCCCGAGACGCGGGCCCGCACCTCGACCGTCTTGTAGGCGTCGGTGCGGCCGGTGAACGATTCATAATCGGTCACCGTCTTCGTCTCCGGCACAACGAACAAGACTTCCGGCGGTTTGGCCTCGACCGGTTGCGCCTGCGTCCTCTGACACCCGGCCGTGGCAGCCAGCGCCCACAGCACGAGGGCGGCAGATCGCGCCGATCGGCCTCCGCTCGTTACAGAGATGGCGCCGGCGCGAACTGTCCCTGGGCCGGATTTCGATGCGCGACGAGTTGTTTGGCGGAGAGGCGAATTGAACCGACGCATTTCTTATGAAGTCCCTTTCCTGGTGCGGGCGCGTGCAGAGCGAATTCTGGGCCGGTGCCTAGCCGAACTCTCGCGCCACACTACCGAGTGCCGAAAAACCGATCCGCCATCGATCGCGGCCGACTCTACCATCCGTCGCGCCACCGGCTTATCATAAAAAGCATTCTCATTCCAAGACAGCCGAGATCCTTGTCATGCGCCCCAACGATCGCCCCGCCCGCCGTGAAGTTTCCCGCCGCCAGCTCCTTGCCACTGCCGCCGCGGCGGGTGCCGTTGCCCTCCACTCGCGGGACGCCAACGCGGCCGACGGCCCGGTCGCCAGCAAGGGCGACATCAAGCAATCACTCGTCCAGTGGTGCTACAGCAAGTATTGGGACATCGACGAGATGTGCCGCATGGCCAAGCAACTCGGCTGCGTGAGCATCGAACTGGCCGACCCGAAGGACTGGCCGACGATCAAGAAGCACGGCCTGGTGTGCGCCATCGCGACCAGCCACGGCTTCGAGAAGGGGATGAACAATCCCGAACATCACGAAATGTGCCTGGAGAAGATCCGCACCTCGATCGACGCTTGCGCCGAATACGGTTTTCCGAATGTCATCACGTTCACCGGCTTTCGCGAGAACATTCCCGACGACGTTGGGCTGGCCAACTGCGTGAAGGGTTTTAAGAAAATCGTCGGCTATGCCGAGAAAAAGAAGGTCAATCTTTGCCTGGAAATGCTCAACAGCCGCGTGAATGTCGAAATGAAGGGGCATCCAGGGTACCAGGGCGATCACACCGATTATTGCATGGAGATCATCCGCGAGGTCGGCTCACCGCGCATGAAGCTGCTGTTCGATATCTACCACGTGCAGATCATGGACGGTGACGTGATCGTGCGGCTCAAGCAATATGCCGACTATATTGCCCACGTTCACACAGCCGGCAATCCGGGCCGGCGCGAGCTCGACGATCAGCAGGAGATCAACTATCCGCCCATCATGAAGGCCCTGCTCGACGTCGGCTATACCGGCTATGTGGGCCAGGAGTTCATTCCCACGCGCGATCCGCTCGATGGCCTGCGCCAGGCAGTGGCGCTCTGCGACGTGTGACCGTCGTAGTAAGCCTGCGCGGATCGTCGTAGTGATTTCTTTTCGAGCGAATCACTACCACGATCGCCTATCATTTCGCGCGGCTTTTTGCCCGGCGCTGCGAATCTTCTTGAGCCTCTCGGCAGTGCGCTCGCGCTGCGCCGCCGCTGCCAAAACGGATCGATGGTGCGCGCCTCGTCGATCCCAGTTCGATCATGGGAAGTGTCGCACGTCATCACCGTGTGCCGCGCCGCGCTATCCACCGGCGCAACTCTCTTTCTGCGAGAAAAGCCGGTCAACGCATGAAATTTTTTCGAGCGCCGCTGCTTGCATTGACCGGCAAAACTGCTAGACTCCGAATTCGTGGGGTTTAAGCCCATTCGGGATGCGTAGCAGGCCTAGATTGGGAATAACGACCCATTCATTAAAAAGACCGGGAACGGAGATGCCTGGCCGAATCGCCTTCGTCCTCCGATGCCCGAAGCCAACGAATTCATTCTGGGGGAGTTTCAACGCACCTTCGATGAGCGTTATCGTCTGGCGATACCTGCCGAACTCGTCGCGGCACTGGGTGGAGAAGAACAAGAACTCATCTTGGCCAAAGAGCGCCCCGGTTGCCTGAGCTTATGGAACGCTGCGAACTGGCAAAGCAAACTCTCGGCCGGGGTCGATCTGGTGCAGGCCAAGATGCGGGCCGGAAAACTGGAGGGGAAGCTAGAGCAAGTGCAGCTACTCGGCCGTCTGCTTTCCTCGCGTCACCGCAACGTTCCGCTAGCTGCCCGTGGTCGGCTGATCGTCCCGGAGGGATTCCGGGAGTTTCTGCACGCCGAACCCGGCAGCAATGTGATGATTATCGGGGCCGCCGTTTGCGTCGAAATCTGGAACCCACAGGCCTGGATGTCGTATCTCGAAGCACGGATGCCCAAATTTCGCCGCCTGTTCGATCGCCTCTCTGGTTAGTGCGCTCGACGGGCGGGCAAACGTTCATGCCCGGTACGATAGGAAGTTTTGTCTTGACCCCATTCGATGTCACCCGAGTGGGCAAAGCCAATATCCATGGATGGAATTCTTGGCATGGAGGCCATTTTCCTTCCCATCGACCGGGCATCTTTTTTTCTTCCAGCGCGCGAAATCGAGGTGGCGGTTAACGCTGCGTGTGCGCTGAATCGATGAAGCGCTTATGGGCGCTGCTTGGCGGCCAACCTAAGTGCACCACCGTCGTCAGTTCGGGTGCGCTTGCATGTGCACGTAACCCAGTCGCAGTTCGTGCAACAGATTTTCGAGCAACTGCGTCTCTTCGGCCGTCCGATTGCCGGCCGTCTTGGCTTCGAGCATCTCCAACGTGTCGATGAAGTGCTTGGCTTCGTCCAGGTGCGTTTCGGGTTTGCCCGAAGCCGGATGAGGGATCTGTCCTAGCGCTACCAGTGCCTGGGTGGCGAGCGTTGTCAGCAACACGGCCAACGTAGCGGGCGGAAGCTGTGCCGGGCGCTGCTGCTTTTGGTGTGGACCTGGCGACTGCTCCGATTGGGCCGACAAATCGTTGGGCTGGTCGGCATGTCCGTGGTGGACCTGCCGCTCGAGGGCTTCTTTCTCCGCTTGGACCTGGCTCTTCCAGTCCTCGTCAACGATCAGCTTGGACTTGGCGTCGTCGTGCGGCGATTGCGTGCTCACGGCTTTCTCCAATGCGTTCGAAAACGGAACCCAATCCGTTTACATGGAGAACGGAATCCGTGCCGTTCGTTGCTCTCTGGCTGTTTCCCCCACATCGTCGAAGGAGGCCCTTCCCCGAATTCATCTCCGCCCTGCTACGACGCCTCCAGCTCGCGGGACCGTTCGCCCCGCGTAGCGTGCCGTTCTACGGCCGCCGCCACGAATCCGGCGAAGAGCGGATGCGATTCGGTCGGCTTGCTCTTGAATTCCGGGTGAAACTGGACGGCCACGAACCAGGGATGACCGGGCAACTCGACGATTTCGACGAGCGAGCCGTCGAGGTTCGTCGCCGCGAAGAGCATGCCGTGGGCGGCGAACTGTTGGCGGTAGACGTTGTTGAACTCGTAGCGATGCCGATGGCGCTCGCGGATCGTCGTCGTGCCGTAGCACGAAGCTGCCTTGCTGGTCGGGTCGAGGATCGCTTCTTGTGCCCCCAGCCGCATTGTGCCCCCCTTGTCGATGATCGTCCGCTGCTCATCGAGTAGGCAGATCACGGGGTGGGGCGTATTCTTGCTGAATTCGGTTGAATGCGCGCCGCTCAGGCCCACTTCGTTGCGGGCAAACTCTATAACCGCGCACTGCATGCCCAGGCAGATGCCGAGAAACGGTATCTCGCGCTGCCGCGCAAAACGGATGGCGTCTACCTTTCCTTCGATGCCGCGTTCGCCGAATCCGCCGGGCACGATCATGCCGTCGTACCCCGACAGCAGCCGCTCCGGCCCTTCGCGCTCCACGTCTTCGCTCTGGATGCGTTGTACACGCACCTGCGCCAGGTTGGCGATTCCGGCGTGGTCGAGAGCCTCGTAGATCGACTTGTAGGCGTCGCGATGCTCGGCGTACTTGCCCACGACCGCGATGCTGATCTCATGTTCGGGATTGCGCAAACGGTGCAGCAGATCGCGCCAATCGTCCAATTCGATCGGCTGTGTCGACAGGCCGAGTCGTTTCACGATCAGCTCGTCCAGCCGGTTGTCGACCAGGCTCAGCGGCACCTCGTAGATCGAAAAATCCTTGTCCTTCTCTTCGATGACGGCTTCCATCGGCACATTGCAGAACAGGCCGATCTTCTCGCGGTCTTCGCGGCTCAACGAGCGTTCGGTGCGGCATACGAGGATGTCGGGCTGGATGCCGATCTCGCGCAGTTGACCGACTGAATGCTGCGTAGGCTTGGTCTTCAGCTCGCCCGCCGCCTTCAGATACGGCACGAGCGTCAAGTGAATGTAAAGACAGTGTTCCTTCCCCACGTCGAGCGAAAATTGACGAATCGCTTCGAGGAACGGCTGGCTCTCGATATCGCCCACGGTGCCGCCGATTTCGGTGATCACCACATCGACGTTTTCGCCCGCCAGCTTGTGAACGCAGCCCTTGATTTCGTTGGTGATGTGCGGGATGACTTGCACCGTCTTGCCCAGGAACTCGCCGCGCCGTTCCTTGTTGATGACGGACAAATAGATCTGGCCGGTGGTGTAGTTGGAGTCGCGCGTGAGCGGGCTGTGGGTAAACCGCTCGTAGTGGCCCAGGTCGAGATCCGTCTCGCTGCCATCGTCGAGCACGTAGACTTCGCCGTGCTGATACGGGCTCATCGTGCCGGGATCGACGTTGATGTAGGGGTCGAATTTCTGCATCCGAACCCGCAGGCCACGCTGCTCGAGCAGCATGCCGATCGAAGCGCTGGTCAACCCCTTGCCGAGCGAGCTGACCACGCCGCCCGTCACGAAAATGAATTTGGTCATGAACGACTCCGTGTGGCGAACGAGCGGCATCCCGCCGCTACGGCTGTACGAAGTCGATGTTACCCCGATCGACAGCGTTTGACAAACGCCTCGTAATCGTGCGGCGTATCGATGCCCAGCGTCGCTTGTGGCACGACGGCCACGGCGATCGAATAGCCCGCTTCCAGCACGCGCAACTGTTCCAGTTTCTCCGTTTGCTCCAATCGCGACGGGGGCAAACGCGCGAGCGACAACAAGAAGTCACGGCGATAGGCATAGAGCCCGATGTGCTGAAAGAAGAGCGCGGGCTCGGCGTCGAGCAGCCCGTCGTGCCACTCGCGCGCGTGCGGGATCGGACTGCGGCTGAAATAGAGGGCGCGGCCCTGCCCGTCGAACACGACTTTCACGCACGACGGATCGAGCAGTTTTTGGCGATCTCGGATAGGCGTGGCCAACGTCGACATGACATATTGCGAATGGCTTTCGAGCAGATCGACCGCGGCATCGATCGCCTCGCCGGCCAACTCCGGCTCGTCGCCCTGGACGTTGACGACGATATCGACGTCCGTCAGAGTCCGCGCCACCTCGGCCACCCGATCGGTGCCGCTGGCGCAGGCCGGACTCGTCATCCGCGCCTCGCCGCCGAACGACCGCACTTCGTCGAAGATCTCCGCATGGTCCGTCGCCACGCAGACGCCGGCCGGTTTGCGGGCCTTACGTGCGGCTTCGTACGTGTGTTGGATGACGCTCTTGCCCGTCTCGCGCAACAGCAACTTACGAGGCAGCCGCGTCGAGGCCAGGCGGGCCGGAATGGCGATGAAGCTCTTGGGCATGGCGTAAACCGTAGTGTTCGCTTTCCTTTGCAGCAAGATCGGTTTTTCAGCACTGCCCTCGCCTGCCGGCCGGAACGTTGACATTGGCGCCATGCTGGCATCCTCGAGCGCCCGTTGTAGATTTGATTGACAGAGGGATCGCAACGTCGAGCGAGGTCGCCTATGCCCACGGCGTGCGAAATGTCACTCCGCGTTTTGAATCAGAGTTCGCGCATGTTCCGCGTCCGCTTCTCCTTGCGTGCATTCCTGCTGTTGCTCTTCATTGCCAGCCTGATCGGCTCGAATCTTTTCACGGCCTGGCAACTCGGCAAGGTACGAGAGGAAAACGCCCAGATGCGCAAAGAGCTGGGTTATCTGGTGGTGAGCGATCCGACGAAGGTCAATGTGGTGGCCGTGCCGACCTACGAAGACATGCTGTGGCGCTGGCGCATTTATGTGCCCCAGGGGCATTCGCTTTGGATTTGCGGCTCGACGCGCGATGTTCCGCAGATAGGCGTTACGGATAGCTATAGCAGTGCGACGCTCACGGAAGGAGAATACCTGTTGACGGCCGCCATACGCCCAGACCGACACGGTAAATGGCAATTGACGGTGGCGCGTCAAGGTGGCTCCGCCAGCTTCGGATTCGGCGGCGACGACGGGACCTGGATCGACGAGGGTCTTGGATGGGAGTCGATGCAGGCCGGAACCGGCACGACCGAGGTCTTGGATCCGGATCAACTACCGGGCGTCTTGTTGCGGGTGCGCGCGATGGTGAAGACCGCCACCGGTTCCATGAGCAGCCCAAGCCCGACCACAAAGGGTGTCCTGGTCTGGATCTCGAAGCGATAGCCCCGGCGTGAACCACCTGGCGATGGCACCGGATGTTCGCTGTCACGCGAGGAGTTTTTCGAAATCTTCTTCGCTCAGCACTGCCACCCCAAGCGACTGCGCCTTTTTCAATTTGCTGCCGGCCTTTTCGCCGGCCACGAGATAATCGGTGCTCTTCGAGACGCTGGCCGCGGCACGGCCGCCGTGCCGGGCGATAAGCTCTTCGATTTCATCGCGCGTGTATTTGTTGAGCGTGCCGGTGACGACCAGCGTCTTGCCGGCCAGTTTGCCGGTGCCGCCGGGCGGCGTGGGCAAACGGGGGGCTTCCATGTTGAGGCCCAGTTCGCGCAGCTCGCGGATCGTCGCCTCGCCGTACTCGCTGTGCAGGAACTGGTAGACGCTCTTGGCGATGACGTCTCCCACTTCGTGTACATCCGATAGTTCTTCTTCGCTGGCCGCCTCAAGCGCCTCCATAGAGCCGAAGTGGCTGGCCAACACGGCGGCCATCCGCGCGCCGACGTGGCGGATGGCGAGCCCGTTGAGCAGTCGCGCCAGTCCGCGCTGTTTGCTGGCCTCCAGCCCTTCCAGCAGTTTTTCCGACGAGCGGCGTCCCATCCGCTCCAACTCCATCAGGGCGTCTGCTGAAAGCCGGTAGAGATCGCCATAGCCACGCACCAACCCATCGGCCACGAGCTGATCGACGAGTTTGTCTCCGAGCCCTTCGATGTCCATGGCGTTGCGGCTGGCGAAATAGCGCAGCCGCTCCTTCACCTGGGCCGGACATTGCGGGTTCGGGCAGCGGATGTAGACGCCCCCTTCGTCCTTCACCAGGACGGTGCCACACTCCGGGCACGCCGAGGGAAAGACGAACTTGCGCGGGTGCCCCGTGCGCAGATGCTTCTCGACGCGAACGATGTGCGGAATGATCTTGCCCGCCTTCTCGACCACCACCACGTCGCCGACGCGCACGTCCTTGCGCTCGATCTCGTCGGCGTTGTGCAGGCTGGCCCGGCTGACGACGGTGCCGGCGAGTTCGACCGGCTGCAAGTCGGCCACGGGTGTGATGGCGCCTGTCTTGCCGATTTGCACGCGGATGTCGTTGAGCTTCGTGGTGGCTTCGTATTTCTCAAATTTATAGGCCACGACCCAGCGCGGACTCTTGCTCGTCGCGCCCAAACGCGCACGCTGCTCGAAATCGTTCACCTTCAATACTAGGCCGTCGATCTCGAAGTCGAGTTCGTGCAATCGCGCGATGAGCGATTCGCAATGCGCGAGCGCCGCGTCGATCGACCCGAAGCATTCGACCATCGGCGTGGTGGGCAGGCCATAGCCCCGCAAGGCCGCCAGAAACTGGGTATGGGTCTTGGCCTCGACTCCTTCCACGTAACCGACTCCGTGACAGAAGAAGCGCAGACGACGCTTGGCGGAGATGCGTGGATCGAGCAGCTTAACGGCGCCGGCCGCTGTGTTGCGCGAGTTGGCATAAGGAGGTTCGCCCAGCTTGGCCTGCTCCTGATTGAGCTTCACGAGGTCCGAATTGGTCATGTAGACCTCGCCTCGCACCTCCAAGACGGGCGGGGGATTCTTTCCGGCCAACCTGAGCGGCACATCGCCGATGGTGCGGATGTTGTGCGTGACGTCGTCGCCCGTGCGTCCGTTACCGCGTGTTACGCCGCGGACGAGCAGGCCGTCTTCGTACACGAGCGCGACCGCGACTCCGTCGACCTTCAGCTCGACCACCCATTCGATCGTCTCCCCGGCCAGCTTTTTCGCCGCCCGCGCGGCAAACTCCTGAACTTCAGGGACATTGTAGGTGTTTTCGATCGAGAGCATCGGCACGCGATGCTCCACTTGCGAAAGGCCCTCGACCGGCTGTTCACCGACGCGCTGCGTCGGGCTGTCGGGCGTCACCAGGTCGGGATGCGCGGCCTCGAGTTCTTTGAGTCGGGTCAGTAGCCGATCGTATTCGGTGTCGCTGATCTCCGGCGCGGCCTCGGTGTAGTATTTTCGATCGTGATGGCGGATCGTTTCGCGCAGTTCCGCGATCTGCTTTTCGGCGGATGGTTGGCTCATCGTGACGGTGGCGTTCCGTGTTCTGCCGGCGGCCCTTTCGACCGGTTTGCCTGGTGCTCTTCGTAAGCCCGGCGCATCCAATAACGATCGGTGCTGATGGCGGCAACGGTTGTCGCGGCCAGCAGTGCCAACTCGCCCCCCATCAACGCGGCTCCGTGTTGGTCGAGGAAGGCCAACAGGGCAATGCCGTTTGCTTCGGGCTCCGGCGACCGCCGCACGGCCTTGAGCGTCATCACGCTATAGGCGCATGCCGTCAGCGCGAACGCGATGCCGAAGACGACGAGCAGGACGTAAAAGGGATTGGTCGCGGAGCGCTTCGCGGGCATGGTCAAAGCCGCATCGACGGCGGAATCGGGTCAGGCCTTAACATAACGTATCGGCCCGGTCGTCGCGATCGAACGTTACAGTCCATAGAGCGGCGCGAGCTTGTTATGGAGGTGCGACAGAAGCGGTTCGTGCGAAAGGGGACGACCGGTGATCTGCTGAACAAGCTGCGTCGCGGAATAGCGCTGGCCGTGTCGATGGATCTTCTCGGCCAGCCAGTTGCGGAGCGGCGCAAACTCGCCGGCCGAGAACTGCCGCGCCAGGCCGTTCAAGTCGCGTTCCGCCTGAGCGAAGAATTGGGCGGCGTAAAGATTGCCCAGCGAATAGGTGGGAAAATAGCCGAACAGGCCGGCCGACCAGTGGATGTCTTGCAATACGCCCTCAGCATCGTTGGGCGGCTCGACTCCGAGATACGAACGGTATTTGTCGTTCCAGACGCCTGGCAAATCGCGCACAGCAAGCGCCCCAGACAACAAGTCCTGTTCCAATTCAAAGCGAATCAGGATGTGCAAGTTGTACGTCGCCTCATCGGCCTCGATGCGAATGAGCGACGGGCGCACAGCGTTGATGGCGAAATGGAAGACATCGAGCGGCACGTCGGCCAAGGCAGTAAACGTGCCTTGCGCCGCCGGATAGAAACATTCCCAGAACGAACGGTGCCGGCCGACCAGATTCTCCCATAACCGCGACTGCGACTCGTGAATGCCCATCGAGATGGCCTCGCCCGGCGGGAGGCCGAATTGGCCGGCCGGCAGTCCCTGGTCGTAGATGCCGTGCCCGGCTTCGTGCAGCGTGCCGAAGAAGGCGCAACTGAAGTTGCGCTCTTCGTAGCGGGTGGTAATACGGCAGTCGTGTGGTCCCGGCGCGGTGCAGAAGGGATGGGCGGTCACGTCGAGCCGGCCCCGCGAGAAATCGAAACCGATCCTGCTCGCCACGTCCCGCGAGAACGCTTCCTGCCCGGCGGCCGGGTAATGCCGATGCAAGATTTCCATGTTCGGCCTGCGGCCCGATTCGCGTATCTCGGCCACCAGCGGCACCAATTCGTCGCGCAGGGCCGTCAGCACGTTCGTTAAGTGGCTCGTACGCTCATCGGGTTCGTAGTCGTCGAGCAGGGCGTCGTACGGCGATTCGGGATAACCGAGCGCCTCGGCCTGGGCCCGCTTCAGCTCGACGGTTTTTTGCAGTAGCGGCGCGAACGAGGCGAAGTCGTTGTCGTGCCGGGCGGTTTGCCAGACCTGCTGGCCGTGGACGCTCGTGCGGGCCAACTCTTCGACCAGCGATTGCGGCAGTTTGGTCTTTTTTTCGTATTGGCGCTTCAACTGACGGACAGTGGCGCCCGTCTCGCTTGCCGGGTCTTTTGCCAATGGGCTGTCGACCAATTCTTCCAGCCATTCGCCCAGCCGCCGATCGGTCTGACGCTGGTGTACGAGGCCGGTGAGCAACGTCATCTGCTCGGCCCGGTAGTCGGCGGCGGCTGGGGGGAGGAGGCACCGCTCGTCCCATCCCAGTAGCGCATCGATCGATTGCAGCACGGCCGTTTCATGAACAAAACGGACGAGTTTTTCGTAGGTCGACTGGAACTGACTCATGAACGGCCGGGGAGGGCTCTGGAGATTTTGTAGGAGAACGAGGTATCGCGATGTTGTTCGGCGTGTCAATCTGGACGGCCACTTCAGAGTCTATCCGAAAAGCGGCTGAAATGCGGGAACAGATACCATCGCGATACGGTTCCCGGCAGCCTTTTTGACGAGCGGCGCTTCGTTTCGCAGCAAGGAGTTGGAATGTCTGCCGCCACGGCCCTATCCTTATAGTGCGGCACCAAGCATCGAACAAGCGATGTGGGAGGCCGACCGACGGCGTTGCAGTACAGTCAGGCCAGAACGGTCCGGCTTGAGTGACGGATGCGCAAGCAGCAAACATTCCAGTTCGGCCTCAGGGCGCTGCTAGCGGCCGTAACGGCGGCGGGCGTGGGGCTGGGGATACACACTTGCCCACCGCCATTGGGGCCTTTGCTCATGAAGGTAGCCGGAGGGTTCGTTCTGTTCGTGCCCGTGCTCCTCGCGGTCTATTTTGCTGATTGGTTCGGGCGCCGCTTGTAGCCAAGTCGGCCCAACATGCCAAACGAAGAAGACCACGCATCGATGGGGCCGATCCTCGAAACCGAACGACTGTTGCTACGGCAATTCGTGCCCGGCGATGCCGAAGAGCTGTTTCGCTTACACAGCGACCTCGAGGTGTTGCGATATACGGGCGACACCGCGCCGGCCGACATCGAGGAGGCCCGCCGGTTGCTCGCGGCGCGACAGATAGCCGACTACGAGCGTTACGGCTTCGGTCGGTGGGTTTGCATGCTCAAAGCGACCGGGAGTTTCGTCGGCTGGGCCGGATTGAAGTATCTTCCCGAATTGGGCGAGGTCGATCTGGGGTACCGCCTGCGGCGCGATTGGTGGGGACGCGGCTTGGCGACCGAGGCGGCGAGAGGATGCGTCGAGTACGGGTTTGCTATGTTGAGCTTGCCGCGAATCATCGGTGTGGTCGAGCCCGCGCATGCCGCCAGTATTCGCGTGTTGGAAAAGGCGGGTTTCCATCGCGACGGCGAAATGACCTATCGGGGCAGCGCGGTCTTGCGCTATGTGCGATTGCGCGGCGCCGCCCGCGTCGAGGGGGCGGCGCCGCGCGACATCGATTGAGGTCGAACTAACGTCGTTCTGCCGCGGCTGGCACGAACTGCCCCGGCGTTGGCCCCCCGAAGCCCGTGCCTGGCTTGCCTTTCAGCGCGGGTCCTCCGTACAAATTGCTCGTCCGCGGAGGGTAGCCCGGCACGTAACCCGTTGCGCCAGCCGGCGAGTTCCATCCCAGGCCGTCCGCTTCGCTGAGCAATTGATCGTACCGTTTGTCGATGATCGAACGCCGGGCATCGTTTCGTCGCGTGACGATGTCGCGGAGTTTCTTCACCTTCGCTTCGATGCCGGCGACCTCCAACTCTCGCACCTTCTGTTGAGTGTCGAACTGTTGTTCCAGGGTGTCGTGCAGCTTTTGCCGAAGCTCTACCAACTGTTTGTCGTCCGGCTTCTCGGCGCTCATTTCGGCAAGCTGCTTGACGAGTGCCGCGGCTTGCTCCGCCAGAGCGGTGTCGAGCCAATTGAGCTTCGCCAATTCGTCCGTCGCTTGATCGGCCGCTTGGATCGTCTGCCCCTTTTCGATCACAAGGTTGAGTGGGCCGGTCGATGCCGGCGCGGACTCCTGCCCATTGGCATTGCGTGCCCGGATGGCGGCCACTCCTCCTGCGAACGACACAATCAACAATCCCGTGACCAACGTGTAACGCATGAGAGAACTCCTGTTGAATCTGGTAAAACGGTCTCCCGAAGGTAGGCCATCAGTTCGGCTTGGGGGTGGTGGAGGTCGGTGCGTAAACGGGCACGTTTCCACCCGCGGGTGCAAAGGGTGCGGGGGTTATGGAGGGCCGCCAGTATTGCGGGCCCGCTTTTGCTCCCGAGGTCCACCCCAATCCGTCCGCGTCGTTGAGCAACTGCTCGAAGCGGTTGTCGATGATCTTGCGGCGCGAATCGGTGCGTTTGCGGATCAGCTCCCGGAGTCTTTGCACACGGGCTTCGATCCGGGACACCTCGAGTTCACGCAGCTTCTGCTGCGTGTCGAATTGCTTATCGAGGGTTTGCGAGAGTTTGTCCTTCAACTCGGCGCGTTGTTTGTCGTCGTTACTATCGGCCAATTGATGTGCAAGCGTTTGTACTTCCTGCTCGAGTTGCTGATCTTGCCGCAGCAACTCGTCGGTCTCCGCATCGCCCGCCGGCCAAGCGTGCGATTCTGGGGCGTGAACCGACGGTTGAGCAAAGAGATTTCCTGTGCCTGGAGTGGGAGCCACGGGAGCGCCTCCAAAGCCACCCGGAGGCATCGCTTGGATCCGGACACCGGGTAAAGCTTGCGGCGGAGTGGCGGCGGGGATTGCCTCCACGGCCGATCCCGCTTGGGCCAATAACAGTTGCTCCTGCCGCTCTGCGGCGATGGCCCGCTGGTGCAACCACATAAAGGCACCGCCCAGCGCCAGAACGACAGAGGTTACGACGACCATGGTTAATCGCATCAATCATCTCCTGTAGAGGCTGACAAGAAGGTCAGAGAATTAGCGGCCAGAATCCCATTCGCGTTCGAGTGCCTCGAGTTGGGCCTCGAGCGTCAGGGACGTTTGGCGGTCGAAGTCGGCGAGCGACGATGCCGGTTGCTGTAGCTCTTGTTCAAGTCGGTCGACGTCGCGCTGTACCTGCATGAGCTGTTTGTCCCATTCGGGCGGGCCCACCTCGCCGCTGCGCGGAGGAGCGGCGGACGTCGAACGCGTATCCGCCTCAACTTCGTGAGCCGTCTCAACGCCGGCCTGTGCGACCGCAGCGCTACGGTCGATAGGAGCAGGGTTGGGCAGGCACCACGCCAAAACGGCGAGCGAACAGCCCAAGGCGCCGCCGCCACCGAGCCAACGTAACCGGCGCGGCCAACCTCGTGACCAGCGCTGCGCCGGTAGCCTCGCCGGCCGCGGTACGACGGTCGGTCGCTGTAAGTGAGCCAAGTGACGCCCCAGTAACTCGGCAACTCCCTCGGCCGATTCGAAGCGGTCATCGGGCTCCTTGGCATGGAGCTTTTCGATAATCTCCGCCAGCCAGTCAGGAATCTCGGCGTTCGTCTCGCGAATCGGCCGTGGCGTATCGATGCAGAGCCGACGCCAGACGGCCATGAACGTCTCGGCGCGAAAGGGCGAATGCCCGGTGCACATGGCATAGAGCACGCTGCCGAGACTGAATAGATCGGACCGGTGGTCCACCGACTCGCCGCGGGCCTGTTCGGGAGCCATGTACTGCGGCGTGCCGGCGATGAGCCCGCTGGCCGTCAGGCTCGCGTCATCGATGGTGCGAGCCAGACCGAAGTCGGTAATCTTCACCCGCTCGACGCCGTTCTCCAGCAGGATGTTGGCCGGTTTGATGTCTCGATGCACCAACCCCTGCGCGTGCGCCGCGGCGAGTCCCGAAGCCACCTGCATGCCGATCCGCAGGATCTCCTTGACTTCCAGCGGCCCCTGCCGATCGAGGCGATCCTGCAAGGAATAACCGGCGACATAGGCCATGACCAGATAAGGCAAGCCGTCATTTTCGGCCACCGAGTGGATCGCCACGACATGTTCGTGGACGACGGCGGCGGCCGCCTGTGCTTCGCGGGCGAACCGGCGACGAGCAGCGCCGCTGTTGGCGAGTTGCGGCGACAGCACCTTGACCGCCACGTAGCGGTTGAGCGCCGGATCGAGCGCCTTCAGGACCACGCCGAAACCGCCCGAGCCGATCACCTCGGTAACCAGATAGTTTCCGAAGCGGCCCAGGTAACGATCGTCGTCGGTCGGCAGCAGAAAGCCGAGCCACGGCTTATCGACGTCGCCACACGGATCGGCGGCCTGCGAAACCGAAGCTTCTTCGCCGGAGAGCGGATCAGGGGCCAAGTGGGATTGCGCTTTGTGCCACCAGTCGCGTCCTGCCGCCAGCCCTTCGAGCTGCGTCCGGCAGTCGGCACAATTCTCCAGGTGTGTGGCAAGCTGTTGTTGCGCTTCGTCCCGGAGACGATCGTCGAGGGCCATCCGGAGACGTGTCTGATCGCAAGAATAACGAGGTGAAACCATAACGGCGGCTTTAGGGGGTTTGAGTGTCGGATCGCGACTTCGGCTCTTGATGGCGAGGTCCGAGATTTACGATTCGAGTTCTCTTCCTTCCACTTCTTCGATTCGTTGACGGAGGCGAGCCATGACCCTACTGCGGGCGATATAGACGGCTCCTGCGCTGAGACCCAACTCTGCGCCGACTTCCAGCGGTTTCCGCCCCTCAACACTCGTTTGCCAAAACGCCTGCCAGGTGGGCTCGCGAAACTCCTTCTTCACTTCTTCCGCCGCCCACTGAAACAAATGACGTTCGGATTCGATGGCTAACAGCCGCGACTCGTCATCGTCGGCCGGTTGTTGGTCGAGCAATCGACGGATGTCGCTGCCGCCGACGCCCCCCGGGTGCCGCGCGCGATGTCGCAAGGCGTTGAGCATGGTGTTGCGGGCGATCCGAAACAGCCAGGCCCGGAACGACCCGCGGTCGGGCCGCGCGTGCCAGCGCTCGATCGCCCCCGCCGTGGCCTGGAACACCTGTTGGCACAGGTCGGCCGCGTCGGCATGTTGGAATCCGCGGCGCCGCGCCAAGCGATAGATGAGCGGCTCGTAGATTTCCATAAACTCTTTCCACGCAAGCTCATCTGACGGCCGGTAAAGACGGGCCAACAGACTGTAGCGGGTGCTCGGGATGTCTGGCATGTCGCGTTCTCCACCGATATAGACAACGGCCGACCGAAAACCTTTCATCTGCGACGAGCGGGCGAACCGACTTGCTATCCGTCGCCCGATCCAGATAAAGACATTATGTCTATTCGCTATTAAGCGCGAAGTCTTCGGCAGCCGCAAGCTCGCTCCTCTGTGCAGACGACATTTTGTCCGCTCGCGGAACTTGGATGGTCGGACGGGGCCAGAATTGCAGGGGCCACACTGTCGGATAGATTAAAGTGGGTGCCGCCTTCCGTTCGCCGGCTGATTCCGTCATGCCCCTTGTCACGTTCATCCATTCGCTCGGCTCGGTAGGGATCTTTCCCTCGCGGGCATTCTTGCCGGCCTTCGTGACCGCACTGGTGTTGCGCTTCGGCCATTCGATTCCGTGGATTGCCGGGTCGGGACTGGTGGGCAGGATCGATGCGCCATCCTGGTTCACGAGCAATACGGCCCTCATCATTCTGGGACTTCTGTCGTTGCTCGAGCTCGTGGCGACCAAAAGTTCCGAGCTGCGCGAACTGCTCGATCAGTTCGACGGCCAGGTCAAGGCGGGGATGGCCTTGTTGACATCGCTGGGCGTGGCGAGTGTACACGACGCACAGGTCGTGCGCGCCGTCCAACAGGCCACCCTGACCGACGCGCTATTCGCGCTCATGGCGGCGGGGGCTGTTTATTTCTTCACTTCCTTGCGGCGGTCGTTCTACGGCTTGCTGAGCGAGATGGATGCCAGCGACGCATTGGGCCTCCAAAAGCTCTTTAGTTGGGTCGAGGACGCGTGGGTCGCGTTCGGCGCCGTGGCGCTCATCGTGTTCCCGCTGACGATGATCTTGCTGACGGCGATCGCGTTCGGGCTGCTCTACATCTGCCAGAAGACTTTGCAACAACGGGAGGAGCAACGCCGCATCGCTTGCACCGCGTGCGGTAAATCGATCTATCCGTGCGCGGTGGCATGCCCAGACTGCGAAACCGCGAACGCCCAAGCGTGTTCGGTGGGCTGGCTGGGTCAGTCGCAGCCCGATAGGCGGGCCGATCCGGAGCATCATGCCCTGCACCTGATCGAAGTCGGGCGCTGCTTCCATTGCGCGACGCGGCTGACAAAATCGCGCCCGCAGCAGGCGTGCGAGCGCTGCGGTCGCGACACCTTTCGTGACGACGATCAGCTTAACGACTACCTGCGCCTGATTGACTCGAGGGTGCCGAGCACGTTGGTCGTCTGTTTCGCGTTGGGGCTGGTGCCTGTCGTGGGCGTTGTGCCGGCCATTCTCTATTACCGTTTTCGGCTGGTGAACCCCCATGCGGCGTTATGTTCCTTGGGGATCGGCGTGGATCGCGAAATGGACGGGGCGCCTGGCTTGTCTGGCGGTGCTGTCGGTGCAATGGATTCCCGTGGTCGGTATCGGGTCGCTGCCGATCATGGCGTCGATCAACTACATCGTCTATCGCCGTGGCTTACGCAAAGCCTGGCACCATCGCCAGCCGCGACCAGCCGCCGCACCCGGACCGAATGCTGCTGTCGAGCCGGCTCTGCTTGGTCGCACTCCGTCGTCGGTCCCTTGATCGCCGTCCGCGCCGCAACCTTCGCGTCGGGCACGCTCGTTGCTCGCGGACTGCCTTAGGGCAAAAAGCGGAAGCCGGAGCGCCGGGGGAAGAAGCGGGCCTTGAATGCCGATTTTCGCAGCTCAATCCGCTTTTGTCGGTCGCCCTAAGTTTTTGAGGGAGATGACCACGATGAAAGAGATACGATTGACATGGCCGGAACTCGGTCTGATTGCCGGAACGCGCGGCGCGCTGGGCGCGGGTATCGGGTTGCTCTTGGCCGATTGCTTGTCGAGAGAACAGCGTAAGGCCGCAGGTTGGGCACTCGTCCTGGTCGGCGCGGCGAGCAGCGTGCCGCTGGCTTTTGAGGTCCTCGGCAACACAGACAGAATCAGCAAAGGGCGCGGATATGATTCGCAAGCTTAGATCGGGCGAATACCGCCTCTACTCGCGGAAGGTCGATCCGCGCACCGGGCGGCGTCGGAATCTCGGCACGTTCGACTCGCGCGAGAAGGCCGAGAAGCACGAGCGAGAAGTGCCAGTATTTTAAACGGCACTAACTCGCCCGCGTTTCGCAGAAGGGCGGCCCTTTCTCGTTCACCCGCGAGAGGCGTGGGCGGCGCGGGTTCTTGCGGCTTTGCGGGCTGCTCGCGAGCGCCCTGCCTTCCCCTTGGTGCGGACCGCTTTCTGTGCCGCCGCCGATCGTTCCGCGGCGGTGCGCCCGCGGGCGGCTGACCGCGCCTGTTTAGAGAGCGCTTCATGGGAAGCGGCCGTTTTGTTTTCTCGTTTCAGCGCGTTCTCGATTGCGCGCGAACGTCGCGCCGATGGCTTGTGTTTCGGTCCCTCGGTCTGTCCCTGGCGTCGTGCGCGCTCGGCGCTTTGCCGCGTTCGCTCGGTCGTCTTCCCTTTCTTGGGCGCCGGCAAATCGACACCGGCGCGGCGTGCCTGGGAGAGGCCGATGGCGATAGCCTGCTTCGTGGACCTCGCTCCGTGCTTTCCTTCGCGGATGTGGTGCATCTCTTCGCGGACGAATTCCCCCGCTTGCGTACTGGCCGACTTGCCCTGCTGTTTGTCTCGCCGCGCACGTTCGATGGTTTTCTTCTCGGGCATGACTGCGCTCCTTTTCGAATTGGCCCTCGGAGAAGGTTTGCAAAGCTCGTGCCTCCCGGCGGCATAGAACGGGCGCCGAAGACGACGGTACGGGATGCCTCTGCGCGCCGGCAATGGTGTCCCAAGGTGCGTGCGCGTTCCGGTTCTGCATCGCAAAACGGTTCGCCTCAAGTTCGACGTCGTCCGCGCCGATGATGTGGCCGAGTGCGCTTAATGCGCGGAATTCCTCGGTAAATCGACCGCTATGCAAGTGGTAATACTGATCGTCGCTCTGGGGTATGCTTTGCCGAGCACCGCTCCGATTGAGAGCGAAGATGACCAAGAGGCCGCCACGGTGGCGCATTTTGCCTTGGTTCGTCCGGAAGCTGACCCGCCGGAAGAAGAGACCACCCTCAATCCCGGAGCCAATTGGCTGCGCCGCGCGAAGAAGACGAGCAGCAAGGCGAGTGACGCAGCCGGCGCCAGAAAGGGAACATCCAAGGCCACGACGCGCGGCGGCGATAAGTCGGGGGCCACCGTGACGCCGCTACGCCGCGATCGGCCCAAAAAAGAAACCGATCCGCCGAAGACTCGGCGTCGCCAGTTGGGATGGTAGAAAACCTATGCCGACGCGTGCGATGCCGCGGTCGGCTGAGTTGCCGGCGCGTCCTAGAACGGCACCGGACCGTCGTCGGGTGGTGGGCCGCCGCTGTTCGACTCGTCGGCATCAGTCGATGAGGTGCCGGCCATCGACGTCGTCAACGATCCCACCACGGCTGCCACCAACGACGCGATCAGCTGACCGAGCATCGGCCTTAGTAAGTTGAAGAGCGGACCGATCATCCACGCGAGGCGGTGGGGCCGGTCGGCCGGCGTGGGCCTTGGGGCCTGCTCTTCTTTCTCGACGACCGCCGGCTGGGGAGGCGCAAAGAGGAGCGTCGCGATCAAGAAACCGCCCGCAACGGCGGCCCCGGTCACCACCCACGGATGCCGCTTGGCCCAGACTTCGAGGCTGGCCGTATCCTGCAAGGTGCTCTTCACGTCGTCCCACGTCTGGTTCATCGCAGCCCGTGCCTCAGCAGCCTGTGCATCGAGGAATTCGGCTTCACTCATGGGAGATTGTTCGGTCGTCATTGTCCGCTCGCTCGGTCATGGGCAGAATGTCCGTACTGCCGACGTTGTACCCGCTGTCGCTCTTCGTATTTTTGTCTGGTCCGTTGTTTCGACGCCGCCCGCCAGGCGCCGTAGGCCGCGGCGATGCCCAGCGCAACGAGCAGCACGGCCCCGCCTCCGACGATCAAGTTGGCGAGCCACACACGGCCGTCCAGCAGAGTGGCCAGCCCGCCTGTCGCTCCTTGGAGCAGCAGCACCACCCCCATCACGATCCAGGCCACCAGCCCCACCATGGCCACGACGGCCGCCACGGCCAAAATGGCCAAACGCCGCAGCCCCAGCAAAAAGCGATCGGTGCGAGCCGCCCAGTGCTGTAGCACGTAGGCTTGCAATTCATTGAGCTGCAAACGAAGACGTGCAACCGGATCGTCATCGGGCGAGCATTCGCTGCTCGTCGCGTCGTCGTTGAACCGCTCTTGACTGATCATTCGCCACGCTACCATCCGCCGCGCCGGCCGCCGCAAGGCGATCGCTAAGAACGGCGAGTCCAAAGATAACCCAGGACGAATCCGATTCCGGCCGCGACCGTCACGGCTTGCACGGGGCGAGTGCGGATTTGTTCCTCGACGGCGTCCGACACGGCGAACGCTTGCTCGCGGCCGCGCTCCAGATATTCGGCTGCCCGGTCCTGCAAGTCGCGCAGTGCTTCTTCTGCGACATCCTTAGCATTCTGCGATGTGGCTTCTCTGTCGAAAGAAGAACATGCGTCACCGGCGGAGTGGGCCATCGTCCTTTTTTCCTCTCTTATACAAGCGAGTCGTGCGGCGTAGTTTAATCGAACACGAGCGGCTTAGCATCGCTCATGCCGCGGGGCGAGCTTCCTGCGAAATTCCGGTTTGGGCCGAGAAATATAGCTCGGAATCGCATCGGACGGTGCGCAAACTGCACGTGGGCTTGTCCTCGCTGTGCTCTAGCCAACCAAAATGACCGAAGCGCACTCATGCCGCAAGATCGTCGGCCGAGGGAAGATAGGCGCTTTCACGGATGGGGATTCGCGGCACACCTTTTGCTATACGTGCAGGGGTTCCCCGCCGGAGCACCATTGATTCCGCGGCGGCAATCGCGATGATTGGAGTTGGGTACGAAGCTCCGCCCGGAACGTCGGCAGTGAAGTCTGGCAGCGGAGTATCCCGCTGTGTTTTGCGATTGACGCGAACAGTCACGACGTGCTGAATCTCCTGATGACGGGTAAAAGAGGAACTACATGCCGACTATGACCACACGTAAGAAAGAACCAGCGAGCGTCGTTCACTCCACCCGGGCCCCCTTACGAGTGGCGGTGGCCGACGATGAGCCGGACGTGAAGAACACGCTCGCCAAGATGCTGGAAGCGCTGGGACACGAAGTCGCCGTACTAGCCTCGAACGGCCGCGAGCTGGTCGATCAATGCCTGGCAACGCCTGTCGATCTGGTCATGACCGACATTCGCATGCCCGATATGGACGGGCTCGATGCGGCGGCCATTCTTTATGAAAAGACGCGAACGCCCATCATCCTCCTCTCCGGGCATTGCGATAGCGACCTGATCGAACGCGCGGAAGAGAACCATGTGTTCGCCTACCTGGTGAAGCCGGTCACGCAGATGCAGCTCGAGCCCGCGATCGCCCTCGCCAGTCGCCGGTTTGAAGAGTTCCAGTCCCTGCAACAAGAAGCCAACGATCTGCGACAGGCCCTCGCCGACCGCAAATTGATCGAACGGGCGAAGGGCCTGTTGATGAAGCACTTGAATGTCGACGAGCAGGAAGCTTTCCGCCGTTTGCAAAAGTTGGCGAGCAGCAAGAACAAGAAGCTGATCGAGATTGCCGAGATGGTACTGACGGCGGCTGAGGCGCTGAATGGTTGAGGCGTAGGGCGCGTCGCGCCCGGAGGGGAAAGGCTTTCATCTCTTGACGCGCAGACTGCTGGAACACCTCAACCATGAGCTTCGCTCGCCGATGACCGTCGTCATCGGTATGACCGACCTGTTGCTGATGGGCGCCGATCAGGCCGAGCAACGGGAGCTCTTGCACTCCGTGAAACACGCTGCCGACGCGCTGCTGCGCATGCTCGACGAGGCGGTCGATTTCTCGCGGTTGGAAGTCGGGGGTTTGCCGCTGGACGAGCGAGTCTTTTCCTTGGCCGAGGTGGTCGAAGCGGCCCGTCAATCGTTGGCCGCCGGACCGTCGGTTTTGTCGCTCTCGCCGGTCATCGACCAGGACATTCCCGCGCGGCTGCTGGGCGATGGGGATCGGCTGCGGCAGATGATCGAAGGATTGAGCCGCTCGGCCGCGAAGTTCCGCCCTGGCCGTGAATATGATTTGCAAATTACGGCCGAGCCGGCACCGCAGGGCGAGCCAGCATCGACCGACATCGTGCTCCGCGTCTCGTTGGGAGAACATAATCGCCCTTTCGACTTTGCCGACGACAACGCCGGGGCGGTGCGGCTCGCCGATTTTGACACTCGTGGATACACGGGCTCGGGTCTGAGCATTCCGGTTGCGGCCGGTTTGGCCGAATTGATGGGCGGCCGGTTGTGGATCTGCAAAGACAATCGCTCGTCGCTTGTGTTCTCCTTCACCGCCCGCTGCGCCCTGCCGCATGACAATCTGCGGAACCATCTGCTGGCCATGACGGAAGAACGGCCGGCGGGGCCGGCGGCCGACCCGAGCTCGCTCAACGTCTTGTTGGCCGAGGATACCGCGGCCAATCGAGAGTTTTTTCGCTCGGTGTTGGTGCAGCGCGGACATGCGGTGGTTGCGGCGGCGAACGGCAGCGAAGCCTTGCAGGCATTCCGATCGCAGCCCGCGGAACGGCCCTTCGACCTGGTGTTGATCGACGTGGAGATGCCGGTCATGGACGGCCGCGAGATGGCGGCTGCCATCCGAGCGCTCGACACCTTTGCCGCACGCCCCGTGCCGCTCGTCGCTCTCACCGCGCATCAGACCATAGGGGACGGCCAATTTTCGGCCGACGGACCGTTCGATGCGGCCCTCACGAAGCCCTGTGAGCTGGCCCATTTCTATGCGGTCATCGAAGGGTTGGCCGGCGACCGACGCGCCGTTGCGGAAGCAGTGCGGCCAATCGCCGAGGAGAGCGAAGGGCGTGTCGATCACCGCGGCGCGTTGCGCCGACTGGGGGGCGACGAGCAACTGTTTCACGACCTGATCAGGTTCTTCTTGGACGACGCACCGGTGGTGCTCGCGGAACTCGGCACGTCGTTGAACGGCAACAATCCCCCGGCGGTGGAACGGGCCGCCCACAGCTTGAAGGGCCTTGTAGCACATTTCGGCGCCAAAGAAGCCATGTCGCTGGCCGCCGAGCTTCAGAAGTGCGGGTGCGAGGGGCGCTTGGGAGACGCTCCGCACGTCTATCAGCGACTGGAGACGGAAGTCAATCTGCTGAGACGCGAGTTAGAGGACTTACAGGCCCGTGCTCGGCACCCCAAATAATCGGCCGGCGGTTTCAGCGCTGCGTCCGTTCGAGGGTGGCGGCCTGGTGGCGATAACGCTCGACCCGCAGCAGGTATCGCTTCTGCCGAGGCTTGCTGCCCGTTTGCTTGGCCAGACTTTCGTACTTGGCGGCCAGCGCTAGCTTGACGTCGACCAGCGTTCTCTTTTCGGTTGCCATGGTTGTCTCCTGGTTGTTGTCGGCCGTGCCATCGAAGGCACGGGGCCACGATTTATATTCAATTTTTCGCCGTTTGGCCAGCCGTGCCGGAACATGGTACGTGGCTACGGCCTGTGTGCGGCCGATCAGCCTGCCTCGGGCGAGCCCAGGCAGAGCATCACAAAGGTACACGCATTGAGACAAAAATGCACCGTAACCGACGGCAAAAGCCGATGCGTGCGTTGATAGAGGTAGCCGAGAGCGAGAGCCAGAAAGAAGAGGGGGAGCGGTGCGGCACCATGGCCGATGTGCATCGACGCGAACAAAAGCGACGTGACGACAATGGCGATCGGGCGCGGTCGATGCCCGTCGTCGGCCGGTCGTTCGACCCGCAACTCGGCCGGCAAACGCAGCGATTCGAGCCAACCTTGCAACAGGACGCGAAAAAAGAACTCCTCGGCCAGAGGGGCGACGACCACGGCCGAAAGCCCAGCCAAGCTGTACAGCAATCCGGATGGTTGCTGTTGTAGGGCTTCGATGATCGGATGCTGCTCATCGACAATCTGCCACGGGTCGACGAACTTCCACAGGTGCTCTCTTACAAACTTCGATTGGAGCAGTGCCTGTAAACCGTATATCGGCGGCGCTACGGCCGCGAAGGCGATCAGCCCCAACCCCAGGTCCGCGCGTATTGTGTCGCGGCGCCAACCGAAATCGTGCCAGCCGGCCCCCGATTGAAAATGAATCCATAACAGGGCAAAACCGATCGAGAACAGGTTCGCGGCGATACTGCTCGCTAGCTGCGACTCATTCGCCACGGGCGACGCCGTCGGCTGGCCACGATCGCCCCCCGCCAGGTACGAAAACATCCACCAGCATGCCGACTGGGCCACGACATAGAACAGGGCGACCAGCAACAGGTCGCCGCCCCGCCAAGGTACCGGACGGCGCGGCGACAACGGCACCAACGGCAGACGGGCGCGGCGGCGAAGCCCGAGTGCGATCCACGCCGCGGCAGAGAGCAGGACCGCGACCAGTATGATCCCGCCCATGAACTACTTTTCGGTGGCTGGCGATCGGCTGCCGATGCAGTAGAGCGCGCGATCGCTGCGTAAAAAGAGTTGGCCTTCGCAGGGAGCGGGCGAGGCGCGGAACACTTCGTCCCCCTCGATATCGATCTTGTTTTGGGCCACCTGCTCGGGTTGCGGTCCCGGTTTGATCACCGTGACGGTGCCGTCCTCGATCTGGAAATAGGCCAGACCCGCCGCGGCAATCGGCGATGCCGAGACGGTACCGCCCAAACGATCCTGCCAGACAACGGCGCCGCTCGTCGCGTCATAGCAGATGGCGACACCGCCCATACTCGCCACGATCAAATACTGGTCGATCACGATCGGTGAAGGCAGATCTCGACCGGCCCTGCGCTGCGTGTGCCATGCCATGCGCGTGCTGGTTACGTTGCCATTGCCACCCGGTTTGACGGCATAAATATCGCCCGCCAAGCCGTTGACCAAGAAGATCAAGCCCTGGCCCGGCGTGGCCGTCGGCTCGCCGCGGCCGGCGAAGCTTTGGCAGAACCAAAGTTGACGTCCTGTCGCGGGGGCATAGGCCGTCACTCCTTCGTGGCCATTGAGCACCAACTCCTGGCGGCCGGCGATGTCGATCAGAATCGGTGTACTCCAACCGCGGTGATCGGGCCGCGGCACTCGCCATTTGGTGGTGCCCGTCCGTTTGTCGAAGGCGGCTAGAAACGCATCACGATCGGCGTCACCATTTTGGATCACTAGGTCGCCGACCAGGACGGGCGATGCGCCGACACCCCATGGGTTTTCGAAGACTCCCAGGTCGTTCGACCACAGGTGTTTGCCCTCCAACGAATAGGCGTGCAAGCCCGCCCGGCCGAAAAAGGCAACGACCACCTCGCCGTCGGTCACGCACGTCGGCGAAGCGAACGTGTTCATCTTGTGCAGCTCTTCGGGTGGGCCGGGATACGCCACCGTCTGTTTCCACAGGAGCTGACCGTCGCGGCGATCGAAGCAGAGCACGCTGCGCTGGCTCCCATCCTTCTCCGACGTGGTCAGAAAGAGTTTGTCGAGCCAGATGATCGGCGACGACTCTCCCACGCCCGGTATGGGCGATTTCCAAGCGACATCGTGGTTGTCCCACGTGACCGGTAACGTCGTTTCGGTCGAATGTCCATCACCCCGCGGCCCGCGCCATCGTGGCCAGCGCGTTTCGGCGTGTGCGGCGGAAATGGCCCAGCAGGAGGCCACCATGAACGAAACGGTCGCGATAAGGTGACGAAGGACACTCACGGTTCGTTCTCCGTACATAGGCAGCGCCGAGACGGCCGATGCAGGCCGCCCCACGCCTCGCCCAACTTGGTGGGGCCGCGTTGCACGCTGCGCTTAAAGGGAACCCGGCGATGCCTATCGTACCGCGAACGGATGCCGAAGTGCAAACTGGCGCTACACCGCAAGAGGTGCGGCGATCAGTCGTCCAAGATCATGTGGTGGCGGTCCTTGCGCCAGAGCCAAATGCCTCCGCGCATGCCGTCATCGTTGGAGGCAAGTTCGACATCGTGTGGCAAATCGAGGTCGACCCGATGAGCATTTCCGCCGCCGATGAACAGCGTGTCGAAGTTCGTCAGCGCACGGATCGTGGCGATGGCCCGCTTCAGCCGCTTGTTCCATTTGCGCCGGCCCACCTTCTTGAGCGCGGCATTGCCGAGTTGCTCCTCATAGGTGTCGCCGTTGCGGAACGGATGGTGGGCCAGCTCGATATGCGGGGCGATGAAACCGTCGTCGAACAGCGCCGTGCCAAAACCCGTGCCCAGCGTGATGACCATTTCCACGCCCTGTCCGCGGATGGCGCCCAGGCCCTGCAAGTCGGCGTCGTTCTTGACCTTCACCGGTTGGTTCAAGTGGCGGGCCAGCGCTTCGGACAAATCGAACCCCAGCCAGTCGTCCTGACCGAGATTCGCGGCCGTCACAATCTTGCCCTTGCGGACCACGCCGGGAAATCCGACCGACACACGGTCGAACTTCGGCAGCGGCTGCACCAGGTTTACCAGCGTCTCGACCAGTACGGCCGGCGGTGAAGGGTGCGGGGTCGGCACGCGCATTCGCGGCGTGACCATGTTGCCGTCGACATCGAGGACGGAGGCCTTCAGGCCGGTGCCGCCGATGTCGATAGCCAGCGTGAAAGGTCCACCTGCACCGCCGGATTGATCCGCCGCGGGAGTCGAATTGTTCTCGTCTGTGATGGCCGTCATGGCCTTACGATAGCCTGCGGTCGGCGGAGCGACAACCGCCCGGAAGGCCGGGATGTGCCCGTCACAGCCCCTCTTGTCGTTGCAGTCGCACCCCACACGAAGTTGCCGATTTGCATCGCGAGCTACATGAGCTACATGACTGTAGGATCGTTTCCAAAAAGGAACGGTCCGATTCGCCACGGAGCCAACGGCGAAGCCGAAATGGTTGTGTCGGGGACTTGTGGCCAACCCCATCCTCGGTGGAGCGAAAAAGTGACAACCGACGTGAACAAACGTCTCATACAACGGCTGTTGGATGAGGTGGTCAACGCGGGCCGCGCCGAAGTTCTCGACGAACTGGTCAGCCCCGACTACTACGACCACCATCCGCTCCCCGGCACGTCGCCCGACATAGACGGACTCAAGCAACGCTTTGCCGTGCGGCAGCAAGCGTTTCCCGACTTCCGGGCCACGATCCTCGATCTCGTCTCGGAAGGCGACAAGGTCGCGCTGATCATGTCCGGCACAGGCACGCACTTGGGCGAACTCATGGGGGCGCCGCCGACCGGCAAACAGTTCACGATCTCGGAGATGCACCTGTTTCGCGTGCACAACGGAAAGCTCATCGAGCACTGGGGGCTGACGGACTTCTTCAGCATGCTCGAGCAGTTCGGCCTGATCGCTGCCCCCTGGGCCGCTGCGGCGGAAGCCTAGTCCGAGTTCGCCTGCGGAACCGAGGTCGGCAGTGCGGGCCGTTCGGGACGTAGGGCCACCGGGCCGGTGGAATCCGTTCGTCGCTGGACGAGCAGCACCGTCGTGCGATCGAACTCATGCCGATCGAGCGTCGTCCACTGCGGTCCCGAAAACAGGGCCAAGCAGGGCTCTCGGTCGGAGGACAACGCACCCGTGACGACCACCCACATCCGGTCGCTCACCCTGGCCATTTCCTCGATCGGGGTGAAGCCGTGCCCTAGGTCGCGGAAATAGTAGCGATACTCCCAATGGTTCGCGGTGACCATCTCCGTCGGTTGGCGATGCTCGGTCACGTAGGCGGCCGCGGACGCACAATCGGCGCGTTCCCACGGCCGCACGACGCAATAAGCGGCCCGCGCGGCAGGCACCATCAATAGCGCCGCCAGCGGCGCCGCGGCCCACAGATGGCGCTGCGTGAGTCGTTGGAGACAGACGGGCACGGCGGCGGCCACAAACAGAAACACGGCCGGCGCGGAGTAGCACATCACACGCATGCCGCCGTAGGGATACGCTTTGAGGCACGACGCGAGGAGTGCCAGCAGGATGGGCAGTGCGAGCAAGATGCACCAGTCCTGTTTGCCGTGGCGCCAGAAGACGATCAATCCGACAATCGCCAACGGCGCCAACCATTCGCCGACCGGCTTGATACAGTAGCCGATCAGCTCGCAGGTCGAGCGGGCCATCCAACCGGGCACACCGGCCGGATTGGTCCAATCGGGGAATTGGCTCATCGCGTTCCAGCATTGCAGGATCGTCTCGTCACGCTGGGCATGAATCGGCCCCACCAGCAAGGCGCCGAACGTCGCAAAAACCGTGATAACGAGCACGCCGTAGGCGACCCAATCGCTCACTCGCCGCGACGGCCACAACTCGCGCAACAACGCGACGAGCACACCGCCGTACAAAAAGGCGGCCGGATAGGCCACGCACAACAGGGGCGGAGCCAGCAGAGCGAAGCACAGCGACCGTCGCCAACGGGTCCAGTCACTCGTCGTCAGCCAAGTCGCCAACAGCGATACGGCCACGAACACTTCGATCGAATATTGCTTCGCCTCGCAGGCGTGCCAGAGCAAACGGTCGGAGACGGCAAACAGCAGCACCGCCCAGGGCACGGCGGCCGGAGCGAGTGTTCGTCGGGCGATGGGCACGAACAGCACGAGCGCCGCGCAGCTCGCCACCAGCGGCCAGAGCCGCAGCGCGAACATCGATTCGCCGAGTGCCAGGACGACGCTCTTTTCCAGCCACAAGAACAGAGGAGGCGCGGCCTCGGAGAACCGCAACGGTCCGAGCAGTTCGACAAACCCCTTCTCGAGCACATTGACGACGAGTGCGGCTTCATCATGCCACAACGACGGATTGCGTAGATAGTGATAGATACGCAATATCAGGCCGATCACAACGAATGCCGTCGTCCAACGGAGTCTCATGTCTGCGAGGGCAGAGAACGAGAAAGAGTGGAAGCCGTAACTCTGCTCATCCGCAACGTCTACCGGACTCGCGCCCTTGGCCATCGCCGCGCGGCCGCCCATCGCGAGGCCGAGCGCTCCGAGAATGGCCCAGGTGGTCAGATGGTAGCTGGCCATGAGCATTGTCGCGTCGCGGCCGATCAAACCGCGGTTGAGCGCAACGACGATCAACAAGAAGGCGGCCAGCACGGCTACCATCCAGCGGGCCGGACGTAGACCTGCTGCGATACTGCGCAGGAACAGATAGAAAACGGGCAATAGCGCGACGCAGTGCTGATACCAGGTGATCGGCGAGAGAAGTAATGACAAGGCGCCAACGCCGGCGCACTCCCAGACGACCACGAGGTCGTCGCGCCGCACGGCAGGCTTGCGAAACGTCCACGCCACGACGGCGAGCAAGGCGAACACAATACCCTTGGTGGCACGGCCGGCGGTGGTGGGCGAAAGGTTGAGAAGATCGACGTGCGCCGGCTGGTCGATGCGGCCGGGATGGCCGGCGGGCAAGTGCATCAAAAAGCGCGCGACGGCCGGCCGCAGAGACAGGTTTTGTAGCGTCTCGGGACCGAGCACACCGAAGCTCGGGTCAGGCTGGTCGAGGCCGAAACGAAGGTTGGCCAACCAGATTTGCATGTGCCGCTGATAGTCGGTCGGTCCTTGCCACAGGGCCGGAGACAGGGTGAACACGACAGCGGACACGATGGCGGATGCCGCGACCCGCCACTGGCGTTTCCAGGCGAAGTAGGCGATGAACAGCCCCGGCGTACATTTCAGTGCCGTGGCAAATCCCAAGCAGAGCCCTGCCGACAGGTCGCGCCGTTCGGTCCAGAGGTAAATGGCGGACCAGACACAGCCCAGCAACATCAAGTTCGGACCGCATTCCGGCAATTCACGGACGACAAACCGCGAGACGATGGCCAAGGCGCCGACCGCGACCCAGAATCGCTTGATATCGGACATAGCCAGCCGAGTGCGGCACATCCGATCGAGCAGCCAAAGCAGCAACGCGAGCCCGACGGCGCTCAACGGATAGCAAACGACCTTCGCCACCGCGAGCGGAAGCCCCGCGATGGGCAGCCATGCCACCGCCCAGAACGGCAGATAGGGTACGTGCAGCCCTTCGGCGTAGAGTAACTCATGCCCGAGCAGGCGTCCGGCAAACTTCCAGTGTAGGGGGAAATCGCCGTCGTCCACGCGCGCGCCGGCTCGCACCCACTGCAATGTAAAGATGGCGAGCCCGATCAAGACCACAACCACGCGCAAACGGCGTTCGCGCGCGGTAAGCCAAGAAAGGTGCGAGCGAAGGCTCGTGCTAGGCGGCGGCACCGCCGCGTTCACTTCTTCTTTCGCCGTCGGGCCTTCCATGCCTACCTCTGCGACGGCGCCGGATCGGGCGATCTGGCGACCACCGCCTCACCGGTGTCGTAGATGAAGAACGTCGAAGTGCGCGCCACCGGCGGCCGCGAGCGCAGGTAGTCGATGGCGTTGTGGAAGGCCGGCACATTCATGGGTGTGCCGAAGAGCAGCGTGGTGCTGACCGCCAGGTAGCGGCCGTGAACCCAAATGGGAACGTCGCTCGGTTTGCCGATCGGCAACAGATGCAACGGCAAGTGCCGTAGCGGAGCCGCATCGATCGCGGGATCGCTGCCGAAGTACCAGACGTCGAGATGATTCAAGTTATGGCCGCCGGGCCAAGCGGCCAACTCCTTCAAACCCTGCCCCCAGTCGTAGTTGGAATCGCTGAGGCAGAGATAACCATTGCGCGTCCCCCCCCACAACTCGTTCGTGTAACAGAGCCCTTCCGGCCAGACCCGCCAGGCAGCGACACCCGACCAGAGCACGGCGGCCGTCGTGGCGGAGACCCAAAGAGGGCGGACGGTGCGTCGGCTCCGGCCAATTACCGCCACGGCCGCCGCTGCCAGGCCGATCACCAAAAATCCGATCAACGGCAGTACCAGCCGGATACCGATCTGCACTCGGCAATTCAGGCTGAAGGCAAACAGCGCCAGCGCCACGGCCAGCGCCCAATTGAAAGTGCCGCGGCGCACGAAAAGGAACGGTGCTGCCAGTATCGGCAGCGCGAGCTTGACGGTCAGCGCCACCGGAAAGTAGTACCAGACGGGACGTGGATACGCCTGTCCCAACAGGTAAGAACCGTGGTGGCCACGCATATTGTGTTTCACTTGCCGCACCAAGCCCTCACCGGCGTTGCTGAAAATCCGCAGGTGTTCGGCCAGCCAGACCATCGTGTCGTGGCCACGGCCGGCGGGTAGAGTGTGGGCCCAGGAGACGAAGCTCGGCTCAGGCTGCCAATCGGAGCCGCAGTACACGAAGGTGAGAGCGAAGCCCAGTGAGGCGATGCCAACCAGGTCGCGCAATGACGATCGCAGCGTCGCGCGAAGCGACGGTGTATTCTGCTCGATCCGAACGGTGTCGTCGGTCGACGCGCTCTGCCGCCGCGTCCACACATGCTGCGCCTCGGCGGCGAGCAGGCAAAGCGGACCGAAGACCATACCCGAAGCCTTGGCCAGCACGGCCGCGGCGAACCAGACCCCCGGGATCGCGACTCGTCGCCACCACGGTCCGTCGCGCCCGGCCAGAAAGTGCCAAATCAAGGCCAACAGGCATGCGCTCTCGGCGATGTCGGTAGTGGCCAAGCTGGCGTGTGCCAGCAGATTCGGCTCGCAGGCGAGCCAGACGACGGCCAGCCGGCCGCCCCACGGTCCGGCAATGGACCGCCCCGCGAGCCAGCCATACGCGAGCAACAACCACCAGAATGCAAGCGCCGCGGCGCGTGCCCAAGGAAGCACGCGACCGAGATCCTTAACGGGGTCGATCGGCGTCCCCGTCCAACGTTCATAGACATAGAGCGGCAAGGTATCCCAGTCGACGGCCAGCGGCATGGTGCCGAGTTTCATCAGCCCCGCGTGGCTGCCGCTGCGCCAACCACGTAGCCCGCGCTCGACGTAGAGTGGTTCGTCGAAGGTCGCGCTAAGCTGCCGAGCCGCCGTAAGGCACCAAGCCGAAGAAGCTGCCAGACAGCAAACCAACCAGCAGGCGTCAAACCACCGGCTCTTGTGCATTTGACCTATTTTGTTTGGCGACGTTATCGGTTCCCGGAACTTCGGTCACTCGATGGCCGCAGGGCCGAGCGAGATCGAGGCGTTTTCTGCGGGTCGCCAAAAATATTCAAAAATTACCCCAAGGTATAGGGCGATTGCTGCCGAATAGTTGGGCCGTCACCGACTCATCCTCCCAACTCCCGGCCCACCGTCGCGTTAGCCGGTGCAGGCACCCGAGGCGCCATCATGCCCACGTCCGCTTCCACGGCTCGACGCGTCGGACAGTTCACCCGCCATCTGGCCCCGGTCGAATGGGAGGAAGTCGCTTGCCCGCTCTGCGGATCGCACAGTTATTCTTCCCTGCTGGCTTGGCACAACGAAGCGGGCGATTTCGATCGCACGGCCGACGACGAGCGATCGGAGGCCGACTCGGATCTGCTGAAAGTCGTTCAGTGCGGGGTGTGTGACCTGGTGTTCACCAACCCCCGCCCGACGGCCGAGACGATCGGATACTATTATCCCAGCGACTATTCGTGCTACGAGATACGCAGCGCCGTCAGCAACCGCTGGAAGGCTCGCCTGCGTGCCCGCCTGCAACGGGTCGTGCTGCGGACCGATTTCGGTTACCCGAGTCCCAGAGTGACGCGGCTGGACCGCGTTTACAGTCGCCTGGGCCGAGCCTGGTTGCGTGGTGGCCTGCGACGCAGCGAATGGATTCCCTATCGGGGCGAGGGCAAACTGCTCGACTTCGGCTGCGGGGCCGGTGCGTTCTTGGAGCGGATGCGCGACCTGGGGTGGCACGTCCAAGGTCTCGACATGTCGACGGTCGCGGCCCATGCCGTGATGCGACACCGCGGCATCAAGGTCCATGTCGGCACGCTGCCTCACTGCGATCTGGCACCAGAGTCGTTCGATTGCGTCACCATGTGGCAGGCGCTCGAGCACGTTCACGATCCTCGCCTGACGATTCGCGAAGCCCGCCGGCTGTTACGGCCGCGCGGGTTGCTCGTGGTGGCGGTGCCCAATCTGGCAAGCTGGTCGTTCCGACACTTCGGGCGGCATTGGTTCGGCCTCGATGTGCCGCGTCACCTGACGCACTTCACCCCGACGACGCTGAACGCACTCTTGGCGGCCGAAGGTCTTCGCGTGCTTAAACTAACGCAGGTCGGAACCGATGGTTGGGTGCGGCAATCAGCTCACCGATTGGCGGCCCACGGCACACAGATTGCTTCTTCCGGCGGTACTGCGCAGCGGAACGCGGACGGTTCCCAATGGCTGAAGGCGTGCCGTTGGAAACCCTTGGCACAGGCCATTTCCGCTTGGAGCGAGCGGACCGCCCAGGCGGACGATATGGTCGTCATCGCCGAGCGAGGCTGACTTGAATTATTTTTGGCAGAGCGCCCGTTGCGCGGTAAAATACGGATGACGACAGGGCAGGAACACCCATACGGCGGAAAGCACGCGGTGACAGGCTTCGAAATTTCGATCCAACCCGCAGCCCGATTCTGCCGATGGATAGTTTGTCTTTGAGCACGTCTTTTGAAAACAAGCCTTTCGCCTAGTATTCCGTCGGAGGTGCCAAACATTTTAGCGTGGACCCGAATCGACGACGGCCGTGCCTAGCACTGCCAGATTCGCGTTCTTCTCGCAGCGACTCCACCGTCGCAATCGGCGAAAGGTTTGACTATCGGCCGCGGCGAGGTCCATTCGATCTCGCCGCGGTTTTTTTTGCGCGTGAGGTCGACGGCACTCAGTGACGTGCGTGGGGCCGGTGGTCGCGGTTTTACCGGTTGCCAGGGCATGTGCAGGTGCGCGACGAATCCCAGCGCCAGTGTGACGAGCACATAGAAGCAATAGTGGAAGAAGGCGCTTTCGACCTCCAGGTCGAGCGTGGCGAAGGCGGCGCCGGCCCCGATCAGAAAGAACGGGGGGGCCAGGTAGATCCAGTTCCAAGCGGCACCGGCGGCGTCGGCGGGGAGCAGCAGATAGCCGCCCCACAACGCCGCATAAACCCCCGCGCACAATAACGAGCGCAGCAACAGCGAGCGACCGCGGTAAGGTTCCAACTCGTCATTCTGCAGAAACCAATAGCCGCCGAACACCAAGGGCGGTGAAAGGAAAAGGAGCCCGACCGCCCGCAGGCCCACCTGCTGACCCAACGGTTTGCGCAGCAGCCAGGCGGCCGCGAATGCGAGCAGTGTCGCACCCGCGATGATGACGATCGGCACCGCCTGCACTTTCGTTTCCTTCCGTAGAATCGGCTTGACGACGGGCCGGCCGGTGGACGTCTTGGGACCGACCGCATCCGGCTCGTGAATCTTCACTTCGACCGGTGGCGGAGCGGCCTTCTTGGGGTCGGTCTTGCCATCGGACTTGGCCGAGGCGGCGGGGGTCGGCTCCGGTTTCGGAATCTTGATCGGCGTCTTGCACTTGGGGCACGGTCCCTGCTTGCCCGCAAATTGATCGCTGACCTTGAAACTGGTCTTGCAACTCGGACAGACCACCAGAATGGGCATGCGCAGGGAGCTCGGCGAGACGTGCGGTTCGTTGCCAGCATCTAAGTGTTCGTTCGCGGCCCGGTGACGTCAAGATTCCCGAGCGGAATTCGCCGGGCACGCGGCTCGACGCCCCCAGGCGCGCGGAAATCACACAGAATTTTCACTTGGCAAACGGTCGATTCATTGTTGGCGCCGGTGGGCGAAGCTACGATTAAGTACGATGCCCATAACGTTTAACTGCCCGCAAGGTCACCGGCTGACGTGCCCCGACGAGTTGGCCGGCAAGCCGGGACGATGTCCGAAGTGCGGGATCGTGGTACGCATTCCCTCGGCGGTCGCGCGCGGCGACGGGCCGCCTCCCCCCAACGCGGCCGAATCCGCGCCCGATGAGGACGCCAGCGCTCTGCAATCGGCGGCCGACGGGGTGACGCCGAGCCAACTGGGAATCGACCAGATCATCTTTCTGTGCCCCAACGGCCACCGCTTGCACGGCGCGGCGAGCCTCGCCGGACGGCCGGGTCAGTGCCCACACTGCGGCATCAAGTTTCTCGTTCCCAGCCTCGACGACGCCGATGAAGAACCGTTTGTCGAGGAAGAGCCGGCCGACAATCCGCTGGATGAGATCGTGATCCAGATCGACACGTCGAGCAAAGGCGGTTCGTCGAAAGCCGGCAAGGTCGGCACGCCGCTCGGCTCCTCGCCGTCGGTGCCGAACCAGTCGCTGGCCGGCATTCTCTCACAATTGTGGAAACACAAGGCACAGGGCGCTGCGATCGAGATTCACCTCGGCGACGGCAAGTTGATCGAGCCCGATCAGTTCTCGGTCAGAGACCCCCAGTACGCGCTCTTCGGCTCGCGCGAGGCGAACGGTCGCCACACGCTGACGGTCGTCGGCTGGTCGTCGATCGAGCGGATTGTCGTCCGGGGCCTCGAACAGTTGCCGAAGGAGTGGTTCTGACCGGAGGCACGCGCGGGCCTAGCGCTGGATGGCGTTTCCGTCTGCGCGGGCCTGGTCTTCCACATGCACCCGGCGGCCGACGATCATGGCGTCGACGGGGCTCGTGCGAAAATAACGGTCGCAGCGGATGAGCGCGATCTCTTCCCACTCGAAGGGCAACGGCTTGCGCCTGCCGCGCATCGAATGAAAACAGAAGTATTCATTCTCGCTCCCCGTGCCGGCCGATTTCGGCCAGTCGAGCCAAGGAATGGTCTCACCATAGTGGTAGACGAAGGGGTGGTGGGCCCTGCCGTAACTCACCAACCGCACGTCGTGCGGTAGCCGTTCCTTGAGGGCCGCGACCTGGCCGGCGATGTCTTCGCTGCGACGGATAGCATCGTTCATCACGACGCCGTTCATCGTCAGACCCAAGAAGAGGGCCAGGCCCGTCAGGCCGGCGACGCCGCGCACCGTCGTTCCGGCGGACCGTCCCTGCCAGACGAGTGCCGCCAGTACCAGCGACAGTGGTAGATAGCACAGGGCGAAGACGGCCGATTGGCGAAATGGCGTCTTGATCTCCCACGGAGCGAAACTCGCCACGACAACCACGATGGCGGTCGCGACGATGCCCGCCGCCGCGACGGTGAGGTATCGCCGCCACAGAGTCCGCACGGTGTTCACCACATCGCTCGACCAGGCGCGCTCGATAACGATACCCACCAAGGGCGCAAAGCATGGGTACAACGGCATGAAATAGCGGCCACGCGCCTGCGGCGCCAGCCAACAGGTCGGAAAGGCCACGCCGATGGCAATGGCCAGAAAGATCGCGGGGTCCCTTTTGTCGCCCAGCGCGCGGCGGAAATCCTTGTGCAGAAAAGCGGCCAACCATATCGACCAGGGGAGTAAACAGCCGAGGATTTCGCACGGAAAGGTAAAGAGATGTTCGACGACCGGCCAGGGCGACGAATAGTCGAACCGCGCCGCCGACGTGTGCCCCCAGGTCTGCAAGATGAGCGGCCATGACACGACGCGGGCAAACGGCACCTGCCATACGGCCACTACTGCCACGCCGGCCAACATGCCCAAAGCGTGTGACCAACTCAACAAGAATCGCCAATCGCGGCGCACCCCCAGATACGCGAAGGCGGCGGCCGCGAAGTAGATCGGCCCCTGCGGACCTTTGGCCAGCGCCGCCAGAGCAGCCAGAACATAGCCGGTGCACCACGTTTGCCACGCGGGAAGTGTTTCTTTTTGGCGATACATCAGGTGCCAGACGAGCAACGAGGCGCCGACGAATAGGGTGAGCGTAGCCTCGGTCTCGGCGAGCATGCCTAGCGACAAGACCTGCCCCATCGTGGCATAGGCCAACCCCGCGGCCAGCGCGGCGTTCGCGGTCAAGAAACGGCGGGAATAGCCATAGATGATCAACGTGGTGGCGAAGGTCGCCAGCGCGGTGGGGAGCCGCACGGCGATCGTACCGTAGCTGCCGGTGACGAGCATGCTCAGCGCAATGAGCCAATTGCCCAGCGGAGGGCGGTCCGGGAACAATCGACCCTGTTCGCGCGGTACGACCCAATCGCCCGTCTCGATCATCTCGATGGCGACCCGCGCCCGGCGCGTCTCCTCGCCGCGCAACGTCAAATCACCCAATCGCGTGAAATAGATGCCCACGAAGATCAGTACGAGTGTGACAAGCTGCGGCTCGAGCCAAGCGGGCCACAGCCGGCGAAATCGAGCATCCATTGCGGTCGTCAGGGCTCTGGAATACATGGAGCAACCGACAAGATCAGTCAGCCGCACTTGGGCCATCGGCGCGGAGGGCGACAGGTCGCTGCCCGGCTTGCCGTGCGAGCGGGGAAGTCTCGCAAATTGGGGGAAATCGGGCTAGCCCGGATTTTCGTGATCGCTCGGCGGAATCCGCGGACAAGAATCCGCTAGGGAACGATCGGCAGAACGACGCGCGAGGCGAGCTTGCCCGAGCGATAGACGCGCTGCGTGGCCCGCTCGAAATCGGCCGGTTTGGCGTGATAGATGTCGACGAATTTCTGCGGATTGCGATCGATGAGAGGAAAGCAGGTGCTCTGTACTTGCAGCATGATACGATGGCCGCTGCGAAACGTGTGGCAGGCATCCTGCAACACGAATCCGACCGCGGTCGGTTCGCCCGGCGTGAATGCTTGGGGGTGTTCGAGGCTGTCGCGGAACTTACCTCGCATCACATCGCTCCGCACGAGCTGCTGATAACCACCCATGCGGACGCCCGTCGGGTTCGGATTCGGATCGGGATAATCGTCCGGATAGACATCGATTACTTTGACGATCCAATCGCTGTCGGTGCCGCTGGTCGATACTTGCAAATCCGCCCGAATCGGGCCGGCGATCGAGACGTCTTCTTCAAGCACGTCGGTTTGATAGACGAGCACATCGGGTCGCCGCGCGGCAAACCGCTGGTCGGCGATCATATACTCCGCCGCCATGCCGATCGTGATGTGGTCGATGAAGGGAACGGGCCGGTCGGGATCGCTGACGTACTCATCGTAGACCGCGTCCGATTCCGTGGGTGCCTCGAAGGAAAGCCGTCCTCCGGAGCGAAAGTAGAGCGGCTTCGCCTGCGCTGCGGCCGGAGGCCACTGCTCGTGCCGCCGCCAGCGATTGGTGCCCGTCTCGAAGACCCAGGCTTCGGGTGCCTTGAACTCTCCCTTGCCCTTCAAGTGGAACTCGAAGAACGGCAGTTCCATCTTCTCGCGATAGAAGGCCGACACCTTGGAGTTGAACGAGACGTCGCCCAGTTTGGAGCCGTCGTCGCTGTTCCAGCCGCCGTGCCGCCAGGGGCCCATCACGAGCACGTTCGTGGTCTCGGGGCTCGACCTTTCGATCTGCTTGTACGTCTCGAGCGCCCCGAATAGGTTTTCGGCGTCGAACCAGCCTCCCACGGTCATCACCGCCGTGTGTACGTTCTTCAGGTGCGGTCGCAGGTTGCGGGCCTTCCAGAAGTCGTCATACGAGCCGTGCTGCATGGCGTCGTTCCAGAAAGCCACCTGGTCTTCGAAATACTTGGCGTTGGCGGCGGCCAGCGTGCCCAGGCGGAGAAAGAAATCGTAGCCGTCGGGCGTATCGTGCTCGAAACGCGGCCGAGCCTTCTTGATCGGCTCCGGCCGCGGCCGGCCGAAGTTCGACATGAAGTTAAACAGGTGCGTGAGGAACAGAGCGCCGTTGTGGTGCCAGTCGTCGCCGACGAACCAGTCGGTCACCGGCGCTTGGGGTGAGGCCGCCCTCAGCGCAGGGTGCGCATCGACCAGGCCGGCGGCCGTATAAAAACCCGGATACGAGATGCCCCACATGCCGACCTTGCCGTTCTGGTTCGGCACGTGCCGGACGAGCCAATCGATGGTGTCCCACGTGTCGGAGCTTTCGTCGATGTCGGCCGGACCGTTCTTGGACGGCAGGCACGGCCGCATGTTCACGAACTCCCCTTCCGACATCCATCGCCCGCGCACATCCTGGTACGCGAAGATATAGCCTTCCTTGCCGAACAGGGGCGAGGGACCCAGGTCGCCCTTGTACTGATCGGCCCCGTACGGGCCGGCGCTGTAAGGTGTGCGGCTCAGCAGGATGGGATACGTCTGCGAGTCGTCCTTGGGCACGTAGACGGTGGTGAACAGTTTCTTTCCATCCCGCATGGGAATGCGGTACTCGTACTTGGTGTAGTTTGCCTTTACATATTCGAGCCCTTGCGCCTGCACCATGCCGCCGGGCACCACTACCAACTGCGACAACAGCCCGCAGCAAAGAAGAAAGGTCCGTCGTGAACCAAAACCGCGCGGCCGCCACATCGAATCGTCTCCGGTAACAAAGAACATGCCGATTCAGGCAGCCATTATTCGCCGCCGGGCCGACGATTGCACGCATTTTTATGGCGCGCTAGGGGCTGGTGGGAAACGAGTCGCTTTACGCAAACAATTCGTGCACCACGCGCCCGGCGACGTCGGTCAGGCGGTAATCGCGGCCGCTGTGCCGATAGGTCAACCGCGTGTGATCGAGCCCCATCAGGTGCAGAATCGTGGCGTGGAAATCGTGGACGTGAACCGGATCGCGCGCCACGCGAACGCCGTGTTCGTCCGTCTCGCCGTGGACATACCCCCCTTTCACGCCCGCGCCGGCCAACCAGGAACTGAAGGCCCAGTTGTGGTGCTCGCGCCCTTTGGCGTCGGCCGAGTTATTGAAGGGCGTGCGGCCGAACTCCGTCGTCCAGACCACCAGGGTGTCGTCGAGCAGGCCGCGTTGCTTCAGGTCTTGTAGCAGGCCGGCGATCGGTCGATCGACGTTCGCGGCGAGCCGGCCGTGATCGGCCATGTCGCCGTGCGAGTCCCAGTTGCCCGACGAACCGGTGTCGATCAACTCGACGAACCGTACGCCGCGCTCCATCAATCGCCGCGCCGCCAGGCACTGCCAGGCGAAACCCGGACGTCCGCCGCGATCGAGCCCGTAGAGCTGGCACGTCGCCTCGGTCTCGCGGCCGAAGTCGAAGGCTTCGGGCACGGCTCCCTGCATGCCGAACGCCGTCTCGAAGGAGCGGATGCGGGCGGCCAGCAATGGATCTGGAGATCGTTCCGCCTGATGGCGCGCGTTGAGCTTCGCCAGCGCCCGCAGTTCCAATTCCTGCAAGGCTCGCGGGGTGCGCGGCGTGACATTGGCCACCGGTTCGCCGCCGGGCACGACCAGCGTTGCCTGATGCGCACCCGGCAGAAAGTCGCTGGCATAGACCTGCGACCCGGCGTAGGTCTGCGCCGGCGCGATGGTGACGAACGAGGGCATGTTCCGGTTTTCGCTCCCCAAGCCATAGCTCACCCACGCGCCGATGCTGGGGCGCGCGAAGTTGAACGACCCGGTGTGCATGCCGAGCGTGGCGTTGTAATGGTTCGAGTGGCTGGTGTGCATCGAACGGATCAGCCCGATGTCGTCCACGCACTGCCCGATGTGGGGAAACAGATCGCTCACCTCCATGCCGCACTCGCCGCGGGGGCGAAATGACCACTGTGGTCGTTTGAGGAAGATTCGCTCGTAACCGGGGCGGTTTTTAATCTCGGGATGATCGAGCTTGATCTCCTGCCCTGCGTCGGCGAAGAGCCGCGGCTTGTGGTCGAACGAATCGACGTGCGAAACGCCTCCCGTCATGAACAAGAAGATCACCCGCTTGGCGCGCCCAGCGAAGTGCGGCGGCTTGGGCGCCAAGGGATCGGCAGCCGCATCCGACCGGGCGTCGTCGGCCATCAGTTCGCTCAAGATACCCGGCATCAAGACCGTGCCGGCGACGAAGGACCGGATGGCCTGGCGGCGCGAGCAAGGGCACACGGAATCGGCCAGGCGGCGAGCCGTCTGCCGATCAGCCAACGAGGCGGAAGAAGGATCAATCGACATGGAGAAACTCGTTGCTGCCGAGCAGAACTCGGGCGTAGGCGGTCCAAGCGTTTTCAACAAACTCCGGTCGGTGCGGGTCGGTCGACTGCGCCGCGAACGCCGATAAAAAATCGGCCGCGTCGGCGCGGTCAGCGGCGGTCGCGGACCGGCCGAAGAGGAGGCGGCAGGCCAGCTCGATCCGCTCGCCATCGTCGGAAGAGGAACGTACGATCCGGGCCGCCAGCCGTTGGGCACACTGATGCAGGAACGGATCGTTCAAGAAAAAGAGAGCTTGCGTGGGGACGGTCGTCACGTCGCGCCGGGGTGTGCTGGCATTCGGATCGGCGCCGTCGAAGAGGGCGAAGAACCGCCCGCGCCGATTGCGCTTCTGCATCACATACACGCTCCGCCTGGCCGTCTCGTATTCGGCGGCGAAGGGTGCGTGCTGCGAGAAGCTCCATGTCGCCTCGCCCGGAAACGGATGCTCCATCCCGGGCGAAGCATCGAGGCCGCCCGCGACCGACAGGAGCGTATCGCGGACCTCTTCCGCGGTCAGTCGTCGGCGCCGAAACGAGACATATGTCTGACCGCCATCGTCCGCCGCCGACGCCTGGCAGTACGTGGCGCTGCGCAGGATCAGACGGTGCATCGATTTGACGCTCCAACCACCGTCGGTGAAGGCGCGCGCCAGGTGATCGAGCAATTCAGGATGCGAGGGCAGACTGCCGCGACTACCGAAATCGTTGCTGGTTGCCACCAGCCCGCGGCCGAAATGCCACTGCCAGATGCGATTGACCATCACCCGCGCGGCGAGCGGATTGTCGCGGTCGGTCAGCCAGTCGGCCAGTTCACGCCGGCCACTGGCATTTTCCGAGCGCACGGTCTGTCCGCCCAACACGTCGGGGAATTTGCGGGGCACCTCTTCGCCCGGATCGTTCGGCTCGCCGCGACGCTGAATGGCGGCGTCCCGCGCAGTCCCCTCGACGACGGCGTAGGCGACGGGCAGCGGCGGCTCGCGGGCCGCCAATTCGTCGCGCCGCCGTTGCAGTGAGCGGCGCTGCCGTTCCGTGTCGCCCAGCGTTTGCAACGCCCCGGCAGCTCCGGCGGACGATACATGCTCCAGCAACCAGCCGACGCCGTCGCCACCGCCCGGGTGAGCGTCGGCCAGATGGCAGCGGACGGCGATACGCGACTCGACCGGGCTGACCCAGGCCAACACCACCGGTCCCTGTGGGCCGGGGTGCATGAAGAAAGCTCGCGGCGGCAATTGGGTCCAGACCGCCACCGGCTGCTGTGCGACGTTGACAAACACCGACGGCGTATCGCCGTTTCGCCAGCATCGCAATTCGGCCTTGCCATTGATGGCCGGCAATCCCTCGCGCAACAGTTGCGGGCCGGCGCCGTCGCCGCCCTTCGCGCCCTCCAGAAAATACCAGGCGGCCGCGTTGCCGAAGCGATCGGCGTGTGGGTTATCGGCCGTTAGATCATCGACCAGATCGGCCGTCGTCCACTGCCGGGTTTCACCCACGAGCGTCGAGATCTCCAATTCGACCAGCGTGCTGTCGGCACCGTGGTTGCCACGCGGCGTGATTGAGAGTTGCAGCACGTCGCCTCGTTTCACGTCGATTTGCGTCAGCGATCCAGGCTCGCCCGCCGTCGGATCAGCAGCCCCGCCATCGTCGATCTGGCCGGACGACAGGACGCGGGCCGACTGCGCGGCCGCTTGACGAAACTGCTGCGACGCCGGCGCCTGCTGTTGTGCGACCCGATCGATCTCGGCCTGCACGGTGGCAATCTGCTGCCGCCAGGGAGCGATGCCGCGGTCGATCTGGTCGGGCGTTAAGAGGGGGACGAGATCGCGAGGTTGTTGTTTCGGCTCGCAACCGGGAAAGGGGAAGCGCGAGCTGGCGAGGATTCCATAAAGGCCGTAATAGTCGCGCGTGGAGAGCGGATCGTACTTGTGGTCGTGGCAGCGGCAGCAGCCCAGCGAGAGCCCGAGCAGCGATTTGCCGAGCGTGTCGATCGTGTCCTCGTACGTGAGGTGCATCTCCTGCTCGATGTCGTGACCGAACCGCCGGGCGATCGCCAGGTAGCCGGTCGCCACCACACGGTCTGCGTAGGTTTGCGATTGGGGCTCATCGGCCGCCAGCAGATCACCGGCGACCTGTTCGCGGACGAACTCGTCGTAGTGCTTGTCGTCGTTGAAGGCGCGGATGACCCAGTTGCGATAGCGCCAGGCATGGGGCAAGGGGTGGTCGCTGTTCTCGCCCGCCGTATCGGCGTAGCGAACCACGTCCAACCAGTGGCGGCCCCAATGCTCGCCGTAGTGGGGCGAGGCGAGCAAGCGATCGATCACCGCATCCCACGCCGACTCGGAGGGATCGTTCTCGAACGCCGTCACCTCCTCGGGCGTGGGCGGCAGCCCCGTCAGATCATAGGTGGCGCGGCGCAAGAGCGTGCGCCGGTCGGCCTTCGGTGCCGGCCCGATTCCAGCCGCTTCCTGGGCGGCCAGGATGAACCGATCGACGCTCGTTTGCGGCCAACTCGCGGCGCGGACGGCCGGCGGTGCGCTATTGCCCAGCGGCTCGAAGGCCCAGTGCTTCTTCACAGCGAAATGAGTAGGCCCCGTCGGCCAAGGTGCGCCGGCCTCGATCCACGAGGCGAGTGCCTTGATCTCGTCCGGACGCAACGGCTTATCGGGCGGCATGGCCGACACATCGTCCGCACGACGCACGGCCTTGATGAGCAGGCTTTGTTCGGCATCGCCCGGCACGAGGGCCGGCCCGGAGTCGCCCCCCTTGAGGAGCGCGTCCCGCCCGTCGACGCGTAGCGAACCCGAAACACGCTCACCGCCGTGGCAGCGAAAGCATTTTCCGGCGAGGATCGGATGCACTCGCTGGTCGAACAGGTCGTCGGCCGCCGAACCGGACGACGCGAAGGCGATGAGGCACCACATCCCAACGAATACGGAAGATGGGCGCCAGCGATTCTGCATTCCGTTTAGCATAGCCGCGTCCGAAAGCCCAAGCCACCGCGATCTGGTCGTCGATTGCGTTCGCTACGGATCGACTCGGATCGTGAAACTCTGGGTAGCCTTGCCAGTCGATTCGCGACCGGACGAGACGACTTTTTCGACGCCCCACTTGAGGGCGCTTTCGTCCAGACGTCGCATATTATGTTCGAGCGCTACCGACACCACCACTTCGCTCGTTCCGGAATCGTCGGGTGTGCCGGACAGCAAGCCGGTGGCCGCGTCGATCTTCAGCCAGCGCGGTCCGCGCTCGATGCCGAACCTGGGGCGCTCGATGTCCCAGAAATTCATGATCTCTTTGCCATCGACTACGCGCGTTCTCAGGTCGCCCAGCGAACGGATGGTTGCGACCGGGTAACGGTATTCGGTCCCTTTTCGAGCCCGTGTGACGGGCGCGCTGGCGATCAACGGCCGCGGTGCTGCGGCATAGTCGGAGGGACCGCTGTGATTACCCGCCCCGTCGACGGCTACGACTCGGTAAAACGCCCTGTTCGCCCCGGCGAGACTAACGTCGGGGCCGACCACGGCCAATTCGGCATCCGAAGTCTCGGCCACGAAGTTGGCCGCGAACTCGGTGGGCAAACTTTGCGAAGTTCCGACGGTCACCTTGTAGAGACGGTCGCTCACCGAAAAGCCCTTCTCGTCGCTCGCATAGATGCGGTAGCTCACCGGCTTGCGGCCCAACTCGCTGTGCGCCCAGCGCAACGTGCCACGCTTGCTCTCAGCATCGAATTCCAGCCGCACGTCCCGCGGAGCTGCCGGTCCCCGCGCAACGAAGCTCCAGGTTCGGCTCCAATCTCCCCATACGCCCTGTTCGCCCTTCGCCCGGACGTGCCAGAAATACTCGGTATCGGGATTCAACAACCCAGGGCCGGGAAGCGTGTAACGAGACTGCCCGACGTCCGCCGTGCGCGAGATGAGCTTGGCGAAGCTCATGGAGAGCGGCCATTGCATGTCGGCGCGGATGGAAAGCTCGAAATGGTAGTCGGTGATCGCGTCACCGTCGGGATCGGCGGCCGATTGCCAGCGGAAGGCGATCTCCGTTCCATCGACTTCGCCGCTCGCCGGTGGAAAGACGGGGGCAGCCGGTGCTGCGGGGGGCCGGCTGGCCGACCGTTCGACCCAACCGTGGCTGATGCGCACCCGGCGCTCGGCCGACTCGTCTGCATACGTGAACCGGTTCGTGCCGACGCGCATGCCAGGCAGCGTAAGCGGAGCCATGAGCACATCATTGAGAATTGCCAACCGTCCGAGTCGTGCGCCCGGGGCCAACTCGCACTTCAGGAAATAACCGTATCGCGCCGGGCCGTCGGACGGGAAGAACGGATCGAGATCACGGTCGACCTTGTGCCACGATTGGCCGTCCCAGGAGAGTTGGAAAGTTATGCCGCCGCCATCGGCCTCCAGCCTTCCGCCAACCAAGGCGTACGGGCTCGACATTTTCCAGACGATGTGCCCCGTTTTGCCCTCTTCCGGCAAGAGGCGGCCGTCGAACGCGCTGACCGACTCTGCCGTGGTGGCGCCCGCACGCCAGCCGGGCGAGCTGAAATCCGGCCGGTATTCCCACGAACCGTTGCAGATGCGCTCGGGAAAACGCGGAGCGTGCGGCCCGTGGTATTTGACCGGGTCGAGATGGCCCCAGCGCCACACGACCGCTTCGCCCGGACGCAGCGTCATCTTCAAGCTGCTTTCGGCCGAATTTCGATCGCCCGTGACCTGGCCCTCGAAGACGTAGATGGAGGATTCCCATTCATCGCCCGCGCGGCCCTCCGGTTGCAAGATTCCCTGTGTGTGGGTGCGGCGGATGAGATCGTGATCGTGCACCAGGTCCTGCTCGCCAGCCACCGTTTGGTTGTCGCGCAGCAGGTAGATCGACTGCATGTCGCCGTCCAGGAGGTGCCAGGCACCGTCGTAGAAGACCTGCGTCGCACAATGGCCGACCAACCGAGCGGGAGCGACCCGCAGGCCCGCCTTGCGCCACAGGCCCGCCAAACAGATCGAATCGTTGCCACACGTGTTGTGACCATACACGTTGAAGACCTTTACCGGATCGAGCAGTTCGTCGTTGTCGCCTTCGTAGTGGAAGCGATGCTGGACCTCCTGCCACCACAGCGCGATCGCCTTCTCGCCGTCGGTCATCCCCGGCCGGATGGCGCTGGCCGCGATTCGATCGAGGCTGCCGAAATCGTTGCGGCCGTTGGACAGCCAAGGATTGACGACGTCGCTTTGCCCCACGTTCTCCATCCGCACCCAGCGGTTCGACTCCCAGGTTTGCTCGAACGGTTGCCACACTCCTTGAGGAGAACGGCAGTTGTGGCCATCCATCGTGCCCCCTTGCACCACAACGTACTCCTCGTGTGCGTCGGCGATCTCTTGCACGTGCTCTCGCGTGCGATCGGTGGGGTGGTGATTCGACGCCCAGGGGAGATGGGCATCGTCCGCCGCCGTGAGGAGCAGCAGAACGGTACAGGTGACGGAGGCTGAGCCCAGCATGGAAAGATCACTCGCGGGTTCGCGGATTCTGGCGTCGGACGCGCGACCCTATTGTAACCGCGTCACGGCAACCGGTACTCGCTCGCCTTCATTTCCGCAGCGGCCGACGTTGACGCTTGTGCCCCGAAGCGTTACGGTGCTCGCCGCACATGCACGAGCACAGCTGCCATGCACGAGACGATATGCCGCGGCGTGCGGATTCGGATCCCATGTCGAACCCGATCTCTCATCTCGAACGTGCTCGCCTGGGCCTGCGAGCGTGTTGCCGAACTCGCTATCTGCTGCCGGCCCTGCTGTTACTCGGGGCGGCGGCCCGCGTGCGCCAATACTTGGCCGTCACATCGTACTGGCACGATGAGGCGTACCTGTTGCTGAACGTGTTCCCCAAATCGTTCATCGCACTGGTCGGTCCGTTGAGCCATGAACAGGCGGCACCGCCGCTGTTTCTCTGGTTTCTACGTATCTGTTACCTGGTGGCGGGACCGACGGAACTGGCGATGCGGTTTCCGGCTCTGTTGGCCAGCCTGGCCGCACTTGTCTTGTTGGTACCTTTGGCGCGCGTCGTAGTCGGACGCGGTTGGCTGTGGGCGGTGGCCTGCGCGGCCGTTTCGAGCAGTCTGCTGTATCTGACCTATCAGGTGAAACCGTATACGACCGATGTCTTGGTGGCCGAAATCGTCGTGCTGGCGACCGTCTGCTGCCTCGATTCGCGAGTTCCGCGAAAAACGCGCCGTGCCGGCCGTCTCGGGCTGCTGCTCGCGGCGCTCATCGGTCCTTGGCTGTCGTTTCCGAGCGTGTTTGTGCTGGGTGGGGCGTGCCTGGCTTTGGCCGGGGCGGCCGTGAGTCGCCGGATCGGACCGTCGTCCGCAGGTTGGAAGTATCCATGCGGCGTGGCCACGCTTCTCGTCAGTTCTTGCCTGCTGGTCTGGTGGGTGGCGGCCCGGCATCACAACACTCCCTACCAACAGACATTCTGGCAGGCAGAATTCGTCGATCTGTCGAGCGTCGGCGCGGCGCTGGGTTGGCTGGCTGGGAAGTGCATCGAGGCGGGCAACTACGGCGTACAGGGCACGGGCATTCCGATGGCCCTGCTGGCCGCCGCCGGTCTGGCACGTTGCACGCGACAGCGGCCATGGCTGGCGATTGCCCTGGCCGCGCCGGCCATGCTGGCCTGCTGCGCGGCGGCCCTGCGTCATTATCCGCTGGGAAACCGTTTGCTGGCTTTCTTGCTCCCCTGCCTCTGGCTCTTGGCCGCGCAGGGCATGGCGCTCGTCACTTCGTACTTGCGACCGCGCGCGGGCTGGCTGGCGGCGGCCCTACCCGTCGTGGTGTTGTTGCCGGCGGGTATCTATACGGCGCGCTACGCCGTCGTGGCCAAGCCGTCGGTCGAGTTCCGCCAGGCGTTCGCCTACCTGAATGGGCGGATGCGCGAGGGCGATACGCTGTGGTTAACGCAACCTGAGGTCTACCAGGTCTACTTCGGCCGACGGCCGAACGTGCTCGATGCCAAATCGTCTCGCGATAACCTCGTCGAAGCCGCCCGTCGTGGCCGTGTGTGGATGGTCTGTCATCCGCCTGCCAGTCAGAACGCGCAGTCCGCCACCGCGCGTCGTCACATCGAATCGTGCGGTGCCCGCGAAAGCGATCGCCTCGAATTCGTCCATCTCGACGTCTCGATCTTCACGCCGCCCGCATCGATGTTAGCTGCCGATTGAGTCGCCCCGAGCGTCCGCGTCTATTTGGGAGACACGAAGGAGAGGTTCTCGCAAAGCGCCGTCCAGAGATCATGGATGCTCTTCGGCGCCGAATAGATGGCCGCCGCCGCGATGAGCAGAAAGGCGAACCAGACGCAGACGTCGGTGAACCGCGATGGGGCCAAACGTTTATCCGTGCGCCGGAACCGCAAATAGAGCGCGGCGGCGGAGATCACGGGCAGAGTCGCGGCCTGGGCAAAGCCTCCCAGCAAGACCATGAACGCCGGATCGCCGAAGACCAAGAACAGGATCAGCGCCATGATCGGATAGATCGTGCAAAAGCGGTTGATCCAGCGGCTGCGGTCAGCGGCGTGCCGGTGTTCGGTGAGGCGAGCCAGACTGAGAAAGTCGGCCGTTAGACGACTATTGCTCGCGGTCGCCACATAGAGGGTCTTGAACAACACAACGCTGCCGCCGATCAGGAACAGAGTTTTCGTCCACGGATGGCCGAAGGCTTGCACATACATCTGCGCGAGCTGTTCCATCATGCGTTCTTTTTGAGGAACGAGCTTGAGTTGGTGCAACACGGTCGCGCCCATGAAATAGAAGGCCACGGTCGCCACCGTGAACACGGCCATGCTCACCCAGGCGTCGAGATACATGACACGCATCCAGCCGCGGGCACGGTGTGCCCAAGCGTCGCTGTCGTCGCGCACGCCTGTGTATCGCCCGTAACCCTTTTCCAGGCACCAATACGGATAGGCATAGAGTTCGGCGGCGCCGACACCCGTGATGCCGAACACCGAAAAGGCGATCGCGACGCCCTCGGCCGGCAGCGATACGACCAGGCCCTGCCCCACTTCGTTCCAGGGGATCGAATAGCCGGTGAACGGGAGCGCGAACACGCAGGCCACTGTCACGCCGGTCACGGCGACGACCAGGAACGTGGTTATGGTCTCGATCCGTTTATAGCCGCCGCTGAGCAAGAGACCGACCGCGGTCAGGGCGGTTGGCACGGCCCACAGGTACGCCGGGTAGGCGCCGCATTTGTCGGCCAGGCGGGGCGAGATCGGCCGGAGCCATTCGACGAGCGCGTCGGTGCTCTGCGGCCAGAGTAGGTGCATGGCCTGCCCGACGCCGCCCACCATGGCTCCCAGTTGAAACACGGTGGCGAGCAACATGAATAACCACCACCACACCAGCCAATGCGCCCCGAGGCGTGGTCCCGGCAATCCGTCGAGGGCGGCAAGTGTCGGCTTGCCCGACGACAGGGCGTGGCGGCCCAGTTCGACCTGGACGAAGACCTTGACGACGCAGCTAAAGAGGATCAGCCAAAGAAAGGCGAAACCGTGCTCGGCGCCCATCTTGGTGGTTTGTAGCAACTCACCGGTACCGATGATGCTACCGGCCAGGATGATGCCGGGGCCGATCTGCCGCAGCGCGGTCCACAGGCTGTGGGGCGGCTCGCGTATCGCCTCTGGGGGCAAGGCGTAGGGATCGTACGGCTCGACGGCTCGATCGGAGGCGACGCTCATCGCCCGATTACAACCACCGCGGCGCGCGAAGTAAAGTGGTTGCGGCCGAGTCGACCATAAGCATCGCGCCGCACCGGCGAGCAACGGGCCATAACTCAGGCGGCGGGCAACTCCCGCCGCGCCGCCTGGGCCGGCCGTTTGTCACGTCCTGTTTAGCGGAACCGCACTTGCTTGACGGACGATGACGACGGTTTGCCGGTCGGAGCGTGCCACTGAAGCGTCGAGATCGGCTGCTTCTCGTTCTCGTCGGAATCTCCCTCGGCAGACTCATCGGAGGTCAGCTCGACGTCGGAGCCCTCCTCGTCGGGCATTTCTTCGTCGCTGAGGTCCGACTCGTACGATTGCGATCGACCTTCGTCGTTCATGCCGGGAAGCGGCTCTTCATCGGGAGGTGGGGCCGGCGTCGGTTCGGGACCCGTCTCGTTCGTCTCACCCGCCGGCTTGGTCGCCCCGTCAGACTGCGGCATCGAGGGATCACCGCCGAGTATCGAATTCTTGCGGTACATGAAGTCGCCGCCTTCGTCAGGCATCGGACCGCAATAGTCGTAGTGGCTCTGGCAGGAAACGCATCCGCAGAAGACGCAGAAGCACAGTCCAACGATCAGCCAACGTCGGCGGTGCATTCGTGGTTCCTCCCCCTCAAAGAAGCGATCTGTGTAGAGACGATCCGTAGCGATATATTTCGTCCGAAAAATCGGTACAGCCAGCATCTTTTTCCAAGAATCTCGCGACCCGGACGCAGAGAACAGCCGACGTGATTAGCCAAAGCACGCAGACTTCGCATGCGTCGGGTGTTGCGCGTTCCGCGCAGCTTTGGCCGGCGATCGCGACGCTCGTGTTGCTCTCGATCGTGCTGCGAACGCCGGGTCTGTTTCGACCGCTCGTGGGACCGTTTGCCACCAAGAGCGTCACCTACGCGATGATCGCCCGGAACTGGGCCACCGGGCGAGCACCGTTTTGGCTACCGACCACCGACTGCATGGCCGGTGGCGACCGCGGTTGGCATCTGCTGGAGATACCGGTGGCAGCCTACTTGGCGGGGGCGGGCTGGGCGGTCTGCGGCGGTTCGCTCGATGCTTGGGGCCGGGCGGTTTCCATCGCCTTCAGCGCAGCCGGCGTGGCTCTCCTCTTCGTGTTGGTGCAACGCTGGCACGGCCGGCGCGCCGCGTGGGTCGCGGGACTGGTGTTGGTCCTGTCTCCGCTGTCGGTCTTCTTCGGGCAGACCTTCATGCTCGAATCGTCGGTCGTGTTCTTCATGCTGCTGACCTTATGGAGCATGGAAGCCTGGCTGGCGACGGCCTGCGGCGGATGGGCTTGCCTGACTGCCGCCAGCTTGGCGCTGATGCTGTGTACGAAGATCTACATGGCCGTCATGTTCTTGCCCTTGGCCGCGCTCATGTGGCAAAAGATGAGGACTTCGGATGCGGCCGGCCGCCGGCGCTGGATCGCCAGAGCGGTGGGTATGGGGCTGGTTGGCGCCAGTCCCGCCATCATCTGGTGTGGACTGGTCGCCGGGGTCGCGTCGGCCGACAATCCGGAATCGGCACGGGTCTTTTTTTCGCTCTGTCGCAGTGCGTCGGGACAGGAATTTCCGAACCCGCTGCTAGGATCGACTGAGTTTTATGCTCGACTGTTCAAGAATCTTGCATTCCTGGGGCTAACTCCCGTCGGATTGGCGCTGGCCTCCCGGGGAATGTTGCACCCCGCCGGGCGCCGGCACGCGGGCTGGCTGGCGGCGTTGGGCGTGCTCGTGTTGTTGCTGCCCGGCAAGTTCTTCGAGCTGCGGTATTACAGCGTTGTTCTCGTTCCGGCCCTGGCGGTGCTGGCCGGGCTCGGCTGGGAAAGTCTACATGCGTATCCTCGGGCGCGTCGCCTGTGCGGTTCCCTGGGCTTGTTGGGCGGGCTGGGCTGCTCCTTGTGGACCGTTCTGGGGCCGGGTGCCTCGATGCGGCCCGAAGACCGCGGCGTGATCGCGGCGGCCACGGCGCTCGACCGGCTCGCGGCACCCGACGAACCGGTGGCCACCCTGCATGGAAGCGGCTCCGATCTTCTTTACTACTGCGATCGGCCCGGTTGGGCGCTATCGGCCAACGATCGTCGTTTGGAAGAAACCCTCGAGGCCTGCCGTCGGCAAGGGGCTCGCTGGTTGGTGGTGGCCGACCTGACATCTCTCGAGCGCAAGCCGGCGGCTGACGCCGTCGACACACTGAGCCTCGTCTGTTCCGGCGACGACTACCGTATCTACAGGATCGCGGCCGGCGACGCCGTTGCCCGCCGCGCGACCGTCGCCAGGTAGGTGGCGTGGCCGTGTAATCCTGAGGCGGTTCGTGATAGGTTGCTAAGAGCGGCTGACAGACCCCGGAGGCCAGAGCGCCGTGGGAAAAAATCGGCCGCGAAATGCCGATTTTTTCAGAGCTCGATCCGGTTTCGTCGGTTGCTCCAAACAATAATGCCCCGCCGCGTGCTTCATATTGCGATCACCAACGACCAGGACCGCCTGGCAATCGATGCCGACCGGCTACGCGCGGCCGTCGAAGGCGTCTTGCTAGCCGAGGGGATACGGGCCGGCGAAATCAGCCTCGCGATTGTGGATGATCCGACGATTCACGATCTCAATCGTCAATGGCTCAACCATGACGAGCCCACGGACGTGCTGAGTTTCGTGCTCGAAGAGAGCGATGGGTACCGCGAGGGCGAAATCATCGTCAGTGCCGATACGGCGTCGTCGCGAGCTGCCGAGTTTGGCTGGACCGCCGAGGCCGAGCTGCTGCTCTATGTCGTGCATGGTGCCTTGCATCTCGTCGGTTACGACGACAAGGAGCCGGCGAAACGCGAGGTGATGCGCGAGAGGGAACGCTACCACATCTCGCGGCTCGGTCTGTCGCAGGGTGGGGAAGCTGGGGAGAGGGCGAGCGCGGGAGACATTTGAATGATCTCCGAAAAATCGCTTGCCCTGGTACTACGGGTCGTCGAGTTCAGCGAAACGAGCAGCGTGGTCACGTTGTTCACGCGAGAATTCGGCAAGGTGCGGGGTCTCGCCAAGGGAGCGAGGCGGCTAAAGAGCCCGTTCGAGTCTGCCCTTGACCTTTTGGCACAGTGTCGGATAGTCTTCCTGCGCAAATCGTCCGATGCCCTCGACCTGTTGACCGAAGCCAAGTTGGAGAAGCGGTTTCGGCCGACGGCCCGCGACCTGTCCAACCTGTACGCGGGTTATTACGTCGCCGAGTTACTCAACGAGCTGACCGACGACGCCGACCCCCATCCCGAGTTGTTCGACCTTTCCGTTGCCACCCTGGCGGCACTCGAACGCGGAGATGTGGCGCTGGCGCCCTTGGTGCTGCGCTTTGAGCTGGCCGCTCTTCGCTGGTTGGGCCATTTGCCTTCGCTCGATGCTTGTGTCGAGTGCGGTCAGCATGTCGAAGCGGCCGGGCGCATTGCCTTCGGTCTCGGCTCCGGCGGCGTGCTCTGCGCGCGTTGCCGACCGGGCCTGAAGCATGTCGTCTCCATTCATGCCGGAACTCTCAAGCTGCTTCAACGATTCGCCGATGTACGCTCCGACTCCTGGCGGCGGACGGAACTCGACCGCCGAGCGGCCGGTGAGCTGCGCGGAGTTCTGAACCATTACCTCGCCCACCTGCTCGGTCACCAACCTCGCATGCACGGCTACCTGGGAGTATTGGCAGGGTGACGACGCGGCACCATCCTCGAATCAGGCAGCTTGCCATCGTCGCGACGTGCGTTGTCGTCGCCGCAGGCTGCCGTTCGGGCACGGGTAGCGGCTGGAATCCGTTCTCTTCCGCGCCGAGCCAAACCGCGCCGTCGAGCCAGAACCCCCAGCCGGGCTCGCAGGCCGGCAACGCATCTCCCCCGGGCGCCGTACAAGCCAGCTACAACGAGCCCAGGTACGTGCCCCCGCCGAGCATTCGGCCGGAAGACCTGATCAAGGATGAAGACCTCAGCACGTACGCAGGCGAGAAGAAAAGTTGGCTGGAAAGCACCACGGAGAACATGTCGCCCGGCAGCATCACGAAGGGCTTTAAGAAGCTGATCGGACGCGGCCCCAACGAATCGCTGGCCAGGAGCAAGTACGATGAGGGCGAGGCCCTCTACCGACAGGGCAAGTACAAAGAGGCGGTCAAGTGTTTCAAAGTCGCCGCCGATCGCTACCCCGATTCGTCGCTCGAAGAAGATGCCCTATTCATGTTGGGCGAGAGCTACTTCTTTCAGGATATGTATCCCAAGGCCAGCGATACCTATGCCATGCTGATCAAGAAGTACGAAAACACCCGCTATCTGACCGACATCACCCCCCGGCAATTCGCCATCGCCCGTTATTGGGATCTCAAGGCACGGATCGATTCACACTGGTATCCCAATCTCAAGGACAAGACGCGGCCCATGGTCGATGCCACCGGGCACGCCATCTCGGTGTATAAGAGCGTCCACATACACGATCCCACCGGACCACTCGCCGATGACGCCATGATGGCTACGGCCAACTTGCACTTCATGCACAATCGTTTCGAAGATGCAGCCTTAGATTATGAACAGGTGAGGAAGAACCCTCATAGCCGCTGGGTGCGCGAGGCGCACTTGCTGGGCATTCGCGCCAAGCTGCGCTGCTACCAGGGCCCGCAATACGAAATCACGCCGCTGAACGACGCCGATCAGCTCATCGAGACGACGTTGACTCAGTTCCCGGCCAGTGAGCTGGGCGAAGAACGCGATCGCTTGATCTCGACGCGGAACCTGATTCGGCAGGAGAAGGCCCAGCGAGAATTTCAGTCGGCGGAATACTACTACAAGATCCGCTACTACAAAGCGGCCCGCTACTACTACGCCGAGACGATGCGCGACTATGCCGATACGCCGTTTGCCAAGATGTCGGAAGAGCGTCTCGAGGAGATCAAAAGCTACCCCGATGTGCCGAAGGACTACTTTGCCTGGCTGAAAAAAGCTCTGCCCGAGAGCGAGAAAAACCGGTAGATGGAAATGGTTTTATGGAATGGCAATTCGTAAGCAAGCCGTGGCTGGGCGTGTTGGTCTGGCTCTTGCCCGCCGTACTCGCCGCACCGGGGTGTGCCAACTACCGCATGGGCTCACAGAGCATCTATGCGCCCGATGTTCGCACGGTCTATGTGCCGATGATCCGGTCGAACAGTTACCGCCGTTACATGGGTGAATGGCTGACCGAGGCCATTGTCAAGCGGATCGAAGACGTCACACCCTACAAGGTGGTGCACGAATCGGAACTGGCCGACAGCGAACTGCGAGTGCAGATCATTACCGACACCAAACAGACGCTGATGGAGAGTTACACCGACGAGCCTCGCGAACAACAGTTCACGCTTCAGGTGGCCGCTGACTGGGTCAATCGCAACGGCGAGCAACTGGGCCAACCCGTCAACGTGCCCTTACCGTCCACGCTCAATCCGATCAATCAATCGGCCAATCTCTTTCCCGAACTAGGTCAATCGACCACGAGCGCTGAGATGCAGGACGTCCAGGAACTGGCCATACAGATCGTGTCGATGATGGAAGCGCCCTGGTAGCGGCACCTCGACCGCTTCGGCGAGCTCGCGTGGCTGATCTGCGGCAGTAGCCTATTCGGCTTGCGGATGCGAGTCCGACGTCGTCGCCTCGGATTTGGGGCCCGCTTCCCGGTCGAGCGACTCAGACTGAACGGAATCACCGCCGGTGGACGTATGGGAGTCGGCAGCAGGCTTCATCGTCCCATTCTTCACCCGGCCTGGGCGATCGACCGCGCCGCCATTCGCCGTACGAGTACGGCGGCTGACAGACGGGCAAACACGCTGCTGCCGCTCGGCCAACCAAGCATGCCATTGCGTGCGTTGCTCGTCGTCCAGCACCGCATTCACCTGGTCTTCCATTTGCTTGAATTGTTCGCGGATCTTCTTGAAAAACACTTCGCGGCGCAGCCGATCGAGCGCGGCCAAGTGGTCCTTCATGATCTGCTCGACCTGCGCCGCCTGTCCGGAGTCGAGCGACAGCTTCACCTCAAGTTCCGAAGTGACCTTCTCGGCCGACTTGATCGGATCATAGTGCCTCGCGTTGTCCTCGATGCGGCGATTGATCAGCATCAATGTCGAACCGCTGCCGATCACGCCGCCGGAGAAGAATACCGCGACCATCATGCCGAGCAAGAGATTGCGCGGCGGCCGTCTGCCGGCTGCGGCACCGGCGGGCACGTAGGTTGAAGATTGGGCTGTGCTCATTCGAATATCGCGCTTAACGGTTTGCAAAATGCGACCAACGGATCCTGCACCGACTCCCAGGCCGGCAGGGCGAGCATGCCCACCAGCACAGCGGCCGCCAACGATAGTCCGGCGAACGCCAACAAGGGCGAATCGGCCAACAACGCACCGTATCCGGCCGGCCGACGGCCAAACGAGGCTACCGTCGACATCACCTGGTGGGCCACGTCGATCTTCGGAGCGCGCTCCTGCCGGGCCGCCTCGACCAGTCGCTCAAAGTTCGTCAGTTCAGCCATGTTGCGTCCTAAGTCGGCTCATTACCTCTCGAACAACTTCTCATCGATCTGCCGTTCGTCGAGCAGCTTCTTGAGCTTCTTGCGGGCACGGTGGGCCTGCACCTTGACCATCGTCTGGCTCCATCCCGACATCTCGGCGGCTTGCGCCACCGAACATCCCTCCAGGTAGATCAGCGTCAGCACCAAGCGGTCGCGCGGCGGCAACTCGCCCAGCAATCCGTGCACGACCGCGGCCGCCGCTTCGGCCGAATCGTTGTTGACCGGTTCGACGCTGCGATGCCAGTCCTGGATCGGTACGCTCGACTGGCGCCGCAAGCGGGCCTGCTGCTTCCAGTATCGGTAGCCGACACGGGTGGCGATGCGGCGCAACCAGTGCAAAAACGGTGCACGCGCCTTGTAGGCCCGCAAACTCAGATACGCTTCGACAAACACCTCGTGGACCAGTTGCTCGCAATCGGCCCGTTGCCGACTCAGCCGCCACATCTGCGCCGAAATCTGGTCCTGATACCGGCTGACAATGCGACTGTATGCCTGCCCATCTCCGTTCAATGTTTTGGCGATATCGACCTGGTCCGCCTCCGACACCGGCGACGTGTCTTCCGCCTCGTGGCCCAGCGTCCTCAGGTCGATCACCACACCGACGCCGGTGGCGGCCAGCGATAGGAATCGCTCGACGCGCGACCGAAGGCCGTCGTGTTGCGTAGTCGGAAAATCCGCCACAGGCCAAGCCAACACCCCGGACATCAAAGTCATAGTGCTCCCTTGCCTCGTCTCTGGCCCGGCCGCTTTTCCCAGACTGACGCTGCTCCGAGATGGCGTCGTCTGTACGCGCGCACCGCCTTATCGACAGCCCGCCCTCATTCCACCGCTGCCGCTTTTCGGCCGACTCGCCTTTTCTAATCGCCCGCAGACAAGACGTGTACCGACAACGATTGGCCGGGACGCGTCCCCCTATTCCGAAAAAGGTGCCAAATCGTCAAAACACTGCGGGACTAGCAGCTCAAGTGTAACGAAACGGCCAAAAAGTTACAGCTAGCACTCTCAAATTTAACCCTACGTGGGGGTTTGCGGCCGCGACGGGCCGCACCACCAGAAAACCTTCAGACCGGGGTGCGAAGAAGCACAAAAAACCGCTCCCTGGGTGGCGACCGGTACTACCGGGACTAGTCCGCGACAACCACGGCAGGGAGCGGAGGCCGATTCGCCGTTGGGAATCCCCGTACGGCAGGAACTAGGGCATTCAAGGGTACAAGTGGTCGGACCCGCCCGCGGGTTACATGACCGTTAGGGACGACCGCGGTCGATGCTCCGAAGCTTGGCCTGCCACCGACTTAAGCGCGGTTCGCCGGGAAGCCATATCCACGGCATGACCGACAGAATCGTTAAAGGCGCCAGAATTTATCAACCGAAGTCCACATAGGCCGGCTGCTCTCCGGGACGGCATACCCGGCTCGGCGTGCGGAGTTTTGCTCAGCGGCCGGTTAGCGCCTACGGCGCGTGGTAACGATTGGCACCGCTACTGTTGGCGGTGAGAGAGATCACGCGCGTATGGCACGCGTTCGTTGGGGTTCTTTTGAGGGAGGCAACCCGGTGTCGATCCGATTTTGGATTCTTGGTTTGGGACGTTGCTCTGCGCGGCCGCTCTGGGGGCGTCTGGCCGGGAAGCCCCGTGCGAGGGTGCGGGGCTCCGCGGTTGGGTCTCCCGATGGTCTCGCCGTGAGCCTCGTTCCGAGTATGGCCGCGGCCGCAGGCCCGCCATCCAAAATCCGCAATTGGCCGGCTTGGTTGCTCTTGCTCGTGGCTGCCGTCAGCCCGGGCTGCACGCGTGCCTTCTGGCGCGGCCGCGCCGACCGCGAGGTCGCATATCTCGTCGCCGAGAAGTCGAACAATCCGCGCTGGGCCCTGCCCGCGGGGTTTGGCCTGAACATGGACCCGCGCAGCCGTTACTACGACCCGACGAATCCCGACCACCCGCCGATTCCGCCAGACGATCCGTACGCTCACGTTTACATGCACCGCGTCGACGGCAAGCGGGGCGCGCCGCTGTGGCACGTCAACGGCGAATTGCCGCAGTTGCCCAATCCTGGCTGGCGGCAGCGCATGTCCGAGTATTGCGAGATGACGCCCGAAGGGGCTGTGAAGGTCGACCTTCCCGGCGCCATCGCCTTATCGTACATCCATAGTTCGGTTCATCGGACGCAACTCGAGACGATCTACCTGTCCGCACTCGATGTCAGCGCCGAACGATTCAGGTTCAACGTCCAGTTGTATCCGGGCACGAGCTTGAACTTCTTGCGCGCCGGACAAGCCCAGAACGGCGTGACGGTGGCGCCGGGCGTCTCGGTGCCGCGCAGCCAGCTTACGGTTGCCAACGGTACTGCCCCGGGCGCGCCCGCCACGATCAGCAGAGAGTTTGCCACGGGCGGCACGCTGCTCGTGAACTTTGCCAACTCATTCGTCTGGCAGCTTGCCGGTCCGCACACGAACACAACCAATTCGCTGATCAGCATGAGCCTGGTGCAGCCGCTGTTAAGCGGTGGCGGTCGGGCAATCACGCTGGAGACGCTCACCCGCGCCGAAAGGCAGTTGCTCTACAACCTTCGTTGGTATGAACGCTGGCGGCAGGGCTGGTTCTTGAACGTGGCCGTCGGCGCGGCCCTGCCACAGGGTCCGGCGCGCGTCGGTGGTGGCTTCGGCGGTACGGGCTTGACGGGCTTCACCGGTCAGGGCGTGGGCGGCCTCGGCGGCGTCGCCACGGCGGCAAACTTCGGCAACCTGGGCGGCGCCGGCGGACCTGGTGGCTTGGGCGGTGGAAATACCGGCGCTGTGGCCGGTGCCGCAGGGGGCGGCCAGGGAACCGTGAACGGTTTTTACGGTATCCTCCAGCAGCAAGTGCAGATCGATAACGCGCAAAACGCACTCAATCTGCAAGTCCGCACGCTCCGATTGTTAGAAGCCAACCAGGAAGCGGGCCTGATCAACCTCACACAGGTCGACATCTTTCGACAAAGCATCGAGACGAACAAAGCCAATCTTCTAACCGCGCGGATCAACCTGGAGAACACGAAAGATACCTTCAAGGCAGGCACGATTGGCTTGCCGCCGGACCTGCCGATGGTCTTCGACGATCCGCTCATCAAACAATTTCAATTGATCGATCCGAGGTTGAACGACTTACAGAGCGGATTGGCCGACTTGGTCGAACGCGCCGGTACGCTGCCGACCGATGTGTCGCCAGAGCAATTGGGTGAGTTGCTCGACCACCTGGATGAATTGCGCAGAAAGGTAGACAGCGCCCTGACGACAGTCGGGGAAGATCTGAACACGCTCGACGCGCGGTCGGACGATCGGACTCGCGCCATGACTGGTCCGCAAAGGGCGGAATTCCTGGCCGAGAAACAGCGACTGCACGACCGATCGGACGAGTTTCGAACGCGATTCGGACAGAGCGGACCGGTCCTCGAAGCGTTGCGCGGCAGCGTCGCGCAGCAATCGGCGGAAGAGGTCGCGAACGAGACCGCCGCGCTGGCCAATTCGTTAGCAGGTCTGGTCCAGGAAATCATCCTGGTCAAGGCCTTGGCGCGACTGGAATCGATCGTGCTCAAGCCCATCGAACTGTCTACCGTCGATGCGCTGCAAATTGCCCGAGCGCATCGGCTCGACTGGATGAATGTGCGAGCCCAGGTTGTCGATCAGTGGCGGCTCATCCGCTTCAACGCCAACTCGTTGCGTTCCGTGTTGAATCTCACCGTGAATGGCGGACTGGGCACGGTTGGCAACAACCCTGTCAAATTCGAGGCCAACAACGGCGACCTGAACCTAGGCGTGCAATTCGCGCCACCTCTGACGCGCTTGTTGGATCGCAACAATTACCGTCAGGCGCTGGTGCAATATCAGCAAACACGGCGCAGCGCCATCGGGACCGAGGACCAAATCAATTTCGCTCTGCGTGGCGACATGCGATCGCTGAAGAACTTCGAGGTCAACTTCGAGATTCAGCGGGAAGCTTCGCGCATCGCCATCCGCCGCGTCGATACGACGCGCGAGGAGTTGAACCAACCGCCGCCACCGGTGGTGTTGGGCCAACCGCCTCAACCGTTGGGCGAAACGGCGGCCACGAACCTGCTGACGGCCTTGCAGGCCCTCAGCGACTCACAGAACAATCTCATGAGCGCCTGGCTCCAGCACTACGACGAACGCATCCAACTGGCCATCGACCTGGGTGTGTTGCGGCTCGACGATCGTGGCATGTGGATCGAAGAACCGATCGACCAGAGCTTGGCGCAGCTCGAGCAGATGTATCCCCTGCCGCCGGAATTACCGGTCGACTGGCTCAAGGACGCCGGTTTCGCACCGCCGGCGCTCTATCCGAACGAGGGCGTTCCGCCCTTGGGCGGCACGACGTCGCAGGTTCAGGCTGAAGCCGCAACGCCAGACACGGCTCGCCCGCGTCTCGATACTCCGAGGCCGACGGAACGGATGCCTGAGCGTGAAATGGAAAGTCTGCCCACCCCGGAGACAGAATTGACGCCGCCCGACGAATCGAGCAACGAACGGACGTCACCCGCACAGGCTGCCGAATCGAAATCGCCCAAGACGAAATCGAAGGGCTGGCATTGGCCATTCAAGAAGCACACGACGCCCGAGCGGTTGCCCGAGACGTCGCCCGAGGAGAAATCCGCGGTGAGCACGGTCGTCTTCCGGGAGGGGAAGGATTCTTAAATCGCGTCGCGACATGAGGACTGACCTGATTGGCAGATCGCTCATGGCCCGCCATCGACCTTCGATTCTTGACGACGATTGCGGCGACTGCCGAGAATGGACCAAGCGGTGGCCATCTGCTTGGTTTTGATTTCGAGTGGTTCCGTGATCGACGGTCCCAGCAGCCCGGGATATTTGATTAGCTGCGCTTGCGGCTATGAGCTGCGGGTGGGCGATGCCCAGGCGGGGGCGTCGGTCGTCTGTCCCGCCTGCGGCGCGTCCGTGGAGTTGCCGAGCCTGTCACGCATGCGGCACATGCCGATCGTGGCAGGACTGGTCGAAGAGGGCGGGACGGTTCCGTTCAGACTGTCGGCACTCGTCGCACTCGTCGCGTGCTTCGCCCTACTGACCATCTTCGACAACGTGACCGGGTTTCCCTGGATCTGGCCGATGGCCCTCGTCTGCATGTTCGGTGCAATGCTGGCCGCCATCATGCCGCGGCCGGTCGTCTATGGGACGGTGCTGTCCGGCCTGCTGTTGATCGTGGGGGCGCTCGTCAGTTGTTCGCTGGCCGCGGCCCGCGACAACGCGCGGCGAACGTGGTGTATGGACAACCTCAAGAACATGGGCCTGGGGATTCAAGCAGCGCGCCAATACGACCCGGGCTCGCAACGAACCTTGCGCGATCGGATGGCGGAGCAGCCACACGGCCCGAATGGAGCCGTCGAGCGTCCGTGACTTGTTGCCAAGGGTGCGGCTAACAGGCGCAGAACGCGTCTCGCAGCAGTTGCAGGCTCTTGGGCAGGGCGGTGGTGGGGTCTTCCTTCCCCTCGAACTCCAAAGAGACGTATCCGCGGTAGGCGTGGCGCCGCATGATGGCGGCGATGCGCGGGTAGTCGAGATCGAGCGCGTACCACTCGCCGCCGCCATAGTATGTCTTGGCCTGCAAGAGTACGGTGAACGGCGCCAGTTGTTCCAACCGGTCGTACGGATCTTCCAGAAAGTTGCCCGTATCGAGCGTCACCCGCAACCAGGGCGAGTCGAGAGCCTCGACTATCCGCAACACTCCTTCGGGCGTGCGGCCGAGTCCCCAATGGTTTTCCAACCCCAGCACCACGCCGCACTCCTCGGCCTTGGGCAGCAGCTTCTCGATACTCCCGATGACCCAACGGAAGGCATCGTCGTCGCTATACCCCGGCAGCCGCGGTTCGATGCCGCGGTTCTTCATCAATTCGTCGAAGTCTTTGCTGGTGCCCCAGCGGCCCGTGTTGATGCGGATGGTGGGAATGCCTAGTCGGTATGCCGACTCGATCGAGTGCAGCGTGCGCTCGATATTCTGTTGCCGCCGTTCGGCGTCGGGGAACACGAAGCTCTGGTGCGTCGAAAAGCCGCACAGGTCGAGTCCCAAGGCGAAGGCCCGCCGTTTGAGTCGTTGCAGCGTGCCGTTCGCGTCGTCCGCGAGTTGCACCTCGAGGATCTCGACGCCATCGAAACCAAGATCGGCGGCCCGGTCGATGCATGTTTCGACGGGGGTCCGGTCGCCGCGGAAGTGCCAGAACGAATAGGTCGACACGGCGACACGGTTGGCGTGCGCCGCTTCGACGGGGGCAGGCTCGTCGGCGCGGGCAACCGTCGAGCCGAGCGCCAGTCTGCCGGCGGCAGCCAGTACGCTGCCGGCGACAAACTGGCGTCGGTCGATGGGCAAAGGCTGCATACTTACTTGCCAGCGGGCTTCGCGAGTTCGCTTTCGATCGCCGCTTTGACTTCCTTCGACTCCGGTTTGACCTTCGGAGCGAAGCGGGCCACGACCTCGCCGTCGCGATTGAGGAGGAACTTCTCGAAGTTCCAGGTGACGTCGCCCGCGAACTTGGGATCGGTCTCCTTCGACGTCAGGTGCCGGTAGAGCGGGCATTGCCCTTCGCCCTTGACCACCACCTTCGAGAACATGTCGAACTTCACGCCATAGTTCTTGTCGCAGAAGTCGGCGATCTCTTCGTCGGTGCCGGGCTCCTGCTTGCCGAACTCATTGGCCGGAAAGCCGAGGACAGCCAGCCCCTGTTTCGCGTACTCCTCATGCAGATCTTCCAAGCCCTTGTACTGCGGCGTGTTGCCGCATTGGCTGGCCACGTTGACGATCAGCACGACCTTGCCCTTGTACTTCGAGAGGTCGACTTCCTTGCCGGACAGGTTTTTCATCTTGAAGTTGAGGGCGTCGGGCACGTCTTTGTCTCCTTTGTCGGCGGCCTGAACGTTGAGGACCGCGCTAGCGAGGAACCCAACGACGAGTGAGCAGATCACGGTACGCATTTCGGCGATCTCCTGAAAACGGTGGGGTGTTGACGGCGGGAACACGAGCCCGCCGCGGCAGGGCCGCTCGTGGGAACGGGCAACATGAGTGTAAAACGAGACGTCGCCGATTGCCAGTCTCCACGACCCGCGTAAGATAATGTACCCACATGGGCCGGCCGAACGGGGTGGCTCGTGACAATCGCGAGATCAAATGCCATGTCGCCCGAACTCGGTTCCCCCTTGCCGGCGATCGGCTGGCGCGAATGGCTGGCGCTACCCGGGCTCGGCATCCGCGCCGTCAAAGCCAAGATCGATACCGGCGCGCGCTCCTCGGCGCTGCACGCTTTCGACATCGAGTTCTTCGAGCGAGACAGCCGCCCCATGGTGCGGTTCGTGGTCCATCCCTGGCAGCGAACGACCGATGGCACCGTCGCCGCCGAGGCCCCGCTGGCCGGCCAACGCTTGGTCCGCAATTCCGGCGGGATCGAGACACTTCGGCCGGTGATCATGACGGACGTCGAGCTGGCCGGCCGCAGTTGGTCGATCGAACTGACGCTCACCTGCCGCGACGCGATGGGCTTTCGCATGCTGTTGGGACGCGAGGCCGTGCGGCGGCGTTTCGTCGTCGATTCGGGCCGTTCGTATCTGGCGGGGAAGCGTCCCGCGGGTGTTCCCCGGCCGCCACGACGTCGCAAGGAGTCGTCGTGAAGATCGCCATCTTGTCGCGCAAGCCGTCGCTCTATTCGACGCGGCGCTTGAAGGAGTCGGGTGAACAGCGCGGCCACGAGGTTCGCGTCATCGACTACCTGCGCTGTTACATGAACATCAGCTCGCTCAAGCCGGTGGTCATGTACCAGGGCGCCCCGTTGGAGGAGATCGACGCCGTCATTCCGCGCATCGGCGCGCCACACACCTTCTACGGTACGGCGGTCGTGCGTCAGTTCGAGATGAAGAACATCTTCTCGGCAAACGAATCGCAAGCCATCACTCGTTCGCGAGACAAACTGCGCTGCCTGCAACTGCTGGCCCGCAACGGCATCGGCCTGCCCGTCACCGGTTTCGCCCATTCGACGAAAGACGTCCAGGGGCTCATCACCTCCGTTGGCGGAGCGCCGTTGGTGGTGAAGCTGCTCGAAGGGACGCAAGGCATCGGCGTTGTCTTGGCCGAGACGCAAAAGGCGGCCGAATCGGTCATCGAAGCTTTTCGCGGGCTCGAAGCCAACATCCTGGTGCAGGAGTACATCCAGGAAGCGGGTGGGGCCGACGTACGATGTTTTGTCATCGGGGGGCGCGTGATCGCTTCCATGGAAAGGCGTGCGCGGCCGGGCGAATTTCGTTCGAACCTGCACCGCGGAGGCACGGCGACCAAGGCCCGGCTTACGCCGGAGGAGCGCAGCACGGCTGTGCGGGCGGCGAAAGCGATGGGTCTCAACGTGGCGGGCGTCGACATCTTGCGGTCGAATCACGGTCCGGTGGTGATGGAAGTCAATTCTTCGCCTGGGCTGGAAGGGATCGAGCGGGCCACCGGACTCGACGTGGCCGGCAAGATCATCGAGTTTCTCGAGAAGCGGGCCGCCGCCGGCAACCGGCGCGACCGGATCAAAGGATAGATCAGCCAGGGAAGCGATCCATGAAAACCATGCGGGCGCTCGTCAAAAAGCACTCCAAGCCGGGCCTGTGGATGGACGATGTGCCGGTGCCCGAGATCGGCATCAACGACGTGCTCGTCGAGGTGCTCCGCACGGGCATCTGCGGCACCGACGTCCATATCTACAACTGGGACGCCTGGGCCCAGAAAACGATCCCCGTGCCGATGGTCGTGGGACACGAGTTCGTGGGCCGCATCGTCGAGGTTGGCGCCAACGTGAAAGATTTCCACGCCGGCGAGATCGTGAGCGGCGAAGGGCACGTCGTCTGCGGTCATTGCCGCAACTGTCTGGCGGGCCGCCGACACTTGTGCAAAGACACGCAAGGCGTGGGCGTCAATCGTCCCGGTGCCTTCGCCGAGTATCTCTCGCTGCCGATGACGAACGTCTGGGTTCACGATACGTCGATCCCGCGCGACGTGCAGTCGATCTTCGATCCTTTCGGCAACGCGGTCCACACGGCCCTCTCCTTCGATGTGTTGGGCGAGGACGTGTTGATCACCGGCGCGGGGCCGATCGGTATCATGGCTGTGGCCGTGGCCAAACATGCCGGGGCACGCTATGTGGTGATCACCGACGTCAATCCATACCGCCTGGAATTGGCCAAAAAGATGGGGGCCACGCTGGCCGTCGACGTCCGCAGCCAGAGCATCGCCGACGCTCAGAAACAGCTCGGAATGAAAGAAGGTTTCGATGTCGGCCTGGAAATGTCGGGCAATCCGCATGCTTTCCGCGATATGCTGGCCAACATGTGCCACGGCGGCAAGATCGCCATGCTCGGCATTCCGGAGAAGGAGATGGCGATCGACTGGACGACGGTCGTCTTCAACATGCTGACGATCCGCGGCATCTACGGCCGCGAGATGTACGAGACGTGGTACAAGATGACGGTCATGCTGCAATCGGGGCTCGACATTGGCCCGGTGATCACCCATCGCTTCGCTGCCGAAGATTTTCAAAAAGGTTTCGACGCCATGCTCTCCGGCCAATCGGGCAAGGTGATTCTCACTTGGCGCGAGGGATAGCCGCCCATTCGTCGATGGAGCAGTCGCGATGGTTAATGCCAACGCAAGTTCTCGAATCGATCACCCGGCAGGCCGGCACGCGGTATGGTTGCAGCGACAGATTCCGTCTTTGCTTCGGCTCTTGGTCGCCGGCTTACTTGTGACTTTGTGTGGCGGCGTGTCGCTTGCCGAAGAGTCGCTCACCAAGCGAGAGGCCAACCGCCCGAAGCTTCGCGGCACGCTGCTTCTGAATCAGAGGTCGCGCCGGGAGGAGCCGAAAGGAAGCGGCCGGATTCGCGTGGAGCAGCGGTGCGTCGAATGGGAGGCCGCCGAGACGGCCGTCATTATCTGTGATGTCTGGGATAATATTTACTGTGAACGATCGGCCCAACGGATCGCAGTTTTGGCGCCGGAGATCAACCGCACGGTGACAAGCGCCCGCGATCGGGGTGTGATGATCATCCACGCCCCCAGCGGCACGATGGACGTCTACGCCGACACGCCCTACCGGCGGCGCATGCGGCAAGCAGCCGAGGCGAAGCCGCCCGTGCCGATCGCCGGCTGGTGTTATGTCGATCCCGAACGGGAACCGGAATTGCCGCTCGACGTCACCAACCCCTGTGATGACCCCGAGCCGCCGCCACAGGTGCGGCGCTACGAGCGCGAACATCCGGCGATCGCCATCACCGGCTTCGACGGCCTGAGCGACAGCGGCGTGGAGATTTACAATTTCTTCCAGCAGGAAGGGATCAAGAACGTGGCGATCCTCGGGGTGCACACCAATATGTGCGTCCTGGGCCGTTCGTTCGGCATCCGGCAGATGGTGCGACTGGGGATGAACGTGGTGCTCGTCCGCGACCTGACCGACGCCATGTACGATCCGCGGCAGCCGCCCTATGTGAGTCACGCGCGAGGTACCGAGTTGGTGGTCGAGCATATCGAGCGCTATTGGTGCCCCTCGATCGAGAGCCGCGACCTGATGAGCGTCATTGCGGGCAGCGACGGCCCCCGTTAGCTTTCGTTCCGACATCGATCTCCCTCCCGTACGTGCGCGCCGATTCTATGCAACCCACCCAAAATCCAGCCGCGACAATCTCAGCCTCCGATCGGCCCGTAGCCCTGGTGACGGGTAGCGGGGCACCGCGCATCGGAAATTGCGTGGTGCGCACGCTGGCCGCGAGGGGCTACTCCGTCGTGTTGCACGCACACGACTCGGTCAAGGCCGCCGAAGCGACGGCCGAAGAGCTGCGGTCGGAGGGTACCGCGGCGGCGGTGGTGTCGGGTGACGTGCGGGACGAATCGGCGGTGCGCGAGATGACTCGTCAAGCGCTGGCCGCATTCGGCCATATCGAAGCCCTGGTCAACTGCGCCGCCATCTGGCACGCCAAGCCGCTGGAGAAGGTCACGGCCGATGATGTGCGCGAGCACTTCGACGTCAACGTTCTGGGCACCTTCCTCTGCTCGCGCTACGTGGGGCTGGCGATGGTCGGTCAAGCGAGGGGCGGCGCGATCGTCAATTGTGGCGATTGGGCCACGGTGCGCCCCTATCTGAACTACGCGGCCTATTTTCCGTCCAAGGGCGCGATCCCCACGATGACCCGCGACCTGGCGGTAGAACTGGGCACCCGCAACCCGCGCGTCCGCGTAAACGCCGTCTTGCCGGGGCCCGTGATGTTGCCCAAGACACTGTCCGAGGAAGAACGGCAAGCGGCCATCAACTCCACGCTCGCCAAACGCGAAGGAAGTCCGCGGCACGTCGCCGATGCCGTACTCTTTTTGTTGGAGAACGACTATGTAACGGGCGTTTGCCTTCCCGTCGACGGCGGCCGCAGCATCTATGCCCAATGAAGGCGAGATAGGACGATGCCTCTACATCATGCCCACGAGCTTGCGCAGGCACCATTCACCCACGAGCAAGACCAGAAACGCCGCCATCAACAGCCAATGATTCCAGAGCGGCAGCGGCGGTAACGGGTCGGTCTTCACTTGGCGACCCTCGGGCAGATCGTGCAACAGTTGGCCGACGTTGGTGATGTTGTAGAAGCGACCGCGCGTGTCGGAACCGGCGCGGCGCAGGGCCGCCACGTCGGTTTGCAAGCGGGCGCGTTCACCCGGAGGCGCCACCACGCGAAAATCGGCGGCCGGCGCTTCGCCCGGCAAGGTGGGCGATGCGACCCAGACGTGATAGGTCCCTTCCGCCGGACGGACGAGTACGCGCTCGAACACCCCGCGATTGCCGGAGTGCCGCTCGAGCGCGAGCCGCTGGTTCTTGGTCTGCTCACGCTCGACAATCACCACGACACCGTCGTCTTCCGCCGGCGCCTGCCGGTCGTCGAAAAATCGCACCCGCAGTCGAACATTTTCGCCGCGCCGGTATTCGCGGCGGTCGGTGGTCAGCTCGGCCGAGCGGTCCTTGCCCAAAAGCTTGGAACGGCTCAGATAGCGCAGCGTCTGCACCCAATAGCGGGCAAAGTAAACGTCTCCCACGCGGAATCGCCAGCGCCAGGTCTCGTCGGTGGCGTGCAACACGACCTTGCCCGAACCGGCATAGTGCATGACGATCAGCGGCAGGTGGTGACCATCTCCGGCCGTCAGCACGGGATGCTCGGCCCAAACACGAGCGGCAGGCTTCAGCGCCGGCGCATCGAAGAGCCAGAACAGCGGCGGCAACTTCTGCCAAATGGCCATCGTCTCGGCCAAGGTGTCGCCCAGTTGCAGCGTGGGCGACATCAGGCCCGCTTCCGTGGGCTGAACCTGGAACGGTTCGTTGACGATCTCGCCGGGATCGATTCCCGCGGCCGTCTCGAAATCGATCGGCAGGAGCTCGGCCAGCGGCGAGTCGCGATAGGCCATTGGCGTATAGAGCGGACCGCACACAAACACGGCGCCGCCGCCCTTCTCTTCGACGAAGGCTTTGATGTTCGCCAGGGCCGTCGCGCTCAGAAAGGCCGGGTTCACGTCGCCGAACAGCAGCACGTCATATTCGAACAACTCCTCGCGGCGCACCGGAAACACGGCGAGCCCCGTCTCGTCGAGTTGCGCATACTCGGGATCGGCTTCTTGCAGCACGGTGTTCAGCTTCACCGTGTTGTCACGTTCGAGCAAATGTTTCAGGTAGCGAAACTCGTAACTCGGATAGGCCTGCACCAGAAGTACGCGGACCTGCTCCTTGCGCACGCTCACGTGTCGCTGCTGGCGGTTGTTGTCGCGTTGATATTCATCGGCCACGCGCTCGGCCTCGACCACGTAGTCGTATTCGCCGACCTCGGTCGGGCGATATGCCAGGCGGCCTCGCTCGGTCTCGCCATCCTTGCCGAGCGTGACGGTGGTCTCCGCCAACGGCGTCCGATCGTCTTTCAGATGCAGTACGACCTTGGCCTGCTTCTGCTCCAATCCGGTCGCCGATACCTTGAACTCGAAGTTCACCACGTCGTCGACGAAGACGACTTCGTCGACCAGCAGGTCGGCGAGCTCGATGTCGCGCAGCGGGGTCTCGCTCCCCAAGCCGACGGTGAACAAGGGCACGCCTTTGCGGCGGGCGTGGACGGCGGCATCGGCGAGTGTTGCGCCCTCGGTATTGATGCCGTCCGAGAAGAGCAGCACGGCGCTGGGCGGGTTGCCGCGCAAATCGTCAATCACCGTCTCGATTCCGTCGCCCAGCCGCGTATTCTCACCGAGGGCGTCGAGTTGACGGACGGCGCCGGCCAGCTCATCGACGTCGCCCGTTTGCAGCCTGGCCGAGTTCGACACGAAATAGAGTTTCACCTTGTAGCGGCGGACCAGCTCTTTGAGGAGCGCCGCGTCGTTTTCCAAGAGCAGGCTCTTACCGACGTTCAGTCGCGTGGCATCGGTCAGCCCGGCTTGCTTCAGATGCGCAGCGACCGCTTTGCCGGCTTTGTCGTCCTCGTAACGATCGACGGTGCCCATGCTCGCCGAGTCGTCGACGACGACCACGACGTAGGCCAGGCCCGTGCGGCTCAGCGAGAGGACATAGCCGGCCAACATCAACAGGAGCAGACCGACGAGGGCCAGCCGCAGGCTCGCTAAGACCCAGCGATAGACGCGACCCGTGGAATTGACCTCGCGGTGATACCAGAAAAAGATCCAGACGGCGGCGGCCGACAGGAACAGGAGTGTGCCCCAGGCCGGCCAGGGCCACGTCGAGTCGAGCGACCAGGCCGTCCCCTCGCCCGACCCGGCAGCCGGAACGCCCAGCCATTGTTCCAGCCACGTTGGCAGAGTACCGCTCATGCGGTCCAACCTACTTCATTCGCCCAGCCTGCGACAGATGGCTCGGCATGGAACGACGGATAGCCAGGCGGTGAGCCGACCTACGGCAGCACGAACCAACGGTCGCATACGACGATCTCGTCCTCCGGCCATTGCTTGCTGTCGGCAACCTCCTGCCAGAACCGCCGATACACGATCCGCACGCGAACTCGCTCGGTGGCAGGCGAAAAGCGAAAGGTAAACGACTCCGGCCGATCGGGTTGCAGGCGACTGTCGGTGATGGAGACTCCGGCCCTCCAAAACGGGGCCGGAGCGCGGCCGTCGGCGTCGGTCAACAGCTTGGCGAACAACTGTCCTGGCTTGCCGGCCAGATCGTTGCCTGCGGCGGCGGGCAATCGCAGCCCACTCGAGACGGTGGCCGGTTCCCCTGCGTGGTCGACCGGTTCCACGATGAGGAGGAGGTGGCGGTCGATGAAGCCGGTCGGCAACCGATGTCCCACGTCGTGAAGCACGAGCGTGATCGATACGTCGACGGCTTCCTCTTTGCGCCGGCCGGCGAACGACACATCGACGGCGCGACGCAGCATCGCTTCCCGTCCTGCTGGCAAGAAGGAATGGGTGCCCAACGAGGCCGGATCGCGTTCGATGCCGCCCGACCCCGGCGCCACGTTCGTCAACGTGCCCGACGGCGTCATGTGACAGTTTTGGCATTGGCGGCCCTCGCGCGCCGCCGGACTGGCGAGCCATTCCGACCAGGTCGTGTAGACGGGGACACCGAAAACGGTCCCTTCGTGACAGGCAGCGCAGATACGACTCTCGCTTTGCAGGTGCGAGTACGCGTCCTCGCCGCGATCGACGTCATCGAGCGGGCCGAAGAAGAGCTGCCCTTCCGCCGGCCGCATCAATTCATAAGCAAAGAATCCATGCGTCAGTCCGGCCTGCTCGACGCTCGTGTCGCGAATCTTGTGACAGAAATCGCAATGCACGCCCGCCGCGGCCACGCCTTCGACTTGGCGCAGGTCGAAGCTCTCCGCGTTCGCGTTCAGCGATGGAGCATGACACGACCAGCAAACGCCGATGCCCTCTGGATATTCGGTGGCCAGGCCCCACCCATGCCCCGCCCGCCCCTGCCAATCGCTGCCGTCGAGCAGATTCTGAAAACGGCGGTTGACGGCGGAACGCGCATGGCCACTCGCGCGCCATTCTTCGTAGATCGCCTGATGACAGTTTCCGCAGGCTCCGACCGAACTTGGGTTCGGGGTGGGATCGAGCCACTCGTAACGTTCGCAGTCCGAAGTTGCCAGCGGGAAGAGGTGGATTTCGAGCGGCTGGGCCGAAGCGGCCAACCCGGCGATCAGATAGCCTTCCTTGGCGGCCGTTACTGTGTCGCCCGCCTGTGGTCGATCGTGGAGCTCGAAGCGACCATCGCTGTCGGTGAGAGCGAACGGAGCATGTCCTTTCAGGCGTACGCGAGCGCCCGCCACCGCGCGTGAGCCTGCCCAAACACGACCAACAAGCGCCGGCGGCGCAGCCGTGTCTGGGATGTCACTACCGGGCGACGCGGCCTCATGTGATTCGCTTTCGTCGATGCCGCGGATATAAACGGCACCGGCGATGGACATCAGCGCGGCGAAGCCGAGGAAGCGAACCAACGCGCGCATCGCAGGGCTCTCGTCACTTCAAGGCAAAGGCCTTCTGCTCTTCCAAAAGGTCGGCGGCCTCGTCTGCAGCCGCCGTGCCGCGATACTCATCGACGACCTTGGTGAAATAGCGCCGCGCCGCGGTGCGCTTGCCGGCGTCTTCCAGATGTCGCGCCGTTTTGAGTAGTCCCTCGGCGGCCGCTTCGAAGCGGTCTGCGTCGAAGTGGAGCGACCATTTGGCCGCCGCCTCCAAGCGGTCGGCCTGCTTCTGGTCGTGAGTCGGTCCCAGATCGGTGCCATCGGCCAGCGTCACGAGCGCCTGGCGGGCCGCGCGGCGCAACTTGGGGTCGCGATGCGTGATATACCGAATAAGAGCCCAAGCAACCTGGCGTTTCTCAAACTCCAGGAATTTGTCGCCACCCGTCATCACCACCTCGGCGGCATTCAAGACCTGTTGCTGCTGACCTTGTTGAAGCTGGGCCAGGATCATGGTCACGTTCGGGCTCGAATTCTCTGGGTCTCGTAGCCGTAGTTTCTCGACCAGGTTCTGAATATGCGCGAAGTGCGGGGCACGCAAGGGCACGTCGCGGCCGATGTTTTCCACCGCGTATTGCAACAGCGCCGGATCGTGATTTTCGCGCAGCACCGATTCGATCTTGTAGGTGATGACCATCACGGGGCAACTGGCACGGATGCTGGCCGACTTGTTGAGGCCGCGCACGAGCGCGGCAAGCGCTCGCGGCCCGAGTTTCTGGAAATCGTCCCTGGCCTTGATCCCCGCCTGTCCGTTCAATTGGCCGATGTCGAAGCGGATGAACTGATCGACGATCTGGTTGTTCTGTCTCTCGACTTCGTCATCCTGACGATCCGCCACCGCGACGGTGTGCTCTTGGTTGGCTTCTCCATGCGTCGCGTCGGTCTGACCGCGCGTTGCGGTGTTGGGTGGCGCGGTGCCGGGCGAACCTCCGGCTGCCGATGCTAGGGGCTGGTCGGGCACAGGTTCCGCGGTGTGTTCCTGGGGTAGCGGTGGCACCAGCGAGGCGGCCATTTGCGAAAGCGGCGCGGCCTCGATCTCTTCGAAGCCCTGAGCGCCCAGTTCTTGCTCGTTCGGCGGTTCCTCTGTCAGGCTTTGTGTCGACGCCAACTCGACGAGAGGCTCGTCCTGTTGGGCGGTCACGTCGCCGAAACTGAGCAGGAGCGACATGATCGTTCGCTGCCGGCTAACGGGCACGGTGACCGAGCCGAGCACGACGACCGCCAGCATGTGCAACAACAGGCTTGCCAGCCAACACGGAATCTGTTGCGGCCGGTCAGAATTCCAGTTGCGATCCGAGAGCGACAGGCGCGAGCGGACAGATGGCGCCGTCGCATCTCCGGTGGCCGGCGATATCGGCCGATTGTCGGGCACGGGATGGAGTGGTTCGCGCCTCGTCGGTTGGGCCACGCTCGTCGGCACCGAGACGCAACGGCCGTATGCGATCCGCTGCGACGACCCTGGCGCTGGGCTATCGCCGGACGGCGATGGCCGGTTCCCGGCTTGATTCGCTTCGTGCTTCCACCGCTGCCCGGTCGCCCCTGTTGCACTGGTCCGCATGGCCGGCCTCCCACGAATGAGAAAGTTCCGCTTCCACGGTCAACGTCGGGTTTTTCGTCGACGGCCAAGCGCGAAGGTCTATGTTTGCCTCGCGAAAGTCGCCATGAGCGCGCGGCAGATAGCAGTTGAATCGGTGCAGCGCGAAATGAAATGCCTCTGTTCCTACCGCACGGCCTTCAACATAAAGTGTTGCCGGTAAATGTCAACAAATTTTCCAGCGTCCGTCGGCAAAACTCCTAGCGTTCGTCGGCCCACAACATTGGCCGACGCGCGGGACGTCGGGATCGGCGACTACAGGACCCAGGTTGCAACGAGCGGCAAGAGCGCGAGCCAAACGGCCGTGCCGATGCCGGTCCAGTGCAGCCAGCCGCGCGGGGTGTGCTTGCGTTCCAAGGGGGCCAGGGCGACCGTCGCCAACGCTGTCGCAGTGGCCAGATGCTGAGGCGTGAACTGGGCCGCGGTGCGATTGAGAAAGTCGGGTAGATCGACTTGGCCGGCCAGGATCGCAACGAGCATTGGGAAGGCGTACAGGAATGCCAAGGCGCCGAAGAGCAATTTCCAACGCGGTGCCAATCGGCGGCAAAAAAGGGGGACGACGAATGCGCAGGCTGTCACGGCCAATACCACTCCTTGCCGGTTTCGCAACGCACCCGGCCCGACAAATTCGGCGAGCAGTTCCACCGTGACCATCACGCCCATCACGGCCAGTAACCACTGGCCGGGCTCGACCGGCCAGGTACTCCCGCGCAGCGACCGAGCCAACGTGATGACAAGTCCGGTCCAGGCGGCACCCTGGCCAGCGGCCAGGCAAGCCAGAAAAATGGCGCCTGCACTGCCGGCAGGCCCCTCGATCAGCAGCCGAGCCAACCCAAGATAGAGTGCGCAACAACCGGTCCAAAGTAGCAGATGGCCGACTCCCAATTTCGGCGCCGAGGTTTCGAGCGGACGCCGTATCGCAAAGTCATCATCCGGCCGGTCGGTGACGATTGCGAAGTCCGACGCCGCCTCCCGAGCAGGATCGTGGCTGTCGGCCGACTCGACCATCGGTTACTCGTCTTCGTCTCCGGCGAGTTTCAGCGGCGGTAGTTCCTGGCGAGTGATGATCGGTCGGATCGGCGCCGGCTCGGCCGTTTCGTTCGGCACAGGCTCGTTCACCGCTGATCCGGATCCGGCGGCACGGGTCTGATCGTTCGCCAGGGGCGGTCGCTGCTTCTGCCCCTTCTTACGAGATTCGATCAATTCGGCACGGGCCGGTTCGGTCAGCGATTCGTGCGGCACATAGACGTACAAGTCATCGTCGTAGCTGACGACTTCCGGCGGCGTAAGGTCGTCGAGATGTTCGGGGCAACTGAACAGGTTGATCTTCACTCGTTCCGTCCAACTCTTGATGAATTGGAACGCCGCACCCATGAGACCGATCACGACAGCCAGGATGAAGAAGGGGAACGACAATCGAAATACGGCCAAGAGCAATACGAGCGTCACCGCGGCCAGCGTGCTTCCCATGATGGCGGTCGGCGCGTCGTACACGCGAACTTCTTCGGAGAATTTTCGCAGTGTCAGATCGTCGGTCTTGCCGCAGGCATAGCATTGTCGCGGCATCGCGATCTTCCAGGTCATGCCGCTGCGGGCATCGCTGGAGCGGTATTTGACCTGACGTCCCTTCATGGCGGGAGTGCGAAGAGCGGGCACCCAGACACGTAGATTGAGCAGCCAGCGGTCGAGAAGTCGGTCTTTGCCGGCCGGTTCCGCCGTCTTCGACTTTCTGTCGTCTGCCGTCGTGGCCGAGACGGCTTCGTCGTCGTTATCCTCGTCGTTGCTTGCCATAACTCTATGTTAACCCGGCACGTGGGCCCCAGGGAACAGGGCAACCGAAGGCGGCTCGACCTCTTCCCCCGTGCCCCCTGTCTGAGCGAAAGTTCGTTGGCCCCCTGGATTTCCGGACCCGGCTCTGTTACTTTTCGCAGTACTCTCTTTGCAGGACAGTCGGACCGGCTGCGCTGCGGACCATCCCGCGTTGCAAGCGGGATTCCGGGTAAGATTCGTTCGATAAGGGTCGAGTTCAACAGGCCGAGGCGATGAAGCAAGCGATTGCGGGTGTCGTGCCGCCCGAGACGGGCGAAGTGACCATCATGAGCGTCTGGCCTTCGGTGGCGGCGCTCGCGGGCGGCCGGTTCTGGGGCCAACTCTACGGCATCGGCACGGGTGTCACGGTGGCCGGTGTACCGATCACCGTCGGCCGGATTATCGCCCTGCTGTCGATCCCGCTGGTGTTGCCGATCTATTTTCTGATGCTGCTGCCCTGCCTCATCTTTTTGCCGAAGATGGGGCCGATTCCGCGGGTCTATGTCTCAAACCCTTGGGCACGACGTTACCGGCTGACCAACCGCCGCGTGATTGTCGAGCGAATCTCGGGTGAAGAAGATGCCTCGGTATCCCTCGACAATTTCGACGCCATCCAAGTCGTGGTCCTGCCCGGTCAGGAATGGTATCCGGCCGGCGAACTGCTATTTCGCAAGGGGAACGTCGAGACGTTTCGGCTCTCCGGCGTACCGCGCCCTGAAACGTTCCGTCAGACCTGTCTCAAAGCCCAACGCTCGCACGCCACGGTGAAGAAGGCGGTCGAGCGCCAACCGGTGGCGGTCTGACGTCTGGGCCAGCCTCGATCCGGCCAGTCTAGTCGCACGCCTATCTGGCGCGCCGGCGTGGCGGCCACCTTAACGAACAGCGGAAAAACCCCCGCAGCCCCGGGCAGCACGGGGCGAAAAGTCGGCCGTGAAAATGCCGGATTTCTTGGAGCGCAATGTGATTTTGTCGGTTGCTCCGAAGATCGGCAACCGCCGCACGCGAAATAAAAAGCTACCGTTAAGGGTGTCTTTTTCAGGGCGACTCCCTGCGCCTGCTATGGACAACTAGCGGAAATATGGACGAGTTGAGAGTTTACGCCCACGACGAACTTGGCCCGGTGGAATTGGGGCGGCTGTTGAAACAACAAGGGCTCCTCTTGGTTGCCGCTGCGCCCGGCGACACGGAGGGGCACGAGGTACGCGCGCTCGTCGGTCAGTTGGGCACCGCCGAAGAGCACGACCGCATGGGGCAGGTCGTCTGGCACATCCGCTACGACGCGTCGGCTGCAAACGGAGCCACGGCGTCGCGGACCATGGAGCCGTTGCCCTTACACACGGACGGTGCCTTCGAAGAACCGCCGCCCCGCTACCTGGCGCAGTATGTGGTACGCGAGGACCGGTTCGGTGGCGGCGAAACGCTGCTAGTCGAAGTTGCCGAGATCGTTCGTCGACTGTCGCCCGAGACAGTAGAAACGTTGAGGTCTACTCGTTTCCGCTTCCGAGCGCCGGCCGAGTACGCCAAGGGAGTACCGCACCGCGATGCGCCGATTCTGTATGGCGATGGACTGATGCGCTATCGCCGAGTAATCATCGATGAAAGCCTTTGCCGGTCAGCAAAATCGGCTCTCGACGAACTCGATGCGGCCATCGCTGCGATCGAACCGACGCGCCTTCGGCTGCATTCGGGCACGATCCTGTTGTTGGACAATGCCCGGTTCTTGCACGCCCGCTCGGAGGTACGCGATCCGGAACGTCACCTGCTGCGGATGCGCTTCTCGTGCCCCGCGGCCACGTGCGTATAGCTTGCTGCTATCCCTGCGGCTTCTTCGGAGTTCCTGCGACGGCACGACGCTGATCGCGTGCCAGAGCGCCGGTCGTATCGACCTGCTGTAGCCAGCGGTGCTCGAGGTCGCGCACGCCCTGAAAACCGTACACGTCGCGGGCGGCCGTTTCATAGCCGTCGTTCCCCGCCGTACGGACAAAGCGGACGAACTGGTCGGGGGTGCCGCGAGTCACAAGGAATTGCACTAAGCTGGCACTCTGACCGTAGAAGGCCGCTTGGCGATCGGGAGACGGGTATCCGTCGAGCGCGAACAGTTCGACCAGCCGGAAGGTTTGCCGTTTCGATTGGGCACTGCGCAGGTCGCGGAAGTGGGCATCCTGCTTCCCGCTCGTGTCGGCAAGCACGGCCATTCCTTCGTCGGCCCAGGCCGGCAATCGGCCATCCGGAAACATGTCGGCCAGCACGATGTGTGTCAGTTCGTGACCGAGTGCCGCGCTAAACCAACCCGGCTTGTCGGCTCGGATGTCGATGCGGCGGCCAGTGATCCGGCCCTCGTTGGTATTGATCACGCTGCAACCCACCGTTTGCCCACCGCCGGGCACAGCCTGCGTGTAGGCCTCGCTCGTGGCGTGCAGGATGACATCGCATTTGGGCTGCCAGGAAGCCGATCCCGTCGCCAGCCAATGTTCCGCCAGGTCGTTGCGGAGCGCCTCGGTCGCCTCGACAACGTGATTGCTGATGCTCAACCGGCCCCGGCTACAGAAGCGGAAATTCTCCGACTCTAAGACATTCCAACCGGAAGAGGCGTATGTGCGATAGGCCGAGCGGCTCGCTTTCGAATCCGCCAGTAATGCCCCTGGCACCAACAGTACGCACACCGCGATCCAGGCCTTGGGCAACGTCATTCCTTAAGCTCAGTGTTGGGGTCCGAGTGGGTCGCGGCGTGGCGTCGTGCCACGCTTTGGTGCGGCTAAAACAACATTTGTGCCACACCGCTCGGAGAGCATGCGGAAGTGCGAGCGCTGTTTTACTCAAGCCTATGCATGGTAACAATTTAGGAAGAATTCAACGGCATTACTTATAGCTTATGACAACCTCGGCCAGAACCGGGCATTGCCCGCATTACAGGCAACGGCCGCGGCGAATATTGGCATGCCTTTTCGAGCTAAACGACGAGACCAAAACAGGCGCAGCGAGCACCAGTCGAATGAAAATGGCGCCACGGGTAGCCTTCAAGTTTTTGCGAGAATCGTGTCACGCCCAAATGGGACAATTCGTGCCGTGTTTCCCACAATGAAAACTCTGCGAACTTTCCTCAGGTGTTACGATTGCTAGGGTCGATAATTGTTGGACGATAGGCCCAACCAGCAGAGCCAGATCGATGTCGAGCAGCGTCAACGAACTCCCCTCCCGTGTACCGTCGCTCGGAACGCGCGTCGTCGATGCTATGGTGGAGTGGATCTCCGCCTTGGGTGGCCTCTTGATCGACCAAGTGATGGCACTGGGCGACATCGCGTTGTTTGGCATCAGCACGTTGCGCTGGTTGGTGACGCGGCGCCCCCGCGCGGGCACACTGTTGCCGAGCTTCTACCAGATCGGCGTACTCAGCCTGCCCGTCGTGGCACTGACGGGCACGTTCATCGGCATGGTGTTGGCCGAGCAGAGCTACGCCCAATTCCGTTTCTTCCGGCTTGAAACCCGCTTGGGCGGCGTGATCAACATCTCGCTGCTGCGCGAGCTGGGGCCGGTGCTCGCGGCCACGATGCTGGCCGGACGGGTCGGTAGTGCCATGGCGGCCGAACTAGGCACCATGCGCGTGACCGAGCAGATCGATGCCCTGGCCAGCATGGGGGCCAACCCGATTCACTACCTGGTCGTACCGCGCTTCCTGGGTTGTTTGCTGTTGATTCCCACACTGACCGTGATGGCCGACTTCATGGGAGTGCTGGGTGGTGCCTTCTACAGCATCGAGAGGCTGGGTATCGACTCGCACCATTACTTCGAGAACTCGCGGACGGTGGTGCGCGTGTTCGACCTCTTTCAAGGTGCCTTCAAGAGCCTGTTCTTCGGCGCGGCCATCGCCATGGTCAGTTGTCACCGCGGCTTCCATTGCGACCCCGGTGCCGAAGGGGTCGGACGGGCGGCGACGAGCGCGTTCGTGTATTCGTTCGTGCTGATCCTGGTGCTCGACCTGCTATTGGGCATCGTGCTGAATACGATCTACTACTACATCTATCCCGAAGGTGCGCGGCTGCTCTGACGACACCGGCTTCACGGATGGCAAAAGAAAAGGTAACTTCCCAGCCGCCGCTTTTGGCAACAGACGGAGTCTGCGTGACATTCGGTCGACAGCAGGTGTTGCGCGACATCAGCCTCAAACTGCCTCGTGGCCAGACCTTGGCCGTCATCGGTGAAAGCGGCTGCGGCAAGACGGTGCTGATGAAGACGTTCATCGGCCTGGTCCATCCGACGAAGGGCACCGTCACCTTCGACGGCCACGATCTTGCCAAGCTGGACGAGCAGGAGCTCAACCAGCAGCGCATCCGCTTCGGGTTTGTCTTCCAACAGGCGGCGCTGTTCGACAGCATGACCGTGGCACAGAACGTCGCCTTTCCGCTCAGGCAGCATGGCAACCATAGCGACGAGGAGGTTCGCAGCGCGGTCACCAAGCGTTTGGCCGAGGTCGGTCTGCCCGAGACGGTGATGAGCAAGAAACCGGCGGAGTTGTCGGGAGGCATGCGAAAGCGTGTCGGCTTGGCTCGCGCGTTGGCCATGAACCCCGAAATCATCCTCTACGATGAACCGACGACGGGGCTCGACCCGATCATGAGCGACGTAATCAATGAGCTCATTCTGCGCACCCGTCAGCACAACCCGGTGACCAGCATCGTCGTGACGCACGATATGACCACGGCCCACAAGGTGGCCGATCGTGTCGTCATGCTCTACCCGCTGAGCCGTCTGCGGGGCGACGAACCGCAGGTCATCTTCGACGGATCGCCGCACGAACTCGACCAAGCAAAAGACCCTCGGATCTCGCAGTTCGTCCGCGGCGAAGCGGGCGAGCGGTTGATGGAGATGAATCGGAGCGATTAGCAGGGATCGCCGCAGTCATACGACGCGGGTAATTCGCGCCACGGCCGCCCTAGCTACACGGTTGGTCGAGACTTCTCACTTAATACGTTCTGCTTGTAGGATCGATCATGGACGAACGACGAATGCGATTTCGGGTAGGGGTCGTAGCGCTGGCCACGATCATCGTCGCCGCGACACTCGTGTTCCTGATCGGCGGCGCTCCCTCCCTGTTACACGCCACCTACCCGCTTCACATAAAATTCGAGCAAGCGCCGGGTGTGGCTGTGGAAACACCGGTGCGAAAATTTGGCATTCGTATCGGCAAGGTAAGTAACGTGACGTTTGCCCCTGACGACACAGGAGCCGTGGTTACTGTCGAAATAGACCAGAACGTCAAATTGAAAATTGACAAGACTTTCCGCATCAATACCGGGGTTTTGGGCGATGCGGTCTTGGAAGTCATCAAGTCCGACGACGAGTTGCCTCCCGACGTCAAGGTAAGCAGCGAGGCGGAGCTGCCCGAGCATCAACCGAATGACGTTCTTCGGGGGCAGGTGCGTTCCGATCCTCTGCAAATGGTGGCCAACCTGGAGGGGAAACTGGCCGAGGCGCTGGGGTCGATCGGATCGACGAGTGACGAGATCGGCGAGCTCGCCAAACACGTGAACGACCTGCTCGGCAACAACGAAGAGCAGGTCGTGCGCATCGTCGCCAAAGTCGAGAAGACCGTCGATCGGCTGGCGAGTGCCGTCGCCAGCACCGACGACTTGCTCAGCGATCCGGTGCTCAGAGAGAACCTCAAGCGGTCCATCTCCGACTTTCCCGAGGTGCTGACCGACGCCCGCGAGGCGATCGGCGGGCTGAAGACGGCTCTGGCCGGTGTCGACCGAAACCTGGCCAACCTGGAAGGGTTCACGCGACCGTTGGGCGAGCGCGGCGACGTGCTCGTCGGAAACATCGAAAGCTCGGTCGGCAAGCTCGACAAGATACTCAGCGACCTGTCAACCTTCAGCAGCGGCCTGAACAACAGCACCGGTTCCCTCGGGCAGTTGATGAACAGCCCCGATGTCTATCAGCAACTGAACGAAGCGGCCACCAATATCAATCAGCTCACGAAGGAACTGCGTCCCATCGTCGCCGACGCGCGCATCTTCAGCGACAAGCTGGCGCGGCACGGCCTGAACGGTGCCCTGAAGCGCGACACCGGTATCAAACGCAGCCCCACCGATCTCGGCCTCGAGCGCATCCCCAGCGGCCAGCGGCATTTTCCCTTGGGGTTGCGGCACGAATAGCCGCCGGCGGGCCGCATTCGCCGCGATTCGACGGCGACTGGCAGGGTGTTCCCAGTTAGGATAGCGGAATGCCCAACTACCTCGAAAACCTTACGTTGCGTCTGGCGCACGGCGTGGCCGAGCTGCCGGAACCGTTGCGGCGGCGGCAGGCCGCCTACCTGCTGCGCTCACAACGCGACGACGGCGGCTTTGCGGGGCGGGAAGGTGCCAGCGACCTTTACTACACGTCCTTCGGACTGCGCGGCCTCGCCCTGCTGGGCGAGTTGGATGGCGAACCCGCCAACAAGGCCGCGGACTTCTTGCGAAATCAGTTGGCCGGCCAGACGCCGCTCATCGATTTCATTTCGTTGCTGTTCGCCGGCACGTTATTACACACCGCGTCGGGAATCGACGTCTTCGCCGACGCGGCGCCCGATTGGCGGCAGTCGGTCGCGAACCTCTTCGCCCGGTTTCGCCGCCCCGACGGAGGCTATGCCAAGACCGACGAAGGGCAGTCGAGCAGCACCTACCACTCGTTTCTGGTGACCGTGGCCATGGAGCTCTTGGGCTGTCCACACGCGGATACCGACCGCTTGGTCGAGTTCGTCCGCTCGCGCCACCGCCCCGACGGCGGCTTCGTCGAGATCGGACCGATGCGCAACAGCGGCACCAACCCAACCGCGGCCGCTGCAGGGTTACTCACAACGCTCCACGCCTTCGACGACGAATTGCGCGAGGGAGTGGTCGACTTCATGGCCGGCATGCAGACCGACGAAGGTGGTCTCAAGGCGAACACGCGGATCCCGTTGGCCGATCTGCTGAGCACGTTCACCGGCTTGTTGACCTTAGCCGATCTGGGGGCGACCGATGCGGTCGACCTGGCCCCCGCGCGACAATATGTGCTGTCGCTGGAGACGGACGGCGGTTTTCGCGGCGGTGCCTGGGATGAAGCGGCCGACGTCGAATATACTTTCTACGGCCTGGGCGCGCTGGCCATTGCGAGCGACGTTTCGCCACGATAAGGGGGCTTTGGCACCTTCGCGCTCGGCCTTGTTGCCCATCGGTGGTGTGCCGCTACCGCCTGGCATCCGCCTCCGCTATTCTGGCGTCATTCGCACTCCGGTCCTGCCCCGCTGCCCCACCCATGTCCGACCTAAAGGTTCACGACCTCACCAAAGAATTCCCGACGCGCAGCGAGCCACTCGTCGTGTTGCGAGGCTGCTCGTTTGAGCTGTCGCGGGGTGAGAATATGGCGATTCTCGGCCCCAGCGGTTCGGGCAAGAGCACGTTGCTACAGATCGTCGGCACACTCGATCAGCCGACGTCCGGTCTGGTACGGCTAGGCGGCGACGATCCGTTCGAATTCAGCGAGGCGAAGCTGGCGAGGTTTCGGAACGACCGGATCGGCTTCGTCTTTCAAGACCATCACCTCCTGCCACAATGCAGCGTATTGGAAAACGCGCTCTTGCCCACCCTGGCCGGCGGAGGCGCGACCCCGCAGGCATTCGAACGCGCCCGCATGTTGCTGGACCGCGTCGGGCTGAGCGCGCGGCTCGACCACCGCCCCGCGGAGCTTTCGGGCGGTGAACGGCAGCGTGTGGCGATCGCCCGGGCTTTGATCCGCGGGCCGATGCTCTTGTTGGCCGACGAGCCGACCGGCAACCTCGATCGTTCGACCGCCGCGACCATCGGTGACCTGTTGCTCGAACTCCAGCAGTTGGAACAGACCATGCTCGTGGTCGTCACTCACAGCCTGGAACTGGCCGCCCGATTCCAACGCAAAGTCGAACTCGACGCCGGCCGACTCGTGGCCGCCTAAAAGCGGCTGGCAAGGCGGCTTGGTATACTTGCTCGTTGTGCGGTTCACGTCCCGTGGGAAGGCGAATATTCGATCATGACCTATCGCTGCTTTGCCCCTGGCCTGATCTCCCTCTGTCTGTGCGGAGTGCCAACCTCGGCGCCGGCCGAAGCGGCCTGGCCGCAATTCCGCGGTACTCACGGCGGGCGCGTTGCCGCGGATAGCCAGACACTGCCGGCTGAAATCGGGCCACACTCCAAGGTGTCGTGGCAGGTCGAACTGGCGCCGGGCCATTCGTCGCCGGTCGTTTATGAAGGCCGGTTGTATGTGACAGCCGTCCGCGACGAAAAACTCGTCTCGATGGCGCTCGACCGCCGGGACGGGACGCCGATATGGGAGGCCGCGGCGCCGCACGAAAAACTGGAACCGATCCATCGCATCGGCAGCCATGCGCAATCGACCTCCGCCGTCGATGGCGAGGTCGTTGTCAGTTTTTTCGGCTCCAGCGGCCTGATCGGTTATGACATGCAGGGCCAACAGCTCTGGATCCATCGCATGGGGCCGTTCAAGAACGATTTCGGTGCCGGCAGTTCGCCGATCCTCGTCGACGATCGTGTCATCCTCTGCCAGGATCACGACACGGATTCGTTCGTGGCCGCTTACGACAAGCGATCGGGCGAGTTGCTCTGGAGGACGGACCGCAGTGAGTTTGCCCGCAACTACTGCACGCCCGTGATTTGGGAGGTGGCGGGACGGAAACAGATCGTGGTGGCGGCCACTTTGCGAGTCGTGGGATACGATTTCGAGACGGGCGCGCCGCTGTGGACCGCGCGGGGCGTGTCGCGCACCGTTTGTTCAACGCCGGTCGTGGGCGAAGACGGTGTGCTCTATGTGGCCGGTTGGTCGGCGGGAGGCGATGCCGACGACCGTATCCAGGTCGGGCCGTTCGCCGAGGCGGCCGCTGCCCACGATAAGGACCACGACGGCGGCTTGCAGGAGCAAGAGTTGCCCGAGGGGCCCATCCGGCAGCGGTTCTTGCAGGTCGATCGCGACAAGGATGGCCGCATCAGCCAACCGGAGTACGATTACTTCCGCAACCTGTTCGACGAGTCGCGGAACGTGGTGATGGCGATCCAACCGGGCGGCAGCGGCGATGTGACCGACACGCACGTGAAGTGGCAATCGAGCAAGCACGTGCCATTCTGTGCCTCGCCGGTCTACGATCGCGGTTTCGTCTTTACCGTGAAGGACGGAGGCATCTTTTGCGCGATCGAGGCTTCCTCGGGCAAGACGATCAAGACCGGGCGGTTGCACGGAACCAAGAACTACTATGCTTCGCCGGTGGCGGGCGACGGCAAGGTCTATCTGATCGACGAAGAAGGCGCCCTATCGGTCGTCAGTGCGGAAGGGCGTTGGCAGCTCATCTCGTCGGCCGATTTCGAAGAGAACGTCTATGCCACGCCCGCGCTGGTCGAAGGCAATATCTACCTGCGGACCGTCGGCCACCTGTATTGCTTCGCGGAATAGCAAAACGCCTGAGAGGCGGTGTCAGCGATTTCGCCAGAGAACATGGTCATCGATGCCTAGCGATGCCTGCAAAGTGGCGATGTCGGCCTTGAAACGACCCGCGTCGACCGGATAGCCGGCCGTGGGACGCAGTTCGGGTAAGTGCCGTACCCAATACTCATTGAACGCCCGCATCGACAGCTCGCGTAGGTACTTGGACGTCATCGACGCCAGCGCGCAAGGCAAATGGCGTTCTGCGTTCACGCGAAACACGACTTCGGTCCGGCAATCCTCCGGCCCCCAACGATAGAGGCTCTCGTTGCGCCCCTCGCCATAGACTTCGACCAGGCACGGAGTGACGTGTTGTTGCAGCAACGGTTGGTAGAAGTTACGCCCGCCATGTTTGTCGCAGATGACGGCCACCGGCGCGGGCGGCAATTCGGCCAGAACCTGGCTCAGCAACTCCAGGGTGAGCAGCGACAAGGCCGTGCTCTTGTTGTGTTCGTCGGTCAGCCGATTCCACTGATCGGCGAAGACGGCCCGGCTGCGAATGGCCAACAATTGGGCCCCGCACGCCTCGCCCTCGCCCTTCAGGCGTGTGGCGAGACGGTCGAGGTGGCCCGGATCGGCCGCCACCGGCAAATCATGCTCATAGTCGAAGTGCCAGGGAAATCGATCGAGTCCGGCGGACCCCTCGGCGTCGAGAATCTGCCACACCTGCCGCCAGCTCGCCGGCCGGTGACCCGCGAGCGCCAATGCGGCGAGCACGCCTAGCTCCAATTGATCCAATCCCTCGCCCGATCGATAAACGACCTTGGAGTCGGCCAAGACGATACGTTTCGGTACCGCGGACCGTTGGCGTTCGCCTGCGGGGCCGCGCCGAGTTGCCTTGGCGGGCGTCTTGCAGACCGCCTTGGCCAAGAGCCGATAGAGGTCCACAGCGCGCGGATCGCCAGGCACGTACCAGACCGTGGCCGTGATGACCAGCGGTCCGAGGTTGGGGGCGTAGCCGGCTTCGTCCGTTCCGACGATGTAACCCAAGGCGAGTTCCGTCTCCGCAAACAAATAACCTGGCGCTCATGCAGATGAGATCAGGTTACGCGACGGCCTACTCGAAGATCAAGTAGCCAAACGCTTCGGGCCGCAGCGATTGGCCGGTCGAGGTGCTCCAAAACTGGCGCCCCACGCCGGGGATGGTACGTGCGATGCCCAGCGACCACACATATTTGGGCCGCGGGGTCTCTCCCGACATTTCGGCCAGTGGAATGGCGGCTTCGGCGATCCAGGTATTCTCGCCCGTTCCGGCGGCCACGAACCACTGTGGGTTCCAGGTGGTATCGTCCCAACACGCTTCGCCCGTCCAGCCGCGGTGATCGACCGTCAGCCGGAACCATGTCGTCCAATCGCGGTCGAGATCGAAGAAGAAATCGACCCGGTCGTGCTCACCGAGGTCGGGGTCGCGAGGCCGCGGCGATTCGGTCGCAGCGGGCGCGGCATTCGGCGGTTGGTGGCATTCGACGGCCAGATAGAGAAACTCACTATCGTATGCCAGCATCGCTTGGGCAGGACATTCCGTTCCATCGGCCGCAGCGCCCTGAAGCTTGGCGCGGTCGGCGTGTTGCCAAATCGCGTCGTCGAGCCGGCCGTCGAGACGTGGTTTGGCGCTGTTGGCGGCGATCAGAACGTTCTTGGGAGGCAGGCCGTGTGGTTGCAATAGCCAATGTTCACCCGCGGCGCACGACCACCATGCGTCATGATCGCGCAGCCGTGCGACATCCAGGTAGTAGCGCTCCGCCTGCTTGGTATATCCCTGCTTTCGCTGCGCCGCCGCCAAGGCGAATCGCACGGTCGGTTCCCAGAACGTAGCGGGACTGCGCTCTTCGAGCCGCTTTGCCAGTGCGAGCGAGCGTCCGGCCCGATCGGTTTCGACTGTGCCGTCGAAGGCGAGCGTGCGCCCTTGCACGCGTGGGGCGTTGCCCACGATTTCTTCGCCCTTGGCCTGTACGACCTGCCCCTCCACGGTGGCGGGCTGGAACACGGCCATCTGTGCCGTCACCTGTGAGGTCGCGATTCGTCGACCGTTGGCCTGCGCCTTGCGGTGCTCCAGCCAAGCCGTCTCACTGCTCGACCAATACTGCACCAACCACACCAACGCCGCTTCCGACAGCGGATGGTCGGGATGCCGCTCGGCAAGCATGGCAAATGTCTCGGCGGCGAGAGTCCAGTTGCCGTTCTGCCGGTAGTGTTGCCCCAACTGGTAGATGACGTTGCCCGCCGTAGTCGAGTCCAGCCCGCTCGTCAGATCGTCGATCTGCGCGGAGTAGCGCGCCGCGTCGAGTTGCCCTTGTTCGGCGCGGGTGATGATGGCCTGTACGTTGCGTTGCTTCTGCGCCATGCGGCGCATCGCGTCGATGCCCTGCGTCGAGTACTCGCCGATCAAACGCCGCGCGTCGCCACCAGGGTGTAGCGCGATGCCGCTGAAGAAATCATGCTCGCCGACACGCTGTGGCAGGGTGTCGACGTACAGGCGGAAACCGACGCTCTCGCGCGAGCCGGTGTATTCTTCGACGATCAATCCCCGCGGGCCGGTCACGTGATCGGCCAGCGAGGCGCCGAGGCGCTGGGCCACCTGCACCGTCGATACGTTGACGTCGCCGAGTTGTCCGTCCGGGAGGCTGCCAAATACCTTTCGCACTCGCCAAGCTTCCAACCCCATCTGGCCGAGATGCTCGGGAAAGCATGTCGAGTCGGCGGCCTGCTCGACGGCCTGGAGTACGAGTTGGTTCGTAACGTGGGCTTCCGGGAATTCGCCGTTGAGGCTGGCGGCATGCGTGACCACGACCTCGGGTCGCCAGCAGCGAATCTGCTGCACGAGAAACGCTTCGATGCGTTCGATGCCGTCGCCGTCATTCACGCGGTTCCATGCGGCCACAACCTGCTCGGCCGTATGGGCGACGCCTGCGGGAGGCGAAGGGAAGCTCCAGGCGGAGTGGGCCGCGCTCGCACCGGTTTCGATGAGCGCGGCATGGGCCCGGTCGGGGACATTCGCCGCAGAATGCCCGTCGTCGGAATCTTCACGATGGGTCAGGATCTCGACGGCGGCCAGATAGCCGTCGTTACCGGAAAGCCGAGTGAGCAGTTCCAGCGGAACGTCATTGGCTCGGTTGTACAGGGCCAACAAGGCCGCGCGCGTGCCACCCGACCGCTGGCGTTGCCAAGTACGGCCGCCGTCGCTCGTGGCCAGAATCGCGCCAAACGCGCCGACGGCCCAACCATGCAAGTTGTCGGCGAAGGCCAGACCGTAAAGCGGGAGCTTCTGACCCGTGTCGAACGCCTGCCAATTCTTGCCAGCGTCGTCGCTGAAGAGCACGCGCGTGCCAGGCGAACCGGCGATCCACACCCGCGGACCGCGAACCTCGAGTGCATGCCAGTCGTAATCGCTGCCAACCAGGGGTGAGGGATCTCCCGTGGGAAGTTGCCACGAGACGCCAGCATCACCGGTAGCCAAGATCAGACCCCCGTCACCGGCAAGCCAACCGGTCGTCTCGCCCGAAAACTTCATACGGTTCAGACCGCGCGGGCCGAAACCCGGCGTGCGGGCGGGCTGTAGACCGCGCCGGCGAATGGTCGCCAGCATGCCGTTACGCCCGGCGATGGCGCCGGCATTCGCATCGAGAAAATCGGCCGCCAGCCAGCCCGTCGCGGCGCGACCGGCGACCGACGACCAGGTGCGGCCGCCGTTGTCCGTTACGAAGACGCCGCTGGAGAAGAGGGCCGAGGAATCGCCAAAGGCCCACCCGAGCTTGTGATCGAAGAATTTGACCCGCTTGAGGGCCGGAAGCATTAGCCCCTTGTCGTGGGACCAGCTCCGTCCACCATCGCGTGTGCGGAGCAGTACGCCCCGGCTGGTGTGCGTGTAGGGATGAAATCCGCCACCCGCCGCCCAGCCGTTGTCGGGGTCGATGAACTGCACGCTCGCCAACCGGCAGCTAACCTGCGCCGGTTGGATCCGCCAATGCTTGCCACCATCGGTCGTCGCCCAGATGACGCCGCGATCGCCCACGGCCCAGCCATGCTCGGCGTCGACGAACGCGACGTCGGTCAGCTCGGCGTCTTCCTGCATGCCGCGCAGGTAGGGCGGCGGCGAATCGGTGGGCTCGGCACAGAATGCCCGGCCCGTGGTGAACAGTAGTGCGATCGCAACCGCGACGCGGCGGCGAACGTGACATCGCGGGCCAGGCATCGGCAAATTCCGTATTTCGTGGGGCGCCGCAAAGAGCGGCTGCCGGGCGAATCCGCGCGGATTGTAGCCAATAGCCGGTGATCGACCTATGCGGCTTTGCTCCCGACCGACAAAAACGAAAAAAGCCACCGCAGCCCACTGTGAGCTGCGGTGGCCCGGGGGGGAAAAGCGTTGCTACACCGCGATCACGGCGTCGCCGGGATGCCCAACAGGGCTTCTTCCTCTTCCTGGATGATGATTCGCGGTGTCACCATCATCATCAGGCTTTGGGTTTCACGGCCGATACCGACGTTCTTGAAAAGGCGGTTGACGTACGGAATCTTGCTCAAGATCGGCACGCCGAACTCGTTGCGGCCTTCCGACAATCGCTTGACGCCGCCGAGCAACACGGTGCCGCCGTCGGGCACGCTCACTGTCGTACTCACCGAGAAGAACGAGAACGAGGGCAACTGCACCGTCGTACCTTGCGACGACGTGGTTTGCTGCGCAACACGCTTGGTGGTGTTGTCGCTCGGCCCCTCAGAGTCGCTGTTCTGCGTCGTCGTGCTTGAACCGGTGAAGGTGAAGGTATTCACCGCCGTGATCTGGCTGAAGAAGGGAATCAGCGTCAACCGCACGAAGCGTCGATCGCTGGAAATGACCGCCTGCACGGTCAAGGCACTTCCCTCATTAAGCACGATAATCACTGGCTGCTGAGCCGCGGCGAACGCCCCGACCACCGGGATGACGCTGATCACGAACGGCGTCTGCGTGACGTCGAAGACGCTCGCACTCTGGCCGTTGAAGAGTGTCACCTTCGGCGCCTGCAACACGTTGCTGCGGCGATCGCCCTGCGACGCTTCGATCAAGAAGAAGGCTTCGATGTTGCTCAAGATGGCAAACCCGACCGTGGCACCGGCGTCGGGCGAGTAACCGCCGAACTGGGGCGTCGCCAAGCCGAAGCTGCCTTGCTGGAAGGGAATGTCGAGGTTGGAGCTGTACAGCACGCTCCCCGTCGCACTTTGAGCCAAACCGGCCGTGACGCCTTCCTGCGTCGTCAGGCCGTTCGCCGGCAGGCCGACGTTCTGCAACGCGGTCGTCGGCGGTGGGAACGCGGCAGTCGAGCCCGTGTTGGGAACACTGGCCTGCGCGAGTTGTTGGCCGAACAGGGTGAACGGCCGATTGAGCCGCGTGGGAATATCGAAATCGAAGTTCACGCCGATACGTTCGAAGAAGTTGTCGTTGAGCGTGATGAACCGCACCTCGATCGTCACCTGCAAGTCTTGCAGACGACGGAGCTGCTCGAGCAGGTCCGCGATCTCTTCATGGACTTCCTGCGTCTGGCTGATGACCAAGCTCAAGTTGCCCTGGAATTGCTGAACGGTGCCGGGCCCGCCCACGTCATCCCAGGTTGTCGGGGCGATGGTCGAGGTGATGAGCTCGATCAGGCTTTCGAAATCGGCCTGGGTGCCGCCACCCAGCCCGCCCGGCCCGCCCGCGAGCGAGGTAGCCGTCACCGGAGAGATCGACGAGGCGGTGGCGGCGCCCATCTGCGCCAGCATCGAGCGAGGATCGACGACCGCGGTGGCCGCGGCGCCCGTGTTGGAGGCCGCGACGGGCATCGGCGCGTCGCCGTTTAAGCCGGCCCAGTTGTTGGGGAGGTTCGCCTGGGCGTCGGCCAAGGCGCCGGTGATGCCCACGCGACTGTTCGGCGCGAAATTCGGAATGGGAGTCACCAGATCGGCGACGTTGTAGACCTTCTTGATCACCTCGCCGTCGCGCATCTGTTCGCTGGTGATCTTGAGGACTTCGTCCTTGACCACATAGCTCAGGTGCAGCGGCTCGAGGATCAGGTGCAAGGCACTCTTGAGCGAGATCTCCCTCGTCAGATTGATCGTGACGGGCGTCTGGCTGTCGACGCCTTCTTCGATCAGCCCGCGCATATCGAGGTGCGTCGGTATCTCGGCCAGCTTGCCGAGGTCTTCGATCACCTGCGTCAAGGGAGCTTCGCGATAGCGCAACCAAACCGGGGTCTGGAGCTTCTTTTCGATCTCGACGTCGCGCTCCGTCTTGCGATTCTTCAGTTCGTTCTCCAGCTCTTTGCGCGACTTTGTCAACCTGGCCCAATCCTTGACGTCGCCGAACTGGTACGGTTTGGTATCGTCGATCCCCACGGACGACGCCTCTACTTCATTCAACGAAGTGACGAAGTAGTTCTCTTTGGCGTTGCGAATCTGATTGTACTTCTCGGTTCTTGTAACCATCGTCAACTGATTCTTGAGCTGACGGACGATGAGTTCATCCGGTGCGATTTCGGCGCACCGTTTGTAAATGACCTCGGCCTCCGCGTAGCGCTTCTCGTGCATGAGCGTGTTGTACTCGTCGACCAACTGGGCGAGTTTGTCCTGCACTTCGACTTTGTTCTGGCGCTCGCGCTCGATCTGGCCGCGCACCTTGTCGTTGCGCTCGTTGAGCTCGATGCGGCCGCGATTGGCGTTGATGTAGGTTTCCAGTTCTTCCAACTGTCGGTCGATTCGCCGCAGCAGGATGTCTCGGGTGGCCTGGTCGAGGCCGGCCTGCTCCACCAACGTGCGGCCTTCCTCCAACAGTTGCCGAGCCTCCTTGGGGTTCGTCTCGCGAACCTTGGCCGCGGCCTGTTCCTTGCGCTGTAGTTCGTTGGCCACCTGGCGACCTTTGAGTTGTTGACTGGCCGCGGTTTCGGCCAACAACGAGCCGTCGCCACCCGTCCTGCGCGCCGTCTCTTGCGGCCTCGACAGATAGAGCAGGTGATCCTGCAAGCGTTGCTGTGTGGTGGGATCGAGCTCGTCGCGATGCAGGTTCGCCTGGCGGAACCAATTCAAGGCGGTGGCCCGGTCATGGTCGCGTAGGGCTTGTTCACCCCGGTGGAAAAGCTCCAGGCCGTCGGCCTCGATCGTCGTTTGCGCGGCCGCCGCAACATTGTGCGTCGGGTCGTTGTCGCGATCGTAGAGGGCCTGGCTGGCCGCCGGATCGGCTCGTTCGTCGGTGCCGATGGGCGTGACACCGCCGGCCGGCCGCACCTTGCGCTGTTCCTGACGCAGCCGTTGTATCTTCAACAGCACTTGCCACGGCCGCTCATCGCTGGGTCCGAACGAGGCGTCGGGTATGCCGAAGCCTTCTGCTTGCTCGGCCAGATCCTGGGCCCGATCGAGATCACCCGCGGCGAGGGCCGCCTTGGCTTGGGCCACGAGCTTGAGGACCTCATTTTTCGGCCCACCATCCGAGTTTGCCGCCGCGGCCGAACCAGCCGCTCCGTAACGATTGCCGCTGGCCGCGGAATTCTGCAAATCCGCGTACCGCCCCGGAGTCGCAGCACGATCGACCGGCGGTAGGTGTTCGACGGACGCCCCGCCACCGCGGCGAGCGGAGGCGATGCGCTCGAGCAGCATATCGGGATTGGCGTCGCCCGGTCCGAATACGACATTCAAGCGACGCGTACCTTCGACCAGCCGTTCGGCCTCGTCGAAATCGCCCCAGTTGAGCAATCCTTCGGCTTGCTCCAAGAGACATTCGGCCTTGCGACGGCGAAACGTCTCGCTGTCGGGAGAGCCGGCCTGCTGCGCGAGCTGAGCGCAATGTTGGAAGACCGCCTCGACCTTGGTCGGCGAGTCTTCTTGGAATTCGTATTGCAGGCCGAGAGCCTTGGCCTGCTTGAGCAATTCGCCGGCGCGCCGCAGGTCGCCCACGGCCAATGCACGGCGCGCACCGTGCAGCAGCTTACCGCTTTGGTCACGCAGCATCTCGTCCGACGAGGCGCCGCCGGGCGCGGGGCCACCGGCCGGCAATCCCGGCTCGCGCCCATCATCGCCGGGAGGCGAGGTCATCAGTCCCTTACCGAAGGGCGACTCGTTGGGAAAGGCGCGGTCGTTGGGGAACTTGCCCAAGGAATCGCTTTCCGGGGGCACATCGGTTGCCGGACGGTCGATGGCCATACCCGTGTCGGCCGCCGGCCGGTCCATTGTCGGCTCGAATCCGTTGGATTGCCGGGCGAACGGATCGCGCACGGCCGGTCCCTGCCGCGACGGTCTTTCCTTCCCGTCGGGCGCGAACAGATCGCTCGGCTTTTGCGGCGCCTTGATCCCTTTCATGCGGTCCAGATCGCGGCGGGCCTTCTTGGGCGTGTCGCCCATGTACATGATGTTGAAGGTCACCGGAATGTTTTCGGCTCGGCTGATCAGCGAGTCGGCCGTCTCCACGTTGCCCTCTTTCATGGCCTGCCGGGCCTTGCCCAAGAGCTCGTCGACCTGCTGTTTAGCCTCGGCTGGACTTCTGCCGGCCGGGGTGGCTTGGCCGATGGCCACCAGGCTGCACCACGTCGACAGGGTTGTCGTGGCGGGGCCGGCCCACGCCGATGCGGTGGTCATGGCCAAACTCGTGCCGACACACGCGGCGAGGATCCGAGATGAGGTATTCAACGCGATCTCCTTTTCGGATTTGCCAGGCCCCGGCCGCAATGGCGCGAGGAGACCAGCCCTGGCAACATTTGTGGGAAGTGTTTCGGTGAGGAGGTGGGATATGGCGCTCACCCGCGCGTGAAGAGAGCGTCGTTCGCGCAGCGTTCCTCCTCGCTACCACGTGGAGCGAGAACGCCGGCGCAAACATACGGTCTCCCTGGCGGGATCGCGTACTATCAGACGTGTCGTACAGAGCTTGGCAGAAGAGAGGCGGTTAAATACCGAGAGGAGCAATGCCGGTCAAGGGCAGTTCGTGAAAAAATTTTCGCCCGAGTCCGGCGGTCGCGCATTTAGGGGCGGCCTTTTTATCGGGCGGCCACGCGTGAGTCGAGATGAGTTTTTTAGAATTATCTCATTAGCGATTCTTAGAGCGACCCTTAATCCTTAACGGTCTTCATCTTGCACAAACGTGAAGGCACCAGGAAAGGCTCCCCATGCCGAAGTCGTAACGCCGTTGCGAGTGCTTGCCGCGAAGGCATTCTGCGGCCCCAGGATGGTGACGGTGACGACGCCGGTTTCGCCGCTCTTCAACACGCCGGCGTGCACGGCTGCCACGGCCAGAGTCGAATCGAGCGTGTAGGGATCGGACCCCCACACGTTGCCGCCGACCATTCCGCCGCCGCCGACAAATCTGCCGCCGGGGCCGAACTGCTGTACCGGTGCTCCACCCGTTACCTGAAAACGGAAGACCACACCGGTCTTGCCCTGATAATTCGAGAGCGAACCCGGGTCGGCCTGGGCCACCTCCGACGCGGCTTCTCCTAGGTTGACGATTCGCAAGCTACGAAGGAAACGCAGCGCCAACCCCTGCTCACCGAACGCCTCTGTGCCAACCCGCAACGAGACCGCATCGATCCGCCCAGCAATTTTTGATTTGGCGGTGTAAACGACATCTTGAGTTCGCACTTCGTATTGCTCGACTGGCATCGCCGCACAGATCGATGCGACGAGTTTCTCGGCCCGATGAGCGACTTCCGCGTCCGGGTGTTCCGCTGCCTTGAGCAGAGCGGAATAGGCCGGGGCCCCAATGCCGGCCAACTTGCGCGAAGCCGTCTCGCGCACGTCATAGTCTTCATGACCCAATTCGGCGATGGCCGTGGCGATTTGGCCGGCCAATTCGTCACTCAGTCGTGTGGCGAAATCGATTCGCCGAATCTCGGAGACCGGAATTCGCAAATCTCCGTAGTCAGTTTTCAGATTGAGTTGGGTATCGAGCAGTCTCAACTTTAAGACACTCCCGTCCGCAAAACGGGCCTCCATACGCCCCGGCTCGGCCTCCGTTCGTAATGCAGCGGCGCCTGCCGGCTGTGCCGCGTTCTCAGTCTCCGACTTCGGTTGCTCTTCGCATCGCAGCGAACCCGGCGTGGCGAATGTCGTCACAACGATCGCCGTGAGAATCGCCGCGCAACTTCTTATCACGTGGTCTTCGGCACGCCGAAATAGCCGCAACGAACCGCGCAGAAGGGACATGACCGTGCTCCTCGTTCGAGATTCCGAAACTACCATTCCGCCCGTTCAGCTTCGGCCGAAAGGCATTCGGCCCACAGCAACAGGTCGTCGTCGGAGAGAGTGTTGTCGCGGACAAATTCAGTCGTCACGTGGGCGGCATGGCCGACGAGGCTGGCGGATACCTGCAAGCGGCCGTTCTCACGATACGTGTAACGCACCTCCACGGGCCAACCCGCCGGCAGATTGGGCGGCAACCCTTGGATCACGCACAGGCCGACTTCGGTACACCCATCGGGCGAATCGCTCTCACCTTCCATGACGGTGATTTTCACATTCGGCTGATTGGCGCGAAAGGTCTTGAACCGACCGGACGCCGAATGCGGAAGCGGTGTGTTCTTGGGAATGATAATCCGATTACGGCGGCGGCCGGTGAGCGGATCGACGCCCACGACCCCGAGGCTGTGAGAATTGACGTTGGTGACCGAAAACTGCGTTTGGCCGGTACCGGCCCCTTGTTTGGCCAGCAACAGGTCGGCATAGAGGGCGGCTCCGTGGGCCACCGCTTCGTCGGCCGAGACGGAGAGATCGACATTGCGGCCGACCAATTCGCCCAACATCCGCGTGATGGCGGGCATGCGCGTCGAGCCCCCGACCACGACCACGCGATTGATCTGCTGCCAATTCAGGCCGGCTTGCAACACGACGATCTCGGTGGTCGTGCGCGTCCGCAACACCAAGGGGGCCGTCGCGTCTTCAAACTCCTGCCGAGTGACTTCGACCTTGTGCCGCTTGCCCTGATAGTTGACATACATCGTCGCCTTGGGCCGCTCTGACAGCGTCTTCTTGGCCGACTCGGCAGCGATCCACATTTCTTGCAACGCTTCGGGATCGCTCCGCGGGTCTTCGCCGAGTTGCTCGATGAGCCGCTCGGCGGCGATTTCGACCAGTTTCTCGTCCCAATCTTTACCGCCCAGGCGCACATCACCGTCGGTGGCGATGGCCTTGAACGACTGATTGCTCATCTCGACGACCGTGACGTCGAACGTGCCGCCGCCCAGATCGTAGACCAGCACGCGCACCGGTTCATCGCCTTTGACGGTACCCGACCGATCGAGAAAGCCCTCCTGGTAGCCGTAAACGATGGCCGCGGCGGTCGGTTCGTTGAGGATGTCGAGCACTTCCAGGCCAGCCAGACGGCCGGCGTCCATCGTGGCTCGGCGGCGCGTCTCGTCGAAATAGGCTGGCACGGTGATGACCGCTTTCGAAACGGGGCCCAGCTTGCGCTCGGCGTCGGCCTTCAATCGTCGCAGGATATAGCTGGAGATCACCGCCGGGGGCAGGAATTCGCCGCCGATCTTTTTGCGGTAGAACTTGTTGCCCATGTCGCGCTTGACGCACTCGGCCACGCGATCGGGTTCGAGAGTCGAGGCCAGCACGGCTTCGCGGCCGACCACGGGCCCGTCGTTGTCGAAGAGCACGACACTGGGGGTCAACAGGTCGCCGTTGGCATTCGGAATGCTCGTGGGGCGGCCCTGCGGATCGACGTGCGCCACCACCGAATACGTCGTGCCCAGGTCGATGCCGATCGCCGGTATGGTGGGGACTGAGTTTTCCTGTCCGCGTGGTCCAGCCGCGTCGCCCAGCAGCAACTCGGCCGTTTCGCCGCCGGCCGGCTCGTCTTCGTCGAGCAATGCCGCTCCCGAGAGATCGGCTCCGTCGGTTGCCTCGGCGTCGAGTTGCTCAGCCACCGCGGTGACGGCGTTGCGCCAATCGGCGCGGAGCTTCACTCGTCCGCTGGTGGCGTCGAATACGCGGTCACGGATGGCCAGACAGAAGTCGTGCCAGCGCAGCCGTTCGGGAGCCAGCAGACGCACCTGCATGGGCGCCTGCCGCCACGCTTCGAGGACGACTCGTTCGGTGTATTCGTCGTCTTCCAGAGCACTCGCGCGTTCGCCTACGACTTGTTGCAAGGCCCCTTGCAGGAAATCAAGGCCGTGCTTTTCCAACAACAAACGGAGTGTGGCTGCCATGAGTGATGCACGAACCGTGAAGAGACTGCCTCGACCGCGGACGGGAAGAAGCACATGGCAGGCAGGATGTGGGATCCCGGCATTGCCCACCGTCTACGCATTTTTCGCTTTCGTGCCGGCCGGCGAACTCTTACACTAACAAGGTCCCGGACCAGTTGGTCTGCTGCTTTTCCGACGGCACGCTCGCAGACAAGTTCAAGATACTCTCCGATCGAGGGGTTCGGCAAGGGTTACCGCGCATGTTCGATCCGTATCGCAAATGGCTGGGAATTCCGGAAGATCAGCGGCCGCCGACCCACTACCAACTGCTCGGAATCTCGCCCGACGAGCAGGATATCGACGTCATCGAAGCGGCCGTTTTACGGCAAAGTGCCTTCGTGCGGAATTTTCAATCGGGCCAGCACGCGGAGGAGGCTACTCGGCTATTGAACGAGTTCGCAGCGGCGCGGATTTGCTTGCTCGACCGCCAAAAACGGTCGAAGTACGACGCCGAGTTGCGCAAGAAACGAGGCGACAAACCCGCCAGCCAAAGTTCGGCGAGCCATTCCGATTTGGCAATTCCGGCGACCGCCGCCATCCCCGGCGCCGCACCAGCGCCGCGGCCGGCGCCCGCGCTCGATCTGGAGCAACTGACCCTGCCCACGCCGCCGCGCCGCGCGGCAGCCACGGGGCGCCGCACGACTTTGCGCCAGCCGGCGCTGGGTCGTCGCCGCACACAGCAGGCGTCGGTCGGGTATGTGTGGCAGGTGCCCCTGGTGACGGTCGTAATCCTCATCTTGATGGTATTCGCTCGGCTGATCGGTCGCTCGATCGCCGAGCAACGCGGGCTGTATACTCGGCCCGTGCAGGTCGAACAGCCATCGGCGGAATAGAAAGGCAAGGGATGGCTTCTCCGAAATGCTTCCCCGCGCGTGCGGCGATTTTTGCAAACGGGGTGCGGGCAACGGGTTTTCTGTGGGGTTGTCTGGCGCTCGGCTTGGCTGTGGCGGCGGCCGCGGAGCCGGACAAAAAGACCACCGCCGAACCGCCCGACCTACGCACCCGACGCGACGGTGACGACTGGCCGCGGTTTCTCGGGCCGACGGGCGACAGCAAATCGCGCGAGACCGGCATTCGTATCGGGTGGCCGGAAGCCGGGCCACCGCTCGTCTGGCAGAAGCGCGTGGGCGACGGCTACGGCATGCCCGCCATCAGCCGCGGCCGGCTGCTACAGTTCGGCGGCTTCGGCAACCAGATGCGGCTCATGTGCATGGAAAGCGAGACGGGCAAAGAGCTGTGGACCTTCGAGTACACGACCGAGTACCAGGATTTGTACGGCTACGACATCGGCCCGCGCTGCGCGCCGCTGGTCGACGGCGACCGTGTCTACCTGTTCGGTGTCGAAGGGATGCTGCACTGTCTGCGAGTGATCGACGGCAGTGTGGTCTGGAAGATCGACACGTCCGAAAAATTCGGCGTCATCCAAAACTTCTTTGGTGTCGGCAGCACGCCCGCCATCGAAGGTGATCTACTCATCGTGCAAGTCGGTGGCAGCCCGGATGAAAGCAAGAGCGTGCCGCCCGGCCAGCTCAACAGAGTCAAAACCAACGGTACGGGTGTCGTGGCGTTCGACAAGTACACGGGCAAGGTCAAGTATGAGCTGGGCGACGAACTGGCCAGTTACGCCAGTCCGGTGCTGGCCACCATCGATGGCCGCCGATGGTGTTTTGTGTTTGCCCGCGGCGGACTACTGGCATTCGATCCCACCGCGGGCACCCTCGATTTCGACTACCCGTGGCGCGCGAGCGCGCTGGAGAGCGTCAATGCCAGCAATCCCGTGGTGGTAGGCGATCTCGTATTTATTTCGGAAACGTACGGTCCCGGCAGCTCGCTGTTGCGGGTCAGGCCCGGCAATTACGAGGTAGTTTGGAGTGACAAGGACAAGCGGCGCGACAAGAGCCTGCAGACGCACTGGAATACGCCGATCCATCACGAAGGCTTTTTGTATGGCTCGAGCGGCCGACATGCCGAAAACGCCGAACTACGGTGTATCGAGTTGGCGACCGGTAAAGTGATGTGGGACGTGCCCGGGCTGAGCCGTTCGTCGCTGCTCTATGTCGACGGCCATTTCGTTTGCCTGACGGAACAGGGGATCGTGCTCCTGTTCCGTGCGAACTCCGAGAAATTCGATCTCGTCGCCCAAACCATCCTGCCGACGCAGGACGCGCCGCGGCTCGGAGGCGGCTCCGCGAGGCTGTTGAAGGCACCGGCCTGGGCCGCGCCCATTCTGTCGCACGGCTTACTCTATCTGCGCGGTGCCGACCGGCTGGTTTGCTTGGAATTGATCCCGGCGCCGAAAGAGAAGAAGAACGATGAGGACGGACGCGCGAAGACACAACGAAAGTGACAAACGCGACCGGCGCGGTTTGATTCTTGCCGGGGCCGTCTCAGTCCAGTTCTTCCAGCCAGAGCCGGATGTCGTTTTCGTACTCGGTGGCCAGGTCACCTTTGACCAGTTGGCGGTGGAAGCTGGCGGCGCTCCCTTTCTCGCCCATGTCGGCCGCTTCGGCCGAGGGAAAACGGCATTGCGGATCGGGCGCGATGAGGCTGCGAATGAGATTCATCAAGTGCTCGCTGCGCACCACTTCGTCGGGCAGCCAGTCGTGCAGTCGGTGGACGATCGCCCGCTTCGCTTCCAGCAGGTCCTTGTAGGTCAACTGCCCGGGGAACGTCGGCGCACCGGCGAGCATCTCGATGAGTACATAGCCCAGGCTGCATAGATCGCTGCGGGGCGAAGTGCCGACGCCCTCCAACACCTCGGGCGCGGAATACGTCGGCGTGCAGCTACGTCGCGTGGGAGCGTCTTCGATCTCGAAGGCCGAACCGATGTCGATGATCTTGGCGTTGCCCGTACGCTTGAGCATGATATTGGAGGGCTTGATGTCGCCGTGGACAATCCCTTCGCGGTGCAGCGCTGCCAGCGCCGCCAAGCACTCACGCAGCACGGCGATGGCGATGCCGGGCTTCAATCTCGGCTGCACTGGCCCGGCCGTCACGATGACGTTGTTGATGTACTCCCAGCGGCGGTTGCTCACGCGGTTCTTGGCCCGTTCCAACATGCCGGGCGACAACAAGCGGCTGAGATCGTAACCGTCGACCCATTCCATCTCCATGATGCGGATGCGATGGCGGTCGATGAAGTTGTGAACGTCGATCAGATTGTCTTGCTGAATCTGGGCCACGCGGGCCGCGATGTGCGCGATGCGGCCCATCGCTTCGTCGTAGCTGCGCGCGTCTTCGTAGTACTGCGGCGAGAAGACCTTCAGCGCCACGGGCAGCGTAAACTGGTCGGTGCCACGTCGCTCGCTCAGGTAGACGATGCCCTGGCCTCCCGAACCGAGGAGCTTGTTCAGGTGATGATGCTCCGTCCAGCTATGGCGCTGTTCGCTGATCAGCAGCCCATACCGCTTGACCAGCTCGTCGTCGTGCTCGCGAACTCGCGGGTGTCCGTTGAAGGTCAGCGTCGCTGAGCCTTCGAAGTAAGTCGTTGTCGACATGCGCCGCCTCCCGAAAACGTGTCGCCGGCCCGCAACGTTCGCCGGACCCGCAGTGTCATATTAGAGTGCCGACCGTCTTCGAGTCCAGTGCGATGTCTGTCGCGAACGTTCAATCGCCGTGCTTCCGGCCTGCGGCCGCCCTCACTTAGGAATAAGGGCGGCGGCCACCACTATGGCTCTGCCGTGAACGTGTAATTGAGATTTCTCCTCTTCCCGCCAACCTCTTCGGCTTGCACACGCAGGGTTTGACCGAGCAGTTCCTCGCCGCCAGGTATGCGATAGGTCTGCACGTCTTCGCCCGCGGGGAGCTTGAACACCTGCGTCCGCATGCGTCGACGATCGGGAATGCTCAGGTGGCAGCGAAAATTGACTCGTTCCTCGGTACGGTTGATCAGCCTCTGCTCGACTTCGAGCTCGCCCTGCCCGTTGAGGTGGCTGGACAATTCCAAGTAGACGTCGCCCAAGCCCAATTCGATCGGCCGCCGAACACTGAAACGGTGGGGCTCTTCGGCCTGGAGGTCGAAGTTGAATTGCAGCCACTCGTGCCCGCAGCTTGCCGTCGAAGGCACGACCAGCTCGAGTTTTTGGTGAGCCGTTTCGCCGGCAGCCATCTTCAGTTCGACCTGCTCGGGAGTCACCCGCCAGCCGGCCGGGGCGACGATACGCAGCGTGCCGCCCACCGACTGATCGAAAAAATTACGCCATTTGACGTGAGCGTAATGCGGCGTGCCCGTCACGCTCGGCAGGCGATCGCGATCGATGGCCACCGACATTCGCCAGCGCACGATCGCTTCGTCCAGGCCAGACACGAACTGTGGCAGCGGCCCCACTTCAAGCATGCGGCCTTGCGGTCCGTCGGCGACATCCCGCACTCTGCCCCACAGATCACTGACGTGTACCTGTTCGCCGCAATCGATCAGCTCGTTGGTCACGGCGCTGTTCCAAACGGCGGCCACCACCTGGTTGCCGCGGATGAACACACGACTATCACTCCCTCCCGGCAGATCCAGCCGGCCCAAGTAGGTCGCCCCACCGAGGGCCCTCGCTGCCGTTCGCCAGGGCAACAACAGTTCGCTGGCGCTGCCATCTTCGCGCACCAGTCCGCTTTGCGAGTGCAAAGGGTCGTTGAAGAAGATCTGTTCGACGGATTGTTCCTTGGCGGCGACCAATCTCAGCACGAGATCGGCGGCGCGGGTCGCGGCGTCGTACCGCTCCGGATCGAGCGGATCGAGCGAGATCCACTGCGTGCGCACCGCTCGCGTGGCCGCCAGGTAGGCGGTCAACTCGTCGGGAGCCAACGTCGGTTCGGACGAGCGAGAAACGAAGCTCCACGGCGCGTTCTTGCCGGTCGGCACGGTATCGATCCAGTTCCAGACGACGCCGACATGAACGTTCTGTCCGATTTCGTCGAGCCGCTTCTTCACTCGTCGGACCGTGGCGGCCGGATCTTCGATACCGGATAGGCTGCTATCCGTGTCGTACCCCAGTTGCCACCAACGAACCTTGAGCGACAGCCGCGCCATGACGGGTTCGAGCGACGCGTACCACAACGAGGCGTCTTGCGTAAAGAGGTTTGCCACGGGCGAGCCGGGAGCGATCGCCAGCAGCCGGCGGGTCTCGGGGGGCGGATCGCATAAGATACCGACCAGGCCGATCCCCTGCGAATTGAGCCGATCGGCGAAGCGGGTCAGCGCGCTCACCCGCGCTTGGTCCTGGTCGTCATACCAGAGCGGAAACTTGATCCAGTACACACTGGCCTGGCTGGCCCACTGGGCCAGCGTGGACAACGACAGGGTCTGTTCGCCCCTGGGGAGTGTCCAGCCGAATTCGCCGTGTTCGGGTCGGGCTGCCTGATCGGCCACCGCCAGCCGCAGCTCGCGCTCGTAGAGCACCAGTCCGTCATGCGAGACGGTGGCGCGCAAGCGGTAATAGCCCGGTTCGGCGACCGGCAATTTCCAGTCCGCCTCCGCCACCAGGTAGTCTTCGTTCAGCCGGCCCGGCATCAGCGATGTGACCGTCGTCACCGGCCTAAGGCTCAGCGCGTGACGGACCAGAACTTCGTCGAGCGCGTCGCTCAACTCCAATCGCACATCAGGTGGAGCATTCCGGTAGCCTGAGACGCGGCAACGGACGGTGATCGGCTCGTCGGACGGGTAGAGCAGATGGCTTTCCACGATCTGCGCTTCGAGTCGCGGGACCTGAGCAAACCAGATGTCATCGAACATCGCTGTGCCCCGCAGATCGGCTTTGGCACCGGGTTCCAGACGCAAGGCGATTTTCGCCCAGCGGACCGCAGGATTCGACGCGCGGACGGGACCGAGCCGCACGGGTTGCCACCCTTCGGTGACGCCGAATTTCTCCGAGTCGATCGTTTCCAGCGGTTGCCGCTTCTCGTCGAGGAAGATGATGCTCAGCCAAGCCCGATCGTAGACCAATTGCCGCACGCAGAGGCTGGCGTGCAAGACATAGTCGTGTCGCGGGTCGATGCCGATGGCCGGGCTATAGGCCGTGGCCGCGGCGCCATCCAGATCGAAACGCAGCGAGTGCCCGCCGGAAACGGCCGCTTCGGGGGCGATCTCGATCGGTAAATAGTGCGGAAAGCCCTCGCCCCGCTTGCGCGCCCAGCCGTCGGGCCAGTTGTCATAGTCCTCGTCGGCCTCCTTCTCGAAGCCGCATTCGTAAAGCGTTACGGCATCGGGATGGGGTGCGGCGACCATGGCCGCTTTTCCCAACGTGGCTAAAATCAGCAGGTACGGGAACATATCGTAAGTATCGGCCTGCACCGAATGCCTTGTCGCCGCGGACGGAGGTTTTGACGTTTTTTACGTCGGCGGCGATCGTCGTCGAGTGTGCAGCACGTTGGTCGCGCGATGTACGATCGAAGACCATGGAATCGCTACAATGGATACGAACCTTATAGGCAGTCCAAACCGGTTCCTGCGCCGCGCTTGCGGCGATGCGTGGCCGCGGTGTCGGCACAGCATTTCCTTGGCTGCAAGGTGCGATTCGGAGCACGCGCGGCGCAAATGACGCGGAGCGGCGTGCCGCAACGAAAAACCGAGGCATTTGGTGTTTGAAAGGATTTTTTGAGACATGGCGGCTATTAAATTGGGCGTCGAGGCGCGCAGCGCGCGTCTCCCGCTAAAGCGTCTTCTGCCGCTGGTTCGCCAATGGGGCGCCGGGGCGGTCGAACTGGATGCGCGAGGCGACGCCAATCCCCAGCAACTTTCGCAAACCGGTCGTCGGCAGTTGCGCAAACTGTTCGACGATTTCGAACTGCGCGTGGCCGCCATCGGCTTTCGCACTCGGCGCGGCTACGACGTGGCCGACGAACTCGATCGGCGTGTCGAAGCGACCAAGGCGGCCATGAAGCTGGCCTACGACCTGGGCGCATCGTGGGTCGTCAATCAGGTGGGCCGCATTCCCGAAGACGCCACAAACCCGCGCTGGAATCTACTGATCGAGGCCCTGGATGACCTGGGCCGATTCGGCCAGCGCAACGGCGCCGGTTTGGCCGCCGAGACGGGGAGCGAGGCCGGCGCCGATCTGGCCCGGTTGGTGGCGGCCCTGTCGCCCGGCTCCATCGGCGTGGCGTTGAATCCCGGCAATCTGATCATCAACGGCTTCTCGGCCCTCGACGCCGTAGCGGCCTTGGGTGCGGACATCGTTTACGTACATGCACAGGACGGCGTGCGCGATCTGGCCCAGGGCCGGGGCATCGAGGTGCCGCTCGGCCGCGGTTCGGCCGACTTTCCGGCGTTGCTCGGCGCCCTGGAGGAACGAGAATACCGCGGTTATTGGACCGTGATGCGCGAGAATTCCTCCAACCCGGTGGAAGAGTTGGGGCACGCGGTGAGCTTTCTCAAAAGCTTGTAAACCCGACGACCGATTCGTCAGATACGTCGGGCCTCGTGTTCAGTCGCCCAACAGGTTGGCGAGTTTGTCCAAGTCGCCCTCGTTGAGCCGAGCAAGCGGGAAATCGGACGGCGTGAAACCGCCGGCTTCGGGCGAGAGACAGTGTGCCACCAAGCCGGCCAGCCGGTCGAAGAAACTTTCGGCGAGCTGTTCGATCGTTTGGCGGCGATGGATGTGGCGGCCGTAGGACCAATCGATCCGCAACCGGCCGTCGAGTAGGAAGGCGTTGACTTCCAGCAGGTGGCTGCGTCGGGCGCGGGGACTGCGCGTCGGTCCGACCGCTTCGTCGGCCGCCACGAGACTCCCCGAGGCGACGTAATCGTCCATCCTGCCGAGATAGTTAAAGCTCACCTCGGGACGAGGAAGTGCTGCCATCGAAGCCCGTACCTCCGGCCTGGGCGACAGGTAACGCAGCACGCCGAAACCGATCCCGCGATTCGGCACGCCGCGCAGCGCCTCCTTGGTCTGACGCAACAGAGAGCCGGCCGCAAGCCCGATCGTCGGCGAGCGGTGCGGATGCCAGAGAGTGAACCAACCGACGCTGCGAGACAGGTCGACGTCGCCGAAAAGATCCGTGCGGCCATGCCCTTCGACGTCGATCAGCACGGAACCGCCCGACCACTCGTCGAGCGCCTGCTGCAACGCCGCCAGCAGCACTTCGTTCGTTTGCGTGCGGTAGGCGGAGTTCGCTTCGTTCAGCAATTCGGCCGTCCGCACCGGATCCCAAGTGCGCGAGACGATTTCGACGTCGCCTTGCAGATTGGCGTCTATGTCCGCGGCGTCACGGGGGAGAGTTGCCACGGGTAGGTCGGCAAGTGCCCGCCAATAGGCGACTTCCTGTTCCAACTCGGCCGATTGCGCATAGCTTGCCAGCCGCTCCGCCCAGTGCTTGAAGGACGTACTCTTGGCGGGCAAGGCCGGCGGCCGATCGTCTTGCAATTGCCGCCAGACGGCCGTCAGGTCGTCGAGCAGGATCTTCCACGACACCGCATCGACGACCAAATGATGAACGACGAGCAAGAGCCGTGTTCCCGCGCTGCCCAAATCGAACCAGGCCGCGCGCGCCAGTGGTCCCCGTTCGAGATCGAGGGTCGCCTGCAACCGGCTCGCCTCGGCCGTTACCGCAGCGGCTCGCTCGTTTTCGGGGAGCGAGGAAAGGTCGAAATGGTCGAGCGGCCAAGCGCCGTCGGCGGCGCCGTGCCATTGCCGCCATCCGTCGGCGCCGCGAGCGAAGCGCAGCCGCAGCGCATCGTGTTGATCGACCAGACGCTCGAGGACCTGCGGCAACCGACTCGGGTCGAGTTCGCCATCGACACGCAATAACACGGTCTGGTTGAAATGGTGGGCATCGATCACACCGTCCGACAAGAACCAGTGCTGGATCGGCGTGAGCGGAACATCCCCTTCGACGGGGCCTTGCTCGGCCGTGGTCTCGGCGGCGCTCCCCTCCACGGCGGCCAGTTCCGCGATCGTCTGGTGCTCGAAGAGCTGACGAGGCGCGAAATGCAACCCCGCTTCGCGGGCTCGTGCCACCACCTGGATGGTCAGGATCGAATCGCCTCCCAACTCGAAGAAGTTGTCTTGCGTGCCGACCCGTTCGACCTTGAGCGCATCTTGCCAGATTTCGGCCAAGATCCGTTCGTTCTCATTCGCGGGCGCAACGTACGAACGGCCGGCGGTTTCGAGGGGAGGTGCGGGGAGCGCGTCGCGGTCGAGCTTGTGGCTGTGGTTCAACGGCAGGCTGTTGATGGGCATGAAGACCGATGGCACCATCGACTCGGGCAGCCGGTTGCGGAGCCAGGCCCGTAGCTCGCCGCGTTCGGCCACGTGCCCATTGGCCGGCACAAGATAGGCCACGAGTCGTTTGACGCCGGGCATATCCTCGCGGACGAGCACCGCGGCTTCGCCGATCGTCGGATGCTGCGTCAGCACGCGTTCGATCTCGCCCGGTTCGATCCGCAGCCCGCGAAGTTTGACTTGCTTGTCGATGCGGCCCAGGAATTCGATGTTGCCGTCCGGCAAGCGACGGGCCAGATCGCCCGTGCGGCAAAGCCGGATCGGTGACGCACCCTCTGTTGTGGAGACGCTTACGAATCGTTCGCGGGTCGCGTCCGGCAGCCCGTGGTAGCCACGGGCCAACCCCGGACCGCCGATATAAAGCTCGCCCGGCGCGCCGACCGGTACCGGCTGCTGATGTTCGTCGAGCACGAACACCGTGGAACCACCGATCGGTCGGCCGATCGGCAACCGGCGCCGTGCTGGCCACGCCTGGAGGTCGGCCGGCAATTCATACACGAGGTTGGTGACGCTCGTTTCCGTAAGGCCGAATTCCTGCAAGATTCGCACGCGGCCCCGCGCCATCCGCAGCCAACGGTCGAGCGTATCGGCGGCCGGTGCTTCGCCGCCCATCACCTGCACGCGCAGATGCTCGAACAGCCGTTCGTCGGCCGGCTCCCATTCCCGCAAGCATTGCTGCCAGATTTGCGGCGGGAGATGCGCCACGCTTACCCGCTCGCGACGACATACGTCGAGGATGTCACGGCCGGTCAGTTCTCCGCTGGGAGGTCCGAGCACGAGTGCGGCGCCGCGCAGCAGCGTGGGGAAGATTTCCTCTCCCGCCACATCGAACGCGGGAGAGATGATCTGCAGCACGCGGTCGCTCGGCGACAGATCGTATTGTTCGGCCATCGTCCTCGTCATGTTATCGAGGGCGGCGCGTGTGACTTCGACTCCCTTGGGGTTACCCGACGACCCCGACGTATAGATGATGTAGGCCAGCGTCTCGGGCGTTGCGGCGTGGTGCGGGGGCGTGAGCGGATATTGGGTGACCGCGCCGGCTTCACGGTCCAGCACGACCTCCTCTGCCGTGTGCTGCGGCAACCGCTCGACGAATTGGCTGCACGTGATGATCGCCCGTGGTCGGGTGTCGGTTAGCATCGCTTGGAGGCGGCCCGTGGCCTCGTGCGGATCGAACGGCACGTACGCTCCGCCGGCTTTGAGGACAGCCAGCATGGCCACCACCATCTCGACCGAACGATCCAGCAGAATGGCTACGGGCACTTCCGGGCCAACGCCCAGCCCCTGCAAGTAGTGGGCGAGCTGATTGGCGCGCTCGTCGAGTTCTCGGTAAGTGATCGTTGTTCGGCCGTTGACGATGGCCACGGCCTGTGGCTGAGAAGCGGCTGAAAGAAACCCGAGCGGAATAGCGGCCTGCGACAAATTGCCTGCACCGTTGCCGCCATTTCTGCCCTCTAGCTCCGCGGCGGCACTGCCTTCGCGCTCAACGATAACGGGAAGGCACATCACCGATCGATCCGCGTTGTCGACGATCTGGGTCAGCAGCGATTGCAACGCCGCGGCCATCGGCTCGAGCGTCGTCGCGTCGAACAGGTCGGCGTTATAGACGAGCGCCGCTTTCAGCAGACCGGCCTGCTCCTCGACGACGCATCCCAGATCATAACTACCGATGCGCGAATGATCGATTTCGATCTCGCCCAGCGAGATTCCGGCAGCATCGACCGCCTGCCAAGGCAGGTTCTCGAAGACGAACATGACGTTGAACAGCGGCGTGCGTCCCGCCTCGCGTCGCGGAGCCACGACATCGACGACCGCCGGCAAGGGGGCGTCTCCGTTGGCCAAGGCATCGAGCACCGTTTCCCGCACGCGCTGCAAGAGCTCCCGAAAGGTCGGTTCACCCGACAGGTCGGTACGCATCGCCAACGTATTCACAAAATAACCGATCGTCCCTTCCAACTCGCGCCGAGGCCGATAGGAGACCGGCGAACCGACACACACGTCGAGCTGACGACTGTAGCGGGCAAGCAGTGTTTGGAACGCGGCCAACAACACCATGTATAGCGTGGCACCGTTTTGCCGCCCCAGGGCACGCAGCGCGTCGGCGAGCGACTGGTCGATTTTCCAAGCGACGCTACCGGCGCGAAATTCGGCCCGCGCCGACCGCTGGCGGTCTGTCACGAGTTCCAGCGGCTGAACGCCTTTGAGTCGGTCCTTCCAATAATCGAGCTCGCGTGCGACCTGCGGCGTCGCCAGGCAACTCTGTTGCCAAGCGGCAAAGTCGGCATGTTGCCAAACGACGTCCTCGAGTGAGCAGGTCCGACGCTCGACCTCGGCGGCGTACAAGGCCGCCACCTCCCGCAAGAAGATCGCGAGAGACCAACCATCGCAAATCAGATGATGGGCAACGATCGTCAGCCGCTGTTCGTCGGCCGAGATCCGCTCCAAGAAGACACGGAGCAACGGCCCCACCGAAAGGTCGAAGGCGGAATTCGCCTCAAGATTAACCTTGGCATCGGAGAGAATTGCCTTCGGATTCGCAACTTCGCGCGGGGCCACGACCTGGCGTGGCTGGCCGTCCTGCGCCAGAAAGGTCGTGCGCAAGGCTTCGTGCCGGGCGACGATCGCCGCCAAACTCCGTTCCAGGGCGCCGACGTCGAGCTTGCCCCGAACCAGGACGGTCGCGGTGAGGTTGTAGCGTGGCTCGCTTTCGAGTTGTTCCAAGAACCAGAGCTGCTCCTGTGAACTGGCCAAAGGGATCGGTTGCGAACGATCGCAGCGGGTGAGTGGCGGCAATGTGTCGTTCGATCGTTGTTCACCGGGCGCATCGAGCCGAGCGGCGAGGTTGGCGATGGTCGGATTCGCGAACAGTGCCCGCAACGGCAGTTCCACCGCGAATTCTTCTTGGATCCGTGCGGCAAGCTGACCGGCCAATAACGACTGGCCGCCGAGATCGAAGAAGTTGGAGTGGACGTCGATCGTCGCCAGTCCCATCACATCGGACCAGATCGCCGCCAGCTTCTTTTCGGTTTCGGTGCGCGGCTCGACTGCCGTCGGCAGCGGCTCATCGGATGCGCCGAAGAGCCGCTCGTCGCGCCATTGGCCGATGGCCGGCAGGCTGTCGGAAAGGAATTGTTCGCTGCAACCTCGCCGTTGTTTTTTGCCGCTGGATGTTTTCGGCAGCGTCCCGGCCGGAATCAGTGTCACGGCGGCCGGTACGACGCCGTGAACCTCGGCGATTTGTGAACGAATCAACTCGATGAGCGCTGCCGGGTCGACCTTCTTCGGTCGCATGACTTCCTGCACCACGGCCAACCGTTCTTCGCCGGCGACCTCGATAGAGAAGGCGGCCCCGCCGTCGGCCTTCAACAAGGGGTGCGAGCGGCAGATCGTTTCCTCGATGTCGTGCGGATAGTGGTTGCGTCCCTGCACGATGATCATCTCTTTTCGCCGACCGGCGATGAAAAGCTCCCCCTGATCGATGAATCCCAGATCGCCCGTGCGCATGAAGCGGCCCTTGCCGCCATCGGCCAGTTCGGCTTCAAAGCCGACGGCCGATTCCTCGGGCCGATTCCAATAGCCCTGTCCGATACTTTGACCCGCAACCCAGATCTCCCCCACCTGCCCGTCGTCGAGCGCCCGCCGACTATCGGGATCGACCACCAGCACTCTTTGACCGACAACGGCATGTCCGCAGCCGACGAGTTGACGCGTATCGTCCGCATCGTTCGGCGGCAGGGCCCGTTTGCGTTCCAGCCCGGCCAACGAGAACGACCGTACGACGGGAGGCGTTCCAACGACCCCGCCGGCCACCATGAGCGTCGCTTCGGCCAAGCCATAGCAGGGATAGAACGCGTCGCGGCGGAAGCCGCACCCGGCGAACGCCTCGGCGAACCGGTCGAGCGTCTCGGGCCGGACAATCTCCGCGCCGTTGAGGGCCGACCGTAGGCAACTGAGATCGAGCGCCGCGCGGTCCTCTTCATTTACCTTTCGTACGCAGAGGTCGTAAGCGAAATTGGGCGCCGCCGTGATCGTGGCCCGATGCCGCGAGATGGCCTGGAGCCAGCGCACCGGACGCTGCATGAACGACACCGGCGACATGAAGACGGACAAGCGGCCGCTGAAGACGGGTTGAAAGATGCCGCCGATGAGTCCCATGTCGTGGTATGCCGGCAACCAGAAGGCGGCGATATTATCTTCGCGGTCGACGGTGGCATGGATCGAATGCAGGTTCGCCATCAGGTTCGCGTGTGTGATCGTCACGCCGCGCGGCATACCGGTCGAACCCGATGTGTATTGCAGCAAGGCCGGCGCCGTCGGCTTGAGCGTCGGCAGCACCGCGCTCGTCGAATCTCCCGTATTCGCTTCAACAACCCGGTCGGTGGCCATCGACTGCGTGAGACCGGGCACCTTGCGGAACAGAGGCCGTGCCCAATTAAGCGTCTCCTCCGTGGCCAGGAGCCATGTGGCGCCGGCGTCGTTCACGATCGATCGCAAGCGCGGCAGCGTGCGCTCTACACGAAACGGATCGGGCGGATAGACGGGTACCGCAATCACGCCCGCATAGAGACAGCCATAGAGGGCCGCCAGATAATCCAGCCCCGAATCGTAGACGAGTAACGCGCGACAACCGGTCGCACCGGAATTCACCAGCTCCGTGGCGATGGCACGCGCGTGTTGGTCGAGTTGCCGATAGGTAAGGGGCCGCTCGTCGTCTTCGCCGTCGGCCAGAAAGAGGAAAGCTCTAGTATCTGCCTGATGCCGACCACGCCAGCGCAGGATATCGATCAGGGTCGCGGCGTCGGCCGGTTGGCGGTCTGTATCGGAAGACAAAGACGCTTCGAGTGTCATCGGTTTGCGAGAGGGACGTCGGGTTTGCCGGAGCGCGGCATCGCGCGGAAGCGCCGACGCAGCGGGCGGGGGTAGGCGGAGGGCGGGGACGCCTGAGCCAGATCCCACCTGGACGGAATACCGTCGAGTTTACGGGATCTAACGGCCGGCTACTCCAGCCTAGCACATTTTACGCATCTTGCGCGCCACGACCGCTTCAGCCGCGAGATCTTTCGATCCCAAAGTTAAGCTGCATTTGAGGATCGGGCTCGCGATCGGGCGACAGCTCCTTGAAGAGCAGGCTGGGCTGAATGTCGCGATTATGCTGATATTTGTCGCTGCAATACTCGGTGAAGTCGCCGGCGATCTGGTGATAGAAGATCTGGCAAATGGAGACGCCCGGATAGATTCGCACGGGCTGGACGGCAAACATCTCCAGCGTCCAATAGCCGCAGAAGCCAACGTCGCCGAACCCGGCCGTCACGTGTACGAACAGCCCGAGCCGACCGATCGAAGATCGCCCCTCGATCATCGGCACCAGGTTGTGGGTCTCGGTCCGCTCGATGGTACGGCCCAGGTAGAGCTGATTGGGGTTCAGCACCAGGCCGTCGTGCGGGATCGTGATCCGCCGCACCCGGTTCGCCTTGCGCATGTCGAGCACGAGTTCCTCATAGGTCATCAGCTCGTCGTGCAACGACAGGTTGTAACTGTTGGGGTTCAGTTGCCCCTCGTTGAACGGCTCGATGACGATGTTGCGACCGAGCTGCCGGCGAATCTCGTGGCCCGACAAAATCATGCTTTGGCCTCCACGCCGACCCGCGGACACACCTTGTTCAAGGTACACTCGTCGCACTTCGGCCGCCGGGCGATGCAGATTCGCCGGCCGTGATGGATCAAGCGATGGCTGAAGTCGATCCACTCGCGCGGCGGCAGCACGGCCATCAGATCGCGTTCGATCTTTTCCGGATCCTTGTGCGTCGTCAGCCCCAAACGCTGGCTCAGCCGACGGACGTGCGTATCGACCACCACGCCCAACGCAATTCCGAACGCCGTGCCGAGCACAACGTTGGCCGTCTTCCGCCCGACTCCGGGAAGGGCGACCAGCTCGTCGAGCTCCTTGGGCACTTCACCGCCGTACTCGTCGACGAGCTGGCGGCAGGCTCCCTGGATATTCTTCGCTTTGCTGCGAAAAAAGCCGGTCGTCTTGATGTCCTGCTCCAGCTCCTTCGTGTCGGCGTTGGCGTAGTCGGCGGCCGAGCGGTATTTGCGGAACAGCTCCTTGGTAACGATATTGACGCGCACGTCGGTGCACTGCGCCGACAGAATCGTGGCGATGAGCAGCTCCAACGGCGAACCGAAGTTGAGCGCGCATTGAGCGCCCGGATAGGTCTGTGCCAGCAGCTTCGCCACGCGCGCCGCATGGCGTTTGGCTGGCGCGGAGGTAGCGGTCTTCGGCCCGGTCGGCATGCGTGAGGACGTCGAGGAGGAGTGCCCCGATTCTCGCCAACGGCGAGGCGAACTGTCAAGTTGATCGCGTCGGCTCGCCACCGTTGCATTCGATCGTTCGTCTAGCTCAAATAACGGCGCCTTTTCGGACAGGAGATCCTTCCATGAACCGCCGCCGCGTGGCATCGTGCGTCCTGGGCATATCGATTGTCGGGGTGTTGGCCTTCACAGCCCTTCTGCCGCGGCCCGGGGCCGGCCACGAAGACGACGCCAAGGAGACCGAGCCGGGCCCGATCGTCGAGTTGCCCGAACGGCCGGTGGAGCTGATGATCGAACTGGGGCGCCAGGATGAGCAGCAGGTTCGCTGGGAAGGCGAAGTGAAGCTATCCGAGGGCAAGATTCTCGGCATCGACTTGGTGCAAGCCAGCGTTGATTCGAAGGTCGACGGCGCCAAATTCAACGTCCGCACCGCCCGTCGTCAGGGACCGAAACCGGTCCAACCGGCGGGACAGAACCGGCCTCAACGGCGCGCCCGGCAACAGTCTCGCGCCGCAGCACGGCAAGCCAGACAGAACCGACAAGCCCAAGCCAAAGCTCCGGCCGGCGACAAACCGTCTCCATCACAGGAGAAAGAAAAGGCAGAACCGGCCGCAAAGCCCGCGGAGAATAAAACGGTCGACAATCAGCCGGCCGCGGAGCCGCAGTTTCATCTCGTCCCCGTGCGGATGCGCGTCACGCTCGATGCGCCCATTTCGGCCAAGTTGGAGGTCAGCAGCAATCGCGGTTCTTTCGAGTGCACGTTGGAAGAGGCTACCTCGGGCGACGAGCAGGAATATCTCGACGGTCAGGCATCGGTTACCGGTGAACTTGCGGCCACGCGGTTGACCGGCGCGAAGACCGAAGATGACTATCCTGCGCTGGCGAAGGCGCGCGACGGTGGCCTCTGGTTGGCTTATGTCGAGTATCAGCCCGGCCCGCCGCTAGTCTTCGATCGAGTGGCAGAAGGGAATTTCGATCTGCTCGAGCCGCACGGCCACGGCGATCGCATCCGGCTGATGCATTTCGACGGCCAGGCCTGGCACGCACCGATCGACGTGACGGAGGGCAAGCTCGACGTCTGGCGACCCGTTGTAGCCATCGACGGCCAGGGCGTCGTTTGTATCGCCTGGGCACAAGCGGTCGACGGCAACTGGGACATTTTCTCGCGCCGCTACGTCCCTCCTCGCCCCGGTATGCCCCGTGGCAGGCTTTCGGCGACCGAACGAATTACAACCTCGCCGGAGACCGACTACAACGTCCAGATTGCGAGCGACGCGGCCGGCCAGATATGGGTCGCCTGGCAGGCTTGGCGCGACGGCAACTACGACGTCATGCTCGCTCGTGCCGGCGCCGAGGGCCGCTGGGAAGAAGCCAAAACGATTTCCGACAGCAAGGCGAACGATTGGTCGCCGGCCATCGCGGCCGACTCGAAAGGCCGAGTCTACGTCTCCTGGGATACCTACCATCGTGGCAATTACGACGTGAAGCTGTATGTTGCATCGCCGAACGGAGAGTCGGCCACCTCGGATGTTGCCAGTTCGGCCCGATTCGAAGCCCGGCCGGCGTTGGTCTGCGATGCGGCCGACAGGCTGTGGCTGGCCTATGAGGAGGGCGATGAGCAGTGGGGCAAAGACTATGCGTCGGCGGATGCATTCCGCAAGGTTGGCCTAGAACGTAATCCCGGCTTCGCCTTGTATGTCAACCGCACGTTACGTGTGAAATGCCTGGTCGATGGGCAATGGAAGCGGCCGAGTGCTTCGTTGGAAGAAGCATTCGGCGACGACTTGACTCGCGGCAAGAGCGTGCCGCGGCTGGCCATCGATGCGGCCGGCGGTCTGTGGCTCCTGTTGCGGCACCATCCCTTGAACGACGGTGCTGGCGAGGTGTGGCACAGTTACGCACTGCGGTATGACGGCGACAAATGGGGCGAGGTGATTCACCTCAACAATTCGTCGAATTTGATGGACAATCGGCCGGCGCTCGTGCCGCTCGAAAAGGGCCTGCTGGCCGTCTACTCGGGCGACCGTCGCTACAACACCCAGAACCGGGGCGAAGACGATCTTTATGTCACGCTGCTGGACGCTTCGGCCGACGCACGCGAGCCGCAATTGGTCGATGCGGAAGAACCTCCGGCCGCTGAGGTAGAACCGGTCCATCCCCACGAGAGCGAAGACATCGCCCGGCTGCGCGACTTTCGCGTGACGGTGGGCGGCAAGGAACTGCGGCCCGTGCGCGGCGAGTTCCACCGGCACACGGAGTTCTCCGCCCATCGCGATCAAGACGGCCTGCTGGAAGACACCTGGCGTTATGCGCTCGATGCCGGCCAGCTCGATTGGATGGGCAACGGCGATCACGACAACGGTTTCGGCCACGAGTATATGTGGTGGCTGATCCAGAAGACGATCGACGTCCATTTCCACCCACCACACTTCGTCTCGGCCATGACCTACGAGCGGAGCGTGCAGTATCCCAACGGTCACCGCAACGTGATGATGCCCCGCCGCGGCATCCGCCCCTTGCCGCGCGGCATGTTGCCGGGCACGTCCGAGGAAGGTTCGCCCGACACCAAGCTCCTCTACGCCTATCTGAAGCATTTCGGCGGGATCTGTTCGTCGCACACCAGTGGCACGAACATGGGCACCGACTGGCGCGACAACGATCCCGAAGTCGAGCCGGTCGTCGAGATCTACCAAGGGCACCGTCACAACTACGAGCATTTGGGCGCTCCGCGTTCGGCCACGGCCCAGACGCAGATCGGCGGCTTCGAGCCGGCCGGTTTTATCTGGAACGCCTTGGAACGCGGCTACCGCCTCGGCTTCCAAAGCTCGAGTGACCACGTGAGCACACACATGAGCTACGGTGTTCCGTTCGTGGAAGAGGTTTCGCGAAAGGGCATCATCGATGCCTTCAAGAAGCGGCATAGCTACGCCGCCACCGACAACATCATCCTCATCGTCCGTAGCGGCGACCACCTGATGGGTGACGAGTTCGAGACGGGCGAGCAGCCGACGCTCGCGATCGAAGCGCACGGGACCGCGCCCATCGCCAAACTGCACATCGTGCGCGACAACAAGTACCTCGACACGAGCGAGCCGGGTGCGCGCGACGTCGAACGGATGTTCACCGATACGGACGCCGAGGCCGGCAAGACCAGCTACTATTACGTCCGCCTCGAGCAGGAAGACGGCAACTTGGCCTGGGCCTCGCCGTTGTGGATCACGTATAAGCCGTGAGCAACAAGGGAACCTGCTAGTGCACCCGTTGTCCCGGCTTGGCACCTGCATCGGGACGTAACAGGAAGACCTCTTCGCCGCCCGGGCCGCTGGCCACAACCATGCCTTCGCTGATGCCGAATTGCATCTGCCGCGGCGCGAGGTTCGCCACGCAGACCACGAGTTGGCCGACGAGATCTTCGGGTTTGTAGGCAGACTTGATACCGGCGAAGACGTTGCGCCGCACGTCGCCGCCCAGGCTCAGCGTCAGGCGCAAGAGCTTTTTTGCCTTGGGTACTTCTTCGGCCGCGACGACCCGGGCGATGCGTAGGTCGACCTTGGCGAACTCGTCGTAGTTGATCTGGTCGACCAGCGGCTCGGCCTGGAGTGCCTCGGGGCCGTCGATCGGCTCGGCGGGAGGCGCGGCCGCGGTCTGGGGAGCTTCTTCTCTGCTGTCATCAATCATGGCTTGCACCTGTTTGGTTTCCACTCGTTGTAGCATGTGTTCGAAGTCGCCGACCGGCGTACCCACCAGGGGCCGCCGAGCGTCGTCCCAATGTTCGATCGATTTGCCCAGCAGCTTACCCGTCTGCTCGGCCAGGCGCGGCAGGACGGGCGCGAGGTAGATGACGAGCTGCCGGAAAAGGTTGAGCGACACCGTGCAGACCTGCCGGAGCTGCTCGGCCTTGGCCGCGTCCTTCTTCAAGTGCCACGGGGCATTGTCCTCGACATATTTGTTGGCCCGATCGGCCAGCAGCATGATCTGCCGCATGGCGCGGTTGTAATCACACGCGTCGTAACTGGCGGCGATTTCGGTTCCTGCCGCGGCGGCCTGTTCGAAGAGGCCGCCATCGTCGGGATAGCGCTCGGCCAGACCGGTCTCGCGCGCGAAACGGGCGGTACGGCTGGCCAGGTTGACGACCTTGCCGACCAGGTCGCCGTTCACCTTGGCCACGAACTCGTCGAGGTTCAGGTCGAGGTCGTCGAGCTTCGGCACGAGCTTGGTGGCGTAATAATAGCGCAGGTAGGCCGGGTCGAGATGTTTCAGGTACGTCGCGGCGCGGACGAACGTCCCCTTGGTCTTCGACATCTTTTCGCCACCCACCGTCAAAAAGCCGTGGATGTGTACACGGTGCGGCAGGTTAAAGCCCGATGCTTTGAGCATCACAGGCCAGAACAGCGTGTGAAAATAGGTGATATCCTTGCCGATGAAATGGTGGATTTCGGTCTTCTCGCTGCGCCACCAGGCATCGAAATCTTCGCCGTGTTTTTGGCACCATTGGTGACTCGACGCGATGTAACCGATGGGGGCGTCGAACCAGACATACCAGTAATGGCCCGGCGCATCGGGAATCTCGAAGCCGAAATAGGGGGCCGGCCGCGAGACGTCCCAGTCGCGCAGCGGTTCGGAGAGGAAGGCGCCGGCCAACCAGTTGGCCACGTCTTGCTGCAGGTGATCGCCGCTCTGCGTCCACTCCTCCAAGAAGCCGTGCATCTGCTCGGTGTTGATGAACAGGTGCATGGCCGACCGCAGCTCTGGCCGGGCGCCGCTGTGCACACTCACCGGGTCGATCAAGTCGGTCGGGCTGTACGTAGAACCGCACTTATCGCAGCTATCGCCGTATTGGTCGGGTGATTTGCACCTGGGGCACGTTCCCTTGACAAACCGATCGGCCAAGAACGTCTTCGCCTCGGGGTCGTAGAGTTGGGTCACCTCGCGCTCAGAAACGAGCCCCGCCTGGCGCAAGGCCGCCCAGATCCGGCCGCACAACTCGCGATTGGCGGGGCTATGGGTGCTGCCGTAATGGTCGAACTCGATGTGGAAGCCGGCGAAATCGCGTTCGTGAGCGGCCTGCATGTCGGCGATCACCGCTTCTTCGCTGCGACCTTCCTGCCGAGCCCGAATCATGATGGCGGTGCCGTGCGTGTCGTCGGCGCAGACGTACACACAGCGGTGCCCGTAAAGCTTCTGGAAGCGCGCCCAGATATCCGTCTGGATGTACTCCACCAGATGGCCGAGATGGATGTGGCCATTGGCGTAGGGGAGCGCGCTGGTGACAAGAATTCGACGCTGATTCATGCGGTTTTCACAAAGAGCGGTCATCCGTCGTGACACGAGACCGCTCGGCAGGGTTCGTCCGTCATCGACACACCGGGCAACCGATTATGGCGCAGCGCCGCCCACTTGCGTAGAGCAACCGCGCCGCCGCCCCGTCGACGCATTGCCTGACGGCGCAAACCAAGGCGGCCAAAGGAGATGCCATTCTCTGGCCGGCGGTCCAAAGCTCGCCGACGTACGTTGCCGTCGACGTTCGTTCGAATCGCGGATCGCCAAACGGGCCTACTCGTGTCGTAATGCCTCGGTGGGCATGAGCCGAGCTGCGCGCCAGGCGGGGTAGAGACCGCCGAAGAGGCCGACCAATAACGCGATCAGCACCCCCTGCATCACGATCGAAGGCTCGACTTCGCCACTGACGACTCGGGCATACAGCGGCACATGACTGAGCACCCGCGTACCCACCACGGCCACAACGGTGCCCAGGCCGGCGCCGCACAGGGCGAGCAGGAGCGACTCGCAGAGGATCATCCGCATCACGCGCGAGCGGCGCCACCCGACGGCCCGCAATACGCCGATCTCGCGCACTCGCTCGAAGACGGACATCACCATCGTGTTCAGCGTGCCGATGGCCCCCACGACGAGTGCCACGGCGCTGGTGAGCCAGGCCGACGAGCGAGCCAGACGCAGTTCGATGGCCGTGTCGGCATAGTCGCGGCCCGACATGGCGTCGATCCCGGGCGCGAGTTTTTTGATGCGATCGCGGAGTTCCTCGACGGATTGCTTGTCCTTATTCTGAGCCGTGACCATGAAGAAGGTGATATCGCCCTCGCGGCCCAGTAGTTTTTGCAGCTTATCGAGGGCCATCACGAACGAACCGTTCTCGAAAACATTGTAGCTCTGGTAGACGCCCACCACCTCGAAGGTCTCGCCCGCGATGACGTCGAGCTTTTCGCCGACCTTCTTGTTCAGGTTCTGGGCCAAAACACTACCGAGCATCACCACACGGCCGTCTCCCGGCTCGATACGGCGACCGGCGACGACGCGCATCTGCCGAAAGTAGGCACTGTCCGCGGGCCAGCCGTTGACCGTCACACCGAACAGGTCCTGATCCTCGAACGATACCACGTCCATCAGGCCGGGCAGTACCTCGGCAACATTCGGCAGCTTGGCGATCTTGTCGCCGAGCTGCATGTCGAGCGAGCTGGTCAGCCGCTGAGCCACTCCCGCCCGCAACACCACCAGGTCGGCCCCGTGCTGTTCGTAGACTTTGAGCAACTCCGTTTCGAAGCCGCGGGAGATGCCGACCAGCATCACCACGGCGGCGACGGCCACGGCCACCCCCGAGGCCGTCAGCCCCGATCTGGCCGGCCGTCGCCGAACATTTTTATAAATGAAGGCAAGAAAGTGCATTGAGTTTCTCCCGGCGCATCCTGTTTTCCCCGAATTGCCGGGATGGCTGCCCGTGGGCCCCTGAAGGAAACGCGTCGTGCTGCATTATAGTAGGCAGCATGCAGTCGACCGAAGACGAACTCGACGTGTGGCGGATCGCGACCGACCGGCCCTGGCCGTTGGACACCTTGTGGCAGACGCTGTCGCCCGACGAGCAGGCGCGTGCCGATCGCTTTCGCTTCGAAAACGACCGCCGCCGAGCGATCGTACGGCGGGCCGCCTTGCGCGAGATTTTGGCCGCCTATGTAGGGGTCGCAGCGCGTGAACTGAGCTTTCAATACGGCCCGCAGGGCAAGCCGGCTTTGGGCGCGACGGACGACGGGGCACACGGGGGCCTCGCCTGGCAGTTCAACCTGTCGTTCTCGGGTGAGTTGGCCTTGTGTGCCGTGGCCCACGCGCCGCTGGGTATCGATTTGGAAGCAGAACGAACCGTCGAGAATGCTCACTTGGTGGCGAAACATTTCTTCACCGCCGGCGAGATCGCCTTGCAGGAGTCGGCGGACGATCCCAATCAGGTCTTCTTGCGGCACTGGACCCGCAAAGAAGCATTGATCAAGGCGACCGGTAGCGGCTTGAGCGTAGCGCTCAACTCATTTGACGTTTCTTGGTTGCCCGATGGGCAGTCACGCGAAGTGGCCGTGAGCGATGCCTCGGGTCGGCCCACCAATTGGTGGTTGCTCGATGTTCTCCCGCGGCCTGGTTGGTTGTCGGCACTCGCTACCGTGCGGCCAATAAAGAGACTGTCCTGGCACGACTGGCGCGAATAAAAGACGACCGTCTTGCGGGGGCGGCGTCGACGCAATCGGATACAGTTGCTTTTTGTGGTGTGCGGCCGGCATGGATACCGAGATCGCGCGAGATCTGCTCGCTGCTTGACTCTTGCCACGGCAGCGTCTAGCTTGAGCGCGGTTAGCAGCTCCTCGCGTCCGGTCTCTAGTCGCAAAGGATCTGGCGATGTCACTCGGTCCCTCGACCAACGGTGCCCCCGGTACCATCCGCTACGGCATGTTCATCATGCCGTTCCACGATCCCGCTAAGCCGTTGGCCCAATGCTTCGACGAGGATCTGGAGCTGATCGTGCGGGCAGAAGAGCTCGGCTTCGACGAGTTCTGGATCGGCGAGCATCACACGATGAAGTACGAGCCCATCGTGATGCCGGAGATATTCATCGGCCGCGCTTTGGGCGAAACGCATAAGATTCGAATCGGCCCCGCCCCCGTTTGTTTGCAACAACACCATCCTGCGCACGTGGCCAGCCGACTGGCGTTTCTCGACCACTTGTCGAAGGGAAGGCTCAATCTTTGTTTCGGCGCCGGGAGCGTCACGGCCGATCAAGAGTTGTTCGGCATCGATCCGAAGCAGGCACAAGCGATGGTCGACGAGGCCATCGATATCATCCTCTATCTCTGGTCGTCGGAACCTCCCTATGAATATCAGGGCAAGTTCTGGCAGATCAGCTTGAAGAAGTTCGTCGACCAGGAGACGGGTATCGGCTTCATCCACAAGCCGCTCCAGCGCCCGCTGCCGCCGATCGCCATTCCGGCCATGAGCCGCAATTCGCCGTCGATGAAGATGGCGGGCGCCCAGGGTTATCAGCCGTTCAGCCACTGCCTGGTCGCTGGCAATGTGCTGGCCGATCATTGGCGGACATACGAGGCGGCTGCATTGGCCGCCGGCCGAACGCCGCACCGCGGCGATTGGAAGGTCTCGCGCTCGATCTTCCTGGCTGATACCACAGAGGAGGCCCTCCGCCGGGTGCGCAACAATTCGCTCGGCCGCAACTATGAATACATCGGCACGCTGTTCGATCGCGGCCTGGGCCGCAGGATCTACAAGCGCGATCCCGAGATGAGCGATGCGGATTGCAATCTCGACTTTCTGATGACCGAACAGATCATCGCCGGCGACGTCGATGAGGTACTTCGTCGGCTGCTGGACCTGATCGAAGAGACGGGCACCTTCGGCACGCTCGTGCTCATGAGCTACGACTGGGACGACAAGGCAAGCTGGATGCGTAGCATGGAGCTGTTCGTCCACGAGTTGATGCCCGCGCTGAACAAAGCAGTGGGGTCCGTGGCGATGGTCGGCGGTTGAACAAATGTTAAGCCCGAGGAGGAGGCCGCTTGATATCGGATAAGGGGTCAAGATTGTCATGTTGGGGAGTTCCGTCCCTCGCCTGCCGTTCATTTCCTGCCGCTCCGGGTCCTCTTTCGATCACATTACACTTCGCCCACCGCGCTCGGTAATCGCCGCCCGAGCGTCTGTCAAAAAACGAGAGCCTGCATCGCGATGACTTCGCCGCCCGCGCAAGCCGTCCCCGAAAAAGTGAGTTGCGGCGCCCTGGGCGCCTGGAATCGGGGTGAACTGCCGACACCGCCTCCCGGCGGCTGGCAAACCTGGAAGGCGCTGCTCGGCCCGGGGGTGCTGCTCGCCGGCGCCTCGGTCGGTTCGGGCGAGTGGTTGTCGGGGCCGGCGGTGAGCGCGCAGTACGGCGCCACGCTGCTGTGGGTTGCCACGCTCAGCATCGTCGCGCAGGTGTTTTGCAACCTGGAGATGATGCGATACACGCTCTACTGTGGGGAGCCGATCGTGGTCGGATTCTTCCGCACCCAGCCCGGCCCACGTCTGTGGACCTGGCTCTACCTGGCCATCGACTTTGCTGCCATCTGGCCATTCAATGCCTCCAACGCGGCCGTGCCGCTGGCAGCCGCATTACTCGGGCATTTGCCGGGCAGTGGGAGTGTGTCGCTCGCGGGCCTCGTCTTCAGCGAAGACCGGCTCGTCAAGGTCCTCGGTTATGGGATTTTTCTGGCAGCCTTCCTGCCGCTCATCTTCGGTGGCACGGTTTACCGCATGCTCGAGCGCGTGATGGCCATCAAGCTCGTGATCGTGCTCGGCTATCTCGTCGCCGCCGTTGCCCTCACCGTTTCGCCACGCAGCATGCGCGAAGTGGGGGTCGGGCTGGTCGATTTCGGTACGGTGCCGTTGCGTGCCGACACGATCGTCTGCGGCCGACATTTCAACCTGCGCGAAGTCGACGACGATGTGAGCTATCGTCTCAAGGGCACGATGGAACATGACCAGCCGCTGATCACAGAATTTGTCGTCGAGCAGGAAGGTCGGCGAGAGGTTTATAAGATGGGCGGTTCGCTACCCGCGAAGTTGTTGCCGATCCGCGAACGGATGACCGGGCAGGCGGTGGCATTGGTGAAGCCCTCCGGTGTCTATGTGCAGACGGTGGAAGATGGCGCGAAATTGACGCTGATCGGAACCGTCGCCGATGACCATACCTGGCAGGCCACGCAGTTTGTCGTCGACGGCTCGGGGGGAGGCCGCTATTCGAGCCTGGACGAAGTGCCGCAGCCCTGGGCCGATACGTTCCGTGACCTGATTGGCCATCAGGGATTGAAGCCGGTGGGGTTCTTCTCCTACGTACGACAACATCGCCAGTTGCCGCCGCTCGATTGGGCGATGGTCGCCACGCTGGTGGCGATCGCTGGCGCCGGGGGCATGAGCAACACGCTCTTTTCGAATTACACCCGTGACAAGGGGTGGGGCATGGGGGCGCATGTCGGCGCCATCCCCAGTGCGCTCGGCGGCCGCGAGATCAAGCTCTCGCACGTGGGCATGGTGTTTGGGCTCGATGAACAGGGACGCAGTCGCTGGCGCGGATGGTTTCGGCACATCGTCAAAGATCAACTCGGCATCTGGATGGCCGCCTCGTTCATCGGCATGGCGCTCCCTTGCATGCTGTCGTTGGAATTCATCCGCCACGCTCCCGTGAGCGGCGACCGAGTGGCCGCGATGGTGGCCGAGGGGATGGCGGATCGCTATCCCGCTTATCGAGACTTGTTATGGCCGCTCACCCTGGGGGTAGGCTTCTTGATTCTGGCGCCCGGGCAAATCATGTCGGCCGACCAGTTGGCCCGACGCTGGACCGACATCATCTGGACATGCAGTGCGTGGGCCCAGCGGATGCGTGAAGACCGAGTCAAGCACCTCTATTACACGATACTCACGGGGTATGGCGTATGGGGCATGGTCACACTCATGCTCTTCGACCCGATGCAGATCCTCAAGGTGGCCGGAGTGCTCATGAACGTTTCACTCGGCATCGCGAGCTGGCACACGCTCTATGCGAATGTCACTCTCTTGCCACCCGAGTTGCGTCCGAACTGGTTGATGCGATTAGGCACCTTTACCTGCGGTCTGTTCTTTTTGGGCGTGAGCGCGATTGTCGTGGCCTCGCTGTAGGCGGATAAGCGGGCGGTGCCCGACATCACCGAATGATGTCGTCTTCGTGACCTTCAGCCGCGACAGGCATGGGTCGAGAAACGGCCGGTCGATAGGAACTCGATGGTCTCGTCGGCCGAGCGACGAAGAAAGAGCAACAGGGTGTGTGTGCCGGATAGCACGATATAGTCGCTCTGGCATGGCAGGCAGCTATTTCCCGAGCCCACCATCCAGTCCCTGCTGGCGGCGATCACGCCGACGTCGATTTGTTCGGGCTGCGGCAAACGGTTCACGAAACTATCGGCCCGCTTGGCAAGCTGGTCGATCACGGGGACACACCAGCGCAGCTTAGGACCCCAAAACGCGGCCAAGGGTGAACCGCGATTCGGCGGCGCGAGCATGACCCAGCGGCCGAGTTTGTCGGGCCGGCCCTCGACGAGCGCGCAGCGGGCCACAATCGTGCCCATGCTGTGCGTTACCAGGTGAATACATGAGACCTGAGGGTCGGCATCGAGTTCGCCGAGCCGATGCCGCAATTGGTCGGCATGTCGTTGGATCGTGTGTAAGTAACTGCGATACGACCAATTCAAGGTGCCATATCCGGCTTGTCCGATGCGCCGAGCCAAGGGCACCATCAACATGCCGGTCCCGCCCAGCCCGTGTATCAAGACCACGGTTTCACCCGGGGCCGGCCGCGCTGCGTCGCCGGTCGTCACGTTCCCCTCGCGAACAGCCTGTTCCCGGGATTCCATGACCGCGTTAGGTACCCTCGTCGCGCACGCTGAACTCGAGTTTCCAGCGGTGATCGGAAAGGGAGCTGTGGCACCACAGCTCAAACATCCCCAGTTCCGTGATGCGAGATTGGAATCTGACCGGTGCGAACCCCTCCTCGGCCTCTTCGCTGGCGGGGAGCGTGGCGACGAGTGGGTCGGTCTCCGCCAATTCGGCATCGGTCCATGAGTTCAAGAGCGTTCCAGGCCGATCGTCCTTGCGCACGGCCGAACTGAAGAAGCGGAACTGTGCCGGCTCGCCCACGACCAAGCCGATCTCGTCACCGGGGACATTGCTTTCCGTCCCCTCCTCCATACCGAACGGCACGACGCACAACGCTCGTAGCGGACGCGCGGCCCCGGGGATAGCGAGGCCGGCCGTTTCGATGCCGACGTAGTACGAGCGGGCGGTTCCGCCGCGGATCCGTACCGCTTTGCGCTGTTTGGCAAATCCGTAATAGGCCGCGCCGCGTGCCACGGCGTAGTCGAGATCCTCGTTGCCGGTCATCCCCTGCGGCGGCTGACCGGGAAACCAACTCGACATGACCGAGAAGAGGCGTTCGCGCAACAAGGTCGATTTGAATACGCCGCCGTTGAAGAGCACGTGTGTGGGGCGTGCCGCCTGCCCCTGTTCGCCCTGCGCCCTCAAAAAGGCTGCCAGGTGACGCGTGATGGCCGTATCCGTTTCGAAGGGCAATCCCAACTCACGAAAGCCGCTGGCGCGCCGCGGCGCGGGTCCGTCGTTCAGATCGCACTGCGGCAAAAAGCCTTCCACCAACAACGAACCCGCCGCCTCGCGTTCGACTTCGACGGACACGGTTCCCTTGATCAGCTTACTACCGCGCCCCAGCACGCTGATGGGATGCTTTTTGTTCTTGGGTGCTTCACCGGCGAGCAGCACTTCCTTGGCCGCCCGGCACGAGTGCCACAAGGCCACCGATTGCCAGGGGTCGAGTTGCACTCCTTTTTGAGTAAACATCCCCGCGGCGTAGTGGGCCAGGGCGAGATCCATGTTGTCGCCGCCCACGAGAATGTGGTTGCCGACGGCTAGCCGCGTAAGCATCAGGTTGCCCGCTTCTTCCGTGACGCCCACCAAGGTAAAGTCGGTGGTTCCGCCTCCCACGTCGCAGACGAGCAACCGGTCGCCCACTTTCATCTGTTTCCGCCAGCGGTCACCCTCATCGGCCAACCAGGCGTAGACGGCCGCCTGCGGTTCTTCCAGCAGCACCAGGCTTTCGGGCAAGCCGGCCGCTAGCGCCGCCTCGCGCGTCAATTCACGGGCCGCCGGATCGAAGGACGCGGGCACGGTGAGCACGACGTGCTGGTCGGCGATCGGCGCGTCGCGGAAGGCCGCTTGCCACGCCGCGGCGAGATGCGCCAGATAACGTGTCGCCGCCGCCACGGGCGATACCTTGGGCACATCGGCCGGCGCGTTCCAAGGCAGGATCGGCTGATGACGGTCGACGCGACTGTGGCACAGCCAACTCTTGGCCGCGGCCACGGTCCGCGTCGGCACATCGGCCGCCTGTCGCCGGGCAAGTTCGCCGACGGCGAATTCTCGCTTCTTTTCCCAAGGCAGATCGAAGTTCTTGGCCTTGGCGTCGGCATCGCCGCCCAGGTAGAGGAACGATGGGAGCAGGGCGCGTTCTTCGATCGTCGCCGGCGCCACAAGTTGCGGCACGTTGAGCAACTCGACGCGCGGTGCATCGCCTTCCAAAGCGCAGTAGGCCAACGCACTATTGGTTGTGCCCAGATCGATGCCGATCGCATACCGGGCGGTCATGTGAGCTCCACTACGGCTGGCGCGACCACGAGCGCAGCGCTCTCGGCGCCGGTCCACTCAGCCAGCACGCATTGCGTCGCCTGCCAGCCATGATGGGCCAGCGCGCCACGAAAGGGCGGATGGTCCGGCACCTGTCCTGCCAGACGGTAGCGTGCCGCATCGAAATCGCCGGTCAGCTCGATGGTGTTCCCTTCGGCCTCGTTGCAAATCGGCTCGAGGGCGAAGACTCGCTTCAACACGGCGGCGCTGTCGCGATGCACGTCGCGCACGGCCGCGCCGATCTGCGCGTCGGTATAGTCGGCGATCGGCTCCTGCACGAAATCGACCAGCCGGGCTTCTCGTTGCAACATGGCCAACAGGTTCAGTGCGTCGTTGCGCGCAGGCGCCTTCTTGCTCGGCTTCGGAGCGACCGCCGGTGCGACGGACGCAGGCGGTGGCGATTCGCCGGCGAGCAGCGGCCGCACGCGTTCTGCCCAAGCGGCATCCAACAACACGCGAAAGAAGACACGAAAAGCGAGACCCATTCGTCCCACGGGCACGGCACCTCACGGCTGGTTACGGTAATCCCGTAATCGGACCGGTACAGGCGTGGCTTGTCAACACCACCGACAGCCGCTAATCGGAACTCGCCGGCAGACCGAGGTGAGTCTCGTTGGCGTGAGCTGGCAATGCGGCCGGCGATGTTCAGAGCGCTTTGACGACGATGGTCGTGGCGTCGTCTCGCAATACGCCGTGGCAAGCGAAGCGGCGCGCGCCGTTGTACAGTTCGTGTGCGATTTCGCGGGCGGGCTGATCGAGATGGGCACGCACCACGTTGAGCGCCCGTTCCAGGCCGAAGAGCGTCGCTCGCGAATCGACGGCTTCCAGAATGCCGTCCGTCATGAAGAGTGCAACATCGCCAGGAGCAAGCGTGGCCCTCGATTCGTGAAAAACGAGGCTCTGCTTGATGCCGAGGGGCGGCGCCTGGCTGTATAGCACGTGCTTCACGTCCCCGGAGGACGACAAGATGTGCGCCGGCGGATGCCCGGCGCCCGAATAAGTCAATTCGCCCGTTGTCGTATCGAGTTGTGCGAGCATGAGTGTGACAAAGTTTCCGTCTGCCACGTCGTCGGCCAGCGCCTGATTGGCCAACTCGAGCACCCGAGCGGGGCGCGGGTCGCCCAGGACCAACGCCCGCACATAAGCCCGCGTCGACGCCATCGTCAGGGCCGATGCGATGCCGTGTCCGCTCACGTCCCCGATGGCGATGCCGATGTTCGGGCCCATCGGAAAGAAATCGAAGTAATCGCCGCCCGTAGCTTCCGCAGGCTGGCTGTCGCCCGCGATGTCAAAACGTTCGCACCGCGGAGGATTTGCCGGAAAGAGTCGCTGCTGAATGCGGGCAGCCAGATTCAGGTCGTGCCGCATGCGCTCGGCTTCGAACCGGGCACGCTCCTCGGCCATCTGGCGTTCCAATTCGCGACGCTCGCTCTCTCGCAGCAACTCGGACTGCCGCTTGATCTCTTCCCAGGCTAAGTAGAGGTCGACGAATACCTTGACCTTGATCTTCAGGATGTGTGGCACGACCGGCTTCGTCATAAAGTCGACCGCACCCGCAAAATATCCGGCGCACACATCGCCTTCGTCGGCTCCCATGCCGGTGAGAAAGATGATCGGCGTGTGTTCCGTCCTTTTTCTTTGACGGATGTAGCGTGCTGTTTCGAATCCACTCAGGCCGGGCATGCGGACATCGAGGATGGCGACGGCAAAGTCGTCGTCGAGCATCAGCCGCAGGGCTTCTTCGCCCGATCGAACGAGCACTAGCCGTTGATCCAAGTCCCCCAGGATCGCTTCCATTGCCAACAGCGTCGCAGGATCGTCATCGGCTACCAGCACATTTGCCCGGCGGCGGGTCGACTTCGCCGGGACTGGTGCGGCGATGGGTATTCGATCTGTTCCCACTCGATTTGGGGTTGTTTGCGCGGCGATCGAAGCCGGGAGCGCCTCCTCCAACACGACCATACGACACTCCGCGACTTCCGTGGGCTGGATCAAAAACGCCGTCGATGGTGCAACCGGCGTGCCCGCTGAAAACGAGAGCCGCTTTCACACCGGACTATCGATTTATGCCCGGGAAAGGAACTCGCCAGTACGAGTATCGACTTTGATCGCTTCGCCCTGGATCAGATATTCAGGCACATGGACGACCAGGCCGGTTTCGAGAGTGGCGGGTTTGGTGCGGCCGGTGGCGGAGTTGCCTTTGACGTAGGGGTCGCACTGCGTGATCTTGAGAGTAACGGTCTGCGGCACGTCGATGCCGACGCACTCGTCGTTGTAGAACAACGCGACCACGCCTTCGAGATCTTCGGTGAGAAATCTCGTCTGATCTTCTACGTCGGCCGCCGGGAGCGAATGCTGATTGTAGTCTGTCTGGTCGAGGAAATGACATTGGCTGCCATCGGCATACATGAACTTGACCGGCCGTTTCTCGAAATCGGCCTCGTCGAGCCCCTCGCCGCTGCGCAGCGTGATGTCGACCTTCTGCTTGCTGATGAGATTGCGAGCCCGGTACTTATAGAGCGTCGCCGCGCCTCGGGCCGACGGGCTCTGCACACTGATGGTTTCGATGATACAGGGAGCGCCGCCGAAATTGACGATCACCCCTCGTTTGATGTCTTTAGCCAGCATGCCACTGTTGTATCTTCGACCCCAGCGTGGTACTAGTAGATGGAGCCGTAGTTATTGTTGTGGCGCGCGACTTGCTACGGAGGCCACGGTGGCCGTTTTGCCGGGTTTTTTCCCTGGCACGGTCCACTGTTTGCCATCCCAGAGCGCCCACTGCTCACTAGGCAGCCAATACCACCACCGGCCGTTGACCCGGTGGTAACGTACTCGGGCGGAAGAGAATGATTGCTTTTCCGACGGAGCAGTGGGTGCCATTTCCGCCCGGCGAGCCGACAATCGTGGAGCGAGGGGAGCTGTTTGATCGGCGGCTGTGCTCATCGCGGCCGTCGTCAGCCAGAGCACTATTGTCCAAAAGGTTCGCATTGCCTCGTCCTCGGTGTTGTTGATCATGTGCTGTCGGGTCACCGAAGGCACCACAGGTGCTAATCGCGCGCCACAGACAGAGGAGAGGTTGAGAGCCGTCTCGGCGAGACGGACTGGATATAGATTTCGATCGGTTTTTTGGCGGCTTAGGCGTACGGGTGCCAGCACAAGAATGAGCCCGGAAGTCGCTACCCCTTGATCGGTAAGCCCTTACATACGGAGAGTTGGTTTGTCCACCGTTTTGGTAATCGATGACGATCGCAGCGTATTGCACATCTTCGAGAAGATTTTCGCCGAGACGGGCACCAAGGTCGTCACGGCCCGTACCGCGACCGAGGGGATTCAATCGTTACCCGAATCGCGGCCCGACGTAGTGATCTTGGACATTATGTTGCCCGATCAGTCGGGACTGGACACGTACAAGCAGATCCATCAACACGATTCGCGGCTGCCCGTCATCTTCATCACCGCCGGCGGCACCAGCGAAACGGCGATCGAGGCGATGAAGCTCGGCGCCTACGACTATCTGACCAAGCCGCTCGATGTCGACCAGGTGAAGGACCTCATGCATCGTGCCCTCGATAATCGCCGCGCGATGCACGTACCCGTTCAATTGTCGGAAGCCGGGCCGTTGGCCGACGGTTCCGACCAGTTCATCGGCCGCTGTGCGGTGATGCAGGAGGTCTTCAAGAAAATCGGCCGAGTGGCCCCGCACAACGTTACCGTGCTGATTCGCGGCGAGACCGGCACGGGCAAGGAATTGGTGGCGAGGGCCATTTACCAGCATAGTCCGCGAAATCACGCCAGATTCCTGGCGGTCAATATGTCGGCCATTCCCGACACCCTGTTGGAGAGCGAGCTATTCGGCCATGAAAAGGGTTCGTTCACCGGCGCCGAAAACCGGCGCATCGGTCGTTTCGAGCAATGTTCGGGCGGCACCCTCTTTCTCGACGAAATCGGCGATTTGTCTCCGATGGTGCAGAGCAAGGTCTTGCGTTTGTTGCAGGAGCAGCGCTTCGAACGGGTCGGCGGCAGCGAAACCATTCGGACCGACGTGCGGGTGATCGCGGCCACCAACCGCGACCTGGAGAAGATGGTCGAGGAGGGCGACTTCCGAGCAGACCTTTACTATCGGTTGAACGGCTTCACGATCCAGCTCCCGCCGCTGCGCGAACGGGGCGACGACCTGCTCCTGCTGATTGGGCAATTTATTCGGATGTTTGCCCGCGATCTGGGAAAAGAGGTGGTTGGCGTCTCGCCCGATGCGATGCAGGTCATGATGCGGTATTCGTGGCCGGGCAACATCCGCGAACTGCAAAGTGCCATCCGCCAGGCCTTGTTGCAAGCCAGCGGCCAGGTCTTATTGCCGGAGTTTCTGCCGGAAGAAGTTCGCGAGGGCCGCCGCTCGCCGGCCGCCCCTGCCTCGGCGCCGTCGAATTCGGCGTTGAATCTCGAATCGTTCATCGACGAGGCTCTCCGCAAGGGGAGCGAGGGATTGCACGCGGCATCGATCGCGGTGATGGAGCGCTATCTGTTGGCCCGAGTCTTGGAACGGACGTCCGGCAATCAATCGCAGGCCGCCAAGATTCTCGGCATCACCCGCGGCAGTTTGCGCAACAAGATTCGTCAATACCACATCGCCGTCGGCGCCGTCGTCAGCACCGACAGCAATGAGGGTGACGACGAGGCCGACGGCGAAGAGTGACCCAGCCGGGGACGGCACGAAGCGACGACGGAGCGGTTCCGCGCTTGCGCATTGCGGCCGCGATTCATCTCTTTATCCCGACGCTAGCTAGGCGATTTTTCGGGCCATCGCAATCATGAGCCCGCAAAGTTTCGCTACATTACGGACCCGGCAAGGTCCGCCTTGTAGGAAAGTTAAGCGATTTGGCGAAAATTAGTTCCGCTTTCTCAAGGGCTCTTCCAGGGCCAGCCGATACGGTAGGTGTCCCTCAACGAGGAAGTACGTGTCGGCAACGACACGTATAGGGAGCCCCAGGCAACCGACTCGGTTTTTATCGAGCCAAGGAATGGTTCGACGGCCCTGGAGCCATAACCTTGTGAACTGTGGGATACGACCCACGCTGACCAACTAACGACTGCCCCATCCGACACCTGCGGCCGCCGCCACGGCGACTGCGAACTCCCCGCGGAGTGAATCGCTCCCGTGCGCTAGAGCGGTGTGTCGAACGAGGCCTGCTCGCTATTGGCAAGCGTTACCGCCCCAGTTCCATGTAAAGGAGACGTTGCTCGATGAAATGGAACATGTTTGTAGGAGCACTCGTTGTCAGCTTGGGTCTGTGTAGCCAGAGCTTTGGCTTCGACCTGCTGAACCGAATGATGGGCCGCGGCGGTAGCTGCTGCCAATCGCAGTGCTGCGAGACAAGCTGCTGCCAGCCGGCCTGCTGCGAGCCGACCTGCTGCGAGCAGCCCGCCTGCTGTGAACCCGCTTGCTGCGAACCGGCCTGCTGTGAGCCGGCCTGCTGCGAGCAGAGCTGCTGCAATAGCTGCAACAGCTGCAAGAAGAGCTGCCTGTTCGGTCGGATGAAGGGTCTGTTCGGTGGCCACAACAGCTGCAACAGTTGCTGCCAGCAGCCCACCTGCTGCGAGCCCGCTTGCTGCGAGCCCGCTTGCTGCGAACCGGCCTGCTGCGAGCAGACCGCCTGCTGCGGTTCGTCCTCGAGCTGCTGCGACCCGTGCGCCAACTGCTGCAAAAAGAAGCGTTGCAGCCTGCTGGCCAACCTGTTCAAGAAGCACAAGAGCTGCTGCGGCAATAGCTGCTGCGGTTCGACGAGCTGCTGCGGTGGTGGTTGTGGCGCTGGTGCCCCGGCCGAAGGTGCTGCCCCGGCTCCCGCTGCCGGTGACGCTGCCCCGATGCCGCCCGCCCCGGTGACCGATCCGTCGGCCTCCATCCAGGGCCGTCGCTCGATGGCTTCGACCCGCAACCTCGTGCAGCGCAACTAACAACGGTTGACTGTTCAGGGGCAGCAACCTGGGGTCAGAACGAAGAAGACCTGTCTGGGATTAACCTCCCCGACAGGTCTTTTCTTTTTTAGAGGCTGACAAGAAACCATCCGCCGATTCGGAGATCGGCCGATCGGTTTCTTGCCAGCCTCTTCTGTTGGGTCGCGAATGTCACCCGCCGCAATAGCCTTTCTTATCGCACCCGACCTGAGCAACCGCTCTTCAGCGGCTCACACGCCCATTCCTTCGAACATCGCGTCGACGAAGGTATCGGGGACGAACGGGGCGACGTCGTCGGCCTTTTCGCCGACTCCCAGATATTTGACCGGCAGGCCGACTTGCTGGCGGATGGCGACGATCACGCCCCCCTTGGCCGTGCCGTCGATCTTGGCCAGCACGATGCCCGTACACTTTACCGCGTCGGTGAAGTGCTTGGCTTGGCTGATGCCGTTCTGGCCGGTGGTCGCATCGAGCACGAGCAGGACCTCGTGCGGCGCGGCCTCGATCTGCTTGCCGATCACCCGATGGATCTTCGTCAACTGCTGCATCAGGTTCTGCTGGGTCTGCAAGCGGCCGGCCGTATCGACGATGCAAATGTCGGCCTGCGTTTCCAGGGCCCGTGCCACGGCGCGATGGGCCACGCTGGCCGGGTCGCCCCCCTGTTCGCCTTTGACAATGTCGGCCCCCAGGCGGCCCGCCCACACGGTGAGTTGCTCGACCGCGGCCGCCCGAAACGTGTCGGCGGCCCCCAGCACGACGCGTTTGTCCTGCGAGATGAATAACTGCGTCAGCTTGGCGATCGACGTCGTCTTGCCCGCGCCGTTGACGCCGGCCACCATGATGACCGTCGGTCCCTCGGCGGCCAGACGCAACGGGGCTTCATCCTGGGCCAGAAGGGATTTCAGTTTCTTTTTGACGGCCGCGAGAACGTCTGCCAGGTGGACGACACGGCCACGAAATTCGCTGCGAACGTCGGCGATGATCTCCTGAGCCGACTGGACCCCCATGTCGGTCTTCACCAGGATGACCAGCAGTTCGTCGAGGAACGCGTCGTCGACCAGCCGTCCTTCGCTCTTGAAGAGGTCGCGGACGTCGGTATTGAGCAGCCGGGTCGTTTTCTGCAAGCCGGCTTTGAGTTTGTCGAAAAGACCCATGCTATTGGTCGCGCTGCTTCTCCAAAAAGCGGTCGAGGATGCCGTTCACGAATTGCGCCGACTGGCCCGATCCGAATCGCTTGGCCAGTTCCACGGCTTCATTGATGGCGACTCTTGCGGGCGTGTCGGAATAGAGAATCTCGTAGGCTCCCAACCGCAGCACATTGCGATCGGTCGTCGCCATACGGCTCAAGCTCCAATTATCGGCCGTGCGATCGAGCAACTGGTCGAGCTCCGAACGATTGCGGCGGACGCCCGCCACGAGCGACTGAGCGAACGTCACCAACTCGTCGTTCTTCAGTCGCCCGCGCAAGAATTGATCGGCTTGCCCCGGATTGCCGCCCGGGTTGAGGTCGTCTTGGAAGAGGACCTGCAAGGCGACTTCTCGGGCTCGGCTGCGTCGGGACACGGGTTGGGGCTCAGCGGTCGTTCAGGACAAAGTGAGGAAAAAACGTTGCCCACGCGGATCGGTGACGATTCATTCTTCCGCACTGCTCATTTGTTTCAGGAGATCCACCATCTGCAAAGCGGCCGTCGCGCATTCGGTGCCTTTGTTTCCGACGTTGCCGCCTGACCGATGGATCGCCTGTTCGAGACTATCGCACGTTAAAACTCCGAACAAGACCGGTACGCCGCTCTCGACGGCGATGCGGGCCAGTTCTCCACTCACCGCGCGGTTGATGTGTTGGTCGTGCGTGGTTTCACCGCGAATCACCGCACCCAGGCAAAGCACGGCCTGGTAGCGGCCGCTGCGAGCCTGACGGGCAGCGAGCAACGGAATCTCGAAGGCCCCAGGCACCCACGACACATCGATGGCGTCGTCGGCAATGCCGTGCGCGACGAGCGTGTCCACCGCGGCACTCAACAAGCGCGAGGTTATTGTCTCATTATAGCGCGATACCACGATGGAAAAGCGGCCCGTGCCACCTACCACGCGGCCTTCGAAGATCCTGGGCATTTCGAAATCCCTTGACTACCCCCCGTACCGGCCGGCTCTCGGAGTGTGTCCTCCACATTGACACGTCTGCCGATCGCAGATCGGCAGAGGGCCACAAGGCCGCCATTCAGCCCTAAGAGCGGCTGACAAATCTGAAAGCCGGAGCGCTGTTGGCAAAAGATCGGTGGTGCGGCGCCGATCTTTTGTCGATCGGTTTTGTCTTGCTCTAAAACTCCGGACAGATTTTCTTCAGCCGCTCCTCGGTCTCCTGCATCAGCCTGTCTTCGGCAGCTTCGTCGGCCGCTTCGTACGTAACGCTGAAACGCAGGAAGCTGCCGGCATCGTCCCAGGGCACCGTACAGATCGATTGTTCGGTGATCAGATACTGGCTGGCCGCTTCAGCCGTCTCAAACCGCGGGCCGCCACGCAGTCCCCGCGGGCTCGGCGTGTAGAGGAAGTAGGTGCCGCCGGGCATTTTGCAATCGAAACCCGAGCGGCGCAGGACCGTCACCAGCTTTTCCAACCGCCGACGGTACTTTTCGCGAACGCGCGACGGGATGTTCTCATTGTCGAGGGCCGCGGCGGCGGCCTTCTGGATGGCGATGAACTGTCCCGAATCGCTGTTGTCCTTGATGTCGGCAAAGGCCTGGACGATCCGCTCGTTGCCGCACACCCAGCCCATGCGCCAGCCGATCATATGGAAGCCCTTGGAGAGCGAATGGACTTCGACGCCCACCTCCTTGGCCCCCGGAACCTGTAGAAAACTTAATGGTTCGCTTTCGTAGCTCAGCAAGATGTGTGCGGCATCCTGCACGACCACCACCTGGTTTTTCTGAGCGAAGTCGATCACCCGCCGATAGAAATCACGGTTGGCCAACTTCCCCGTCGGGCTATTCGGGTAGTTCAGCACCAGCAGTTTGGCGCGGCGGCGGATATCGGCTGGCAGCGACTCCAGGTCCGGAAAAAAGTCGTTCGCGGCCAACAGGGGCAGGCGATGGACCTCGCCGCCGTAATATTTCGTATGCGTCCCCGCTACCGGATAACCGGGCACCGTCATCAGGGTGACATCGCCCGGGTTGATGAAAGCCGCCGGCAACATGGCGAGTGCGGGTTTCGACCCGATCGAGTGATTAACCTCCTTGGTCGGATCGAGTTCGACGCCGAAATGACGCTTCATGAAGCGGGCGGCCGCTTCTTTGAAGGCGGCGATGCCGTTGTCGGCATAGCCACGGTTCTCGGGCTTGTGGATCTCGGCGGCCATCACGGCGCGCACCGATTCGTCGGCCGGTTCGTCGTTCTCACCGATGCCGAAGTCGATGAGCCGTCGCTCCGGATGGTCGGCAAGCGCCTTTCGCTTGGCCCGCTTGATCTTTTCGAACTTGTAAATCTCGGTCCCCTTGCCGTAATTGGCTCCGCCGATTCGCTCGGCAAACAGGGACTGGAAATAGGGATCGCTCATGGATGTTGCGGCTCGTAAGAGGCGGAATCAAGTCAAGTTACCAGCCGCGCCGCGGGGCCACAAGCACCGTTTGGCCGTGCGGCTCGACCGCTAAGAAAGGCCGACAGCACCGGGAAGTCGGAATGTCGCAGGGCGAAAAATCGGCCGCGAAACGCCCAGTTTGTCGGAGCTTGATTCGGTTTTGCCGATTGCTCTAAAGCTCGGTTGGCGGCGGACTAACGATCGGTGTCGAACGCCGTCACGTCCCACGTCATGTCGAGATGCGGCTCGCCCATGATCAGCCGCTGGAACTTACGTGGATAACCCAGGTCGGGGTCGAAGTCGGCCCGCAGGACCGCCCGGCTGCCGGGCCGAGCGCCGAAGCCGCGCGTCGGATCCTCGGAGCAATCCATGTCGTGGTCCAACACTTCGAAGAGTCCGGGCACCGTCCAATAGTACCAGCTTCGTGATGGGATCGGCCGATCGTTGCGCAACACTTGCGTCGGCTTACCGCCGCGCACTTCGACGTGATAGCGGCTCGCCTGCCTGCCGGCCACTTCCAAGTCGATGCGATAGTTTGCCGGACCGTGCTGCTCCCAGCGCGACTGAGCGGCTGCCAGCGCTTCGCTGGTCAGTGCCGGCACGGCCTGATGGCGGGAAACGATGGCCAAGGCGATGAGCAGCCCGACCGCGCCCACCGCCATGCCCAGGGCCACGTCACCGATGCGAAACGACCTTCGCACGACGGTCGGCCGGTTCTGTTCAGAATTGGTTACGGTTGGATCGTCCACTGGCACGCACGCGATCACGTCGCTAAAGTGTGGTGGCCGCCGTCGCCCACCGCGTACGGGGGCCGTCGTCGCCGCGGTGTGTCTCGCACCCCTCATCCCGGCGACAAGGCTCGCGCAGTATGGTCGTCGAGCGAGCCCTTCGTCAACGGAACTGAGCAACGGAGCGATTCATGGCCGAAACGTCTGCCACCCCTTTCGCCCGCACGAAAGTTATCGCCACGGTCGGGCCGGCCTGCTGCCAAGAGAACCAACTCGCCGAGTTGGTCCGATCGGGGGTCGATGTGTTCCGCATCAACATGGCCCACGGCGGCATCGATTCCCAGCAGGTGAACCTCGCGGCCATCCGCCGAGTGGGCGAAGCCGTGGGGCGGCCGATCGGTGTCCTGGCCGACCTGGCCGGTCCCAAGATCCGCTTGGGTGAACTGCCCGGTGGTGAGGTGCAGTGCGACCAAGATGCCCGCCTGCGGTTCGTGCGGGGTGACACCGCATCCCAACCAGACGAGTTGGTGAGCAACTACGTTCGACTTATTGACGAGCTCAAGGTGGGCGATCGTGTCATGCTGGCCGACGGCACCGTAAGCCTGGTCGTGGAAGAACGCGAACCCGACGCGGCCCTCTGCCGCGTGACACAATCCGGTCTGGTGCGCAGCCGGCAAGGCATCAACCTGCCGGGCGTCAAGCTGGGGTTGCCGGCCATGAGCGAGGAGGATTGCACGCATGCCATCTGGGCGGCACAGCACGGCATCGACTTCGTCGGGCTCAGTTTCGTACGTTCGCCCGACGAGGTGCTCGCGCTCAAGGCCGTGTTGCGGGCCCACGGGTCGCGAGCCATGGTGATCGCCAAGATCGAAAAGCCCGAGGCGCTGGGCCGGCTCGAAGAGATCGTGGCCGCCGCCGACGGCGTGATGGTGGCCCGTGGCGATTTGGGCGTCGAGATCGACGTCGCCCACATGCCGGTGGCGCAGAAGCAGATCGTCTCGGTCTGCAATCGCCATCGCAAGCCGGTGATCATCGCCACGCAGATGCTCGACAGCATGCAGCACTCGCGGCATCCGACGCGCGCCGAGGTGACCGACGTGGCCAACGCCATCCTCGACGGTTGCGACGCCTGCATGCTCTCGGGCGAAACGGCCGTGGGCAAGTATCCCCGCGAGGCCGTCGAGATGATGAACCGCATCGCGGTCGCGACCGAGCCGCTGCTGCGCGGCCGGGCGGCACAGCCCTTGTCGGACGTGCGCATCGAGGATCTGCACCGGGTCACCGAGGCGGTCGTGTACGGCGTGCAATTCATCGCCTCGCAGCTCGAAGCCCGATTGATCGTCGTCGTCACGCACAGTGGCGCGACGGCGCTCGCCCTCTCGAAGCTGCGGACGCACGTGCCGATCGTAGCCGTTTCAGATTTGCCGGCCGTGTCGCGGCAGATGTGTCTCTACTGGGGTGTGACTCCGCTCGACAATGTTCCCGCGCGGCAGAGCGACCAGCTCATCGATCACATCGAGAGTTGGGGACATACGACGGGTAAGCTATCGCCGGGCGACCATGTGGTGTTCGTCAGCGGCATCGGACTGATGGCCTCTGGGCATAACATGCTCGTAGTGCATGAAGTGCGCAAACCGTCGGCTGCCTGATCCCCTTATAGCCACGGTTGTTGCTCGTATTCGAAAGCGGTTTCGAGAAAAGCCTCTCGCCAAGCCAAGGGTGGACTTAGCGCGCCGACGTATCGGCTTCTTCAAACCGACGAAACGAGGGCCCTTGTCGCCTGGGGCTCGGCTGAGGAGAATCGATAGGGTTGGCCGTTGCCGGCGCAAACTCTGCCAGCCGCGTGGTTTAGAATCCATCTGCAGAAATGCTGCATAACTGGGACCCCGTAACATCCGATACGGGTACTCGGACAAGTCTTTAGGAGGTAACCGTCTGCATGGTCGCCGATCTCGCGGAGCGACATGAGCTCGTCAGCGACTTATTCGATCTGCCCAGGAGCGATGCGGGCCGACACCGATACCGGTTGACGGACGAGCAGCTCGCTCATTACCGGCGCGACGGCTATGTGGCGGGTGTGCGGCTGCTCGATGATGATCAGGTGGCTCGCCTCCGCGAGGAACTGCATTCGCTCGTCGATCCGAACCATCCCGCGAACAGCCTGTTCTACGAGTTTCACTCGAACGAGTCGGCCGATCGCAGCCGTGTGCTCTTTCACGCTCTGGGTGCCTGGCGGATCGCGGCCGGCTTTCACGATCTGCTCTGGAACCCGGCCTTCACGACGCCGGCGTCGCAGCTTTTGGGAGGCGCGGTGCGGTTCTGGCACGACCAGCTCTTCTGCAAGCCGGCCCAGCACGGGGGCGTTGTGGCCTGGCACCAGGACTATTCTTATTGGACGCGCACGTTGCCGATGGCCCATCTCACCTGTTGGATAGCGCTCGATGATGCCACGCGCGACAACGGTTGCCTGCAATACATCCCCGGCAGCCACCGCTGGCCGTTGCTCCCCGTCACCGGTTTGGCGGGCGATATGGACGCCATTCAGAGCGTGCTCGACGAGGAACAGCGCACCGCGTTCAAGCCCGTGGCGATCGAGCTGCGGCGCGGCGAGGCATCGTTTCATCATCCGTTGATGGTCCACGGCTCGTATGAGAATCGCACCGACGGCCCGCGCCGAGCGACCGTCATCAATGTCTTTCGGGATGGCGTTTGCTCCGCCGCGAACGAACCGCTGCTCGACGGGGTACCGCCGGTTCCGGCCGGCCAACCAATGGATGGCACTTTTTTTCCACTGTTGTACGATCCTGCGATACGAACCGGCTGATCGCTGTTCACCCTGCTCTAACCATAAAAGGCCTCCGCATGTGGCCCGACGCCGAGAAGACGCAGGAGTTGTTGGGGCAGGCCCGCGCGGGCGAGCGCGAGGCGGTGAGCGAACTGCTCGACCGTCACCGCGATGCCTTGCGGCGGATGGTCGCGCTGCGGATGGATCGGGTGTTGCAGCAGCGCGTCGATGCCAGCGACATCGTGCAGGACGCGCTGATCGAGGCCAACCGGCGGTTGCAGGAGTACCTTCAGGATCCGCAGCTTCCGTTCCGTCTCTGGCTGCACCAGATCGCCCGCGACCGATTGATCGATGCCCATCGCCGGCATCGCGTGGCGGCGCGGCGCAGTCTCGACCGTGAACAGTCGCTCGCCGCCCGCGCCACGCTGGACCATTCGACGATCGACCTCGCGGCCCAACTCTGCGACCGCGAACTGACTCCCGCTGCCGCGGCCACGCGCCACGAACTCGAACGGCGGTTCCAGGCCGCGCTGGAAGAATTGGAAGACAATGATCGCGAGGTGATTCTACTGCGGCATTTCGAACAGCTCTCCAACCAGGAAACGGCGCAAGCCTTGGGGCTCAGCGAACCGGCCGCCGGCATGCGCTACCTGCGGGCCGTCCGCCGGCTGCGCGCCCTCCTCCAAGATCCCCCATCGCAAGCGTCCGAGTCATGACCGAGCCGACCCCCGCCCGATACCTGGCGCTCAAGGCCGTGATGATGCCGCGCGATACGAACCCCTTCGGCACCATCTTCGGCGGGGTGCTTCTCAGCCACATCGACCAGGCCGGCGCGGTGGGCGCGTTGCACGAGATCCGTTCGGCGGGTTGGCCCGAGCGGCTCATCGTGACCGTGGCTATGAACCAGGTCGAGTTCCACAAACCCGTCTTCGTGGGCGACCTGGTGAGCTTTTGGACGCGGTTGGTGCGCGTGGGTACCACGTCGATCACGGTTCACGTCGAGGTCGAAGCCGACCGCAACGGCCAGCCCGTCAAGCTCACCGAGGCCGAGGTTGTGTACGTCGCGGTCGAAGCGATGGGCGATCAACGTCACCCGGTACCCATTCGCGGCACCGACAAGCCGAGCGGCAGGTGAACGGGGGCATTCGCCGTCGCTATTTGACGGCCACGATGCGCAGCCGCCGATAGTCGGCCGTCCAGCCCCCGGCGTTCCATAGACGCGGACGCATCCGCTCGATCGCCGCCGTGATTACCGCCGGGCGTAGGTCGGCGGGGACGGTCATCAGGCAGGGTTGGCCGAACATGGCCAACCAGTTCGCCATGCCCGCCTCACCCTCATCGAGGGGCGTCGGCCGGTCGAAGAGGAACGCATATCGGACTTCGAGCCCAGCACGTTCCAGCAAGCCGGCATACTCGCCCACGCTGGGGAAATACCAAGGATTGAAGTCGCCGGGGTTTGTGCCCGTTACGAGGCTTACGGCGGCGTGCAGTTCGGCCAGGATATACCGCACGTTGCCGTGCCCTCCGAACTCGGCCACAAAGCGTCCGCCTGGCTTGAGCGCGGCCGCGACCGTCTGCACCGCGGCTTCGGCGGGCTTGACCCAATGCAGGGCAGCGTTCGAGAAGACGGCATCGAACGGTTCCTGCGATCGATACTCGCGGGCATCGGCCACGTGGAATTCGATCGCGGGAAAATTCCGCCGGGCCTGGTCGATCATCTCGGCAGAGGCATCGATACCGACGACCGCGGCCCCGCGCTCGGCAATGGCTGCGGTGAGGTGCCCTGTACCGCACCCCAGGTCGAGCACGCGCTGGCCGGATTGCGGTTGCAGCAAATCCAACAAGTCGGCCCCGTAGCGGTGGACAAACGCGTGGCGATTGTCGTAAAGCGCGGCGTCCCAGGCGTTGACCGGTGACGTCGATTCCGGCGTACTACTCATGTTCGGTTACTTGGCAGTCAAGGCCTCAAACAGTCGGTCGATATCCTCTGCATTATTGTACGCGTGCGGACTGACGCGCAGCCTCCCACCTCGGCAGCTCAGCACCACCTGCCGCTGACGGCATTGGCGGCGGACGTCGGCCAGGTTGCGCCCCGGGAGGTCGAACGATAAGATGCCGCTGGCGTGCTCAGGTTCGCGCTCGCTCGCATTCACGGCGCCGATTTGCGGCAAGCGACGATAGATCTCATCGGTCAGCGCGACGATGCGTTGGGAGAGCTGTTCGGGAGGGTAGTCGCCCAGCATCTCGAGACTGGCACCCAGCGCCAGCAGGCCCGGCATATTGTAGGTGCCCCCCTCGTAACGTCCTGCCGAGGCCTTGAGGCGCAACTCGATCTTGCTGAAGTCGTGCGCGTGTTGCACGCTATTCCAACCCAGGCCGATCGGCCGCAAACGATCGAGATGTTCACGACGCAGATAGAACAAACCAGCCCCCTCCGGGCCCAACAGCCATTTATGCCCGTCGGCCGCGAGAAAATCGATCGGCGTCGCCTGCACGTCCAGGGGAAAGACACCGAGCCCCTGGATGGCGTCGAGAAACAGGAGTGCGCCACGACGGTGTACGATCTCGGCCAACTCGTCCAGGTCGTGACGCCATCCACTGGCGAAACCGACCCAGCTCACACTGACCACGCGTGTCCGCTTATCGCACGATTTCGCCAGATCGTCCAACGAGGGCCGGTTACCCGCGGGGACGCGGCGGAGCTCCACTCCACGCGGCTCCAGGTTCATCCAGGGATAGACATTGCTGGGGAACTCGTCGTCGAAGATCACCACGTTGTCGCCGGATTGCCACGGAAAACCTTCGGCCACCAGGTTGATACCTTCCGTCGTGTTGTGCACGAGCGCGATCTCGGATACGTCGGCGTGCAACAGATCGGCCGCTCGACGGCGCAGATGCTCCAACTCCGCCGCCCATTGCAACCAATCGACCGCGCCGTGTTCGGCGAATTCCTTCGCCCAGTTCGTCAGCGCCAACTGCGCCGGCAACGAAAGGGGTGCGACCGCCGCGTGGTCGAAGTACGCCCAACGTTCCGCGCACGGCATCAAGCGGCGAAATTGATCCCAAACCGCGGCGTCAGAATCGTTCTCAAGCTCGGTCATCAAAGCCAGCAGCCGCCACCCTTTGCCTGAAACCTACCGCCCGATGCGGACAAAGTCGCGAGCGAAGAGCGATCGTCGACTCGCGCTGCCGCTTCACCCTTTACCTTTATTGCTCGCGGTGATCGCACCATACATCTCCGGCCGGCGATCGGCGAAACGATCGATCTCGTGCTTGCCGGGAACGCGCACCACGTGTTTCTGCCGGGCGAAGGCAGGATCGATCTCCGCGTAGAGAATGGCTTCGTTTTCGTGCTGCGCCTGGGCCAACACCTTGCCTCGCGGGTCGCAGATCCTGCTCTGCCCGATGAACCGAAAGCCACGCTCGTTGCCCACCCGGTTGACTGCCATGAAGTAGACATTGTTCTCCATGGCCCGCGCGTTGATCACGTAATCGGCGGTACACTCGGCGCCGGGGGGCCAATTGGTGGGCAAGACGATCAGGTCGGCACCCTCGAGCGCCAACACGCGGGCTGCTTCGGGAAAGGCCGCGTCGTAACAGATGCTCATGCCCACGCTCACGTCGCCGGCCGAATGCACGGCGAACGGGCGGTCGCCCGGTGTGGTAAATCGGTCCACACCGAGGTACGGAAGATGGATCTTTCGGTAGGTCGCGATCACCTCACCCGGACCGACGAGCGCCGCTGCATTGAAGACGTTGCGTCCGTCGTCCTCCAGCAGGCCCACCACAGCGTAGATCGAGAGCTCGCGGCAGGCCTCGGCGAGCCGGAGCGTACTGGGGCCGGGAATCGGCTCCGCCTGGGCACGGGCCTCTTCGAGGCTGTCGAAGCAATAACCGGGGACGCAGCATTCGGGAAATACGGTCAGCTTTGCGCCCGCGCGGGCCGTCTCGCGCAAGCGCTCGGCGATCTTTTGGAAATTGGCCTCGCGGTCGGCGAAGGCCAGATCCATTTGCACGCCGGCGACTTTCATCGGTTCGATCTCCCGGAGGGCTGTGTGATCTACGAGAGTCTAACCGCCCCCGGGGTGCAGGGAAACTCTGGCGGAACGGCGAGCAGCGCGGCACGCCCCAATTGTGACTGCCCGCGGCGCAGAACTCAAAGCAACGGTCAGTCGACGTTCCCGAGCGGCAGGGTGGGATCGCCGTAGAGCATGAATTTCATGCCTTGGAAGAAGATGCTCGCCGGATACCAGTCGTTGTTGGGCACAATGGTGCCGAGATGCTCGTGGTCGTAGTAGTGCTTCACGGCATCTACCCAGCAGTCGCCGAGCGAATTGTCGGGATGCTCCCTCATCGACTGTGAGAATCCGTCGAGCAGCGTTAGCCCGCAGGGTTGGCTGCCGGTGTTACAACCGATGTATGCGACGGCGCCCATCGGTCCGTTCCGCAGGAGCTTCTCCCCCAGGCCGGTCGTATTGAAGCGGCCTCTCTGGTACGGCGCCGGCGGAGCAGGCGGCGCGTCGAACACTTCGCCAAAGTTCGTGCCCGCGTGTTCTTTGCCGTCGACGTCGACGTAGGCCTCGTACGGCGGCAGGGTCGCGAGCCGGGCCGTTGAGCATCCTGCCGAGATCATCACCGGCAACCGGTCTGCGTTCTTCAGTTTCTCCAACGAACGGACCGAAAAACACTGTTCCCAGGCGTCGTCTTGACCGTGCCCCGCGTGAAAGACGATCCGCTGCCCGGAATTGAGTAGCTCGACGAGCTGCCCTTCGTCGGGCGGCGCCGTCTCGTCGTCTCGTCGTCGATCGCGGTAATAGCGTTTTTCGACATTCCAATCGGATGGCATACGGCGAGCAATTTCATCCATCAGGCCGCGGCTGTCGACCCAACCGCCGACGGAGAATAACGCCGCTGCTTTCAGGCCGACCCGGTCTTTGGCCAAAACTCCCCGCTCGAAGAGCATCGATTTGGCGACAACCTTTTGCAACTCATCCACGTTGCTCACCGGCCAACGTCCCACGGCGATGTCCGGCCGGTAATCGACGCGATCGTAGTTGATGGGGTCGGTCTTGTTCTTTTCGCCGCGAACCTCTCCGAAATAGCCGGCGTGGAACCCGTCCTGCTGCGCGTTCCAATCATCGAACGTGCCGTCTTCGCGCGCGAGGTCGGCGTAATAGAGATCGCTCGGATAGAACGCATAGTCGAATGCCGCCGGCGTCACTCGATCGAGCACCATGTATCGCACGGGGAAAACGTCGGCATCGCCGACGAGCAACGCATTGGTACCCTTTCCTGCCTTCCATTGCTCGAAGAGAAATCGCTTCACTCGCTCCGGATCGTCGCGGCCGGGTGTTTCCTGCAATATCTTTTCGAGCGAGACCAATTCCACCGGCCGCCGCTCTTGCTTGAACCGCAGATAATCCACCAACGGTTCATGAAAAGCGTCCGGAGCCACGATGAGCAGGGGGGACTTGGAAGACTCGCCAGGCGCTTCCGCCGGAGAAAGCGAGATGGCCAGCAGGGCGAGCACTGAGGAGACGATCAGCGAACAAGGAGAGTGGCGCGCGATCATGGGGGCTTGTGGTGGTTACAACCAGAGAGGTGGATGTTCCTCGAAGCGACAAGACCGGTGGACGTGCGGCGACGCCCTGATTATGGACGTTGTGTCGACTGGTTCAAGCTTTTACGATGCTTCTTGTCGACTTCCTTTTCGTTTCAGCGGGTAGCGGAGGGACGATCTTGCTCGATCTGCATTACACATGCTCGCCTTTCATCATGCAAAGCCATCAAATGAAGATGCTTGCCTTGGTTTCCGCGTGGTTCGTCCTCGCGGTCCAAGCGGGACTCGTCACCACGGTAACGGCCGCGGAAGTCGCGGCGGGCCGGTATACGTTTCGCGTTCCCGATGGCTTTACCGTGCAGGCGGTGGCCGACGAACCGCTCGTCAAGTATCCGATCTGCGCCGACTTCGATGAGCGAGGAAGGCTCTATGTCTGCGAATCGTCGGGCACGGCCGAATGGAACAAGCCGCAGCCCAAGGAGACGCTGCATCGAGTCGTTCGCCTAGAAGACAGCGACGGCGATGGCCGTTTCGACCGTCGCACGACATTCGCCGAGTTCGAGATGATGGCGCAGGGCAGCGCCTGGCTCGGTGGCTCGCTGTACGTTGCCGCCGCACCCGTGATCTGGAAATTGACCGATGCCGACGACGATGGCGTCGCGGAAACTCGCCAGGCATGGGTGACGACGAAGGAGGTCACGGCCTGTTTGAACGATCTACGAGGGCCCTATGTCGGGCCCGATGGCTACATCTATTGGTGCAAGGGCCCGGCGACACAGACCTACTCGCTGGCCGGCGGGCCTTGGACCACCTCCGCGCGACACGTTCTGCGGCGACATCCGGACGCGACCGACGTCGACAACCTCCTGGTGGGCGGGATGGATAATCCCGTGGAAGTCGCTTTCGCCGCCGACGGCGAACGGTTCGTCACCTGCACCAACTTCCAGATGCTGGGCGAACCGCGCGATGACGGTATTCTCCACGCGGTCTATGGCGCGGTCCACCCGAAGGACATCGCCCCCGTGTTCGAGTTTCCTTGGACGGGGCCTGACCTGATGCCCAAGCTGACCGGGTGGGGCGCCATGTCGCCGGCCGGTCTGGCTTGCTATCAATCGACCGTCCTCGGCGACGAGTTCCAGGGCAATCTCTTTTCCGCGTTATTCAGCGGACACAAGGTTTTGCGTCACGTGCTCGAAGAGCGGGGCGGCACGTTCGCCGCGCGCGACGAAGAATTCTTGGGATGCGACAACGTCGAGTTCCATCCGACCGACGTGTTGGAAGACGCCGATGGGAGCCTGCTCGTCATCGATACCGGCGGCTGGTATTTGCACTGCTGTCCCTCGTCGACGTTCTACCGGCCGGGTGCGCATGGTGCCATCTATCGCATCTCTCGGATGGATGCGGCGGCACCGGCCGATCCGCGCGGCGCGTCGCTCGATTGGCCCTCGCTCTCCCACTCGCGGTTGGCCGAACTGCTCGGCGACGGTCGGCCTGCCGTCCGGAGACGGGCCATCGAATCCCTCGCCTCGAAGGGCGAAGATGCGTGCGCGGTGCTTCGTTCTACGCTGTCGTCAGGCTCGCCCACGGCGCGCTGCTCGGCGATTTGGGCCGCGACGCGCATGGACCGCGCAGAAGGCCGAGCCGTTGTGCGACAAGGGTTGGACGATCGCGACGAAACGGTCCGCCGTGCAGCGCTGAACTCGGTGAGTTTGCATCGCGATCGAGGCGCCTCGGCCCAATTGCTCCAGATCCTGGCAAGCGGCGCGCCACGGGACTGTCGACTCGCGGCCGAGGCACTGGGCCGGCTGCGCGACCCTGCGGCGACGCCCGCACTGCTCGCTCGCCTGGCATTGCCCGCCGACCGTTTTGTCGAGCATGCGCTGATCTATGCTCTGATCGAAATTGCCGATCCTGAGTCGACCCGGGGCGGGATGAAGAGCCCTCATCCGTCCGTCCGCCGGGCTGCTATGATCGCACTCGACCAGATACCCGGCGGTGAGCTTGATCCACGGGCGGTTATCGCGGAACTTGATGCGCCCGACGAGCGGACGAGGGATGTGGTCTGGTGGCTCATCTCGCGACATCCTCAAGCATTGGGCGGCCTGCTGGTCGAGCGGTTGCAGAACGCCCTCGCCGACGAGACGAAGAGTGACGACGCTCGTGCTCAGCTTCGCAGACGGTTGGCGCGGCTGGCTCGGGTGCCCACCATTTCGGATTGGATCGTCCGCGAGTTGACGTCGGCCGGACTCGCCGCCGAGGCCCGCATGCTCCTGCTCGAAGCCATGGGTGACGCGGGTGGCGAGTTCGCCGACCCGCGCTGGGTGGAATCGTTATCGGGTTTGTTGCAGGAGAACGGAGACGCCACGCTGATCGGCTCGCTGCTCGTCACGCTCGGCAAGCTTCCCCCTCTGGCGATGCGCGACGAGGCGGCCCGGAAGGTACATCAGTCTCTCAACAGCCGGCTTTTTGCACTGGCGGACCAGGCCGATTTGCCGGCCGAGGCCCGAGTGAGAGCACTGGCCGCGGTCCGCGATAAGTCGTTGGGTGGCCTGAGCGACACGCTGCTCTCGTTCCTGATTCGAAGTCTGGCACCCGAACAGCCGCTCTCGCTGCGTACCAGCGCCGCCGAAGTTCTGGCCCGCAGCCAACTCACCGGGCCGCAACTCGTACAACTATCGGGGGCGCTGAAAAACCTTGGCACAGCGGAACTGAATGCCGTGCTGTCGTTGTTCCAAGGCAAGACAGACGAAGAGATCGGTCGGCGACTCGTATCGTCGCTGCTCGCTTCGCGGTCCGCGACCGGTCTGAACGCCTTCCGCTTACGGTCGGTGCTGGCCGGCTTTCCGGAGCACGTCCAACAACAGGCGCAGCCGCTGTTGGATCGACTGGAGCAGGCGCAGGCCGAGCAGCTTGCGCGCGCGAATCGCGTGCTTGCCTTGGTCGACCAGGCCGACCCGAATCGCGGTCTGAATGTGTTTCAGAGTCAGAAGGCGGCCTGCACGGCCTGTCACAAGGCGGCTCACGTGGGGGGCACCCTCGGTCCGCACCTGCAAGGAATCGGCAAACGTCGCGCCCCGCGCGACCTGGTCGAATCGATTCTGTTTCCGAGCGCTTCGCTCGTGCAGAGTTACGAGCCCTGGATCGTGATCACCGGCGACGGCCGCACTCTCACGGGTGTCTTGGTGGAAGACAAACCGGACGAAATCGTGCTCTCGGCGGGGACCGACAAGATGTATCGGCTGCCACGTTCCGCCATCGAGGAGATGACACGCGGCCAGCAATCGATCATGCCCGACGGCCTCGACAAGACCCTCGCCGATCAGGACCTGGCCGATTTGATTGCCTACCTGAAGTCGCTGTGACAGACAGCCGGCGCGCACCTTGTTCGCGTCAGCTCGGCTTGGGAGCGGGCACACCAAAACGGTGCAGCACGTTCTTCATCAGCAATCCGAACTTGGGGTCGTTGGCGAACGCTCGGCCGGCCGACACGCTGCCGGCATGAAACACTCGCCCGCCATCGGGACGCTCCCAATAGACCATCTCCGCGGACACGTTCGTCGCGCTTCGTTGAGGATCGGTTAGTACGGCCCGTTGCAGGTAATCCCATGGCGCGCCGTTCGTAACCTTGCTCCAGTCGCAAAATCCATCGGCCAACAAGACGATGCCGGCCGGATCCTCGGCCGGCGGCGTGGCACCGGCCGGCACGGGCGACAACAACACCTTGGCCAACGTGGAAAGCCGCACATCTCCTTCGTGGCCGATCGGTTGTGGCAGCCCGCTCGGCGAGCCGCCCAGTTTATCTCCGGCCCGAAGGTTCAGTTCGTGCGGATGATGGAATAGCGGATGATCGGCTCCGCGCACCAGGTAGGGGCCGACCCCTTCGACTCCCACGGCATGCACCGCCATGTATTCCAACCCCAGGAGCGGCCACGCCGGATAGCCGCACTCGCGCGACATACCGCCACGGCGCCCATCATGACTGTGCCACGCCTCGCCACGCCGTTCGGGCAACACCTGCGATCCGGGCGCGTCGACCTTGCGGCATTCGAGGATGGTCGCGTCGTCGTTGAAGCTCACGCGCCAGAACATCGTGTTGCCCGACAAGCAGATGACCGTGCCGCCGCGGTCGAGATATTTTCGTAGACCGTTCCAGGCGTCGGCCGACCAGTATTCGCTGTGCCCGACGACATACACCGTCCGGTAGCCGTCGAGCAGGTCGGGCTGCTGGTGCAGATCGCGGTCGGCGTACACGTCGACCGGATAGCCTTCCCGCTCCAGCCAGTCGAGCGTCAACCGATCGGCATGGCAGAGGTGGCTGCACCGCCAATCGAAATTCTGATGAAACGTATAGGGACCGGCGATGGGCCACGGCATCCGCAGGCCCATCTGGTACGAACCCTGACCCGCCTTATGTTGCCAGTAGAACGAGAACTCCGGTGGGCCGCCCGGTGAATTGATGTAGGCGTGTCCGATCGTCTGTTGCACGCCCGGCCACGATTCGGCGAAGGGCGTGCCCGAGTAGGCCCGCCACGTGTTCGTGGAGCAGAGGAAGGCGATCGGGGCGCGCGGAGCCGCAACCGGTTTTCGCACCACGAATAGCACGTGGTATAGCCGTGGCTGGTCGTGCCTCTGAAAGCGAAACCGGCCCACGTAGATCCCTGACTTCGCGTCGGCTGGCAATTCGAACTCAAACGTCGGTTGCCAGCCACAGTCGTACAGGTCGTCGGAAGCGAGTCGCAACCCGTGGCCGCGGCGGGTGTCGGCGGCCGGGTCGTAGTCGGCGAACCTTTCGACGTTCGCATCGAAGGTCGGACCGCCGATCATCCAAGTGCCGTGGTTGATGATCCGAGCGTGCCGTTCCTGGCCGCTCGAGTCGGCCACGCGATCGCCCCGTTCTTCGCGCAATGGCCAACAAGCCAACAGGTCAACCGCGTCTGGTTGCGTGAGCGCCTGAGCCTGGAAGCGACCGGCGATCTCGTGCGCGTTGAGTGCCCGGCCATAGATAGCCGGCATGGCCAAATCGGCGTCGAGCAGCAAATCCGCCCGACCATCGTGACCACAGGCCCCGATCCTCAACGGCGCGCGTCCGGGCCGAGCAGGGCTGTCGTGCAACCACCTACCGACCCGTTCGCCGTCGACCCACAATTCCTTGTGCCGACCGTCGAAGGTTGCCACCACGTGATGCCAGTTGCCCAACTTCACCGATCGGCCGCCGTAGACGTCTTGGTTGATGGCCGGTGTCGCCGCCGCCGATGTTTCTGTGCGGGTCAGAACCGCTGACTCGGTCCAATGAAATCCGGACTGCTGAAACGCTCCGCCGTCGCCCAGGTAGAAGCCCAACGAGCCGTCTCGCTTCACGAACAGCGCATAACCTGCCCCTTGGGAACGATCGAACTGTCCTATGATGGCGGCCTCGCCGGGCAGGTCCCAAAGTCGCAGCCAGCATTCGAGCGTGATCGCCGTGATCAGTTCGTCATCGAGACGACGATCGACGTGGATATACGATCCCGGATGGATAGGCTGCATCACCGGTCCGTTCACTTGTTGCGTGAACAAAACCACATCCGCGGCGGGACTGTCGGCATCGCCTGCCAGGCGACATATCTGGAACTCGTAGGGATGTGTGGCGCTGACGTAGAAGCGGATCGTCTCGCCGGCCGCCGCACTGACGCGATCGGTGTATGCGTGGATGCCCTCGAGCGGCAGCGAGCGCACCAACGGAACGTCATTTGGCGGGGAGGTTTTCGGCGCGTCGCCATCGATGGCCTTTCCATCGGCGCCGAGCACCACACCTGCCGTGAGGGCGACGCCGGTCGACACCAGGAATTCGCGACGGCTTCGTTTATCGATATCCATCCTTCACTCCTTTTCAACCTGCCCGACTTCGCTCGGTTCTGAGCTGAGGCCGGCGCTGTTTATGGCAATCAGCCGATAGCCGTGATGTTCGTCGGGCTTCGCCGCGGCATCGACAAACTTCATTTCGGGCAAGGGCCGTTCTGGCGTGTCGTGGTACGACATGGATTGGAAGAGCGGCCGCCCGAAGCGGCCGATCGGCTTCTCGGGCACCTGCCCCAACGGCTCACCATCGCGGATGACGACGAAGGCCCGCAGCCCGCTTTCGAGGTCTGCGTCGGCGTCCCACATCACGATGTTGCCTCCAGCCGCGCTGCTCTCGACCTTCACGAGGCGCGGCACCGGAGGCGGCGTCGAGTCACCCACCGCGCCTGTTTTGATGTATTCCGTCCATCCCTTGGCGATGTGTTCGTTTGGTAGCCAGGCGGCCTCCGACGGGTCGCCCTGGTAGGACGACGCGGGTACGGCTTCGGCGCCGGGCACGCTTGCGAGCCAAGCCTTGCTCGGATCAACCGGCTTCAACTCCAGCTTCGCCGACTGCTTGTCGGGCAGGCGCATCGCAAGGCACGCGTCGAAGAACGGAATGGCCAGATACCGCGAGTCGCCGCATTCGTGGCTGGTGCGCGGATCGGGTGCGAAACCGATCGGTGCACCCTTGGCCCGATAGGCCCGAAACATGGCCATCGCGCCGGTGAAGGCCCCGTCGAATCGCTCATCGCCTTTCTCTTTCGCTCCCGGATTGCACATCATCGGTATCTGAAAGGCGGTGTCGGGGATCTCTGGTTTGGGAATCTCGCCCTTCTCCCAGACCGGGTAGGCGGTGCCCGAGCGGAACCAGATGGCGACGATCCGTTCGGGATGCTTGGTTTGCATCAGGCTGGCCCAGAACGCGCCGCCCGAATGGCCCCACAGGCACCACGGCACCTCATCTAATTCCGGATGCTCGGCCCGTTCGGCGAGATCGGACAACGCTTGCAGAAACTTCTTTTCGGAACCGTTGCGCGGGTCGCACCAGAGGCGACAATCCTGGCCATCTTCCTGATGGTACGACGGGCCGAGCAGACCACAGTCCCACTTCCTTGTCAGGGCTTGCCAGTGCAGATCGTAAGCCGCGGTCTCGCCTCCCTTGCAAGCGCCCGATCCGCAACCGTGCTGATGCACGATCAGGCCGCGCACCCGTTCGATGCCATCCGGCAGCCAGAGCGTGTACGTCACGCCGTATGGCAGTTCGCCGGCCTCGCTCGACGGTGGATAGCTCACCTCGAGGTAGCGTCCCGCGGCCAGCGAGTATTGGACACACAGCAGTGTGATCGTCACGAAAGAGCTTAGAGCAACCGACAAAACCAGATCTCGCTCCACAAAAATCGGCGTTTCACGGCCGATTTTTTGCCCATGGCGCTCCGACTTCCGGATTTCGTCAGCCGCTCTTATCGGCAGTTTGACGTTCCGCATCGTCTGGGGCGTTTGGTTAGTTGAGTGCGAGTCGGGGCCGGTTCAGCCTAATCAGGCGAGCCACACCGGACAACTCGCCGGCATTGCTAAGGGAGATTCCCTACCGTGACGAGGCTCAGGATCGCGTCGCGTGTGCTCAGTTAGGCTATCATGGCGGGCTGAAACATTCGCGACCTTCGCGGCCAGATCGAATTGTCGGCGCGGTCGGGCACGTTGCCGGCGGTCCTCCGGGTGGACGGCCACGACAAGCATCCGCAAGCCTTCTCGTTTGCCGTGGAATTACCAGAGCGGCAGGAATCGCTCGCGGTCTCGGGTTTACTGCTGTTCGCCGATTGGGACGTGAAGTTCTACCGTTGGAATCGGGTGGGCCCGCAGAAGGCGCCGGCCGATTGGAAGGAGGTGCTCACCGGCCCGGTACTCGATGAGCGCAAGCTTCCGCGCGTCGACTTCGCTTGGGGTACGGCGGCGCCGAGCGATCGTGTGCCAGCCGACCACTTCGCCACGGTGGCGACCGCCGAGATCGAGTTGCCCGCCGGCAGCTACCGTTTTCAAACTATTTCGGATGACGGCATCCGCCTCTCGATCGACGGCGCAGCGGTGATCGAGAACTGGACGTGGCACCCGCCGACCGAAGATGTGGCAACGCTGAAACGATCGGCCGGTCGCCACGCTTTCCGGATCGAGCATTTCGAGATCGACGGCGTGGCTCAATTGCAGTTTTCGTTAGTGCCGGCGGACCAGTAGAAGAAAAACGGCGATGTGAGCCTGATTAATTCTTGCGGTTTTGTTCGACGCCGCTTGAGCGTCATCGCGACCGCGCGGCCACGGGGATTGATTTGCGCTTTCGCTCTGCCGACAATGGATCGACCGGTGCGGGCCGAGCCCCCCGACGCGGCAAATCGCATCTCAATTTGGCCCTTCCGTGCACACGACTTCTGTCAGCCTTCTACAGCGGCTCCGGCAGACGGCGACCGACCACGACTGGCGTCGCTTCGCGGCGCTCTATACTCCGTTGCTCTTCCATTGGGTGCGCCAAGCGGGCATCCGTCCTCCCGACGACGCCGATGTGGTCCAAGACGTGTTCGTACTCTTGGTCGAGGCCCTGCCGCGATTCAACTACGACACCCAACGCAGCTTTCGTGGCTGGTTGCGGACGGTGGTGGTGAACAAGGCACGCGACCGGCTGCGACGCAAATCGCTGCCGCGCGACCCAGACCAGGCCAAGCTCGAGAGCGCGGTCGATCAGGTCGACGATCCGAACGGTTGGGAACGCGAGCATCAGATGTTCTTGGCGGCCACGGCGTTGAAGATCATGCACGACGAGTTTCAGCAAGCCACGTGGAAGGCCTGCTGGGAATTCGTCGTCGCCGGCCGGCCGGCCGCGGAGATCGCCGCCGAGATGGGCATCACGGAGAACGGGGTGTATGTCGCCAAGTGCCGCGTGATGCGACGCTTGCGGAAGGAGCTGGCCGGATTTCTCGATTAGCGATGCCGAGCGTTCGATGGGCATGCAGCCCTACCCCGATCACGGACCGACCGACCTCACGGCCGCCGGATACCTCTGAGCCTAGTAGCAACCGACAGAAACCGAATCGAGCTTCGATAAAATCGGTGTTTGACGGCCGATTTTTGCCCCACGGCGTTCCGACTTCCGCGTTTTGCCAGCCGCTCTAGGGCTAAGCCGCCGGCGCGCAAGGTTTTGTCGATTCGTCACGTACTATGATATGGGCGAACAGACTGATAAGAATCATTGTGGCAATTTGAGAAGTGAACTGCCCCGACCGACTATTGGTGGCCGGCAAGATCTGCCCGTCCGCCTGGTAGCGAGTCAAGCACAAGAGTTTGCAATGGCCGACTTTGCGAACTGCCCCGACCAGAACACCCTCGAGCGGTTGCTGGAAGGCTTCTTGCCCGACGATACGGCCGTCGACCTGGAGCATCACTTGCTCGGTTGCCCGCGCTGTTGCCACGTGGCGCGTAGTTTACGCTTCGCCAACGAACCCAAACTCGACGCGATCGCGCGCACAGCGGCCGAATTGGCCGACGAGCAAGCCGTCATCGAGATCGCCGACCGCGTGGGGATGTTGCGCCTGCCGGATCGCTCGACGGTCCACGGCGAAACACTCTCCTCCGGGAATGAGAATACGTTGGAGGGTTGGGATTTCGGCCAAATCCTCTCGCCGCCCGAATCGGAAGAGGAGCTAGGACGCTTCGGAGCATACCGTGTGTTGCGCGTACTTGGCGCGGGCGGCATGGGTTTGGTTTGGGAGGCGGAGGATACGCAGCTCCGCCGCCGTGTGGCCTTGAAGGTCATGAAGCCGTCGCTGGCGAAGCTCCGCGAACACCGCGAACGGTTTCTGCGCGAGGCACGTGCCGCGGCCGCCATCGATCACTCGCACATTGTTACGGTCTACCAGGTGGGCGAGCACCGCGGTCTGCCCTTCCTCGCCATGCAATTGCTGCATGGTGAAACGTTGACCGATACGCTGCGCCGGGAGGGGGCGCTGCCCGAGGCCGAATGTCTGCGCGTCGGTCGGCAGATGGCGGAGGCTCTCGCCGTGGCGCACCGCCGCGGTCTGATTCATCGCGACATCAAGCCCGCCAATACCTGGCTGGAAGCCGACGGCGGGTGGGTGAAGTTGGTCGACTTCGGGTTGGCCCAAGCGACTGCCGACGAGAGCCATCTGACGCAAACGGGTGTGATCCTCGGCACTCCCGCCTTCATGTCCCCCGAACAGGCCCGTGGCGACGCGGTCGACCCGCGCAGCGACCTGTTCAGCTTGGGGGCGGTGCTCTATCGCATGGCGACGGGCGTTGGGCCATTCGATGGTCCTAACATGTTGGCCGTCTTGACCTCGCTCGCCCTGCGCACGCCCGCTCCTCCGCGGCAGATCAATCCGGCCATCTCGCCAGAGTTTTCCGACCTGATCATGCGCTTGTTGGCCAAGACTCAGGGCGATCGGCCGGCTTCGGCCGAAGCCGTCGTGGAAGCAATTCGGGCGATCGAGCAAAACGCTCGCCGTCCAGCCAAAGCTTCCAACGTGCAGCCATCCGGGCAACGGCGGCGCCGCTGGCCTTGGGTGGTCGCCGCTGCCGCAGCCGCCGCCGGGTTGTTGGCCGGCATCATCGTCATCATCCGTAACAAGGACGGCCACGAAGTAGGCCGTTACCCGGTACCCGAGGAGGGCAGCGTCTCCGTGGTCCCGGCGCACGGCAGCCGAGCTGCACGGGCTGACGAGGAGGATGACCGACCCCTCGCTGTCTCTGAACCGCCGTCCCTCGATCAGTGGCTGGCGGGCCGCAAGGTGCTCACCGTCGCGAAAGACGGCAGCGGACAGTTCCAGACGATCCAGGCAGCGCTGGATGCCCTGCAACCCGGCGAGGCGGTCGAGGTGCTCGACCGTGGGCCTTATCGGGAGACGTTGCTGTTGGCCAATCCGCGGGACGTGGGATTGATCAGCCGCGCCGGCACGATCATCGAACCGGGTCCCAATCGTCGAACGTTCGGGCCAGCCGACACGGCCGATTTTCACTACTTCGCCGGAGTTCGAGGTTTTCGACTCCACGGCATCTCCTTCGTCGCCGATGACCTCAAACAACTTGGCATCGCCACCTACTGGGTGCATTGCACCTTAGACGGCGATCTTCTCATCGAGAATTGCCACTTCAGCAGCGAACGGCCACCGACGCAAGAGCTGATGGTCGTGTGGATCGGTACGGCGCCTCCCGGGGCCGTGTGCCACGTGCGCGAATGCCTATTCGATACGGCGCCCTTCATCAATACTTCGGAGCGGCCCGCGCAGCCGGTGGCCGTCATCGAGCGCAGTTGGTTCCGTCGCACGGCGCTGTGCCTCTATGGGCCCCGTCAAAGGACCGTCCTGCGACACAATGTATTCGACACCACCGCGAGCGATGCCTTTACCCTCTACCACGAGGATGGCATCGATCGCCTGGAAATCTACAACAACACGGTGGGAGCCTGGATGCTCGCTTCGCGGAAGTTGACCGCGACGGGGGTCGTCGTGCGCAACAACCTGTTTCGCACGGGCATCACCGTCGCGGGCGATGGCGCGCTCGAGTCGTTGCCGGCAGCCGTACGAGGTTGGCAGGTGGGGCACAACGAATATGCGCAAGCACCCGAATTGAGCGATCAGTTTCCAAAATCGTCGGACGATTTCGTCGGCGCGCCGACCTACCTTTCGCAAGATCCGAGTAGTTCGGACTATCTGCGCCTGGCCTCCAATTGCGACGAAGCGAACCGCGGCATCGGGGGCGCGTGGCCCGCCTACCTCGGTGCCTTGCCTCCCGGCCCGGCGCCCACGAAGGGAGACTGGTTCACTCGATTGATCCGAGTAGCTCCGAAGCTCAGCAACGGGACACCGTCTGACTCCCCCAGCGCCACGTCAGCCGATTCGCCGTCGCTCGATCAATGACCGGGCCATTGATGTCCGAAAACCGCCAGACGACGACGGCGGCTCCGGTAAAATGACTCATTATGAGTCTGGAACCCAAAGCTTGTTATCGGGCCGTGCTGGCTCGCGATGCGCGTTACGATGGTCGCTTTTTCACCTGCGTGCGAACGACCGGGATCTACTGCCGGCCGATCTGCCCGACCCGCCCGCCGAAGTTCGAAAACTGCGTGTTCGTGCCGACCGCGGCGGCCGCCCAGGAAGCCGGATTTCGTCCGTGTCTCCGCTGTAGGCCGGAGAGTTCTCCGCAGCTCGACGCCTGGCAGGGAACGCTGGCCACGGTCTCGCGGGCCTGGAAGCTGATCGAAGCCGGCGCCCTCGACGAGGGGAACGTGGCGTCGCTGGCCGAGCGGCTGGGTATCGGAGATCGTCAACTGCGGCGGTTGTTGCGGCAGCACGTCGGTGCCTCGCCGATCACGATGGCCCAGACGCGGCGCGTGCTGCTGGCCAAGCAATTGATCCATCAGACGCAGTTGTCGATGATCGACGTAGCCCTGGCCAGCGGCTTCGGAAGCGTGCGGCGATTCAACGAGACGTTTCAGAAGCTCTATGGGCGCCCTCCTAGCGCCATTCGGCGTCGCGAATTGGCGTCGTCGTCGGCCGATCTGTCGATCTTGCTCCCCTATCAGTCCCCGTACGACTGGCAGAAGATGCTCGAATTCCTGCGGACGCGGGCCATTGCCGAGGTGGAAACGATCTCGGGCAACGCCTACATGCGGACCGTCGATCTGGACGGGCAGGCGGGAACCGTGTGCGTTTCGGACGCCCCGGAACAATCATCGTTGCGGGTCGTTTTCCGCATCCCACGATTGGAAGTGCTGCCGTCTCTCATTACTCGCTTACGGCGGCAATTCGATCTGGCGGCAGATCCGCATTCCATTGCTCGGGTGCTGTCGCAGGATGCCGACTTGGCCCCGCTGGTGCGAGCGCGGCCCGGACTGCGCGTGCCCGGCGGCTGGGACGGCTTTGAGGTCGCGGTGCGGGCGGTGATCGGTCAGCAGATTACGCTCAAAGGAGCGACGCGATTGCTCGGTCAACTGGCGATTCGTTTGGGCAGCCCGCTACCGCTGGTCGAGGCGGAGCACGTCGGTCTTTCGCGACTCTTCCCCCGGCCGGAGCAACTGCAACGGGAAGCGATCCGCGAATTGGGCATCCCGATGGCCCGCGTGGAATCGCTCCTGGCCATTGCCGCTGCGTGCGGTGCGAATCCGCAGATCTTCGATCCTCAGAGAGACCTTGCGGAATCGGTCGCTTCACTTCGCTCCTTGCGGGGCGTGGGAGAATGGACGGCGCAGTACATCGCCATGCGAGCGATGGGTGAAAGCGACGCCTTTCTGGCGGGCGACGTGGGCCTACAGCGGCGGCTCGCGCGGGGAAATCAAAAACTGGCGAGCTCGCAATTGCTAGCGCGCGCGGAAGGTTGGCGCCCTTGGCGGGCGTATGCTTTGTTGCATGTGTGGATGGCCGACAAGGAAGCGTTGCAAATACTGAATCAGGAGCCGGATTATGCACTTTCGACTTGATCGCTACGAATCGCCCATCGGAACGATCTTGCTCGTTACCGACGACGAGGGCGCCCTGCGGGCCTTGGACTTCGGAGATTACGAAGCCAGGATGCACTGCTTGCTGAGGCGTTATTACGGAGATTTCGAGCTGCGGCCGGAGCCGGCGCCCGCGAACATCCCGCACGCGCTCGACCGCTATTTTGCCGGGCAGCTCGATGCGTTGGACGGATTGGCCGTCGCCACCGCCGGCACGCCGTTTCAACGGCAAGTCTGGCGAGCCCTGCGCGAGATTCCCCCGCGCGTCGCCTGTTCCTATGGGCAGCTTGCGGCCCAGATCGGCAGGCCCGGCGCCAGCCGCGCGGTGGGAGCGGCGAACGGCTCGAACCCCGTCGCGATCGTCGTCCCCTGCCATCGCGTAATCGGCGCCGACGGTTCGCTCACCGGCTACGGGGGCGGGATGATCCGCAAGCGCTGGTTGCTCGATCACGAGGCCGGGCAAGCAACCATGCCGGTCGCCGCTCGGTGATCGTTGGTTTCCCGCACCGTGATTGGCGCGTCATCACGCCCTTCGCCTGGGCGAGCAACTAGTCGTCGTCCAGTTGCGGGGTGTGGGCCGATCGGAGAACGCGTGAAGAGGCGGGACGCCTCTTCTACGAAGGGGAGAATCGCGTGTGGCGCGAGCCAGCGGTGGTTAGAATTAATCGACTTGCACCCCTCTCGGCGAGCGAGGCGCATTCACCCGCGGCGCGATGCCAGACGTCCTGAACCTCAGAAAAATATGCGACGATCGACTCGGACCGTTATCGCGTTCATCGGAGCGCTACTCTTGGTGCAGCCCGCAGCGCGAGCCGCGGAGAGCTTTCCTGGAATCACGGGCGACAAGACGCTGGTGGTCTGGGCATCTCCGGCGAACCTCACGCAGCGCGGCGGAAGCGCGCTGACGATCGATGACCGGCAGTCACATTTCGAGGGTGTCGTTTTCGGCGAGTTGGCGCCGGCGCGTTGGATGGCCGGCAGCGATTTTTATCGCCGGACGCAGCACGAGCAGGACGCTTCGCCGCGCGAAACGGCCGGCCCGGAAACACTGGTGCAGCTCGCGATCGTCTATCGGGGCAAAGAGGTCGGCATCTATCGCAATGGAACAGTCTATGCCCATTACGAGATCCCGCAGCCGCAAGCGTTCGGCAAGACGAGCGCGGTGCTGCTCGGCTTGCGGCACATCGAGGCGAACGGCCAGGCCTGTTTCGCGGGGGCGATCGACGATGCGCGGATCTACGGCATCGCGCTGACGGCCGCACAGATTGCGGCGCTCGAGCCCAATCGGCCATCCGAGCCGCAGCCGCTGGCGTGGTGGGATTTCGAGAACGGCAAGGCGGAGGAGCTGATGGGCACTTTCCCTCCGGCCAAGCTCATGGGCAAGGCGCGCATCGAATCGGGCCGGCTCGTGCTGGATGGAGACGGAAGCTATCTGATCACACCGCCGACCGCCGCCCCGACGCCGTTCTCGACCGGCGCGGATGTCTCCGACGAATGGGTCCTGAACTACCACCTCATGCATCCCGGGGGGCCCAGTCTGCCGGGCGACCCCAACGCCGCTTTCCAGCTCGACGGTGTCTATCACCTGCATTACATCCTGGGGCATCCATGGAAGGGCCGGCAGTCGTTCTCGTTCGTGCACGTCACCAGCCCCGACATGCTGCATTGGACATGGCAGACCACGAAGCTCCAACCCAGCTTCACCGGCCACGGCATGTTCAGCGGCACGGGATTCATCACCAAGGAAGGGCGGCCCGCCGCCATCTACCATGGCCAGGCTTCGGGCCGCAACCAGATCGCCATCGCCAAAGACAGGAAGTTGTCGGCCTGGGACAAGCCCTATCCGGTCTCCGTGAAAACGAAGGACGGCGCCGAGGCCCAGATGAATCATTGGGACCCCGACTGCTTCGTCATCGGCGATACGTATTACGCCATCTCGGGAGGTCCGAAGCCGCCGCTCTTCAAATCGAAGGACCTCAAGAACTGGACGCTCGTCGGAGATTTCGTGGCGCGCGAGCTACCGCAGGTCACGATCGGCGAAGACATCTCCTGTCCGAATTTCTTCCCTCTGGGCGACAAGTGGATGTTGCTGTGCATCAGCCATCCGCTCGGTTGCCGTTACTACCTCGGCGACTGGGACGCCAAGGCCGAGCAATTCGTGCCCGAGAAACACGGCCGCATGAACTGGCGACGCGACGATCAACCGGTATTCGGGCTGTTCTCCCGCACCGACGTCTTCGCCCCGGAGAGTCTGCTCACGCCCGACGGCCGCCGCGTGATGTGGGCGTGGGTCACCTCGGCCGGCCCCGACCGCAAGCTGCTCGACAAGACGATCCAGACGCTGCCGCGAGAACTCGCTCTGCCGGCCGACGGCGTGCTCCGTATCAAGCCGCTGAAGGAACTCGAATCGCTGCGGTCCGACGCGGTGACGCTGAGCGATGTCGTGCTCGCGCACCCGATCACCGGCCACGGCGACCGCGTGCCGCCGGTCGTCGCGCCCCAATTGCAACACCTCGCCGACCTGCCGGCCGATTCCGCGGAGATCCGCATTTCGATTCCGCGCGAGCAGGCCGAGCGAAAGCTGCTCGGCTTCGTCCTCTTCGCCGACGACCAAGGTGGCGGCCTGCCCATCGTGCTTCGCCCCGAGACGGGCACGCTGAGGGTCGGTGATACCGAGGCGCCGTTCGCGGTTTCCGACCTCGCGGAGGACGAGGACGTCGAGCTGCGCATCTTCGTCGACAAGTATCTGATCGAAATCTTCGCCAACGACCGCCAGGCGCTCGCGGCCGCGCACCTTGGTCCCCGCGATCATCGCACCCTGCACGGGTTCACAATCGGCGCTCCCACGACGCTCAAGACCGTCGAACTCTGGCAGCTCACGCCCACCAACCAGGGATTTTTGGATGCGCAGAAGACGCGCACTTGGGAACCCGAACGAAACTGATACGCGGCTGATGGTCTGCCATCACTGGGTCATACATCGTCAGGACGTGACACCCGCCGATGAGATCATCACGCTGAAGTGCTGAGAGAGGCCGAAAGGGGACATGCCGCAGGTAGGAATGTACCGCCGCTGGTTTCGATCGGATTATCACGGTGAAGTTCTGAGAACGGCCGGACAAGCGGAGGCGCGACCTGCCCGCCTTACGGCTTTGCGAGCACTAATCCGCGGACTTACCTTCGATCTCTTCGACGGTCGGCTCGATCGTTAGTGGCGACGTCATAGCGCTGAGCATGAGCAACCTCCGTTGGACTACGCGGAACGCCGGCCGGAGTACTGTAAGACCGAAGACCGCACCGGGAGCGGTGGAGCAAAGTTGGGCCGCGCGCGTACCCTTGGAGAGAATAACGGCGCCGCGTTTGGCGCCCTTATCGGCCAGCCTGGGCGAGCATGTAGATACGGATCTGTCTGTCGGTCCCGCGTTACAGTTCGCGGTCCTTCAGTTTCCAGGCGATGGCCAGCGCCAGTAACATGGCCACCGTGACGATCAACGAAGTGGCCCAGGTATTCATCGGCTGATCTTCTTGCAGTTGCAGTTGAAGTGGAGTTTACGGCCGCCATCCGTGGTCCGCACCTCTTCCGCGCAGACCTGCAAATCATGGCCTAACCAGCGGGTTTTGGCTAGTTGCCTTTGGCCGAAAGTCGCGGCGACATCGCACACCGCGCCGGGGAATCGCACGGTTGGGATCATGCCAACCCGGCCATTCCCGGCGTGGTGGGTAGTTATGGCCTGGCGATCGTCTGGCACGTAGGATGCCTTCATGGAACCGAACGACAATCTCGGCCAGTCGGAACGTGATTCGGCACACGACGCCGCCGTGCCCGCGCGTACCGATGCGACGGCGATGCAGATGCTGGAACAGAAGGCCGACGAACTGATCCAATGGATTACCGACAAGGCGATCTCGGGCGTGCCGTCGCTGTCGAGCGCGGAACAACTCGCCGACGAATACAAGACGCGCCCGGGGTTCGGCAGCGACGATGACCGCGTCGATTCGCTCATCAAATGGGAGTGCTCGAAGAATTTCGCGTCGGGTTTCTTCACGGGGCTGGGCGGAGTCGTCACGATACCGTTCTCGATCCCGACGGCTCTGGGTGCTTCGTGGCTGATCCAGACGAGGATGTCGGCCGCCATCGCACGGATATATGGTCACAACCTGCACGACGACAAGGTGCGGACGTTCGTGGTGCTCACGTTGCTGGGCAACGAGGCGGCGGGCCTTCTCAAGGAAGTAGGCGTGACGGTCGGCAACAAGCTGACGCTCGAGGTCATCAAGCGGATTCCCATCAAGTCGATCACGTCGATCAACAAGCTGGTGGGGTTCCGGTTGCTGAGCAAGGTGAGCCAGCAGGGCGTCGTCGACCTGACGAAGCTCGTGCCGGTTGCCGGCGGGGTCGTCGGCGGCACGTTTGATCTCGTGGCATGTCAGGCCGTGGGGAGAATTGCCAAGAAGGTCTTTCGGCCGGTCGACGGTTCGCCGCCGCCAAGTCCGACCACGTCTTGACCGATACTCACTCCGCACGACGGTCGAGGCGCCCACGCTACGACTTACTCTCCTGCTTTTCCCAATGCCGGCAGCCTATTCCCCTGGGCGCCGAGCACCGCGAGTTTCGGAAACGATCGCTGCAACTTGGCTACGCCGGCGGCGGTGACCTGTGTGTGAAACAGGTTGACGGAACGCAGCGCGCGAAACGGCGCGAATCGGTCCAGGCCCGCGTCGGTGATCGGGCAGCCTTCAAACGACAAGAACTCGCCGTATCGCAACACAACCGCCGCCAGACAGCAGGACATGGTGACGCCGATGACCAGCCTGCGCAAAGAGAACTGCCAGCGGCGGCCCTGCGAATCACGATCCTCCGCGGGCCTACCACGAAAAGCGGCCCGCCAAGAAGCCGATCCGGCCATCTCATTCCTCCCGAATCGCCGCGCAGGGGTTTTATTAGCGGCCGAAGTGCCAAGGTGCGCTCACCGGTATTGGATCGGCTGAGCAGGTGCGCGCCAAGTTTTACCGTACGCTCGGGTTGCCAGACAATGATGAGGCGCCGCACGGACGAGCGTCGGCAACGTCGTAGCCATCACGCTCTGTGGTGATGGCAACGCGTGCCCAGGATGGCCTCACGGCGGAGCGTTAGGCCGACGATAGGCTGGCACTCGCCGTCCATACTCGGACCATCACCTTCATTAAGAGCCTGTCCGAGAACCGATGTTGCGACAGGAACGATTCGACTCGCCAGCAGGTTTTCGGATCGGCTCTAAAAACCTTTGACGAGGAAGAAGGTCAGGCGATCGCCGTAGGGATGGGGCTGGGTGAGTGGGAATTCGATGCCGCCGGCGAGGTAGTACTCTCCGCCGAGGTGCGTGCGAAAGCCAGGAGTGAGGCTGAAGAAGGTGGGGACGGAGACATTGCTGCTGAGATTGTTGCGCAGAGTCGCGGTCATATAGTATTGGAAGTCGCCGAAGATCGGCACGTCATGCCCGGTGATCGTCTCGCCGATGGCGACGTTCGTGAGGAAGTTTGTCGGCAGCAGGTCAAAATTGTTGAGCGGTACGTCGACGCCGGCGCCGCCACGCATGCTCCAGCGGCCGGAGAGATGCGCCCAGAATTGAAGGTTTGGATTCAGCCGCATCAGACCGGTCCCGGTCGAAAGCTGGCCGGTCGGCATGCGCGTTCCCAGGCCCGCTATGATCGAGAGGCGCCGCGTTTCGCGGAGCATGACGCGCGTGCCGAGGTTGAGATCACCGAACGAGGCGGCGTTGGGCGCACTCAGCGTCGTCACGTAGGGGACGTCGAGTGTCATCCAGAGTCGCCGGCTCAGCGGCGACTGGAATTGAAACAGGCCGAGATTCGCGCTGCGGTCGCCCGGAATGTCGGCGGTGTTCTGGTACGTCCACACCAGGTTGCGGAAGAACAGGCCGTCCGGCGCGTTGACCCAGCCCTGCCGGACCGGCATGTCGCTGTCCGAGGGCGGCGCGATCCACGGGTCGTCCCAGCCGTCGGTGAACAGGGTCCGCAGCAACAAAGGGGTGAACGGCTCGTCGTCGCCAGCCCCGAATATCGACTCCTTCACGACCTCACACGGCCGGTAATGGCGCGGCGCGCGCGAGGAATCGACATTTTCCGATTTTTCGGTGTCGTCATTGACGTCCGATTGCCCGAGCGACTCCCGCGCCGTGGTGACGACCAGCATCACCAGAAGGACGAAAACCGCCCGACATCCATGCCAGGCAAGGTGACGCACGATCTGATCCTCGTTAAAGCGGCTTCGAAGCTCGATCCGGGTTTGTCGGATGCTCTAGTACGACACGGAACGTTCAGCGGTTATTCATCAAGCGCACGGTCAACGTTCGTTCGACATGGAATGTTCTTTGGTTGCCGTGGTGGGAGATGACCACCGTACGCTCTTAGGAGCCTTAACTCCTGAGTTTGCGAGAGCAGTCGCCTCGCCCGGTTGAAAGTAACGCCGTTGCCAGGCGAGCGCTACGTTGACGAGGCCGATCAAGACGGGCACCTCGACGAGCGGGCCGACGACGGCCGCGAAGGCGGCGCCGGAGTCGATGCCGAATACGGCGACCGCGACGGCGATGGCTAGCTCGAAATTGTTGCTGGCCGCGGTGAAGGAAAGCGTGGTTGTCTTTCGGTAGTCGGCACCGAGCGTCTTGCCCATCAGGAACGAGACGGCGAACATGACGACGAAGTAGATGCCGAGCGGCAGGGCAACGCGCAGCACGTCGAGCGGCAACCGGAGGATCGAGGCGCCCTGCAACGAGAACATCACGACGATGGTAAACAGCAAGGAGATCAGCGTGATCGGACTGATACGGGGAATGAAGACGGACTCGTACCATTCTTGGCCGCGAGCGCGGACGAGCGTGAACCGCGTGACCATGCCGGCCAGGAACGGCACACCCAGATAGATGAAGACGCTCTGCGCCACCGCCGAAATCGTGATGCCCGACAAGTCGATGTGGCCGAAGTCGACACCCAGCATGGGCGGCAACACCTTCAAGAAGACCCAAGCGTAGGCGGAGTAGAAGAAGACCTGGAACACCGAATTGAACGCCACGAGTCCCGCGGCGTACTCCGGGTCGCCCTTGGCCAAGTCGTTCCAGACGATGACCATCGCGATGCACCGCGCCAGCCCGATCAGCACGAGGCCGACCGCGTATGCGGGCTTGTCTGGCAAGAGCAACACGGCCAACGCGAACATGAGCACCGGGCCGATGACCCAGTTCTGCACGAGCGACAGACCCAGCACACGCCCATTGCGGAAGACCTCGCCCAGCTTGTCGTACCGCACCTTCGCCAACGGCGGGTACATCATCAGGATGAGGCCGATCGCGATGGGTATGGACGTCGTTCCGACGGTCAATCCCGTGATGCCTTCGACGATGCCCGGCGCTAGGTTGCCCAACGCCACGCCGACGACCATCGCCAGCGCGATCCAGAGCGTGAGATACCGATCGAGCCACGACAGACGCGGATCGGGAGCATCGGATGCACAGCACTGGGCCATTCTAGGTCGTCCTCTCTGTTTCGGAAGCCAAGGTTATTCAGGGGTGGTGATGGCCGGCGGCGCGATCGTTCCCTTGGCTTCCAATTGCCGCCGCGCCTTGAGCAGCACGGCCAGCATGAGCCGGCCCAGGTCGTCGCGGCGCTCGGCGTACTTCAGCGTCTCGTAGTCGCCGTCGTCGTACGCTTTGGGGTCTAGGAAGGGTGTCGAGATGCGACGCGCCGCGCCTTTGACCATCGGGCATTCGGTGTCGGCCTGCGAACAGACCATGAGGGCCGCGAAGCCGCTCTGCGGATTGGCGGCGTCGCCGTAGTGCTTGGAGAATTCGATCGTCTCCATCGCTGCCGATGCATCATCGCCGCTCGCTCCCCAACGGACGGAATAGACGGGGTTCGCGGCACCTTCGGCACCGCGCGGGGCTTCGTCGCCGGTCGGTTCGATCTCGATACCGATCGCCTTCAACGTGGCGATGGTGCGCGGATTGAAGGCGCTCGGGGCGGTGCCGCCGCTATGGCAACGCACCTCGGGCAGGCCCCAATAAGCCGCGGCGACGTTGCCCATCGTCGCGCCGAGGATGCTGCGGCGGGAATTGCCCGTGCAGACAAAGATCAACGGCAGCGGCTTGCCCGGTTTATAGTTGGCGACGATCCACTCCGCGAGCTGTTCGCCGGCCGCCAGATGGGCCGCGTCGATTCGATCGAAAGAGGTGGTCAACAGGTCGAGGTGAGCGGCCACGGCAGGCAAGAGCTGCCGACGCGTATCGGGTGCCGACGCATCGAGGGCCGCTTGCAGTTCGATCGCCTGCACGAGATCGTCGGGCCCGGCCAAGGATTGAAAGGTCTTTGCATCCATAAGTTTGTTGGTTACTGCGCGATCGGTGACGGTGCCGCCCTTGGCCAAGGCGGGGGTAAGAGACGCCTTGGTGCGTTCATCGTGCCGCGGGTCGGCGGCATCCGGTGATCCATACCGCTGCACCACCCACAGTGCCCGTACGAAGGGACCGGGGTTAGAGACGCCGTCCTTTTCGGCGCCCAGCGCCAACAGTCCAGGCATCCCAAATATGCCAACCCAGCAACATACCTTTACAAAGCGCATTCCCGTCTCCGCCAGTTTCTCGAAGTTCCTTATTCTGACAATCTGACGAACACAAGAATATGTGGCTTCGCACATATACTTATCGAAAAAAACAGTCAGCCACCGTTAGGACTCGTCGCAACACGAGACGACGCCGTCGAGGCGCTTTCGGTCACGACGCAGTTCTTCCATGTCGGTGAGGCAGGTGTGCAGACAAACCATCAGCCCGCGATGCAGATTCGTTCGGGCCTTCGCCATCCGGTAATAGACCCACTGACCCTCCTTCCGCGTCGTTACCAGGCCGTGCTTTCGCAGATACGCCAGGTGTCGGGAAACCGTCGGCTGCGGCAATTCCAGCGCTTCGTGGATATGGCAGACGCAAATTTCCTCGGTGTCGAGTAGCAGGTGCAGGATGCGCAACCTCACCGGATCGGCCAATGCCTTGAGCAATTGGCTAGACGCTTTCAGCGGATTGGTAGCGACAGCGGACATACGTCTGAGCAAATGTACGAATGCCGCCCACTCGCGTCAAGCGCGCTCACGAATTTCAAATAAATGCTTGCAATCACTTAACTTACGCGCCGCGACCACGCCCACGTTCTACGCTGGGACTGGTGTACGCCTTTATGGGAGGTTTATATTTCCCACCTTAACAATGCCGTCTGATGGCTGCGGGCTCCGGAAATGGGCTCAAACGCTTAATCCGGATGCCTGCCGAGGCGACAAATCGGCCGCCAGAACGGGACCAAGCGGACGCATCAACACTTTGCCTGCGCCCTCGGCACGCGGTTGCCTCGCTAAAAAACAACCGCCGGCACCCAAGCATCGTGAAAGTAACGAAGCGAAGCCTGGATGCCGGACGGTCTCAACAACCTTAATCACTCAAAGCGTCTAATAGTCGCTAAAGCCGCCGACCACGGTCGGGCTGACGCGCTCGGCCGAGCTGGCCAGATAGCGGAGCACGAGCGGAGCGATATCCTGCGACAGGAAGGTCACGTGACCATCCAGGAAGCCTACGTTGGCACCAGCTCCGTGCCAGCCGAAGATTTCGTCGTTCGGACCGCAGTGGGTGTCGGCGTTCCAGTTACAGCCGGTCGGACCGCCCAAAGGCAGAGCGTTGTTGTTGATCGCACGGATGACCGTC
>DASZTS010000023.1:0-437206 GCA_035547915.1 Pirellulales bacterium | reverse complement strand
TGAAAACGAAAGGAACCCTGTTTGGACGAACGTTCTGGTCACGCGGTTACTGTGTCAGCACCGTGGGCTTGGATGAGGCGATGATTCGCGAGTACATCCAGAACCAGGAGAAAGACGAGCGTGACCAAGAACGTGGTTTGTTTGGGTTAGAGTAGGAACCATGCAACGGCCCCTTTTAGGGGCCTTCTTCATACCACCGGCTTTTGCCGGTGGTTGTTGATTGAATGCCACTCTCGATGGGGTGCTCACCTGGGAGTTACCGTTTCGCACTCATTCTACCTTTTCGGCCGTATCGTATAAACACTCTTGACGGCCAACGGCTTGCGACAAAATAGTTGACAGCCCTAGATTCCGTGGTACACTGCCGCCGCTTTGTTTTTCGCCGGCCGCCAGTTGAGGGCATGGGGCCTTCTTTCGCCGGCAACGTGTTGTATCGGTCGGGGCGCACCCGTTCTGACCGTTTCGGCTGGGCGCGACAATTCCTCGGAGGCGGTTGGTGCTGCGCGCCGTCTGTCCTCCCTGATTCGTACTGCGCATGAGGTGCGCGCTGCGAGCTTGCCGCCTCCTGGCTGAACGGCCAAGTTCGCTCTCCGATGGATCGGCACGCTTGTATCCTCTCCTTCAGGAGGTGTGTTATGTCGTTCTTCGCAAAGTTTCGATTTGGTGCCTCGACCCGCTCCATTCGCCGCCGTTCCAAGAGAATGGCGGCCCCCGCCAAGAGGAGACTCGGTTTCTCTGGCGGAGGCGCGATCGGCATGGAACTGCTCGAAATGCGAGGCATGCTATCGGGAATCCCAGTCACTGTCGATTGTTCGGGAGCTACCGGGCCATGCACCATCGATGTAGGTACAAGCGGCTCGAATACGGTGATCTCCGTCAACGGCACGGACGTCTTTGACGGCGCCTCGACATCCATTGGCAGTCTTTCGATCACCGGATCGAACTATAACGACACCATTTCGTTTGACTTCACCGCCGGGAACCCCGTCCCCGATGCAGACGTCTCGGTCAACGGTGGTGGGGGCACCAATACCCTCACTGCCGACGCAAGCCAGACCTTCTATCTTCTTGCGAACGACCTACTCGTCGGTAGCACGTCCATCCAGACGCAGAACGTGACGGACGCGGTACTGACCGCCGCGGGGACGAGCCAGTCGACTACCGTCCAGGGTTGGGTCGGTAATGCGACCGTCGACCTGGCGTCGTCGTCGGACTCCGTGACTCTTTGGGCGCTGTCGGGCTCGACCACGAACGGCTTTACTGCATACCCAACGACATCGTTGTTATCCGGCACCAATTACTCTTATACAACGAATGGAGTGGGTACAATCTCGGCCAACGGGAACGGAAATTCCGACCTAGTGGAACTCCTCGATCAAGGTGCGACGAACACCACAGTCTTTATGAGCGCGCTCGTTGGGAGCTCGATGCAAGGCACGGTGAACGGCGAAAGTTACACCGTCAATGCTTATGGCTTCCCAGGGGTAGAGGCCGTGAGCTATAGCAGCACCGATAGCGCGGAGCTGGACGATAATGGGTTTGGCGGATCCGACACAGGATCGATGAATCCGACGGATAGTTATATCTACGGCCATGGCTTTTCTGACACCGCTCTCGACTTCCCCGTTGTAAACATGTATGCCTACTACAATTCTGACGGTGTAGGCTTGAACGACTCCGGCACATCCGGCAACGGGTATACGCACGCGACAAGCGCCTCTTTCCAAGGCCCCGGCTACGACAACACGGCTCACAATTTCGGGACAATGACGTTGGCAAGCTATAACAGCTCTGACACCGCTTACATGGACGATCAAGGGGCAAGCGGGGCGAGCAACTTCTATTCCAATAACGGTAACAGTTATTGGCAGGGCAGTGCACCTAGCGGATCGTACATCGCTAACGCTATCGGTTTTAAGACGATTTATTCCGAGGCGTACAATGCGAATGACTACGCGTGGTACACAGACACCGCGGGCGGCGCGTACATGGAAGGATATCAGGGCATCGACATGATTTACGGCAACGGCACCTCCGTGCACACCGTCAACTTCGGCAGCGCTGGCAATCCTCATATCTCCGCGAACGCGGCCCTGCCACCGGGCCAGTACGATGTTGCGCAAAGCTTACTGAAGTCGTACGTGGTCTTCTATGGGAACTGGATCTTTGAGTGACCTGTAGCCACGCGCCGTAGCGACGCAACGAACGGTCGCCGATTCGGGCCGACGAAGCTCGAATCGGCGGCCAGCGTCGCGCCACGGGACATGGCATGCAAAGGGGAAAGGTCTAACCTGTTCCCTTAATATGCCCTTCCGCTGGCATCGGTTTGCTTCGAGTGCTCTTCGGTCACGGCGGCCCGCGATGGCCATAGTCGGCGCGCTTTTGATACTGCCGCTTGTCGCTGGCGTTGAGCTTACCGAACTTCTCAGGCACCGCCCCTGGTCGCGCATCGACCACACGGAGATTCTTGGCCACACTGATAGCCCACCACCCTTCAGCCGGCCGATCATCGGAAAAAGGGTATTCGTGTTTGCCTGGGAAGGGTAAACTGCTTGTCAGTGGGGGCACGCACGCCAGTCACCGTCAAACGCAGTGTCGCTCGCCGCGAAATCCTACCCAATGACGGCCCGCCTTTTGTCCATTTTGCTCGCCGTGGCGGTCGCGCTGACCACCATGGCCACGCTTCGCGCGTCCGAGGACGACGAGACGTTCTTCGAAGCGAAGATCAGGCCGGTTCTCGCCCAGAAATGCCTCAAATGCCACGGAGGAGAGAAAGTCTCGAATGGGCTGCGCATCGACGGTCGAGAGGCCTTGTTGAAGGGGGGGAAGCATGGCGCCGCTGTTGTGCCGGGCGAGCCTGACAAGAGCCAACTGATCGACGCCGTGCGGCACGGAGCGCGCAAAATGCCGCCCGGTGAAAAGCTCGATCCGCAGATCGTGTCCGACCTCGTGGAGTGGGTGCGCCGCGGAGCGCCATGGCCCGAGCACCTGGCCGTGGCGGGCGATATCGAGCAGGCGCGACATTGGGCCTTCCAGCCGGTCCGCGACGTGCCGCCGCCCGACGACTCGACCGGTTGGTCGAAACAGCCGGTCGACCGTTTCATCCTGCAAAAGATGCAAGAACATCATGTCGAGCCCGGCCCGCCAGCCGACAGGCTCGCCCTGCTGCGCCGCGCGTCGTTCGACCTGATCGGCCTGCCACCCACGCCTCAAGAAGTCGACGCGTTTTTGGAGGACGACCGGCCCGATGCGTTCGAGCGTGTGGTAGAGCGGCTGTTGGCGTCTCCGCACTATGGCGAGCGCTGGGGACGGCACTGGATGGACCTGGTCCGTTATGCCGACACGGCGGGAGATAACGCCGATTACCCCATTCCGGAAATCTACCGTTACCGCGATTACATCATCGATGCGTTCAGCTCCGACAAGCCGTACGACCAGTTCGTGCGCGAACAGCTTGCCGGAGACCTGCTGGCCGCCGAAGTGGTGGACGATCCGCGGCTCTATGCGGAGCGCGTCGCGGCCACGGGATATTTGGCGCTGGCCCGGCGATATGCCACTGCCCCCTTCGAGCTTTGGCACCTGACGCTGGAAGACGCGATCGACACCACCGGTCGTGCGTTCATGGGGCTGACGCTACGTTGTGCTCGTTGTCACGACCACAAATTCGATCCCGTCACGACGGAAGACTATTACGGGCTCTACGGCATCTTCGCCTCGACGAAGTTCCCCTGGGCCGGCGCCGAAGAGTTTCAGTCGAAGGGCTTCTTTCGGCAGAATTTCGTGCCGCTCGTTCCGCCGCACCGCGCGGCCGCGCCGATCGCGACGTGGGAGCGCGAGATAGCCGACCGTACGGCGCAGCTCGATCGCTTGGCGAAGGAAGACCCCGCGGCCCTACGCATCGCAGAGCTCGATCAGCAGGTCAAGGCAAAAAAGGAACAGCTTGCTGCGGCCGGTGACAATCAGACCGCATTGGCCGACGAACTGGCTGTACTCGAAAAGGAACGAGCCAGAGTCGATGGTGAACTTCAGGCGAAGCTGGCTCCGCTGCGAGTGGAATTGCGGAACCTGCGCCGGCCGGGATTGCCGCCCGATGTGCCCGGAGCCTATGCCGTCTCGGAAGGACCTGTGGTGGAAACGCGCGTGCAGCGGAGCGGCGAACCGGCCGACCTGGGCGACGTCGTTCTTCGCGCCGCGCCGGCCTTCTTGAGCAGAGGTTCGTCACCGAACTCGAGCGGGTTCTCAGATATCCCGGCGGGAGCGAGTGGGAGGCGGCAACTCGCGGAGTGGCTCACACGTCCTGACCATCCGCTGACCGCACGCGTCATGGTCAACCGTGTCTGGCAGCACCATTTTGGCAAAGGGCTCGTGTCGACGCCGTCGAACTTCGGATTGCGCGGTGAGCCGCCGTCGCACCCCGAATTGCTCGATTGGCTGACGGCGAGGTTTGTCGAAGGCGGCTGGTCGATCAAGGGATTACACCGCTTGATTCTCCTCTCGCGCGCCTGGCAATTGGCGGTTTCCGATAATCCTGCCGTGGCGGCCAATGATCCGGCCAACCGCTGGTACGCTCGGCACGACCGCCGCCGCTTGGAAGCCGAGGCCATCCGCGATGCCATGTTATCCGTGGCGGGCACGCTCGACCTGGCGCGGCCAGGTACACAACCGTTTCCACCCATCCGCGAGTGGAACTGGACGCAGCATCAGCCGTTCAAGGCCGTCTATCCTTCGCGCAACCGCAGCGTTTATCTGATGACGCAAAGGATCCAGCGGCACCCGTATCTGGCCTTGTTCGACGGCCCCGATACCAATACGTCGACCGACGTGCGGACGAGTGCCACCGTACCCTTGCAGGCGCTCTGGTTGATGAACGACCCGTTTGTTGCCGAACAGGCTGCACGCTTGGCCGAACGACTGCTGACGGCCACGCGCGACCCGCGCGGGCGGATCGAACTGGCGTACCGCCTGGCTTATGGGCGACATGCCCAGGTCGCTGAAATCGATCGGGCGATCGTCTACGTCGAGCGGTACGTTCAGGGGCTGGCCGAGGCGAACTCGCCGGGCGAACGGCGTGAAGCCGAGGCCTGGGCCAGCTTCGCCCGCGTGGTGCTCACGGCGAACGAGTTCTTTTACGTCGATTGATTGCAATTCCCCTGCCTTCTAGCCAAGATAGGCGAACATCCCGTTCGATTCACTCCGTGCTGATCCACTCCCGAGAAACGGCTCACCCCATGAAACATCGCACATCCCGCCTCGTTCGATATTTGATTCTGGCCTCGATCGTCCTGATTGCGACCGCCATTGCGGATAGTGCGGCAGCCGACGACGAAGCCGGCTTCAAACCGATCTTCAACGGCGAGAATCTCGACGGGTGGGACGGCGACTCCAAGTTCTGGTCGGTCCGAGACGGTGCCATCACGGGCCAGACCACCGCCGAGAATCCGACGAATGGCAACACGTTCATCATCTGGCGGCAAGGCGAGGTCGACGATTTCGAACTGCGGCTGTCGTACCGGATCGTGGGCGGGAACTCGGGCATTCAGTATCGCAGCGCCGACCTGGGCAACCACGTCGTAGGGGGCTACCAGGGCGACTTCGAAGCCGGTGACACATACTCGGGCATTCTGTACGAAGAACGCGGCCGAGGGATCCTGGCGCTGCGTGGCGATAAGACGACGATCGGCGAAGACCACAAACCGCAGAAGACCGGCACCGTCGGCGATCCGGCGGAGTTGCAGAAGGCGATCAAGAAGGAGGACTGGAACGATTACACCATCGTGGCCCGCGGCAATGTTTTGCAACATTTCATCAACGGTAAGCAGACGGTCGAGATTACCGACAACGACGCCGAGCGGCAAAAAATGACCGGTATTCTGGCGTTGCAGTTGCACGCCGGTCCGCCGATGACCGTGCAATTCAAGAATGTCCGCTTGAAGCGGCTCAAGCTCGCCGGCGACCGCAAGAAGATCGTGCTCGTGGCCGGCCGGCCGAGCCACGGTAAGGGCGAACACGAGTTCAACGCCGGCGTGACGGTCTTGCGTCACTGCCTCGATAAGTTGGCGAAGCACGTCGTGCCGGGCGAGTATCATAACGGCTGGCCCACCGATCCGACCGCCTTCGACAACGCCGATGCCGTGCTGCTGTATATGGACGGCGGTGGCGGCCATCCGTTGATTCAGCCCGACCATCTCCGTCGCATGGCCGAATTGATGCACCAGGGAGTCGGCCTGGCCTGCGCTCATTACGCCGTGGAGGTGCCGAAGGAGCGGGGCGGACCGGAATTGCTGGCCTGGATCGGCGGCTACTACGAGACGGGCTTTTCGATCAATCCGCACTGGGATGCCGACTTCAAGGAGCTTCCCAAACATGCTGTCACGCGCGGTGTGCAGCCGTTCAAGATCAACGACGAGTGGTACTTCAACATCCGCTTCCGCGAAGGAGCAGTGACTCCGATTCTGGTGGCAACGCCTCCCGACTCGGCGCGCGGGAACGAAGCCTCGAAGCAGTTTCCCGGCCGGCCCGAAATCGTGGCCTGGACGACCGAGCGGGCCGACGGCGGTCGCGGATTCGGCTTCACCGGTGGCCATTTTCATCGGAACTGGGGCAACGGCGACTTCCGCAAGTTGGTGCTCAACGCGTTGTTTTGGGTGGCCAAGCTCGATGTCCCAGAGAGCGGCGTCGAATGTGATGTGAACGACGCCGAATTGGCCCAGAATCTGGATGCCAAGTAAGGCAGGATGTGAGGCGAGACTGAGAATCGGCCTGATCGGTTGCGGAGTCGTAGGACGCACTCACGCGGAGCGTTTGCGCGCCGATCATCGCGTCGAACTGGCGGTATGCTGCGATCCCTCGCCGGAAACCGCGGTGCGCCTGCGCGATGAGTACTTTCCGCAGGCGGCGATCGAGACCGATGCTGTGCGGGCATTCTCTGCACACGGTTTGCAAGCGGCCGTCATTTGTTCGCCGACAACTGCCCATTACGAACAGTGTTGCCGGGCGTTCGACGCCGGGCTCGATGTGCTCTGCGAGAAGCCGCTGGCTGATCGCCGCCAGCAGATCGTCGACCTGATCGAGCAGAGTCGCCGGCGTGGGCGGTTGTTGATGGTCGGCTACCAGCGGCGCTATCGAGCACCTTATGTCACGGCGCGCCGCGAGTTGACGGAGAATGCCGCGTGGTATGGCCCGCTCAAACAGGTCCACGTCTATGTCTGCGAACGTTGGCAACAGACGATCCACGGTACGTGGCGCGACGATCCCCGCGTGGGTGCCGGCTACTTCGGCGACGCCGGCAGCCACCAGATCGACATCGTCAACTTCCTCACGGGACAGCGGCCGGCCAAGGTACTGGCGGTGAGCGAACGCCGTGGCAGCCAGGTGGAGATCGTGACGCAAGTCATAGCTCGGCTGACCGACGGTACGGGTTTGTCGGCACATTTCGTCGGTGACGCCAATCATTGGCGCGAAGATATCCACGTGCACTGCCATGACGGCGACCTGTTGTTGCGTAACGAAAAGGTGTTTCGCGCCAAGCAGAACCTGGTTGAACAGATATTCGATCTGGCACCTGAAAACTCGCCCGACGCCGCCTTCGTCGATGCCTTGGTGGATGGCAAGCCGATTGTCTCGGGGCCCGAGATCGCCCTGCCGATGTACGATTGGACCGAAGGTGTGCTGGCATCGAGTCGAGAAGGGACCTGGGTGACGCTCGAGTCCGGTTCCTGATTCCCGGCGGTTTACCTCGCCGCCGTGGCGGAGCAAAGGCCGGTCCACGCTGTAGCCAAGTTCCCGGAAAACCTCATAATCGATGGGGGCGACTGTTTCACCGGAGGAGTGCCGATCGACATGCGCGCCACACAACCGACGGTCTGGACGCAGACAACTTGGCATTGGGTCGCGATCGTCGTACTGATCGGAATGCTGTCGGGCCAAAGTGGGCTGATGGCGGCCGATGAGCCCGCCCCCGATGAATCGCCGCGGACCACCGTTGAACAGGATCCGGATACCCTACAGACCCGGGTGGTGATCGTCGCCCGCGACGGAGAAGTCGCCTGGGCCGATCTCATGGCCGCGCTGGCCAAGGCCAAGGGATATGACGACGACGCCCTGGCCGACGTGCCGCGCCACGCGTCGTTCGACCTCAACCGCCGTTCGACGCGGTTGCTGCTGGGACTGATGAATGCACTCGTCGAGCCGAATGGTCTTCAATTCGCCGTCCTTCCGCCGGCCGCGAACGGAGGGGAGCCGAGACTGCAAGTAACGCTCGATCGTCGTGCCATGCTCGCATCGCGCCGCCGTTTCGAGCAGATGCTGCGGTTGGCCGTCGTCGACCGGAAAATGGGCGACAAAAACCTCGGTGAACAGGGCGAGAACAGATACGGACTCTCTTTTCCTCCCGCCGACGATAAGGGGCCGGAAAGGGTTGTCGTTCTGCACGGGCTGGGGTCGACGCCCGAGTACCATGTTTCACTCTCCGCGGACCTGCGGCAGGCCGGGCTTCAGGTCGGTGAATTTGCCTACCCGGGCGACGAGCTGCTCGACGATTCTGCCCAACTCCTCTCGCGTGAGCTCAAGCGACTGAAGCGCAACCAGCCCGAGGTGCGCCTGCGGCTAGTGACCCTATCGATGGGCGGCCTCGTTGCGCGGCGGGTGCTGGAGGATGCGGCCCTCGACCCCGGCAATGTCGGGCAGTTGGTGATGGTGGCTGCGCCGAACCATGGTTCTGTGTTGGCCTACTGCGGTTTCGCCCTGCAAATCTGGCAGTTTCTCGACGACCCCAAGGCGCGCGGTGCCTCGCAACGGTTCTACGACGTGGTAGAGGACGGGCTGTGCGCGGCCTCCGACGATTTGCGGCCGGATTCACCGTTCATCCAACGGTTGAACTCGCGCGCGCGAAATCCGCGCGTGCATTATGCGTTGTTCTTGGGCACCGGTGCGCAGCTTAGCACCCATGCCGTCGACGAACTTCGCCAGCACGTGGCCGAGGCCAAACAGCGTTTTCGATTCATCCGGTTCCTGGGCCCCAAGATCGACCGTGTCTTCGACGACCCCGACGAACTGATCCATGGCAAGGGAGACGGCGTGGTCGCCGTCAAACGCGGCCAACTCGACGGTGTTGACGACACGCTCTCCTTCGATTTCAATCACCTGGCGATGGGGCGGCCGCCGCAAACCGACGGTGAGAAACAGCTCCGCGCCGAGATCATCAAGCGGCTCACCTCGCCGGTTCCGTGAAGCGAACGAAAAGGAGATGCACATGACTCCTGTTTGGAAGGTACGCTCGGGCAAGTTTGCCGGGTGGTACTCCAATGATGCGCTTTACGATCGGGGCGGGCGCTGGCTTGGTTTCTTGGCCGGCGCCGTCGCCTATACCGGCGATGGTCGATATCTGGGTGAGATCCACCAGGCCGAGTGGATCGGCCGCTCGCCCGGCGAACACGTCCCCTATCTCGGTCCGCACATGCAGGGCGAGAACGTCGCGCACGCGCCGCTTGCCGACAGGCAAGGACTCGATCTGCCCGGGTGGGATGACCCGAGTTATTAACACAATGAAGAAAAGGTAGAGAGATGCCCAAGTTGACCGTGGAAGGCGTCGGTGAGTTTGAAGTGCCCGCGGGCAAGCGGTTGGTACTGGCCTTGAGCGATGAGGCAGGCATCGACCAGCTTCACGCCTGCGGCGGCAACGCCCGTTGCACGACCTGCCGAGTGCGATTCATTGCCGGCGAGCCGGAAAAGATGACGGCAGCCGAAAAGAGCGTTCTGGCGGCGCGTGGCTTGAGCGGCGTGCGGCTGAGTTGTCAGCTCGTCTGCGACCACGACATGACCGTGGAGGCGATCAGCCGTTTGGCGGGCAGCGGCCGAAACGATGTCGGCACTCGCCCGGCCGATGCGATCCAACCGCAACCGGTCGAGTGGGTCGACAAGTAGAACTGCGGGGAGGGAACTCTAGAGGAACCGACAAAACCGGATCGCGCTCCACAAAATCGGCGTTTCACGCCCGATTTTTCGCCCACGGCGCTCCGGCTTCCCGGTTTTGTCAGCCGCCTTAGCTATTTGACCGCTGCCAACTTTACTCGCACGAAGCGAGGTCGGTAGATGTCGTTGTCCTCGAACAGTCGGGCAAACTGCCAAGAGTTCACGCAGTAGCTGACCAACAGTTGGCCTGCTTCGTCCGCCCACGGATGGGCCTTGGCCGCATAGGAAAACACGCCCTTGTCACCCGCCATCTCGGGGCAGGTGTAGAGCACGATCGGATCGGACCAGGGTCCCCACGGTGCGGTGGCCGTTCGACCCAAGATGCGATCGCTCAGCCCATTCTCGGTATACACCAAGATATATCCTTGGCCCTCTGACAGGCGGCTGACGGAGAATTCGTTGGCCAGACCGCGGGCGAGACCGGCAGGCGACGGCTGTTCGAGCCAATCTGCACCGCCGAAAAAACGCCACGCGTCGAAGCCGAACAATTGCCCGATGGGCGCACGGGCGACGATCAGTTCCTTGGCGCCGGCCCAGCGATGGTCCTCGATGCCGAAGATGTAGGCGAATTCGTCTTCGACCAAGACCGCGGTACCCCAGACACGCTGTCGTGTATCGTGAAAATCGGCGAAAGGGATAGGTTGCTGCCGGATGTTCCACTTCTCGGGATCGTCGAGAGGATTGTCGATCACGGCCAGCCATTGGCCGACCTGCTTGAAACCGAACGCACCCGGCTGGTCGGTCTTCTCGATGTGGGCCAGGAAGACGATCAACCGGCCTTGCTGTGCGATGGCGGCCTGCGGCCAGAACCACCCTCCGACCTCGCCGGGATTGAAAATGGCCGCGGGGCGGCCCTCGTCGGTGCTTCGATTCACGAAACGGATCGGGGCATCCGGTGGATTCAGCGGCAGGATGCCAACGGTGTTGTTGATCATGGCGGCCCCCGCACGACGGCCGCCATTCACCTTGCCGATGAGCGTATCACCGAACAGAAATAGTACGCGATCTGCATCTAACTTCGTCGAATAGACGCCGTCGCCGCCGATCCAGCCTGCGTTTCCGGCAAAGCGGGCGTTCCATTCACCCGCGTCTTCCGTGCCGACAACGCGAACGAGGCACGGCTCGTCCGCGCCGATCGGTGCATACAGCCCGGTGAGGAGGCTGCACATAACGCAGGCCCGAACGAGTTGTGACCGAAGAGGGGCCGTTAACGCGCCTGCGCATGTGCGTAGCTTCATTTGTGCCGCAAGGATTTTCAAAAGAGTTACTCCCGATGCCGCCAGCGAGAGGCAGCACCGAGCGCGAGCAGCGAGACGGCGCCGACGCAGAAGAACCAAGGGCTGTTCCCCGAGGCGGCCGTGGCGGCACAGACGCTGCCAGTCACGGTACCGACGAACCAGCCCAAGGCCAGGCCGGCCATCAATCGCGGGTAACCGGCGCCGATGATCGCACCGGCAATGCCGCCGGCGAAACCTCCGATAACGGCATGAAGGGTGATGAGGCCGACTTCGACCTTGGTTTCGACGATGTTGCGGGCCAAGAGCGCGATCGCTCCGGCAGCCGTCACGAGTAGAAATAACGAACCGAGCGAAAACCCACCTGGCGTGTGTAGCCGCTCAGCCGAGGCCCGAGCATCGAGAAAGGATTGGTAGTCTGGCGGGGGACGCGCGGTATCGGGTGTCGGTTCAGAAGCGGTCATCGAGCAAACTTCCATCGGCGCGGTGTCCCAACCGCTGGTACGTTACCAGATCGATATCTTCATTCACATACCGCGCGGAACCATCGCCGAAAGCGAACTGCGTGCCCCGCGGGTGTCGACTCTCGAATCCTCCTACCACGAGCACGGCTGCTGTTCCGCCGGGAAGGGTCGGCGGCTGGTATTCGTGTTCGACGCCGTCTGCGACCTGTTCATCTCCTCGAAACTGCCACATCGGACGGGGCAAGTCGACATTCGTTGGAACCTGTGTCGGCTTGGCCGCCGGTCCGCCGATCACCCCCATATCGACAAAGGCCGAGAGAGGTCCGCCCGCGGTCGAAGTGCGATTGATCGGCGTGCCAGTATTCCGCAAGGTCGATCGCGTTCCGGAAATCCAACCGAGCTCGAAGGCATCGGTCCGTTTTTCTCCGAAGAAGATCGTCTGTGCCCGTCCGTCGCTCACGTCTTTCCATGTCACCGAGCTATTGAGAAACAACACTCCATGATTGTCGACGTCGATCGGCGCTTCGACATCGTGGTGGCAACCGGCGTAGCCGCAAGCGGCGGCACTCCTCGGCCGAACACTCGGCCAGCTCGACGGGCAGCGCAACAATTCCAAGGGGAGTTCACGCATATCTGCATTCACGACGTCGTAAGCACCGCTGCCCGAAAAATCAATCCGATTGAACACGTTCTCTTGCTCGACGAAGGGGAGGATCTGAACCATCCAGCCCATGTGATAGCCCACGGGACGGCTGCGGATCGGCCCCGCGGTGTCGATGCTACCTGGCGGAAGCACGCCATGCGCCGCAGCGTAATTCTGTGTGGCGAGGATGATCTGCTCGAGATGGTTGAGGCACGAGTGACGTCGCGCCGACTCGCGCGCCGCCTGAACACCGGGTAACAAGAGTGCGACCAGGATGCCAATGATCGCGATCACGAACAGCAATTCGACGAGAGTGAAGGCGGTGCGCCGTGTCACGGTGCCGATCCGACAGGGATGGTAGGAGAGGTACACTAGCGATTGGACGAACATGGGTCGTTGTGCCGTCGCGTAGCCCGTTGTCGTCAAATCCCCCGATCGTCCAGCAACTTACCGTCCGAACGATGACCAAGTTGGGAAAGCACCGCGGCACTGGTCGGTTCCGAGAGGAAGTGCACGGAGCCGTCTACAAAGACCGCCTGCGCTCCGCCCGGATGATAGCTTTCAAATCCACCTACCACGAGTGTCGGGTCGGGCGGCGCCGGTGGCACGCTTCCGGGCAAGGGCCGCAACGACTCTGGATTTTCGCCTATTTGCCTCAACACCCCGCCGAGGCTGCTGAAATTGATGGGGCTGCCCGTGTTGCGCAGCGTGGCCCGCGTGCCCGACAGCCAGCCCAAATCGTTCGGCGAAATCAGCTTCTCGCCCAGGAGGATGGTCTGTGAGGCGCCATCGGTGATGTGGGCCATTTGCACATGGCTGTTCAAGAACAGCACGCCGTGATTGTCCGCATCGATGGGGCCTTCGATGTCATGGTGACAGCCCGCGTAGTTGCTCGTGCCGGGCGTGGTCCCGAAACCTGTGTTCGGGTCCGACGGGCAGATAAACACCCGCGCTCCCCAGTTGCGGAGCGAGGCGTTGGCGGGCGCATAAGCGCCGGCCGAGAAGTCGATCAATTTGTAGGCGTTGGGTTGTTCCACCTGCGGCAGGATATGCGCCAGCCAACCGATGTGGTTACCCTGCGCCGTGCTCCTGATCGGACCGGCGGAGTCGAGCACGCCGGGAGGGAGCGACTTGAAGCTCGATTCGTAGCTGGCTATTCCGAGGGCGATCTGCCCCAGATTGTTGTTGCACTGGGTACGGCGCGCGGCCTCTCGCGCGGCTTGAACTGCCGGAAGCAGCAGGGCCACCAGGATACCAATGATCGCGATCACCACCAGGAGTTCGACAAGCGTGAATCCGGAAGTGTGACGCTGTCTACGATGTGGGATTGATGACATAGAGGAGCGGTGTGAAGGGAGAGAGTGACGAAACGACGAGGAATCGGAGCCGCGAAATGGAATTCGACATTTCATGGCGTTGCTCTCGACGGCAAAGCAAACACGACTTCCTTGTGTACGCGGGCCGGCGTGACCGACTCGAACGGATATTCGACGTCGACCTCGATCGACCGTCGACGGTCCGGTCCATCGAGCGACTTGACAACGAGGCGGACGCGAGCCGGTTGCGGCAAGGGAAGCTCCGATGCGGCGATGTCCCAAGTCTCACCACGGTAGTCGGCGTCGTCGGTCAATCGCGCCGCGGCGCGCTCGAGCGACGCCTCTGCCAACCAGCGGGCCTGGCTTTCATCCTCTTTCGCGCGAAGGAATTTGTGCTCCATGGCGGCCCAGCGGAGAAGTGTTCCTCCCAAGACGGTCACCAGCACTAGGCAGACCAATGCCATGATCAGGACTACTCCGCGACGATGCGGCAGCGTCGCACGAGAGGGCCGACGAAGCGGCCGATGAGAACCAGCGACTCCCGGCAACAGCAGCTTCTTTGGCATCATGGCGTGTTCTCCGTCTCGATCGGCTCGGTCGCGGCAAATCGCCACTCTTTGGCCAGCCGCGCCTCAACAGGCCATGACTGATCGATGCCACGCGCGTCGTCGCCGAACGATAAGCGAAGTGTGATCACTTTCGTCTCGGCGACTGCGAACTCCGCACCGTACAGGTCGCGCAGCGTATAGGCCTCGCGCCGCACAATCGATAAACCTTGGTATTCGAAGCGGCGAAGTCGTTCGCCGTCGCGCCGGAATTCGATCGTCCGGTCGCCCGGCCCCTGCAATCGCAAAGTATCGACCGATTCGACGGCGACCACCGTTGCCTCGCGCGCCGTGGCAACGTCCTCGCGAAACTGGTCCGTCATCCTCATCAAAGTGGTTGTGCGCTCGTAGTGACGCTGGCCTTGGCGTTCGCTCCCCAGCATTGTGCCGAGGACGGCCACCGCCACGGCCATCAGCACGGCGTTGATCGAAATGACGACCAGCAGTTCGACCAGGGCATAGCCGGCGCGATTCGCCTTCATCATGGCTCTGCCCCCGCACGATAGACAATGGTGGCTACCTGGTGCCTCGACAAAGGCCCGGTGGCAGACCTTCTCCAGGTGACCGCGACCACGACCCGCTTGCCGGACGGAGAGCCGGCCTCAGGCGCAACGTCGACTTTCGCTGTGCCGCCGGGCAACAGGTTTTCGAGGTCGGCCGCCCGTCCCAACTCGTCACCCCGTTCGGTGCTGATGTTGTCGTAGGGTTCGCTCGTCACCCGCTCCATCAGATTGTCGGCGGCGAGGACGGCTTGTGCGTGCTCCCTCACGGCCTGCCGTTGCCTGGCCAGGCTCGTTAACAACGCGACGACGAGCGTTAGCGTCGCCGTGAGGATCGCCACGGCGGCGCAGCACTCGATCATCGTAAACCCCGCCCGCGAGCGCTTCATACCAGTTTCTCAATCAGACTGACTAGAGGAACGAATAGGCTTACGACGATGAACATCACGATGCCCCCAGCAAATAGGATACAGACCGGTATGACCAACTCCAGCCAGCGCTGCGCCCGCAAAGCTGTGCGACGTTCGATGCCGTCGGCCACTTCACGCAGCGCCCAAGCGAGATTGCCTGCCCGTTCGGCGCTCGATACTAGTGCTTGCTCGCTGCTGCGGAGCAGGCCCTGATCGGCCAAGCTCTCGTACCAGGGCTGTCCCGATGCCATCTGAGCCAAAGTCCGTCTCAGTCGTGCGCGTAGGGCTCTGGAGGGATAGTGTTCAGCCAGAGCCGACAGCGCCAGTTCCAGCGGTCGGCTGCTCTCGGTGGCCAGGGCCAGCGATCGCAACACGACTACTGTCTCTCGGCGACGCGCGATCATGTTGAAAGGCGGCGGCAGCCACGTGATCACGCTGACTCTCCAGAGCACAGCCCAACTTGCCGTCACAAACAGTGCAAGGGCCAAGGGTGCCGGTCCGTACTCGACGAACCAATTGCACGACTGAATGAGCGCCAGCGTCGGGCCCGGCAGGTCGGCATTGAAATCATCGAAGATCTTGATAAACGCCGGTACGATTTTGATCGCAACGAATATCAGGATGGCGCAGCCGTTAAGGGCGAGCATGCTCAGGTACCAAAACCCGGCCCAGACGCGCATCATCGCAGGCGCCGAAGCAGGCTGGCGGGCGGCTTCGGCGAAAGCGCCGCTCAAGTTTCCGGTGCGGACTCCCACCTCCACGATCGCCAGCGCGCGACGAGGCAGCAGCGAACCAGCGTTGCTCAATACCTCGCCGAGCGGCATGCCCGCATAGAGCATCTCTGCCAGCCTGCGACAGCGACGGCCAAACCAGCCGCGCCATTCCTGCGAAACGGATTCGACGGCCGGCGCCAAGGGCATCCAATGGCGCGCGGCGGCCGCCATGACGGCCAACAGGGCCACCCGCCGACGCATCCAGTAGCGGAAGGTGACGTAGACCAGCACGCACGCCAGCAGGATCCACAACGGGATGGCGAAGATGTTGAAAAACACCAGGGAGGCTTCCAGGAAGGCCGTGAGTATCATCACCCGGCCGATCACGGTCATCGCCAGATGGAGCGGGTCTTCGCCTTCCGGCCGGTCGCGATAGAACAGGTTCAACGACGCTAAGATGGCGATACCCAACAGCACCAGGCCGGGAAAACTTTGGGCCGAGATCAGCGAGCTGCTCATGTCAATCTCTCGATCAAGGAGATCATCGGAAGCAAGGTCGCCGAAACGATAAACATCGAGCCCCACAACACGAACACGAACGCCAAGGGCGGAACGACTGCTCGCAACAAGGCGAGCTGCGCCTCCAAGCGACAGTCGAACATCTCGGCCGTGATGCGCAGGGCGTCGGACAGTGCCGTGGTGGACCCGTCCTGCGCCGCCGCTCGTTCTCCCCAATGCACGATCGGCCCCAGGCTACGGGGAAACTGCCGCCGCGCCGCAAGCGCGTCGCTGAGAGTGGCGCCGGCGCGCACGCTCGCCGCCGCCTTGCGCGAGGCGTAATCCAGCATCGAGTCCTGGCAGCCGCGACCGGCCAATTCGAGGGCTTGGGGCAATGGCAGTTCCGTGTCGAGGAGCAGCGCGAGCAATCGCAAGAACCGGGTCAGACCTGCCCAACGGACGACCGGTCCCAGCAAGGGCACGGCCACGAGGATCGTTCGCAATTCGGGCAGTTTCATCGTCAGCGCTAGGAACAGCCAACCTGCCGCCAGGACAGCGAGATTGCCGATTACCATCCACGGCCCATTGCGAGATAACTGAGCCAGCGCCATCGTCGCTGCCGGTAAATCGGCGTCGATGTCATCATAGAGCTGGACAAAACCGGGCACGACGCCGAAACAAAAAAAAGCGAAGACGCCGGACATCAGAAGCAGCAGGAAGGCCGGATAACTGATCGCCAGCATGAGCCGGCGATGGACGTCGTCGGCATGGCGCTCGGCGGCCACGAATTCCTCGAGCACACGGCCCAACGACGCCGTGCGCAAACCTCCTACCACCAACGCGCGGAGGTGCCCCGGCATCGTATCGTCGGCCAAGGCGACTTCGAGCTTTTCGCCCCGCTCGATCTTGTCGGCAACCGTCGCGAGTGCCTTCGCAGTCCGCCCGGGCGGCAGTTCGCGCGCAGCAGCTCGCAAACCTTGCTCGATCGGCAAGCCGGAGGCCACTAGCGAGGTAATGGCACCGCCCAGGATCGCCGCGTCTTCGCCCTGCGTTTGACCCATATCGCTTTGGCTGGACATTCAGCATGGGAAGTGGAACGCTGAGTATACTTCATAGCAACGGTCAACGGGAGATTCTAGAAGCCGTCTCGCTAAGCAAGAGTCTCGAATCCACGCCGGCGGATGGGCGACCTTCCGAGGCCATTTCCGCTGCGGGCATTCCGAGCCAGTAGTCGATTTCGATAGAATGGAAGTCAGCGCCGCCGCCCACACTTCCATGCCTAGCTGGCTACGACCGACCCTCCGCTCCTACCCCATGTCCGACCTACAACTCATCGCCACTTCGGCCGTCGGCGTCGAAGCCGTGGTAGCCCGTGAATTGAAGAATCTCGGCTACGACGCCCGGATTCGCCAGACCGGCCGCATTGCCTTCGCCGGAGACGAACTGGCCATCTGTCGCGCGAACCTCTGGCTGCGCACGGCCGACCGCGTGCTCATCGAAATCGGCTCGTTTGACGCGACCGACTTCGGCCAGCTCTTCGATCGTACGTTCGATCTGCCTTGGGAGGCATGGATCGATCGCGATGCCGCCTTCCCGGTCAATGGCCGATCGGTCAAGTCGCAGCTTTCCAGCGTTCCGGCCTGTCAAAAAATCGTGAAGAAGGCGATCGTCGAAAAACTTAGGAAGGCCCACCGAACGGATGAATTGCCGGAAACCGGGGTGTCCTACACCGTCGAAGTGGCCTTGCTCGACGACCGGGCCACGCTCACGCTCGACACGAGTGGACCGGGCCTGCACAAGCGCGGCTACCGGCGGCTGACAGCCGAGGCGCAGCTCAAGGAAACACTTGCGGCGGCGCTGGTGCTGCTCAGTTTTTGGAAACCGGACCGGCCGCTCATCGACCCGTTCTGCGGGTCGGGTACGATTGCGATCGAAGCCGCGCTGATCGGCCGTAATTTGGCTCCGGGACTCAACCGCACGTTCGCTGCCGAACTCTTCCCTCGCATCGGCGATCGCCTGTGGGCCGAGGCCCGCGCCGAAGCACGCGGGGCGAGCCGGCCGGCGTTGCCCATAAAGATCATCGGTACCGATCTGGATGAGCAGGTGCTCAGCCTGGCGAGATACCATGCGGTGCAGGCCGGCGTGGCGGAAGAGATTCATTTCCAGCAGCGGGATTTTGGCAATCTGACCAGCAAGAAGGAATATGGCTGCGTGATCTGCAACCCGCCTTACGGCGAACGCATGGGCGACACGGAGGAGTTGACGCCCCTCTACGAGTCGATACCGCTCGTGCTGCGACGTTTGAAGACCTGGTCTCACTACATCCTGACCTCGTTTGCTGATTTCGAGAACCTCGTCGGCCGTCCCGCCGATCGCCGGCGCAAGCTCTATAACGGACGGATCGAATGCACGTATTACCAGTTTTACGGACCCAAGCCGGAGAAGAGGGCGCCGGGAACCGCGCAGGCGGAACAAACGGAAATTGCCGAGGAAGAACTCCCGGAACGGGAAGTTGTCGTAGCGAAGGTGGACCAATCCGACTTGCACGTTGCCGCGGCTTCTGCTCCGGCGACACAACTGTGCGCTCCCTCTGCCGTTCTTCCGACAGCCCTTCCACGCCATGCCCCCTCGTCCTCGCGCACGCCGGCGTTCGGCGGATTGACGGCGAAGGCGCACGAGCAGGCCGAGTTGTTCGCGCGTCGTTTGGCCGCTCGCGCCAGACATCTGCGGCGCTGGCCGACCAAGCGGGGCATCTCCTGCTACCGGCTCTACGATCGCGACGTGCCGGAAATTCCGCTGGTGGTCGACCGCTACGAGGAATGCCTACATCTGGCCGAGTATGAGCGGCCGCACGACCGCTCACCGGCCGAACATGCCGACTGGCTCGACCTCATGGCGAAGACGTCGGCCGAGGCACTCGATGTGTCCAAGGTCAACGTCTTCTTGAAGCGCCGCGAACGGCAACGCGGTCTCAATCAATACGAACGATTTGCTGAGCAAGGCCGAACCGAAGTCGTCCACGAGGGCGGTCTAAAATTCCGCGTCAATCTTTCTGACTATCTCGATACCGGTCTGTTCCTGGACCACCGCATTACACGCTCGCTGGTGCGCGATGTGGCGGCCGGTAAGCGGTTTTTGAACCTGTTCGGTTATACGGGCTCGTTCACGGTCTACGCGGCCGCCGGAGGTGCTAAGGCGACGACGACCGTCGACCTGTCGAACACCTACCTGGAATGGGCCGAAGACAATCTACGGTTGAATAACCTGGCAGGGCCGACGCATCGCTTTATCCGCGACGATGCCGTCGGTTTTCTCAATTTTCACCGGCCCGGCGCGGCCTACGATCTGGCCGTCGTCGATCCGCCTACTTTTTCGAACAGTAAGAAGACGGACTATGTGTGGGACGTGCAGCGCGACCACGTCGACCTGCTCAACCGAGTCGCGGCGTTGATGTCGCCCGGCGGCGTCATCTACTTTTCTACGAACTCGCGCCGTTTCAAACTCGACGAGGCGGCTTTGGCCGGCATGACCTGGCGTGAAATCAGCCGGCAGACCGTTCCCGAGGATTTTCGCAACCGCCGCATTCACCGTTGCTGGCGGATGATCGCGACACCCGGATCTGCCGCTGAGTGACCCACCACGAACGCGCGTTCGCTACGCCGGTGTCAATTCGACGAGAATCGAATCCGCGGTTGAGGCCTGGAGGGGGCGACCGGTGGGGCAACCAGTTCCATCACCAGCCGCACCCAGACGCACGATTGCCCGTCATCTTCATGCTGGAGTTCGAAGTGCCGCCGCGTGACCCGGCCGAGCAACTTGCGCCGCCGGCCGGTGGCCGTCAATTGCACGGCACAGCAGACGGTGTCGCCGATGTTCGGCACGGGCCGCCCTTGCCAACCGGTGAAAACGGTCTGCCCGACGGTATTGCCGAGCTCATCGTGATATTCGACGAACACGCCCGCCGTCATTGCCGCACGCAACCCGCCGTCCATGACATGCTCCTTGTGCGAAGGATTAAGAATGGCCAAATCCCTAGCTCACTCTCAGCGTGCGAGCATAGCGAGGTTGCCCGCCCGTGTAAAGAAGTCGCCGTCGAGCAGAAGGCCGCGAATGGAACGCGGCGTCTTTCACGGCGCGCATCACTCCGTCTTCGCATCCGAGTCAAACCCACCCCGCGAAAAGCCCGCCGCAGCGATGCTCAGAACAACTCGGCGATCGGCTGCGCTGTCGAAGGGAGGAGCGGCACCGGGCGATCCGTCTTGTCTTTGATGAATGTGTGCGGATCGATGCCCAAGGCGCGATAGGTCGAGGCCAACACGTCATGGAAGTGAACGGGCCGGCGGGCCGCATAGGCGCCGAGTTTATCGGTGGAGCCGATGACCTGTCCCGTGCGCATTCCGCCGCCGGCGAAGAGCGCGCCGTTGACGGCCGGCCAATGGTCGCGACCGGCCTGCTTATTGATCTTGGGCGTGCGACCAAACTCGCCCCACACGAGCAACGTTACGTCGCGGTCGAGGCCACGCTGGTGGAGGTCTTCGGCCAATGCCGAAATGCCCTGATCGAACTGCGGCAGGTTCTGCCGCAAGTGCGAGAAATTGCCGCCGTGCGTGTCCCAAAAGCCATAGGCTACGGTCACGCAGCGCACGCCCGCTTCCACGAGTCGCCGGGCCATGAGGAGCTGATCGTTCCACAAAGGCGCGCCGTCACCCTGGTGCTTGGACGAGCCGCGTCCATAACGATCGCGCACCGCGACATCTTCGCGCTCGAGGTCCATCGCCTCGACCAGTTTGCTCGATGTGAGCACATCGAAGGCGCGCCGGTAGGCGGTCTCCATCGGTGCCGTGTCCAGACGGTCGACCGCGGCCCGCCAACGATCGAAGCTGTCGAGCAACCGGCGTCGGCCCGAGAGTTGGTCGACCGTGATCGAGCGCGGTTTCATGTTCGCCACGTCTTCGCCGTCGGCCCTCACACCGGCGAAGGTGTGGCCGAGCATGCCCGGTCCCGGGCTGTTGTAAGGGCGATGCTGCATCGTGGGGAAGAGGTCGACGAAAGGCGGCACTGTGCCGTCGATCGAACCGTTGAGCCGCGCGATCGCCGATCCGATGTGCGGCCGCCCGTCGCGTTGAGCGTCATTCATCAAGTAGCCGCTGAGCGTCTGATAACTCGAATGCTCGTCGCGCAGTCCCACGATCGACCGGATGACGGCAAACTTGTCGAGTTGGGCTGCCGTCTTCGGCAGCAACTCGCAAACCTCGATGCCCGGTACACACGTTGCAATCGGCTTAAAATCACCACGCACCTCGGCGGGCGCATCGGGCTTCATATCGAATGAGTCGTGATGCGAAAGTCCGCCCGACAGGTAGACCATGATCACGGCTTTGTGCGATCGGCTCCGGGCGGTCTCTTCGGCTCGCAACAGATCTGCCAAGCCCAGGCCGCCCATCGCCAGTCCGCCGATGCGTAAAAAAGAACGGCGCGATACGCCGTCACAATACCGATCTCTCTGGGATCTCGCGTTCATTCCGAGTTGCTTCTTGTCCGGTTCCCGCCGTCGTCCAGGCTCATATCGCCGAGTCAAAAACGTGATTGTAGTTGTTACGGATCATCGCGACAACGCGGGCCGCGGCGGCACAATCGGGCCAGACCGCAGATTACAACTCGTCGTCGCAGGTTGTTTCTTCGCCGCGAATCGGGCGCAGAGAGCGATGCACGTCTGTGTAACGGTTGCGCACGTGATGCGCACCGGCCCACCGTATCCTATGTTTTCACCAGGATGCCGTTTGCCCCACATCATCGAAAAGCATGCGCAGGCTAGTTACGTATCTCGGGTTGGGAGTCGCAGCGCAGGTAATCTGTGTGGCGGTGGGGCTGTGGATGCACGACAAGTTCGTGCTTTCCATGGCGGTTCGAACCGGCGGCGAGAAGGTAGCCGCCGAGCTGGCAACGATCGCGGAGCCGCTCGCCGCGGCGTCGCGCGAGCTCGACCTTTCGCAAGGCGATACGTTTGCCGAGTTGGAACGGCGCATCATGGACGCAAACTTGCCGGCGGGAGCCGCTCTGCTCGTCGTCGGTTCCGATTGGCGGGTGGCGTTCGTTCATGCGAATTCCGCCGACCCTGCGCTGCACATAGGTGACACGATCACCTGGACCACCGAGACGTATTCCAATCCGAATCCGTTCGCCGAGCCGGTCGAAGGGAAATTCGAGACTCCACAAGGGCCGCAATTGGCCGTGGCTTACCGACTTCCGGGTGAACGCGGGTTGCTCGTCGCGTGTCGCTCGGCGGACAGCATTCTTGTCCAGCCGTCGGAGTTCGCGACGTCGATGCCGCTCGTCGGCCTGATCACGTTCTTCTGGCTGAGCGGCCTGTTGTCGATGTGTACGTTCATGGCGGGCAAGCGGCTGAATGACGAACTGGTCGACGAGCTGGAACAATCGGAAGACCGGGCCATGCGTCGCGAGCAAGCGCTCTTGCGCACGCGCGACGCGGTCATTTTCGGCCTGGCCAAACTGGCCGAATCGCGCGACAGCGATACCGGCGAGCACGTCGAGCGCATTGCGCTCTACTGTCAGCGGCTGTCGGCCGCGCTGCGGCGGCGCTCCGAATATCGCGAGGTCGTCACGCCCGCGTTCGTACGGCTGATCGAAGCCAGCTCGGTGCTGCACGATATCGGCAAGGTGGGCATCGCCGACGCCATCTTGCACAAGCCGGGTCCGCTGACCGGCGACGAACGGACGCAAGTACAAAAACACGCCATGATCGGCAGCGACTGCCTGGCCGAGATCGAACGTCGGTTGGGCGCCTCGAACTTCCTCCAAATGGCGCGGGAGATCGCCCGCTGCCACCACGAACGTTGGGATGGCACGGGGTATCCGTCCGGCATGAGGGGCGACGACATTCCCCTGGCGGCCCGAATCGTGGCCATTGCCGACAATTACGACGCGCTCGTCTCGCGCCGACCGTACAAAGAGCCCTTCCCGCACGAGCGGGTCGTGGCGATGATCCGCGCCGGAGCCGGCACGCAATTCGATCCCAAGCTCGTCGCCATCTTTTTGGAGATCGAGCAGGAATTTCGCGAGATTGCTAAACGATACGCGGCCGCGGCGCGGCAGTCGGAGGCCGCTGCCTCCGAGACCGACACAGACGATCAGAAGACGTCGCACCGGCAGATGCTCGTTGCGGCGCAAACGTAGGTCAGGCCCTCCAGCCTGGCGCATTCACCCCGACGAACGTAAAAAAGAGGAACCCCATCATGCGTCGCAAAAAAGAGCGTGGTTTGCAGCACACGCTGGAAATCATGCTGCTGATCGTGGTCGTCGGCCTGGCGTGCCTGTTCTACCAGGTGCAGGGCTACAAGCTGGTGGTGTTGAATCTGTTCTACCTGCCGGTGGTACTGTGCGCGTTCTTTCTGGGCACGTACCGTGCGGGCATCCTGGCGGTGTTCTGCGTCACTTCGGCATCGATCGTGACTGTGACGAACCTGTCCGGCTTTGCCAGCTTCTTCTCGCCGTTGACCATCGGTCTCATGGTCACCGTCTGGGGCGCCGTGCTCGGCCTGGTGGCCATTCTGGTCGGCACTCTGAGCGACGAGCGCAAGGCGAAGACGGCCGAACTGCACGAGGCATACGTCGGGGTGGTCGAAGTCTTGTCGCGTTATTTGCAGAGCGCGAACGCCCGGCTCAAGGCTCGCTCGATCCGCGTGGCCGAACTGAGTCAGAAGGTGGCCGTGGCTATGAGATTGCCCGTCAAGCTGGTTGATGACGTGCGGATCGCGGCCTTGCTCTACGATATCGGAAACGTCGAAGTGACGACGCGGGTCTTCCGCAAAGCGGTGGGGACGCTGGAGACCGATCCCTGCAAGCTCGAGCAGCACACATTCCGCGGGATCGACCTGATCCATTCGCTGGGGTCGGTGCTGAGCGGGGCCAGCCCGCTCTTGGTACATCAAGAAGCGGCCCACGAACCGCAATCGGTCAGCGACATCCCCTTGGGCACACGCATTATCTGGGTCGTGCGGGCCTACGACGAAATGACCGCCGAGCAGCAACAGCCCGGTCGTCACACGCTCGATTCCAAGCAGGCGCTCGACGAATTGCGTCGCGACGAAGACTGTGGCTTCGATCGCGAGGTGATCGACGCTCTGGAGCGCGTGCTGGCCCAGGGTGAGCTCGACGAGTCGTACGAGTCACTGGAACTGACGGGCGGAGCGCTGGCCTAAGCGTCTGTCCGAAGAGCCTATCCGAGAACCGGCGGGCGCGGGACACCCGCGGCACAACGCCGAGTTCTCGGATAGGCTGTTTACTCGCCGCGTCCCCGTCCCCGTGGTTGCCCCGCGGACCAACGGGTATCATCGGTTCGATGAACGAACCGAATGCGCAGATCGGCGACGGTGGCAAACGATCATGGGGGGGCGCAATCGCGACCTTCCTCGCCACTGGTTTCGGCGTCGGCCTCGTACCGTTCGCCCCCGGCACGTTCGGTGCTTTATGGGGCCTACCGCTGGCGTGGGGCTTGGAACACTTGCCGATTGCCGCTCAAGTCGCCGTTATCATTGCTTTGTTCGGTGTGGGTGTGCCGATTTGCACAGCCGCGGCCCGGCACCTGGGCGGCCGCAAGGACCCCGGGTCGATCGTACTCGACGAGATCGCCAGCCTGCCGGTCGTCTTTCTCCTCCTTCCCCTTCAAGGTTGGAGTTGGACGGTCGCGGTGGCCGGTTTCGCGTTGCACCGATTGTTCGATATCAGCAAACCGCCCCCGGCTCGCCAACTCGAGCGACTGCCGGACGGATTGGGTATCATGGCCGATGATTTCGCGGCGGCCGTCTATGCCAATCTCGCGTTGCGTCTAGTGATCTGCTCGGGAATTCTGTCGCACTCCGTTTGAAGACCATGCAGAGCAAGGCCACTACCGTCGAAGAGTATCTGGCCGCCCTGCCCGGCGATCGCCGTGCGGTCGTGGCCGCCGTACGACAACGGATTCTGGATAACCTCGACGAAGACTACGAAGAGGGGATGCTATACGGCATGATCGGGTATTACGTGCCGCATCGTATCTACCCGGCCGGATATCACTGCGACCCGAAGCAGCCATTGCTGTTTGCCGCCCTCGCATCGCAGAAGAACTATCTGTCACTCTACCTGGTGTGCGCCTACGGCGATGCGGAGTTCGGCACTTGGTTTCGCGACGCCTGGAAGAAGAGCGGCAAGAAGCTCGACATGGGCAAGTCGTGTATCCGCTTCAAAAAACTCGACGACCTGCCGCTCGATGTCGTCGCCGAGGCCATCCGGCGCGTGCCTGCCAAGAAATACATCGAATATTGCGAGGCTGTGGCGAAAGGTCCGCGCAAGAAAGCGGCCAAGCGTTCCAAGAAGTAGAACGAACTCAGTTTCTGCTCAGCCAGCCGGCGCCTGAGCGTCTGGCTTGAAGAGCCGTGCCAGAAACGCACCGAGCTTGCCTGGGTCGGCCGGTTCGCCGCGATAGGCCAGATAACCGTCGGGCCGCACGAGAAACAGCACTTCGTCGCGCACGCCGTAGGCCCGGTGTAATTCGCCGACGACGTCGACGATGGTCGTCGAATCGTGACTCGCGGCCGCTGCCTTACCGTCAGGCGGAACGATTGTGTAATGTCGGACGATGCCCTGGTATCGCCGCGCCACTTCCGATATTCGCTGCTGACGTGACCGCACGGCCGCTTCGTCGCCCTCGCCGGCGGCAAACAGCAACAACACGTGCTGCGTGACCGAGAATAAATCGAAGAGTCGCAATTCCTTGCCGTCGGCTGTGCGCAGACCGCTGGCGTCGGGCGCCCGGTCGCCGGCACGCAGGCCCGAATCCCACCAGGACGTCACTGCGCTGCGCCAATCGCTGGGGCGCTGCTCTTCCACGATCGGGCTCGTGCGGTAGTTGATTCCGAGTTCGGAGAGCGAGCTGCGGATCTTATCCTGCACCACGTCGAGGGACGTGAGCAACGACGCGGTCCAATCGCGTAGTTTGTCGGCCACGGGATGACGCAGCAGCACGATTTGTGACATTGCGCCGGTGGCTTGCAACAGGCTGCGGCCCACGGGGCGGCGTTCGGCGTCGTAGCTTTCGAGGATTTTTTCCCCCGCGCGGCCAGCATGGACGAGGGCGATTTTCCAGGCCAGATTGACGGCGTCTTGAATCCCCGTATTCATTCCCTGGCCACCCATCGGCGAATGGATATGTGCGGCATCGCCCGCCAGGAAAGCATGCCCCAGGCGATAACTTTCTACCTGCCGCTGGCTGATACGGAAGTGCGACATCCAACCCGGGTCGCTCAGTTGGCCTCCCGGCACGTGTTCGTTGAGCGTTCGTTGAAACTCATCCAGCGATGGCTCGCCTTGGACGGGCGGACCCTGATGGCGTTCGATAACCACGCGAAAACGGCGGTCGCCGGGCATGGGAAACAGCGCCAGGATGTCGCCGGACGACAGAAAGATGCTGATCTCGTCGTCTGGCAGATTGGCGGCCAGCTTCGCGTCGGCCAATGAGAAAGTCTCTTCGAAGGCGTGGCCGTGGAACGGCGTATTGAGCGTGTGCCGCACCTGGCTATGCGCACCGTCGCACCCGAGCAGCCATGCCGCGCGCACCGTTTCCTCTCGCCCGTCGGCGACGTGTCGCAGGGTTGCCTCCACCGCCGTCGACTGTTGGTGGAAGCCGACGAGTTCGACACCGCGTTCGATGGGCACTCCCAACGACGTCACTTTCTCGGCCAGTAATCGCTCCGTGGTCGATTGCGGCAGGACCAGGACAAAATTGAAGCGGCTTTCGATCTGGTCGAAATTGAGGTGGACGATCCGTTGCCGCTGGCTGTGAACGTTGATGCCGTGCAGCTTACGTCCCTCGGCCAGCGCCTGATCGGCGATGCCGATGCGGTCGAAGAACTCCAGCGTGCGGGCATGAACGGCCAGAGCCTTCGACGTCTGCGACGGCTGCGGACTCTTGTCGATGATCCTGGGCCGCAACCCGTGGCGAGCCAATTCGATCGCCATTGTCAGTCCCGTCGGGCCCGCACCGACTACGAGTGCGTCGTATTGCTGGTCATCCATGGCGTTGTGAGTCGGGCTACTTTTTTCGGCCGGTCATCTCCAGAATACAGATGACCGCCATCATACAGAGTACCTGAAGGACGACAACCACGGCGCCGGCCCCGTCGACCTGATGCAACAGCAGACCGGCCAGCCCGCAGGTGGCTGTCACCAGGTAAATCGTCAACACGGCCTGTCCCTTCGACATGCCGAGCTCGACCAGACGGTGCGAAAAGTGGTTCTTGTCCCCTTCGAAAGGACTGCGGCCCTGACGCAGGCGAATGATGACGACCGTCGTCGTGTCGTAGAGCGGGACCGCCAAGATACACAACGGCGCCAAGATGGTATGCGGTGGCAGATTACCGCCCGTGAACGTGGCCATGCTCGTGGCAGTCGCCAGGCAATAGCCGACCAGATAGCTTCCGGCATCGCCCATGAAAAGCCGTGCGGGCGGGCGGTTGTGCCAGAGGAAGCCGAGCAGCGATCCGGCCACGACGAGTAAGAAGCCCGCAACAAACAACTGCGGCTGCCGTGTGACCGGGTCGGGCGTTGTGAGTAGTACGACGACCAGCATCAAGGCCGCAATCGCCGCCACGCCGCCGGAGAGCCCGTCCATGTTATCAAGCATGTTGAACGAGTTGATCAACCCGACGATCCAAACCACGCTGATCAGGCCGGTGATCAGGGGGTGATCGAGGAGGTACAGCGACAACCGCCATCCTTCCCACTGCCAGACAAGCACTCCCGCTACGGCTGCTTGCACGAGCAATCGGGTTCGCCAATCGAGCCCTCGGCGGTCGTCGATCAGTCCTAGTACCACCAGCAGGGAAGCGCCGCCGAGCAGAATCCAAAGTTTCGGCGCCTGTTCGAGAATGCCGGCCACATGTGGAGCCACGATGGCTGGCAAGGCCACGTCCTTGGGCCACCACAACAAGAGGAAGTAACCACAGGCCAATGGCAGGACGATCCCGGCGAAGACGGCCAAACCGCCTCCCATAGGCGTCGGCGTCGTATGGACCTTACGGTGCCCGGGGCGATCGATGAGGCCCCAGCGCGGCGCCATGCGGCGTACCACGGCAGCAGAGAAGAGCGAAACGAGCAGACTGGATACGGCGGCCCCCAAAATGAGCCAAGTCACGACGGAAGGGCCTCCTTCGATCGGCGCTGCCACCCATCCCGCAGTCTCAGAAAGAAGGCCTGAAAGTCATCACGCCGGTAGTCGGGATAGGTCCACTCGCGATGCTGCCAGCGGCCCTGTCGAAAATAGAGCGTGACTTCGGCGAATATCCCCCGGTCGAGGTAAAGCCGATGGGAATGATCCTTGGTCGAAGCGAGCACGAGTTTGGCCGCCGTCAGGTACCCCGGATCGAGATTGAGCGGGCGCGGCTCAGGATGCCTCCCTAGCCGGATATACTCTTCCTCCCACTCGCCCGATTGCAACTTGATTTCGGGTAAACGAGATGGATCGAGGGGGCCCTCAAAGGCAAAAAACTGCTTCCGCAGGTCGCCCCCCATGGTCGACCGGTAGTAGTCCGTCTCGGTAAAATCAAATAGCTCGCTGCGATCGGCGATTCTTCCCCAGACCTGACCGGCACGATCGGCAGCCCAGGTTAGGGCTTCCTCGTAGCGACTCGTAGCCGCCATAATAAGAAGTACCGGCGGGTGAAGTGTCGGCTCGCCCATATCACGATTTTACTTGGGATGAACGTCAGCATCAGCGACAACTTTGAGTTTTTCGGTCGTCACCTCTTGGCCAGTTATACGGGCTGCGACCCAGCGGCCCTGGCCGACGAGGCAGGGTTGCTGGAGGCCATGAAATCGGCCGTGGCAGCATCGGGCGCGACGCTCTTGAATTGCATCGAGCACTCCTTCAAGCCTTCGGGCATGACCGCCGTGATGTTGCTGGCCGAGAGCCACGCCAGCATCCACACCTATCCGGAACATCGGGCCTGCTTCGTCGACTTGTTCACTTGCGGTCGCGGATATAGCGCTCAGCGGTTCGACGCCGAGCTGCGGCGCTATCTGCGCCCCTCGGGCGTGCGCCGCCAGATTGTCGTTCGCCGGGGTCAAGATGAAGTCGGGCCGGCACATAACGAAGATTGGCCGGCGGATTGGGCCGCATAACGCGATTTTTCGAGCCCATCCGAGTTCCAGCTTGCAGCCGGTTTGTCCAGATTGCATTACCCTTCTTGGGTCGGCCCCCCAACTGTCCATTCGCTTTCTATGTCCAGCCAGGATTCCGTCAAAAGCACCCCATCGGACATTGTCCGGCCGTATCCGTTGCCACCCCTCCCCGAGGGTCGCGTCTATCGCGAAGCCGCCGACGCCGATGAGGCCGGCGCGGGCGCGCTGACGGTGATCGAGGACTCCGACCCGTTCGACCGTTATCTATATCGCCTATCCGGCATCGTCTATCAGGGTCGGACGGCTTTTCAGAACGTGCTCATCGGCGAAAGCTACAACTTCGGCCGCATGCTCGTACTCGATGGGGCGGTGCAAAGCGCGGCCTACGACGAGAAGCTGTACCACGAGTGCCTGGTACAACCCGTTCTCCTAAGGCACCCCGATCCCCAATCGGTACTCATCGTCGGCGGAGGCGAAGGGGCCACGCTGCGTGAAACGCTCGCCCACCGCTCGGTGAGGTCCGTCACGATGGTCGATATCGACCGCGATGTCGTGGAACTCTGCCGCGAACATCTGCCCGGTTGGCACCGCGGGGCCTTCGACGACCCGCGCGTACGGCTCATATTCGACGACGGGCGCAGGTTCGTCGCCGACTGCAACGATCGCTTCGATGTAGTGGTCATCGACGTCGTCGATATGCTCGACGATGGCCCTGCTCTGTCTCTCTACACGCGGCAGTTTTATGAGTTACTGCGCGGCCGTCTGCGACCGGGGGGGCTGGTGGTCGTGCAGGGACTCGAGTTTTCGTTCCTCGACCACAAGGAACACACGGCACTGGCCCGTACGTTGCGTACCGTCTTTCCTGAGGTACACAGTTATCGAGCCGCGATTCCGTCGTTCCTGTCGTCCTGGGGATTCTTGATCGCCTCGGACTGGTTTTCGGCCGGCGATTGGTCGGCCACGGACATCGATCGGGCGATTGCCGTCAAGCTCGGCGGCAACTGGCTACATCATCTGACCGGCGACTTCCTGCGGTCCTGCTGCACGCACTGCAAGGAGACACAGTTCCTGCTCGCGCTCGGCGGACCGATTCTCGAAGACGGCGTGCCGTTTGTACCGCCGCCCGACATCGAGCGCATCGGCTAAGCTGCGTTCGAACCGAACCCGGCGTCAGGGTGCCGAGGTTCCAACCTCGTCGATGTTCTTGACCGCCTCGGCGGAGTCGCCGTCGTTGACTTTTTGTTGCAACTCGTGGCGGGCCTGCTCGTTGCTGATGCCCTTCTGGCGGGCATATTCTTGGACCGACGTGGGCGCCAGCATGGAGGCGCGTCCCCTCCCCGAATCGACCATTTCGCCGTCGCTCTGACAGCCCGCGACGAAAGCCAATGCCGCCCAAGGCGCTGCGCGACGCAAGGTGGTGAAGACGGCCGAGATGACGCTAGGCGGTTCTGGTGGTCGGTGGAGCACCACGATTGCCTCCAGACAGGAGAAGTGGAAATGCAGGCGGGGCGGCATCATAGCGACCGGACCGTGGAGAGCAAGGCGAGTTTTGCCGCGATTTTTATCGTCGCGAGGTAATACGAGATGAGCGGCCGTGTCGATCGTATTCAAATCGGCCTGGTTGTTCTTTCGCTCGAAGTCGAGCGCTGTAGGATGATGGCGAGTTCCTTGGTCCACACCCCCTAAGCGTCTGCCAAATCGTGCTCAAAAACGTTGCCGACATTTTCCCGCTGACGGGCATGCAGCAGATGATGCTGGTTCGCGCGCTCGGCGCTCCGCAGTCGCCACTGTTCCTCGAGCAATTGAGCGCGGCGATCGAGGGACCGCTCGATATTCCGCGGATACGGCAGGCTTGGCAGCGCACGGCCGAGCGCCATCCGGCGCTGCGCACGGCCATCCTTTGGCAGGGGCTCGAACGGCCGCTACAGGTAGTCCGCGAACGGGTCGATTTGCCGCTCACCGAACATGATTGGCGCGATGCACCGGCCGACGACCAGATGCGGCGGCTGGACGAGTGGTCGTCGGCCGCCCGGCAGGAGCCCTTCGATCTCACCAAAGCGCCACTGGTACGCCTCGATCTGTTTCGTCTGGCAGACGACCAGTTTCGCTTCTACTGCCGCGCGCATCACCTGCTGTTCGATGGCTGGAGTCTCGCCATCCTCGTGGCGGAGGTGCTGGAGACCTATGCCCGGCTTGTCACGGGCCGGCCGCTGACCGAGCGCCGTCAGCCCGGCTTCCGTGAATACGTGGGCTGGCTTGAGAAGCAGAATCAGGCCTCGGCCGAAACCTTCTGGCAAACCCTTTTGGCCGGCTTCCGTTCTCCCACGCCGATCGGTGGCCGGCGCGACGGCGGAGCGCGCGAAGCGACGAACCGCTTTGGATCACACTTTGCCAAGCTACCGGCCGATGAGGTGCCGGCCATACGTGATCGCCTGCGAGATCGGCAGCTTACGCTGAGCACGCTCGTCCATGCGGCGTGGGCCGTGCTGCTGGCGCGCCATTCGGGCGACCGTGACGTTGTGTTCGGCACGACGGTGTCCGGTCGCCCGGCGGAGTTGCCGGGAGTGGAAACGATCATCGGGCCGTTCATCAACAACGTACCCCTGCGGGTGAAGCTACCGGAAAGGCAAAGTGTCGGTGCTTGGCTGAAGCAGGTGCAGTCGAGCCTGGGCGAATTGACCACATATCAGCATACTCCACTTGTCGGTATCGAACGCTTGAGCGAAATCGGCCCGAAGGCACGGCTCTTCGAGAGTCTGGTGGTCTTGGAGAACTACCCACGGGCCAACGACAACTTGGAAGATCTGCTGGGATTGCGCATCCGTGAGTTGGAGGCGACTGCTACAACGGTCCTTCCGCTGTCGGTTGTGGTACGGCCGGATGAGTTTTCATTCGATCTGCGCTACGACGAGCGCCGTTTCTCGACGGCCGAGGGCGAGAACCTTCTGCGCGAGTTCGTCGATCTGATCCGCCGCCTACCCGGATTCGGCGATGAGGACGTCGAATCGTTGTTGCACGCTCGGCCGGCCGCCGCCGATGCCGTTGGCGTCCGAGCGCTCCCCGATTGGAGTGTCACTTCGTCATCGACTGCGGGCGCGGCGCCGGCCGTGTCCGCGGAATACGTCGCGCCGCGCGATACGGTCGAACGGCTGCTTGTATCGATTTGGAGCGAATTGACGGGCCGTGAAAAGGTCGGCGTGCGCGACAACTTTTTCGAGTTGGGGGGCGACTCGTTGATGGCCGTGCGTTTGATGGCCGAGGTCGAACGCGAGTTCGGGCGCAAGTTGCCCCTCGTCTGGTTGTTCCAAGAGCCGACGATTGAACGTCTGGCCGACGTTCTCCGCTCGGGCGATCAGCCGGCCGCGTGCCTGGTGCCCATTCGACCGCAGCGCGCCGGTTCGCGTCCTCCGTTGTTCTGTGCCCACCCGGCAGGCGGCACGGTCTTCTGTTATCGCGAGCTGGCTCGATTGCTTCCCGAACAGCAGCCTGTCTACGGCTTGCAGGCCCGCGGCATCGATGGCCGCGAGCCGCCTCGGGCTCGTCTGGAAGAAATGGCGGCCGACTATGTCGCCGAGTTGCGCAAAATCCAGCCGAGCGGGCCGTATTGGCTCCTGGGTTGGTCGTTGGGCGGCCTGATCGTATTTGAGATGGCCCGGCAGCTTGCCGCGCAAGGCCAACCTGCCGCGTTGGTGGCCATCATCGACGCGGGCATGATCAAGCCGGGAGAGGCCTTCGACGAAGACGATTTCGTGCCGATGCTGTTGCAGCTCTTTCCTCCCGATTTGCGACCCAGCGAAGAGGAACTGAAGAACCTTTCGGCCGACGAGCAACTGGCGTTCTTCCGTGTCCGTGCCGAACGGGCGCGGCTGCTGGCGTTCAACGATAGTCCGATCGAAGACCAGCATGTCTTCCAGGTGTTTCAAGCGAACATGAGTGCGCTCGTGGAGTATCGGCCAGAGCCCTTTGCGGGCAGGCTGACTCTCTTCCGAGCCCGGCAGGACGCTACTCCGATGCACCGCGAGCCGTTCATGGGCTGGGGGCCTTGGGCTCTGGGTGGAGTCGAGGAGCATCGCATCGAAGGCGAGCACGTGAATCTATTTCGCGAGCCCTTCATCGGCCAATTGGCCGGCGAGATTGCGAAGGTGCTCGAGACGAGCCACGCGTCGTATCCGCAGGCGCGGCGAACTTGAAATGGCCGGCCTTCTCCGCCGATCGTGACCTGATCGGTACGTCGGCCACTTTTGACGATACAGCGAGCAGGGCTATAATCGATTTCACTCAGCCGATTTGACGAACCCGCAAGAAGTGATTGCATGCCCATCAACGAAGATACGGTCCGCGAGGCGCTCAAGCAGGTCGTCGATCCCGAACTCTTCGTGAACATCATCGACCTCGGATTGGTCTATACCGTGACTGTCGCGGAGGCGCCTGAGGGGAAATCGGACGTCGCGATCGAGATGACCATGACCAGTCCGGCCTGTCCCGCGGGCCCGCAGTTGATCCAGAACTCGAAGGACGTGCTGGGGCGACTCGAAGGGGTCGGGCAGGTGGAAGTCAAGCTCGTCATGATCCCTCCCTGGACGCCTGACCGCATGACCGAAGACGCCCGCGACCAACTCGGCATTTTTTAGAGATCTAGCGTCCTTCGAGAGGGGCGGCGCTTTCGATGGGGCGCGGACGCTTCAGCGAGCGACGACTTCGATGCCTCGTCAAATTCCCATCCTGGTTCTGCTTGCCGTGGCCCTGGCTGGCTGTGTGGTCGTTTGCGCGGAGGACGAAGCTCCGGGCTGGAACAAGGGTGCGGCGGGCAATTATCTTGACGAGCGCGCTAGATCGTGGTTTGCGCATGATGGCCGGGGCGAGGGAAACACACGGTCTACGTGCATTAGCTGCCATACGGTTCTCCCCTACCTCCTCGCCCGGCCGGTGCTGCGCACGGTCAGCGGCGCGGCCGCGCCGACGGAAGAGGAGGCCAGGCTGCTCGCCCAGACTCGCATGCGCGTCGAGAATTGGAAGAACCTCGACACGCCGGCGTTCAGATTGTTCTACGACAGCGGCGACCAAAAGAAACAAGAGTCGCGGGGCACGGAAGCGATCTTGAACGCGGTCATTCTCGCTGGCGACGACCGCCGGCAGGCGAGATCGACGCCGAGCGCAGCGACCCAACAAGCGTTTTCGAACTTGTGGTCGACGCAGATCAAAACGGGTGCTCACCGAGGGGCCTGGGAATGGCTCGACTTCGATGAGCCGCCTTGGGGCTATGCCGACTCGCGATACCTCGGAGCGACACTCGCCGCCATCGCCGTCGGGACCGCGCCGGGCTACTACTCCGCGGACGCAGAAAACGCTGCCGACAGCGAGGCCGGTGTCGGCATGCTCCGCGAATACTTGCGAAACGAGCTTTCGCGAGAAGACTTGCACAACCAAGCCTGGGCCCTCTGGGCAGCCGTATACCTTCCGGGCATTCTTGCACCGCCCGAGCAACAGCAAGTGAGCGCGAAGTTATTCGACAAGCAACGAGAAGACGGCGGTTGGGCTCTGTCGTCGCTTGGCATGTGGTCGCGCGTCGATGGTTCAGCCCAGGAGACCGCATCGGACGGCTACGCAACGGGCCTGATTCTGCACGTCCTCCAGGCAGGCGGCGCGTCAAAGAGCGACAAACAGATTGCCAAGGGGTTGGATTGGCTGAAGCGCAATCAGACGACGACGGGCGATTGGCGCTGCGTATCGGTTATCAAAAAGCGCGACCCCGATACCCATGTCGGCAAGTTTATGTCCGACGCGGCGACGGCGTTCGCAATACTGGCCCTCGCCCACTAAAAGACCGCTTGATGGAACCTCGCGCGTCACGCTTTTCATCAACCGCGGAACCGTCCTCGCCGGTCCCTGACCCCCGATGATCGAGCAGCTTCTCGGTGAGTTTCCGCTGCGAAGATTCATCGACGAATATTATCTAAGGCAACCGTTTTCGCTCCCTGGCGGAGCGACCTCGTTCAAGCACTTGGCAAGTTGGGCGACCCTCGAGTCGATCCTCGCGCATGACGAGGCCGACGTGCTTGTTGTCAAAGAAGGTCGCCGTTGGGAAGGAACGCAGAAACCAACGGCCGCCGAGGCGCGGCGACTGTTCGACGACGGACATACCGTGCTGGTCCGCCATGCCGAACGCTGCCATTCCGAGATCGCGGAGTTGGCGGGCGGGTTTGAGCGCGACTTCCGCGCCGCGGTCGACGTCCACCTCTACTGCACTCCGGCCCAACAGCACGGCTTCGGCTGGCATTACGACGTCGAGGATGTATTCATCCTCCAGACGGCCGGCAGCAAAGAGTACCTGTTGCGCAAAAATACGGTCAATCCGTGGCCGGTGGCCCAAAACATCCCGCAAGACATGCGCTACGAGCGGGAGATCATGCCGCTGAGTAAGTGCCTGCTCGCCGCCGGCGATTGGCTTTACATTCCGCACGGTTATTGGCATCGGGCCGCCGCGCACGAGGCGGCATATTCGTTGGCCGTAGGCGTGATGAGTCCGACGGGGCTCGATCTGTTGGACTTCCTGTGCGTCCAATTACGAGACTCGATCCGTTGGCGGCAGCGATTACCCGTCGTGGGCGATGCTTCGGGCGGTGCAGAAGACGTTTTCTTCCAGCACGCCCAGTTATTCGCAGAACTAGGCGCCGACCTGGCCCGCCTGCTGCGTGACGAGACGCTCGTGCGGTCCTGGATCGAAGCACGCCGTCGTGGTGTCTAGAGGCCCGCGAAGCCGTCTCGGAAACCGCGAAAAAGCATGAGGCGTTGGTCGATTTATAGGCTTCCCGATCGCAGTGGCTTCTCTGTCGCTGGCCATTGAAGCGGACCTTAGTCCCGCCGCAGCGCACGGGGTTCAGGTAAACCAGGCAAAGCGGTCTTGTGAACGACCGTCGAACTTCTTACGCTGTCAGTTTGCACCCGCTAGCGCCCCGGATCTCGTTCTGTCATGACGGTCGTGAAGACAACCCCTCCTGTCCGCATCGCTATCATCGGGGCGGGAGCAGTGAGCGACTACCACCACGTGCCCGGGATCCGGCTTGATTCGCGGGCGAAGCTGGTTGCGGTGTGCGATTCCGATGCGGGTTTGCTCGAACGACGCCGTAAGGAATGGGGGGTCGAAAAGGTCACAACCGATGGCGAGGCGCTCTGCGCCGATCCGGAAGTGGATGCGGTGATCGTCTGCACCCCCAACTTCACGCACCGCCCGATCGCGTTGGCCGCCGCGCGACATGGCAAGCACATCATGTGCGAAAAGCCATTGGGCCTGAACGGCGGCGAAGTGCGCGAGATGTATGAGGCCGCCCGCGAAGCCCGCGTGGTGCACATGACCGCCTTCACCTATCGCTTCGCGCCCTCGATGCGTTACATGAAGCACCTCGCCGCCAGTGGTGCGTTGGGTGAGCCGCGACACTTCCGGTCGCAAAGGTTCCTCGACTGGCCCGAGACGAGTTGGGGCTGGCGGCAATACGAGCACCTGGCCGGCGCCGGCGACCTGTTCGACATGACGATCCACCGGCTCGACTTCGCGGCCGACTTGATGGGGCCGATCGAGCGGGTCTGCGGTGCGGTGGCCCGCTTCGCGCCACGCACGACCACGGTCGACGGCAAAAGCTGTCCGCCTTCGAACGTAGACGATTGGTCGAGCTTGATCGGTGAGTTTTCCAGCGGGGCCACCGGCGTCTGGGAAGGCACGACGCTGGCCAAGGGATACCATCGCGACGGCTTCGGGCACGAGTGGGCGGAGATCAACGGTTCGGAGGGATCGGCGGTCTACCGCCTGCACGAGCCGAACACGATACTGCTGGGGCGTACCGGGCGAGACCTGGCGCCAGAGGCGGTGCCCGAGGAATTTTTGAAGCCGGCGGGGAGCCCGCGCGACCCCCGTGAGGGGAAGCCGGCGACGGTCTTTCGATATGACCTGATGTGGGAGTTTGTTTCCGCGATCACCGAGGGCCGCCAGGCGGTACCCAGCTTCTACGACGGCCTGAATGCCCAACTCGTCGCCGACGCGGTGCTGCAATCGCATCGTGAGCGCCGCTGGATCGAGATTGCCAACCGAGCCTGAATGAGCGGCGCCTGAATGAGCGGCGAATTGATCGACGAAAACCGGCGAGGACCTCTGCGGTCGCTGAGAGGCGTGCAGGTTGTGGCCACCGGCAGCTACGTGCCGGATATTGTCGTGACCAACGACGATTTGCACGCCCGCTTCGGCTTCGATCCTTCTTGGATCGTGCAGCGCACCGGTATCCGCGAGCGCCGGCAGGCTCCGCCCGAAATGGCCACCAGCGACATGGCCGTGTTGGCGGCGCGGCAATGCCTGGAACGCGCTGGCGCCAAACCTTCGGATGTCGATCTCGTGCTGGTCGGCACATTCACCCCCGATATGTCGTTTCCGGCCACCGCTTGCCTGGTGCAAGATCAACTCGGCATCCGCGCTCCGGCCGTCGATCTGCAGGCCGCCTGCGCCGGCTTCATGTACGCGCTCGTCATCGGCGGGCAGTTCGTGTGCACCGGCAATAGCAAGTTGGCACTGATCATCGGAGCCGACTGCAACTCGCGCATCCTCAATCCCAAGGATCAACAGACCTATCCGTTGTTCGGCGATGGCGCCGGTGCCGTGTTGTTGGCGGCCGGTGAGCGTGAACAGGGGCTGATCTCTTACACGCTGGGCTCCGATGGATCGGGCGGCGATCTGCTCTGCCGCCGGATGGGCGGTTCACGGGTGCCGTTCGCGGCCAACCTGGTCGACGAGGGTTGGCAGTATTTGCAGATGGATGGGCGGTCGGTGTTCAAGTGGGCGGTGCGGTTATTGGACGAATCGATCACGGCGGTGCTCAAGGAGTCGAACCTGGCCCCCGGCGACATCGATCTGGTTGTGCTGCACCAAGCCAACGTGCGGATCATCTACGCGGCGACCGACGTGTTGGGGATCGACCGGAAGAGGGTCTTTTTGAACCTCGACCGTTATGGCAATACGTCGGCCGGCAGTATCCCGCTGGCCTTGGACGAAGCGATCTCGCAGGGCCGTATTCGCCGTGGAGATCGGATCTTGGTGAGCGGCTTCGGGGCGGGGTTGGCGTGGGGAACGGCCGTCTGGCGTTGGTGAGATATGAGCGCGATCATCCTTGACGGCAAAGGAGTGGCCGCCGAATTGCAATCGGAGTTGGCGGTCGATGTCGCCGACTTTATCGAAAACAACGGCATCGTTCCCTCGTTGGCGGCGGTGTTGGTCGGCGAGGAGCCGGCCAGCAAGGTCTACGTGCGCAACAAACGCCAGGCGTGTGAACGGGCGGGCTTGGAGAGCCATCTTCACCGGCTGCCGGCGAATGTTTCGACCGAAGACGTGCTGACGCTCGTCCACACGCTCAACCGCGACAAGAAGGTGCACGGAATTCTGGTTCAATTGCCGTTGCCCGCGGCCGTCGATACCACGCGCGTGCTCGACGCCATCGATCCGCTGAAGGACGTTGACGCATTTCACCCCGAGAATGTCGGCCGCATCGTACAGGGGCGTCCGCGGTTCTTGCCCTGCACTCCGCACGGTATACAGCAGCTCTTACTGCGGCGTGGCGTACGGATTGCCGGACGGCGCGTCGTGGTCGTCGGCCGTAGCGACATCGTGGGTAAGCCGATGGCGAATATCCTCATGCAACGCGGTCCGGAGGCGGATGCCACGGTTACGGTTTGTCACAGCAACACCCCTGATCTGCCGGACATTACACGCCAGGCCGACATCCTGATCGTGGCGATCGGCCGAGCGCGGTTTGTGACCGCCGACATGGTGAAGCCCGGCGCCGTGGTCGTCGACGTGGGCATCAACCGATTGCCCGATGGACTTGTGGGTGACGTCGACTTCGATCGGGTCAGGGAGGTCGCCGGAATGATTACGCCAGTACCCGGTGGTGTCGGCCCGTTGACCGTCACCATGCTGTTGCAGAACACACTGCACGCTGCTCGGCTGCAAGGTAACTAGCGAGTCCAACTCGACGCCGACGCGGCGCCGCTCGTGCTGTTTGTTAGCTCGGCACCGATCGTGGCCGCACGGAGATTTCCACCGACTCCGGCACGAACCGGGCGACCACGACCGTGGTATTGTCGCCACCGCCGGCGTCGTTGGCGGCCTCGATCAATCGTCGGCAGCATTCGGCGGCGTCCGCCTCGTCGCTGAGCAGTCGCGCGATTTGCGGCTCGTCAACCTCTTTGGTCAGACCGTCGGTGCAGAGCAGCAAGACATCCCCTAGTTCCAGGCCGAGCTTATGCGCTTCGACCGTCACGCCGTCCTCGGTGCCTCCGATGGCATTCCAGAGCACGTGGCTGAACCGCGATCCGTTCGCTTGTTCGGCGCCCAGCACTCCCGCCTCTACGAATCTTTGGGCCAGCGTGTGATCGGTCGTTACTCGTTCCAGCCGTCCCTGACGCAATAAATAACAGCGGCTGTCGCCGGCGTGCAGGATGTAGGCGCTGGGCCAGGCAACGTATGCCATCGTGAGCGTGGTGCCCATCCCTCGACGGTCGGGGCGCGCTTCCGCCTCGGCATGGATCGCCAAGTCGCACGCCTTCAGCGCTTGCCGCCACTCGGCGAACACCTGTTCGTCGTCGCAGTCGTCCAGCCGAGAGCACCAGTGCATCGCATTCACGGCGAACTGTGCGAGGCAGTCGACGGCGATCGTGCTGGCCCGCTCACCCGAAGCGTGCCCCCCCAACCCGTCGGCCACCAGCAGCAGTTGCCCGTGCGGGCCACCCAGCCGAGTCGATTCTTGAAAGCCGATGCTGGTGTGGTGGACACGTAGCGATTTGAGGAGCTCGCCCACCAGAAACTGATCTTCGTTGAGCTCGCGAACGAAGCCACGATCGGTCATTCCGAAACAGTCGATGGTGCCTGGTGCGGCGTTGTAGTGTGCGTGCGGTACGTTGAACGTATTGAGAATCATAGAGGTCGCTTCGAGTAAGATTGCTTCGAGCAGGATTGATATAGCAACTTTTGTGCCTTCTCGCCTAGAATCGGCACGATCTTTGCGACCTATGACAGCGTTCTTGCGGAGGGCGTTGAATCCATGACTGCTGCAATCGCAACGATACTTTTCGTCCTGGCGACCGCGTGGCCTTTGCACCTCGGACTAGAGCATCGTAGTTCCCCCACCGCGCCGGTTTCGGTCGAACATCGACACACGGCCGGTGTCGAATGGCGCGCGGTACCGCCCATTTCGGCTGCCAAACGTGCCCCGATTGGCGATTTTCCCGAATATCGTCCCGGAGCTCGCGCGGCGGGTCGCGAGTCATTCTGGCGCTAGGGGAATCACTTCGCGACCGGAACCGCCGCCCCCTTTCGGCGGACGCGGAATCCCCGATTGCCGAAGACCACATCACCCACCGAGTGTGCGCGGGCCGCGCTGCGTGCGAAAACGAGTGCCCGTTCCCCCCGCCGCCACGAGCCGCTCGCTGAAGGCCGAGGAGTGGCCCCTCAGAAGAGGTTGCCATTCCGCCGCGTAGTGTTGCGATCCGCACCAGTCGTTGCACGATTGTCCAACATTGCCGTTCACGCACATTCCTTCGCCAGCGACGGCCTGCTGCTCGTGGTAAGATACCACTCGCGCGACAGCACACAATTAACCGGGTAGAAACCGGTCTTGCCCCGTTTCCGCCCCCGAACATACGATGGCAGGCCAACCTTCCAGAGAGTCGATGCCCGATGAGCGAAACCGCAACCTGTGAGGATCCTTCCGTGCTGAGTCCGGACGATGCACGGCATTTGCTCAAGCAGTGGGCCGAGGCCTGCTCCCACGGCACCGCCTGCGACCGGATGGAACTCATCGAGCATCTGCTGGGCAAGAGCACCTGCCGGCGGCTGGGCATCTATCGCATTCCCGATCATTTCCTGCTATCGGTCGTCATCCCGGTCTACAACGAGGTGCGGACGATCGAAGAAGTCGTCTCGCGCGTGCGTACCGCGGGAGTGCCGGTGCAGATCATCATTGTCGATGACGGCAGTACCGATGGTACCCGCGAGCTTCTCAAAAAGTGGGAAGGTGCATCCGACCTGACGATCGTGATGCACGAAACCAACCAGGGAAAAGGATCGGCGCTGCGCACGGGGTTCAGTCACGCCAAGGGCGACGTGGTGATCGTGCAGGATGCCGATTTGGAATACGATCCGGCGGAATTCGAGAAGCTCATCCAGCCGATCATCGAAGACGAGGCCGACGTGGTGTTCGGCAGCCGGTTTGCCGGCGACAACCAGCGTGTGCTCTATTTCTGGCATTCCGTCGGCAACAAGATGCTGACCTTCCTCTCCAATTGCCTGACGAACCTCAACCTCTCCGACATGGAGACGTGCTACAAGGCCTTCCGCCGCGACGTCATCCAGCGCGTCGGACCGACCTTGCGCGAGCAGCGGTTCGGGATCGAGCCGGAGCTGACCGCCAAGGTGGCCAAGATGCCGGGTGTGCGCATCTACGAGCGGCCGATTACGTACCGTGGCCGCACCTACGCCGAGGGGAAGAAAATCACCTGGAAAGACGGCTTCCGCGCCTTGTACTGCATCGTGCGCTATTCGGTCTTCGACCGTTAACTTGTGCCCCTCCGCTGGGTCCGCTAAGCTGCGCATCGCGTTCTATCCGGTGCGCGTGCAGCGATTGAATAGCAGAGGGCATTATGACTATCCGTTCGGCCGATGTCTGGCGCGCTTGCCGCTTCGCCGGGCTGACCGCATGGGTCTGCTTCTTGGCGGGCTGCGTCGACGAATCGACCACAGGCGACAAGACCACCTTCACCTTCTCGGTGTGGGTCCCGTTGGCTGTGGTGCTGGGCTCGATCGCGGCCACTGCGGTCGGCGCGGCCGTACGCACTCGCAATAAACGGCTCGGATACGTACTGCTCATCGGAGGGCCGGTGGCGCTGATCGTCGTCGCTCCGGGCATCTTCCTCGACCGTGTCGATATCGATCGTAATCAGCTCACCGTGCGAACTGGGTTCTGGTTCATGCCCAATGTGCAGGAGATCGACCTGCGGCACGTTAAAACGATCGAGGTCGTCGCCGAGCAACGCCGCACGCGGCGCGGCACGCGCACCGACTACAAGCTGATCTTTCATACGGCCGACGGTAGTGCTCGTACCGTTTCGGCGGGCGATTTGTTGAAGCAATCGTTGCCGAAGATCACGACGATCGCGCACGAACAGGGAATCGAGGTCGTGGACCGCACGGGCACGTGACGATCGGGTGGAATACAACTTGGGTCCGCAGAGCATCTCGCGCCGTCTCTTGGAGCAACCGACAAGACCGGATCGAGCTCCAAAAAAACGACGTTTCACGGCCGGCCTTTTGCCCACGACGTTCCGGCCTTCGGGTTCTGTCAGCCGCTCTTACACGGAAATCGGCCCTGCTGCGCGGGCGTTGTCCCGCATGCCGACCGGTATTGACGTATGAGCCTTGACGACAGCATCGAGAGCGAACCCGAGCCGGCGGCGCTCATCACTACGCCGCACGATCCGTACGCTGCGTTGCGGTTGTGGAACTTTCGACTCTATCTGGTCGGCAACGCACTCGCTATCTTTGGCATGCAGATGCAGACGGCCGCGGTGCAGTGGGAGGTCTTCGAACGGACCCGGTCGAAGCTGATGCTCGGCCTGATCGGCTTGGTGCAATTCATTCCGGTCGTGGCCCTGACCCTGCCCGCCGGCCATCAGGCCGACCGTTCCCATCGCAAGGTGATCGTCATGATCACCATGTTCTCGATGGCGGTCTGTTCGCTCTTCCTGGCGTGGGTCTCGTTGACGCGAGGCCCGGTGGCGCTGATGTTCGTGGCGCTGTTCATCAGCGGCGTAGCCCGCGCCTTCCTGCAACCCGCCAAAGCCTCGCTGTTGCCGCACATCGTTCCGCGCGAGGTGTTCAGCAACGCGGTGACGTGGAACATGACCGGCTTTCAGTTGGCGGCCATCATCGGGCCCGCCGTCTGCGGCCAGATCATCGCGCAGGCCAAGGTGGCATGGCCGGTTTACGTGGCCGACGCTCTGGCGACTTTTATCTTTTTTGCGTTGCTGTCGACGGTTCACGTGCCACGACACGCCATTACAGCTACGACCGCGACGGGGGAGGCCTTGCTGGCCGGTTTCCGCTTCGTGTGCCGCAACAAGGTCATCCTGGCGGCCATGACTCTCGACATGTTCGCCGTCTTGCTGGGCGGAGCGGTCGCGCTTCTGCCGGTGTACGCCGACGATATTTTGCAGGTCGGCCCGCAGGGCTACGGGTGGTTGCGCACGGCACCCGCGGTGGGTGCACTCGTCTTTTCCTTTCTGCTCGCGCATCGACCGCCGATCAAGCACGCGGGCGCGACATTGCTCTGGGTCGTGGCCGGCTTCGGAATCGCGACGATCGTTTTCGGCTATTCGCGATCGTATTCGCTCTCGCTCTTGATGCTCTTTCTCACCGGTGCGTTCGACATCGTCAGCGTCGTCATCCGGCACACGCTCGTGCAACTGCTGACGCCCGACGAGATGCGCGGACGTGTGTCGGCGATCAACAGCGTCTTCATCGGGGCCTCGAACGAACTGGGGGCATTCGAATCGGGCCTGATCGCCGAGATGTTCAGTCCGCTGATCTCGGTCGTCTCGGGTGGCGCCGGTACGCTCCTGGTCGTGGCCGTGATCGCCTGGCTATGGCCCGAGCTGCGCCGATACGGATCACTCCAAGAATCCACGCGACGTTGACTACGTACGGCTGAGCGAGGCACCCTTATGCCTGCTTGTTCAGCTCGACAAACCGCCTTTATTCGACCGAGAAGCGATGCACTGTCGTCTGGCGATACGTTTGACCGGGCTTGAGCAACGTCGTGGGGAAGGCGGGCTGGTTGATCGAATCGGGGTAGTGCTCGGCTTCGAGACAGAAGGCGTGGTGCTGCTTGTAGGTGGCTCCCCGCGACTTGAGCGTGCCGTCGAGGAAATTGCCCGTATAGAGTTGGATCGCGGGTTCCGTCGTGTGAATCTCCATCACTCGACCACTTTCCGGCTCACGTACTCGCGCGGCGAGAACAAGCGTGCCCGGTGAGTCCTGGTTCAACACGTAGCAATGATCGTATCCGTTGGGCTCGCCTGGCACCTGGGCCATCCGCGCGCCGATTTCCATCGGTTTGGTGAAATCCATCGGCGTGCCGCGCACGCTCTTCAGCTCACCGGTCGGAATCAACTGGGCATCGGCGGGCAGGTAGCGATCGGAATTCAGCGTCAGGACGTGCTTGAGGATGTCGCTCTTGCCGCCATCGGCCAAGTTCCAGTAGGTGTGGTTGGTGAGGTTGATCGGAGTGGCCTTGTCTGTGGTGGCCGTATAATCGATCTTCAACTCGTTCTTGTCGGTCAGGGAGTACACCACCGTCACGGTGAGTTTGCCCGGATAGCCCTCGTCGCCGTCCGGGCTGACGTGTGTGAGCTTGACGCCGGCCCCGGTCGTGACCGGTTCGCCTTTCCACAGCACCTTGTCGAAACCGACTTCGCCGCCGTGTAAGTGATTCGGGCCGTTGTTCGTTTTGAGCTTATATTCGACTCCGTCGATCGTGAATCGGCCCTTGGCAATACGGTTGGCCACACGGCCGGTGGTGGCACCGAAATAGGGATGGCCCGCCAGATAGGGCTCGAGCGCGTCGAAACCGAGCGTGACCTCGCCCGGCTTGCCGTTGCGGTCCGGCGTCGTCAACGACGTCAAAATGCCGCCGTACGTGATGACCTTGGCCGTCATGCCGCGGCCGTTTTCGAGCGTGTATTGTTCGACCTCTCGGCCATCGGCCAATTTGCCGAAAGTCGATTTCTTGACCGACATTTTTTCCTCCGCGGCGGCGTCCGCCGCCAACGAGCCCAACTGGACGAACGCAAGCAAGAACGCGGTCAGAGTCAGTGCGCGCATTGTTGTAACCTCTCGCGGGCTGCCAAAAAACTCAGAGGTCGCCAAACACCGATCGGCACATCACGTTCTTCGCGAATCGCCGAAGCGGTTTTGTCAGCCTCTACGAAATCTTCCGCAGACGGCTGGTGCGAGGGACTATCAATCGCAAGGCCGGCTCTCGGATAGGCTCGACATAAGCTTCGGTCTTCCAAGCCTGCCCGGAAAGGTTTCTTGGCGACCTCGAACAGGACGCTCAGAAGTGTAATTGTGGCGGGAGGCTGAAACAAGCCGCTCGTCACATTGCACCCAAATGAAACACGCCGGTGCATTGACCGGCGTGGATTCTTTTTTTTGACCGACCAGGCTCATTACCCGTTAGGGAGCAATCGGATCGCTCTCGCTCTCCGTGTGGCTCTCGGCGGTAACGCCGTTGGCAACCTCTCCCTCCTGGCGCGGCTCATCGTTGGCCCGGCGGCTGGCATTCAGAGTCTGAGACATCTGCAAGTATTGCCATCCCCACACGATGGCGATGATGAAGCAGGGCACCACGAAGTAGAAGGCGATCGGATTGCCGTTCAATCCGAACCAGGCCTCGACGCTGGCTGTCCCTAAGGCCAGCAGCATGACACCCGCTTTGCTCAACCACGCTTGCACCATTTGGCGGCGATTGTGAGTGTCGATCGCGGCGCGGGCGTTCAGGTTGGCGATTTCGCGCATCGCCGAGAGATCGGTCGACCGCTCGGGCGGCGGAGCGCGCCGGCTCATCTCGCTGGGGTCGCGCAGTTTGGGTGCCTCTGGCTCGTCCTTCGCTCGCACGACAGTTGCTGGCTGCGTCGTCCGGGCAGCCGGCGCTGGTCGTGGTTCCTCCGTGCGGGCCGGCGGAGCATAGGTCGATTTCCCCAGCCGCGCCATGAGCTGGGTCATGTAGTCGTCGATGGTATCTTGGTCGTCGTGGTGAGCCTCTTGCTGCATCGACTCCGGTTCGCGGAGCGTTTCTTCGTCTTCGATCTCGGCGGGGTCGTCGTCTTGCGCCAGCGTCGGAGAAGGCGTCACCGCCTCCTCTTCATTCAAGGTCATACCGAATCGGCTCAGCAGGTCGGCAGTGCTCACCGGCGCGTTTGACTCGGGTGTCTCGAACGCGACTTCCGTCTCGGGCGTTGAGGAATCCCGCCTCAGCATGTCTTCTGCACACACCGGCCCAGTCGTCTCTTCCGCCGTGGGTTCGTCTTCCGTCGGTTCGGCGGTCGGCGACTGGATTGACGAGTCGTGCTCTTCGAGCAAACCAGAATCCGTAGCTCCTCGTTCGTCTTCCTGTTCGACCTGCGAACGTATCGTCGACGCCTCGCGCTCTTCGCCAAGACTTCGGCGCGCCGCCTCCAATTCGTCGGCCATCTGTGCTAGCTGTGTCTGCAAAGAGGCCGCTCGCCCTTCGGCCTCGGCCACCGCTGCGTCTCTCTGCCCGCGATCGAACTGCTGTTCGCGCTCCCGATCGGTGCGCTCCTGGCTCAATGTTTGGCGAGCCGCTTCCAACTCATTGCGCAGATCGGCAAGATCCCGCGCGTTGGATTCTTCCTGTTTTGCGAGGCGGCTTTCGAGTTCCCGCCGCTCCGCCTGCCAGGAGCGTTGCTCCTCCGCCAACGTCTGCCGCAGCGACTCCAATTCCGCCATCTGGCTCGAGGTTTCGTTGTCGCTTTGCGTACCCTTGGCAACTGCATCTTGCAGCGCCGCGAGTTTCGTTTCCAATTCCTCCCGCTGTGACTGCCAGCTTGCCGACTGTGCTTCGGCCGCATCGCGAACCTGAATCAGTTCGGCTTCCAGAGTCGACTTTTCACTCAGTGCTGTCGCCAGTTCTAGCGATTTCTGGTTGAGCTCCGCGGCCTGAGTATCGTGCTCGGCCTCGGTGTTCGTCCGCCGTTCCTCGAGCAGCGATTTCGTCTGCGCGAGTTCTGCCTCGGTCCGCGTCAGCGTCTGCTGCGCGACGTCGTAGTCGGCGGCATGACGATCAGCCGCTTCCGTCAACCGGGCAACCTCTTCCTTAACTTGCGTCAGTTCGGATTGCAGTTGCGAAGTCTGGTCGAGGGCCGCGGCCAGTTCGAGTGATTTTTGGTTCAACTCGGCCTGACGTACGTCTTGCTCGGCCTGTGCACCAGCACGCTGCTTCTCGAGCAGCGCTTGAGCGTGAGCAAATTCGATCTTGAGACGTGCCACCGTCTCACGGGCTTCGGCAGAGTCGGCCGTTTGGCTTTCGGTCGTCTCTGTTAGTCGAGCGAGTTCTTCGTTCGCCTTTGCCAGCTCCGCTTGCAGGCGAGCGGTTTGCTCGACCGACGCGGCCAGTTCCAGCGATTTCTGATCCAACTCCGCCAGGCGGGCTTCATTCTCGGCCTGGGCAGACGCCTGTTGTTGCTCGAACGCCGATCGGGTCTGGGCAAACTCGGCTCGTAATTGCCTTAAGGTCGCCTCGGTCTCTTCGTAGCGGGCGGTCTGGCTTTCGGCCACCGCGGTCGCTTGGGCGAGTTCTTCGTTGGCCCTCGCCAGGTCCGCTTGCAGCCGCGTGGTCTGCTCGACCGACATCGCCAATTCCAACGACTTATGATTCAATTCGGCCAGACGGGCTTCGCTCTCGGCCAGAGCACTCGCGTGCTTTTCTTCGAACTGCGTCTTCGCCTGTGCAAACTCCGCTTGCAACTGCTTGAGCGTTTGCTGCGCTTCGTCGTAGAGGGCAACTTGGCTCTCTACCGCCGCCGACAAATGGGCGACATCTTCGTTCGCCTTTGTCAGCTCTGCTTGCAAACGAGCGGCTTGCTCGATCGACGCGGCCAGTTCCAGCGATTTCTGATCCAGACGGCTTTCGCTCTCGGCCCGAGCACTCGCCTGCTGTCCCTCGAATAGCGATTGAGCCTGCGCGAACTCCGCTTGCAACCGTCTCAACGTTTCCTGCGTTTCGTCGTAGCAGGCAGCCTGGCTCTCAGCCGTAGCCGACAGTTTGGCGATCTCTTCGTTCGCCTTTGAAAGTTCCCCTTCCAGCCGAGCGACCTGCTCGATCGACGCCGCGAGTTCCAGCGATTTTCGATTCAATTCGGCCAGCCGATTTTCGCTCTCGGTCTGGGCACTCGCGCGCTGCTCTTCGAGCAGCGACTGACTCTGAGCCAGTTCAGCCTGCACGCGAGCGAGCGTTTCCTGTGTTTCGGCGTCGCGAGCGGCCCGATTGGCAGTCTCGGCGGCCAACCGTGCCACTTCTTCTTCTGCCGTTACCAGATTGGCTTGCAGGCGGGCACTGGCCTCGATCGCAACGGTTAGTTCGAGCGATTTCTGGTTCAGCTCGGCCGCCCGAGATTCTCGCTCGGCCTCGGCGGTCGTTCGCTGTTCTTCGAGCGAAGTATGAGCCCGTGCCAATTCCGCCCGCAGATGCTCTAACGTCTGTTCCGTTTCGGCTTCTTGAGAAGCTTGGCTGGCGACCCGGATCGTCAATCGGGCAACCTCTTCTTCGGCTTGCTCGAGCTTGACCCGTAGTTGCGACGTCTCGTCGGCCGCGGAGGCCAGTTCCAGCGACTTGTGTTGCAACTCGTCCAACCGAGTTTCGCGATCAGCCTGGGCGGCTATCCGTTGTTCTTCGAGCAGCGATTGTGCCCTCAACAATTCGGCTTGCAGGCGGTTCAACGCGGTTTGCGTTTCTTCCTGTTGGGCTGTCCGGGTCGTGACCTCATTGGTCAACCGAACATGGGCGTTCTTGGCCATGCTCAGCTCGGCTTTGAGCCGAGCGTTTTCGTCGACCGCCGTCGCGAGCTCGACGGTCTTTTGAGCCAACTCGACGAGTCGCAACTCGTACTGCCGTCGTTCCGATTGCCATTGTGTCCGTTGCTCATTGAGCAGCGTGCGAGACTGCGTCTGCTCCGCTTGCAGTCGCACGAGAGCCTCGTGCGTGTTGTTGTAGCGAGCCGCCTGCTGCGCCGAATCGGTAGTCAACCGGGCGAGCGATTGGTTGGCCGCAGCCAAATCGGCTTGCAGCCGCGACCGTTCGGCGATGGCCGCGGCCAGTTCCTGCGCCCTTTGATCGAACGCGGTACGTCGACCATCGCGTTCGGCCTGCCAACGTGCCTGCTGTTTTTCATGTTGTGCCGAGGTCTGCGCAACTTCGTTTCGCAGCCGTTCCAGTGTCTGCTGGGTGCTGAAGTGCCGGGCGGCTTGTGTCTTGGCGTCGGCGGTCAGCCGAGCGATCTCCGCCTTCGCTTCTGCCAATTCCGCCTCGATCTCTGCCTGCCGCTTTTGGCCCTGCTCGCCCTTGTCGATCGGCTTCCGCTCCGGTCGTTCGACGTCGGTCCGTTGATGACGAACAGCCGCTTTGCCGGCCGAGGTGGGCTCGCCGGTCTCCAGGACCTCGATCTCATAGGGGCCGAGCGCTAGCCTGTCGCCCGGTTGGAGAGGCGCATCGGAGAATTCTCGGCCGTTCAGCCGAGTTGCCGGCGAGAGTCGCCGCACGATGGTCCGCTCGGCACCACGCAGGATCAGGCAGTGCACCGGATGCAGGCGAGGGTCGTCGACGTTGTTCCCGGCGAGGCGTACCGTGCAGTCCTCGGCGGTGCCGATGGTGCATTTCACGGGTTCGACATCGATGGTGCGACGGTCGTTGCCTCGACCGGCCAAGCGTAACCGCAGCCGCGATAGGGGACGCCCAAGCAGGCCTTGATCGGGTGCGGTCAGTGTTTCCAGCGTCATAAAATCAGGGGACTCGACTTTTGAGGGTGGCTACGCCCGGCGGTCGCTGCGCAGGCGCAAGCATTGGGGGCTATGGGGCATGTAGCTTACGGCGATGCGCGAGTCAAAAGACGCCGAGGAGACCGTTGAAAGGGGGCGAAATCGGCAATTTTCGCCGATCAAGACAGCCTTGACCGGCAAAGTTTGCAAACTTCGGCTGCATATCTGGGACGGGTTTGTCGATTATCGGATAGCGTTTGGCGGCCGCGCGTTGCTGTCGCCCCAACGCGGTCCAAAGTGTCCGGTGAGAAAATTGTCAACCGGCTTGGGGAAGGTGCGCAACAGACCGTTAAAAGGGACCGTAAGCTATTAAAGCACGGGGGGTTATGCGTTAATCGCCGCCCCCGACTGCGGGCCTGCCGACGGCCAGGATTTTGGCGACCTCTTATGGTTTGCTTGCGTACTATATTGTGGTTGCAGCCGACTGGGCTCAAAACGGCGGAACTCGCGTCGCGGCAACCGAATGGGAACAGGTCTGAGGTCTTTTAGTTGCCGTCGAACATCTGGCCGATGAGCGCAGGGGGGCCGAACCCGCGCTGCCGTCCGGTGTCGCACGGTTGAAGGTATCTACATGGCACGCAAAGATGCGATTCTGAAGATGCGCGAGATTCTGGTGGTCCGGCGCGACGCATTGCGCAAGGCCCTCGCGGGTGATTTGAGCCTTCTGAAGGAGCTGCGCGAACAGACGGCGGGCGACGTGATCGACTTCGCGCTCGATTCCGCCCAACACGAAATCAATTCCCAACTGGCCGAGGTCGAGAGCCGGGAATTGGCGAGCATCGAAAACGCACTGGAGCGGATGCGCACCGGTCATTACGGCGTTTGCGAAGGATGCTCCATGAAAATCCCCATGGCGCGGCTCAGCGCCTTGCCCTATGCCACGATGTGCATCGATTGCCAGCGCGACGCAGAACGGCACGGCACGGCGGGTGGTATGGAGGCCGATTGGGGTCGTCTAACAGACAACGGCGGGGACGTGGAACTCTCGATCAACGATATCGAGATCGACGTTTCTTGATTCCCGGTGCGGTCTGGGTCAGAATACGTGGCATGTTTCGCCGACATGGCATGTTCAGCCGACTGTGGTGCTTCTACAGACGCCGGTTTCTCAGCGGATTGAGGCTGCTCAGCCGACCGAGGTTGTTTCACAAACCTCGGTTGGTTGCGCTGGCCCTATTCTGCTGTGGGGTGTCCGCAGGCGCCGCCTTGGTGTACGCCGTCGGCGGGCACGATGGCGAGGAACCGCTGACCTCGGACCAGCGCGGGGCGTTGTACCAGTCGGTCAACCAGCAGGTTGACGCGCTCGAGGCACAATTCAACCTTCTTAAGACGGTGGTGAGGCTGGTCAGCCCGACCGTCGTTCACATCAAGGCCGAGAAGCCGGACCGCACGACCCATCGGGCTCAGCACGAACTGGTCGAAGAGGCCGGCTCGGGGGTCATCATCGAGTACAAGGGGCGGATGTTCGTGCTCACGAACCGGCACGTCATCAAGAACGCCCAACTCAAGGACATCCAGATCGGGCTTTCCGACGGACGCGACCTGCGGCCGTTGAAGGTGTGGGCCGACCCGGACACGGATGTGGCCTTGATGTCGGTGTCTGCTCCGGATTTGACGCCCGCCCGCTTGGGCGACTCTTCGACCGTCGAGATCGGCGACTTTGTGGTCGCCGTGGGGAGCCCGTTCGGCCTCAGCCACTCGGTCACGTATGGCATCATCAGCGCCAAGGGGCGCCGCGACCTCGAACTGGGCGATGAAGTGGCGTTGCAGGACTTCATGCAGACCGACGCCGCCATCAACCCTGGCAACAGTGGCGGACCGCTCATCAACCTTCGCGGCGAAGTGGTCGGCATCAACACGGCGATTGCCAGCAATTCCGGCGGGAACGAGGGAATCGGCTTCAGCATCCCGATCAACGGCGTGATGCACATTGTGCGTCAGTTCGTCGAACGGGGTCGCGTGGTACGAGCCTTCTTGGGAGTGAGCCTCGACCAGCGGTTCACGAGCACCGTGGCCGTGAAACTGGGATTGCGCCGCAAGCAGGGAGCCCACGTGACGGGCGTCACGGCGGGCGGCCCGGCCGAGGCGGCTCACCTACAGCGGGGCGACGTGATTTTGCGATTCAACGGCATTCGCGTCGAAAACGACACGCACTTGATTTATCTCGTAAGCTTGACCGAGGCGGGCAAGGAAGTGCCGGTCGAAGTGTTTCGCACCGGTCAGGTGTTTCAGGTCGGCGTCAAGGTCGGCAACAAGAGCGACTTCCCCTCGCAGCAACGGTAGTTGCCCAAACGAGCTTTCACGCTGTACCGCTGGAGCGACTGCCATTAGCGTATCCGCCGCGACCGATCTGGCCTTCCAGCGGTGTATCGCGCAGGGGTGCGGTGCCACCTACGGCATCGACGAGGTGCGGGTCGCCTGCGGTGTGTGCGGCAGTCTGCTCGACGTGGTTTACGACTGGGACCGCCTGCGGCCCCCGGAATCGTGGAGCTACTTCGAGCAGAAATGGTCTCGCCGCTTCGACCCCCTCGATTTCAGCGGTGTCTGGCGGTTTCGCGATCTTCTGCCGTTTGCGCCCGCGGAGCAAATCGTCACGATCGGTGAGGGGCAGACGCTCTTGCAGCCGTCGACCGGTGTGGCGAAGTACGTTGGCGTGCGGCCCGGCCAACTCTACCTGCAATATGAGGGAATGAACCCCTCGGGCAGCTTCAAAGACAATGGCATGTCGGCCGCGTTCACCCATGCCCGCATGACGGGCGCGACACGCGCCGCCTGCGCTTCGACCGGCAACACCAGCGCCTCGTTGGCCCTGTATAGTGCGGTCACGCGCCTGATGCGGGCGCTGATCTTCGTCGGCTCGGGCAAGATTTCGTACGGTAAGCTGTCGCAGGCACTCGACTATGGCGCCCTCACGATGCAGATCGCCGGCGATTTCGACGACGCCATGGCTCGCGTCCAGGAGGTTTCGAAGGAACTGGGTATCTACCTGGTGAACAGCGTCAACCCGTTCCGGCTGGAAGGGCAGAAGACGATCATGTACCGGGTGCTCGAAGCGCTGCGTTGGGAGGTGCCCGATTGGATCGTCGTGCCGGGCGGCAATCTCGGCAACTCGAGTGCCTTCGGCAAGGCCTTTGCCGAGCTGAAGGAGATCGGCCTTGTCGATCGTGTGCCGCGTTTGGCGGTGATCAACGCCACGGGGGCTAACACGCTGCACGAGTTGTTTGTCGTGCGCGGACTTTGCTGGAATGCGGGTTCTCCCGACACGGCGACGACGACCGGTTATTACTCCGATCTCGACAAACGCCAGCTACGGGCTTCGACGATCGCCAGCGCGATCGAGATCAATCGGCCGGTGAATCTGGCCAAGTGCTTGCGTGCCCTGCACGTGTGCGACGGTGTTGTGCGCGAGGTGACGGACCAGGACATTCTCGACGCGAAAGCCCAGGTGGGCGCCGGCGGATTGGGCTGCGAACCGGCGAGCGCCGCGAGCGTAGCGGGGGCCAAACTATTGCGCTCCGAGGGGATCATCGGTGCCGACGAGCGCGTGGTTTGCATCCTGACGGGCCATCAGTTGAAGGACCCGACCGCGACGGTCGCTTACCACACGACGGATCAACAGAAATTCAACGAGGTGCTCGGTAGTCGCGGAGTGAAACGGGCCTCCTATGCCAACCGCGCCGTGGCGGTCTCGAACAACCTGGACGAGATCATCCAGGCCATCCAGCTCTATAGCTAAGCTCTTCGCCCGGTCCTGGCAAAGTTTCCGAATTCTCGGAACGATTTTTTGCTAGCATGAAGGGCCGATTCGAACGCCGATCGGCGAGCGAAATCCTCGAGTTTCAACCATCCGACAAGAACGACAATGCAAACGATGCCCATAAGAATTGCTATCCACGGCGCAGCGGGACGAATGGGGCAGCGGTTGGTCGCTCTGGGCAGTGCCGACGGCGATTTACGAATTGCTGCCGCCATCGATGCACCGAACAATCCTCGACTCGGACAGGATGCTGGGCTGCTGGCGGGCGTCGGTGAGCTCGGGGTGCCGCTGACAGGTAACCTGACGGCGCCGGTCGACGTGGTAATCGACTTTTCGTCGCCGGCCGGTGCGGTGGCGATCACCGAGACTTGCCGGGCGCGGGGCCAAGCACTGGTGTTGGCGACGACGGGACTGACGGCCGATCAGCAGGCGCGCGTGCGCACCGCCGGAGAGAATATTCCCCTCCTGTGGGCGCCCAGCATGAGCCTGGCTGTGAATCTGGCAATGAAGCTGTCGGCCGTGGCCGCTGCCGCGTTGAAGGAACATCCATCGGGAGCCGATGTCGAGATCATCGAACGGCATCACCGTTATAAGGAAGATTCACCGAGCGGCACGGCGCTCAAGTTCGGCCAAATCATCGCTGGGATCATGGGACAGGCCGAGGATCGTCACGGGCGCGAGGGACGCATCGGTGCCCGGCCTCATGGCGAGATCGGCTATCATGCGGTGCGCGTGGGCGATAACCCGGGCGAGCACACCATTGTTTTTGCGCTGCTCGGTGAAACGCTGGAGATCACCGTCCGCGCCACCAACCGAGACTGCTACGCTCACGGCGCGCTGGCGGCGGCCAAGTTCTTGGCCGGCAAGCCCGCCGGACTCTACACCATGAACGACGTGCTCCAGATCGGCGGGTAACGGCCATGGCCCGGTGCGAAGAAGGTTATCTCTGCGACGTCTGCGGGGGCGACGTCGAATCTCTGGCCGAGAGCGATCTCTATCTGCGCTTTGTGATCGGCCTGATCGATCCCGAGACACTGCACACCACGCGCGAGCGCCACATTCGCTGCAATCCGACGCTGGCGCAGTTCATCGTGGACGGGGAGTTCGATCCCGTGGTCGTCGTCGGAACGTTCGACAAGCGGGCGCTCGATCCCGACTACGTGCGGCACCAAGAAGACCTCGTCACCCGCGGCTGGCGACGCTTGGTCGAACTCGACCGAGCACGCGCACCGACGATCCTGGACTACCCGCTACCCGAAGTGCTCGCCAAGCTGCGTGCTATTTGAGACTTCGTTGCCGATAACGCTCGGCGAGTTGGGCCAAGACTTCCAGGACCAGCAGGTCGGCTCGGGCCATCACGTGTCGCGCGCTGCGACCGCCGAGTCCGCGCAATGTCTCTTCCAGCACATGCAAGTGCAACTGCATGACGCCCGCCGTCGGCGTATCGAGTTCGCTGAGAGTATGGACGAGCGCACCCGTTTCCGCCGCCAGGTTGCCCGACCCCATGATGACATAGGCCCGCAACAAGTCGCGGTAGGCGGCCACGAGCGATGTCGGCACGTCCGCCGGAGCTGTGGGAATGGTCGCTGTAGGGCCCGCCATTCCGGTATCCGATATGTCTCTCGCCTGCGACAGTTCGCCCAATCCGCTGATCAAGCCGCGCTGCTGATCGAGCAGCCGTTCCGATTCGTTGTGCTCCAGTCGTAGGCGCTGCCGCTCGAGGTCGACCAGCCGACGATTCTCGGCCAGCAATCGGCGCCATTGGATGGCGCGGCCGATCGCCCAGGCGACCTCCCGAGCCGTCGTAGTGTCGCACGCCAGGCAGGCGTCGGCCCCGACGTCATAGCATCGCGGCGCAAACTCTTTATCTTGCTCCCAGGCGAAAACCACCAGCGGATCCTCGGCACCGGTTGCCCGATGTGCCTCGACGAATCCGATCGCATCCAGTTCGCCGGGTATGTGTTGCACGCACACGACGTCGAACGACGCCTGGCGCAGCCGTGCCAGGGCCGCCTTGTCGCCTGTGCAGGGTTCGATCTCGAAGGACAACGCAGGGTCGGCCGTGAGCAGGATGTGCAGCCAGGACGCGGAACGACGCGGCGTCGTGACGTAGAGGCCGCGCACGGCCTGCCGGAGCGAGTCCTGGGCAGAGTCGGGGGCAACGAGCAGTGCGGTCGACCGATGGTTCGATGCGCGGGCAGTCACGGCGGCACTTTACTTCAGCCGCGTCACGGCGCGAAGACGGTTTGCCGGCGAACAAGTGGACTTGCTAGGCTGTCGCGGACGCCTAGAATCGACGCTGCCCCAGAAGGCCACGTTCGTTCCAGAGAGTCGTCTGCCAGGCGGCTTCGTTCACCGGGCAATGGGCATCGGCGGGAGAATCCGGACTTGAAAATCGCGTATCTCGATTGCCTGAGCGGAATCAGCGGCGATATGACGCTGGCCGCCCTCGTCGATGCTGGAGTCGATCTGGCGGCTATCCAGTCGGCCGTCGCCTCGCTGGGCTTGCCCGAGGTGCGTCTCGCAGCGAGCGACGTCAAGCGGAAGGGCTTTCGCGGCCTGCATGTTACGGTCGAGCATCCGCCCGAGCACGCCCACCGCCACCTGCATCACATCACCGACATGATCGACGGCAGCCAATTGAGCGGCCGTCAAAAGGATCTCGCCAAGCGGATCTTCACCAAGCTCGGCGAAGCCGAGGCCAAAGTCCACGGTACGACGATACGCAAGGTGCACTTCCATGAAGTAGGCGCCGTCGATTCGATCGCGGACATCGTGGGCGCCGCCGTCGGCTGGGACCTGCTGGGCGTCGACCGCATCGTCTGCTCGCCGATACCGACCGGCCGCGGCAATATCACCATCGCGCACGGCACATGCAGCATTCCGGCTCCGGCCACAGCCGAACTGTTGCAAGGCATACCGCTGGCCGAGTCGCACGTGACCGCCGAGTTGACCACCCCCACGGGCGCAGCGATCGCCGCGACGCTCGTGGACCAGTTCGGACCCCTGCCCGCGATGAAGATCGAGCGCATCGGATACGGGGCCGGTACGCGCGACTTGGAACAGCAACCCAACCTCCTGCGGCTGTTCGTGGGCGAAGCGGTCGACGGATTGGCCGCCGACCAGGTCTGGGTCGTCGAGACCAACCTCGACGACGTGTCGGGCGAAGTCATCGGGTTTGCCACTACAAAGCTGCTCGAAGCCGGGGCGCTCGACGTCTACTCGACTGCCATTCAGATGAAGAAGGGCCGGCCCGGCGTCACGCTGACGGTGCTCTGCCAGCCGGCTTCGTTGGAAAAGATCGAACGCATCTTGTTTCGCGAGACGGGCACGCTGGGTGTGCGCCGCTGGCCCGCCAGCCGGCATAAGCTCGAGCGACGACCGCACCAGGTCGAGACGGAATTCGGTGTCATCGAGGGAAAACTCGGCTGGATCGCCGGCCAAGAGCCGAGCTTCTCGCCCGAATACGAATCGTGCAGCCGGATTGCCCGCGAGCGGGACGTGCCGTTGAAGGATGTCTACGAGGCTGCACAACGGGCCTGGAAGCCGTAGCGGGCTTTTGTGTCTCGGGGAGTCCGGATCCAAGGGGCTGACACGCAGGGAGGCGTCCGATGCTGCTGTTCGCGCAAGTCGAAATCACCACGATGCTTTTCCTCGGAGGACTGGTGGTCACCTGCGGCGCGCTGCTCCTTCGTACCCATCGGCAGCTAGCCGGCCGGCCGAAGACGCCCATTCCCTCGCCTGCGAGTTTTTCGCAACCGAATACGCAGTCCACGCCTGCGCATCGGCTCGACGCGCCCGCCGAAATGCGTCGTTGGGAGGTCGAAATGCACGATCGAGCGCGGGAATTGCAGTCGCAACTCGACAGCAAGATCGCCATTCTCCAGCACCTGATCCTGGATGCCCGACAGCAGGCCGATCGGCTCGAAGCGGACATCTCGCGGGCCGAGGCGCTCGGTCGCGCAGACGCGGGAGAGGGCCCGTCCGGCGCAGCCGAGGCCGAGGAGCATAACCGCATCCGCATCGACGCGACGGGAGCGCGGGCAGGGACCTCGGCCTCCCGTCGCCATGCCGAAATCTATTCGTTGGCCGACTCCGGGCTGTCTAGCGCTGCCATCGCCAATCGTGTCGGGTGCCCGATCGGTGAGATCGAGCTAATCCTTGGCCTACGCGCCAAAGCCTGACCCGTCCTGACCGGCGACGCCGAAGGCTGTTATGCGGCTTGCGGATAAACCACAGGGCGACGATACCGTCGCCCGCTGCCGCTGAAGCACGCCTGCCGAGCGACGCCTTCGGCCGACCAGCTCTTCGCCGCATCTTCCCTGGGCATCGCTCGTGCCCACAAATCGTTCTAAAACATTTTCTGGAAAAGCTTTATGGCTTGAATTGTCTGCATAAAGCCTCGCATTATACAGTCACAATAACAGTTAAAATAGGTAAATTGTGTCGTGCAGTCGTTTTTTTGTTGCCGTGTTTGCAACTCGTAGTTTCAATAGAGAGACCGGGACCGGCAGACGTGGCGAGGAACGGCCACGTGTTTAGTTTTCAGGATCCTTTTTTGAGGCGGATCGGGCAGCCCGGCTGACCGCGGTTCTTCCGGTCGTCCCCTTCCCTAACGCTATCAGCGTCGCTTGATCCCGTCAGCCCAGTCTCCGCAACCGTATACCGAAGAACGGTTTATCGCGGTACGCAGTCCCTATCGCCACGAATCCAAGCCCGTCTATGAATCGACGAAAAAATCGACGTAAGCCGTCCAACCCACCCTGCGTTCACCGCCGTCCTTCGATAGTCGAAGTCCTCGAAGCCCGACAATTGCTGACCAGCAATGGTCCTTTCGGCTACTTGGAGATCCCGCTGGCATCCAATCAAACGGGCTCTGCGCTGATCCAGGACTCCAACCTGCAGAACGGCTGGGACGTGGCGCTATCGCCCGGCGGGGGACCGATGTTGGTGGCCGACAACGCCACGGGCGAAGTGTCGCAGTTTCTGGGTGACGTCAATGGTAGTCCCTTCAGACAGGGTCCATCGGCCATCACGGTGGCGGATGGTGCGCCGACGGCGATCACCTATAATCAGACCTCCGATTTCACCGTCGGACCTGCCTCATCGGCCGGCCCCGCTCTGTTTCTCATCGCTTCCGACAATGGCGCCATCGACGGCTGGAATAGCCAGATGGGCAGCGCCGCCACCCAGGTCGCAGCCGTAAGCGGCGCGGAGTTTACCGGGCTGGCTACGGCCAACGATGGGACGAACAGCTTTCTTTACGCCGCCGACTTCCACGGCGACAAGATCGACGTCTTCAACGCCAGTTTTCAAGCGACGACCCTGTCGGCCAACGCCTTCACCGACAGTGCTCTGCCCGCGGGGTATGCGCCCTACAACATCCAACTCATCGGTACGCAGTTGTACGTCACTTACGCCTTACAGGATGCGGCGAAAGAGACCGCTACCGTGGGTGCGGGCGACGGGGCGATCGCGATTTACAAGCTGGATGGCACCCTTGTGCAAACGCTCGTCGCACCCGGAGGTTCTCTGAATGCGCCTTATGGGATGGCCATGGCACCCAGTACATTCGGTGACTTCGCCGGCGACCTGCTCGTCGCCGATAGCGGCGACGGACACATCCTCGCCTACAACAGCTCGGGCACATTGCAAGGAACGCTCAGTGGCGGTACGAACGCGACCACGCCCCTCAGCATTCCCGGCGTGCGCGGTCTGACGTTCGGCAATGGCGCCCAGAGCGGAGCGGGTGACACCGGCACCCTGTATTATTCCGCCGGCAGCGGCGGCAACGGTCAGTTAGGCGAAATCTTGAATGCCTTCGACCAGCCGCTGGGCGTCGTTCCCACCACCATCTCGGCCACGCAGGGACAGTCGTTCTCCCAGACCCTGGCCGCTCTGGACGACAGCAACACCAGCTTCCAGGCCGGCAACTTCATCGCCCAGATCAACTGGGGCGATGGCAACTCGACGACCGGCACAGCCGTCTCCAATGGCAACGGCGGCTTTAACATCGTCGGCGGCCATAGCTATCCGACGGCCGGGGTTCGGCAGATCACATTGACCGTGTCCGACGGAACGAAGACGCTCACCAAGGTGGCTGTAGCGGCCATCGTCGACACGAGTTTCACCGCCACCCCCGCAACCCTTTCTACGACGCAGCACCAGGCATTCAGCGGTGCGGTCGGTACCTTTACCGATGTGACCGGCCCGGGTATCGCCGCAGACTATGTCGCCAGCATCAACTGGGGCGACAACACGTCCAGCACGGGCACCATTAGCCTTTCGGGCAACACCTTCCAGGTGGTCGGCAGTCATACCTATACGGGCGTCGGCGACTTCTCGGTCACCGCCACGGTGTCGGAAGTGAACAGCGCGACGGCAACCTCGGCGATCGGCACCATCGCCAGCACGGCCGTGGTGGCCGACCCCAACACGCTTACTGCCACGGCAACCTCGTTCGACGCCAAACAAGGCACCGCGACGAACGTCACGGTGGCCACCTTTACCGACACCTATGCAGCCGCCACGGCAGACATCTTCACCGCCACGATCAATTGGGAAAGCGGCAGTTCCAGCACGGGTACGGTCACGCTCGGCAACGACGGTGTCTTTACCGTGACGGGCAGCCACGCCTATGTCGCCAACGGGGTGATGACGGTCAACGTTTCGATCGACGACACGCCGGGTACCGCGACGGCCTCGGCCCAATCGACTGCCACGGTCGCCGACGGCAACACGTTCACGCCCGTGCCGATGACCGTTGTCGCCAATGTCGGACAAAGCTTCAGCGGCGAAGTTGCCACGTTCCCGGATGCCAACACTCTCGTGCGCGCCAGCGATTTCACCGCCACCATCGACTGGGGCGACGGCCAGTCGAGTGTTGGCTCGGTGACGGCAGCGAACGGCACGCTCACGGTCAACGGTACCCACACCTACGCGGCCGGTGGCGTATCGTTGCCGGTCGACGTCACGGTCACGGAAAACTCGCCCGGCACCGTGACGTCCACGGCGACAAGCACCGCGGTCGTGCCCGCGGGCGATGTCACCGGCACCGGCACAACGATCACCTCGACGGCGGGTGCGACCGCTTCCTCGCAGGTCTTGGCCACGTTCTCGCCCGACGCGGGCAACACGGCCGATGCGTTCACGGCCACCGTCGATTGGGGCGACGGCTCCTCGTTTACCACCGGCACCGTCACGACCACCGGAGACGGAACGTTCACGGTTCTCGGCAGCCACACGTATTCCATTCCCGGCAATTTCACGCCCGATGTCATCGTCTTCGAATCGACCGCGGGCGGTGCTTCCACTCCGGCGGTCGCCATCCCCGGAGCGGCGAAGGTGGCAAGTCCGGTCGTGCTGACCTCGGACACCATTTCGGCCACGCAGAACACCACCACCAGCTTCACGGTCGCCACCTTCACGGACCAGAACTCCGGCGCCGTCGCGGGCGATTTCACCGCCACCATCGACTGGGGTGACGGAACGAGCGCGACCGCGGGGGTCGTGACGTTGAATAGCGGCGTGTTTACCGTGACCGGCACGCATGGATTCACCGAGAACGGCACGCTGAGCGTAAAGGTCACCGTCACCGAAACGTCGCCCGCCACGTTCTCGACGACCGCCACTTCCACGGCCAATGTGGCCGACGACAACCACTTCACGTCGGGCACGGCCGCACTGTCGGCGACCAAGAGTGAGGCCTTCAGCGGCGCGCTAGCGGTTTTCGTCGACAGCGACACGATTGCCCCGTCGACGGATTTCAGCGCCGTCATTACCTGGGGCGATGGCACGGTTACCGCTGGAACCGTCAGCGGCTCGAATGGGAGGTTCACGGTCAGTGGCAGCCACACTTATGCCGAGGACGGCTCCTATCCGCTCAGTGTCTCGATCGAGGAGAACAACGGTCTACCGGGCGCGGCCGAGGACATTGCCACCGCCAACGCTATCGTTTCGCCGGGCAGTGCCTTTGCGGCGACACCGACGACGTTTTCGGCCACGGGAGGGCAGACCTTCAGCGGCACGGTAGCCACCTTTACCGACACGGGCAGCACCAACAGCTCGGGTGCATTCACCGCCACGATCAACTGGGGTGACGGAACGACTTCCAGCGCGGGTACGGTCACCGGCAGCAACGGTAATTTCACGGTCACGGGCAAGCATGCCTATGCCGAAGTGGGCAACTACTCGGTCAGCGTGCAGGTTTCGGAAACGGCGATCAACGACGTTGTCTCGGCGACAAGTACCGCCAACGTAGCTGACGGCAACACGCTGACCGCTACCGGCGACACCGTCGCCGCTACCGCGGGCAAGACGTTTACCGGCACCCTGGCCACCTTCACCGACGTCAACACGTTGGCTGCGAGCAGCGACTTCACCGCCACCGTCAAATGGGGCGACGGCACGACCGGCACCGGCACGATTACCGGCTCGAACGGAACGTTCACCATCAGCGGCAGCCATGCTTATGCGCAGTCCGGGTCGGATACGTTCTCCGTCGTGATCACAGAGAAGAGTCCCGGTACGGTTACGACCACGGCCACCGGCTTGGCCTCGGTGACCACGGCGTCGTCGACCGCCACGAACACGGCCAGCATCAGCGGCGAGGTGTTCAACGACGTGAATCTGAACGGAACCCTCGATTCCGGTGAGCCAGGCTTGGCGGGCCGCATCGTGTTCCTCAACATCGACGGCAGCGGCAAGGCCGACGGAACGAACCCTCAGACGACGACCGACGCCAACGGCGATTTCTCGTTCACGAATCTGGCCGCCGGCACCTACTCCGTGATGGAAGTGGTGGGGGGCGACACCGGCGTGAGCCTCACCACTTCCCCGCAAAGCATCACCCTGACCAACGGGCAGGCGGCGACAGGCATCAACCTCGGCAATGCCTTGATGAGCACCATCGTACCGGGGCCCGTTTCGACGAACGGTCCCCCCGCATCCAGCACCGTCGACGCGGCCTATATCAACGCACTCTATCAAGCCATCCTGGGCCACGCTCCCGATCCGACTAGTCTGGCCTACTGGGAACAGCAGATGTCGTCGGGCGCGAGCAACGCCACCATCGCCCAGGGAATCTGGGATTCTCCCGAACATCGCGGCGATGAGGTGGAGCAGTTCTACGAAGAATTCCTCGGCCGAGCATCCGATCCCGTCGGCAAGGCCTATTGGGTCGCCGCGTATAACTCGTGGGGCACGGAACAGATCGAGGTCGCCGGCTTCCTCGGCTCGGCGGAGTTCCAGAACGATCACTCGGGCGACACCAGCTTCGTCGATGCACTCTACCAGGACATCGACTTGCGCGCGGCCGACTCGACCGGTGAAAGCTATTGGGTTACTCAGCTCAGCAACGGCGAAGCTCAGTTGCAAGTATTGTTCAGCTTCATCTTCGGCCAGGAAGCCAGCACGGCCGTGGTCGACTCGTTCTATGAGCAATTCTTGCATCGCGTGCCCGACAGTTCGGCCCAGATGTGGATCAGCGACCTCACTTCGCGCAGCTTGACCGCCGATCAGGTGGCCATCGACATTCTCTCGTCCAGTGAATTCTTCAACGCTGTTACGGGCGACCAGCCTCCGCACGTGACCAGTGCCAACTCAGCCGCCTTCACGGCGAGCGCCGCCGGATCGTTTACCGTGACGACGAGCGGTTTCCCCGCGGGCACGATCACCGAGAATGGAGCGTTGCCCACGGGTGTTACCTTCACCGACAACGGCGACGGCACCGCTACCCTGGCCGGCACGCCGGCTTCCACCAGCGCGGGCGCGTACCCCCTCACGCTCAGCGTCAGCAACGGCATCGGCACGGCGGGGTCTCAGAGCTTCGTGCTTACGGTCAGTCAAGGTCCTGCGATCACCAGCGCCGCCAGCACCACCTTCAGTGCAGGTTCGGCGGGAACATTCCAGGTCACCGCGACGGGCTTCCCGAGTTCTAAACTTACCGAAACCGGCGCGCTACCCAGCGGAGTCACATTCGTCGATAACGGCAACGGCACGGCCACGCTCAGCGGCACGCCCGCCGCGGGCACCGGCGGTGCATACACGCTCGCGATCAAGGCCAGTAACGCCGCCGGTCCAGACTTCACGCAGAGCTTCGTGCTTGACGTCGATCAAGGGCCGGCGATCACGAGTGCGAGCACCGCGAGCTTCAATGTGGGAACGGCCGGCTCCTTCACCATCACGACGACTGGCTTCCCGGCGGCGACAATCGCCACGACCACACAATTGCCGGCGGGCCTTACCTTGACCAATAACCCCAACGGCACGGCCACACTCAGCGGTACGCCGGCGGCGGGAAGCGCCGGGTCGTACACCCTCGCCCTGACGGCAGGCAACGGCATCGGTACCGCTGCGACCCAGTCGCTGGTACTCACGGTCAAACAGGCTCCGGCGGTCATCAGCGCCGACAGCACGACGTTTGCCACCGGCACGCCCGGCACGTTTACCGTCACTACCTCAGGATTCCCGCACGCTGCGATCACGACCACGACTACGCTACCCACCGGAATCACGTTGGCCGACAACGGCGACGGAACGGCCACGCTGGCCACCACCGCCGCGGTGGCGGCCGGCAGCTATCAGTTCACGATCAGCGTGAGCAGCAGTTCCGGCACGGCCACACAGTCGTTCACTTTGACGGTCGCCAACGCGCAAGCGCCCGCGTTTACGAGCAACGGTTCAACCACGTTCACGACCGGCACGGCCGGCAGCTTCACGATCACGACGACCGGCGCGCCGAGTGCCGCGATCTCGACGAGCAGCGCATTGCCACAGGGGGTGACGCTCACCGACAATCACGACGGTACGGCTACGCTCAGCGGTATGCCGGCCGCGAATACCGGCGGTGTTTACAGCCTCGTCCTCTCGGCCAACAACGGTGTGGGCACCACGGTCAATCAGACGTTGCAACTGACCGTCAACCAGGTCCCGTCGATCACCAGCGCCGGCAGTGCGACGTTCACGGCGGGCACAGCCGGGGCCTTCACCGTGCAAACGGCTGGTTTCCCCTTAGCCTCGATCACCGAGACCGGCACCTTGCCTAGCGGCGTCACGTTCGTCGACAACCAGAACGGTACCGCCACCTTGGCGAGCACGACCACGGCGGCGGCCGGCACCTACACCTTTACCATCAACGCCACCAACAGCGCCGGCAGTGCCACCCCGCAAACGTTCACGCTGACGATCAGCAGCTAATGAGCCGCCCTTGGGTAAGGGGTGCGGCGATCGGATTCGCGTCCGATTGCCAAGCCCCGATTTCTCTGCCATCCTAGAGACGATCGGAAATCGGCTCGCACGGAGGCAGGGTCCGCCAGGCGAAGCGGTTTCTCGGATAGGTTTTTTGTCGTTTTCGATGGTCTTTCTGATCGACCGGAGGGCGCAGCCGTGGCGTTGCACGATCCTCACCGTCAAGCGGTGCTCGTCGCCGAAACTCGCCGGCATTTCTTCCGCGATTGCGCGCTCGGCCTGGGCTCGGTTGCACTGGCCGACCTGCTGGGCGGCGCCTGTGCCGAGGGGGCTGCCGCCTCGCCTCTGGCGCCCAAGGCGGCGCATTTTCCGGCCCGCGCGAAGCGGGTGATCTACCTGTTCATGGCCGGTGGGCCGAGTCAACTGGAGATGTTCGACTACAAGCCGAAGCTCCAAGAGCTGGACGGCCAGGTGGTGCCCGAGTCATATGTCAAGAACAAGCGGTTCGCGTTCATCAAGCTCGATGCCAAGCTGTTGGGCACTCGTCGTAGGTTTCAGCGACACGGCGAGTGCGGCGCGGAGCTGAGCGAACTCGTACCGGGCCTGGCCTCGATCGCCGACGATGTGGCGATCGTGCGCAGCATGGCGACGGATGTCTTCAACCACGGTCCCGCCAAGTTGTTCGCCAACACGGGTGTACCGCGATTCGGCTTGCCGAGCATGGGCGCCTGGGTGACCTATGGCATCGGTAGCGAATCGCAGGATCTGCCCGGCTTCGTCGTGTTGCAATCGGGTCCCCGCGGTCCTCGCGGCGGCGCTCCGTTGTGGGGGAGCGGCTTTCTGCCGACCACCTATCAGGGCGTGCCGCTGTTGCAGGGCCCCGAGCCGATCCTGAATCTGGCGAGTCCGGCCGGCTTCGATCGGCAGCACCAAGGCGACTTCTTTGCCGCTGTTAAAGACCTCAATTCCCAGCGGCTCGACGCCGTGGGTGATCCGGAGATCGCGACGCGTATCGCCGCTTACGAGATGGCCTGGCGGATGCAATCGAGCGCTCCGGAACTGATGGATTTTTCGGGAGAGACGGCGCAAACGCTGGCCGCCTACGGGGCCGAGCCGGGCAAACCCTCCTTCGCCAACAACTGCCTGTTGGCCCGACGATTGGTGGAGCGGGGCGTGCGGTTTGTGCAACTCTATCACACCGACTGGGACCATCACGGCAACAACGACACACACTTGGGCAAGCCGCTGGATGAGCGCTGCCGCGAGACCGATGGCCCGGCGGCAGCCTTGGTGAAGGACCTCAAGCAACGCGGATTGCTCGACGAAACGCTGGTGATGTGGGGGGGCGAATTCGGTCGCACGCCGATGGGAGAGCCGCGCGACCAGATGGGACGCGATCACCACATCGACGGCTATACCATCTGGCTCGCAGGGGGCGGTATCAAGCCGGGCCAGACGATCGGAGCGACCGACGAACTCGGTTTCTATGCCGTCGACGAACGCGTCCATGTACACGACCTGCAAGCGACGATCCTACACCTCCTCGGCCTCGACCATACGAAGTTGACGTTCCGCTTCCAGGGCCGGAACTTCCGGTTGACCGACGTCGATGGAAAGGTTGTCACCAAGCTTCTCGCTTGAAGCCCTGTGCCCGTCGCCACCTCAGGGACACGTACGGCGCAGGGCCACAATCGCTCCTCTCAAGCCGCGGGAGTGATACTTTGGTCGTGTCGAGCCGAAAACCGGACGGTGCCGTGCCGTGCCGGTTCGGCCTCTGCCCGGCCGGCCGAGTGGCGCCGCGGCCCTCGCTTAGCCACAACCACGGCGCATAGCGAACGAGACGGCTCGAAGTGCAATAGTTGAACAAACGTGCAAAAACTCTCTACAAAAATATCGGTCACGATCGTCGGCGTGCTCCTACTCGCGCTGGTCAGCAGTGGGATCGCGCTGGTCACGGCCTGGCAGGTGGGCGAATTGATGGAAGGCGCCGCGGAGGAGAGCCTGCCCAACGTACGCGCCGCGGAAGGCCTGGAACTCGCGTTGTTGGAACAGCAAGGCTGGGTCTTGTCCTACACGCTTGAACCGGGCAAACGGGACTGGCTGGCCCAACTCGAGGCGAGAAAGCCTCCCTTCGAACGCTGGCTGCGCGAAGCCGAAAACAGCGTGCGCACCGAAGAAGAGCGGGTGATCCTCGGCAAGCTCCGCCGAGCGTACTCCAACTACGACGCCGCCCGCAACGAGGGCGTCCGGCTGTTCAGTGCCGGCGATGTCGAGGAAGCGCGGGCCCTGGTGATGGGCGAAGCTTCGCACCGGTACGAAGAAGTCTATTCCCTATGCAAGGACTACATCGCGGCCAACATGCGGTCGATCGAGGAGGCGAGCGCTCAGGCCAAACGCCGGATTCACGGCGACACCCTACTCGTCGCCGGGAGCGTAACGCTAACGCTCGTCTTGGGCAGCGGTCTGTTCTGGCAGTTCTATTCCGGGGTGCTGCGGCCCCTGCGCGTCATGTTGGCCGAGGCCAAGGGATTCAGGCATCTGGTATCGGGCGAGGCCATTCCGTCCGAGGACGAGCCGCGGGCCGTAGGGGCCTACCTCCGTTTGCTGATGTCGGATGTAACCGACGCCCGAACAACGCTCCAGCAGAGCCGCGAGCGCCTCCTGCATGCCGAAAAGTTGGCATCCGTGGGAAAGCTCGCCGCCAGCGTGGCCCATGAGATTCGCAACCCATTGACTTCGATCAAGATGTGGCTCTTCTGGCTGCGTAACCAGACGCGCCCAACCCCGGAGGCCATGGAAGGATTCGACACGGTCGCGCGCGAGATCGACCGACTGGAACACGTAGTGCGTAATTTTTTGGAATTCACCCGGCCACCACCGTTGACATTGCGGCCCTGCCGGCTGAGCGACCTGATCGATGCCACCTTGCAACTCATCGGCCGACGCCTGACGGAACGTAGGATTGTGCTCAAGCGGACCGACAATGGCCCGGTGGGTATGGTCATGGCCGACCCCGACCAGTTCAAACAGGTGCTGATCAACCTCCTCGACAATGCCATCGAGGCGATTTCGGGCGAGGGAATTATCGAAATCGACATTGGCCGCGAGACGGACCGGTCGGGCGGCGCGATGGCCGTCGTCCGCGTTTCCGATTCGGGGCCGGGAGTGCCGGACGATGTGGCATCGCGCATCTTTGATCCATTCTTCAGCACCAAGGACGAAGGGACCGGGCTGGGACTCTGCATCGCCGCCAACATCATGGCGCGACACAACGGGCGGCTCGTGTTGGAGTCTGGCCCGACAGCGGGTGCACGGTTTGCAGTGTTTCTCCCGCTGATGGAGCCAGCCGAATGAGCAAAATCTTGATCGTGGATGACGAAGCCAACGTGCTGATTGCCTTCGAGAAGGTCTTGTCGGTGGCCGGGCACACCGTCCTCGTGAGCCGTAGCGGAGAAAGAGCGCTGGAGCTGACCGGACGCGAGCACCCCGATGCGGTGGTGCTCGACGTGCGTATGCCGGGCATGAACGGGCTCGATGCCCTGAGTGCCTTCAAGCGAGAGTATCCGCGCCTGCCGGTCATCGTCATGACCGGTCAGGGCACGATGGAAACCGCCATCGAGGCCACCAAGCGAGGTGCCTTCGACTATCAGCTCAAGCCTTTCGATCCGGCCGCCATGTTGCAACTGATCGAGCGTGCGGTACAAGGCGCGCGGGTGATGGAACGGCAGGTCGCGCTCGATCCGCCGGCGGCGGCGCCCGACGTCGACGCCATCGTCGGGCGCAGCCCCGCGATGCAAGAAGTCTTCAAGATGATCGGACGCGTCGCTTCCACCGACGCTACGGTTCTCATCCGCGGCGAGTCGGGCACCGGCAAGGAACTCGTGGCGCGGGCCGTCTATCAGCACAGTGCCCGCGCGCAGGAACCGCTGTATGTCGTCAATTGCGTGGCAATTCCCGAAACGCTACTGGAAGCAGAGCTGTTCGGACACGAACGGGGCGCCTTCACGGGGGCGCACGCGCGGCGCATCGGCAAACTGGAACAGGCCCATCGTGGCACGGTTTTTCTCGACGAAATCGGCGATATCCCCCCCGGCATCCAGGCGAAGCTACTGCGCGTGTTGCAGGAGCGAACGCTCGAGCGCATCGGCGGCAACGAGACGATCGACGTCGATGTGCGTGTCTTGGCGGCCACCAACCGCAACCTGGAGCGGGCAATGGCTGAGGGGGAATTCCGCGAAGATCTCTTCCATCGTCTGAATGTGGTAACCATTCGCCTGCCGCCGTTGCGCGAGCGGTCGGGCGACATTCCCCAACTCGTGAATTTCTTTCTCGATCACTTCGCCCGAGAGTTGGGCGCCCCGCGACCCGTCCTGGCGCGCGAGGCGATGGAGTTGCTCGAAAACCACGGCTGGACCGGCAACGTTCGTGAACTCGAAAACTGCATCGAGCGGCTGCTGATCGTGAAGCGAGGTCACACGCTGCAAGCCGAAGACGTGCGGCAGGCGCTGGCCAGCGGCTCCGACGCCGCACCTGAAGTCTCCGAGACCTTGGAGAATGGTGTGCAGAAGCTGGTCGACCGTTTCTTTGCCACGCTAAGCGGTCCTCAGCCCTACGAACAATTCTTCACGGCGCTCGACAAATGCCTGATCGCCGAAGCACTTCGCCGAGCCCAAGGAAACCTGGCGAAGGCCGCGCGGATGCTCGGTCTGCCCAGAGCAACCTTGCACGATAAGGCTCAGAAACACGGCCTCAGAACGGTGGACGAAGAGACCGGGTCGTAAAGGAATAAGCGCCGGTTTTCCGACTTTAGCGCTGGAAAACCGACAGCCCCTCCCGCGGCTTCCCAGGCAAATTGCCAAAGTTGCTCACTGTAAGGGCAACCGCGGCAGGATCTTATGTAGCTGCCGCGGTCGCATCCGGTGGTCTGGGCACGGCCCGTGCAAACTGAGCGCGCTAGGCGGACAGCCCGCCGGCCGTCGTCTATGTGTGAGACCCGCACAAGCCGTCGCCGGCGGGCTGCCATTTCTTAGCAACCACGGCACCGTGCATCCACGGTCGCCGGAAACCTATGAGGTGCATTATGAACTGCTCACGGAGCAAGTTTCAGACGGTTCTGGCTGCGGCCATATTGATTGCCCCCTGGGCCAGCGCGCCCGTTTTGGCCGCCGACGCATTTCGCCCGGGCGATTCGTTCGTGGTGGCACAGGCCGGCGCGCCCCTAATGAGCGGTCGCCAAACGCTTGCCACCCTGTCGCAAGGACAACGGTTGAGCGTGCTGCGCACTGAGGGGGATTGGGTGGGAACGACTGCCGTCGTCAACGGCAAGTCGATCACCGGGTGGGTTCATCAACGGCAGGTCACCACCCCGGCTCAATACGCCCAACGGCAAACGACCCGGCGCCGGTATTCCTACCAGGCCGGTAGCGATCAGGGAGGAGGCTACGCCTCTCCAAGCCGTAACTATTCGCGGTCTTCTTCTTCGTCCGGCGGCCGGCTGATCATGGGTGTGACGCCCTATGGTCCGTCGTATTGGCGCGCTGACCGGAAGATCAAAGGGTATTAGAGCCCGATCCGAAACCTGCTGGCGAGTCGAATCGTTCCTGTCGCAACATCGGTTCTCGGACAGGCTCTTAGTCACCAGTTCACGATGACGTCGGTGGCGGCGGTGAAGAGGGTATGTCTTCCGTCAAAGGGGCGTGAGCGACTGTTGTCGTCCAGGCGCAATTCGGGGCGAATGCGAACACGGCGGGTGATTTGCGCCTGGATGCCAATGGTCGCATCGGTGTAGAGGCCGGCGAGGCCCGTACGCTGTCCTTTGTAGTCGTCGAACAACTCGACGCGGAGAGCGGCGGTGAGCTTGGAGTTGATCTGCTTGGTAAGATAGTTCTGGTAGCCGATCCAATCGGCCGTGCCGAGCGTGGGCACGCCGGTCTGGTAACCGAAGGTCGTGGCGAAGACATACTTCACATCCTCGCTGAATTGATGGCTATAGATCAGCTCAAACAGGTTGAGATTGTCGAGCTGGTAGAGGGTGCGGTAGCGGGGCGAGCCGAGAATCGTGGAAAACCGTAAGGTGTTTCGTTTGTCGGCCGCGGTCCACTGCACGTTGCCCGAGTATTTCAACTGATTGCCGGGGTTGAACCATTCATCATTGCCGATGACCAAGGCGGACTGCATCGACCAGCGATCGTTGAGTTTGGTTGTCGCCAGGATGCCGGTCTGTGTGAAGGGATCGTAAACGAACGTGTAGCTGTGCGACAGAAACGTGTTGCTTGGTGCATCGACCGCTTCGATCCCCCACGGCGCGTAGAACCGCCCGACCCGAATATCGACGCCGGGGCCGATGCCCGGCAGGTAGGCTTCGGCGTAGAATCGCACCGGGTCGATGCCGTAAAGGTTCGGGCCGCCGCGGGTGCCGACGAGTTGCTGGTTGAATAGCCCGCGGGGAAGCGTGAACCGGTAATCCGTGCCCGGCAGGATCGTGTCCGAGAGGAAACCGAAACTCGCCTCGGTGGCGTCGTCCGTTTGTACGGCTCGCTCGACGCGCAGCCAGTTCTGTTGCAACAAAAACTGATTGGCCCGGTAGTTGAACCCCATCGGCAACTGCGAGCTGCTATCGGTGCTGGCTGTGTAAGATGCATCCGTCCAACCACCTACCGTGATCTGTCCGGGGAGAGCGGATTGATCGGTCCGGCCGCGGCGGCGTAACGGTTCGGAAGGCTGCGTGGGCGGGGTGGGTGTGGGCGCAGGCGAGGCCTCATTTCGCGACTGCGCAACCGCTTCGGCCGAATCCGATGTGGGGGCGGAAGCCTGGGAATCGGCGGCAGACTGCGTGATTTTTCCGGCCGAAACCGCGGGCAGCCGCGCGATGTTGGCCCGTGCCACCTTCGCTTCATCCGTGCTGACCATCAAGGCCAATGCGACGAAGAGCGTCACGGTCATGCGAAGAAACACCAAGCGTCCGCCACAAGATACATAAAGGAATTATCGTCCTTGCCGTGGGTGCATTTCACCGAGTGCCAGCCCTTTCGGGCTGTGCCGAGCGGAATGTCGGCCGCTTTAGTTAGAGAGCCAAGTGAAACCGTTCCGAAAGGCTCTGCAAAACGTCCCACGTGGCCGGTTCGACAGGAATTCCGTCGCGCCGACGGGCCTGTCGCGTCTTGGCTTCGATTTCACCGGCAACCAATACCTCGGAGAACCCCGACGCCGCTGGCGATGACTTGACGTGCCGGACCAACTGACCGATCTGGGTTTGGTACGTCGACAAGAGCTGAAAGGCCGCGATCTTGATGGCGATGATGAACACGCCGTCGGTTTTGCCACCCATGGGCGCGGTAACTTCGGTGCAGCAACCGGCGCCCGAAAGGCCGCCAGCCAGGGCATCGATCACCATCGCCAAGCCGGAGCCTTTGTGGCCGCCGAGCGGAAGCAGAGCGCCCCGCGGGGGACCGTACAGGTCCGCAGGGTCTGTCGATGGTTGGCCTCGATGATCGATGATCCACCCCTCGGGCAAACGTTTGCCCGCCACTTGCGCCGCGCGGACTTTGCCTTCGGGTGCGACGCTCGTGGCCATGTCGAGCATGAGTGGATCCTCGCCGTCCGTCGGCACGGCGAAGCTCAGCGGGCTCGTCGCCAGCCGACCCGCGATCCCGCCGTAAGGCGCGACCCACTGTCCACATCCGCCGCTGTTCACCATCATCAGCGCGGCTACGCCGCGCCGGGCGGCCCATTCGGTGTAGCACCCGAGGCGGCCGGTGTGGCTGCAATTGACGAGTGTGACCGCGCCGATTCCGGCCCGTTCGGCCAGCGCCACCGCGAAACCCATCGCTTGCATGGCCATGACCTGACCGAATCCGTGTTGGCCGTCGAGGACCGCCGCGGCCGGCGACTCGGAGATGACCTGCAGCTTGGCGCCCGCCGCAATCCTCCCCTCGGTAACGGCGTCGACGTACGACGCGACTCGCAACAGCCCGTGCGAAACGTGCCCACAGGCTTCCGCATCGACGAGGTGGTCGGCGACGATTCTCGCCTCTTCGCCGGCGACGCCGCACGCTTGGAAGATGCGAGCGATCAGACTCTCCAGCACGGTCGCTTGAACGGTCGGCATGCTTCTTCAGCCTTTAATCGTTGGGCGTGATGATGACGCGGCCTTGCGCCTGGCCACTGCGGACGAAATCGAACGCTTCGTTGATGCGATCCAACGAGAAATAGCCGCCAATCGGGGGTCGCAGAACTCCCTGCGCCAGCAATTCCAAGGCGTCGCGAGCATCCTGCATCCCGCCGTTGCGCGATCCGATGATCTGTAGCTCTCGTTGAGCAAGCGTGATCGTGTCGACGGCAGGAAACTCAGCCTCTTCGCCGATCACGATGATGCGTCCGCCGCGGGCCGCGACGGCAGCGGCGAACTGCATCGTTGCGGCTCGCCCCACCAATTCGAACACACAGTCCACGCCGTCCTTTCCCGCGCCGGCCAACTCGCGTAAGCATTCCAGCGAGTCGGGAGCATCGAACAACGCGGTTACTTCCGCGCCCGCCCGACGGGCCTGTTCGAGGTTGGCAGGCGAGATGTCGACGGCCGCCGTGCGCACCCCCGCCGCGCGGAGCAACTGCACCAGTATCAGGCCGATGCCGCCGGCGCCGAGCACAATCGCGGTGTCGAGCGGTCCAAGCTCCGCCTGCCGAAACGCATGCACGGCCGTAATGACGGCGCAGCTCGTCAGTCCCGCGAGATCGAAAGGCACGCCTTCGGGTACGACCAGAAGATTGCGGGCAGGGGCTTTGAAATATCGGGCGAAGCCGCCGGGCAGGCTGACGCCGAGAATGCCTCGCAGGTGAAGTGCCTGCGCGTGCCGGCCGGCGCGCGTGTAGCGACAATCGCGATCGGCGACGAAGAGATGTGGTACGACCGGCTCGCCGATCTTCGGCGATGTGACGTCGCACCCCACGTCGACGACCACGCCAGCCGGTTCGTGTCCCAGGATGTGAGGCAGGCGCGGCACATAGGCCAGCCCATCCTGGATGTGCAGATCGGTGCGGCAGATTCCGCAGGCGCGCGTTTCGACGAGCACCTCGTCGCGCGCCAGCACAGGGTCTGCCACATCGCTCAGGCAGAGCGGCTTACCGATCTCTTCCAGAACCGCCGCGCGCACGTCACTTCTCGCCGTCGGTGAAATAGGCTGGTTGCAACCGCTCGCTCGAACCGTCGCGGACGAGGGCGACTTGCAGGTCGGCTTCGCCCGTCGCTTCGAAAAACTCGATTCTCACCGAGTGAAGTCCCTTCTTCCATCTTCGCCGACCGCTCGACCACTGCATGGGATGGGCGCCGTCGTTGTCCGCCAACAATTCGCCGTCGACGTATAGACGGCTGCCGTCGTCCGAACCGATAGCCGCCGACCAAACGCCATCGGCAGGGATCTCGATAAAGCCGTCAAGCGCGAGCGCGTAGTTGTCTTCCGGCAGGTTGGGAATCTTGTCCAGTCGGGGTTCCGCAACAATCCCCTCGTCGAGAACCTTGAGTTGCTTGGTGTCGGGAAACTTGCCGAAACGACCACCATACACCCGATAGCGCAGGCCCGCACGTTTGCCTTCCGACGACAGGCCGGCCTTGGTCGGGTATTCATCCAATGCGAGCGACACGGTCTGCTTCTCGTCCTCCCGCAAGATGGTGACCGAGAGTTTGTCGCCCTTCTTTTGGCCGACGAGTGCGATCAGGAAGTCGATGTCGTCCGCGATGGGTTGGTTGCCGACCGCCGTGACGACATCGCCCGGTCTAAGACCTGCCGCCGCGGCGGGGCTTTCGTCGGCGATGCGCTCGATGGCCGCCGAGGCCATCTTCAACTGAATGCCCGTCCAGAAGTTCCCGCGTGCCTCGGGCAGCAACAGGTCGTTGATCGATTGCCGTGCGCGGTCGATCGGTATGGCGTAGTTGATGGCCTGCTCCGTCAGGATCTTGGCGGTGACCACGGCTACCTGGTCTCCGTCGGCGTTGATCAACGGGCCGCCCGAGTTGCCCGGATTGGAGGCCGCGTCGAACTGGATGAAGCGATCGCGGGCATCGTCGGGGAAGTACATCATGGCGAGTGCCGAGGTACCGGGCATGACGTCGGCCGAACTGACGATGCCCGATGAGAAGACGATGCCGCGTCCGCCCGGATTTCCGCCGGCCAGGATTGGCTCGCCGGTGGCGATATCATGGCTGCGACCCAACCGCACGGCCACGAGCGGCCGTGGCGCGTCGACTTTGACGATCGCCAGATCCTTTTCCCACAAGCGGCCGACCGTGCGAAACGGCAACGGCGGCAGGCCACGCACCAAGACCACGCCTTGGCGATCCTGAACGACGTGATCGTTCGTCAGGATGTAACCGCTCGCGTGGATGATCGAACCACTGCCGGACGTCCAATTATGGTCTTTCTGTTCGCTGAACAGAGCGACAACGCTCGGCCCGACGCGCTCGATGATCTCTACGTCGCGTGTGCGTCGTGGTGAGCCGACCGGCGGCTCCCCCTGGGCCGGCGCTGCCAATAAGACGATGACACAGGCGATGCATATCCGATGGCGAGACACAGAGCGGTTCCTTGTGGCAGCGAGAATCCGAACGGCGTGGCAGCCGCGCCTTATCGCGCGGAACGGCCAGCGCCGATTTTGCACGCCGCGAGCGACTCGTGCAAGCAACCCGCCGAATCGACAACGGTCGAGCAAAATCGCCCACCGCTCCGCGCCGAAACGGATGGCAGCCATACCGGAAGGAATTTGCCACCGATGGCGGGCGATGCGTTGCTGCGGTGGGGCACTGCCCCGTCGGCGGCTGGCTTGACGACTCATCTTACGCTGGTAAACTGCAATCCCTCGACAGGTTCCCTGCCTTCGTTTTTGAAAGCAGGGTGAAAAGGGAAAACGGTGCAAATCCGTTGCAGGGCCGCTGCTGTAATCGGCAAGGTCACGAAGTACAAGCCACTGCGATCGGTTCTCTTAAGGGCTGATTGTGGGAAGGAGCTTCGGGCCGCGTTAAGCCGTAAGCCAGAAAACCTGCCTGTCGATGTACTGGTTCGATGCTTCGGCCTCAAGCATTCGGCAGGCATGGTCGCAAATGCTTTCCCGCGCCCAGTGTCTCCGGCGTGAGCGTGGAGGCCGGCCCCTATTTGCCCGACGCCGGCAGAAAGTTTCTCTCGATGGAGATGCGCGTACCGCAGCGCTGCGTTGCACGCGGCATGACTCTCGTCGAATTGCTCGTGGTGATCACCATCACCGGGCTTCTCGTAGCTTGCTCTTGCATCGCCTAGTTCACGCTGCACCCTAACCGACCGCCGATGAGGCAAACCATGCGACTGTCACGTTTTTTTGGACGAAAGCCGAGCAAAACTCCATGCAAGCCGCGCATGCGGCGGCGGCAACCCGAGATCCTCGAAGCGCGGCGCCTGCTAGCCATCGTCGATTGGACCGGTGGCGGCGATGGCACATCGTGGAGCGATCCCGCCAATTGGAGCAGCCACGCGCTGCCGGGACCGACCGACGACGTGGTGATCAACGCCCCGGCCGGCGTGACCGTCGCTCATGCTTCCGGGGCCGATTCAATCCACAGCCTTGTCTCCTCCAGTCCCTTGGATCTGTCGGGCGGCACGCTGACCGTATCGGGCACGGTTGAGGTCGACAACACTTTCACGCTTGACGCCGGCGCCACCTTGGCCGGCGCCACGGTCAAGCCGGGCAGCGGCGGACAGGGAATCACCGCGACCGGAGGAAAGCTCGACGGCGTGACGCTCGATGCGAACTTAAGCGTCGCGAAGCCAAACCCCACGACGATAGACTTCGAAAACTTCGAGCCGCTAGCGAATCCTTACTACGATAACAACAACGTTCTCAACGGCTACTTCACCAACAACGCGGGTACGAGCGGCGACTTTACCACTAACGGAACCTCGTTCAACAATAATTACGATTCGACCTACGACGCTTGGTATGGCTGGGCGATTTCGAGCACGACCGACACGACGAATCCAGATTACACGAATCAATACAGCGCCATCACCGGTGGGGGTGCCGACGGATCTAAAACTTACGCGGTAGCTTACACGTTCGGCAACGAAACCAATACAAATCCAGATCAACCGGGCGACTCGTGGATCAACTTGCCGACGGGGGTAAATCCCTCGTCCATTCAGGTCACCAATACGACGTACGCCTACTTGTCGATGAAGAACGGCGACCAGTTTGAAAATAAATTCGGCCCTAATGATTACCTCGAACTCGACATCACTGGCTACAACGCCCCCTACGGCGACAACGCGGACGGCACTGCCGGTACCACTGGCAGCGAGGTGGGTGAGGTAACTTACGATCTGGCGAAAGGGACTGACATTCTCAATCAATGGCACACCATTGATCTCAGCTCCTTAGCCGGATCTGAAAGTCTCGTCTTCAGTCTTCGGTCTTCGCAAAATGGCGATTTCGGGATAAACACCCCCACCTATTTCGCCGTCGACAACCTCGTGGAATCGAGCGCCGGACAAGGTTTGACCATCTCGGATGGTTTGAAGCTGAATGGCACGTTGGAGGTGGGCGACGGCAACCAACTCTATTTCAACGGCAGCCAGACAGTCTCCGGCAGCGGACAGTTGGCGCTCGGCGGCAACAACGCCGTCGTCAACCTGGACGGCGCGAACGGGCCAATGACGCTGACGGTAGCGCCAGGCACGACCCTCCACGGAACCGGCCAGATCGTGGACGACCACGGCGACGAGCTGTTGGACAATCAAGGCACGATCGAGGCCGACGTCCCCGGCGGCACGCTAGCTGTCTCGCCGGCCGGCCTGACCAACGAAGGAACGTTAGCCGCGGTTAACGGCGGCACGCTATCGGTGCCCGGCGTATCGTTCGATGGCGCCAGCTCGCTCAATAGCTCCGCCAACAGTACCGTGATCGTCACCGGCAATCTGTTGGGAACCGTGACAAACCCAAGCTTGTTCACGCCCGTGGGCACGACCTTGCTGGACGAACCCGACACATCTTCCGTCGCGCCCGAGTTGCTGGAGGCGATGAGCCAGGATCTGGGAGCGGTCGCCGCCGGCTTTATCAACAATTTCGCCTACGGTACGCTCGCTGTGGCCCCCAATGGTTACGTTCGGCTTGTCGATCGGTCGGTCAATTCAGGCGGTGGACATCCTGAAGCCGTGTACGCCAACGAGGTCGTTGTGCCGGCCGGCGCCACGCTCGATTTGAACGGCCTGCACCTCTATACGGGGACGGCGGATATCGCGGGCACGGTCATCAACGGCTCCATCGATGTGTTGTCCGCGCCCGTGATTGTCTGGAACAACCCGCGGGACATCACTTACGGCGCTCTATTGGGCGCGACGCAGCTCGACGCCGTTGCCAATGTGCCCGGCAGTTTCAGTTACACGCTGGCCGACGGCTCGACGCCGGCCAACGGCGCCGCCCTGCACGCCGGGCAAAATCAGACGCTGAACGTGACCTTCACGCCTGACGGCAACGACGCGACGATTACGGCGCACGTCGGAATCAATGTCACACCGGCGCCGTTGACCATCACGGCCGACGACCAGAGCAAAGTTTATGGAGCGGCCTTGCCGACGCTCACGGCCAGTTACTCCGGCTTCGTGAATGGCGACACTGCCGCCAGCTTCGCGAAGGCGCCGACGCTTTCGACGACGGCCACGGCCGGCAGCCACGTTTCGGGCAATCCCTACACCATCACCGCCAGCGGCGCGGTCGATAACGATTACACGATCAGTTATGTGGCCGGGGCGCTGACCGTCACGCCCGCCCTGTTGTCCATTACCGCCGACGACCAGAGCAAGCTTTATGGAGCGGCCTTGCCGACGCTCACGGCCAGTTACGCCGGCTTCGTGAATGGCGACACTGCGGCCAACTTAGCGACGGCGCCGGCACTTTCGACGACGGCCACGGCCAGCAGCCACGTTTCGGGCAATCCCTACACCATCACCGCCAGCGGCGCCGTTGATGCAGACTACACGATCAGGTACGTGGCCGGTGCGCTAACCGTCGATCCTGTCTCGCTGACGATCACGGCCGACGACAAGACCGAAGTCTACGGCGCGGCGTTGCCTACGCTTACGGCCAGTTATTCCGGCTTCGTCAACGGCGATGGCGCGAGCAGCTTGATGACCCCGCCGACGCTCACGACGACGGCCACGGCTGCCAGCCACGTTTCCGGAAATCCCTACACAATTACTGCTAGCGGCGCCGTTGATGCAGACTACACGATCAGCTATCAGCCCGGTTCGCTGACGGTGACGCCCGCGGCGTTGACGATCACGGCCGACGATAAGACGAAGGTCTATGGCGATCCCGTGCCCACGCTGACGGCCAGTTACTCCGGCTTCGTCAACGGCGATAGCGTGAGCAGCTTGACGGCCCCGCCGACGCTCACGACGACGGCCACGGCTGCCAGCCACGTTTCCGGCAATCCTTACACCATCACCGCCAGCGGCGCCGTCGATAGCGACTACACGATCAGTTATGTGGCCGGTGCGCTGACCGTCACGCCCGCGGCGTTGACGATCACGGCCGACGATAAGACGAAGGTCTATGGCGATCCCGTGCCCACGCTGACGGCCAGTTATTCCGGCTTCGTCAACGGGGATAACGCGAGCAGCTTGACGACCCCGCCGACGCTCACAACCACCGCCACGGCTGCCAGCCACGTTTCCGGCAATCCCTACACCATCACCGCCAGCGGGGCCGTCGATAGTGACTACACGATCAGCTATCAGCCCGGTTCGCTGACAGTAACGCCCGCCACGTTGACAATCACCGCCGACGATCAGACCAAGGTCTATGGCGCGGCCTTGCCCACGCTGACGGCCAGCTATTCCGGCCTCGTCAACGGCGACACCGACGCCGTCGTGACCACCGCGCCGACGCTCATGACGACGGCCACGACCGCCAGCCACGTTTCCGGAAATCCCTACACGATTACTGCCAGCGGCGCCGTGGCCGATGCCGACTACGCGATCAGTTATGTAGCCGGCGCGCTGACCGTCACGCCCGCCGGGCTGACGATCACCGCCGACGATCAGTCCAAGCTCTACGGCGCGGCCTTGCCCGCGCTGACGGCCAGCTACTCCGGCTTCGTCAATGGCGATAGCGCGGCCAGCTTGACGACCCCGCCGACGATCACGACGACGGCCACCGCGGCCAGCCACGTTTCCGGCAATCCTTACATCGTCACCGCCAACGGCGCCGTCGATAGCGATTACACGATCAGCTATCAGCCCGGTTCGCTGACGGTAACGCCCGCCACGTTGACGATCACCGCCGACGATCAGACCAAGGTCTACGGAGCGGCCTTGCCCACGCTGACGGCCAGCTATGCCGGCTTCGTCAACGGCGACACCGACGCCGTCGTGACCACCGCGCCGACGCTCACGACGACGGCCACGACCGCCAGCCACGTTTCCGGCAATCCCTACACAATTACTGCGAGCGGCGCCGTGGCCGATAGCGATTACGCGATCGGTTACGTAGCCGGGTCGCTGACTGTCACGCCCGCCGGGCTGACGATCACCGCCGACGATCAGACCAAGGTCTACGGCGCGGCCTTGCCCGCGCTGACGGCCAGCTACTCCGGCTTCGTCAACGGCGACACCGCGGCCAGCTTGACGACCCCGCCGACGCTCACGACGACGGCCACGGCTGCCAGCCACGTTTCGGGCAATCCCTACATCATCACCGCCAACGGCGCCGTCGATAGCGACTACACGATCAGCTATGTACCCGGCGCGCTGACGGTGACGCCCGCTGCTCTGACCATCACCGCCAACGATCAGTCCAAGGCCTACGGTGCGGCCTTGCCCACACTGACGGCCAGCTATTCCGGTTTCGTCAATGGCGATACGGCCGTCAGTCTGACGACCGCGCCGACGCTCACGACCGCCGCCACGGCTGCCAGCCACGTTTCCGGCAATCCCTACACCATCACCGCCAGCGGGACCGTCGATAGCGATTACACGATCAGCTATCAACCCGGTTCGCTGACGGTAACGCCCGCCACGTTGACGATCACCGCCGACGATCAGACCAAGGTCTATGGCGCGGCCTTGCCCGCGCTGACGGCCAGCTATTCCGGCCTCGTCAACGGCGACACCGACGCCGTCGTGACCACCGCGCCGAGGCTCACGACGACGGCCACGGCCGCCAGCCACGTTTCCGGGAATCCCTACACAATTACTGCTAGCGGCGCCGTGGCCGATGGCGACTACGCGATCAGTTACGTAGCGGGCTCGCTGACCGTCACGCCCGCCGGGCTGACGATCACCGCCGACGATCAGACCAAGGTCTACGGCGCGGCCTTGCCCGCGCTGACGGCTAGCTACTCCGGCTTCGTCAACGGCGACACCGCGGCCAACTTGACGACCCCGCCGACGCTCACGACGACGGCCACGGCTGCCAGCCACGTTTCGGGCAATCCCTACATCGTCACCGCCAACGACGCCGTCGATAGGGACTACACGATCAGCTATGTACCCGGCGCGCTGACGGTGACGCCCGCGTCGCTGACGATTACCGCCGACGACAAGGGTAAAGTCTACGGGGCTGACTTGCCCATGCTGACGGCCAGTTATTCAGGCTTCGTCAACGGCGATAGCGCGAGCAGCTTGACGACCAAGCCGACGCTCACGACCACGGCGACGGCCGCCAGCCACGTTTCCGGCAACCCCTACACGATTACTCCCAGCGGCGCCGTCGATAGCGACTACACGATCAGCTATCAGCCCGGTTCGCTGACGGTAACGCCCGCCACGTTGACGATCACCGCCGACGATCAGGGCAAGGTCTATGGCGCGGGCTTGCCCACGCTGACGGCCAGCTATGCCGGCCTCGTCAACGGCGACACCGACGCCGTCGTGACCACCGCGCCGACGCTCACGACGACGGCCACCACCGCCAGCCACGTTTCCGGCAATCCCTACACAATTACTGCGAGCGGCGCCGTGGCCGATGCCGACTACGCGATCAGTTACCTAGCCGGGTCGCTGACCGTCACGCCCGCCGGGCTGACGATCACCGCCGATGATCAGACCAAGGTCTACGGCGCGGCCTTGCCCGCGCTGACGGCCAGCTACTCCGGCTTCGTCAACGGCGACACCGCGGCCAGCTTGACGACCCCGCCGACGCTGACGACGACGGCCACGGCTGCCAGCCACGTCTCGGGCAATCCCTACATCATCACCGCCAACGGCGCCGCCGATAGCGACTACACGATCAGCTATGCACCTGGCGCGCTGACGGTGACGCCCGCCGCGCTGACGGTCACCGCCGATGACAAGACGAAAATCACCGGCACGGCCAATCCGCCGCTCACCGCTACGATCACCGGCTTCGTCAATGGAGATACGGCGAGCGCGGTCAGTGGCGCGGCCGGCCTGACCACCACGGCCACGACCGCCAGTCCCACGGGCACGTATCCAATCGTCGCGGCCCTGGGAACGCTCAGCGATCCCGATTACACGTTCGGCTTCAAGAACGGCACGCTCACCATCGCGACCAATTTGCACGGCGCCTTCGCCCCCAAGGACGACCTCTACGTCATCGGTTCGGGCACGGTCAGCATCCCGGCGGCCAACGGTGTGCTGGCCAACGACACCGGCCCGGGCCAGCTTACGGCCCTGGCCGGCGAGATGACCGGCGCCCAAGGTGGCACGTTCGTCGTGAACGCGGATGGGTCGTTCACGTTTACTCCCGGCAGTAACTTCCCCGGCTATGACAGCACAAGGATCACTGTTTCCGACACTTCGGGACACACGGGAACGGAGACCCTCACCGTGCTCTCGCAGCATGCCGGCCTGGTCTGGAAGTTCTACGAGTCGGTGCTCAATCGCGCACCCGACCCAGCCGGTCTGCAATATTGGATCAACGTCCTCGACAACGGCGGCCAAACGGGCCAAATCGCCGTTGGGTTTTTCGAGAGCACCGAGTTACTCGACAAGATCATCACCGGTTATTACGAGGATTACCTGCTTCGCGCCCCCGACCCGGTCGGCTTGTCGTACTGGGTGGGCATCTGGCAGACCACGGGCGAGCCCGAGCAGATCAAGGCCGGCTTCGCCGACAGCCCCGAGTTCTTTAACTCGGCTGGCGGCACGCCGCAAGACTGGATCACCGCGCTCTACCAGCGTATTCTCGACCGCGCGCCGGACCCGATCGGCGAGAGTTACTGGCTGGGCGTTTATCAGCAGCAAACGGCTGCGAGCGTCGATCCGGCCACCGTGCGCAATCAAATTGCTTTAGGCTTTTTCGACAGCGCGGAGAGTTATACGGACGACGTGACCGGTTGGTTTGAGGAATACTTATTCCGCGCCCCGACCGCGGTGGAACAGGCGTATTTTCAGGGCCAGATGGAGGCTGGTGCTACCGACCGCACGATCGAGCAGGAGATCACGAACCTGCAGGAGTACGCCAACAACCCACCGACTCCGGCCGCCGGCACCGCCGCTGAGCTGCCAGATTACTTCCCAACCACGGCGCAGTCGCAGACAGCCGCCAAAGATGCCTTTTTCGCTGGCCTTTAACGGCGCTACCCCGCGAGAACTAAGGTGGTAGGGCGATTTCAAAGAATCTATGATTGGGTTGCGGCGCAGCGCAGGAGATCCGAGGCTGCGTGTTTTCAATCGGCAAGAGGCGAACATGAACGCACAGCGATATGTAGCGATTCTGTTGGGTGCGTCGGACCAATCTCCGGAGGGAGGCCGTGTCATGCTGATCGATCTCGAAGAAGGTTCGAGGGGCGAGTTCGCCGGTGGTGCTCCCCGTGTCACCGCCTCGCGTATGGCTTGGCGGCTCACCGAGGAGTAGTTTTCGCCGCGGATTTGTCGCCACGAAGGACCGCAAGTTCTTCCAGGCGGCCACCGTGGCGTCGAGACCGCCGACAGGAGGCTACGCGAATGGGAAAGCGGCACCGAAGCTATGGCGGCGGAGCAGCGAGGCCGAGTTGTTGTTCGAGCGCGCGAATGTGGGCGGCGTTGCGTTTGGCGCCGTCTTCCAGAAGGGGATAGTTATAGAGATCGTTCGTCAGCGTGCCGCGGAAGCCGATTTCTTTAAGCGCGGCGACGATGGCCGGCAAGTCGAGTTTGCCGTCTCCGAGGGGCAGGTGCAAGGCGTAGGTTTGCTTGTCGCCATCGGAGAAATGGAGGTGGTGGATGCGCGATCCCAAGACGCGGATTGATTCGATGTAGGCCGCGGGCTGGCCGACCCCGTAGTGGCAGCAATCGTACAAGATGCCGACGCGGCCGGGCGGCTGGTCTTCGGCGATCGCGTCGATGAAGTCGATCACCCAGGCGTTGTCCATGCTGAGCGTGTCGGGGTGGGGTTCGAAGACCAACTTCAACCCTTTCTCAGCACACCAACCGGCAACGTGACGAAAGAGGTCGACGTTGACTTTCAGGCAGTGGCCAGGGGGGCGGTGGCCGTTGACGCTGGCCCAGGGATCGTGGCTGATGATCATGCCGAGATTCAAATCGGCGGCCCAGTCGATCGCCCGGCGGAAGTCGGCGAGTGTCTCGTCGAAACGTTCGTAGGGCTGCACGTCGACCCAGCAATCGAAGCCATAGAGGCTCAGGCCCTGTTCCGCGGCCCACGCTGCGAACCGCCGGCGCAGGGCGGGCGTGGTCAGCTTGTAGTAGAACGGGGGCCGCGAGAGTTCGAGTGAATCGAAGCCGGCTCGGCGCGCAATGCAGCAGATCGCTTCGAGGCTCGGGTTCTCGTGAAAGCTGACGGCGTTGATACGGGCCATGATTACGCCAACAACTCGTTGACAACGCTCCCCTCGGTCAGGCGAATCGGCCGCCCGGTGCGGTCGGGAATCGAGGTCGTGGCCGGGTCGAAACCCAGCAAGTGATATGCGGTCGCCAGAATGTCGTTGGGGTGGGTCGGTCGGCTGACGGGATATGCCGCGTGTTTATCCGTCGCTCCGACGACCTGCCCTGTCTTTATCCCGGCCCCGAAGAACATACCCCAGTAGGCGCCGGACCAATGCTCTCGGCCGCCTCCCGGCGAATTAGCGAGCGTCGGCGTCCGCCCATGCTCGCTGATCACCAGCACGAGTGTGTCGTCGAGCATGCCGCGCGATTCCATGTCGTCGAGAAACGCGGGCAGAATCTGGTCGAGCTTGGGGCACAATCCCTGCTTCAACCGCGGGTGGTGGTTGAAGTGTGTGTCCCAGGCGGCGTTATTGTCGGTCCAGGTATCCCAGAAGACGGTGACCACCTTGACGCCGATCTCGACCAACCGCCGCGCCGCCAACGCGCACTGGCCGAACATCGTCAGGCCGTAGCGATCGCGTACGGCGCTCGGCTCGCGAGTCACGTCCAATGCTTGCGTCACCCGTGGGCTGTCGATCATCGACAAGGCCAGGCTGCGCTGTTGGTTGAACGCCCCTACCGCGGGAGATTGCAGACGAGGTCCGCCATCGAACCGCTCGAGCAGGCGGCGGCGATGATCGAGACGCGCCTTGGATACGTCGGCCGGCAAGGCAGCGCCCGCGAATTCGAGCGTGCTCTCGGGCGTCACGCCGTCCCAGGGGTCGAAACGAGTCAGAATGGGAGTCGAACCCTTTATGGAGGGGTCACCCGTCTCGCGCGATCCGGCGCCCACGAACGTCGGCACGATCGGGTTGTAAGCCATGCCCAACCAGGCCGCGTGATGCTGCCAGCGCCCCGGATCGGTCTTCTGGTTGAGCGGCCACGGGAGCACCATGTTCACGGGCACGCCCGTGTCGACCATGCTGACGCCCCATTGAGCCCAGAGATACTCCAGCACTGATCCGAAATAGGGCTGATGCCGCGGATCGTTGCCGTTGGCCTCGATCGCGGGGATCGACTCTCGCCGGCCGGAGAGGGCTACCGATACGGCGTGGTTGTTCGACGAATGGGTCATCGAACGCAGCAAGCAGACACGATGCAGGTTGCGGGCGACCGTGGGCAGCAACTCCGATGCGGCGATGCCCGGAATGCTGGTGGCGATCGGTTTGAATTCTCCCCGCAACTCGGCCGGCGCGTTCGGCTTCGGGTCGAGCGTATCGATCTGGCTCGGAGCACCATAGAGGAAGAGCACGATCAGCGACTTGGCGCGGCCGAACGTAGCGGCGTCCGGTATAGAGACGGCACTTACCGCGCCCAGCGGCGACGACGCGCCAGCGCCGACGATTCCCAGTGCCCCGCTACGCAGCAGGTCGCGGCGGGTGAAGCCGGTCTGCATGTCGGACCTCCTTCGATACTGACGGGAGTCAGTCGCTATTTATCCGCAGGCCAGATGATACGGCGGGCCTCGTCGGGAGTGGCCACTTCGCGTCCCAGTTCGCGAGAAATGCGCACGATCTTTTCGACGAGCTCGGCATTACTGCGGGCGTATTGTCCGGCGGAGACGAACGGGTTGTCTTCCATGCCCACCCGCACATGCCCGCCCAGGATGATGGCGGTCGTGAGGATCTTCCACTGCTCGGCCGGATCCATCACGCTGGTGTTGTAGAGGAAGCCGGGCGGCACGTGGTGATGGTTGAAGAGCATGGCCTCGACCGTCGGCGGCGTGTAGCTCCCTCCGCGCCAGCCGAGAAAGAAGGTGATCCACACCGGTGTTTTGAGCAGGCCCTTCTGCACCATGCGTTGGGCGTTCCATACGCCGCCGTAATGGAAGCACTCCGCCTCGATCTTCACCCCCAGCTCGGCCGTGACCTGGCAATATTCTTCTAACTCAGGGCGGTTGTGCAGCCCATACAGTTCCACAGGTTCACGCCCCGGTTCGTAGTCGAAACACTCGTCGTGCGGGTTGAAGCAGGTCGAAATCATGTCGGGCTTCTGCTCGATCATGAGTTGCCGACGCTGCGGGAAGCGACCGTTGGCGATGCCGTATTGGATGATCGGTTTCGTCCGGCAGCCGTCGAAGATGTCTTGCCGCAACTTTGCCCAACCCGGAATGTCGAGATCAGATAGGCGCGTGCCGTCGGCCTGGATCCGCTCGTCGATCGTATAGGGACCGTGCAGGTGGCAGATGCTCGCGCCGGCATTCACGGCGCGGACGTACTCGCGTGCGACCTCGTCGTAACCCTTGGGCGTCGGGTTGTGTGGATTGCTCGGATAGGCCATCGTCGAATCGCAGGTGACCGTAACGATGAGCTTATCCATGTTCGTCACACCGATCGACGGCAAGAGGGTAGTTGCAACGTGTGGCGCCCCGAGTGAAGATGTTACCGGCGGAGCGAGTCCTTTGGCAAACACTTTCGATGACTTCGCTTTTGTGCGCGCGCGCGGGCCGAAGGCGGTCGCCGTCCGGCCGTGATCATCTCATTCGCGGAGATTCTTATTTATGAATGGTCGGCGTTCCACCCTCTGTTGGCTGGCCCTCGTTTCGGTCGGCTTCGCTACGGCGTTGAATGATATCCGCGGCGACGAGCCATCTGGCGATGGCGGCCGGCGATCGCTCAAGAAGGCCGACATCGAAGAGATGATGACCTCGCTGTCCAACTGGGGCCGCTGGGGCAAGGATGACCAACTCGGCACACTTAACCTGATCACGCGCGAGAAACGGAAGCAGGCCGCGGCCCTGGTCGAAGACGGCGTAACCGTCTCGCTCGCCCACGCGGCGATCAAGCGGGAGATGGACACGTCGCCCGCCTTCGAGCACAAGATGGTGGCGATTCCTAAGAAGAGTGACGAGATCGCCTACGCCGCCGACGAGTTCTCGGTGCGCTACCACGGGTTCGCACAGACGCATCTCGACGGCCTCTGCCACCTGGTCTACAAGGGCCAGATGTACAACGGCGTCTCCGTCGACACGCTGTCGGCGAAGGGGGCCGAAAAGCTCGGCATCGAGAACTTCCAAGGTGGAATCTTTACGCGTGCCGTGCTGATGGACATGCCGCGGGCGCTCGGCGTCCGCTATCTCGCCGGTGACCGGGCGATCTATCCGCAAGATCTCGATGCGTGGGAGAAGACGGCGGGCGTCAAGGTGGAAAGCGGCGACGTGGTGTTGATCCACACGGGGCGTTGGACGCGACGCGACGTCGAGGGGCCGTGGGACGTGATGAAGGATTCGGCCGGCCTGCACGCTTCGTGTCTGCCTTGGCTCAAAGAGCGCGGCGTGGCGGTGATCGGCAGTGACCTGGCGCTCGATGTGCTCCCCTCACGCGTCGAGGGATTCCCGCAGCCCGTTCATTGGGTGTGCGTCGTCGCGATGGGCATGCCGATCCTGGACAACTGCGATTTCGAGAAACTGGCCGAGGAGTCCCGCAAACGCCAGCGGTGGTCGTTCTTGCTGACGGTCGCTCCGCTGGCTGTTGAAGGCGGGACGGGATCGCCGGTCAACCCGATTGCGACGTTTTAGAGCCGATCCGAAAACCTGTTGGTGAGTCGAACCATTACTGTCGCAACATCGGTTCTCGGATAGGCTCTTAGAGGAACCAGCAGGATAGGAAGAGGCGGGACGCCTCTTCTACGTTAGCGGCACTTCGTGGTATTCGAGTGCCCATTCCTGCATGTAGCGCACGCGATTCGGCCGGATGCGGTAGATAATCAACTCGGGATTATCGAGCGTGCCGAGGTATTGCCGCAGCAGCGGGTTCTCGTTCCAGATTTGTTCGAGCAGCGGCCGCTCGGTCACGACCTCGGCGATGCCCGTGACGCGCACCTGGTTATGCCCGTCGTCGACGTAACACAGCTCGACCTTGGGATTGGCGGCGATCTCGCCCGTCTTGTGATAAGAACGCAGGTTGGCCACGTAGACCGTGAAACCTTCGGTGCGCACGGGCGATACGGGCCGCAGTCGCGGTTGGTCGCCGTCAGTCGTCGCCAGTTGCGGAAACCGGTCGCGCGCGAGCACATCGCGGGCCAATTCGAGCACTTGTGGGGGTTCAATCTTGCCGGGCGTCGGCTTGGTCATGAATCGTCTCCTTCGGCTACTTGCCCTTTTTTGACCGCCGAGTCATTATAGCGGCGCGATAAAAGTTGCGTGATTTGGGTTGACTTTGCCGGCAATGTACATATCCACGATTTTCAGGAGGCTCGTGATGAAACAGAACACCCGTTGGACCGCCCTGGTCGCGCTGTTGGGCGCGACGTTACTCGTTTCGGCAGGTACACCTGCCCGTGCCGCCATGAGGGGATGCGACGTCGGTTGTTGCGCTCCGTGTGCTCCATGTGTGGCGTACGACGTGGTCTACGACATGCGCGAAATCCAGTGCTACCGCACCGTCTACGAGACCGCCTATCGGACCTGCACTTGGACGCAGTGCAAGCCGGTGTATGAAACGACCTACGAAGAATGCCCCGACGTCATCTGCCGCACGGTGGTGGACTGGGTCGAAAAGTCGTTTCCTTGCACCGTGATGAAGCCGGTCTACCAGACCGTGCAGCAGCCTCGCTGCCGGGTCGTCTGCGAACCCGTCACGACGTGGTGCACGTACTGCGTCGACCAGGGTCATTGGTCGACTCCCGCTCCCTCTTGCGATCCCTGTTGTCCGCCGCCTTGTCCGGTATGGGTGCCGAACATCGTGCAGAAGCGTGTGCCGGTGACCCGTTATGTCGCCCGCACGGTAACCGAGACGGTGAACGTCCAGGTCTGTAACCTGGTTCCTACCCAAGTGACGAGGGTCGCGCGATTCCCGGTGTGTCGCCAGGTACAGGAGAAAATCGTGCGCCGCATTCCGCACGTCAATTGCCGGATGGTGACGGAGCAGGTTTCGCGACAGGTTCCTTACACGGTTTGCCGCCAGGTTCCCTACACGGTGCAGGTGCGGGTGCCGCGCTGCGTGCCGCGGCCGTGTGTGACCACAGGGCATGGCGAGGTTCCCGCCGCTGCACCGTCCGCCAGGCCGGCGCCCCAGCAGACCGACGCCGAGACCCGCAACCTAGATCTCATCGGCCGCATCGCATGAGCGATTTGAAGTTTCGCTGCCGGCTCTCGCAATCGGGCGGCCGTTGGCAAGCGCGCCACGAGAGCCCTGAACTGGGCGAAGTCAGCGTCAGCGGTGCCAGCAGGGACGAGGTCCTCGACAAGCTGCGCGGCGAATTGCGATACCGGCTCGAACTCTGCCCCTGCACCGGCGAGTCGTATCAGCATCTGCAGGTCGAGGTCGTCGAAGGGTGAAACAAAAAAACCGCCTGCGGCCCGTTGTTGCAGACAGGCCGCAGGCGGTGTTGTTATGCGAGTCGTAGCAGGGCGAGCAGCTTACTCGACTACTTGCCGCTGAGGCGACTTCTTCTTCGTCTTCGTCGTCTTCTGAGCCGTGGTGGTGGTGACGCGCGGCATGCTGTAGCGCTGCTTCTTCACCTGCGTCCGGGCCGACGTCGGCCGATGGGGCGAGGGAGTTTCATCCCGCATATCGTCCCCGTCATCGTAGGGCGCTGCTTCTACGGGAGGCGTCGGCAGCAGATCGCCGTGTGCCGCCGGGGCCGGCGCGGCGTGATCCGTGTACTCGGCCGCGTAGCCATCGCTGCCGCAGCACGACGAACAGCAAGACGAGGAACAGCACGAACGGCAACTCTTGCGGCAGGCCCACTTCGCGCACAGCTTGCACTTCAGCGACTGGAGGCGGCAGATCAACCCGGGCCGGCACGAGTGGCAGCACGAGTCGCACGATCCACAGCCGCCCCCACAGCCGCAGCCGCCACCGTAGTCGCCGGCGTACCAGCCGCCGTAATAGCCTCCGGGGGGCGCTTGCCAGGCCGGCATGGCCGGACCGGATACCCGTGTCGATTCACCCGTGGCCGGCAAGGGGCGGCTCGGGGAGGGCGGAAGCGGTGCATCCTCCGCATCGGATTGAGCGATCGCCACGCCCGCCACGCACGCGGCGAGCAACGAGAACGCGACGCCTGTCAAAACGCGCAGCCGCATGGTCGTGTACTCCTTCTAAACCTAAAAGTCATCCTTGATTCTTGGCTCGGCAGCCGGCACGTTTGCGAGTCTTCGTCACAGTCGCTACACGCGGCATGCTCGTAAGCAACGATCGGCCTTTCGCGGGCCGGAGAATCGGATGAATTGCTGCGCCCGGCATGCGAAACCCATCTTGCGCAGGTTCACACAACGCGCGCCGGAAAAGTTTCCGCCCTCGCCGTAACCGACTGTTTCGGTAGATCGGCAGGCGCGTTCTACCGCCGCGAAACCTTCCAGAGATGCGCGTCGCTGCGGAAGTAGATCGCTCCGTCGGATGCCGCGGGCGACGCGAGGATCGGCTCGGCGAAATCGAATTGCGATACCAATTTGCCCGCGGCGCGATCGACAACCTGGGCCAGCCCCTTTTCGCTCACGCAGTAGAGATGGTCGCCGGCGACAAGCGGAGTGGCCCAGAACGGACCGGTGAGGCGCGTCCGCCAGGAGATGTGACCAGTTGCCGCATCGGCACATGTCAGAGCCGGCGCACTGTTGATCGTATAGACGCGATCACCGAACGTGACAGGGCTGGCCGATGCCGGCCCTAATTTGTTGTCTTGCCAGGCCACCTTGGGCTTTCCTTCGGCGACCGTGAGGGCGGTCAGTCCGGCAGCCGGCAGATAGATCTGCTTGCCGTCCGAAACCGCGGACGGAATCACAGAGCATCCGGTGGCATGTTCCCAACGTTGCTCACCGCTGTTCGGATCGAGGGCGGTCAGCCGTCCTGGAGACTGGAGCAGCACGACGGTGTCGTCCCCATCGCGATGAAGCGTCGGCGACGACCAGTTCATGGCGTGCTCGCGCTCGTGTCGCCAGCGCGTGGTGCCCGTCGCGAGGTCGATCCCCGCCGCAAACGATTCGCCCTTGTTCTCGACCTGGACCACGACGGTGTTGTCGATGATGATCGGCGACGAGGCCATGCCCACGTCGTTGGCCGCCGTCGGATAATCGAACCCCAGTCCGCGCAGCCAGAGAAGGTTGCCCGAAAGGTCGAAGCAGACGAGGTCGTTGGACGAATAGAAGGCCACGATATGTTCACCGTCCGCGGCCGGACTGGGTGCGGCGACTGCCATCGTCGGATGACAGAGCGTGCGGCCGGTGGCCCAGATCTGACGTTCCCAACGGCGCTCGCCCGTCTCGCAGTCGAACGCCAGCACGTGCAACCGATCTTGTTTGTAGCCGCTCGAAGCGGTGACGATCAGCAGGTCTCTCACGACGATCGGGCTCGATACGCCTCGGCCCGGCAGATCGATGCGCCACGCGATCTTACCGTCTCCGCTGTCGTTCCAGTCCCTCGGCAACGACTCTCCGCTCGCGACACCCGTGGTGTCCGTACCGCGAAACTGTGTCCAGTCGGCCGTGGCCGTACGTGCGGCGCAACAATGAACCAACACGCACAGAGCGAGAGAGACCGATCTTCGTTTGATGCTCATTGCCCGTCCTCCTTCGTCGACAGGATCGCCTGGCCGGCGCTATCGCAGACTCGCAGTTGAAAACTCCAACCCTGTGCCCAATCTTCCTTCTGCTCGTTTTGAAGGACTTTGAGCAGGATCGTATTGCGGCCCTCCTGCAACGTTCCGCGGGCCACGTATTGGTCCATCTCCGATCCGGAATGATACACGCGGTGCTCGTGGATGAGCCGATCGTTGAGCCAGATCTTGCCGGCGTTGTCGCGCCCGAGCCGCAACTCCGCCGGACGCTCGCGATCGGACCAGAACTCGGCCCAGGCGTAGCCGGCGACGCCGTTCTCCTGCACGATCGCCTTCTTCAGATCGACCACTCCGAACTCGTCCTGGGTTGTGGTCGGCTGCCAATCCACGCTGCGCGGCTCGGCATCGCGCGGTTTGCCTTCGTACTTGGCGGTCAGGTCGATGTTCTCTTCGGGCGGATAGACCACGTCAAACCCGAGTTCTCCCCGATTGTCGAACGGACCGATGACCTGCCAGTGTGTGATGAACCCGAAGTGCCGAGCGAGATCGACCTTTTCACCGAGTTGCTCCAGCGCGACCTTGATGGTTTTGACCTGATCGAGATCACACGCTCCCGACAGGGCCTGGTGATAGATCTCGCTGACGGTAGGCTGTCCTTTTTTCGAAGCCGCTTCGTCGATCAATCGCGATACGGCCTCGCGTCGCAGTTCGGGGCTGGGGTCGTGCAAAAAGCCTGTCGTCATCGCCAGGGCGATCGGTGCGTCGGCGTTCTTCAACCATTCGAACGCCAGGCGTCGGGCGCGCGGCGCATGAACCGTATCGAGCACAAACTCCTTCAACCCGGCGACGGGCAACGGCCGATTCGAGCGTACGCATTCTTCGACCATCGCTTCGGCGGCCGCCGCGACCCAATTGGCCGGCAACGGATCGGCGCCGTCGAGGGCCGCCAAGACGTGCGGCAGCGCCTTGGCATCGGCGGCGGCGATATACTCCCATGCCTCGGTCGCCGCGGCGTTCCCCTTCCCCTCGCGACCGACCTCCAGCAGGACGGCAAGATACTTGCCGAGCTCTGTCCGATCGGTCGACGTCGTGCCGGGCTTGCCCGCCCGGACCATTCCACAGACTGCGATCCAAACGAAGGTTATTTGGGCCGCTAGCCTCAGTGGGCCCGAGGCGGCCCATCTTGCGTCGCACATTTCTGTTCTTCTCCGTGCTGCCGAAAGACTCTGGACACTAGACGGTAGACCGGCCAATGGGGAGAAATCAAGGGCCGACCGACGTTGCGGCTCATTTGCCGGTGGGGCAGCGGTTGCCCATAATGTAGGTACGAGCCCTGTTCGTCCTCCCACCAATCCTCGATGCCCACCATCGCGTACCTCACGGCCGGCGGGGCCGGCATGTTCTGCGGAAGCTGCATGCGCGACAACACGCTGGCCGCCGCGCTCGGTCGGTTGGGGTGCGACGTGCAGCTCATTCCGCTCTACACGCCCATCCGCACCGACGAACAAGACGTCAGCATCGATCGCGTCTTTTTCGGCGGCATCAACGTCTTCCTCCAGCAAAAGATACCCGCCCTTCGTTTCTTGCCGCGATTTCTCGTGCGCTGGCTCGATCATCCGCGGTTGATCAACGGCGTGGCCCGTTTCGGTATCAAGACGAGCGGGCGTCAGTTGGGCGATCTGACGCTGTCGGTGTTGCGCGGCGACCGAGGACCGTTACGCGGCGAAGTGGATCGGCTGGTCGAATGGCTCGTCGCCGACGTCAAGCCGCAGCTCGTGAATCTCAGCAACCTGCTCATCGCCGGCTGTGTGCCGGCCATCAAGCGTGAGCTCAAGGTGCCGGTGCTCGTCACGTTGCAGGGCGACGATCTCTTCTTGGACGAATTGCCCGAACCGCATCAGTCGCGGGCTCGGGACGAACTGCGGCGGCTGGCGGCGGAGGTCGACGGTTTCCTGGTCTTCAGTCGCTATTATGCCGAGGTCATGGCCGACTGCCTGCAAGTGCCGCTGGACCGGTTTCACATCGTGCCGATGGGGATCAAGGTCGACGACTACGGAGCCATCGAACGGGCCGAATCGGCGGGCCACCGCCCGACGATCGGCTATCTCGCCAGGCTTTGTCGGGCCAAGGGATTGCACCTGCTGGTCGAGGCCTTCTTGCGACTACGCAAGCTGCCCGAAACGGCCCATGCCCGACTGTTCGTCGCGGGTTGGCTGCCGGCGACCGACCGCGAGTTCGCCGAGGACGAATTCGCCAAACTTCGCGCCGCAGGCGTGGGTGACGATTTCCGTTATTGGGGCGCCGTGGAACGGGACGAGAAGCTCGCCTTCCTCCGTGCCGTCGATGTGCTTTCGGTGCCGACGACCTATCGCGAACCGAAAGGCATCTTCGTGCTCGAAGCCTTGGCCAGTGGCGTGCCGGTGGTACAACCCGCCCACGGTGCCTTTCCAGAACTATTGGCTGCGACGGGTGGTGGACGGCTCGTGGCGCCCAACGATCCAGTACAACTCGCCCAGACGCTGCACGATCTGCTGGTCGACCATGCCGCGCGGCGTGAGTTGGCCCAACAGGGACGCGCGCGAGTGCTCGGCGACTTCAACGCCGATCGAATGGCCGCCGCCACGCTCGAGGTCTATGAACGCTACCTGGCCGGTTCGCTCGGCAGCGATCAGAACCTTCGCACCACGCTCGCTACGAACGAGGCCGGCTGCGTTCACCAGTGAAAGTGCAACTGCGGCAGCGATTCTTGCAAGCGGCCGGCTCCGTCGTCGGTGACCTGGCTCCCCTCGATATAGAGCGTCCTGAGCTGGTCGAACCCGATCAACTCCTTCAACCCGTCGTCGGTAATCGGTGCGTTTTGCAGGATCAGTGCGGTGAGCGCTGGCATGCGACGCGCGCCGGCTAACCCATCGTCGCCCACGCGACTTTTGCCGAATCGCACCTGATTGAGTTGCGTCAGGACAACGAGCTTCTTGAATCCGGCCGACGTTACGTCCGCGCTCGCCAGATTCAGCGATTCCAGGGCGTGCATGTCGAGCAGCGCGTCGATCCCATCGTCGGTGACGGTCGTTTCTCCGAGCACGAGCGTCTGCAACGCGGTCAAACCGGCCAGATGCTCTAAGCCCGCGTCGCTGATCCGGGCCCTCTTCAGTACGAGCTTGTGCAGCCCGGTCAGATCACCTAACTGGGACAGATCGTCATCCGCAACCAGCTCCGAAAGGAGCTCGATTGTATCGGACCTCCCCCGTCGTACCCGGTCCGCCTGGTCCGCCAGCGACAGCTCGCGCTCGGCTGCCTCTTGCGCCGCCGCGACCTTTGGAGGTGGCGGTGGCGGCGGTTCGCAGCCGACGAGCAGCGGAAAGATGACGAGCGGCAGTCGTACCAGCCCGACCGAAACGCTCATCCGAGACCTACTTTGAGATGCCAAAATCGCCATCCATTTGTCGCCAGACCGAGTGGATATGATTGGCCGGGTTGCCCGCGCCGTCGGGTTGGTTGTTGCAGAACTCGATGAGAAACGTCGGCCCCTGCACGCGGTAGTAGTGGCCGATGCCCGGCTTGTCGGGGCCGGCCCAGGCGAAGTAGACCTTCTTGATACCGGCGTCGCGCACCTCGGCGAGCCGTTTCTGCCCGATCTCGGGCGTCATGTTGTCGGTGTACGCCTCCAGCAGCGACCAGAGCGTCTTGACCTGTTCGTCGCTCAGTTCGCTGGCGGGCACGCCTTCCGGCTCGGATTGCGGTGGTTGGGGCTGAGCCGCTCCGCGAATATCGGGTGGTGACTTTTCGGCGATAACGGCTTTGGCCCGCTGCTCGCTGGAAAGCGACTTCAACAACGCGAATCCACGGTCTTCCTCGGCGTGCAGCACGCGCGTACCCTTCTCGGCGCCGACTTTGTAATCTCCCCGCACGTCCGCCGGATTGGCACCGTAGAAGGCGGGCGTCACCGACGCAATCTTGCCTCCGTCGACCACAAAGTTCAGCGAGAGGTGGTGTCCTTCGACACTCAAGCCCCAGCGATCTGCTTCGCTCGGCTGACCGAAGACCGTGAAGTAGTATCGCTCGGGGTCGCGGAGCGGCGCTCCCTGCTTATTCTTCTCGAGTTCGTGCAGGATCGCCTCCAGGCTCATGATGGTCTTGGCCTTGTCGTAGCCGAGTTGGCTGACGGCGCTCGAAAGCAGCGTGTGGGCCAGTTTCCGTTGCTGGCTGTCCATGTGCTTGATTTGCAGGCCCTTGCGTTTGTCCTTCGGGATGAAGTGCCAATCGAGTCGGGCCGCATCGTCGAACCTGATCGTGGCTTCGGCCCGCTGCTCGGCGCTGAGTCCCGCCAGGAAATCTCGTGCGGCTTGGGTCATGTCGACTCCCGCCGGCCGATAGTTGACGGCGGTCAGTGTGCCGGCGGAAAAGAGCAAGATGACGGCGAGGGCGGCGAGCGGCTTGCGGTTATGCATGGTGGGATTCCTCGGAGGCGGCGGGGTGAATCTGTGCCCACGATACCCTGCGGGATGACGGGTAGCCAGTGGTTGGCTTGCAGGATGTCGGCGAACCGATATACTGCGAGTTTCCAAATTTTCGCACAGAAATTCAATCTCTAAGACCGTTACGGGAGCCGTTCCATGGGCAAGGCCTGCGAGGTCTGTGGCAAGTCGCCGCAGATGGGTAATTCGATCACCACGCGCGGCAAGGCCAAGTATTTGGGCGGCGTCGGCACCAAGGTCACCGGCATCACCCGGCGGCAATTCAAGCCCAACTTGCAACGTCTCCGCGTGACCGTGCAGGGCTCGAACAGGACCATGCGGGTTTGCACGCAGTGCATGCGCAGCGGCGCCATCACCAAGTTGGTGCGGGCAGCCCCCTTCAAGCTGCCGACCGACGGCAAGGCAGCCGGAAAGGCGGCGGAGAAGAAAACCGCCGGAAAGCCACCAGCCAAGGGCAAGAAGTCGGTGAAGGAAAAGACGGTTGCCGACAAGGCAACGACCGCGAAGGCGACCGAAAAGGCACCGGCCGAGAAGACGACGGCCAAGAAGCCCCCGAAGTCATGAGCCTCGCCCGCGCCGAAGTCGAACGAGTGTCGCTGTTGGCCCGATTGGAGCTGACGGAGACCGAGCTCACCGCCATGACCGAGCAGTTGGGGCAGGTTCTCGGCTACATGGACCTGCTATCGGAACTCGATACCGAAGATGTCGAGCCGATGGCGCACGCGGTCGAGCTGTCGAATGTCTTCCGCCCCGACGAGTTGCGGGCCAGTTACGATCGTGCGGAGATGCTGGCTCGGGCTCCACACGCCGACAGCGAATTCTATCTGGTGCCGGCGGTGCTGGGCGAATGAAGCCGCCATGTCGAATCTGACCGAACTCACAGCCACCGAATTGCTGGCCGAATTGGCGGCGGGGCGCGTCACGTCCGTCGAGGCAACGCAAGCCTACGTCGAGCGCATCGAGCAGCACGATCCGAAGGTCGGTGCCTTTTTGCGGTTTCAGTCGCCTGCGGCGCTCGAGCAGGCGCGACGGATCGACCAGCGACGGGCGGCGGGCGAACGCCTCGGGCGGTTGGCCGGCTTGCCCGTGGCCGTGAAGGATCTGCTTTGCAGCCGCGGCGAGAAGACCACCTGTGCTTCGCGCATTCTCCAGGATTTCGTAGCCCCTTACGACGGCACGGCGGTGGCCAAGCTCAAGGCGGCCGATGCGGTGCTGATCGGGCGCACCAACCTCGACGAGTTCGCGATGGGAGGCTCGACCGAGAACTCGGCCTTCCAGAAGACCCGCAACCCGTGGGACCTGGAGCGGACGCCGGGCGGCTCGAGCGGCGGCGCAGCGGCCTGCATCGCGGCTTCGATGGCACCGTTGTCGATCGGCACCGACACCGGCGGATCGATCCGCCAGCCGGCCGGACTGTGCGGAGTTACCGGTTTGAAGCCGACCTACGGCCGGGTCAGTCGTTTCGGACTGGTCGCGTTCGCCAGCAGCCTCGACCAGATCGGCCCGTTGGCGAGGACCGCCGAAGACGCGGCATTGCTGCTCGAAGTGATCGCCGGCCACGACCCATACGATTCGACCTCGGTGGACCGGCCCGTACCGGTTTACAGCCAGTCGGTCTCGCAGCCTCTCAAGGGGCTGACGCTCGGGCTCGTGCGAGAACATTTCGGCGAGGGGTTGGAGGCCGAGGTCGAGCGGGCCGTGCGCGAGGCCGTGAAGGTCTATCAATCGCTCGGCGCGAAGATCAAAGAGATCTCGTTGCCGCATAGCAAATACGGCGTGGCGGCCTATTACATCATCGCGCCTTGCGAAGCGTCGAGCAACCTGGCCCGTTACGACGGTGTCCACTACGGCTACCGGACCGATGAAAAGGCCATGCAGGAGGCGATGGCCGACGAACGTGCGCGATTCGAGGCCGCCGGGAACCGGCGGGCCGTCGTAGAAATGGACACACCTCTGGTGCGCCTCTATCGCCGCAGCCGTGCCGAAGGTTTCGGCGCGGAGGTGAAACGCCGCATCATTCTCGGCACGTATGCTTTGAGTGCCGGGTATGCCGACAAGTTCTATCTCAAGGCGCTCAAGGTGCGCCGCCTGATCCGCCAAGACTTCGACAAGGCGTTTCAGGAAGTCGACCTGATCGTCGGACCGGTGACGACCAGCCCGGCGTTCAAGATCGGCGAGAAGGTGAACGACCCGCTATCCATGTACCTGGTCGATCTCTACACGGTTACGGCGAATCTGGCCGGGATCGGTGGAATCGCCTTTCCGTGTGCCTTTAGTGCCGGCGGGTTGCCGATCGGTCTGCAGTTGCAGGCACCTCCCTTCGAGGAAGAACGCCTGTTGCGGGCCTGCCATATGTACCAGCAGGCGACGGATTGGCACCGCAGGCGGCCAGCGTTGTGATGTGTCGCGATATGAGTTTTCATGCGGTATCTCTCGCATCGAGAATGATTGTTTCCTAACGTGAGCCAGCCTTACACCACGATCATCGGCCTCGAAGTCCACGTGCAGTTGCTGACGCAGACGAAGCTGTTCTGCGGGTGCAGCACGCGATTCGGAGCACCACCCAACACGCAGACGTGCCCGATCTGCACCGGTATGCCGGGTACGTTGCCGGTCATGAACCGCCGCGCGTTCGAACTGGGCCTGCGCACCGCGGTGGCGCTCAATTGCCAGATCGCCGGCTACACGAAGTGGGACCGCAAGCAGTACTATTACCCTGACCTGCCCAAGGGGTATCAGATCAGCCAATTCGATCTGCCGTTCAGCTCCGACGGCTACCTGGAGATCCGCGATCCCAAAGGACGATTCGAAGCCAAGCGGATCGGCATCATCCGCGCGCATCTGGAAGAAGACGCCGGCAAGAGCATGCACGACGAGCAGGCGGGCGCTGCCGACAGCAAGATCGACCTGAATCGCGCCGGCACGCCGTTGTTGGAAATCGTTTCTCAGCCCGACATGCGCTCGCCGTTGGAAGCGGCGGCCTATCTCGACGAACTCAAGTTGCTGCTCACCTATCTGGGCGTGAGCGACTGCAACATGCAGGAAGGGAGCCTGCGTGTCGACGCCAATGTGAACCTCCACGTCGACCAACCCGACGGACACCGCATTCCCACGCCGATCGTCGAGATCAAGAACATGAACAGCTTCCGAGCGGTGGAGCGCGCACTGGCTTACGAAGCTGAGCGTCAGTACACCGTCTTTCAAGAGACCGGCCAGCGGTTGGGCCAGGTGCCGAAGCAGACGCGCGGTTGGGACGACGTCGAGAACATCACCCGCGGACAACGTCATAAGGAAGAGTCGAGCGATTACCGCTACTTCCCCGACCCAGACTTGGTGCCCGTGACGGTCGTGGAAGACCAGATTCTGGCCGTTCGCGAGGCCTTGGGCGAATTGCCTGCCGACCTGCGGCATCGTCTGGAACTGACCTACAACCTGACGCCCTACGACAGCGACGTGATCGTGAACAAGGGGCGTGCCCTGGTCGATTACTACTTGAAGGCGGCCGAGTTGTGCGGCGACGGCAAACTGGCCAGCAACTGGGTGACTCAGGATGTTCTGCGCGAGCTGAAGGAGCGCAAGCTCACGATCGAAGAATTTCCGCTCCCTCCGGCCGGATTGGCCGACTTGCTCAAGAAGGTGAAGGCGGGCGATCTCGACACCACCCGCGGCCGAGAAGTCTTCATGGCGATGCTCGACAACGGCAAGCTTGCCGAGGAAGTCATGGCCGAGATGGGGATTGAGAAGGTCGACGAATCGGCCCTCGTCGAGCTTTGCCGCGAACTGGTGGCCGCCAATCCCAAGCTCGTAGCCGACGTGAAGGCCGGCAAACTGCAAGCCGCCGGTGCCTTCGTCGGCCAGGCGAAAAAGAAAAACCCGAATGTCAATCCGGGTCGAGTGCGGGAAATTTGCATCGAGCTGATTGGCAAAATGTGAGGCCTTCCTCGGCTTTTCAGCCTCAGGGCCGCGAATTTTGGCGGCTTAACTTCTGCCCCCATTACGGTTTGCGGATATTATAGCGGGTCGCTATAGTATTAGTTTTCACTGCGGCCGCCAAAATGGCCGCGGCGCCCGGTTTTTGCGCTTCCTGTATCCATGTTCGAGTCGCTGCAAGAAGGTCTCAGTTCGGCGTTTCGCTCGCTCACCGGCAAGGCCCGGTTGACCGAGTCGAACATGCGCGAAGGCTTGCAGCTCGTGCGGCAAGCCTTGCTGGAAGCCGACGTGAGCGTCGATGTCGTCCAGCAGTTCATGACGCGCGTCGGCGACCAGGCCGTGGGCGAGCAGGTGCTTCGCTCGTTGCGGCCGGAACAGCAGGTCGTCGGCATCGTCCATCAGGAGTTGGTCAACCTGATGGGGCCGGTCGATCACGCCCTGCATCTGCGGGGCGATGTGACCGTACTGATGATGTGCGGCTTGCAGGGCTCCGGTAAGACAACGACCTGCGGCAAGCTGGGCCGCCTCATCAACCAACGGGGACGCAAACCACTGCTCGTGGCCGCCGACTTGCAACGTCCGGCCGCCGTGCACCAATTGCAGGTCATCGGCGAGCAACTCGGTCTGCCTGTTTATGCCGAAGAAGGCGCCACCGACCCTGTGACGGTCTGCCAAAATGCCGTCAAACAGGCCAAGCAGATCGGCGCGCAGGTCGTGATTCTCGACACGGCCGGCCGGTTGCACATCGACAACGAGCTGATGGATCAGCTCAAACGGATCGATCGCCGGGTGAATCCCGAGCAGGTCTTCCTGGTGGTCGATGCCATGACCGGCCAGGATGCCGTCAACAGTGCCAAAGCCTTCAACGAGGCGCTCGAGCTCGACGGCGTGATCATGACCAAGCTCGACGGCGATGCCCGCGGCGGCGCCGCGTTGAGCGTGAAGACCGTCACGGGCGTACCAATCAAGTTCATCGGCGTGGGCGAACACCTCGACGCGCTGGAAGAGTTCCATCCCGAGCGGATGGCCGGCCGCATCCTGGGCATGGGCGACATCGTGTCGCTGGTCGAACAAGCGCAAGAGAAGTTCGACCAGGACGAGATGGCGCGGCAGGAGGAGCGGCTGCGCAAGGGCGAGTTCACGCTCGACGACTTCCGTAAGCTGATGACGCAGACGCAGAAGCTCGGTCCGCTCAACAAAATCATGGGGCTCATCCCCGGCATGGGCGCCCTCAAGAACATGATGAACGACGTCGACGCCGAAGGCGACATGCGCCGGCTGTGCGGCATCATCGACTCGATGACGCCCGACGAGCGTCGCAATCCCTCGCGGATTATCGATCCGAGCCGGCGGCGGCGGATCGCCGCCGGCGCCGGTGTCGACCCGTCCGAGATCAGCCAACTCGTCAAGCAGTTCGACGGCATGGCCGACCTCATGAAGCGCGTCTCGGGGATGGGCATGCGCGACCGGATGCGCGAGATGCAGCAGTTGCAGCGTCAGGGGATGCTCGACCCCGGTGCGATGCTGGCCAAGAAGAAGGTCGGTACGGGCAAGCGGCTGACGAGCGAAGAACGAACCAAGTTGCGCAAGCAGCGCGAGAAAGAAGCCCGCAAACGACAGCGGGATCAGAAGGATCAGAAGAAGAATCGATAAGACCCATGATGGCGAAGGGCAGGCCCCGGTTTTCGGGACCGCACCCCGTTAAACCAAAACACTCACACCGAACCGATCGAAATCGAAGGAGACGTCTTGGCAGTTAAAATTCGCATGAAGAAGATGGGCCGTAAGCACCGGCCGTTCTTTCGCATCTGTGCCACCGACTCGCGCAGCCCGCGCGACGGCAAGGTGTTGGAAGAGATCGGTACCTACGACCCGATGATCGCCGACACCGACGCGCGGGTGACGCTGAACAACGAGCGGCTGCAATACTGGCTCAGCGTTGGCGCCCAGCCGAGCGTGAACGTGAAGGTGTTCATCAAGAAGTACGGTCCCGAGGGAATCAGCGTGGCGGCGCAACAGGCGGCACGCGAGCGGCTGGCGATGCCCAAGGTGGTGCCGCCGGCGCCGGAGCCTGTCTATGTGCCGAAGCCGAAGGGGCAAGAACCCGAGGCGTCGACTGAGGCAGCGGCCGAAGCGGGTGGCGAACCGGCGGCAGCCCCCGTCGAAGAGCCCCAGGCTGCGAGCGAGTAAGATCGTCGCGGGAGAGCATTCCGGAAGGCTCCGTTTACATGAGCGGAGCCCTGCCGTTTATGCCGCCGCGATGCGCTCCGAGCTACAATGACAGCCATGCGTTTCGACGTGCTAACGCTGTTCCCAGATATGTTTCCGGGGTACTTGGGGCAAAGTTTGTTGAAGCTGGCGATCGACCGCGGCCTAGTAGACGTGCGGTTGTATAACATTCGCGACTGGGCCGAGGGCCGGCACAAATGTGTCGACGATCGACCCTATGGCGGCGGGCCGGGCATGGTGCTCATGCCCCAGCCGGTCGTCGATTGCGTGGAGGCCGTGCAAGCGGAAGGCAGTCCCGGCCATCTGGTCATGTTGTCGCCCCAAGGGCGACGGCTCGATCAGGCGGTGGTCGAAGAATTGGCCGCCCAACCGCGGTTGGTGTTGTTGTGCGGCAGATACGAGGGGTTCGACGAAAGGGTGAAGAAGGTCCTTCAACCTGACGAGATCTCGATAGGTGATTTTGTATTGAACGGCGGCGAGGTTGCGGCGATGGTCGTCATCGACGCCGTGCTGCGGCTGGTGCCGGGAGTGCTGGGAGACGAACGCAGCAACAAACAAGATTCGTTTTCGGGTGACGACCGTTTGCTAGAGGGTGCACAGTACACGCGGCCGAGGGAGTATCGTGGTCATCTGGTGCCCGAAGTGTTGCTGAGCGGCAATCATGCGGAGATAGCCCGCTGGCGGCGACAACAAAGCTTGCAGCGAACGACCGAACGACGCGGACAACAAGATAATCAAGGAGACTGAGGATTCTCGTTGCAACCTCCTCGGTTCCTCCAGACAAAGATAGACCTGTGATATAGAAAGGACCAAGAACCATGAGCCAACAAGTGCTTGCGCAGGTGGAGAAGCCCCACCTGAAGACGGAAATCCCCGACTTCAAGATCGGCGACACCGTCGACGTCCACACGCGCATTCTCGAAGGTGAGAAAGAGCGCATCCAGATCTTCAACGGCGTCGTCATCGCCCGCAGCGGTTCGGGGACGCGCGAGATGTTCGTCGTTCGCCGCATCGTGCAGGGCGAAGGCGTCGAGCGCAAGTTTCCGTTGCACTCGCCGCGCATCGCCAAGATCGAAGTGAAGCGATCGGGCATCGTGCGACGAGCCAAGCTCTACTTCCTCCGCGATCGCGTGGGCAAGGCCGTGCGGCTCCGCGAGCGCCGTGGAGACCGGGAAGAAGCCGGCAAGAAGGAATAGTTCCATGTTCGCCCGCGGTTGGCTGCTGGGCCAGCTTCGCCGGAATTCGGGTGACCGAGTTCATGGCAATGCGGTGGCCAGTGGTCTGCTGGCGTCGTGGCACAAGCTCTTTCCTACCCGCACGTTGGGTCAACGCGGCGAAACCGCCGCCGCCAAATACCTGCGCCGCCGCGGATACGTAATCGTCGCGCGTGGCAGCCGCGGAGCGTTGGGCGAACTCGATCTGGTGGCGGTCGATGGCCGAACGATCGTTTTCGTCGAGGTCAAAACACGCCACTCGCACGACGCGGGCCATCCGGCCGAGGCCGTCGACGATGACAAGCAGCGAAAGTTGACCCGTCTGGCCGTTGCGTACTTGCGCCGACACGGCCTGTTGGAATATGCGGCCCGCTTCGACGTTGTGGCCGTGACCTGGCCCGCCGGGCGCGGCAAGCCGACGATCGAACACTTTCCGCGGGCCTTCACCGCGGTCGGATACGACGGGATGTTTTCCTAGACGGTATCCCCAAGGCAGCCTGCCATCGGCGACGGTGCACGGATACGTTATGCGAGAATCTCTCGCACCACCCTGCCGGCGACATCGGTCAGCCGATGGTAGCGACCCTGGAATTTATAGGTCAGCCTCTCGTGGTCGATACCCAGGCAGTGCAGCAGCGTGGCGTGCAGGTCGTGGACATGGACGGGGTTCTCGACGACGTTGTAGCCGAATTCGTCGGTCGCGCCGTATGTCAGGCCCGCTTTGATGCCCGCCCCCGCCATCCAGATTGTGAAACAGCGGGGATGGTGATCTCGGCCGTAATCCGTGGCCGTCAGCCTGCCCTGGCAGTAGACCGTGCGGCCGAATTCTCCGCCCCAGACCACGAGCGTGTCGTCGAGCAGTCCGCGGCGCTGGAGATCGACGACGAGTGCCGCCGAAGCCTGGTCGGTGTCGCGGCATTGGCCGGCGATCTGCTGCGGTAATTTCGTATGCTGGTCCCAGCCGCGATGGAAAAGTTGCACGAAGCGCACGCCGCGCTCGACCAGCCTTCGTGCCAACAAGCAATTGGCGGCGAAGGTGCCCGGCTTGCGCGCGTCTGGACCGTACAAGTCGAAGATATGCTCGGGCTCGTGCGACACATCGGTCAATTCGGGCACCGATGACTGCATCCTCCACGCCAGTTCGTATTGCGCGATCCGCGTGGCAATCTCCGGATCGCCCTGGCGATCGAGCTGCTCGTGGTTGAGACGGGACAGATCGTCGAGCATTTGCCGACGCGTGGCGGCGTCGATACCCGGCGGATTGGAGAGGTACAGAACGGGGTCGCCCGTGGAACGAAACTTGGTGCCCTGGTATTTCGTCGGCAAGAAGCCGCTTCCCCACAGCCGGTCATAGAGTGGCTGGTCGTTGGTGTTGCCCGACCCCTGCGAGACCATCGCTACGAAACCCGGCAGATCGTGGTTCTCGGTTCCGAGTCCGTAGACGGCCCATGAGCCGATGCTCGGACGCCCGGCGAGTTGTGCGCCGGTTTGAAAGAACGTCACCGCCGGGTCGTGGTTGATCGCCTCCGTGTGCATCGACTTCACGAAGCAGAGTTGGTCGGCGATACGGGCCGTATGGGGCAGCAGTTCGCTCAACCACGCACCGCTCTGTCCGTATCGGGCGAATTTGAATCTGCTCGGCGCGATGGGAAAACTGGCCTGCGTCGCGGTCATTCCCGTCAGGCGTTGGCCCATCCGAACCGAGTCGGGCAAGGCGCTCGCCCGCAAATCAATGAGTCCGGGCTTGTAATCGAAGAGGTCGAGCTGCGACGGCGCGCCCGATTGGAAGAGATAGATTACCCGCTTCGCTTTGGGTGCATGGTGTGGCAGCCCAGCCAGACCGTCGGCCACCTGATCACTGGCGCCAGCTTCGCTGTCGAGCAAGGCCGAGAGCGCCAGCGACCCCAAACCCGACGCAGAACTTGCCAGGAACTGCCGCCGAGAGAACGTGGAGAATTCGTTCGTTTGAAGACGCACCGTTTCTATCGCCTCGACACCGAGGTTGCGCGAAAGGGGAATGTCCGATTGTACTCCAGGCGCTCAGCACGTTACCACTTGATCAGGTCGAACAATGCCCGCAATCGGGCTCCGCGGGCGGGATTGATCATCTCGTGGTATGCCACCAAGCCGGCCAGATGTGCTCGGAAATCTCCGTGGTCGCCGCGGTTTTGCCCCATCGGGCCGTGGGTCACGCAATTATGCAGCGTGGCTTTGAGCCGATCGAATTGCTGACGAGGCGGGTTGAGGTGCCGGTTGACCGTCAGGCCGACAAGCCGCTGACGAGTGCCGGCCCGCATGATCCGCGATTTGCGCCCGTGAACTTCAAAACCTTCTTCCAGGGCGATGGCGGCGACTTGGACCTGAAATCGTCGGGCGGAGCGGGAAAGTTCGCGACCGCCCGAGAAGGCCAGGTCGTCGGCGTAGCGGGTATAAGAGGCTCCGGCGGATGCAGCCAAGGCGGCCAAGCGGCAATCGAGACGATAGGCAACCAGATTCGACAACGCCGGCGACGTGGGTGCCCCTTGGGGAAGATGAGGCTCGCCGTACAACCGTTCCAGACGACACCGCTCTATTAACGGAATGTCGAGCGCTGCCAATACGTCGTAGCCCACCCGGTGTGTGCAGAGGCCGGCCAGAAAGACGGCCACCGGTTCGGCATAACCGGCCGTGAGAAAGATCGCTTCGATGCGCCTGCGGCGAATCGCCGGAAAGAAGTTGCGGAGATCGAGGCGGATGACGACCGGCTGTCCTACGTGAGGCGCGGCGAACGTGCAGATCGTGCGGCCTGCGCGAAAGCCGTGAGCCGCTTCGTGGGGCGGAATGAAGTCGAGCAGTCGGTGCAGAATCTGGCGCTGCAGTTCGCGAAGCCGCGACTTGGGAATCTCCAGAAGTCTAATCTCGCCGTGTCTCTTGTTGATTGGCTGATAGCGGTAATGAGCCAAGGAACCCGCGGACACCGTTCGGCGCGCGAGGCCGCTGGCGGCGAACCACTCTAGCTCGGCGACGCGGATTCCGAGCCACTCGGCAAGCTTTCCGCTGGTGGCAATGGGTGGAACTTGCCAGGTGGCCGGCGCTCCGCGGGCTGGCTGCATCGACGCCCGCCCGTCCCAAATGCGAGCGTCGACTTCCAGATCGCCGTACTCGCACGCACGCAGAAATGACGGGTCTTCGAGAATCCAATGCACGACCCAACGCCGACGCAGTCTTCCTCGTCCGTCGCCCTTGGCATGTATGCGCTGTACGAGGCGAGTCAACCAGCGATGCCGCCGGACGACAACTTGAGCTCCGCGGGACCGCAGTTCCTCCACCTCCCAGGCGCCGGCCAGAAACGCAGTTGCCAATCGTTCCGCCAGCCAGCGCATGAAAAGATCGGCGCGCGTCGCGCTCCAACGAGACTCGTCCAAGCGCGATTAGTTATGCGCAAGGCGCATCATCAATCGCGCCACGAAAATCATCCACTAACTCGATCCTGCGGGGTATCCCCGCAGAGGTGCAGGGCGAGTGTTTGTGCTCGCGTCTCACCGGCTTGGAGCGCGACCGCGCGCCGCAATCAAGGTAGGAGAGACCGAGGGGCCGTGCAAGCGATCACTTGATGAGATCCTTCATCTCACGCACCGCCTGCTGAAAACCGACCATCAACGCCCGTGCGACGATGCTGTGGCCGATATTCAGCTCGCACACGTGATCGATCCGAGCAACGGGGCCGACATTGCGGTAGGTCAGGCCATGTCCCGCATGCAGCGTCAGACCCCGCTCGACGATGCGCGCCGCGCCGCGCACCAGCTTGTCGAGCTCTGCCTGTTGCGGTCGACCGTGTGCGGCCAGAGAGTATTGACCCGTGTGGAGTTCGACTGCATCACAGCCGACCTCGCGGGCGGCGTCGATCTGCCGTTCATCGGCGTCGAGAAACAGGCTGACCACGATCCCCGCGTCGTGTAACCGCTTTACGGCGTCGGCCACTTTTGGCTTTTGACCGGCGACGTCCAGGCCCCCTTCGGTGGTCACTTCCTCGCGGCTCTCCGGCACGAGCGTCGCCTGGTGGGGCTTGGTGGAACAGGCAATGGCCAGCACTTCTTCGGCGCAGGCCATCTCCAGGTTCAGCTTGACCGTGACGGTCTCGCGCAGCAGCCGCAAATCGCGGTCTTGGATATGACGACGATCTTCACGCAAGTGGATGGTGATGCCATCGGCACCGCCCAGTTCGGCGAGCGCGGCGGCCCACACCGGATCGGGTTCGTAGGTGCGACGGGCCTGCCGCACCGTGGCCACGTGATCGATATTGACGCCGAGCTGTGCCATGTTGAGGTGTATATACTATCGGCGGTCGGGCCACTAGGCTAGCGACCGCAGATCGTCCCAAAAGCGAGGGTAGGTCTTGGCGGTGCAGCCGGGATCGTTGATGACGACACCCGCCTGGCGCAATCCCGCCAGCGCCAAGCTCATGGCCATGCGGTGGTCCTGATAGGTGTCGATGACGGCGGGCCGCAGCACGGCCGGAGTGATGCGCAGCCCATCGGGCAACTCTTCGACGTGCGCACCCAGCTTGCGCAGCTCCGTCGCCAGCGCACCGATGCGGTCGGTCTCTTTGTGGCGAATGTGGCCGACTCCGGTGATGGTCGTCGGACCCGTGGCGAAGAGTGCCACGGCCCCCAGCGTTTGAACCGTGTCGCTGATGGCGTTCATGTTGACGGTCACGCCATGGAGCTTCCCGCCCGCCACGGTGATGTGATCGGCGGCATGTGTCACCCGGCAACCCATCTGCGCCAGAACGTCGACGAAGGCCACGTCGCCTTGCAAGCTCGAGCGCGACAGGCCGTCCACCGTCACTTCGCCGCCCGTGATGGCCGCCGCGCCGAAAAAGTAGCTGGCCGCCGACGCATCGGGCTCGATCGCGTAACGGCGGCCGTGGTAGGGTTGTCGCGGCAGGCGAAACTCGCGCATCGCCGACCGTTGAGTCCGCACGCCGAACGCTTCCATCACTACCAGCGTCATCAAAACGTAGGGTTGCGATACCAACTCGCCTTCGACGGACAGGACAACCGGTTCGCGCGCGTACGGTGCGGCCAACAGCAGGCCACTGAGAAACTGGCTGGAAACGTCGCCGCGCACGGTCGCGCGGCCGCCACTCAAGCCGGCCGCGCGAATAGCGACCGGGGGACAGTCGCCCGCACTTTCCGCTTGCGCGTCGACGCCGAGTTGACGCAACGATCCGACCAGGTCGCCGATCGGCCGCTCACGCATCCGCGAGGTTCCGTCGAGCCGGAACGTGCCTCTGCCCAGACTCACCATGGCGGCCAGAAAACGGATCGTCGTGCCGCTGTTGGCCGCATAGAGTTCGCCGCCCTCGGCTGGTAAGCGGCCGCCGCAACCGGCCACCTCGATGGTTTCGTCTTCGAATCGTGCGTCGATGCCGATGCCCAATTGACGCAGCGCTTCGACCATCACGCGCGTGTCCTCACTGTCGAGGACACCGGAGAGCTCCGAGCGATCCTGCGCCAGAGCGGCGCATACCAGCGCCCGGTTGGTGATACTTTTGGATCCCGGCGGCCGCACCCGCGCGTGGATCGGCCCGCGAGGTGATATTTCGATCTGATGCGGCGAATGGCTCATGCTTACGATCGTAAAGCGTGCCTCGCCGTTTCGACAAGCTCTGTCGAATGGTCAGAGCAACCGATAAGGCCGGAGCGAGCTCGAAATAAATCGGCGTGTCACGGCCGATTGTCGCCCGCGGGCGCTCCGGCTTCCGGTTTTGTCGGCCGCTTTCAAGAAAACTCGGCCACCGGGGTTGCCGTGGCGAGGCAGATGGGATTGACGGCGAGCGGCGCGAAATCGGTCCGCACCGTATCTCGGCGCCAGATGCCGCATCGCTCGGCCCAGGCGAGCGCCCGCCGGCACAGGCCATCGGTCGTCATGTCAAGATCGCCCAATAGCTCTTCGCGCTCCCCGTGCTCAATGAAGCGATCGGGAATACCCAGCCGCAGCAGGTGGCGCGCGTCGACGCCGGCCTCGTTCGCAGCTTCGAGCACCGCGCTACCGAATCCTCCCTCCAGGCACCCTTCTTCGACCGTGACGACGAACGACGAGCGCTTCAGCGCGCCGAGGATCGTCTCACGATCGATGGGCTTCGCGAAGCGTGCATTGATGACACCGACATCCAGCCCGTCGGCCCGCAATCGGTCGGCGGCGGCGACGCAGGATGGGAGCAAGGCACCGCAGGCCACAAACATGCCGTCGTCGCCCCTGCGAATGACCTCGGCACGTCCCAATTCGACCGGTGCGACCTGCCGATCGATACGCACCGCGTCGGCCTTGGGGTATCGGATCGAAACGGGACCGTCGAGCGTGAGCGCCAGATCGAGCATCAGCGGCAGCTCTGCGGCGTCGCCCGGTGCCATGATCGTGAAATTCGGTAGCGAGCGAACATAAGCCAGGTCGAAAACGCCGTGGTGTGTGGCACCGTCCGGCCCGGCGAGACCTGCCCGGTCGAGGCACAGCGTGACCGGCAGATTTTGCAGCGAAAGCTCCTGGAATAACTGATCGTACGAACGCTGCATGAACGTGGAGTAGATGGCGACGATCGGTCGCATGCCGCTCTTGGCCATGCCCGCGGCAAAGGCCACCGCGTGCGATTCGCAGATACCCGTGTCGAAGAAGCGGCCGGGCATCTGGCTGCGCACCTTCTGTAACTTGTTCCCTTCGCACATGGCAGCGACGACCGTCACCACCCTATCATCGCGTTGCATTGCCGCATAGATCGCCTCGCTGGCCACGTTGGTGTACGCGGGCGCCGCCGCCCGAGCGAGCGGGACTATTTCTTCGCCGTCCCAGTCGAACTGCGACGGAGCATGGAACCTGACCGGATCTTTGACGGCCGGTTCGAAGCCATGCCCCTTCTCGGTCTGCACGTGCAACAGAATGGGGCCACCCGCCGGTTTCAGGTCTTCGAAGATTTGGACGAGCATTTTCAGATCGTGCCCATCGATCGGGCCGATATAACGGAAACCAAAATCCTCGAAGAAGGTGCCATACGCTTTGGGTGCGCGCTGCGCCTCGGCATTTGGATCGAAGGCCGGCCGGGGGCCACGATTCGGTTTTCGCAATCCGATGGGGTACTCGACTTGCGGAGTCTTATCGAGGTAACGCGCTACCGAGCCCACGCGCGGGCAAATCGACATGCCGTTGTCGTTGAGCACCACCATCAAATTCTTGCGCAGGGTCCCCGCATTGTTGAGCGCCTCGAACACGATTCCGCTCGGCAAGGCGCCATCGCCGATGACCGCGACCGACCGCCGCTCCTCGCAGTCGAGCAAGTCGTCGCCGGCCTTCAGCCCGAGTGCGCACGAAATGCTGCACCCGGCGTGACCCGTTACAAACTGATCGTAGGGGCTTTCTTTGGGGTTGGGGAAACCCATCAATCCGCCTTTTGTGCGGATGGTCTGGATCTGGTCGTACCGGCCGGTGATCAGTTTGTGCGGGTAGATTTGGTGGCCGGTGTCCCAGACGATGCGATCTCGCGAAAAGTCGTAAACGCGGTGCAACGCCAGGCAGAGTTCCACCACGCCCAGGTTCGAGCCGAAGTGCGCGCTACGCAGCTTGAGGACCGAGCGAAGCGCGACGCGGATCTCCTCAGCCAGCCGCTCGAGCTCGTCGAAGTCGAGATCGCGGAGTTGGAGAGGAGAACGGATATTCGGAAGAATGCTGTGCATGTTGGGAGATCTCTCAATGATGCCGGCGGCGAGCCGTGCTCTGCCGGTGGAACGCGTAAGGTTGTCGTGTTGGCCTTAGACCAACATCTCGGTGCGGGCCTGGATCAGCGTGTCGAGCTCTTGCTTGAGCCGGGGAAGGATGGCGTCGTAAGGGAAGGCGCCCAACTCCTCGCTACCTCGCTTGAGATTCACGTGATTGGGACCGCACCACAGCCCCAGGTCGGCATCGTCGGTCTCGCCCGGTCCGTTCACGCGGCACCCCATCACTGCGATCGTGATGGCGTACTCTCGCGCGTACGCCGTCATCTCCTTCACTTGCTGCGCCAATTCGATGAAGGCCTCGTTTTCGACCCGTGAGCAACTCGGGCAACTGATGATGTTCAAGGTCGATAGACCATAATCGACCACGCTCCGCACGCGGCCAGCAGCAATGTCGGACAGAATCTTCCGCCCCGCGGCGATCTCTTCGGGCTTGCGCGAGTTGGGTACCGTGAGCGACACACGAATCGTGTCGCCGATGCCGCGGCTGATCAACTGTTCGAAGGCGATCCGCGTCTTGATGATGCCGTCGGGCGGCATGCCCGCCTCGGTCACGCCCAGGTGCAACGGCACGTCGGGCCGTGCGTCCGCAAAGCGACGGTTGACCTCGATCACCTTCTTGGGATCGGAATCCTTGAGCGACACGCAGTAGCGTGTGAAGCCGATGGAGTCGAGAAACTCGCAGTGCTCCAGGGCGCTTTCCAACATTGGGGTGATCGAGTCGTCGGCCGTGTACCGGTCGCGTTTGGCCGGGTCGACCGAGCCGCAGTTCACGCCGACGCGCATGGCACAGTCGTTCTCGGCCGCCACGCCAGCCAGGAAGCGTACTTTTTCCTGCCAGGGTTTGGACCGCTCGTGGTGGTAAAGATGACCGGGGTTGTAGCGCACCTTGTCGACGTGCGGAGCGACGAGCGAGGCCAGTCGATAGTTTTCTTGGAGGTCGACCGACAAGTTACCGCTAGTCTGCTTGCGGATCTCGGCGAGTGCCTCGGCATCCTTCGTGCTATCGACGGCGATGCGGATGACATCGGCGCCGGCCTCGACGAGGGCATTGACTTGCTTGACCGTGGCGTCGATATCTTGGGTGTGCGTGGCCGTCATGCTCTGCACGGCCACCGGCTGGTTGTCGCCGATGGTGACCGAACCGATACGGACAGCACGGGTCGGATTACGTTGGATGTTCATGGCTTGGTTCCGGATAGGTGGTTATTTCGGTGGCAAACGAGGAGCCGTTCGCCGGATTATCTCAGTGCCCGCGGCAGGGGAAATACGACGTCTTCTTCTCGCACCATTCGTCGTTCGACTTCGGCGCGGAACTCGTTCTTGAGCCAGTCGAGACACTCCAGCACAAGTTCTTCCGGCGCACTGGCCCCCGCCGTGAGAACGACGGTCTCTGCACCGTCGAGCCAGTCGGGGTTGATGTCACTGACGTCGTCGATGAGGTAGGCCCGAGCGAACTGCTCGGCGACCTCGGCCAGCCGCAGCGAGTTCGAGCTGTTGCGGCTGCCGACGACCAGCACCAGGTCGGCTTCGCGCGCTAGTTCGCGCACGGCCTCCTGGCGGTTCTGTGTGGCGTAACAGATGTCTTCCTTGGGAGGGCCGACGATGGCCGGAAAGCGGCGGCGCAGCGCCTCGATCACGCGATTCGCGTCGTCGACGCTCAAGGTGGTCTGCGTCAGGTAGGCGACTCGCTCCGGATTCGTGACCGTCACGCGATCGACGTCTTCGGGCGTTTCGACCAGGATGATCTGCTCGGGCGCCTCGCCCATGGTGCCGATCACTTCATCGTGTCCCTCGTGGCCGATCAGGAAGATCGTGTATCCTTGGCGGGCGAAACGGGCCGCTTCGATGTGTACCTTGGTCACCAGCGGACAGGTGGCGTCGATCGTCATCAACCGCCGAGCGCGGGCTTCGGCCCGCACCTGCGGAGACACGCCGTGGGCGCTGTAGAGCAAGTTCGCGCCGACGGGTACGTCGCCGATCGAGTCGACAAACACCACTCCCAGGCCGCGAAAGCGATCGACGACATGCTTGTTGTGGACGATCTCATGATAGACGTACAGCGGCGCCCCGAGCACCTCCAACGCGCGCTCAAGCGCCTTCACCACCATCACGACACCCGCGCAGAAGCCGTGCGGGTTGGCGAGCAGAACTTTCATGATACGGGCACCGGAGTCAGGGTGAGTTGGGGGGTCGTCAACGGCGGAACCGCGACGACGGGCGCGGGCTCGGCGACCGCGCTCGAGAACCGCTGGCGAACGGCGATGAATTCCTCTTCGGTCGCCAAGAACGCCTGCACTATGTCGGGATCGAAGTGAGAGCCCGATTCGGCCACGATGATCGATCGGACCAGGTCGTGTTCGAAGGCGTCCTTATAGACACGTTTGCTGGTGAGAGCGTCGTACACGTCGGCCAGGGCCACGATCCGGCCGCAAAGCGGGATATTTCTGCCGGATAGACCCTGGGGATACCCGCTGCCGTCCCAGCGCTCGTGGTGGGTCAGGGCAATATCGCGGCCCATTCGCAAGAACTCGGCTTCCGGATGAAGCTCGAGCGCCGCGGCCAGCGTGGCTGCGCCGATCACGGTGTGCTGCTTCATCATCTCGAATTCGCGGTCGCTCAGCCGAGCGGGCTTGAGCAACACCGAATCGGGTATGCCGACTTTGCCGATATCGTGCAATGGGCTTGTCAGGTAGATCATGCGGACATAGTCGGCATCGATCTCCTCGGAAAATTTTGGCTGTCGCGACAGGTGCTGCGCCAGAATGCGCGAATAACAGCGCATCCGCTCCAGGTGAGCGCCGGTCTCGGTATCTCGCGATTCGGCGAGCTTGGCCATGGCGAAGATGGCCAGATCGCGTGTTTCCATGCCCAGGATGCGCACGCCCGAACGCACGCGCACCCGCAGTTCGGCCGGATCGAAGGGCTTGGTCATGAAATCGTCGGCGCCTGCGCTGAGGCCGGCCACGATGTCTTTGGTGGCGCCGCGCGAGGTAAGCAGAATCACGTACACGTAGCCGTTAAAGTCCGCGGCGCGGACGGCCTTGCAGAGCTCGATACCGTCGAGCTCGGGCATTTCCCAATCGGTAATGACCAGGCGGCACTGACCCTTTCGCAGGATGTCGAGCGCCTCTTTGCCGTTGCGGGCCACATCGACGTTGTGTCCTGCCCGCTCGACCGTCCGCCGTGAGATTTCCAGAGAAACCTCATCATCGTCTACGATCAGTATCCGCAAGCCGTTCGGTTTCATGCCGACCTATCCCCTAAGCAAAGTATTCGCAGTGGCCTTTCCCGGCTGCCCCGGGTGCTTCTCGGTTTCCAAATGGCTGCCATCAAAGCTGTCCTGGAAAACCGAGAAACGTCATATTCTTGGACGCGCTGTCTGTTCGCCTTTCAAGCATGGGTCATTTATTCTGACTGGGCAAAAGTGGCCGCCAGAAATCGCAAGTCCTCTTCAACAAATTCGTTAAGCCTGCGGCATTCGTTGCGGATGCATGCCAAGTGCTCCTTCGCATGCCCCAGGTCGGCGGCGCGCCCCATGACCTCGAGTTCGGCGGCCAGGCGGCTCACTTCGACGGCCGAAACATTGGCGGCCGCGCCTTTGATGCGGTGTGCCAACGATGCCGTCTGTTGCGCGTTGTGTTCGACGAGACTCTTTTCGAGCTGTTCCAGGTCGGCACCGACCTGCTCCTGGAATTTGCCGAGGATGACTTCCACAAATTCCCAGTCGCCCATGAAACGCTCGGCGAGTGACTGACAATCGAGCGGGGGGACGGCGTCGACGGCGGGCTCGGCATCGGCCTTGGGGCCGGAATCTGCCGGAGCGGCATTGCTGGCCAGCGTCGGCGGAGCAACCGGTGAAGGAGATGGCGATGCCGTCTCCCTGGCTGACGGGGCCGGGGTTGCGATCGATTGCTCCTTCTTCGCCTCGGCCGGGGCGATATCGCTCTCCGGTTCGGCGGGTGACGCAGCGGCAAGCAGGTGCTTTTCCACCGTGGCGATCAATTCGCGGCGGCTGAGAGGCTTCTTGAGGTAGTCGCTCATGCCTGCGTCGAGACATTGTTGTCGATCGCCCATCAGTGCGTTGGCCGTGAGGGCGATGATCGGCAGGCGCGGGCGCCCATTTTGGGCTTCCCATTGGCGAATGGCGCGAGTGGCCTCGTACCCGTCCATCTCGGGCATCTGGCAGTCCATGAGCACCAGGTCGTAATTGCCCGCCTGCACGGCTTCGACCGCCTCGCGACCATTCGAACGAATGTCGGACGCGTAGCCCGCGGCCCGCAGCAACTCGGTGGCCACCTGCTGATTGATTTCGTTGTCTTCCACCAGCAAGAGCTTGGCATCGGCGACAGCCGGCGCTTTGGACCGCTTCGAGCCGGCGGCCGAATCGTGCTGGGCGCCAGCTTGACCCGCTGCCGTCAGACGCTGGGCGGGTTTCAAGGCACTCATCATGGAATCGAACAGCCGCGAAGCCGTGATCGGCTTGCTGAGGTAGCCCACGGTGTCCGAGCCGTCGGCGGGTTGGAACTCGTCGTCGTCGCCCAACGTTGTGATGAGCAAGACCGAAGTCTCGTTCAGCCGCTCGTTGCCGGCGATGGTCGCGGCGAGCCAGCGGCCATTTGACGATTGGGGGGCCGAGTCGATGATGGCGATCTGATAGGGCCGTCCCGCACTGGCGGCGGTGCTGAGCTTCGCCAGCGCGTCGTTCTCGTTGTCGACCGTATCACTGGCGATCTGCCATGCGGTGAGCTGTCGCTGGATAGACGACATGACGTACGGGTTATCGCCGACCAGCAGCAAACGCAGCCCGTCCCATTCGGCCGGTTGCCTGAAAGGTTGGCCGGCGGCGGAAGCCTGCTTGAAGCGGACGACGAACCAGAACTCGGAGCCGTGCTGTGGTTCGCTACGGACGCCGATCGTTCCGCCCATCAGCTCGGCCAGCTTCTTGCAAATCGAGAGGCCCAGACCGGTACCGCCGTACTTGCGAGTGGTCGAGGAATCGACTTGCGAGAAGCATTGAAACAAGAGGGGCAGGCGATCCGACGGAACGCCGATCCCCGTGTCGCGCACGGTGCACCGCACCACCACGTCGCCGCCGGTCGAGTCTTCGACCTCGACATCCAGGCTGACGTGCCCGGTGGCGGTAAACTTCACCGCGTTGGTGAGCAGGTTGACCAGGATCTGTTGCCAGCGCCCCGGGTCTCCTTGCAATTGTGAGGGCACGCGCGGATCGACGTAGCACAGCACGTCGAGGCCCTTGCGCCGCGCTTGATCGCTGACCATCGCCATGGCCTGTTCGACGACGGCACCCGGCTCGAAGTCGATCCATTCCAGGTCCAAACGCCCGGCTTCGATCTTGGAGAAGTCGAGCACGTCGTTGATGAGTTGCAGCAGCGCCTTGGCGGACAGGCGGGCGGCGTCGACATAGCGACGTTGCTGGGCGTTCAGGCCGGTGTCCATCAGCAACTGTCCCATGCCGATCACGCCGTTGAGCGGGGTGCGCAGCTCGTGCGACATGTTGGCCAGAAACTCGCTCTTGGCACGACTGGCAGCGACGGCGGCCTCGCGGGCGTGTTCGAGTTGCCGCGATTTCGTAGCCAACTCGATCGCCTGTTGCTCCAACCGGCTCTTGGTGGCGAGCAACTCTTCGTTATAGCGCTCCAACTCGGCCTCTTTGAGGGTGAGTTCCTCGAGCTGCCGCTTCAAGGTGCAGAGATACTGCTGCGCCGAGCCGGCCAAATCGGACTTTTCGGCCATCGACTGCGCCAACTGCATGACCTCGACGGCATCGAACGGCTTTTTGAGAATCAGCAGATTGCCGGTCTGGCCAAGCTCGTTCGAGATCTGCTGCCAATCGTAGTCGGAATAGGCGGTGCAGATCACGCATTGCAGATCGGGGAGTTGTTGCCAGAGTCGCTTGATCGTCTGAATGCCATCGATACCGGGCGGCATACGCACATCGACAAAGGCCATGTAGTACGGCTGGCCGCGTCGGGCCGCGTCGACGGCCATTCGCACGCCATCTTCCCCCTGGTACGCAGAGTGAACCTCTACCTGGGCGATGGCGCGATTGGCCGGAGCGGGGCTGGCGGCCTCGGCGCCAAACAAGTCGGCTTCGAGTTGATCGATGCCACTTGGCGCGCCACCACGCAAGCCGTCGAAGACCTTGCGGAAATCGGCGTGGATGTCCTTGTTGTCATCGATGATCAACAGACGCTTGGAGGGGGTGTTGGGGGCCGCGGTCATAGAACGTTCACTTGGCGTCGGGTTGGCTAGGGCGTTTCGTCGCAGTGTTCGGGTGTCGGCCGTCGTGGTTCGGGGGTCGTTTCGCGTGGGGTCAAACGGCCGCGAGGGCCGGCTCTTTTGCTTTCTCGGTCACGTCCGGGGTTCGTTCTTCCGGTGTTTCGATGATGAGCGGGATTTCGAGCGCGAAGGTCGCACCCAGGCCAAGGCCATCGCTCTGGGCGCTGATCTTGCCGCCCATTTCCGCCATGGCGTTGGCAGCGGAGTGCAGACCAAAACCGTTACCCGACTTCTTCGTCGTGAAGCCGAAATTGAAAATCCGATTGGCGTGGGCGGGCTCGATGCCACGTCCGCTGTCGGTGACCGTCAGCCGCACGCGGTCGGCCACCGATCGCTTGATACGGACTTCGATCAAGCGCTTTTCCCCGTCGTGGCTGGTAATGGATTCGATCGCGTTCTTGATCAGGTTCTCGATGACCTGCAACAGTTTTGAACGCTCGAGCACCATGGGCGGCAACTCGTCGAAATCGCGCACCACCTCGATGCGATCTTTTTGCAGCGAATGGCTGCGCATCAACAGCACGTCTTCCACCAACGCGGAGAGCTGGCACCGTTCCTTGAAGGAGACTCGCTTGGCGTAGCTCTGCTCGGCGACGATGATGTTGCGGATATGCTGCACCTTGTCGGTCAAGAATCCGAGTTCGCCGAGCAGTTCTTGCTGGTCGGCGGCCAGTGTTTTCGCCAAGCTCGCGAGGTATTCCTTCACCTGGCGCCCGCGACGGTCTTTGGCCAGGAAGGTCTCCAGATCGTCGGCATGATCGTCGAGCAATTTCACGACCTTCTCGAGGCCGTCGATGCGCAACTGCCGCATCCGCTCGCCCAGCACCGTCGTGGAGATATTGACGTTATTGAGCACATTGCCCACGTTGTGCAGCACCCCGGTGGCGATCTCCGTCATGCCGGCCAGGTGCGCCATCTGCATCATCTGGGTTTGGGTGTTTTGCAAGGCGGTGAGCGTCTTTTCGAGCTCGGCATTGCGTTCGTCGAGCTTCCGATCCAGGGCCCGCAATCGCAACAGCGAGCGCACGCGCGCACGGAGCTCTTCCGCGTCGAAAGGCTTCACCAGGTAATCGTCGGCACCGATCTCGAGTCCTTCGATCTTCATACTGCGGTCTGCCTTGGCGGTGAGCAGCACGAAGGGAATTCTGGCCATGGCCGGATTCTGCTTGATGCGACGGCAGAATTCGTAGCCGTCGGTAACCGGCATCATGGCATCGGAGATGATGAGGTCGGGCATGATACGCTGGGCTAGCTCACTACCCTGCTCGCCGTCTTCGGCCGTCACTACCACGTATTGATCGTTGAGCACCGTTGTTAACAGACGGCGCATCTCGGGCGTGTCGTCGGCGACCAGCACCGTCGGTGCGCCGGGAGGGACGGTCACCTGCTCCGTGACAACCGGCTCCTCGGTGTCGCAGGTGACCAGGTCGGCGAAGCGGCAGGAACGGGCCATCGCCGATACTTGCCGTGCTGCCTCACTGGGCGGCTCGGTAATGGGCAACCAGAACCAGAAGGTCGCCCCCTTGCCTACTTCGCTTTCGATCTGAATCTTGCCGCCGTGCAACTCGACCAATTCCTTGACGAGCGACAGGCCCAGACCGGTACCCGAGTACTTACGTGCCGTCGATCCGTCGAGTTGGACGAACCGCTCGAAGACACGGCCATGATCTTCCGGCGCGATGCCGATACCCGAATCCTTCACGAATACGCATACCCGTTCACCGTCGCGGCGGGTGCGGATTTCGACGGTTCCGCCGGCCGGCGTGAACTTCAGCGCGTTCGACAATAGATTCGTGATCACCGAATCCATCTTGTCGGTGTCGCCGCCGATCACGGGGAGGTCCGCGTCGAGCTGGACCTTGAGCTCGATCTGCCGCTGCGCGGCCAAGGGCCGTGCCGACACGGCCAACTCATTGACCATGTCGTTGAGGTTGACGGGCGATAGGTTGATCTGGGCGTGGCCGGCCTCGAGCTTGGAAAACTCCAACAGGCGATTGATCAGGTCGAGCAACCGTCGCCCGTTTACCAGGGCGACCTCGAGCATGTAGTTCGCGTCCTTCGGCAACTGCTGCTGTCGCTTGTTGATCAATTCCTCGACGGGCGCCAAGATCATGGTGAGCGGCGTCCGCAGTTCGTGGCTCACGTTGGAGAAGAACTGTGTCTTCAACCGGTCGTGTTCTTGTAACTGACGGAAGGAGACCTGGAGCTCGCGTTTCTTCTTGGAGAGCTGACGCGTGCGATATTTGACCTTCTTTTCCAGGTTGGCGTTCAGATCGCGGATCGTGTGGTCGTTGCGATCGAGCTGGCTCACCATCTCGTTGAACTGCCGCGTGACGATGTCGATTTCGTCGTTGCCGGTCGGCGTCAAACGGGCCGACAAGTCGCCCGTCTGCACGCGTTTCATGGAGTTCACCAGGTCGCGGACGCGCACCGCCACCGACTGGGCGAGGACCGTCGAAAATACGAGGCCGATCAACACCGCCACGACGGTGATGTACGTCGTGTGTTGGCGAAGATTGGTGACCGCCTCGCCTTGCGTTTCGGGGTGGCCGACCATATCGGTCGCTCGTTGGTTGGCGAGCGTGCCGATCATCAAGGCCGTGGTCAGAATGATCAGTGCGAACGAGATATTCATTCGTCCGCGCAACTTGCTGACCGGAATCGAGTCGAACTCGATAGCCACACCGTTGCGGAGCAGGTACCCGATGACAGGCCGCATGCACGAGCCGATCAAGAAGTAGGTCGACATGAGCACCATCACGGTGGCCATGAAGGCCGCCAGGCTCACGTTGATGAGCACCGTGATCGAGGCATCGTCGACCACCTTGAGATACGTGAGAAGCGGTGCCAACGTCGTGCTCGGCACGACCCACGACTCGTAACGATGGTGACGGCCGGAGAAGATGACGGCTTCGCGGCCGGCTTCCTGTCCGAGCGATTTATCGACCGGATCGCCGGCGCGGATACGTCGGATGGCTTCGCGCAGGTGGCGAGTCTCCCACAGCGCCAGAAAGACCGTTACCGTCACCGCGAAGGCCACGAGCACGAGCGATACCACCTCGAAGTGGTATCGGATCGTGTCGGGCAGCTTGAGCGACAGGTTGACGTAATAGAGCAGCCCCAAACCGCCAATGGACGCGCAGGCCCGCGTCACCCACATGATCGCAAGGATGTAGTGGGGGCCGAAGCGGCGCAGCAGTCTTTCGGCAAAACGCTGAAGCATGTTTGGGGCTCGGTGTGTCGGAAGCCGGTGGCGCCGGTTCGCTTACTTGTATCCCCGGCTGCCGAGATGCAAGCAGATGAGGCGCTCCAAGCCGGTCACGAGTTTGCGAAGATCGAAGGAGTGAACGTGTGACACGCGCGACAGCAAATAGCGGCGATGTTCCTGCCATTGCTTGAGGAACTTGATCTCGTGACCGCCATCGATGATGGCCCGCTTGATCTCTTCGCGATTGCCCGCCTTTAGTTGGGCGATGGTCAGATCGCCGCTGGCCAGAGCGCTCGCGTAGACACCGCTCGAGTAATCGGCGTCACCCAGTTCGCGTTCCCAGGTCGTGGTGAGATTGCCGATGCGTCCCATGCACTGCGCGTGCCAGGCGGCGTCTCGAACCTTGCCCCATTCATCGCGGTCGAAGGTGGGGGAGCACATCAGGTCAAGCGTGCTCGAAACGATCATGTGCATGTTGTGCGGCGTGTAGAGATCGTGCTCCGAGAGGTTCAGGAGCTCGATGTTCTCGTTCGCCAGGTGCGAATAACGCATCACGTTGAACAGTTGTGCGTAGTCGTAATCGAGCGTTTTAGCATACTGCTCGAAGAGCGGGTAACGCTTGGCGCGGGCCACGATTTCGTCCCAAACGGCCACGGTCAGTTCGGCGTAGGCACGCTGCTCGGCCGGATAGTCGGTAAACGTCGGACGCGGTCCGTCGATCGTCAGGCTGGTCAGTCGGTTGAGCAATTCGTCGTCGCCCTTGCGGTCGGCGATGTCGTCTAGCAGGACATCGAGCACGACGCCGAGCACCTTCGTGTCGCAGAGGTTGTCGAGCAGGTCGGGCCGTACGCACGACAACGAAGTCACCAACACGCCCTGATGGCACCACTTCCAGAGATAGATGTTTCGGTGCCCGACCTTGCTGTATTGCGCCACCCAGTGCGACAGCTCGGGGCTGAGCGTCTTGTTGAGAACGAAGGCGATTTCTTCCTGCACGCGTTCTGCATTGGGCAGACCCTCGCCCGTCAGCGGCAGTAGGGGCTGCGGCGATACCACGGTCACGGGGAGGGCGGTGATGCTGCTGGTCGTCAACGCAGTCGTCATGGCATTCTCACTAGACATTGATTTGGGCGACCGCGCCAGCGGATGGCGCGTCACTAAACGCGCAGCGCCCTTTCCGTCGGCAACGGGTGCTGACCAAAGGAGAACACCCTTCGGCGAAGAAAACGTAGCTCAGCAAATGCCACGCACGTCCCAAAATGGCGGCGCAAATGCGAGGCCGCGTTCACTCTGGAACACGCCGAGCTGCCTGCCCGCCGTCAAACACGGCACGACCGTTACGGTCGGCACGAAATGCGATTTAACGGCCCATCGGGCTAAAAGGAGAATGAGTTACAGCCCATCCGAGAACCACCGCTGCCGCGTAGGCGCCATCACCTACCGCCGGTTCTCGAATGGGCTCAGCCCCTTACAAGAAATTGGAGCGAAGCGAGCTCAGCTCTGGATGTAACTCTTCAGATAGTGATTCTCCATCGTGACTTCGTCGTAGTGTGCTTTTACGACGTCGCCGATGGAAATCAGTCCGACCAGCCGGTCGTCGTCGAGGATGGGCAGGTGGCGGACTCGCCGTTCGGTCATCAGGCCCATCGTCTCCTCGATCGAGTCGTGAGGAGTACCGGTCAACAAGTCGCGCGACATTACGTCATGGACCGTAAGTTCTTGCAGCGATTCACTGTGCGTGGCATAGGCACGCAGGATGTCGCGCTCGGTGATGATGCCCACCAGTTTGTTTGTCGCATCTCCACCGGTCGCGCGTTCGCACACCACGAGTGATCCGCAATTGTATTCGACGAGCTTTCGCACCACTTCGTCGAGCGTGGCAGCCGGGGAGATGGAATGAACGTGAGAACCTTTGTGCCGAAGGATTTCCTGTAAGAGCATGGGAACGTCCTCTGAGAAATGGGGAGTAGGGCGGCGCGGAAGTGCAATCGGTCGCCTCGAACTCGTTCCTGGCCCAGACGTCCTTATTGTAGCGATTCCGCAGTAACTAACTACAAAATTTCCGCTGGCTCTAGTCACGCAAATATCGGCCCATTCTCCAAGAGGCTGCCTGGATGCAAGCAACTCCTTTGGGGAGCCCCATATTGCTGGCAAAGCGTTTTTCCTTGCACGTTTACGGTTTCTCCCTTAATCTCAGGGCATGCCGACTGTGCGGACAGCAGCTCGGCGGCGACCGTCCGCCGACGGATTTCAGACTTGGGGCGAGTTTAATTATTAAGGAGGCTGAGCGTTGTCCGAACTCTCGACACTGCCGGTCACGGTGAGTGACCAGGACGAAATATTCGATAAGATCAAGCTGGCGATCCACGATCGCGTGACCATCGAATTCGAATATCGAGAACTCGACGATCGCAGTACCGTGCGGGTGGTGAACCCTCACCTCCTGGGGCTGATGGACAATACGGCGACGATGGATGCCTACCAGATCAGCGGCGATAGCTGCGAGGGGCGGTTGCCCGGCTGGCGGCGGTTTCGGCTGGCCAACATCGTGAGATTGAAGCGGAGCAGCAACCGCTTCGAACCGCGATCGGAGTTCAAGGTTGTGCCGCGGCGGTGGAAGGGCGTATTCGAGTCGGTCAATCGCGTCCACCGGCATATTGCGGGCAAACGCACTCCCCAGGCCTAGAACAGGATCGATTTCCGCGGCGATACTCGCGCGCTAAACCACTCGCGCACTAAACCGGCTGAGGGAACGAGCCTGGGGAACGAAGCGGACTTAGCCTGGGTGATTCTGCTGTTCGCGAAACCGCTCTTCCCAATAGCCGTACTGCGGATCGCCCGAGCGGAACGAGAATACGGCCTCGGGCAGACGGTTTCCTTGCCGTGGCCGCGAATTGACGCGCACCAGCAACGCCCCGTCGCTACGGCGCTCGATGCGCCAGACGTCAAAGTCGAGGAGTTCCCCGGGGGGAAACATAGCTAAGCTCAGTGGCGGCTCAGGGTGGGATTCGCGAGGCGGGAGACCGACGGCTTTCGCAGTGCCGCCTGTATATACCTATTCTCGCCGATTCGTAGTTAGAATTCTAGCCCGAAAAAATCGCCAGGGCTACATCATCACGGCCGCCTTTCGGCACTCGTGAAGTGTCATGCGAATTAGCCCTTCGTTGTTGACGTTTGTCGACATCGCGATGCCATCCGGCAACGCGGCACGCCCTCTTGGCGAACGCGCGTGTCGAAGCCTGCATCGATCTTAAGTCGCAACGCCATCGACGCTTAGCGGCGGCGAAACGAGCTCGCTGGTCATGCGATTTCTTTCTGAGGCATCTGCCTTGCATCGTGTCGTAACGTTCACTCGTCACAAAGGGCTCAGGAAAATCTCAACATGGCCGATACCGTCGCCAATCTCTCCACCGGACGCGACCTTGTGCAATTCCTCGTCAACTACCGTTACCGATGGCTGGTACCGACGGCGGTTGCGAGTGTGCTGGCGTTGACCTTCGCTTGCCTTCGCTCCGATACGTGGGAAGCCTCGCAGAGCTTGGTCGTACGCAACGAGGCCGCGGGCAACCTGGGAGAGCCGGGCCGGTTTCGTCACGCCGACGAGATGAAGACGGCCCAGGAAACGATCATGGAACTGGCCAAGAGCCAAGCCGTCTTGCGACAGGCACTGGCCGAGGTCGGTCCCCCAATCGGCGCCACCGTCTCGGAGCAGTGGCCGACCGACGAGGATGTGGCCCAGTTGGCCGAAAGCATCAAGCTTGTACCTCCCAAGGGTGCTGAGTTTGGTAAGACGGAAGTCCTATATCTCAAGGTTCGCGACCAGAGCCGTCCGCGTGCTCTCGCCCTCGTGTCGGCTGTCTCGAAGCATCTGCAAGGCCGCTTCAGCCAACTGCGCGACGCCAAGGCCCAAGGCATGATCGCCGAACTGGCCAAGGCCGTCACGATGGCCGAGGGTGACGCATCGGTAGTGACCGAAAAGCTGGCGGCCCTCGAGACTTCGGTGGGCAGCGATTTGGCCGAGTTGCGAATCCTCCACGAGTCGTCGTCGGGGGACAGCGAACTGCGTCGCAAATCGCTGGAGCTCGAAACCGAATTGCGACAGGCCTGGTTGGCCCAACGCAGCGAACAGAGCCTGCTCGACCTGCTTCAATCGGCCCGCGTCGATCAGGGTCGGCTGCTGGCCATGCCGAGCCGTTTGCTCGAATCGCAGCCCTCGCTCAAGCGGCTCAAGGAAGGGCTCGTCGATGCCCAACTCAAGACGGCCGCGCTGTCGGGCGGCATGAACCCCGATCACCCGCTCGTCCGGGCAGCCGTGGAATCCGAAGGTGAGATCAGCCGCCAGCTTCATCAAGAGTTGGAGATTGCTTGCCGCGGTGTGCAGGTCAACCTGCAACTCGCCACGGAGCGGGCCGAGTCGCTTTCCGAGCAGCTTTCGGACACCCGGGCACGCCTGGCGAAACTGGGCAGTCTGCGGGCGGTTTACTCGAACCTGATTTCCGACGTCCAGCAGCGTAACGTGTTGCTTGCCGCCGCTCAGCGTGAGTTGTCGGAGGCGCGCAACAATCAGGCCGGGGCCCACAGTTCCAGCTTGATCTACACCATCGACGAGCCCGACGCGGGGACCAAGCCCGTCGGACCCGGCCGCATGACGGTTGCCTTGGGTGGCGTCGTGGCGGGACTCTTCCTCGGTGCCGCGGTCCTCTTCGTGTCGGCTCCGGTTGCGGTGAAACGTGCCGAGATCACGAGCCCCGAGCCCAAGCAAGTGATCTTGCCGACGCCGGTGTTCACGCCGGCTCGTTCGTACCCCGCGGGTGTGTCGGTCCGCAAGGCTCTCAGCAAGGCCATGCTACAGCCGGTCGCCACCTAGGTTGCCACAGCGGCAAATGTGTATCCGACGCACTCTAATTCACCAACCGAGGCCGATCATGATATCCGACAATAAAAGCCCCAACTCGCTCCGCTTCGTTTCCACTGCCAAGCGACGCCGCCGCAAGGACGATCGCGTGGTCTCTACCGGCCGGCAACAGCCCCTCCGAGCACTCCGCGTCGGTCAGTCCGGCCGCATCGGCCCGCGCGTTGAGCAGCCGATTCGGGGCGACAGCCAACAGAAGACCATTCTGGCCGAAGGGAATGAATCGCTCGTCTACCGTTTCGTCAAACGGGCATTCGACGTGGCGGGCGCGATCGTGCTCATGATCCTCTTCGCACCGATTATGCTAACCACGCTGCTCGTGCTCGCGATCACGACCAGGGGGCGGCCGATCTTCGTGCAGCAGCGCGTCGGCCTGTGTGGCCGGCTATTTCCGATGATCAAGTTCCGCACGATGGTGGTCAACGCGGCGAAGCTTCAGCACCTGGTGACGAACGAAAAGGACGGCCCGGTTTTCAAGAATCGTCGCGATCCGCGAATCACGCGAATCGGTGCGTTTTTGCGGTCGACCAGCATCGACGAAATGCCCCAGCTCATCAACGTCCTGTTGGGCCAGATGTCGCTTGTCGGACCCCGGCCGCCCGTCCCCTCGGAAGTTGCCAAATATCAACCTTGGCAGTTGCGTCGCCTGGCCGTCAAACCGGGCCTGACGTGCCTTTGGCAGGTTAGCGGGCGCTGCGAGATCGGCTTCGACGAATGGGTGCGCATGGACCTCTGGTACCTGCGTCATCAAAACCTGCCGACCGACATCAGCCTCTTGGCAAAAACGCCCTTGAGCGTCTTGAGCCGGCGTGGAGCCTACTAATGACGTAGGCTTACATGACCCATATGGACGCTTCCATCTCGCATCTGTCGCCGGCTCTTGAATACTCGCCGACGGTGCTCGCGCCGAGCACCTTGCCGCCTGCGACGACAAAGGTGCTGCACGTTATCAACGGCGAGCACTATGCCGGGGCCGAACGAGTCCAAGACCTGTTGGCTCTGGCACTACCGCGGCAGGGTTTCGAGGCGGCTTTCGCTTGCGTCAAACCAGGTAAGTTTGCCCAGGCTCGCAGGTCGCAAGCCGCGCCGCTGTTCGAGCTGCCGATGCGATCCCGCGTCGACCTGAGCGCGGTGCGGCGGTTGGCCGGGATCGTGCGCGACGGGGAATATGCGTTGGTACACACCCACACGCCCCGTTCGGCCCTGATAGGCCGAGCGGCCGCGAGACTGGCCGGGGTGCCCGCCGTGCATCATCTGCACAGCCCGACAGCGTCGGACACGACGCACCGATTTCGCAACTGGTTGAACGCCGCATCCGAGCGGCTTTGCCTGTCGGGCATCGATGCGGTGATCGCGGTCAGCGAGAGCGTAGGACGGTACGGCCGGCGGATCGGCCTGTCGGCCGACAAGGTCTGCGTGGTGCCCAATGGTGTGCCGATCCGCGAGTCGTTGCAAACGCGATCGCCACCGCGCGATACCTGGACACTGGGCACGGTCGCCCTCTTTCGACCGCGCAAAGGGCTGGAGGTACTACTCGCGGCGTTGGCCGCCTTGCACAGTGCGCAACTTCCGATCCGCCTACACGCTGTCGGCTCGTTCGAAACGCCAGAATATGAAGTCGACGTCAAATCGCTGGCGATTCGGTTGGGGGTCAACGACCTGATCGAGTGGCGAGGTTTCTCGTCACAGGTCGACGCAGAATTAGACAAGCTCGACCTGTTCACCCTGCCAAGCCTGTTTGGCGAAGGGATGCCGATGGTCATCCTGGAAGCGATGGCGGCCGGGCTGCCGGTGATCGGCACGAACGTGGAGGGGGTGCCCGAGGTGGTGCGAGACGGTCTGGAAGGGCTGATCGTGCCACCTGGCGACGCTCAATCGTTGGCGCGGGCCATCGAGCGGTTCGTCACCGGACAGGTCAATTGGACGCAATTGCGACGCAACGCCCAACGGCGTCAGGTTGAACGCTTCTCAGAACAGGCGATGGCGGCCGGCGTGGCCCGTGTTTATCGGCGCGTACTCGGTTAGACCGGTTCATACGATTCTCCTCGGACGACGGAAATCATTCCGTTCTATGCAGCCATGGCGCAGATTACAGCGAGCCGAGAAGCACTGCGACGGTGCGTAACCCTCTTCGGCATCGAGTTCGACCACTTGCGCATGGACCAGGCGGTGGCCCAGTTGCTTATCTGGATTCACGAGCCGGATGAGCACTGCCGCTATGTCGTGACGCCGAACGTCGATCATGTGGTGATGTACCAGAAGTCCGAGCCCTTGCGGCAGGCCTATGCCGAGGCGAGTCTGGTCTTGGCCGACGGCGCCCCGGTGGTGGCGGCGTCGCGGCTACTCGGCCGGCCCTTGCCAGAGCGTGTGGCGGGCAGCGACCTCGTGCCGCGATTGTTCGACGAGGCCGCTTGGCAACGCACGCGTCTGCGCGTCTACCTGTTGGGCGGAGCCGCGGGTGTGGGTCAGCGAGCGGCGGAACGGATCGAGGCGACGTGGCCCGGCATCGAGGTCGTCGGCGTCGCAAGCCCGCCGATCGGATTCGAGCGCGATCCACAGCAGAACGCCGAACTCGTTGCCGACATCAATGCACGGGAGCCGGACTTGTTGCTGGTCGGCTTGGGCGCCCCGAAACAGGAGCTCTGGATTCATCGGCATCACCGCGAACTGACGCCGTGCCTGGCGCTCTGCATCGGTGCGACGATCGATTTTCTTGCCGGTGAGCGGAGTAGGGCCCCGCGTTGGATGCGCCGCGTCGGATTGGAGTGGCTGTTCCGGGTCTTGCTCGAGCCGCGTCGCCTGGGCGGCCGCTACGCCCGCGACGCCTGGACATTTCCACAGCTTTTTTGGCACGAGTGGCGAGCGATTCGCTAAGCTCAAGGCCATGTGCAGCCTGTGGGAGATCGTCAAGCAGACGTTCATTGAATGGCAGGAAGATCGCGTACCCCGCTTGGGGGCAGCGCTCGCCTACTATTCCTTGTTTTCGCTGGCGCCCGCACTCGTCATCGCCGTAGCGCTGGCCAGCACCTTCTATGGCCAGGATGCGGCCGAGGGAATGCTGGCGGTGGAACTGGAAGCGATCCTCGGCCGACAAGTCGCGGAAAGTCTCCAGCAATTGACCGATCGCATCCATAGCACCGGTGGTGGTCCGTTTGCCACTTTGCTCAGCGGCATCTTGCTCTTGATGGGCGCGACCGGCGCCGTCGTGGCGCTGAAGGATGCCCTGAACACCGTCTGGGGCGTCATCGACACGACGCGGAGCGTTTGGTGGATCTTGGTGCGCGACCGGTTGCTGTCTCTGGCGCTTGTCGTCGGAGGCGGCCTGCTGCTGGGCGCCTCCGTCGTATTGACTTCCTTTCTGCAAGGCATGAGCGACCGGGCGCTGGCTGCCTTGCCCGTCTCGTTTTCTTCGGCCCTGTTGATCAACTGGTTCGTCTCGCTCGTCGTCGTATCGATCTTCTTCGCCATGATCTTCCGGCTCTTGCCCGATGTCGAGTTGCGCTGGCGCGACGTATGGGTCGGCTCCGCCGTGACGTCGGTGATGTTCCTGATCGGCCGCGAGCTGATCGCCTTGTATCTCGCGCGATTCAGCTTCGCGTCGATGTATGGAGCGGCCGGATCGCTCGTGGCGGTATTGCTCTGGGTCTACTATTCCGCCCAGATCGTGCTGTTGGGTGCGGAGTTCACGCAGGTTTATGCGCGCCGGTGCGGCGTATCGGCTACTCCTTCGCACGGCGCCGTCACGATGAATGAAACCCAGCGTAGCCGGCAGGCTAGGCAGCACAAACGCGACCGCGAAAAGCGGCGTCGATCGTGCTAAGATGAGGGGCTCTAACATTCATGGCAGCGCATCTGAGAGAACGTGAACGATAACAAGAGCACGGCGGGCCGCCGCTTATCCACAGGTAACGAGCGCCTGGACAAGCTGCTGGGCGGCGGATTGTTACCCGGCACACTGACGGTGGTCTCGGGAGCCACGGGCATCGGCAAGACACAGCTTGGCGTTCAGTTCGTGAATGCCGGTCAGGGCCAAGAAGGGCGCCGCGGCCTGTTCTTCGACATGAGCTGCCGCGGCGATGCCCAAAGCCACGCCGATTATGCCCAGCGGATGTTCGGATGGCAGGTACGAGCCGCGGACGCAGACTCCGCGCCCGAGCCGAAGGAGCTTTTCGAATCGGACGACAGCCTGGGCGACTACCTGCACGTCTTCGACTATGCCGGCCGCCGAGTCACGCGCGGCGACCTCGATTTCGAGGGCTGGCAGGATTGGCAAGCGGAATTGGCGCGCAAACTGGTGGTCACCATCGCCTTCTTCTACGGCAACTTCATCCGTGGTGCCCGCCGCGTGGTCGTCGATGGCATCGAGCCGACCGGCCGGCCCAGCGACTCGATCCAATTTGAACTGTTCGAGTACGTTTACCACCAGATCCTGCGCAAAGATCACGACTGGGTCGCGCGCGACCTGTTGCGCGAGCGCTATCGTGCCAACGCCAGCGCTGTCGCGGCGAATCCGTATGACCACCGCGACGTCGCCTGCCTGCTGCTCTACACCTCACCCGAATCGATGTTGGAGGAGCTCATTTCGCGGAAGCTCGACGAGGGCGACGCGCTGGCCAACGCCAACACGTTGATCTACCTCGGCAAGCTGCGCGAAGGCAACCGGCTCGGCAAGGCGCTCTACATCGCCAAGCATCGTGGCAGCGCCTGCTCCGACGAGATCGTTCCCTACCAGATTACCGATCGGGGTATCGAACTCGGCGGTTAGTCTCTTCGGCCCATCGCTACCCGGCGGCGAAGAGCCGCTGGTATTCTTGCTGGGCGTAGCGGTCGGTCATGCCCGCGAGGTAGTCGGCGACGGCGCGGCGCAGGCCGACGTGCTCGCCGCGCGCTACAAAACGCGGCGGCATCAACTCGGGGCGCGCGAGATAGCCGGCGAACATCTCGCGCAGCATCGACTGCGCCCGCTCGCGCAAGCGCAGCACCTGCGGGTGACAATAAACACGCTGGAACAGGAACGCTTCGAGTTCTCGCTTCAGCTCTGCCAATCCGGCGCCGACCTCGATCAGCGTGCGCTCCGACCGGCGGACGGCGGCCACCGAATGCACACCATCGGCCGTTAATCGCTCGCCGGCGCGTTCGACGAGTTCGCTCACCTGCCAATCGATCAGCTCGTGCAAGACGGCACGCTGGAGGTCCTCGTGGGCGAGCCCGCCATACCGGCGGCGGACGCGCCGCTCGGCTTCGGCCCAGAGAGGCAACTCGAGCAGTTCGTTCAGCTCCAGAAGCCCCAGATGCAAAGCGTCATCGGCGTCGTGCGTGTCGTAGGCCACGCTATCGGCGGCTTCGACCGCTTGCACCTCGAGCAACGGTTTCTCTTTCGTGCCCAGTTGCTTGTCGACGCGCGTCGCTTGGCCTTCCAGTACTTCGAACGACAAATTCAGTCCCGGAAAATCGGGATATCGCTGCTCCAACTCTTCGAGGATTACCAGCCCATGCCGATTGTGCGAAAAACCGCCTTCGTCGGCGAGCAACGCATCGAGTGCGTCTTCGCCGGCGTGGCCGAAGGGCGGGTGGCCGAGGTCGTGCGCCAGCGCCAGGGCTTCGACGAGATCTTCGTTGAGACGCAGTGCTCGGGCCACGGTGCGGGCGACCGATGCCACCTCCAACGTGTGCGTCAGCCGTGTGCGGTGATAGTCGCCCATCTCTCCCGTGAAGACCTGCATCTTCGCGCTCAGCCGGCGATAGGCCGCGCTGTGGACGATGCGATCGCGGTCGCGCTGAAAGGGGCCCCGATAAGGATGGGGCGGCTCGGCATGTTTTCGGCCGGCCGAATGGGCACTGTGCATGGCATACGGCGCCAGCAGCATCCGCTCTCGCTCGGATGAGTCGACGGAGACTCCGGCGGGCACGGCCGGGCCGCCTGCGCTCATGGCTCGGTCCCTCGCGGCTGCGCGAGGGCTTCCGTCAACATGCTCCACAGCGAATCGAGCGACTGGGGAATCACGTCCACCCCGGCGACGACGGGCATGAAATTGGTATCGCCCGCCCACCGCGGCACGATGTGCCAATGAAGATGTCCCGGCACGCCTGCCCCCGCTACGTGGCCCAGATTGAGGCCGATGTTGAATCCGTGTGGATTCATCAGCCGGGTCAACAGCGTGGTCATCTGCGTGACCACTTCCATGACTTCTACGGTGGTCTCCCTCGGCAACTGGTCCAAAGTGCCGAGATGCTGTTGGCAGGCCACGAGCAGATGGCCGTTGTTGTAAGGATAGCGATTGAGGACGACCATCGAGTCGCGGCCTCGAGTGACGACCAGATTTTCACGATCGTGCGTATCGACCACCGCGCGGCACAGAAAGCACGCGGGATCGGCGGCGGGCAAGAACTTGAGTTCCTCCGTCGACCGCTGCGGTGTCCGATCGCCTTTGACGTATCCCAATCGCCAAGGCGCCCAAAGTCGTTCGTCGCTCAAACTTCGATTCCTTCCGTCGCAAACGAAATCGCCAAGACCCTCAAAAATTCCACTTGGGCTCCCAACTCGGGGAGTGGGCCGCCTTCATGTACGCGGCCGCCCTTTCAGCCACATCCGGATGCCGATCGGCGACGTTCGTCGTCTCGCTCGGATCATCGGCCAGATTATAAAGCTCGGGGGTCGCGTGCGGTGCCTTGTTGACGTTGTTGCGGACGGCCTTCCAATCGCCGAATCGCACGGCCTGTGCTCGCCCGCCGCTGTGATACTCCCAATACAGGTATCGGTGCAGCTTCTGCCCCGCTTGGCCGAGCAACGTCGGGGCGATACTCAGTCCGTCGATGTCGGCCGGGACGGGTGCGCCGGCCAATTCACAGAGCGTCGGCATAACGTCCCAGAAGGCGCCGATCAGATCGCTCGTGGTGCCGGCTTCGATGCGGCCCGGCCAACGGGCGATGAACGGGGTGCGGATGCCGCCTTCGTAGAGGTCCTGTTTGTAGCCGCGCAGGTTGCCATTACTGCGGAAGAATTCGGGGTCGGTGCCCGACAGGGCAAACACAGCGCCGTTGTCGCTGGCGAAGAAGACGAGCGTATCGTCGTCGATGCCGCGTTCTTTGAGCAGACTCATCAAGCGCCCGACATCGCGATCCATGCGCGTGATCATGGCGGCATACGCGGCACGCGGCGTGTCGTGATTCGAATAGTGCTTCGAAGTGGTCGTGGGGGTCTCGGGCCATTTGCCGCGGTACTCGGCCAGCGTGTCGTCGGGCACCTGCAAGGAAACGTGGGGAATTGTGAAGGCGAGGTAGAGGAAGAAAGGTCCGTCTTTTTGCTCGCGCACCCACCGCAATGCGTCTTCGGCCATCAGATCATGTGAATACTGCTTGCCGGACGGCTCGATCACTTCCTTCTGACCATAGAAGTATGGCGGGTTGCCATCGAGAATCTCTTGCTGGTCATCGCGCCATAGGTAGGGCGGGTAGAACGTGTGCGCCATACCCTGGCACAGGTAGCCGTAGTGATGATCGAACCCGAAATCGAGCGGGCCGCTCTGGTCTTCAGGCATGCCGAGGCCCCACTTGCCGACAATCGCCGTGGCGTAACCGACCTTTTTTAGAAGCTGCGCCACAGTTAGGGTGCCGGCCTGCATGGCGTGCTGGCCTTCGTGCTCCGGCGCTCGCTGCATGTTGTCTCTGACGGTGGCATGGCCCAGATGCTTGCCCGTCATCAACGTGCAGCGGCTGGGCGCGCAAACCGAGCAACCGCAATAGAAATCGGTAAAACGCATTCCTTCCGCGGCCAAGCGGTCGATGTTCGGCGTCTTGATCTTGATCTGTCCGTAACAACCGAGGTCTGCGTGACCCAGATCATCGGCCAGGATAAAGATAATGTTCGGCCGCTTGACTGGTTCGGCGGCCGACGCCAAGCCGTGGGAGAGAGACGCGACGGCCAATAAGAGAAGTGTGCGCGCGGTCTGTGTCATCGAGGGGTGGCTCCCGCCAACGATTCGAGTCGTCGTACGCCACGAGAATGGCACGGCGGCGGAAACGAGTCAAGCGATGGAAGATACGCGCTGACCAAGGTTGACCGTTGCCGGATCGAGCGATACTTTTACGCTCGTTTCAGGAACCGGCTGGATGCGCGGTTCTCGGAAAAGAGTCGCAATCTTCAGCCTATCCGACGACCATCGGGCGGACTGAAAACCCGTCAAGCCGCCGCCCATGCATTCGGAACAATTCAAAATCGCCATCATCGGCGGAGGCATCGTCGGGTCGGCGACGGCCCACGCGCTGGCGCCGCGCTGGGGCAAGTCGCTCGTGGTGATAGAAGCCGAAGATCGGCTGGCCGCCCACCAGACCGGCAACAACAGCGGCGTTATCCATTCGGGACTGTATTACAAGCCCGGTTCGCTCAAGGCAAATAACTGCGTTTCGGGCCGCGAAGAACTCTATCGGTTCTGCGCCGAAAATGGCGTGGCTCACGACCGTTGCGGCAAGGTCGTCGTCGCCACTCAGAGCAGCGAACTCGCCGCGCTCGACGAGTTGGAGCGGCGCGGGACGGCCAATGGGCTGATCGGCATCCAGCGGTTGTCGCCCGAACAATTACGCGAGCGCGAGCCTCACGTGACGGGCATCGCCGGACTATGGATACCGGAAACGGGAATCGTGGACTACGTACAGGTGACCGAGACCTATGCCCACCTGGCTCGCCAGCAGGGGGCCGAGGTGTGGACCGAATGGCGTTTCACGGGCTGCCGGCGCGAATCGAACGGATTGGTGCTCGAGACGACGCGTGGCCGAATTCGCACCGAGAATCTGATCAATTGCGGCGGGCTGCAATCGGACCGGGTGGCTCGCTTGTGCGGTGTCGATCCGGGGGTGCGCATCGTACCGTTCCGCGGCGAGTACTATCAGCTCGCTCCCGGGCGTGAGCATCTCGTCCGGAATCTGATCTATCCCGTGCCCGATCCTCGCTTCCCGTTCCTGGGGGTGCACTTCACGCGGATGGTGCGCGGGGGCATCGAAGCCGGCCCCAACGCGGTGTTAGCCCTCAAACGATACGGATACACGCGCACCAGTTTTTCGCTGCGCGATACGCTCGACATGGCCACCTACGGCGGATTGTGGCGAATGGCCGGCCGATATTGGAGGACGGGACTGGGAGAGTTCCATCGCTCTTGGAGCAAAAAGGCATTCGTGCACGCCCTACAGAAGCTGATGCCGGAGCTGTCGGCCGACGACATCGTACCCGCCGGCGCCGGTGTGCGTGCCCAGGCCCTCAGCCCGTCCGGCAGCCTGGTCGACGATTTTCATATTGTGCCAGCCGAACGGATGATCCACGTGCTCAACGCACCCTCACCTGCGGCGACGGCCTCGTTGAGCATCGGCCGCTCGATCGCCGAATTGGCGAATGCCAATTTTGGATGACGACGTACTTCCTCAGGTACCGAGCGGCCAGCCTCTTGAACGCCGGCCAAACAGAAACGGAAAAGATTTTTCTGTTTCGCTGGTGTGCCTGAAAAGCGAGCAATTGCGCAGCGTCTGGTGAACTTTTCCCGATGTAGCTCATCCGATGCCACGGAGAGGCGCGCTTCTGTCGCGCCGATTGTCAGGGATGATCCAGATAACCCGGCGAGGCGACCAGCCTAGTTCCGCGGCACCCGCGCTGGGCACCCCCCGGCCGGTTTTTCCTTGACGGCGGGGCCAAATGCAAATCAGCACGCGCGACACAAAACAGGTTGACAATAGGAGTTGGGCGTTGGTAGCATAAGCCGTTGAGGCTTATGGCGTTTAAGGCGACCGGAGCTTCCTCCGTTGCCTTATGACTTCCGTTCGGAACAGCAGCCGCGCCTGATTTTCGGCGCCAATAGCGCTTTCGCCCTCGAGCGAATGCGGGAGGACCAATCTTCCATGTACGCCACGTTTTTGCAGACGGTGACTTTGGGCAAGATGCTTCGACCTGCGATTTTCGGCGCGGCAGCCATCGTGCTGTCAATCCATTGGTCTGCGCCGCTCACGGCACAGGAGGCCGACGGTGATTTCGAGGGTGAAAAGACGTGGACCGACAAGGCGGGTAAGACGCACGACATCAAGCCCGAATCGCCCAAGGACAACAAAACGAGGCAGATCATCAACAAGCTGCGCAACGAGGGCAAGTTCTCGGCCGACGCCGACGAGGAAATCTTCGAGAATTGGGCGGCAAACAAGGTTCGCCCGCTGACTTGGAAAGAGAACATCACCACCTTGCCCGCGGTGCGGAAGGAGCTGAAGAAGCAGCTCATCCAGTTCGGCAAATCGCCCGTTCAGGACCTGCACAATCGCTTGAACACCCTGGCCTTGGAGATCTGTTCGGCCGTCGCTAAGGACCCCCGTTATCCGCGGGCGGTACGCATCAACTGCACGCTCATGCTGGCGGATCTCGATGAACGCGAAAACAACGCCGGCGCCAGCCAGGAGGCGGTGGTGATGCCAGGCGCCACCGGCGCGCTGGTCGATATGGTGGCAGACGTGAAACAGCCGGCATTCATACGGCTCGAGGCCCTGATCGCCCTGATGCGGCACGTCAAGTTGGGGATGGCCCAGCCGCAGCAAGCCAAAGCCGTCGAGGCCTTGATGACGACGATGCAAACGCCCATTTCGGAAGGAAAGGATATACAGGGACAGGCCTGGATTCGCCTGCGGGCGAGTTCCCTGTTGCTGAGCATGATCGACGCCAAGATGCCGGTCGAACAGCCGGCGTTCGCGTCGGCGCTGGGCACGCTCATCGCCGATGAGAAACTTCCGTCGTGGACGCGCGCCGCCTTGGCGGGTGATCTCGGCACGCTGGATGGCAAGAGCTTGCCGGCGGACAAAGCCGGATCGACGGTTCGCAGTCTGGCGGCCTTGATGCTCACCCTCTCCCAAAGCAGTCCCTTTGTGCCCGAAGAGCCGGCTGATGAAGAAGCTGCCGCGGACGACTCCAAGAAAGACGCCGACAAAAAGAGCACGGAGAAAAAAGATCCCAAGAAGGATGGAAAGGGGGCGGAGGCCGAGAAGAGCGAGGAGGAGGCCGTAGCGGCGAGCGAGGAGATCAGTCCGGCCGCCCAAAGATTGCTGAGCGAACAAATGATGTGGCAGCTTGCCAAAATCCGGCGAGCGCTTTACGGCAAAGATGCCGCCGGGGGCAAGGATGGCGGCCTCGACTCGCTACACGGGTTACACGTCGTGGCCAACGACACCGAGAAGGCGAACATAACGAAGATCGTCAAACACATCGACAGCGTGGTGAAATCACTGGCCGAGGTGCCCGAGGGGCTGCAAAAGCTGGCCGACACGTTGCGCAGCGCGAACGAGGACTTGGAAGACTTGGTGGGCGCTCCGGCCGCCGAGCAGGCGACCGCCCAGGCGCCCAAGGGAGGTTCTCCTCGCTCGGGACCGCCCGCTGGGAACGCTCCCGCCGAGGCCAGTGCGGTGAAGAACGGACAGTAGCGCAAAGAACCTGGCCTAGGCAAAAGGATTTGCCGCGGTGCATGTCGTTTCGTCAGCCCGACGTTTTCTGTTCCTAGCGCTGTTGTGGCCGTGCGCAACCGGCTGCCATGAACTGCGACTTCGGCCGGTGACCACACCGAGTGAGTCGTCGGTCGTGGAATCGCACGCGCCGACCGCTGGCGCGGAAACGGCGGCCGATTCGCCGCTGGCGCGCGACGGTTGGAACGCCGCCTTGGCGCCGCAGCCGCCGATCGACCAGGCAGACGGCTATCGTTGGCGACATCCTGAGCTGGAAGCGCTGCTCGAGTTTCCGGTCGATGAGCGTCCCGATTTGGTCGCGGCGTTGAAGAAGGGGGCCGAGTACTCCGCGATCAATGCGGCGATCCTGCTGGCGCGGACGGGCGATGGCCGGGGTCGCGAACTGCTTATCGAAACCGTCCGACGCACTCGGGCCCGCTTGCCGTTACGGTGCGCCGCCGCCGAAGCCCTGGCGCATGTGCGCGACCCGTCGCCGGTGGCGGACCTGCGCGAACTCATCGATCGCTACGGCCGCTTCCCCTCACCGGCCTACCTGCCCGAGTTACACGCCGAATTACTTTACGGGTTGGCGGCGCGCGTCGATGCGGGTACCGATGAGCGCTTCGTGACGGCTGCGAAGAGCCCGGCCGCCGCGGCCCGTCTGGCGGCCATCCGCGGTTGGGTCCGGCCGGGCGAGGCCAAGTTGGCCGAGGTAGCGGCCGACCTGCGAACGGATTCCGATTATCGTGTCCGCGCCGCGGCGCTCGCGGCGATGGCGGAGCGGCAGCACCCCCTGGCGCTCGAGGCGGCCCGCAATGCGCTGGGCGATTCGCGATTGGACGTTCGCCTGGCGGCCATCGCGGCCTTGGGGCAAATCGGCGGCGCAGAAGCTCAGTATTCCTTGGAGAAGCTTGAGCGCGATCCCGAAGTAATACGCGCCGCGGCGAGTGTGGCGCTGGGTAGGTTGGGCGCTCGCGAGCAGGTGTGGGCCGGTGCAGACAGTGAATCGTGGCATGTGCGGCGGGCGGTGGCGACGGCTCTACGCGCTTGGCCCGACACGGGCGGGGCGCTGCTGGCCCGCCGACTGCTGGGTGACGCCAGCGTCGAGGTCCAAAAAGAGGTGCTCGTCACGCTGGCGGCCTGGCCGCTCGATACGGCGGGACCGGTGTTACTCGAGGCCCTTGGCGGTCCCGGCTATTTGAGTCGCAAGACCGCCGCGGCGCAACTCTCCGAACGTTGGCCGGCGGCGCGCGAGTTTACGGTGGACGCACCGCCCGAGCGCCGCGCCGAGATGCTCGCCCATTTACGCAGCGAATGGAGTGGACAATTCGGTGTCGCCTCGGCGGTGGCCGGCGGCGAGTCGTCTGACGGATCGCCGGCGGCATCTCCGCCGGGGCCAGAGCGGGTCAAGCGCGCTGCCGCTCTGGTGCTGCGGTTGCAAGAAGCTCCACCGGACGGTGGCGAGGCGGCAGCGACCCTGAGAGAATTGGCCGACTTCGGCCCCGACCTACCGTGGGTGCTCGAGCAATTGGTCGTAGACGATCACGTCGTCTTGCCGGACGCCATCTACCTCGACGTCCTGCCTGCCTATGGTGGTCCGTTCGCCGATCTGGAAAGTCTCGCTTCGCACGATGTTCAGGAGCGCCGACGGGCGGCCAACCGTCTGGCTGTGTTGGCCGAACAGACGCCGCTCAGCAGCCTGGCACTGACGCGCCTGAGCGAGTTGGGGGCGAGCGAGTCGGATACGTTGGTCTGGACCGGGCTGTTCCGGGCCATCCAAAAGGACGCCCGCGAGCCGTCCGTCCGACTGGCTTACGCGGGCCTCGGCCACGGTATGGCCGAGGTGCGTCGGCTGGCCGCTGAGTATCTGGGAGCGCACCCTGATCCGCAACACGGCCGGCTTCTCGTCCCCGCTCTCGCCGACAGCAATTACGCGGTCGTGCTGGCCGCCGTCAAGGCGTTGGGGCATCCCGGCATGCTGCAAGACGCGTCGCCGCTGGAAGGGTTGCTGACCACAACCGACCGACCGATGCGCCTGGCCGTGGCCAATAGCCTGGCGATACTGGATTCTCCGCAGGGCCTCCAGGCTCTGGAATTGTTGGCCCGCGATACCGACGCCGATACGCGGCGACGGGCAGCCCAATTGATGGGCAGCCTGGGTGATCGTCGCTATACCGAGACGCTCATCAGCCTACTCGACGACACCTTGGGTGTGCGTACGGCGGCACTGGCCAGCTTGCGTCAGGTCGTGGGCCGCGACGTGGCCGACGAGCCCGGCCATCCGGCCACCAGCACGCTCGACCAGGTCGAGCGCTGGAGACGTTGGTGGCACGCCGAGCAGTCTCGCCCGCGCGAACCGAAGCCAAACGGACCTCGGTGAAGGCACGGCCAGATTGGGCTTCTGGCGGCGAATAGCCGACGGCTAACGGCCAATTTTCTCACATTTTCTTGCACCCTGGCCGGTAGCCCGATGTACAATAAGACGAAACCGAAAAACCTCCGCCCGACGCGGGGTCGCGCGGATGTCGATCGGGCTGTGAGAGGGTCTCGAAAGGGAGCCGTTGCATGTCATCCGTTCTTTGCTGCGTCGGACGTCGCTCGGGCATAAAGCTGTTGGCCGCGCGGGCATGCTGCTCCGCCTTGCTGTTGGGGGTGCTGGGTTCCACGGCCCAAGCTCAATTCGTCCGCCAGGCCGTGGGCGGCATCTCGATCGACGCGAAGGGCGTTTTGGACAACGCCGAGCGCGATCACAACGGCCTGCGGCAGTTCTGGCTCGACCTGCTCAAGCCCGTGCCGGGCGACCTGAACCAGGCAGCCAAGTTACGGAAGATCTCGCTGCGTGGACTCGCGGAACTGATCGGTCAATTGGACGACCAGGCGGCTTTGCCCGACGAAGTGCGGTTTCTGGCCGGCTTGCAGCGAGTCGAATACGTGCTCGTGTATCCTCAGCTCAACGACATCGTGCTCGTCGGCTTCGGCGAAGGATGGAAGATCGACGACCGCGGCAACATGGTGGGAGTGACGACCGGCCGCCCCGTCATGCAACTCGACGACCTTCTGGTCGCCCTCCGCACCGCCGAGCAGGCCGGACGCGAGGCGATCACCTGCTCGATCGATCCGACGCAAGAAGGACTCGCGCGGCTACAGCAGATGGCCCCGCAATTCATGCAACTCAATCTCGACCCCAAGGTCGTCGGCCCGCAGATGGAAAAGGCGATCGGTAAGCAAAAGGTCTCATTCCACGTGGTGCCGCCCACGAGCCGTTTCGCGCACGTCATGCTCGCAGCCGACTACCGCATGAAGCGGCTCGGGATGAACTTCGACCAGCCGCCGGTCAAAGGGCTGCCCAGCTATCTGCATATGATCAAGGGTAGCGCTCGCACAACTCCGCCAAACATGCTTCCCCGCTGGTGGCTCACGACCAACTATGAACCACTGCTCACCGACAACGAAGGCCTCGTTTGGCAGTTGCGCGGGCAGGGTGTCAAGGCCATGAGCGAGGAAGATTTGCTCGGCGCCAACGGTGAGCGGACCCACACGGGCAAAAGCAGCCCGGCGGCGCAGAGGTGGGCTGACCAGATGACCAAGAAATACGACGAGCTGTCGTTGAAGGAGCCGGTCTTCGGCGAGCTGCGCAATTGTATGGACTTGGCGGTGATCGCGGCCCTGATCCTCAAAGAAGACCTGGCGGCGAAAGCCTCGCTCGACCTGAGCCCCTTGCTCGATGCCAGGGCCTATCCGACCGAAGCCTTCAACGTGCCCACGCAGGTCGATACGAAAGTAAGCTACGTCCACGCATCGTCCGCCTACCTGCTCAGCGCGTCGGGCGGAGTCGAGCTCAACACGTGGGCCGAGGCCAGTCGCCGCGAGACCACCGACGACCTCAAGGAGATGCGCGATCAGGTGGCTGAAGGGCGAGGCAAGAGCTGGTGGTGGAACTGAGGCCGGCTTCGCGTCCGTTCGCCGTTCCAGTCACGCTTTCTCCGTCTGATAGCGCCCGCCCGCGCGGAAGCGTCGTCTGACCGTGTCGCGCCCGAGCACCACAAACGTGTAAATGCTGAGCGCGGTGCCAAACGGAATGTTAATGAGGTGCAGGCTCGAGAAGATCATAACGAGCCACCATCGCCGACACGTTCTTATCAGACGAGCGATGTAAAGCAAGACGCCCACGTGTACGAGACAGAGGACGGCCAACGAAATCCCCATGGCGAGTAGGACAACGCTCACCAGGTACTGGTCGAGTTCGCCAGACGATAGTTGCCGCATCGCCACGGCCCCTTCCCAGATCGGGAGCGCGCAGAACAACGAGAGGAGCCCGGTTAGGGCACCCAGCGCGATATGGAGCCGCGCCAGCAGATTCAGCTCATCGCGATCGAGAGCGGACTGCGTATCGGCGGGCGACGTGCCTGGCGTGCCATCCATGCCGGGCAGCCTAGCCCGCCGCGCCGCGCGATGTCAAATGTCCGACTACGGTTAGGCGGCGTGCGAAGGCAACAGCAAGACACGCCGGGCCAATCGCTCGCGAAAACCGCTCTGCTCTTGCTCGGCGAACCGTGACAGTCCCTCGCGAAGCATGGGAAGCGGCACTTCCAACTCGCGGCGAACGCGGCACGTATTGAGCGACGTCTCGTCGACGTTCGGCCGTCGCGGTGTCACGTCTTTCGCCACGCGAACGTGTCGGCCGGCGAAGTTGCCGGCCAAGGCCATCTCGGCGGCGAAGCGGAACGGACTCGTTCGTTCGGCACCCGTGATGTGAATCAGGCCGGTCAGCTTCTTTTGCAGTGCCAGGAAGAGGAGGCCGGCCAGGTCGCTGGCCAACAAGGGAGTGGCGTGCCGCTCGGCGTCGGCCTCGCAAGTCTCGCCCTGCGCCAATCGCTGCCACATCTGTTGGGCGTAGTTGGGCGAGGCGCCCTGTGGGCTCCAGCCATAGGCGTGCGTGCGCACCAGTAACGTGTTGCAGTCGATGAGCGCTTGTTCGACGGCGATCGCGGCCTCGGCCAACGGTCCGTTGGCGTGGGGGGCCGAAGCTTCGGTATGGAAGAGGCGTGGTCCGGCGAAGACAGCATCGGTCAACACCACGGCCGACCGTGCGCTGACGCGCTGCGCCGCTTCGACGATGCTTTGCGCCAGGTGCACCTCGCGGTCGGCATCGGGTGGCGCCATCTCGGCCGCGTCCCATTGCGGTCGCGACAGGGGACCGCAATGAATGATGTGTCGTGGAACCTCGGCAGCGATCGCTGCCGCCAGTTCGGCAGGTCGATAGGGATCGCAATCGAGCATGCGGCAGCCTTCCGGCCCCACCGCTTGTCCGGCCACCCCGATCACCTGGCAGCGGTCAACTAACACGGCGGCGACGTTCGCCCCGACTAAACCGTCCACGCCCGTAACGAGCACTTTCTCCACGTTCGGCCTCCATGCCTTGGTCGCTCGATCCCCGTTGCCGCGACCGGGTGGTTTATCCTCTCCCGGCGGCGCCGTCTGTCGCTGCCGCCCGGTGATTTCTTTCGGTCGAAACCGCCAGGCTTGCGAGCGAGGGCGGGATTCTAGCGAGACCCTGCCGGCGTTCCAAGGCGAATTGTGAACTTGCCGGGCTGCCTTTCTGAGTTGCCATGTTTCATTGCAAAAAGCCGAGCCGACCGTTCGCCGGCCGGCCCGTATTGACCCTCTCGCGCAGCGGGTGTTAGACTCGCCTCTCGCCCAGGAGGGGCTGGCACGACCGACCGAAGGAGCGACCCAAACCGTGAGCGCGACGATTGGTGTTGTTTGCGTTAACTCTCCGGACGAACGGCCGGGCAACAAGCATCACTGGAAGTTCGGCAGCCGCCCGCTGCTGGAGTTGATCGTCCGACGGCTGACAGACTGTCAGCGACTCGATCGGGTGTTCGTCGTGGCCGGACGCGAATTCGAAGGCGGCCGGCTTGCCGACTCGGTGCCGCCCGATGTTTCGGTCCATTTGAGCGATTGCGCCGACGTGCTCGGCCGGCTGTTGTCGGTCAGCGAGGCAACGGGTGCCGCGGGCCTGGTGAAGATCGACGCAGAGCACCCCTTCATCGACCCGATTCTGGTCGATCGGCTGGTGACCACGGCTCAATCGTATCCACAATGCGACTACATCGGCTTTTGCTTCCGCGATGGCCGGCCCGTCGTCCGTTCGCCCTTGGGCACGTTTGCCGAATGGTTCCGCGTCGACGCCCTGCGTGTGGCCGACCAGGGCATCCTCGAATTCGAGGAACGCGAGGACGCGACGCGCTTGTTCTGTTCACGCCCTGAACGGTTCCGGTTGCGGTTTCTGCCGGTACCGGCGGCGTTGGAAGCGGACAAGGTACGACTCGCGGTCGACGACCATGAGTCGTGGGAGCATGCCCAGACGATCTACGACTGGCTGGGGCCCGAGGGACTGAACTGGCACACGATCGCCGACGTGTTGAGTGGTTAGGCAAAGAGGGACCTTAGCGATGCAGGCAAAAGGGATGACGATCGGCGGGCGCCAGCTTGCTTTCGGTCAGCCCGCGCTCGTTGTGGCGGAGTTGGGCCAGAACCACAACGGCAGCCTCGCCCTCGCCGAGCAACTCATCGACGCCGCTGCCTGGGCCGGTGCCGACGCCATCAAGGTGGTCAAGCGCGACCTCGACAGCGAGTTATGCCGAGAAGCACGCACCCGCCGGTATGACAGTCGGCACGCCTTCGGCCCGACCTACGGCGAGCACCGCCGCGTCTTGGAACTTTCGGCCGGCGAACATGGCCAACTTGCGAATCGGGCGCGCCACCACGGATTGCTCTACCTGGCCACCGCCTGCGACGTGCCGAGCGCCGTGGTCGTCGACGAGTTGAACGTCGATGCCTTCAAGATCGCGTCGCGAGATCTCAACAATTTGCCGCTGCTGCGCAACATCGCGGCCAGACACAAACCCATGGTGCTCTCCACCGGCATGGCCGACTTCGATGAGATCGATGCCGCCGTTTCCGTGGTCCGGCGGGCCGGATGCCCGTTCGCGTTATTGCAGTGCACTTCACTTTATCCCACGCCTCTCGATGAGGTCCATCTGCGCAGTATGGCCACCCTGGCCGCGCGCTACGGCGTGGCGGTCGGTCTCTCTGATCATACGGCCGGCATTCTCTTGCCGCCGGTGGCCGTGGCGCTCGGTGCGACGATCATCGAAAAACATCTCACCCTCGATCGAAACCTGAAAGGCACCGACCACGCCTGTTCGTTGGAGCCCGATGAATTCCGGCAGCTCATCGCGAACATTCGCCAGGTCGAGACCGCCCTCGGTCGCGCCGACAAACCGGTTGCCGAGGGCGTGGCGACGATGCGGGCCAAGTTGGGACGCAGCCTGGTGACGCGTATGCCGTTGCCGGCGGGAACGCGCATCGAGGAACCGATGCTCACCCTGAAATCTCCGGGCGACGGCCTTTCCTGGCTCGATCGCGAGCGTGTCGTGGGGCGATGCCTGAAACGAGATCTGGCGGCCGACGAAATGTTGACCGTCGACGATGTGCAATGACCTGCCGGCCAAGGAGGGCCCTCCCATGCTCGAATGTGCGACGAAACCATTGGTGCACGGGCTGCTCTTCGACATGGGCGACGTCTTGTACGACGCGACGCTCTGGCGCCGCTGGCTCTTTCAATTGTTGGGCCGAATGGGCCTGAACGCCCGCTATCGCACACTGTTCGGCGTGTGGGACAAAGAGTTCCTCGACGACGTTCATCGCGGCCGCCGAGAATACGGCGAAGCCTTCCAGGCGTTCTTGCTCTCGCTCGGTCTGTCGCGTGGGCAGATCGACGAAGTGCAAGCCGCCAGCCAGGCGCGCAAACGCGAGCTGGAGCGGGGAGCACGGCCGCTGCCCGGAGTCCGCGACACGGTCGAACGCCTGGCGGCCCGTGGTCTGAAGCTCGCCGTGTTGAGCGACTCGGATCTGAATGGTGACGAGTTGCAGACCCACCTCGCCCGGTTGGGATTGGGTGGCCATTTTTCGCCCGTCATCTCTTCGCTCGATCTGGAATACACGAAGCCGAGCCCGGTTTGTTACCGTGCCGCGCTGGCCGGTCTGGGGCTTCCGGCCGAAGAAGTGGCGTTCGTCGGGCACGACCCGGCCGAGCTCGCCGGTGCCCACGCCGTGGGGTTGCGCACCGTGGCATTCAATTACGACGCAGGCGCGAGTGCCGACCACTATCTCACACGCTTCGACGAATTGCTGCAACTCGTCGATCGCACAGTGCTGGCTACCGATACCTTCGTCAACGCTGCGTGACATGAGCATCTCCGTTTTTGCACGGCACGCGCTGACAGGATACGGTCGCGAAGAATGCGGGGCCGAGTTGCTACTCGAAGGGAGTTGGCCGGTACCCAAGCGACGCTCCGGCCGCTGGTCGCTCGACGATGCCATCGACGCGCGATTTGCACGCATCGATCGGATCGCTATGGACCTGGCCGATCGCACCGGCCGCACCGGAGAATTCACACCGCACGTATCGCCCGCCCGACAAGCAGCCACCTTCCCGTATATCAATGCCCTGGCGTTGCGCTACCATCTGGTCAAGTTGCTGCGCGTGGTGGTCTTTTTCCGCGATGTGCGGCCGCTCGAGAAGGGTGAGCTTGTTGAACTACACCTTTCATCGCCGGAGCATGAGGCCTACGCCGATCTCTTCGGGCAAATGGCCGCGGCGCAGGATGCCCGGCTCGTGGTACACCGCCACGAGGCACCACCGACGAAGAGGGCACATGCTCGCCGCGATCTCGACTGGCGACGCTGGGCGTCGCGATTGCGAACGTGGCAACCGCCGGTTGGCAAATCGCAACATGACCCAGGTGCGCCACGGGTTGTGTTGTGTGGCAGCCCGCGGATTCTGAACCCTGTCTGTGCCGAACTTGTCTCGCGTGGCGCGCGCGTAGCGTGGTTGTACGATCGGTTTGCGGTGCGCTGCTGGTGGAGCTGGCGTAGCTCGGGCGTGGAACAACTCGTGTGCGATACGGGCCGCCCTTCCGCGTCGTCGTTCAACGACGTCTGGGCCGGCGGTCCACTAGCCGTCGATGGCCTCGACCTGGCCCGACCCGTCGACCGCTGGCTGACCCAACGGGCGACCGAGTTAGGCCGCAGCCAGTTGCTCCTGATAGATCGGGTGGAGAGCCATTTTCGCAATATTCGGCCGACGGCGCTCGTGCTCGACGAGGACGCTACGCCGTTGAAGCGAATCGCGGTGGCGCTGGCCCGCTCGCACGGTGCTCGCTCGACCGTGGTTCAACACGGCGCGCCCTGTGGTCCGTTCGGATTTTTGCCGCCGGCGGCCGACGAGATCGCCGTCTGGGGCGACACTACCCGCCAGCAACTGGAAACGTGGGGCCATCCCGCGGAGCGGATTCGCTTGGTCGGCTGGCCCGGTCTTCGGCGGCAGCTTTTCGGGTCGGCGCCGGCCGAACGCGCACCCACAACGCAGGCCAAGCGTTTTCTCCTGCTGGCGACGATGCCGCCGCGGGACGAGCGGCCCGATAACGTCGAGTTCCATCTGACGAGCGATAGCTACGCCGCGATGTTCGATATGGTCTACCGGGTGCTCGGCCAGATCGATTCGGCCACGCTCACGATCAAGCTGCACCCGCGCGACGCGCGGCAAGCGCAATCCATTCCTTTGCCGCCCGGATGGAGAGACGACGGACGTGCTAAGCTTCGGGTGCGCATCGTTCAGTCTGCGGATCTTGCTTCGCTCGTGGCGGCGAGCGATTGCGTGCTGAGTTGCGCGTCGACCGCCGGAATCGAGGCGGCGCTCGCCGGTGCACCCGTCGTCCAGATTCTGCCGGCAGGCTCGGGCAACGTCTTGCCGGCGGAGGATTGGGGCCTCTTGGGCTCGGCACGAACGGCCGAGGAGCTGACCGAATTGGTGACCCAGGCCCTCGAGCGAGGCTGGCGGCAGGTGTCTCATCCTCCCCAGCGTGTGCTGGTCGCGCATGGCCGAACGGCGGCTGCGCGGATCGTCGATGGTCTGGTCGATCGACCGTATCGTAATGAACCGGCGAGTGAGCCAGCAGGGCAACCGGATTCGGCCGTCGCCGAGTGCTACAGCTAGAGCGCGTGATCCTCGCATGTCGAGTCTCTCCACCACCGAAAATGTTCTCGGCGCGGCGTCCGCCGATCTGCCCGCGCCCGTTACGGGGTGGGGACGGCTCGCGGCCGACCTAGCGGCGGTCGGTGGCTCGGGCATGATTTGCCAAGGGCTGGGAATTGTCACGAGCTTGGTGCTGCGAGGCGCACTCGACCCTGCACACATGGGGGTCTGGCAGGGATTGAAGCTGCTGCTCGGCTATGCCAACTATGCGAACCTCGGCATCAGCAAAGGGGCTGCTCGCGAGCTGGCCATTGCCACCGGCAGTGGCGAACAGGCGCGGGCCGAGCGGTCGTTGAACCTGGCTTTCACGGTCAACACGCTGACGAGCCTAATATACGGTGGTTGCCTGCTGGCGGCCGCTGTGTGGGTTGCCCGTGGCGGTGCGAGCTTGCACTACGCCTGGTCGACGGGTTTGCTGCTCATGGCGGCGCTGGTCGTCCTGCAACGGCATCTGACATTCCACGTAACCATCCTCCGCTGCCGGCAAGCGTTCACACTCACCTCTTGGGTTTCGCTCCTCGAAGGGCTGCTCACGCTCGCCCTAGCCGGGCTAGGCGCCTGGTGTTGGGGTCTGTCGGGCCTGTTGGCTGGCACGCTGTTGACCATGGCCGCGGCGATTATCTTTCTGCGCCGGCAGGGTGCGCCCACGTTCCGTTTCGCCTGGCAATGGACCGAGATCAGGCGGCTTGTGGCCATCGGTGGGCCGATCTTGCTGGGGGGTGCGGCTCTCAATCTGTTTCAATCGCTCGATCGGTTAATGCTCCTCGGTTTCTCGCCCGAGCGTGAGGTTGATCTGGGACTCTACTCGACGACGCTCCTCATCACCGGACAGATTTACGGTCTGGCCAACCTGTTTGCCATGGTCGTTGCGCCGCGCTACGCCGAGTTGTTCGGCAAGAGCGGTTCGCGCCGCGAGGTGGCCCGGTTCGCCGCCCGCGCGAGCGAGCTGGTTGCCGCGGTCGCGTCGATCGCCGGTGTCTTGGGGCTCGTTGTGGCGGCGCCCTTGTTGGGCCATCTGTTTGTCGATTATCGGCCGGGCCTGCGTCCCGCCGCTTGGCTCGTGCCGGGCACGCTTATGTTGGCCGTCACGTTGCCGCTCCATCAGTACCTGGTCGCGGTCTGCCGAGAGCGCGTTGCCCTCGTGGCGTCGGTCGCGGCGCTCGCTCTTACGGCCCTCGGCGATTATGCGGTCCTTGCCGGCGGCCAGGGGATGCTCGGCATCGCCGCAATCACGTCGGTGGCCTATGGCTTGTATTGCGTAGCGCTCTTTTTTCTGTCCCTGTGGCCGGAACTCGATGGCCAGGCGCGGCGGCGATATATCTTCACCCACGTCGTCTTGCTGGCATTTCCGATCGCGCTGGCCGTCGTATTCGCCGATCCGGCGTCCGCACAGTCCGATCCCGTACGCTTCCTGTCGGGCTCGCTCGCAGCGCTGGCGGCCTGTGTCCTGGCGCTAACGACCGTCTGGCGATGGGGAGGCTGGGACGTTGCCTGGCGCACGGAGCTCGCCGTGCTCCGCCCACGCCCGTCGATTGCCGCGGAGCACGACGCCCATCGGAGTTCATCCGCGAGCCAGAATCCACCGACCGCTTATGCCTCGATGCACGCTTGCCGAACTTGAAGCCCGTTGCCAGAAGCCCGGCTACCGGCGCACCGGCAACTGGATGGCCCGCCGGGTGAGCCGGCCGATGGCGCTGCGCGTCACATGGGTCATCGCTCCGACGGGCATTTCGGCACATGCCGTGACCGGGTTCGCGATCATCGTAGCACTGATGGCCGCCGCGAGCTTCGCCTGGGGCAGTCTCGGCGGTTGCCTGTGCGGTGCCGGACTGCTGCAACTCTGGTACTTGCTCGATCATGTCGACGGCCAGATCGCCCGGCTCCGTGGCTCGTCGTCGCTCGACGGGATGCAGCTCGACTTCCTCATGCACCACGTCGTCAACCTGACGCTTCCGTGCGGACTGGGTTACGGTATCTGGCGAGCGACCGGTCAAGAGATCTGGTTGCCGATCGGCTTCGCCTGTGCTGTCGGACTGCTGTTGCTGGGCCTGGCCAACGACACACGCTACAAGGCGTTCATGGCGCGTCTCGAAGGGCTCGACGGCATCCCGCTGGTCGTTCGGCACGGTGCGTACATGGACGATCAACCTCGGTTGACGACCGACACAGCGCCGGAAACCGCGTTCTGGAGAGCGATGCGCTACAACATCCACTTCGCGCGGAAGCTGTGCGAAATTCACGTCGTGATGAACGTCACGACGGTGATCGCCCTCGCCCAATATTTTGCGGGCACGAACGGGCCCATGCGGCTGTACCTGATGCTACTCGCTCCGCTGGCCTTATCGACGGCCGCGGCAACGTTAGCCCGCGACATCGGGCGCGGCGCGGCTGAGCGAGAATTTGCCCAATGGTATCGGGCTGGCGTGGCAGAGGACGTACGCCCAGACGAGTGTAGCCAGCAAGGGGCACAGCCAGAAATTGTAGCCGCGGACGATTTCGTAGTTGCCGGCGATGCCTAAAGCAGCCGCGACCATGAACCAGCCCATCGCAGGCCGTCGCCGATAAAGCAGGGCGTCGGCGGCCAGGGCGCCGATGGTCGGCGAGAGCACGACATAGCCGTTGTTCTCCATGCGCGGATTGAAGAGCGCCAGGTAACAGGCGGCGAGCGCGAGCACCGACAATGCGGCAGGCCCCGCATCGCGGCGCTGCACGGTGACCAGCGCCAGTCCGATTGTCGCGGCCCCGGCAACGAGGCGGGCCGTCGTCTGCACGGTCAGCGGTACCGCATAGCCCATCGCCGCCAGCAGGCCGAACAGGTCGCTCGCGGGATTTTCGTTGCCGGGATTGCCGGCCAGCAGGATTTTTTGGGCGCAGATTCGGTATTGTTCCCACACATATCCGGGGTGTTGCGTCAGAAACGGCGCGGCCACGAGAACCAGCGCGCCGAAGGCGAGCGGTCGCAACACGGGCCGATAGACTACGGCGGCGACCGCCATCGGCACGACCATCAGTGGCTTGACCGCTGCCCCGAGGCAGAGCCAGCACGCTCCCGCGCGCCATCGCTCGCGCGACAGATCGACCAACGCAAACGTGGTCAGTGCCGTGAGCATCAGATTCATCTGGCCGTTTCGCGCGCTGGCCAACGCGAGGGGAATCGCCAGGCACGTCATCAGGGCGAAGGCCATGCCTTCGTTCTTTCGGCCGGCAGGTGTGATGAGCTCCGCTGTCCGCCAGACGGCTGCTGCCAGACTGCCGATCGAGAGAGCCCGCCACAGCAGGTCACCCAGCGGCGACGGCAGATAGGTAAACGGGGCAAATAGGATCGCGGCGTGCGGGAAATAAAGGAAGCCGTGCACGCCTTCGGCATAGATCGGCTTCCCTTCGAACCAATGGTGGCAAGCATCTCGATAGTTGGGCGTTACGGTGCGGTAGTCGGGCATGCGTGCGACGACGGCTGCCAATACGCAGGCGAAGATCAGCCATGCATACCAAGTGCGGCGCGCGACCGTGGCGGACGCCGTGTGCGTCCGATTACCATGAACAAGGGCTCGCCCGACTGCCATAGTTTCTGCCGTTCTTAGCAAGGGATTTCTTGATGCCTACTTCTCCGCTTGCTTAGGGCGACTACGCTACCCCATGGTGGGGTTTTCGAACAAGAGCTGTTTTTGCGACGAGATCGTGGCATCCGCGACGGGATGCCTGCCGAAGACCTCCGCTGGCCGACGCTCAGGCCCTAACGTCAAAGCGGATTTCGGCCTCGCGGGCGAATGCGTCTTCGTCGATCGACAACCCGAAGCCGGGCGAATCGGGAAGGCTGGCCATACCGTCGGCGACCTGGTAGCCGTCGGCGACGATGACGTCGCTGACGAGCGGGTCGTGTTCGGCGCGATAGAAATTGCTCACGGCGCGGCCGACGTGCAGTTCCATATAGAATCCGACCAGCGAGCCCCAATTGTGCGGGGCGATGCGGCCGCCGTGTGGTTTGGCCATGGCGGCCTCGGCCATGATCCCGTCGAGGCCGAATTGGTTCATGTCGCCCTGGAAGACGTCGATGGCGCGGGCTTCCATGAAGGGCGTGTACGCAGCCAACTCGTGTTGCGTCTCGCCGTCGGCGACCAGCGTGTTCCAACCGCGCTCTCGGATGAACGCTTTGAGCTCGAGGCACTCGTCGACCGTCTCGGGAAACAACTCTTCGACGAAGGCCAACTTCTCGGCGCCCAACTCGTCGAGTAGCCGTTTGGCTCCGGCCAGGTCGTAGCCGTTGTTGGCATCGACGCCGAGCAAGACGTCGGGGCCGGCGTGCTTGCGGATCAGCCTGACGACTTCCACATCGCGGCGATTCCCCTCGTCGCGGGGCATCCACTTGAAGCCCCGCCCCAACTTGATCTTGAACGCGCGGTGCCCAAATTTCAGGCCCAGGTCGATCTCTTCGCGGAATCGATCGGTCCAACGGTCGGCGTATTGCGGTAACAGATCGGCGAAATAGATCGAGCCGTCGTAGACCGGGACTTTGGCGACGTTTCCCGCGCCGCCGAGCAGTTCGTAGGCCGGCTTTTTCAAAAGCCTCCCCGCCAGGTCCCAGAGCGGCATGGTGCCGGCCCCGAACGGCCCGCTCACGCGTCGTTCGGCCGGCCGATAGAAATCGAACGGATTCTTGCCGATCAGTTCGGTGGCCGTTTCCTTGCCGATCGCCGAATTGCCGACGCCTTCCAGGCCAAGATCGGTATAGATTCGCAGCATCCGATCGTGGCCGCGGTCGCCGTGCACGTCGAGCCGTGCGTTCTTGCCGGCCAGCTTGTTGCGGCGGCTCGTTACGTTGAACCCGACGACGCGCGTGATCCTGGCATCGTCGGGCAGTTCCTTGCCGGAAATCGTTGTTGTGCAGATCGCGGCGGCGCCGGCGGCGAGGAAGTGGCGTCGATGCATGGCTGGTTCCTGTAGTGAGGTTCGCGACGTGGGGTGTGCGATGGGCGTGCCGGCACGAGTCCCCTGACTTTAGCTCAACATGGCTCCATACGCACCCACTCCAGATCGTCGTGCACGACGTGGATCGTGCCCGACTCGTCGATGAACCGCTCGGCGGCATCTTCCGGAAAGATGATCAAGTCGATCGGTGCCGAACGCTCGACGCCGGTCGTTGCCTTCTCGACGATCGCCTTTTGCGGCGCTAGACGAGTTGCCCATTTCGCGATGGCGAAATGCGTTTCTCGATACCGCTTGGCGAGCGAACGGATCTTGGTGGGCGTCACCTGTCCCGCTTCGCCCCAAAAGCGCGGACGTCGATCGGTGCCGAGGCTCGCGACGTCGGGCTCATACCGATCGGCCAACGCGGGCTCGATCGACAGGTCCGGGTACTGCGGCAAATACAAACCCCAGACGAGTGCCTTCATCACGACATGAGACGTCTGTTCCTGGGGCCGCTTGACGAAGACCATCCGCCGGCCGTGGGCCCGCAGCGTCCACTTCCGGCGCAATGCAAGATCATCGCCCATGCGGCAAGTTTACTCCGGCTGAATCGGCCGAGCGGCTATTCATGCACATAGGCCCAGTCGTCGATCGGCTGCAAAGAACCGCCGTATCCCGTCGCGGGATAATTCTGGTTCGGGAAATAAAGAATTTGATCGAAGTTGATGCCGCCACTCGGCGTCGCAACAGAAAGAGCCCACGGATTGCCGGCGTACGCGATCTTTGCCTCCCCGGCGTAATAGTGATATTCGGGGTAAGCCATCATGCCCGTCGATGGAACCTGCGGCAAATAATCGGGGACGAGGTCGTCCAACGACCGCGGTGGCGCGGAATGATCGCGGCGGTATTGCTCGATCGCGGCGATCAGTGGTCGGCTTCGCTGGGCAAACGCGCGCATGCCCGCGGTGCGAACCTTCTGCCCGAGAATGATCCCGGTAATGCAGGAGATCACGAACAAGAGGCACAGCATCAGCCAAAAGAACGACTGTCGTCGGGTTTGCTCCAGTATGAGGCCGAGGATCTGGAAGGGAATCGCCAAAAAAGCGATCAGCAGGGGAAAAAGATACGCCATCTGGCCCCACAGGAAAAACATTGTCCCCACGCGGGTGGTCGAAATCCATTGCGAGAATGGAAAGTAGACTATTGCGGAAAGCGCGAAAGTAATGAGCTGAATTTTCTCGCGTTTGTCCGAAAGCACGCGCGGGGGCGAGCGAGGCGGTGGAATCGGAATCTGTAATTCAGTCTGCACGGTCGTCCACCCATGTCGTAGGTTTTTATTACTTGTGATTCGCCTCGTGGCCATTCAAGAAACAGAAATGCCGTCATCGGCCGGCCCTCATCGCCGTCCGATGGCGCACCGCGTCGACTCGGAAGCGGTCATGTCCACCTTCTCTAAGAAGTCGCTGGCCCAGCTTTCAATCATATCGGCGAAGGGCAACAACGTTTCGATGTCTTGGCCGCCGATGGTCGCGCACTCTGCGGGCTCGAATAGCCCCTGCCTCAACACGAGTGCCTCTCGTGCGGCCGCCGACATGCGACCGACATTTGCGGCGAAGCGTGCCAGGAAACGAAAATCGCATTGCTCGGTCTCGCTGAGCTTCGTGAGGTCGCGGAAGACGTCGCAATAATAATCCGCGGCGTTGTCGATTCCGACTTCCATGAACGCAGCCCGCCGGTACAAGCAAGGGATGCAATAGCCGCAATGCCGAACTCCCCGTTTACCGGTCCAGCGAATGCTGCCGGTATGGGCACACGACACCGACCTGAGGAGCATCGGATAGCTCTCCCGCGACGCGCCGCGAACCATATCGGTCTTGCTTTGCAGCAGAAACGGGTTCGTCAGGCTGCCTTCATAAATGCCCAAGCCGTGCAGGAGCGACAAAAAGTCGACGAGGAAGCGAGGATGCACCGTGCGCGTGCTCAATGTTCCGACACGAGATAGGCCCAGCGGCGCGTTCAGCGCGATCAGACCATTTTCGGGAATGTAGATTTCCTTCACACAGGCCAGCTTGGCGACCGCGACCGCCGTCGCGAGAAACAGAAAGGAACGCGGACGGTGCGACTCTTCACACTTCTCCGAAAGTGCATAGTTGACGGTCGGCCTTAGCGTGCGGGCAATGTAACACTGGATGAGCAACACCGATTTGCCGAATTGCGCGCGGAGCATCTTGAACAGATCCATCTGCGCCTTCGAACTGATGCCATCGGCGTAGTGGCCGCAGAGGATGACTCTCTTGCCGGCGTTGAGAAGTTCGTATGCGCCGAGAAGTGAATCGACGCCGCCGGAGAACAGGCATACGGCATCGTAACCCGTCGGCACGCCTCTGCGGCGCTCGCCGTAGCCGGTCAGGTTGCGGCGCGGGAGCCATTCGAACCGATAGCGGTCGCCGGACAAGTGCCCGAGTAACCTGACCAGTTGACGCTCATGCTCCCTCCAGCGTGCCGGCTCATACACCGGCATCACGAATTCGAAAGAACGGGTCCAACCGTCGTGACCCCGCTCGCGATCGAGCAGTTCATCGGCGATGTAGACACAGATCCCCAGATCGAAGAAATCTCGCAACCCCTTTTCGAGCGAAGCGTGCGCCCTCTTGCCGTTCCGCAGGAAATGCACCGAGACATTCCCTTCGGGCTCCGTGGTGTCGATGACGTTTACGCCCTCATCCGTCAGCGTCGCCGTGTAGGTTGTATCCGTGGAACCGTTCTTTCCGACAAACCGCGCAAGCTTCATCGCCCCCTCGACGTCATAGCAGGTTGCGGAACCGCAGTTCGAGGTCCGCGATCACCTCGCGACCGACTTGGCGGCCGTCCGTACCGAACCAATCCAGCCGATCGAACCGTCCTCGCTCCTTCGCCTGTCCGACCGCGGCCCGCACGTCGTCACGGCACGCTTCTTCGACCGATGACATGAACGCCTGAAAGGAGGTTTCGTCGGTACATCGCGATTGGACATAACTTTCGATGTTGATCCAGATCACATCGAAAACATAGTGACAGAGAAACGCCTCGACGAGACCTTCCGCGCGATTTTCGGCCAGGAACGTCTGGAGGCCCCGCTCAAGCGCTCCTTTATCGGCGTCGACCGTGAGCGTCGCCGCTTCGAGTAGTGTGTCGGTCAGCGCGTTTCGCAGCACCTCGCCGTCAACACCGTCCACTTCTCGCGCGAGGTGCGACGCCACGGCGGAGACAACCTCGGCTGCGGATTTTCCCGTCGATGTATCGAGGCCGAGTGTCCGCAGTCCGGCGTCGAGGCCTCCTTCCGCAACGCCACCGCCGAAACCACCGAGATCCGCGGTCGCTCCTCCGACGCTGCCGGAGATGTTACTGATAGGTCGGTCACCGCCGGCCCCGCGACCGACACCAAAGCCGTTTCCCGCTTCGACAACATCGCACGCGAGCTGCCGCGGCGACAGCGAACGGCCGCTGAAATGGCCGGTAATTGCCGTCTTCACCGCGCTCCAGCCGCCACCGCTTGGCGTTCGCAGACTCCTCGAAGTGCCCATCGACTACGACCTCTCGTTTTCGTGGCTCGTTGCTATGGTGATGAAGTGCTGGCTGACAACACACGTGCGACGTGTTTCTTGCCCGCAGCCGCCACAGTCGGCAACCGGAGCCATGGTCGACAGTCTACTCAAAATCCATCTCCGCTTCTCAAGCCAGGCCGGTTTTTGATTCCGATCATTCGATCGCCAGCTCGTCATCGGTGGAATTCGCCACCGGTGGATTTCTGAAAGGAATTATTTGACAGAGCAGGCACAAACGCGGTTCCGACGTGACTTGGCAGACTTGTCCGTAGCGAACAAAGCGCTTAAGGTATCGGTATCCGTTGATGCGTGCCCGTTAGCCCCCCAGCAAAAAACTCCCGCCCGAGATTCCGTCCCGCTCTGGTTCCGCGCTCGGTCCTCGTTGGAGATCCGTATGCGGTTTGTGCGTCTACTTTTGTGGCTCGAACTGGTGTCGTTCGCCGTGGCCGGTGCGCGCCAGGTGATCGCCGACGAGGTTCCGCCCGACCGGCCCATCGAGGAAGTCGTCGATGCGCTCGTCGATAACGCGCTGGCGGCGCGAGGCGTGGCAGCCGCGCCGGCCGCCGATGACGCCGCCTTTCTCCGCCGCGTGACGCTCGATCTGGCCGGCCGCATTCCCACGCCGAGCGAGGTGCAGAGCTACCTCGCGGCGACCGAGCCCGACAAAAAGGCCCGCCTCGTCGACCGCCTGCTGGCCAGTCCCGATTTCGTCTATCACGTGCGGAACGAGTACGACGTGCTGCTGATGGCCGGAAAGGGCAACGGCGAGTGGCGCGATTGGCTGTTGAAGCGGTTCCAGGAAGACCGCCGCTGGCCGGAACTGTTCCGCGAGGTAATCCTGCCCCGCGAGGACCAGGTCGACAGCAAGGCCGCGGCCGAGTTCCTTAAGTCGCGGGTCGCCAACGTCGACGACATGACGAACGACACCAGCCGGCTGTTCTTCGGCGTCAGCATCAATTGCGCCAAGTGCCACGACCATCCGCTGGTGCCCGACTGGGCCCAGGACCACTACTACGGCATGGCGTCGTTCTTCAACCGCACCTATCTCACGAAGAAGCGGTTTCTGGCGGAGCGGGACGACGGCGAGCTCAAGTTTCGCACGACCGCCGGCGAAGAAAAGCAGGCGCGGCTGATCTTCCTCACCAGTGGCGAGATCGCCGACACCGGTCTCGCCGGCAAATCGGACGACGAACGCCGGGCCGCCGAAGAAAAACAGAAGGCCGATAACGACCGTGAAACGCCTCCGCAACCGGCGCTTTACAGCCGGCGGGCGAAGCTGGTCGAGGTGGCCCTGCGTCCCGATTCAGCCGGCTTCTTTGCGAAGGCGTTCGTCAACCGGCTCTGGGCCCGACTGTTCGGAGCAGGGTTGGTGACACCGCTCGACCAGATGCACTCCGAAAACCCGGCCAGCCATCCCGCCCTGCTGGCTTGGCTGGCGCGCGACGCCGAGGAACACCACTACGACCTGCGGCGGCTTGTGCGTGGGCTCGTCCTCAGTCGGGCTTACGGGCGCACCAGTCGCTGGGAGGAATCGACGGACCGGCCCGACGAACGGCTCTTCGCTCTGGCTTCGGTGAAGCCGCTGACTCCCATGCAGTTCGCATTGTCGCTGGCGATCGCGACAACCAACCCGACCGAAATGGCCCAGCGGCAGGAGAACGCCGAACAGTGGGCCGGCCGCCGCCGCGATCTGGAGAACCAGGCCCAAGGATTGGCCGGTCAGATCGAGATTCCGGGCGAGAATTTTCAGGTCAGCGTCAGCGAGGCACTCCTCTTCAGCAACGGCCCGCAGATCGAAGGCGACTATTTGCGAGACTCGGCTGATCGGTTGGTGGGTGCGCTGAAGGCGATCGGTGATCGGCCGCAAGCCATCCGGACGGCATTCGTGGCGGTGCTGTCACGCGAGCCGCAGGCCGAGGAAGTCGAATGGTGCGCGAACTACCTCGCCGCCCGCGACGATCGACCCGTCGCCGCCTGGCAACAACTCGTCTGGGCGCTCGTCAACAGCAGCGAGTTTCGATTCAATCATTGACGGAGGCGAAACAAAATGGCCCACCATCGTCGCGTTTGTTGCGGATCACCGGACCACGGTCTCACCCGACGGCGGTTCTTGGAAACGTCGGCGGTGGCCGCTTCGACGGCTCTCGCCGCGGACATGACCGTGTTGAGCGTGCTGCGAGAACCGGCCCTCGCCGAGGAGCTCAAGCGGCAGGAGAAGCGGGTTATCCTGCTGTGGCTTGCTGGCGGTGCCAGCCAACTCGAGACCTGGGACCCCAAGCCCGGCCGACGGACGGGCGGGCCGTTCCGCGCTATCGATACGAACGTGCCGGGCATCCGCATTTCGGAGTTGTTGCCGAAGCTCGCCCAAAGGCAGCATCACACGGCCATCATCCGTTCACTCAATACCAAGAACGCCGATCACGGCGGCGGCACCGAGTTGATGGAGACAGGGCGTCCGAAGGAGCCGGGACTGGCCTATCCCGACCTGGGGGCGATGCTCGCCCGCGAGTTGGGGCAGGCCGACAGCACCGTGCCGGATTACGTCTCGATGTACACCTCGACCGAAGGGCGGCATAAAGGCGGGCCGGGGTTCTTCGGTGCACGCTACGCGCCGATGTTTCTCGACAAGGGGCTGATGCCCGAGAACATTCACCGGCTCGAGTCGATCACCGACCTCGACCATCGCGAGCGGCTCGACCTGCGGAACATGCTCTCGGCGCGATTCGCGCGCGGGCGCCAGAACGCCGCCGTCGGCAGCCATAACTCGGCCTATGGTCGTGTCCGCGGGTTGATGGCCAGCGACAAGTTGTTCGACATCTCGCAGGAACCGCAGCACGTGCGCGATCAATACGGCCCCACGCAGTTCGGCGAGCAGGTATTGGCCGCGCGGCGGCTGATCGAAGCCGGCGTACCCTTCGTCAAAGTCGCCCGTGCTTGGTGGGATAGTCACGGCCAGAATTTTGAGACGCACCTGGAACTGGCGACCGAACTCGACCACGTAATGTCGACCTTGCTCGACGACCTGGCGCTGCGTGGGCTACTGGAAAACACGCTAGTGATCACGCTAGGTGAATTCGGCCGTACGCCGCAGATCAACCCGAGCCTGGGGCGCGACCATTTCGCCAGCGCGTGGAGCGCGACGCTCTCGGGCTGCGGCATCCGTGGCGGCACCGTCTACGGCAAGACCGACGAAGACGGCAACAAGGTTGTCGACGGGGAGATCGGGGCCGAAGCGTTGTTCGCCACCATCTTCAATGCCTTGGGGATCGATCACGAGAAAGAATACCACCTGGGCTCACGCCCCATCCCGCTCACGAACCCCGGTACCGATCCCGTGACCGAGGTGCTGGCATGACAGCCGACCCGACCAAACTCAAAGTTGTCCGACAGATCGACCATGCGGGTATCTTTTTCGCGCTCGCACGGCAACCCGGATCACGGCGTGCGTTTGTCGGCTGCTCCGACGCCAAGCTTTATTGCGTCGATCTGGCGGCCGAGAAACCCCAGTGGCAGGAATTGACCGGGCACGAGAGCTATGTGAGCGGTGTGGCGGCGGCCGGGCCGTTCATCGTCAGCGGTGCCTGGGACGGAAAGCTCATCTGGTGGGATGCTGAAACGTGCCAGATCATTCGCAAGGTCGATGCCCACGACAAATGGGTGCGCGGAGTGACGGCCTCACGCGATGGCCTATTGATCGCCAGTGTCTCCGACGACATGCTCTGCAAGCTCTGGAACGCCCAGACCGGTGAACTCGTGCACGTGCTGGCCGGACATGAACAACTCACGCCGCACCACTATCCCTCGATGTTGTTTGCTTGCTCCTTCTCGGCCGACGGCGCCTGGCTGGCGACGGCCGACAAGGTGGGGCATGTCGTCGTGTGGGAGGTGGCGGCCGGAAAGCAACTCGCCAGCATTGAGACGCCGCTCATGTACACCTGGGACCCGAAGCAGCGCCGACATTCGATCGGTGGCGTGCGCAGCCTGGCGTTCTCGTCCGATGGTAAGCTGCTCGCGATCGGCGGCACCGGGCAGATCAACAACGTCGACCACCTCGAAGCGCTGGCTCGGATCGAAGTGTTCGACTGGCGAGAGAACAAGCGGTTGATCGAGCACGCCGACAAACACAAAGGCTTGGCGGAGCGATTGGAGTTCTCCCCAGGAGGGGAGTGGCTGGTCGCCGCCGGGGGCGACCACGAAGGTCTGGTGAAGTTTCTCGCGGTTCCCGGCGGGCAGATCTTGCACCAGGAAAAGGCGCCCATGCACGTGCACGATTTCGAACTCGAACCGAACGCCGACGGTCTGCTGGCCTGCGGCCACGGCAAGCTCGTCGAGTTCGAATTCAAAGCGACTCCGCCGGCCGAGCCGCCGGCCGCCGCTGGTTGAGCTTCTCACCCCTGTCGGCTTGATGGCAGCGCGGCCACGAGATGGTGTCGCGCATTGCCGAGCGGTTTCTCGCGAGCCGCTTGTCTTTTGTCGAGATTTTAGCGACAACTTTCCCGATAGGCTGCGGAGTAAGCGGCGCAGTATGGTTTCGTTTTGCCGTGGGAGCTATGAGCACAGCACAAATCGACGAGCAAATCGCGAGGTATTCGCAATCGTGCGCGAATCTGATCAACGAGGTCGGCCGTGTGGTCGTGGGCCAGGAGACGATGATCAGCCGACTGCTGATCGGCCTGTTGACGGGCGGGCATGTTCTGCTGGAAGGGGTGCCGGGGCTGGCCAAAACACTCGCGGTCCACAGCTTGGCCCAGGCGATCGATACGGGGTTTTCCCGTATTCAGTTCACGCCCGACATGCTGCCGGCCGACGTCATCGGCACCGAGGTCTTTAATCCGAAAGACGCGACGTACAGCGTGAGAAAAGGGCCGGTCTTTTCCAACCTTATTCTGGCCGACGAGATCAACCGCGCTCCGGCCAAGGTCCAGGCGGCGTTGCTCGAGGCGATGCAGGAGCGCCAGGCCACGATCGGAAAAGAGACCTTCCGCTTCGACGATCCCTTCCTCGTGCTGGCGACCCAGAACCCGATCGAACAGGAAGGAACCTATCCGCTGCCCGAGGCGCAGGTCGATCGGTTCATGTTGAAGGTGCTCGTCGGCTATCCGACACGCGACGAGGAACGCAAGATCGTCGACCGCATGGGAGGCGGCAAACCCATCCCCCACGTCAACCGAGTGGCCACGCCGGCGGACCTTCTCGAAGCCCGCGAAGTCGTCAACAAAATCTGGGTCGACGACAAAGTGCGCGACTATGTGGTCGACGTGGTCCGCGCCACCCGCGATCCGGCGGACCTCGGCGTGCGCGGATTGGATGGCATGATCGAGACCGGTGCCAGCCCCAGAGCGTCTATCTATCTGATGAAGGCCGGCAAGGCCCATGCCTTCTTGCAGGGGCGCGGTTATGTCACGCCGCACGACATCAAGACGCTGGCGCCGGACGTTCTGCGTCATCGCGTCATCGCGACATACGAAGCCGAAGCCGAAGGAAGGACCGCCGACGAGTTGGTTCGTAGAATTCTCGACAACGTTCCCGTGCCGTAGGCAACGCGTCCCGGTGCTCCCATGTCGGTTGCGGAATGAGCCGATCGTACACATGCTCGCCAAAGAGATCATCCAGCGCGTTCGCGAGATCCAGATCCACACCGGTCGGCAGGTGGCGGATGTGCTGGCGGGGCAATATGTGTCCGTATTCAAAGGCCGTGGCATCGAATTCGACGAGGTGCGGCCCTACGTGCCGGGGGACGACGTGCGGACGATCGATTGGAACGTCACGGCACGGACGGGACAGCCGTTCGTCAAACGCTATGTCGAGGAGCGCCAGCTTTCGCTGATGCTGCTCGCCGACGTCTCGGCTTCGCAGGATTTTGGCTCGGCCGGCCGATCGAAACGCGAAGCAACGGCCGAACTCTGCGCCTTGCTCGCCTTCTCGGCCACGCGCAACGACGATAAGGTCGGGTTGACCCTGTTTCACGGCGGCATCGAGCAGTACATTCCCGCCCGCAAGGGCCAAAAGCACTCGCTACGTGTCGTCCGTGAAGTCTTGGCGCATGGGACCGCCGATACGTCGGAACGAAAGCCCACGAAAAACGGCCGCCGTTGGCTCCCCTTCGGCCGCCGGCGGGCTTGGCGTCGCGGGGGCCGACAGGCGACCAACATCGCCGGCGCCATGCAGTTTTTGATGTCGGTGACGACGCGCAAAGCGGTCTGTTTCGTGGTCAGCGATTTTCTGGACGATGGCTTCTTGTCGGCCATGCAAAGCGCCAATCGCAAGCACGACGTCGTCGCCGTGCTCATCACCGACCCGCGCGAGCTGGAGATGCCGCGCGTCGGGTTGATCAACCTGGCCGATCCCGAAACGGGTCGGGTGAGCCGATACGATGCCGGCTCGGCAGCCTTTCGTGCCCAACTCGAGCGGCTGGCCCGCTCGCGTGTGGCGGAGTTGGAACGCGACTTTCGCCGCTCGAAGATCGACTTCATTCACATCGACGCGACCGGCTCGGTCGTGGAACCGCTCGTCCGATTCTTCCGTATGCGCGAACGGAGAATGCGACGATGATGGGGGGATCGGCCGGCCGGTGCCGACCAAGGCGACCGAGTGTTTTTGTCGGACTGTCGCTCGCGCTGGCCTTGATGGCCGGCTCCGAATCTGCCCGCGCCGACAAGCCTTTGGAGAACACCGTCGAATCGGGACCAGTGAAGGCGACGGTTTCGCTAGAGCCCGCCCGGCCGCTCATCGGCGATGCCGTGACGCTAACGATCATGGTCATCGCCGAGAAGGGCGTCGAGGTCTTGATGCCGGAATTCGGCGAGGCGCTCGACCGCTTCTCGGTCATCGATTTCGTGCCGCGCGAGTCGATCGACGACCAGGGGCGCACGGTGGCCGTGCAGAAATACCACCTACAACTGCCTTCGTCGGGCAAACAGGCGATTCCGCCGATCGTGATCGAGTATGTCGATCGCCGCCCGGGGCACCGCGAGGCGCCGGAAGGGCTGGATGCCTATGAATTGCTGACCGAACGATTGGATTTCGAAGTGCAATCGGTCAGTGCGGCCGACACAAAAGACGAACTCAAGCCACCGCTCGGCAAACTGCCGCCACGCGAGGCCTCGCCGCCTTCGCGCTGGCCGTGGATCGTCGGGGGGGCGGTTATCGTTGCCGTGACTGGCCTGGTCGGCGGTCGCGCATTTTTGGCCTGGCGGCGGCGGGCGCGGCGGCAAAGCGCCTACCAGATCGCCCGTGCTCGGCTCGATCGGTTGCTGGCCCGGCCTCGTCCGACGGGCGAACTCGTCGGCGAGTTTTACGTAGAATTATCAGACATTGTGCGGCGATACCTGGAAGACCGCTTCGAGTTTCGCGCGCCGGAACTGACGACCGAGGAGTTCTTGGCATCGGTGGGCCAATCGCCCGACCTGTCGCGCGATCACCAGACGCTGCTGCGGAGTTTTTTGCGCGAGGCCGACCTGGTGAAGTTCGCCGGCATGCAACCGTCGAACGAAGACATCGAGCGTTCCCTCGATGCAGCCCGCCGGTTTCTGGAAGAGACACGAGAGGAAGCAGGCCGGCAATTGGCCGCCGCCCACTGACACCCGAGACCGACCGCTCTGCATGGAATTCCGCGACCCGTGGTTGCTGCTGCTCGTCTGCCTCGCACCGTTGGCCTTCGCCGCGGCGTCGCGGTCGGCTTCGGCCATACGGTTTTCGTCATTGGACGTGCCCGACCGCGCGGGCCGATCGTGGCGGGTGCGCCTGGCGGTCTTGCCTGCCGCGCTGTCTGCATTGGCGGTCGCCTGCCTGGCGGTGGCCGCGGCCGGACCGCACACGCCCGATGCGGAGACGAAGGTCAGCCGCGAAGGGATCGCCGTCATGGCGGTCATCGACCGCTCGGGATCGATGCACGCGCGCGATTTGGTGAAGGATGATCTCAGCGTCGACCGCCTATCGGTGGTGAAGGACGTTTTTCGCCAATTTGTGCTGGGCGGGAAGGCGGGGGGTGGCCGCCCCGACGATGTTGTCGGCCTGGTCGCATTCGCCGGGTATGCCGACAGTCTTTGTCCCCTGACGCTCGATCACGGCAACCTGGTTTCGATCGTCGACGATTTGCAGATCGTCAGCGGGCGTGATGAGGATGGAACCGCCCTGGGCGACGGTCTGGCGCTGGCCGTCGAACGGCTGCGGCAGAGTACGGCCAGGTCGAAGATCGCCATTCTGTTGACCGACGGCGTGAACAATGCCGGCGCGATCGACCCCGGCCAGGCAGCCGAACTGGCGGCCTCGCAACAGATCAAAGTATATTGCATCGGGGCAGGCACCGACGGGCTCGCGCCGTTCCCGGTCGTCGATCCCTTTAGCGGACGCCAACGGCTCGAACCGATCCAGGTAGAGATCGATGAAGAGGCCCTGAAAGCCATTGCCGAGAAAACCGGCGGCCGTTATTTTCGCGCTACCGACAAGGATAGCCTGGCGAGCATCTATGCCGAGATCGATCGCTTGGAGCGGACGAAGATCAGCGAAATTCGATACCTGCAATACACCGAACACTACAAGCCGTTCGTCGTCGCCGCATTGGGGCTGATGGCGGCGGCCGCCGTTGCCAAAGGAAGCCTGTTTCGCACGCTGCCATAGAGGGCCGACGGTCGCCTCGGCGCCGCGGCCGAGAGCGCTGCCGACCATTTCACCATCATGTCCGACTTTCGTTTCGCCGATCCGAACTGGTCTCACGCACTGTGGCTCGTTGCCGCCGTCGCCGCGATCTTGTTTTGGTTGGACCGCCGGCGAGACGAAGTCTTGGGGCGATTTCTTTCGGCCACGATGCAGACGCGGCTGGCGCACCGGATGTCTCGCGGCCGGCGCTGGTCGAGCATCGTTTGCCTGGCTCTGGCTGGCGTGTGTCTTATTGTGACCCTGATGCGTCCGCAGTGGGGACTGAGCTATCAGGAGACGCCGCGCGTCGGAGCACAACTCATGTTCTGTCTCGACGTGAGCAAATCGATGCTGGCGGAAGACAGCGCCCCGAATCGTTTGGATCGGGCCAAGGCGGAACTCACCGACTTGCTCTCGTATCTCGACGGAGACCAAGTCGGCCTGATCGCCTTCGCGGGGCGGGCGACCGTGCTCTGCCCGCTGACGCCCGATTTCGGCTTCTTCAAGCTGATTCTGGATGGGGCCGGGCCTCACAGCGTCGGTCGCGGCGGCACGCGGTTGGAGGAGCCGATTCGCAAAGCGCTCGCCGGCTTTCGCACCGAGTCGGATGTGTCGCGCGTGTTGGTGCTGATCACCGACGGTGAGGACCACGAATCGCACCCGCTCGATGCGGCCAAGGCGGCGGCCGAGCGGGGTGTGAAGATCCTGGCGATCGGTTTCGGCGATGAAGCCGGCAGCGAAATCTTCGTCACCGATCAGCAGACCGGTGCTCGCACGCAACTCCGCGACGGCGATGGCCGGCCCGTCGTCACGCGGCTCGACGGCGACACCCTGCGCGAGATGGCGCTCACCACCGATGGCGCGTACATCCCCGCCGGCACCGGGGCGCTCGACTTAAAATCGATCTACGACGCCCATATCGCGCCCCTGGTCCGTGGACAACTCGACGACCGCGGCCATGCCGTGCGCCGCGACGCGTTCCAGTGGACCGTGCTCGCCGGATTTGCGTTTCTCGTTGCATCGATCCTTGTCGGCAGTGGGTCGGTCAGGTCGGAACTCCAATCATGGGGCGCCGAGCGCGAGGTTCGGTCTTTCAATGGGGCCGCCGGCGAAATGCCTAGCGGAACGAAAGAGTCTGTGCCACCGCGAACGGCCGCGGTCGTCGGCGCGGTCCTGCTCGTATTCGTGCTAGGTCCCCTGTGGAATTCGGTGCATGCTCAGGCGACACCCGGTGAATCGGCCGCGATCACTGCTGACGGAGTTCAGCCAGCTTCACCCGCAGGCAGCGAGAAGGCTGGGCAGGCTTCGGGAACGTCGCCAACGGACCACGTCGACCCACGCGCAAGTTATAACGATGCGCTCGCCTATCTCGACAACGACTTCGATCGCGCCGAACGGATGCTCTCGGAAGCGCGGCGAGAGGCGGCCGCGGACGGCGACGTGCGCTTCCGAGCGACGTACAACCTCGGCTGGGTCGAAGTGCAGCGGGCCGATAAACTTTCGGGCGAGCAGGCGCAAGAGGCACTCGTCCACCTGCGTCGCGCGGCCGATTGGTTCCGCGATGCCGTGCGGCTGCGACCCGATCACTCCGACGCCAGGCACAACCTGGAAGTCGTCCTGCGGCGTATTGTATTGTTGGCCGACTCTCTGGCACGCCGCGACGAGCGCGATCTTGCCAAGAGATTGGACGAATTGGTCGAGGCGCAACGACGAATCGTGTCGACGGCCCGGCAGATCGTCGATCGTATAGCGGGCGACAGTGATCCCAACGCAGCCGACGCGTTGCGCGGCGAGTTTCGCCAGATAGCGGTCGAACAGCGTAAGGTCCTGTCAGACAGCCAGGCCTTGTCGCGGGATGCCCGCGAGGAACTGGAAGCGCTCGGCGCCAAGCCAGACAAAGAGCAATCGCCTCAAGACAAGCTACGCGCCGCCCAGTTGACGAGCTTGCTCGATTATGCCAATCGGGCCGACCAGCGACTCGGCCAGGCACGCGGCCAGATGCGGCGCAGGGAGGCCAAGCGTTCGTTCCGCCGCGCCGCGGCAGGCCTGACGGAACTGAAGCGGGCTCGCGATCAGTTGCGAGGCCCGGTCGAAGTCCTCGACGTTATCCTGGCCGACGCAGCGTTACTGTTACAGCTTACGACGGTTAAGGCCAAAGAGAATAATCTCTCCGCCAGGATCGCACCTTCGGAGCCAGCCGGCGACGAAGGTGAACCCGCTGCCCCTACTGACGCCGTCGAGTCGGGCAAAAACGCGCGTGCGCTGCCTTGGCTCACTCGCGAATATCTCGAAGAAGATCAAGTCTCCTTGTGTGAGAGAACCGACGAGCTGACGACCCGGCTGAAGGCCGCGACGGAGCAGCCTCAGTCACCGGCATCGGCAAACAAACAAGGTGCGCAGCCTGCCAACTCGACCGCCGATGAAGAAACGACAGAATCAGCGGCATCCGATCGCTTTCTGGAGATGGTGCGCGACGCACTTCCGTTTCTCGAACAGGGCCAGGCGGCGTTTCAAACGGCCTCACAATCGCTGTCGGCCGACCGTCTCGACGATGCCGCGGACAGTCAACTCAAAGGAATCACGGCCCTCCGTGCCGCGCGCGAGCGGTTCCTCGACCTGCGCGGACTTGTAGAATTGGCCTACGCGCGACAGACAGACATCCAACGTCTGCTCCCCGGTTCCGATGAGAATGATGCGCAGGAGCGAGAACCGGAATCCGAGCAAAACACCCCGACGGCCGACTCGTCGCCGTCCCAGGAAAACAGCGAGAGGACTGCCACTCGTGGCACCGAGGATGCACGTGCCGAGGAAACCGCTTTGCGTATGCAGTTGGCCGCGCAACTGCAATCGGAAAACATCGGTCGTGGTGAGCGCCTCGAGAAGCTGATCGAAACCGAAGCGGCGGCGCTGCCGCCGGCGGCTGAGGGTGACCCCAAGCCGAACGCTTCCCAGCCCGCGGATCCGGCTGCGCAAAAAGCGAAGGCCCAACGCGAGCAGTTGCAACTCGCCGGCACGCTGCTCCAACTCGCCCGGGACGAAATGTCTCAAGCACAGACTGTTATGGCGCAAGCAGCAAAGTCGGAGCCGACTCACGATTCCGATCCGCAACCAGACGCAGTGAACGACGCGCGCAAGCATGCCGACGGGGCGGCGGAGCACTTGCAGGCGCTGCGCCGTTTGTTCTTTTCGATTGCCGAGCACCTGCGCGAGACGGCCCAACGGCAAGCGGAGCTGAACGACGAGACCGAACAGGCCGCTGCATTAGCGGAACCGGATGACGCGGCCAAAAAGGCTGAGCCGCTCACCCACCGTCAGCGAGAATTGGAGTCGACCTCTCGGCGGATCGCCGAGGCTTTGCGGGAACAAGCCCATTCACCACCCACCCACGACGAACAGCAAGCAGCCGACCCGAAGCAGCTTGAACAACTCAAAGCGATCGCCGAACAATACGCCAAGGCAGGTAAGCTCGTGGCGGAAGGCGAAGAGGAAATGGCGCATGCCGCCGAGCAACTTTCCGATGTATCACCCGCCGGCGAAGCCGATGCATCCGTTGCGATAAACGCGACAAGCGGAGATTCGCCATCGAAGGGCGACCAGACCGAGGAAACGCCCGACGATAGATCGACCAGTCGGCGAAGCTTGCCTTTCGACGCAGCTCGCAAGCATCAGAACACCGCTTTGCAGAAGCTCCTCGAAGCCCTTGCGTTGCTCCAGCCACCGCAGCCGGAGCAGCAACAAGGTCAGCAGGACCAGAAGCCACAAGATCAAAACTCGGGCGAACCGGACGCGGGAAAGCAGGATAAGCCCGACGACCGGGCAGGGGGCCCCGACCCAGCGCGGCTCTTGCAGGCCGTTCGCGACCGTGAGGCTCAACGCCGCCGCGACCGGGAGCGCCGCGGTCGCTTCGAACACGAACCCGTCGACAAGGATTGGTGAGAGAACGCCTGTGAACTTCGGCGATTGCCATTATCGTTGCTTACCATCGCGGGGCGATAACCGACTCCTCGACCGCGGTCTGTTCCTGCACCGCATTCTCATTGTCTTCTTCTTCGTCGGTTCCTCACTCCCACTCTCGGCCGAGGAGGCACGCGTCGAGGTCGCCACGCAGCAGCCGCCGCATTACGCGGGCGATCCGGTGGTGATCCAATTCACCGTGGAAGGATTCGAGGAAGAACCGCAACCGACCTGCACCGTCGACACCCCTTCTGGCGAACTCGCGGCCGGCCTGCGAGGTCAAATGACCGCGTCGAATCCGAATGTGTTTTCGCAGATCATCCAGCAAAACGGGCAGTTGTACCGCAGCAAGCGAGTGACGTATCAGATTCAGTACCTGGTCACCGCCGAGCAACCCGGCGAGTACCAGGTCGGACCGTTCGCGATCCAGCAAGGCAGTCGAGTGGTCAAGGCCGATGCCGTGTCGATGTCGTTCCAGGCGGTGCCGCTCGATCCCAAGATGCGGGTGCGACTGGTCCTGCCCGACCGTCCGGTCTATCCCGATCAGCGCGTGCCGATCGATATCGAGTGGTGGTACGCCGAGAATCTAGAAAATGTGCTCAAGCTGAGCATCTATTCGCCGGTCTTCGATCAGTTCCACTTTGCCGCCGCCCCGCCTCGCACGCGTGGCTCGTCGCAGTTGCCCATCGACACGAAGGACGGCCAGATAGCCCTGCCGGCGACGGCGCGGGAAGAGAAGGTCGATGGGCGGCGGTTCGTCGTCGTCACGGCGAACCGCACGTTGATCCCGGACCGCCCCGGCGAATTCACGCTCGCCCCGATCACAGCTACGGTGCGGAAAGCGACCGAGCGGGCACGCTCCCGTGGGCCCTTCGCCGACTTCGACGATCTCTTCGGCGGATCGCTATTGGGAGAGATGGAAGGCCGCGGTCAGCCGACCCGTACGGCGCTAGCGCGTGCGGAGGGCGAGCCGCAGAAACTGGTCGTCAAACCGTTCCCTACCGACGGCCGACCCGAAAGCTTTGTAGGGGCCGTCGGAAGCGGTTTTTCGATTGACGTTGTGGCCGATCGGACCGTCGTGCGCGTGGGCGACCCCATCGGACTCGACATCACGCTACGGGGCAACGGCAATGTCGAAAATGCCAGCCTCCCCGCGCTGTCGGCGGATGATGGAATGAACCCCGACCAGTTCCATTTGCCCGAAGGCGACGCGTCCGGCACCGTAGCCGACGGTGCCAAACGCTTCCATGTTTCCGTGCGCGTGACCGACGAATCGGTCGGCGAGATCCCGGCGTTGGCCTATTCGTGGTTCGATCCCGAAACGGAGTCGTACCAAACAGCGCGCTCGAAGCCCATTGCGCTCCGCGTCATGCCGGCGCAACTCGTCTCCGCGGGCGATGTGGTGCGAAACAAGAGCTCCACCGATCCAGAAGATGGAAAACGTGCTACGACGGATGGCCACGGCGAGCGTCAGGTCGCAATGTCCACGCCGCACCGGCCGGCGGTTTCTCTCAACGGAGCGGATCTGGCAATCGAATCGGACGCGGACACGGTGCTACGCGATTCGGCCGGCAACTCGACGTTCATCACCGCGGCAATGTATGCCGTCGGATGTTTGCTCGTTGCCGTGGCTCTCGTCGACCGCCGGCGTCGCAATGCCGACCCGGCATTGATCGCGCGGCGCAAGTCGGTTCGCTCGCAGCAAGACCGTATCGCCCGCGCCGCGCAGCAACCGCAACGCCAAGCCGCCGAGGAAATCGCCGCCGCGCTTCGTATGCTGGTTGCGGAGGCGCCGAACCTTGATCGGGACGCCGCACAAGCGGTCATCGCCGACTGCGAGACCATTGCGTACGCACCCGCGAGGGGGACCGAATCGCGATTGGATCATGCCCTGGTCGAACGGGCGCGACGCATTGCGGAGCAGGCCGAGTGATGCGCATACGGTCAACGTCCTGCCCACGGCGTTTCAGGGCAACCCGCAAAACCGGATCGAGCTCCGAAAGAACCGGCGTTTCACGGTCGATTTTTCGCGCGCGGCGCTCCGGCTGCCAGGTTTTGTCCGCCGCTCTAAGTCGCGCAGCCTCGTTATTGCTTGTACCGTTCTGGGGGTTGGCCGCGACGGCGGCCCCGTCGCCGGTAGCTGGGGCCGCCGAGCCGCGGGAACTGCTGGACGAGGCCGTGCAAGAATACCGATCGGCGCTCGATTGCACCGATCACGAAAAACGGCTGGCCATGTTCCGACGTGCGGAACTTCTGTTCGCCCGTCTGGCCGACGGTGCGGCGGCCGCCGAGGGAACCGCGGACGCTGGGCATTCGGTCCGCGCCATCCGCAATGCCGACCTGTATGTTAACCTCGGCAACGCCGCGCTGGGCGCCGAGCGGCTCGGCCCGGCGATCCTGGCCTACCGTCGTGCGTTGCTGCTCGATCCGGACCACCATCGGGCACAGCAGAATTTGGCGCATGCCCGCACCCTGCTGGCCGAATGGGTGCCGCGGCCGGAAGAAGCGGGCTGGTTCGACACGTTCTTCGCCTGGGGCAGACGACTGTCGCCAGATGAAGTACGGATGTCGGCGGCGGCCGTTTTTCTGATTACGGCTGCGTTGCTCGCCGCCTCGATCCGCTGGCGGCAGCCTGGCTTGCGGACCCTGGCACTGCTGCCGGGATGCACTTGGTTGTTGTTGATGGGCCTCATCCTGTTCGGCGCGGGTGCCAACTCCCTCGAGCCGGCGGTCGTGATCGTGCCCGAAGTCATTGCCCGTTCGGCCGACTCGGCCGGGGCTCCTCCCCGGCTGCCGCAGCCCTTGCCCGGCGGAACCGAGCTCGATGTGATGGAAACCCGAGCGGACTGGGCCCGCGTTCGGCTCTTCGATGGCCGCGATGCCTGGTTACCAACGTCAGCCCTCGAACTTGTCGGCCAGATGCCGAGCAATTCGTAGCTGCAGGCCGCCCTTCTGCACTGGCGGCCCGTGGCGAGATCTTTTCGCGGCCCGTTGTGTTTTGGGGCCGCGTCGAGGATGCTGGCGACAGCGATTTTGCAGATCCGGAGTGCGTTGGCGTCTGACTGGGAGAAACATCATGGCATTCAAGAAATCCATTGCTCGTTCGTTCCTATGCTTGTTGGGGGTCGCCGTCGGCTATCCAGCCATTCCGTTGAATGCAGAAGAAGCGAAACCGGCGATCGTGCAACCTATCTGGCCCGGCAAACCACCGGGAGAGACGAAGGAACTGCCGCCGGAGCAGGATGTGACGAAGCCCGAAGAGGCCAAAACGGATGCGGGCGGCAAGCCGATCATCCGGTTGACCAACGTTTCGATCCCCACCGTGTCGGTCTACCGGCCCGCCAAGGAAATCGATACGCGAACGGCGGTCATCATCTGTCCCGGTGGCGGACACCACATCCTCGCGCTGAATCATGAAGGGACCGAGACCGCCGAATGGTTGACGAAGCTCGGCGTCACCGGCATCGTACTCAAGTATCGCGTCCCCACCCGCACTCCCGATAAGCGCTGGTTCGCAGCCGTGCAAGACGCACAGCGGGCCGTGAGTTTCGTCCGCTCGAAGGCGACGGAGTGGGAGATCGACCCACAGCGCATCGGCATCCTCGGCTTCTCCGCCGGCGGCGAGACGGCCGGTCTGACTTCGTATCTCGCGGAACGACAATATCCGCCCATGGACGAAATCGACAAGGTTTCCTTCCGGCCCGACTTCACGATGCTGATCTACCCGGCGTATTTCGAAAAGCCCGACGAACCGGCCAAGATGCGAGAAGATGTCGCCATCACCAAGAACGCCCCGCCGACGTTTCTGGTCCACGCGTGGGACGATCCGGTGACGGTCTTTAGCAGCCTGCATATCGCCACGGAGTTGCGGAAGGTGGGCGTGCCGACCGAGTTGCACATCTACGCCACCGGCGGACACGGCTACGGCATGCGTGACACCGGCGAAAACGTCAACACCTGGCCGGACCGCGCCACCGATTGGCTCAAAAAGAGTGGCCTGCTGACACGCCCGAAATAGGTGGTTATGGGGGGAGGACACGGCCCGGCGTCGCTATCGTGCCAACGAAGCCGTTCTCGCCCAGCGATGGCTGCGCCGACCGATAAGGCCACCGAATACGGCGAAGAGGATCGCGAATAGCGATTGCCCGGTGGTGCTGAAGTCGGACCAGTCGGGCGTGACAACCGTCGTCACCGGCGGCATCCAACTCATCGTTCCGGGCATCATGCTGCCGCCAGCCATGGCCCCGGACATCATCGAGCTCATTCCAGGCCCCATCCCTCCAGCCGACACAACAATGGGGGCGGGTTGGCTGCGCGCGACCTTCTCATGGCACCAACGCAGAATGGCCGTTGTCGGCAGGCGTTCTCGCAATGGTTCGTTACCGTCGGGCGATTGCCACGAGCCGCAGATGAACCAGAGATAGACCGATCCGAATGCGGCGAAGCCGGTCCAGAAAGCTCGGCGCTCACCCTCGTGACCGACGGCGCAGGGAATGGCGCAGACCAGCACCGCTAGCGCGCCAGTGAAGGTCAGGCTCGATGTGAAACGCGATGTATAGATCAGCAAGCCACAGCCGATGGCCAGGAAGGAGACGAGGCCGAACATCGAGCGCAGCGAGAAGTGGAAGCTACGCATGGAATTCCTTTCGTGCGAGGTGAGCATCACGAATGGTTTACCCCACCGCAGTCTAGCCCATCCGGCCGCCATTACAAAATATGAGATCGCCCCGACCGCATCCGCCGACGATCAGTGCTGCGGCGATCATAGGGAATGTGGGTAGTTGCTTGCCACCCTCTCCTGCGGCGAAAATGGTCGCATGTCCATTTCGGCCCCCTCGAAGAACGTACGATTGCTCATCGGTGTGGTGTTGTTCTGCGCGGCGGCCCGGTTCTATGCGGAGCGATCGTACTGGAGCGCAGCTCAATTCGAGTATCGTCTTCCGACCGACGCGGAGAGTGCGCAGAGGCTAACGTCGGTGGCCCTGCTCGCGGTCGTCGGTGCATTGGTCGGCGCGGCCCTTGGGTATCGTCTCAACCGTCCGACCGCCGCGATCATGGGGGCCGTGGCCGGCGCGATGGCGACGGCTCGCTACACCTCGCTCTTGGGCGGCATGTTGGGCGCACCGATCGGCCTGCTCGTCGCCCTGCTGGGACCGCGGCGCGTCATTATGGCTGCGACGACCTGCACGCTGACGATTGCCGGTTGTGTCGTCGCCGGTGCGGCGCTCGGCGCCTCCACGAGGGGCGAGGTTTCCCCTCTGGCCTTGGCGGCGACGGCGCTAACTGCGGTGGTGCTCGTCGTCGGAATCGACGTGGCTCTGCGAAAGGTCTGGCCGCAGTCCGCTCCTTATGCGCCGAGGCCTGTACTGCGCGGGGTGCGCATGGCGATGCTAGTCGCGGTCACGCTCGCGCTCGCGACGGTGGCCATTCCGCTCGGAATTACGATCGAGAGCGTTCATCGAATACACAAGTTGGGCAGCGGCAGGCACATGCCGCTACGCTCGCTCGATAGCCGCTGCCTGACGCGGGGCTTCGTCGAGCTTGAGACTTGGTGGGCTCCGCCGGGTAGCGGTGACCGCGAGCTAAACCAATTGCGTCGATTCGACAATCTGCGGATGTTGTGCCTCAACGATGCTCAAATCAACGACAGTAGCCTGCAGGCGCTTACCGAATGGCGTTCATTGGTGCACCTCGAGTTGCGCAACACGGCGATCACCGACGTCGGTCTCGCTCACCTGGCGTCGTTGAAATGGCTCGGGCATCTGGATCTGTCGGGCACGCATGTCACCGGAGCGCAACTCGACCGATTGGCCCGCGCTCCGCGATTAGTGTCCCTGTCGCTCGCTCGAACGCCTGTCGGTGACGTGTGTCTGTCGCACATAGGCGCGTTACCAGCACTTAGCGGTCTGCAACTCCGCGGGACCGCGATCACCGACGACGGTCTCGCGCAACTCGCCAAAGTCGCGCGCTTGCGCGAGTTGGATCTGGCCGACACGCAGATCGGCGACGCGGGGTTGGCGAACCTGGCGACTATTTCCAAGCTCTCCACGCTCGACTTAAGTGGCACGCAGATAACCGACGCGGGGCTGCAATTCCTGGCCAAGCTGCCAAGCCTGTCGAGCCTCACTTTGCAAGGCACCAAGGTGACCGATGCTGGCGTGGCCTCTTTGGTCAGCCTTCCCGGACTAGGAGGACTCGACCTGAGCCGGACGGAGATCAGCGATGTCGCGATCGAGTCGCTCATTCGGTGCCGAGGCTTGACTCTCGTTCGATTGCAAGGCACGAAGGTGAGCGAAGAAGCCCTGACAAGATTCCTGACCGTGCGACACGGCTGTTTCGTCGAAGGCTACCACAAGTAAATCACACGCGCTCGTCAACGGCGTTCTGCTCCCAGGAAGAAGTCCGGGAGCGAGACCTATTGCGCCGGCGGGGCAGGATCTTGCGCGGGGACTCGTGCGAGCTGAGAGGCAGCCTTGCGGGCACCCGCACGCGCGCGGAAGACGACGACCTTCGCCCAGGGTTTGCGAGGATGCGCCGGCAATTCCATCACCTCGTCGTAGTCTCCTTGCGATCCAATCAAGAATTGCCGGTCGAACGACCGGTCGTCGATCTCCAGGACGATGAACGACCAGATCTTGTCGGGCGCGAAATAGAGCGCGATCGGCAGATTGGGCGCCTCCGAACCGACGAGGATGCCCGGTAGGTCGGTGTAGAAACGGACGTAGCCCGAGGTCGATAGCACGCAGTCGCCGGGCTTGGCTTCCGCTTTGACCCGCTGAGCCGCCTGGAACACGGGCAGGTAGGCAGCCTGCAGCGGCGTCAGACACTTGGGCACGAGGCCCAGATAGAAGAGTCCCGTAGCGATAGCCAAGGCTCGACGAGGCGAGCCCGCCAGCGTCAGCCGACGTGATGCGAGTTCGGCCAGCCAAACCGTGCCCGCGGCGGCCGTGGGTAGCATCAGTGCCACGAGGGGTATCACGTGGCGATGGCTGATGTAGCCGGCCCGCAGGTAGAGCAGCATCAGCAGGGCCGCATGGCCATTCATCAACAAGATGTGGATGAGGGTCAGCCGCGGTGCCGGTTGGGGACGTGAGGGAGCGAAGGTACCGAACGCCAACGGGATGAGAGCCAGGTAATAAAAACCCTGTGCCATTTCCCGTCCCAACTCGATCAAGCCCAGCGCCACCACACCGATGAATCGCGATGGCCGGCCGAACTCGTCGGGCAGTGTACCGCCCGGACGTGGCTCCGACAGCAAGCCGGGAGTCGGCTCGATCGTCTCCATGGCAACTTCGTGCGCCGACGGCGGCGGTTGTCCGAACGGTAGCTTCTTGCTCGTGATCTTGCCCGCAACGACCACATACGGGGCCACAACCATGCCCGTCGCCACAATGAGCGCGACGAGCGAGCCGGCGTAAAATGCCAAGCGTGGCGGTTCGTCGGCTGCGCGCGACGGCTCGTCGGGCGCGGCGAGACCGGCGGTACGATCTTGCCGCCGCTGCTTGAATAAGAACTGCCAACATGCGGCCACAAAGAGCGCGACAGCCGTGGCGGCTGCGACCACCAGCCCTTCGGGGCGGACCCAAAATGCCAGACCGCTGGCCACGCCGGCCGCGGCGAACCAGCCCACGCGGCGACCACGCGACGTCAACCCTTCACATGCCAGCCAAGTGCCGGCCAGGAAGAGCATCAGGTGCGGCGTATCACTCAGACTGTCGCTGGCGTTCAGGCGAAACAATGGCCAGACCGCCATCAACAACACGCTGACGTTGGCGATCCGCTCGTCGTACAGACGCCGCGCGAAGAGCCACAGAAAGGCCACCGCGAATACGCCGCAAATGCCGGACGCCAACCGCGTACCGGCAATGAAACTTTGGAATTCGTCGTCGTCGCTAAATCGCCGATAAGCCCGCTCGCAGGCGAGCACGAGCGCCGGATAACCGGGGTGCTGATCGTAGGTCCGCATGGTCATCGCCGGCGCGACGGCGAGACTCTTGGCAATATGGATAAAGCCGACGCCGTCTTTCGAGATGATCGGAGACTGCGCGCAGATATAAAGCTGGCAAGCTACGCTTAATAGGAGTGCCGCGATCAAAATGCCGTAGCGGGCGCGCCAAGCCGGCTGGGGGCGATCAGTAGGCATTTTTTTCGGCCAGCATGCGGAATGGAGTCGAGACGAGAATGAATAGATCAAACAATACCGACCAGTGCCGGATGTAGTACAGATCGAAATCGAGCCGCATGCCGATACTCGTGTTCCCGCGCAAGCCGTTGAGTTGGGCCCAACCTGTCAGCCCAGGCAGCACGCTGTGCCGCTGCATGTAGGCGGGCAGTTGCCGAGAAAACTGTGAGACAAAGTAGGGGCGTTCCGGCCGCGGTCCGACCAGGCTCATCTCCCCCTTCAGCACATTGACCAATTGGGGCAGCTCGTCGATGCTCCAGCGCCGTAGGAAAGCGCCGAATACGGTTCGCCGCGGGTCGTGTTCGTGTGCCCAGACCGGCCCGGTGTTGTGTTCGGCATCGAGACGCATGGTGCGAAATTTGAGCAGCATGAAGCGCCGCCCGCCCAGGCCGACCCGCTCCTGCTTATAAATGGCCGCTCCGGGGCTGGTCATCCGCACCAGCAGGGTGACGATCAGCATCGGAATTCCGAGCAGCGAGAGCAGGACGACGGACGCCGTAAGATCGAGCGTCCTCTTGGCAAGCGCGCCCAGACCGAGCGACCGAACCGGACAGGGATCGAGCACAACCCCATCATCGAGCGTGCGGGCAGCGTCCGGGCGTAGCAAGGGGAAATGCGGTCCCCCTCGTCCGACGCTGGCTCTCAATCTCGGCTTGGTGATCACGATCGTTGCCGCCTTATTTCCGGTTAAGCCGCCGCGCGATAAGCCTGCACTGTGCGCCGTGCACAGTCATCCCAACGGAAAAGAGCCGCCCTCGCGGGGCCGGCTCGCCGCAAGCGCCGCTGGAGCGACTCGCTCGTCAAGACACGCTCCAGGCCGGCTGATATGTCTTCCGGCGATTTCGGATCGACGTAGACCGCCGCCTCACCCAACACCTCGGGGAGCGAAGCGGCACGACTCGACACGACGGGGGTTCCGCAGGCCGCGGCTTCGAGAGGCGGTAGACCGAAACCCTCGTAGAAACTGGGGAAGCAGAAGACGCTCGCCGCACGCATGAGCACCGGCACGTCGTCTTGGGCCACATAGCCGACCTCGCGTAGCACGTCGCGACGGCGGAGTTCGGCCAATTCACGCCGGAAATAGGTCTGATTCCAACCTCGCATACCCGCCAACACGAGCGGATACGACTTTTGCAGCCCGCCGGGCAGCATACCGTAGGCCTGGATCAATCCCTGCAAATTCTTCCGTGGTTCCAGAGTGCCCAGGTAAAGGACGAACTGTTCGGGCAGGTCGAGACGCTGTCGCACCTCGGCGATGCGCTCGCTGTGCACCGGACTGCTGAAGTAATCGCAGTCGACGCCGAGTTGCGTCACTTGCACGCGATCGGGATCGACCGACGGGCAAAGTTCTAGCAATTCGTGGCGAGTGAAGTGGCTGTCGGCCAGGATGGTGCGGGACCGGGCGAGGGTCTGCCCCATCTTCCTACTTAGCCAAGTGAGCCGGTCTCTGGGCAAGAACTGCGGGTAACGCAGGTAACTCATGTCGTGGACCGTCGTCACCAACGGCAATGCGAATTGCGGCGAGACGAAATTCGGCTCGTGAAATAGGTCCCACTGGGTGTGGCGTGTCCGGCGAGTAAGGTGAAAGCGTCGCACGCGATCGGCCCAATCTCGACAACTGGGCCAGATTCTCCGTGCCAACGACTTCAGCCTCTGGTTTCTTCCCGATTCGGCTTGCTGCGGAAGGCGGGCAAGAAAGGTTGCGGGCGTCAGAACGTCGCGGCCATCGAATACGCCGATCGCTTCCAGTCCGGCGCTCTCCGAGAGCGACACGAGCGACTTGAGCAGCGAGAGGCCGTATTGTCCGATGCCGGTCAACCGTCCCAGCATCGGTGCCCCGTTGAGAAGTATTCGCATCCGCGACCATCCTTGATCTGGCTCAGAGAGTTGGCAGCCTTATCGGACGAAAGGATGCGGCGACTTGGAGAATATTTTCCGGATTGCCACGCTTGCCATTACCGAGTTTTCCCAGGTTGCGTAGATCGTTTGGCGAAACCGCGATTTTGATAAGGTCGCAGATTTTGCCGATGTTGTGAAAGTGGTACAAGCCCTTTTTCCCATTCGGCTGGCGTTTTTTGCGGGACTGTGCGCCCTGGCTCTGGCTGGTGCGGGTTGCCGATCGGCTGCGCCGGCGGCGGTGGCGGATGGCAAATCGACCAATGCCAACCCCACCAAGCTTGGTTTTCGTGATGCGGCTAGGCCGGACGGCACGCCGGCGACATCCGTGCAATCTCCGGGGCAAGCGCCGGTTGGCGCGAGTCTCGACTCCGGACGCGGCGGAGTCTCCCAGGCCGATAAAGGACCATACGCGACGATTGCGAATGCTCCGGAGCGGTTCCCCAACGTGCCTGCGCCGGCAATCGCCGGCATTCCTTCGGCACCGCCCACAGTCCTTACCCCCGCAGCGACCCGCACCTCGCTGTCGTTTGCTAGCGCTCAAATCGAGCAGCAAGCGGAAGAGTCGCCGCCGTCACCGCCCATGAGTCCGGAGCCGAACGGCCCGCCCGTAGGCGGCAGGAACGACGGCCAACAGATCGCGGCACTCCCTGCTCCACTCACGTTGCCGGCGGCCATCGAAGCGTCGCTCGAACAAAACCCCGATCTGGTGGCGTTGCGGCAAGCCGAGGGCGTCGGCCGGGCAGTTGTGGGAGTGGCCCGCTCGTTTCCCTTCAACCCGTTCTTCCAGTTTCAGGCCACACCGGTTGAGCAGGCTCCGGCTTCGGCAAAGGGGAACGAACCCAACGCGGCGCAGAAGACCTACCAATACTACCTCGTGATGCAGACGTTTGAGCTGGCCCACCAGCGCCGCCACCGCGAGGCGGCGGCCATGGCACAGCTCAGCACGGTGCGATGGAACATCTTCCAAGCCGAGTTGGTGAATATCGCCACCACCGAGCAACTGTTCATGGCCGCGCTTTACCAGCGCGGACTGCGCGACCTATCGCAGGCCAGCGCACGGCTCAGCGCGAGCCTGCTGTCGGTGATGGAGCGCCAATTGGCCGCCGGCCAGACCGCCGCAGCCGACGTAGCCACCACGCGCATGGATGCCCGGGCGACGCGCCAGCAGGCACGGCTCGCCGAGGCGAATTACCAAACCGCCCTGCTGGCCCTGCGGCGGCAATTGAATTTGCCAGCCAGCACCCTCTTCGAGCCGGTAGGCGATTTGGCGGAACTGAAGTGGCTGCCCGTCGACGGTGAGCATCTCAGCCAAGTGCCGGCCATGAATCGGGCGGTGGCGGCGGGCGACAGCCTCGACACCGTCATCCGCGAACTCGCGTCCGGACGTCCCGATGTGCTGGCGGCCCGCTCGACGGCCGCCGCGGCCAAGGCCAACATGGACCTGGCCAGGGCCAATCGTGTGCCCAACCTTATCGCGGGTCCGTATTACCAATCGGACGACTTCGGCGTCAAGTATTTTGGCTTCCGCGGGCAGGTCGACATTCCTGTGGCCAACACGGGCAAGCCGCTGTTGCAACAGCGGAGCGCGGAACTGCGGCAGCAGCGCGTGCTGGCCGATCAGCTTCGCGCCCGGGCCGAACAGGAAGTTCGCATAGCGATCGAACGCTATGAACGTGCCCGCCAGATGGCCGCCGAGGCGGCAGCCGACGTCGGCGAAGGCATGCCCATCGAGTTGCAACGCTTGGAGCAGCAGTTCGAGGCGGGCGAGATCGATATGGTGCGCATCTTCACCGCCCGGACCAGCCTGCTGCAACTCCGCCGGGCCTATCTCGACGCGCTCAACGAAGTGGCCTTGGCCGCGGCCGGTGTCACTGCGGCCACGGGCCTTCCGCCAGACGCCCTGATTCGCGTCGGTGGGACGCCGCTGCCGCCTCCCTTGCCGCCCGTACCGCCACTGCCGCAACCGTCACTGCCGCAACCGCCGCAGTTGTAAACGACGATCCACCTGCCGAGCGATCCCAAGGTCGATCAGAGCGGGCAGCAGCGACTCGGAACGTCGAATAGTCCGGCCGATCCATTGCCGCGGCATCATGGCAGATCATAATAAAACGTGCTGGGTCGCCCCAGATCCTCCCGTTCGGCAGCCGCGAGTAGGAAGAACCTCATGAATCGCCGCGATCTTCTCAGAACGGCCGTCGCCGGCTCGTGTGGCGGCGGCTTGTGGAGTGTGCTCGACCACGTTGCGCGCCACCCCGTTGTGCCGTCGAACGTTCCACCGGCCTTCAGCGTCATCCCCGTCGTGGGCGACGGTCGCTGGATCTGGAAAGAGCCGCCCGAGGGCGAGACCGGCTACCTCGAACCCCGCCCTTACGAAGTTTCCGTCGGCATCGAGATGGAGGGCACCGGTTCGGCCACCGACATCGTCAGCACGACGGCGGCGCCACTGGCCCATTCCGAGCAGAAGATCGATGAGTCGTCGATCGGCACCAGCGGTTGCCAGGCACAGGTGCGCAAGCTGGCCGAGGGTGCCGGGCAACTCGTGTTATCGGCGGCCGAAATCGGCGCCGGCCAGGTGATCCGCGCCACGGCCCACTTTCGGATGACACTCTTCAAGCAGTTCTTCGGTTACCATGCCGATCAGTTTCCGGCGCGGCAGCAAGTGCCACCCGACGTGCGCAAGACGTACTTGCAAGACAGTCCCGGCATCCAGGTGCGCTCACGGCAGGTGCGCTCGCTCGCCGCCGAGTTGACCGAAGGCACGCCCAAGCATCCCTTCGAACAGGCCCGCACGTTCGCCGAGTGGGTGCCGAAGAACATCAAGCCGCAGATCGGCGATTATACGAGCGTCACGGCCGCGCTCGATGACCACCGCGGCGACTGCGAGGAGATGGCCGCGGTATTCGTGGCCCTGTGCCGGGCGGTGGGAATTCCCGCCCGGTTGGTATGGGTGCCCAACCATAACTGGGCCGAGTTTTTCATGTCCGATAAGGACGGGAAGGGGCACTGGATTCCGGCCCATACGGCGTGCTATTCCTGGTTTGGTTTCAACGGGGCGCACGAACTGGTGCTGCAAAAGGGCGACCGGCTGATGTTGCCCGAACGGCGCAAGCAAGTTCGATTGCTGGCCGACTGGACCCGTTACTCCGGCAGCGCTCCCAAGATTCGTTACACCGCCGAGCTGACTCCGCTTGCCACCGAACCGGGTGGCGATGCCGGCCCCGGTGCGCGGCGCAAAGACGCCAAAGGCGAATGGCAGCTCGTCGGCGACCACGCCCTTGATAGCTACCAGCGGCGGTAGCCAACGGTTGCTGCCAGCCGCTGGTCAAAAAAAAGAGGCCGGATAGAAGTCTACCCGGCCCCGAGTAAGCAAAGGATCGCCGACCTAGACCCTAGTCGAGAAAACCAGCCAACTCTTGACTGCGGCTGGGTTGCTGTAGCTTACGGACGGCCTTGGCCTCGATCTGTCGGATGCGTTCGCGCGTCACCTTGAAGATGTGTCCGACTTCTTCCAGCGTGTAGCTGTAGCCGTCGCCCAGGCCGTAGCGGAGCTTGATGATCTCGCGCTCGCGATAGCTGAGCGTCTTGAGGACCTTGTTGATCCGCCCGCGAAGCATCTCTTGCGCCGCGCCGATGGCCGGACTTTCGGCCCCAGCGTCGGGCAAAAGATCGCCAAAATGGCTATCTTCGCTGTTGCCTACCGGCCGGTCCAGGCTGATCGGATATCGGCTCATGGCCAGTACGCGACGAGCCTCGTCGATGGCCGTGCCCGCCGCACGGGCCGTCTCTTCGATCGTCGGCTCGCGGCCCAGTTCTTGGAGAAGTTGCCGCGACACGTTGCGGACCTTCGACATCGTCTCGACCATGTGCACCGGAATGCGAATGGTGCGACTCTGGTCGGCCACCGCACGGGTGATGGCCTGACGAATCCACCAAGTGGCGTAGGTACAGAACTTGAAGCCGCGGCGATATTCGAACTTGTCGACCGCCCGCATCAGGCCGGCGTTCCCTTCCTGAATGAGATCCAGAAAGCTCAGCCCGCGATTGCGATACTTCTTGGCGATCGATACGACCAATCGCAAATTGCCTTCCGACAGACCGCGCTTGGCTCGCTGATATTGCGCGTAGATCTGCCGCAGATACTGCACCCGGCGACGTAGGCTGCTGGGTGTCTCCTGCGTGACGCGCAGGATATTACGGTATTCTGTAATCCAGGCCGCCCGCTCGTCCGACGGTCCCTTGGCCCCCTTCTGGCTCACGATCTTGTGCCGCAACTCGTCGACTCGGCGGCTGAACGCTTCCAGGGTCTTGATCTTCGACTCGATGCGTTGCGTGCGCAGGCCCAACTCCTCGATCAGCCGCACCGCCCGCAAACGACGACGGCCGAGACGCCGCCAGGCTTGCTGCCGCTCGGGCATCTTGCGCGATTTGCCGAAAGCCGCATAGAAGTCGCGACGGTTGCGGTCCAACAGTGTATCGAGCGTGCGCAGGTTATGCGGGAACCGGCCGAGGATTTGTTCCTTCTCCAACCGATCGGTCACCGATACCTGCACGGTGCGGTCGAATGGGAGTTCTCCCGAATAGACGCGCCGCAGTACCTTGGCCGCATCGCGAATCACGTAGTCGCATTCCAGCAGTTTGCGGCGAAAACGTGCACGAGTGATCTCGATCTCTTTGGCTAGGGCGATCTCCTGCTTGCGCGTGAGCAGCGGAATCTCACCCATCTGCGTGAGGTACATCCGCACCGGGTCGTCCGACCAGGATTCCCCGTCTTCGCCCGGCAAGAGCATCTCGTCGGACTGCATCTCCGCGTCCGCATCGACATCCACCTCTGCTACTTCGTCGTTCAGATCGTCATCGTCATCGACGATGTCCTCTTTGTCCGCTAGGTCGACAGCATCGTCTGGGCTCGGAGTCCCTTCGTCTTCCAATTCGTCCAACAGTGCGTCGTACAAGTCAACTACTCCTACATGCTGAGCCAATGGGTGGGCCGGACCAGATGTGGGTCATCCTGCATGCTCCCCAAGAGGGCCGCGTCGCAGAGGCGAGGTGGGAACAGCCTCCTGCTGGTTAAGCACGGCAACATCAAGGCAGCACGAACCCAAGTCCGACAATTATCCACGGGGACCAGGGAAAAATCCATCAAATTCTAACACTGAAACGGCAACTTTTTGTCGCCTCGCGCCATTTGGAAAAAGATTGCGCAGAGGCAAACGGGATGGAGTCTATCGGGTCTCTCTAAATTACCTATTTTGAATTATTCGTGTCCAAAGACTGGGCGAAATCCATCCGTGTTCGGAGCCACGATTCCCTTGGCTATCGATGCGGAACGGCCTATTGACAAAACGGTCGCGCGCGTTCCGACGGCCCTACCTCTTGCAATCTTACGCAGCAAGGTAGGCCGGTCCAGGTGCCCATCGCCTCTTTTGTCAGAAGCGACAGGCAACTTCTTACATTTAAGGCTCCCGCGTCGATGCGGGGCAACAGATTTTTCTGGCCGCTGACGGAAACGATCGTGCTAGCACAAACCCTGCTAGCACAAGACGTTGTGCCGGCCGAACAGGCTGTCGAGATAGGCCCTTCACGGCGGGCGGCCAGTTTTGATACGGGCGAGGCGTGGGCGGAGTTCGTCGCCCTGCGACGATTCCTTACTCCTTGCCCGAGATGTCGCGCGCCTGCCGTACGAGTTGGAGGAATTCCGAGCGATAGCCGTTCGGATCGTTCGACAAGCCTTGTTCGGCGAGAGCCAACACCGATTTGTACGTCGCGGAGCCGCGGTACGGCGACTCACGCAACAGCAGACCGAACTGCGCCACCGCGGCGGCAAAGTAGAAATCGCTGCTGGCCGCCGCCTGCTGTGGGCGTACATCGGCAACGACACGCTCGATCAGCCGGCTCTCGTCGCCATCCGGTTGCTTGTAGCGGAGTTTGAGTGTGGCCAGCTCATCCGAGTCGGCGGCGGGAGTCAACTGGTCGGCGCGCTGGTACTTGAGCGGCTCGCCGCCGGAGCGCCCGCCCCGAGCCGTGGGCACAATCTCGTACAGGGCCGTCACCGTATGTCCGGCGCCGATCTCGCCGGCATCCTTGCGGTCGTCGTGAAAATCCTGGTGCGGCATGACGCGGTTCTCGTAGCCGATGAGGCGATACTCGGCCACCTGCCCCGGATTGAACTCGATCTGTAGCTTGACGTCCTTGGCGATCGTCACCAGCGTGCCCGCAAGCTGTTCGACCAGCACGCGGCGGGCCTCGCCCAGGGTGTCGATGTAGGCGTAGTTGCCGTTCCCCTTGTCGGCCAGCTTTTCGAGCGTGCCGTCCTTGAGGTTGCCCACACCGAAACCGAGCGCACTGAGAAAAACACCGCCCTTCGCCTTCTCCCCGATGAACCGCACCAACTCCTCCTGGTTGACCATGCCGACGTTGAAGTCGCCGTCGGTCGCCAGGATGACGCGATTCGTGCCTCCCTTGATGAACTGCGACTGGGCCGTCTCGTAGGCCATCTGCAATCCCTGCCCACCGTTGGTCGAGCCGCTGGCCACGAGTTGCTCGATGGCGCCACGGATCGCCCCCTTGTTCAGTCCATTGGTTGGCGGTAGCACCAGACCCGAGTTCCCGGCATAGACGACGATCGCCACGCGGTCGTTCTCGGTGAGCTTGTCGGTCAACAGATACATCGCTTCTTTGACGAGCGGCAGTTTGTTGGGCGCGTCCATCGAGCCCGACACGTCGAGCAGGAACACCAGATTGCTGGCCGGGCGCTGGTCGGCCGCCAGATCGCGACCCTTGAGACCAACGCGCAGCAGCCGACGCTCGGCGTTCCATGGGCAATCGGCTACGTCCGTGGTGACGGAAAACGGTGTCCCGTCGTCGGGCTGGGGGTAGCCGTACTGAAAATAGTTGATCAATTCTTCGACGCGCACGGCATCGGCCGGCGGCAAGGCGCGCGAGCTCAAGAATCGTCGCACATTGGTGTACGAGGCCGTGTCGACATCGACGGAGAACGTCGAAAGCGGCTGGTCGGTCGGCTTGCGAAACGAATTCTCAACGAGCGGGGCGTAAGACTCGGCGTAATCGTAGGCATGCAGGACGCCTTCTGTCCTGCCGAGTCCGGCGGCAGCACTTGCCGCCGCCAACCTCGTCTTGGCATCTGCGATCTTTTGTTCTACTTCCTCAAGCGACGTTTCGGGTTTACTCTCTGCACGGCCAACCCCCTTGAGAACGCGATATTGCCTATTAACCTCTTCAAGGTCTGCTTTGGCCGCCTTCAATTCGGCTTGGAGGCCCTGCTCACCTGCCCCGGCGGCTTGCCACCCTCGCCGCGAATCGTCCGGCTGCCCCTCGCCGCCAACAAGCAGGTCCCCGAATCCATACGCACTATTTTGATCACCGTTGGCGCGTTGGCCACCACCGCTCTTACCACGGCCGTCGTGTTCACCCTGCTCGGCAGCTTGTTCACCGTCGATGGATTGTCCATCGCTTTTTGTATTCCGAGTGCTCATTCGAGCTTTCAACTCTTGTCGGACCTCCGCTTTCGTTGCGGGATCGTAACCACCAAGGCCCAATTTCTTCCCTTCCCCTTTCGATGGCCCTTGCCCCGGTTTCCCGCCAGCGGCAAAAGAGAAGAAGCTTCGTGAGGTCTCTTCATGCTTACCGTCCATCCCCTCCCAAGCATCCGATAACATCGGACCACCGGCATCCGCGGTGGTACCCTCCGGCCCTGAAACGCCAAGCCGCAGCTCCGCAAAGTCGTGGTCTGCAATTCCATTCGACAAGCCGAAACCCTCCACAGTCTGCCATTCCTGCTCCCCTGCGTATTCCGTCGTCGTATCCTCCAAGTCGACTAACTTATCCACCTCGGCAGGCAGCACGGCAATTGCATCGTGATCGGCAACGGCGCGCTCGAGCTGCTTCGTTTTGCTCAATGTTGCTAGCGTGCCGCAAAGGATGGCCAGCGAAGCGGCCAGGCTCAGTCGCAGCCAAATGCGGCGCGGCGGGAATCGTTCGGGTAGGCGCAATACAACCTCGGGCCGCGGATGGGCCAACTCCGCCAACACCGCCTCGCGCAACGCGGGCGAACGATCGGGCAGAGGCCCTTCTTCGCTAACCTTCCGCAGCAACTTGCCAAGTCGCGATAGTTCCTCAATCGCTGGCTGGCCGGCCGACGATTCGTGCACCCGGGCCTCGACTTCGGCACGCAGGTCGCCATGCAATTCGCCCAGGGCATAGGCCGTGTCGAGCGACTGCTCGTCGTGCGGCTCGCCATTCGAAGAAGGAACAGCGGGCGTGTCCGCAAAGGAAAATCCCTCGCGATCGGGCTCTCGGTTCATTGGAACACTCGTTCTGCAAAAAATGGGCAACGCCGACGCTAGGTCGGCGCGTCGGCCTCTTCGGTGATCAACCGCCTCAACAGCGGGTGCTCGCGCAGCGTCTGAAACGCGCGGTGGACCATCACCCTTACATAATTCTCCGTAGCCCCGGTGATCTGGCTGATCTCGCGGTACGCAAAACCCTCGGACCAGAGATTCACCACCTCTTGCTGCCGCTCGGGCAACGTGCCGATCGCCCGCCGCACCAACTCACCGGCGTCGAGCGTCTCCAAAAGGTCTGCCGGGTCGAGCTCGCGGCCCGGCGCGTCACGTTCGGCGCCGCAGGCGAACGCCTCGAGCCGGCAGGTGCGGCGCTTGAGGTCGATCGCACGGTTGCGGCAAACGGCGTACAACCACGAGGCCAGCCGTCCGTTCAGTTCGCGTGGCGCCTGGCGGCAGAGTTGCAAGAAGGCGTGTTGCACGACGTCGCGGGCCAGATTCACGTCGCCGCCGGTGAGCCGCTGCGCATAGCGCAGCAGGCGACACTCGTAGGTATCGAGGGCCGTCAGCACCCATTCCCGTCGGCTATTTCCGTCATCCGGCGCCATGCACCACACCTTTCGCCGCCCGCGCCTGCCACCATTATGACGCGGCGTCCGCGCGGTTTGTTACAAGCGGTGAGGCGGTTTCTGGCCACGGCGGCGCTCAGCCCATGCTGGCCTGGCCCAGCAGGGTCCGCAGGGCGGTCATGGCGATCTCGCCGAATTGTCGAGAGGGAACCTGCCAGATCTGCGGGTTCATCAGCTCGACGGAGACGTAGCCTTCGTAACCGATCGCCCGCAGGGCGTCGAGAATCGGCCGGAATTGAAAATCGCCATCGCCGGGAAGAATGCGATCGGCGTCGCTGACGAACTCGCGCGGCGTGCCGGCGACGTCCGAAAGCTGTACGTGAAACAGATTCTCGCGCGTCAGATAGGCGAGATCTTCGGCCTTGCTAGGGCCGGCGTAGTAATGAAAGATGTCGAAGCAGAGCCCGAGGTGCGGCGAGCCCGTCTCGCTGACCAGCGCGGCGGCCGTTTGCAGGTTGTTGCCGAAGGTGGCCGACGATTGAAACTCGAGCGCGAGACGGATCTGCTGTTCGCCCGCGCGGATTGCCGCCTGAGTGAGCGATGCCTGCACTCGCTCCACGTCCTGTTGTCCGAGCGGTCCCATCACGTCGCACGCCAACACCAGCGTGCCGATGCCCAGCTCACGCAGCAGCGCCAGTCGCCGTGAGAAGTGCTCCCAATGCTCGCGTCGTGCGTCGCCCTGGCTGGCGAGCAGACCACCCTGAAAAGTGGCTACCGGGGCGGCCATCTCTTGTTCGTCGAGCAATCGCCGCACGTCGTCGACGCCATGTCCCTCGAGATACGTTTCCAGTTTTCCCAGCCAGATCTCGACCGCTCGACAAGCGCCGGCGGCGTAATCTTCGATGTCCTTCTCGAACGGAGAATTGAGCGAACAGACCTGGCTGATGGCGGGTTTCATCGACGGCGATCAAGCTCGGCGAAGACTTCCGCCAACGGTAATTCGAATCCGGGCAGGATGGCAGCACCGTCGATCCGATCGCTTTCGGTCAACGTGTCAAAGTCATTCACCGACCGGTACACGGCCACGCACCGGCGTGCGGGATCCACCTCCCAAACCAGATCCACACCCGCGCTGAAATACTCCTTCCGCTTCTCAGCCATTTCGCGTGGCGTGTTGCCACCGCTGAGGATCTCGATGGCGATATTGGGCACTACACGGGGGACGCGATCCTTGGGCCGTTCGCCTCCCGGCAATCGACCCCAACTCGTATATGCGACATCTGGAATACGAACCAAGTCGGGCATCAACTGCATCGTTCCGGCCTCTCCCGTGACGTGGCCGAGATTGCGCGGGCGGACAAAGGCATTGAGCAATTCCACAATCACCGCAGCCAGCAACGATTCCGTATACCCCACGGTCTTCTCCACCAACACTCCCACCACCAGTTCGCAGAGCCGTCCTTCCTTCTGTTCGACTTCGATCACGTCTTGCACGGTTGCTGTGCCCAACGGCGGGCACATTCTAATTCGATCTAAGGGAATATCGCCCAGGCGCGATTGAAGATCTGCCAGCGTGTTGATCGAGCGTGTGGTGGCATCTGTCGTCGACATGACTTTACCGCGTGGATCAAAACCTGAAACGACTCGGTCAAGGGTAATTAGAAACGGCAACGCACGCGACCACCGTACTTCGAACCGCTGCCGTTCAGTGGCCCGTGAAGAAGCATGCGCGAAGCGGCGATACAATGCCTAATCAATTCTACACGATTCGGTGATTGTCTGGTCGTTTATCGGACGGCCCATGTCGGGGTGGGCCGATCAACGCTGCTGGGGCGATTCTGGCTCTCCCTCTCTCTTCGTTGCGGACTAACTTGCCGGTGAGCTGCCCGTCCGAAGTCCTTTACCGATTTCCGCCACACACTCGTCGACCTTCACGCGCCACTGCCGCAAGCTGTCACGGTCGCGGATGGTGACGGTGCCGTCCGTGAGCGTCTGGCCGTCGACCGTGAGGCAGAACGGGGTGCCGATCTCGTCTTGCCGAGCGTAGCGGCGGCCCACGGCCCCCTTCTCGTCGTAGAAGACATTGAAGTGCGGCTTCAGATCGCGATAGATCTTTTGGGCGATCTCGGGCATGCCGTCTTTCTTCACCAGCGGGAAGACAGCCGCCTTGATCGGTGCCAATCGCGGATGCAGTTGCAGCAAGGTACGCGCGCGGGGGTTGCCGTGTTCGTCGGGCACCTCGTCTTCCCGATACGCTTCGCAGAGGAAGGCCAGTGTTGCTCGATCGGCGCCGGCCGAGGGTTCGATGACGTGCGGAATATATCGCTCGCGCGTCTCGTCGTCGAAGTACGACAGGTCCTTGCCGCTGCCACGATGCCGCGGTTTACCCTCGGCGTCGAGTTCGACCACGAGGTCGTTTCCTTGCCGCACCAGCTTCCCTTCCATGTGACTGCGCAGATCGAAGTCGCCGCGGTGGGCGATCCCCTCCAACTCGCCGAACTCGCCGGCCGGCAGGAAGGGAAACGCATACTCGATGTCGGCCGTGCCGCAGGAGTAGTGGCTCAGTTCGTCCTTGTGGTGGTCGCGCAGCCGCAGCCGTTCACCCGCCAAGCCCAGCTCGAGGTACCAGCGATAGCGTCGGTCGCGCCAGTACTCGTACCAATCGGGCGACTGTTTCGGGTGGCAAAAGAACTCGATCTCCATCTGCTCGAACTCGCGCGAGCGGAAGGTGAAATTGCGGGGCGTGATCTCGTTGCGAAAGCTCTTGCCCGCCTGGGCGATGCCGAAAGGGACCGCCACGCGCGAGCTATCGACCACGTTCTTGAAGTTCACGAAGATGCCCTGGGCCGTCTCGGGGCGCAGAAAGGCCGCTCCTTCTTCACCGCTCAGGGCACCGACGTAGGTCTTGAACATCAGGTTGAATTCGCGTGGGGCCGTGAGCGTGCCGAGCGTTTTGGCATCGGGACCGAGCACGCGGGCGAAGTCGGGCACCTTGGTGAGACTGACTATCTCGCCCTCCCAGGCAAGCTGGCCGGCATCCTTGGCGCGCAGGTTGAAGAACTTGAGCCCTTTGAACTCGATGTATTCCTGTTCGCCCTTGCCGTCGGCCCCGCCCGACTCGGTGGCCACGAACACGCGTTCTCCCTTGGCGGTCAACCAGCGGCCGCGCACCTGGTCGTGGCGGTAGCGCCGCTTCGACTCGCGGCAATCGACCATGAAGTCGTGGAATAGATCGTAATGCCCCGAGCACTTCCAGATCTGCGGGTGCATGATGATCGTCGAGTCGAGCCCGACCATCTGATACGCGGCGGGCGCCCCCGCCGGCGGCGCCAACTCGTCGTGTGCGGTGACCATGTCGCGCCACCACGCTTCCTTGACGTTGCGCTTCAGCTCGACGCCCAGCGGCCCGTAGTCCCAGAAGCCGTTCAATCCGCCGTAGATGTCACTCGATTGAAACAAAAAACCTCGCCGTTTGCACAGCGAGACGAGTTTGTCCATTTCCATGAGACGCGCGTTGCTTGGAGTTCAAGGGCCAAACAGGGCAGTTTAACGTCATCCGAGCGCTGGGGTCGAGGGCTGCGGGGAAAGGAAATGCCCTACGCCACCCACTTCGCGAGCAGGAACGCGGCACCGGCCGCCAAGCCACCGACGAAGGTCGTTTGCACTGCGGCGCGTAATGGCCGAGCGGTCGTGTATCGGCCCTTGATGTAGCCGAAGACGAAGAGTGTGGCGAGTGTCAGTACCATCGAGCCGATCAAGCCGGCATGGATCGAACCGAGCACCATGTAGGGCACGAGCGGGACCAGTCCGCCGGCCGCGTACGCCAGCGCGATCGTCCAGGCGCTGGTCCGCGCGCGCCGCGGATCGGGTTCTTCCAGGCCCAGTTCGAATCGCATCATGAAGTCGACCCAGCGCCGCTTGTCGACGCGCAATGCCTCGACGATGGCGGCAACGTTTGCCTCGTCGAGTCCATACGCTCGAAAAATCTGCGCCACCTCGGCCGCTTCCGCCTCGGGCATCGTCGCCGTCTCGCGCTCTTCGCGCTCGCGCTCGGCCGCGTAATGTTCGACATCGACCCTGGCGGCCAGATAACCTCCCAAGCCCATCGCGATGGCACCGGCGACGATTTCCGCCATGCCCGCCGTGACGACGATCCGCGTACTATCGACGGCTCCCGAAAGCCCGGCCGCCAGCGCGAACGGCACGGTCAGGCCGTCGGACATACCCAGTACGATGTCGCGAACGGTCGCCGATGCCGTGAAGTGAGCTTCGACGTGTCGTAGCGGTGCCATGTCGTGGCGGCTTGGAGTGATAGCTCTCGTGCTACTGTGGCAATGGAATCGGCGGCGTGGGAGATGGCGCGACGGGCGCAGTGACCGGCCCCGTCGGAGCCGCTGGCGCCGCGGGCGTGCTGATCGGAGACAGGCCCGGCCCGCTCGAAACAATGCCCAACGTCGGCAGGGTACCGAGATAGCGGAGCGTGGTGGGGTAAAAGCCCGTATGGAACGGCGTGAAGCGGAACAGGCCCTGGACGAAGACCAACGCGATGACGTTTTCGGCCACCAGCACGCGGCTCTTGGGTATGAGTACGACGTCCGAGTCGTTGATCCAGATCTCGTCGGCGGGGCAGGGCCGATGTCCGTAGAGGACGCCCCGCAGATCGAGTTGGGTCGCCATCAACCGCCAATCGTCTGCGCGGCGAAAGACGACCGTGTTGCAAAGGTTTCCGCCGTAATTCCATCCGCCGGCCAAGGCAATGGCCTGCATGACGGTCGTTGGCGCGACCAACTCGTACCGCCCCGGATTGGCCACTTCGCCCAGCACATAGACATAGCGGGGCGCGCGTGTGACGAGCACGGGAATGATCTCGATGCCATCGATCGACTCGGTGTAACGTGCCTCGATCTCGCGCTGTGCTTCGGCGAGTGTCAGTCCCTGCACCGAAACCGAATGGACGACCGGCAATTGCACGGTCCCTTCGGGAGTGACCGTCGCCCGCCTCGTCTGGCCGCCCGCGCCGAAGCGCTGATCGACCGACGCGCGCAAATCCTCCAAGCGCGAATTCACCTTCAACGGCGTGAATGTGACGCTCGGTTGTCGGTAGAACGCACGATACCGCTCTTCCACCGTCTCGCGTAGTTGGGGCACCGTGAGCCGCGCCGCCGGTACCTGCCCGAGGAGTCGCAAGGCGATCATCCCATCGGGTTGGATTTCCACTTCGCCGGTCATCTCGGGATCGGCCAGTAACTCGATGCGCAGCCGATCGCCAATCTTCAGTCGGTAGGCATGCGCCGTCGGCTCACGAGTCAGGCGGAAAATGAAGTCGAGCACGTCCCCAACGCGGAGCCGATATTCCGGCACATGCGCTGTGCGGGCGTGGCCCAGATATTCGCCCTGGGCGTAACGCTGCCAGGGAATGGGGCCAGCGTCGCGCCAACCCATCTCACCGCAAACGCCGCCGGCGCAGTCCAGGCCGGCCACGGGATAGGGCGCCGCGGGGCCGAGTGCCTGGCAAAGCGTATAACGAGCCGGCTCCTCTGGCGGATCGGCCGAGGGTGGTTCGGTGGCCCGAGAAGTGGTGAGCGTCCCACGCGGAACGTCAGCCTGCCGTGTCACCGCGGACGACGCCCGTTGATTGGCGATCGCCCGGCCTTGCACCGTCGGCGAGCGGGTGACCAACCAAGCAGCCGATCCCAGTGCGGCAGCCAGGGCAAGTCGCCTGCACCAAACAGAAAGCCTGTTTTGCTGCGCACCGGCGCGTGTGAAACCACCCATGTCGTCCATGACTGCTGCGCGGAGGATCATTCGCCCTTATCGGCATCGTCCGCGCGGCGGCCCGATGCGCAGCGAAAACCCAGACGCATCGGTACCCGGCACAGGAACAATCGGTGCCACGGTCAAGGTTTGGCTGCACTTGAGCGGGAGAATCGGTAAACTTTCTCCATTCTGCCGCCCGTGAGGAAAAACCTATGAAACTCGGTCTGATCAATTCCGCCTGGGTGCAAGCCAACCAGCCGACCGTCTTCGGCCTGCAAAAGACGAAGAAGATCGGTTTCGACACGGTCGACATCTTCGTAGAGGCCTTCGGACTCGACGTCCGCGAGCGGCGGTTGATCAAACGGGAGTGCGACCGTCTCGGACTACCGATCGTATCGTTGGCGTGCGTCGCAGTCGGGCTGATCGACTTCAATCCCAGTGTGCGCAACTTCCACGAGATGCGCGTCCGCGCCTTCCTCGACCTGGCGTACGAATTCGAAGCCAAGAACGTTCTGCTCGTGATCGGTGAGTACATTTGGAACAAGGAGGTCATCCCTCCCGAGGAGCAATGGCGCACCGGAGTCGAGGCGGTGCGTCGTCTGGGGCAACGGGCGGGCGAACTGGGACTCGAGATCGTGCTCGAACTGGAACCGTTCCCGCTCTCGCTGGTGAACAACATCGATACAATGGTTCGTTTCCTCGACGATGTCGGCTTGCTGTCGGTGAAGGCCAACATCGATGTGTCTCACCTCGTGCTGTCAAAAGTCGCGCCAGAAGAGTTGCGGCGACTGAAAGGCCGAGCCGGCCACGTGCACATCTCCGATTGCGACGGAAAAGTACACGGCGACCTTCCGCCGGGACGCGGTGTTGTGCCGTTCGAACCCTATCTTCGGGAGATCAAAGAACTCGAGATCGACGGCGCGGTCTCGATCGAGCTGGAATATTCGCCGCAACCCGAACGGATCGTCGAATGGGTGGAAGAGGCTTATCGTGAGACCGACAAACGGATGCGCGCCGTGGGTCTGCGAAATTAACGCGGGGCACTCCAATTCACGTCAAGTTGTACCCAGATCGGCTATCGCTCGCTCGACGTCAATTCTATCTTTAAGGCATGCCTGAACCGCAAGACATCGCTCAAACGGCCGATGGAAATGGCCAGCCCTGCCCCCCTAGCTTCGAGCAGGCGTTGGACGAATTGGAACAAATCGTCCATCAGCTCGAAGAAGGCGATGTCGGACTCGCCGCGGGTCTCGAGCATTACGAAAAGGGCATCGGCCTGCTCAAGCAGTGTTACGCTCTGTTGGAGCGGGCCGAACGGCGCATCGAACTACTCAGCGGTGTCGACGCCGCGGGCAATCCGATCACGGAGCCGTTGGCCGACGAGACGATGTCGCTCGAAGAAAAGTCTCAGAATCGGGCGCGGCGTCGAACGAAGCCGAAAACCAAGCCGGTCGCGGACGACCGTGCCGACGAGGTAGGACGGATGGTGGACGAAGTGCCCGATTCGGCCGAAATTCGGTTCGACGAGCCGGGTTCTCTTTTCTAAAAGTCCCCCAAACCATTTTGGATACGCTGCGTAACTCACGTAGACGCGCCGGCCGCCCTACTTTACAATCCTCCGTCGTTTTCGTACCCAGCCGAGGGATCGGGCCATGGCAAGCACTCTTATGCGTTCGTTCGAGCAGGCGGCCCAGGAGTTGCGTCCCCAGATCGAGGAGGCACTCGATCGTTACACTCGCTTCAGCCCGGGCTGTCCGGCCACGCTGGCCGAGTCGATGCGATACAGCTTGCTGGCCCCAGGCAAGCGTCTACGACCACTCTTGGTGTTAATGGCGGCGGATGCCTGCGGTGGAAAGATTAGCAATGCGATGCCAGCCGCGTGTGCCGTGGAGATGATTCATTGTTATTCGCTGATCCACGACGATTTGCCGGCCATGGACGACGACGACCTGCGTCGCGGACGGCCCACGAACCACAAGATCTACGGTGAAGCGATGGCCATCCTGGCGGGTGATTCGCTGCTGACGCGGGCTTTCGAGATCGTGGCCCGCGACGTCCAACCGCCCGCGGCGGCCGCGGCCTGCTGTGCCACGTTGGGGGAAGCCTCGGGTGCTGAGGCGCTCGTCGGCGGACAGGCCGACGACATCATCGGTGAGCGAGGGCATGCCGGAAGCGATGCCCCATCTGGGGCAACCGGGCCCGCCGCCCGTGCTTCAACTGAAAAGCTCTTGTCGGCGTTAGAATCGATCCACGAACGTAAAACCGGGGCTATTTTTCTGGTTTCTCTGCGGCTCGGGGGCTTGACGGCGGCAGCGGAGCCAACGCAAATAGAACTCTTGGAAGAATATGGCCGACGTCTGGGGCTGGCCTTTCAGATCGCGGATGATCTGCTCGACGTCCAGGGAAATCAGGAAGCGGCCGGCAAACGCGTTGGCAAGGATGCAGACCACGGCAAATTAACTTTTCCTGGACTTTTAGGAATCGACGAAAGCGTGCGGCGGGCTCAGCGGTTGGTCGCCGAGGCGTGCGAACTGGTGGCCCCCCTGGGAACGGCGGCGGAGCCGCTGGTCTCGTTGGCTCGCTACGTCGTTGAGCGAGATCGCTGATGGACCATTTACTTTCAAAAATCGAGTCGCCGCGCGACTTGCAAGGGCTTTCGCTGGCGGAGTTGGAGCGGCTTGCGGCCGAGATGCGCGAGGTGCTTTGCAACCTCGTCACCAATCGAACGGCCCACTTTGCCTCGAACTTGGGAGTGGTCGAGCTCTGCTTGGCCCTGCACACCACGTTCGACTTCAGCCGCGACCGCCTGATCTGGGACACCGGCCATCAGATCTATCCGCATAAGCTGATCACGGGCCGCTACCACGAGTTCGGCACGATTCGCTCGAAGGGCGGGTTGATGGGCTACCCGAACCCGGAGGAGAGCGAGTATGACCTCTTCATGACCGGGCATGCCGGCGCCAGCGTTTCGACGGTGCTCGGTTTGCGATCGGGCGACGACTTGGTGTGTCCGCAAGACGAACGGCACTCCGTGGCAGTCATCGGTGATGGTGCTCTCCCTTCGGGCATGGTGTTCGAAGCGCTGAACAACGCGGGGGGCATGCGGAAGAAGATCACGGTTGTCCTCAACGACAACAAGATGTCGATCTGTCCGCGCGTCGGCGGGGTGGCCCAATACCTCGACCGGCTGCGGATGAATCCGCTGTACACCGGACTGAAACAAGAAGTCGTCAAGGCACTGAACAAGGTGCCGCTGCTCGGCGATCCGGTCGAGCGCCTGCTCTGGCAGGCCAAGGAGTCGATCAAGGCCGGCCTGCATGGCGGCATGCTCTTCGAGGAACTCGGCCTACGCTACGTCGGTCCCGTCGACGGGCACAACATCGGTCAGCTTTGCAAATACCTCAAGCTGATCAAGGACGTGGACGGCCCGGTATTGCTTCACGTGGTGACGGAGAAGGGGCACGGTTTTCAGCCTGCGGCCGAAGACCCCGTCTTCTTCCACACACCCGTTCCCTTCCAACGCGACGAGAACGGCTCGATGTCGTTCAAGAAGAGTTCGTCGCGGTCGTACACGAATGTGGCCAGTCAGGCGATCCATGATCAGCTCGCGCAGAACCCGCGTGTCACGGTGATGACGGCGGCCATGTGCCAGGGAAACAATCTCGAACGCGTACGTGAGGACTTTCCCGATCGGTTTTTCGACACGGGGATCTGCGAATCGCACGCGGTGGCGTTCGCCGCCGGCCAGGCGAAGGCGGGGATGCGGCCGATCGTCGACATCTACAGCACCTTCTTGCAGCGCAGCTACGATCAGATCTTCCAAGAGGTCGCTCTGCAAAACCTGCCGGTCACGTTCCTGCTCGATCGCGCGGGTTTGACCGGTCCGGATGGTCCGACCCACCACGGATCGTTCGACATCGGTTATATGCGGGTGTTTCCCAACATCGTGGTGGCCGCCCCAGGCCACGAATACGATTTGCCCGCGATGCTCGATTTCGCTCTACATCACGACTCGCCCGTGTCGATTCGCTATCCGAAGGCAACGACCGAGAAGATCGACCGGCCGTTGGCCCCGATCGAGGCGGGCCGCGCCGAAGTGATCGAGTGGGGTCGCGACGGCATGTTCGTCGTCTTCGGCACCCTGTTGGGCGCCTGCCTGAAGGCGGCCGACGCATTGCGGACCGAGGGACTCGACGTGGGCGTGATCAATGCTCGGTTCGCCAAGCCGTTGGACACGGAGACGATCTTCCGCGCATTGGAGTCGTGTTCCTTTGTCCTGACGGTCGAAGAAGGGTGCCTGATGGGCGGATTTGGCAGCGCGGTCGTCGAAGCGGCCACCGACGCTGGCATCTCCACGGGTCACGTTCGGCGGTTGGGCATTCCCGATCGGTTCATCGAGCACGGCGAACGCGGCGAGTTGCTGGCCGATTTGGGCCTCGACGTACCAGGCTTCGTGAGGGCCGCTCACGAAATGGCCGCCCGCGTCGACGTCGCCCAAAATGGCCGCCGCCAGGTCAGCTAGACGCGGCGTACGGTGGGCTCAAACAGACGCTAGCCCTTCTTCCAGACCGGCTAGCACCGCCTGGGTCGATTCGACGCCGATCGAAAGGCGTATCGTCGATTGGCCGATTCCCAAAGCGCGGCGGGCCTCGTCGGACAGCGATCGGTGACTGGTCGATGCCGGATGGCTCAGGGTCGTGCTCAAGTCGCCCAGCGATGGGCAGAAGGGAATGGCCCGCGCGGCCGCGATGAACCGCTCAGCCTCCGGCAGCCCGCCGCGCAGAGCGAAAGTGACCATGTTGCCGAAGCAGCCGCCGAATTGTCGTGCCGCCAAAGAGTGATCGAGGTGGTTCGGCAACCCGGGATACTCGACCCGCTCGACCTTCGCCTGCTTCTGCAAAAGGTCTGCGGCGGCCGCGGCATTTCCGGCGGCCCGTTCGGCACGCAAGGCCAGCGTGCCCAGGCCACGTAGGGCCAACCAACAGTCGAATGGGCTCGTCGACCAGCCCCACGTCGATTGTGCCGCGACGACGCGCGTCCATGCGTCCTGTCGCCCACAGAGCAGACCCAACAACACGTCACTATGGCCGCTCATCAACTTCGTCAGGCTCTCGACGACGAGATCGGCACCGAGCAGCAACGGGCGGCAGATCACGGGCGTGGCGAGCGTGTTGTCGACCAAGAGCAGGGCGCCGTGCCGGTGGGTAAGCTCGGCGAGGCCGGCTATGTCCGAGACTCGCAGCAATGGGTTGGTGATCGTTTCGGCCACGACCAGCCGTGTCGTCGGCCGCATGGCAGCCGCCGTGGCACCGAGATCGCACGTGTCGACGGCCGTGCTTTCTACGCCGAACCGCGGCAGTTCGCCCGCGAAGAGTTGCAGACTACGGCCGTAGAGTTGGTTGCCGATGACGACATGATCGCCACTCTTCAAGAGGCTGACGGCAGCGAGCGCCAATGCGGCCATACCCGAACTGCAAACGGCCGCTCGGTCGGCCTGGTGCAGCGAGCCGCATTTCTGAGCCAGCATGTCGGCGTTCGGGTGGCCATCGCGACTGTAGACGTAGCCTTGGTCCGCACCTGCACCGGAGAGGATCTGCTCGGCCTGAGACGGAGACTCGCACCGGTAGACCGACGACAGATAGATCGGCGGAGCCGCCGGAATGGTCGACTGCCGCGGCGGTTCTGGCTGCTGAGCACAGAGATCGTCTAAACGCTCGTCGCGCGGATTGCGTGCTTGAGTCATGTCTGAATCGGGTCCACGCCGAACCGGCTTAGCGGTCTGCCTGGGAAGGTTGCTGTCGTTGCCTGGCCTCGGTGATCGCCAGCCACGACGCGATCATGCGCGGCATGGCGGCCGGCGAACGGTTGGCAAATCGCGCGAAGGCCGTGACCGTCTTCTCAGCCCGCGCCAGATCGTCGGAACGATCGGCTGTGCGTGACAGGTAAACGAGGTTACCGGCCGACACCGAGTTGCCGGATGGCGTGGCCGAATCGACCGGATCCTTCGTGCGCGCGATCAAAGCTTCGTGGTCGTTCGACGTGAAGAAGAATCCGCCCGAACGATCGTCCCAGAAAAGCTCGGCCTGTGCGTCAGCCAATTCAGCGGCAGTCTTGAGCCAACGATCCTCGTTGGTCGCGGCATGGAGCGCGAGTAGACCGTCGATGAAGAACGCGTAGTCGTCGAGATAGGCGTTGAGCCGGGCCTGGCCCGCGGTGTACGTGTGCAGCAGGCGGCCGGCGGCTGTGCGCAAATTCTCAAGAACCGCGTCGGCCGCACGGCGCGCGGCATTCAAGTATGATTCGTCTTCGAAGATACGGCCCGCATCGGCAAAGGCGCGAATCATCAGGCCGTTCCAGCCAGTGAGCATCTTGGTATCGGTCAACGGCCGCTTACGTCCATTTCGCACGGCGAGCAGCTTCTCGCGGCATTTGCTCAAACGTGCCTCCAGCGCCGCGGGGGTGAGCTGGTGCCGCTTGGCCGTTTCGGCCAAGTCACGGGCGAGCTGAAGCACATACCGGCCTTCGAAGTTCGGCTCGCGATCGACGCCATACGCGTCGGCGAACAGTTCGAATTCGTCCGCCGTGAGCGCTCCTTCGATTTCCTCTCGCTTCCAGACGTAGTACGCGCCTTCGTCACCGTCGGTCTCGGCATCGATCGCTGCATAGAAGGCGCCACAGGCGTCGGTCATTTCGCGGCGGACGAAGTCGAGCAGCTCTTCCGCTACCTGGCGGAATCCGTCTCGGCCGGTCAGTGTCCAGGCCTCGGCATACACGCTGGCAAGTTGCGCGTTGTCGTACAGCATTTTCTCGAAATGCGGGACGCGCCAGTAGCGATCGGTGCTGTAGCGGTGAAAGCCGCCTCCCACATGGTCGCGGATGCCGCCGGCGGCCATTTTTTCGAGTGTGACGACCAGCATTCGCCGTTCGTCACTATCTGCCTTTGATGCCCGTCGGAGCAGAAACAGCAGATTCGACGGCTCGGGAAACTTGGGCCGGCGGGCATTGGCGGCACTGTAACCGAAGCCGCCGAAATCTTCATCGAACTGATCGGCCAGCGCCGCCGTGGCCGCCTCAGCGATGTCGGCTTCCACCGCTTGCGGAACGAGTGCGTCCTTGCCTAACTCGCGTTTCAGGTAGTCGGCCATCTGGTCGCCGATGGTCAGCAATTCGTCTGGCGCTTGCTGCCAGCGGTCGACCACCAGCTTCAGCAAGGTCAAAAACCCGGTGACCCGCTGGGCAGGCTGACCCTCCGCGGCCGGAGTGATCTCTTTGTCGCGAGGAGGGAAATACGTTCCGCCGAAGAAGGGCTTGCCTTCCGGTGTCAGGAACGCCGTCAACGGCCACCCGCCGGGCCGCCCCAGCGCGTGCAACGCGGCCATGTAAATCTCGTCGACGTCGGGTCGCTCTTCGCGGTCGACCTTGATGCAGACGAAGTGCTTGTTCAGGAAAGCCGCGATCTCGTCGTCCATGAACGACTCGCGCTCCATGACGTGGCACCAATAACAACTCGAATAGCCAACCGACAGGAAGATGAGTTTTTTCTCGGTCTTGGCCTTGGCGAGCGCCTCGTCGCCCCAAGCGAACCAATCGACCGGATTGTGGGCATGCAATAGCAGATACGGACTGGTCTCCTTCGCCAGCCGGTTGACATGGCGTACGGCGGCGGGAGGCTTATCCTCGGCAGGGCCGCGCGATAACAGGATCGCGATCAGCGCCAGCACCATCACAGGTTGTGGCGCGAGCGTGTTGCTCACCCGAAAGCCGTGTTTGCGCCGCCGATCGGGGCCGTACGGCATGCGGGCTACTCTTCCAAGCCCAGCGAATTGAGGAAGTCGTTCAGAGCCGATTCGTCGTTTCCCTTGGCGGCAGCACCCTTGCTGGCCGGTTTGTTCTGCGCGGGAGCCGCGGCAGCCTTCTTCTTCTCCGCCGGCTTCGCGGCGGCAGGTGGATCGTCAGCGATACGGAAGACCTCCGCACTATCGTCGTCGGCTTCCTCCTGGTCGGCACTGCCGTTAGCAGCAACGTGGTTGTTGGAGCCCGAGTCGTTCAAGAAGCTGAAGCTGGGGCCGCTCTTCGCTGCGCCGGCTTCCGCCGGCTCGTCCTCGTCGAGAAAATCGAATTCGTCGCTGGTCGATTTGGCAGGCTTTGCCGCGGGCAACTCTTCCTCGATCTCGGCCGCTGGCGCGATCGGTTTCGCCGGCTCCTTCGGCTTGGCGGCAACCGCCGGCTTCGAGGGTTTCGTGGCAGCATGAGCATTCTTTGCCGCGCCGTTCGCTTCGGCAGCTCCGTTTGGTGCATCGCCGAGGACAGGAAACTCTCCGCTGTGTTCGTAATCGGCACGGAACGTCAGAGGACCGATTGTGAGGCTCTGTCCCGGCTTGAGTACCGATTCTTTGATCCGTTCTCCGTCGACGACGGTTCCGTTGAGCGAGCCGTTGTCGCGCACCACCAACGCTCCGTCGAGCTCGTAGATCAAGCAGTGCTGGCGGCTCACCGTCGCATGGGCCACGGTCACATCCGCATCGCGGCCGCGACCGAGCATGGCAGGCAGTTTTAACTTCACTTCCGACTTGTTCGCCTTGCCGCCTACTACTACGAGCTTGGCTTCCATCGCGACTTCACCGTTCCCGGAGATTGGAAGAATCGAGGTGCGGCCATCCGCCCAAGACAGGGCGCCGGCAAAGAGCTGTTCCCAACTCGTTACTATAACTGCCTCTATGGTCAAAGCAACTGCCATACTCAAGTTCACCGTAGAGGCCGGCGGCTCTTGAAATGGGCATTACCGCGAGGGAAAATCTGAAAACGCCCCTATTGCATGGCCCGTCCAGCACGCCCCCAACGACAAAAAGGGAGTTTTCCCGTGGCACAACAACGAATGGCCTCAAAACCGGCTGCCCAAAAGCCGGGCAGCGACCGCCGACAGTTCTTCCGTACGGCGGCCGCCTTGGCCGCGGCCCCGACGATCGTGCCCGCCACGGTCTTTGCCAAGGACGACCGGCCCGCTCCCAGCGACCGCGTCGTGGTGGGCTCGATCGGCACCGGCGATCTCGGGCTGCGACATCACCTGGCCAACAAGCTGTTGCCCAACAAGCGCATCGAAATGGCGGCGGTGTGCGACGTCGATCGAAACCATCGCGAAGAAGCGGCCAAGTTGGTGCTCGATAAGACCGGACGCCGTGTCGGTATCTACAAAGATTTTCGCGATCTTTGCGACCGGCAAGACATCGACGCGGTGCTGATCGCCGTACCCGACCACTGGCACGCCTTGGCGTCGATCTACGCCATGGAGTCGGGCAAGGACGTCTATTGCGAAAAGCCTCTCACACTCACCATCGATGAAGGAAAGAAGATGGTCGAGACGGCGCGCCGCTACGGAGCCGTGTTTCAAACCGGCAGCCAGCAGCGGAGCGACAGCCGCTTCCGCCTGGCGTGCGAATTGGTGCGCAACGGCAAGATCGGCAAGCTCCAGCGCGTCGATACGCAGATCGGCGGCATCGACTCGGGAGGCTGGCAACCGGCGACCACTCCTCCGCCCGAGCTCGATTGGAACTTCTGGCTCGGACCGGCACCCTACGCCGACTACAGCCCAAACCGCTGTCACTACCAGTTCCGCTGGTTCTCTGACTACTCGGGCGGCAAGATGACCGATTGGGGTGCTCATCACAACGATATCGCGCAATGGGGCATCGGCGCCGATGGCTCCGGGCCGGTGAAGGTGAAGGGCACCGGCACCTACCATGAAAACGGTCCACACGACGTACCGGGCGAGTTCGACGTCGACTACACCTATGCCAACGGCGTCGAGTTGCACTGCCACAGCCAGGGCGAGAACGGCATCAAGTTCACCGGTAGCGACGGCTGGCTGTTCGTGAGCCGTGGCCGCATTGAGATGCAGCTCGGCGACAAGAACTGGAAGGAGTACAACGAGCTCGTCAAAGAGTTCAACCCCGACTCGTTCCAGACGAAGCTCTACGTCAGCCGCGACCACCACGAAAATTGGCTCGATTGCATCAAGAGCCGCGAGCGTCCGATCTGCGACGTCGAAGTCGGCTATCGCTCGGTGACGGTTTGCCATCTGGGCAACCTGGCCATTCAGCTCGGCCGCGAGCTGAATTGGGATCCGGAGAAGGAACAATTCGTCGGCGATGAGCAGGCGAACCTATTGCTGAGCAAGCCCATGCGGGCGCCGTGGCACGTCTAACCGACGCCCGCCGTTGCAACGAATACGAGACTTGCAGAAGGAATCGAGAATATGCCCTCCGTCGAAGAACTTGCCGGTCAATTGAATTCGAATGATCAGCCGACCGTCTACCGCGCCAAGCGGGCGCTGGTGGGCATGGCGGCCGCCGCCGGGGCGCCCGGCAAAGACAGCGAACGGGCAGCCCTGGCTGCCGAACTGGCCAAGGCCGAGACCGCGAAGAACGACAAAGGCGACGCACCGAAATACTCGCCCAAAGCTCGCGGCGACATCGGGCGAACCCTGGGCGAAGTGGCCGGCGATATGGAGGTGCCCGCCCTCAAAGCAACGCTCGACGATTTCAACGCGCGGGAGATGGCGCGTTTCGCCCTCGATCGCATGACCTGCCAGGCCGCGACCGATGCTCTCGCCGATGCGGCCTTGAATGCCGTCGGCATCGAGTTCCGCATCGGCGCCATCAATGCGCTGGGGCGACGGAATGGATCGCAGGTGGTCGACGTGTTGAAGGGCTGCGCCGGCGACAATGATCCCGAAATCCGCTTGGCAGCCGCCGAAGCCTTGTCGAACCACGCCGACGCGAGCTCCGATCCGCTCATCGTGGCAGTCGGCAAGCAGGCCGGTCAGCGGGCCGGCCTGCGTATCGCCAAGGCGCGCGTGCGACTGGCCGCCAAGTTAGCCAGCGCCGGCCAGAAGGACGCCGCCAAGCAGATCTATCAGTCGATCGCCCAAGGCGACGCAGCCGCGGCCCAGAAGAAGGCTGCCAATATTGGCCTGGCGCAGCTTGGATAAGGCCGTTGGTTCTGCTACTGGGATCAATCGGTGGCAGCCGATGTGTGTCAACAAACGGCTTCCTCCAAATTGCCAAGAACGTTTCTTGGGTAAGCCAGCGAATTCATCGACCCCAAGAAGCGCAGATAACGCCGGACGCCGGCCCGGTAATTGCCCCACCAGACTGCCCAAACTGCTCGCTCGGCGTCTGGCGAACGCCATACCCCGAAGAGCGGCTGGCCGAACCCTGAAGCCTGTCACGGTTGCTCTAGAGATGCTGCCTAAGGGTGCAATCTTCGGTTGTTAGATATTGGGCTTCGCCTATAATTTAAGATGTTGGCGAGCAGTTCTTGCTGCGTATCCGGGGCGTCGGTGGCCGGGGCGTGCGGAGGCGATGAAAAAACCGTCCAACGAGCCGCTTTTTGCGCTCCGCTCCGTGAAATCCGCCAAAGATGAAGGAGCGGGAGTATGCTTGCGTTTCAGCGATCAGCAATTCCGGGCGCTGATCGAAAACGCCCTCGATCTCATCACAATCGTTGATCGCGAAGGGGTGATGCTCTACGTCAGCCCCTCGGTCGGCCGGGTGCTCGGCTACCGTCCCGAGAATCTCGTCGGCCGTAACCTATTCGCGCTTGTTCATCCCGGCGACCTTCCCAGCACGCTGGCGTCGTTTCGCGAGAGCGTCACCCAACCGGGCCTCTGTCGTTGGAACGAATATCGCTTTCGTCACCAGGACGGCACGTGGCGGTTTCTGGAATCGGACGCACGAAGTTGGCTCGATCGCCCCGATCTACACGGCGTGGTGATCAATTCCCGCGATGTCACCGAGTCGCGACTGGCCCAAGTGCGCTTGGTCCGCAGTGAACGCCAGCTCGCGGCGGCGCAGGCGCTGGCTCACGTGGGCAGTTGGGAGTGGGAGATCGGCGACAATCACTTCACCTGTTCGGCCGAGATGCTGCGCATCCTGGGGCTCGACCCAGGTACTGACATCGATTTCGAACAGTTCTTGGAGCGGCTGCATCCCGACGATCGACACCAGACCCAGGCCACACTCGAGACGGTGCGGCGCCACCATCGCCCCTTCAACCTCTCGCAACGGTTCGTGCGACCCGACGGTTCGGTGCGGACGGCCGTCTCGTTCGGCGGCATCGTGCTCGACGACCTCGGTCAGACGCTGCGCATCTTCTGCGCCTGCCAGGACGTGACCGAGCGGCGGCTGCAAGAAGGCGCGCTCCGCCGCGAACGGCAATTCTCGGAGCGCTTGATCGACAGCAGCGTCGACGGCATTCTGGCCTTCGACCGCGAGTTCGTTTACACGCTGTGGAACCCGGGCATGGAGCGCCTGACCGGGTTGAGCAAGCAGTCGGTATTGGGTCGCGTTGCGTTCGAGGTGTTTCCCTTCTGGCGAGATTCTGGCGAAGACGCCTTCTACCGCCAGGCGCTGGCCGGCGAGAACGTAGTAGCGAAGGACCGGCGTTACCGGCCGAACGGAGACGATCGCGACGTCTATTTCGAAGGCCATTACTCGCCTCTGCGCAGCGAAAGCGGAGAGATCATCGGCGGGCTGGCCATCATTCGCGACATCACCGAAAAGAAGCTGCTCGAAATGCAGGTGCAGCATGCGCAGAAGCTCGAAACGCTGGGCGTGTTGGCCGGAGGCATCGCCCACGACTTCAACAATCTGCTGATGGTCATCTTGGGCAATGCCGAACTCGCCGGTCTGCAATTGCCAGCCGAGGCCTCGGTGCGCGAAAGCATCGGTCAGATCGAGATCGCCGCGACTCGCGCCGCCGATCTCTGCAAGCAGATGCTGGCCTACTCGGGTCGAGGGAAATTCGTCGTCCGGCCGCTCGATCTATCCAGCCTGGTGAAGGAAATGGCGGACCTGCTTGAGATCGCGGTGGCCAAGAAAGGGACACTCACCTACGAACTGGCCGACGATCTACCTGCCGTCGAGGCCGATTCGGCCCAAATCCAACAGGTGGTGATGAACCTGATCACCAACGCGGCCGACGCCGTGGAGGCAGGAAAGGGCGAGGTCCGGCTGAAAACCAAGGCGATGGTCGCCGATGCCGAGTTGTTGGCGCGGTGCTACCACGACGAGAACGTACCCGAGGGACTGTACGTTTGCCTCGAGGTGGCCGACAACGGCTGCGGAATGGACGAGGAAACGCAAGCTCGCATCTTCGATCCATTCTTTACCACCAAGTTTACGGGCCGCGGATTGGGCATGGCCGCCGTGCTGGGCATCATGCGCGGCCATCACGGCGCGATTTGCCTGGAGAGCGTCCGCGGCCGGGGTACGACCATCCAGGCGTTGTTTCCGCCTTCGGTCAAAGCGCCACGAGGCTTTGCCAAAGAGGCTCCGGCCCTCGACTCGTGGCGAGCGAACGCCACCGTGCTGGTGGTCGACGACGAAGAAATGGTGCGCAAGGTTGCGCGGGCGATTCTGGAGAGCGTGGGCTTCAAGGTACGCACGGCTCGCGACGGTGCGGAGGCCGTCGACATATTCAGCCAGAATGCCGGCGAGATCGACGTCGTTCTCATGGATATGACCATGCCGCACATGAACGGCGAAGAGGCGTTCGTGCGTCTGCGCGAGATCGACGCCGGCGTGCGCGTCGTCATGGCCAGCGGCTACAGCGAGCACGAAGCGACCAGCCACATCACCTCGAAGAGTCTGGCCGGCTTCATCCAAAAGCCATTTCGCGCGGCCGATCTGGTGGCGAAGCTGCGGGGTTTGCTCGAACGCTAAAAGCGGCTGACGAACTCCGGAAGTCGGAGTGTCGCGAACAAAAAAGTTCGGCCGTGAAACGCCGATTTTTAGGGAGCGATCTGCTGTTGCCGGTTGACCTACTCCATACTTGTTGGCCGGCCGATGGTGTTCTATGCTGGCCGCATCTCGTGTGGCCCGTGAGGGATAAGGCGCCGGGACACCGTTACGCACTTTTCGAATAGACCATTCAGACCAGGTGGTGATGTCCGACGCTCCGCGAAAAGGTTCGTTGCTTGTCATATTTCTCACCGTCTTTATCGATTTGCTCGGCTTCGGCATCGTGCTGCCGTTGTTGCCGATCTATGGTGAGGACTTCGCCCAGCAATATGGGTTGAACGATCGGCAGGTCGGCTGGCTGATCGGCCTCTTGATGTCGAGCTTCTCGGCGATGCAGTTCCTGTTCTTGCCGGTCTGGGGCCGGCTCTCCGACCGTTTCGGCCGGCGACCGATCATCCTCATCGGCTTGGTGGCCTCGACCGTCTGCTACGCGATGTTCGGTGTGGCGGCCGTTCTGCGCAGCTTGCCCTGGTTGTTTGTCGCGCGCATCGGAGCCGGCATCGCTGGCGCAACCATCTCAACAGCACAGGCCTACATCGCCGATACCACGAGCAAAGAGAGTCGTGCGAAGGGAATGGCCCTCATCGGTGCGGCCTTTGCGCTCGGCTTTACGCTGGGGCCGATGATCGGCGCGGCCGCGCTCTTTCTGGGGCGGCGGATCGCCGAAAGTCCCTGGCCCGGCTTCGCGGCCTCCGCCATGTCGGCCACTGCGCTGGTGTTGGCGATCTTCAAGCTGCCCGAGTCGCTCCAGACCGGGGACGGGGCGACGGCCCGACGCACGTTGTTCGATCGCTCCGCCCTGCGAGCGGCCATGGCGACCCCTTCCGTGGGCCTGCTTCTGCTCACGTCGTTCATCGCGGTCTTTTCGTTCGCCAACTTCGAGTCGACGCTCTCCGTACAGATCGAGCATCTGGTGGATGACTCGAGCCCCGACGACGCGGCCCTGCTGAGCTGGTTCGTCAAATCGATCAAGGCCTGGGGTTACGATAATCCGCAGGACGTTGCGATCATCGTGGTCTGTGCTGCCTTTGCCTATCTGGGCATCACCTTGACCTTGGCCCAAGGCGTGCTGGTGCGGCGCCTGGCCGACCGGCTCAGCGAAGGTGCGATGGCGGTATGCGGAGCCATCTCCGCGTTGGGGGGCTTTTCGCTCTTGGCCTGGGCGACGATACAGAGCGACTTCGTGTTGCTGCTGGCGGCCATGGCGGTCGAAGTGCTCGGCTTCGCGTTGGTCAATCCGTCGCTCCAATCGCTCATTTCTCGGCGCAGCGATCCGACGCAGCAGGGCGGAATTCTGGGCCTGGCTCAAAGCATGTCGTCGCTGGCGCGCATCATGGGGCCGATCTTCGGATTGCGGCTCTTCAAACAATCGCCCGAGCTGCCCTACTTTGGCGCGGCCGGTCTGATGGTGCTGGCCCTGTTCTTGATCGTCGCCAGCGTGCGCTCGGGCAGCGATTTTGCCGCATCCTGACCGCGCCCGCTTCTTGGCCCTTCACGGGGAGCGAAAAGAAATCGGCCGCGGGACGAGTGTACGTCCCGCGGCCGCCGAAACTTCGCAATCGGTCCGCCGTCGATCTCGCTTAGGAGAACAATTCCTTGATCACGCGACCGGAGTTGGCGATCTTCATGGGGCGGTTGTTCTTGCTGGTGAACGTCTTCTCCAACGAGACACCCAACCCCTTCAGCACCGAGGCCATCACGTCTTCCGAGGTGTAGGGCTCGGTCGTCACTTCGGTGCCGTCTTCGTTCGTGGCACCGATCGCCTGTCCACCCTTGATGCCGCCGCCGCCCACCACCACGCTCCAACTGCGAGCCCAGTGATCGCGGCCGGCCGTACCATTGATGCGTGGTGTGCGGCTGAACTCGCCCATCCACACGACCGCGGTGTCCTGGAGCATGCCGCGCTGATCGAGGTCTTCGATGAGCGCGCTCATCGGACGGTCGAGTTGCGGCAGCTTGTTCTCGAACGTCGTGAAGATGTTGGCGTGGTTGTCCCAGCCGCCGAAATCGACTTCGACGAACGACACGCCTTCTTCCACCAGCCGGCGGGCCATCAGACAGCCTCGGGCGAAGCCGGGGTTGGCCATGCCCATCCCTCGTCCGCCCGCGTTGCCGATCACGCCGTAACGCTCGAGCACTTCCTTCGGCTCCTTGTCGGTCTTGAAGGCCGCCATCTGCTTGCTGGTCATCAGCGAGACGGTCTTCTTCAAGATCTTCTCGTGGTCCTTCGGCTCATCGCCACGCCCCTGGCTGGCAAAATTGCTCTCGATGGCGTTGAGCGTCAACAACCGCTGCTCGAGGCGCGACTGCTCGATGTCGAACTTTAGGTTCCGCACGTCGCCGTTGGTGTCGACCACGAACGGAGCGTACGTCATGCCCAGGAAGCCCGGCCCGACGCTGCCGCCGCCGACCGAGACGAACGGCGGAATCTCCAAGTTGGGTACCTGGTCGGCCAGTTCGTGGGCGATCACGGCGCCGTAGCTGGGGTGTTCGATCGTGGTGCTCGGCACATAACCGGTGTGCATGTAGTAGCGGCCCCGGTTGTGGTCGGCCTCGCGGGTGCTCATCGAGCGGATGACCGCCATGTGCTTCATCTGCTGGGCCATCATCGGCATGTGCTCGCAGATTTGCAGGTCGCCCGTGGTGCTGATCGGCGTGAACGGTCCGCCCGTGTTGGCACCGGGCTTCAGATCCCAGATGTCCATCGTGCTCGGTCCGCCGCCCATCCAGAGCAGGATGCACGCCTTGTGCTTCTTCTTCAGCTCAGTGCCAGCCGCCATCAAGCTGTTGGTGAAATTGATCGCGGGCAAGGCCAAGGCCGAGGCTCCGGCCAGGTGCTGCATGAAGTGCCGACGCGACATGCCGGCGGGAACCATCGACTTGCGGTACATCAGGTTTCTCCTGCTAGAGGGGTGATTTTTGTCGAGTCGTGACCGGACTGCAGCCCGATCCGGGGTTTTGTCGGCTGCTCTAAATATAATCCAAAGCCCGCGCCACCGCTCAACACATAAGGGGTTAGTAAGGATCTAGGTTTTGAGTTTGGAAGCCGACACGAACGATGACTCAGCTCAGTGGTTCAAAATAAACTCGTTGCTGTTCAACAAGGCCCACCAGATGTCTTCCAGCGCGGTCGTCGTATTGCCCGACTGTGCCACGAGCAGATCGTTGGCAACCTGCACTTCGGCCCGCGACGGCCGCCGGGCCAAGGCCGCCAGGTAGAGTTCGTTGAGCGCGGCGGCCCGCTCGGGTTTGCCGGTGCGCTCCGATTTCATGGCGACTTGCGATAAAAAGCTGCCCGACTCGCCGTTGGTGGCTTGCCGCGTCAGTTCACCGTTCATCATCACCAGCGTCTGGGTAATCGTGCCGTCGAACGTGGTCGCCTCGTCGTTTTCATCCGTGCCGAAGGCGATCGCGAACTGTTCGAGCCAGCGATCCTTCAGTCTTTGCTGCTCCTCGTAATCGGCCAGCGTGCGGTGGGCTCCGGTTGCCACCAGCAGCGATTCATAGAGCTGCTCGGCCGACATCTGCCGCACATAGAAATGACTAAACAACGGCGCGTTGCCTAGGGTCGGGTCGTCCGCCGCGTTGCCCAGCTTCGGGCCGAACTTGCTCGACAAAGCATAGGCGTCGCTCAGCGTGATCCAACGGATGAGCCGTTTCAGGTCGTAACCGTGCCCGGCGAATTCGTCGGCCAACCGGGCCAGCAGTTCCGGATGCGAAGGCGGGTTATGTGGTCCCAAATCATCGACCGGTTTGGTGAACCCATAGCCGAAGAAGTGCCCCCACATCCGATTCACGATCGCCTGTTTGAGTTCGTCCGACCGGCTTACCAAACGGGCCAGTTCGAGGCGGCGGTCGACGACCGAAACCATCCCATTCGGATCGATCGCCGTGCCGTCGACGAACGTCGGGTAAGCGACCTGCAAGATGCCATTGCGCTCGAAGTACACTTCGGCCTCGGCGAAGCGGTCGCCGGCCCCACTGCTCGCCCCCTCGCCGGCAAAGTCGCCGTCGAGCAGCCGCACCACTTTGGGCTGGCCGTCCGTCGTCACCTGCTCTTCACGGGCCTGTCGAAAGAACGCATTCAGTTCCCAAAAGCGGCTCTGTTTCCAGTGGTTGAAGGGATGGTTATGGCACTGCGTACATTGCACTTGCAGGCCGAGAAAGACCTGCGCGGTCTTGGCGGTGGCCGGCGTAGCACGCTCCTGCATGTGCTGGAGCAAGAAATTGACGGCCCCGTTGTAAGGCGCCTCGGCCGACGCCACTTCCACAGGGCGGTTGGTGCCTTTGGCGCTGACCAACTCGTAGACGAACTGGTTGTACGGCTTATTGGTCAGAAACGAACGGCGGAGGAACTGCTGCAACCCTTCGCGGTAGACGGGACTGTCGGGCTCCATCCCCCCGGTGCGGCCGATCAAGATGTTGGTCCAGAGCGTCGTCCAGAACCGAGCGTACGTCTCGAGGTACAGGTCGTCATCGAGCAATCGCTCCACCAGCTTGCGTCGTTTGTCGCGCCGGTTGTCAATCAGGAAAACTTCCAACTCTTCGACGGTCGGGATGCGGCCGATGCAGTCTAAATAGACGCGTCGACACCATTCCGACTCCGTGGCGGCCGGCGACGGGCGAACCCCTGCATCGCTCCAGTGACTCTTCAGAACCGCATTGATGTAGGCCGTCACCTGGGCATCGGTCGTGGCCGACGTCGAGAGAGCACTCGGCAGCGAGGTGGCGGCAACGGCATCGCCGGCCGTGCTAGAGTCGAACTCGCCGATGGGCGGAGAGATACGGTTTTCAGCGACAGTGGTGGGCTGCTCACGCGGGGTGAGCATCTCCTCGTCCGGGACATTGCCTTCGGGGAGTTTTTCGGCAGGCGAATTGCCTTGCCGCCCAACGCCGGCATCGCTGCTGACGACCTTCTCCGCGATCGGCGACGGCCGTTCATCGGAGGACGACCTCTCGTCGGCCACCACCTGAGCACTATCAGGCAGCAAGGGCGTATCTATGTGCGGGGCGGGCTGCTTAACAGGCGGGCGCTCTCCGGCCCGCTCGGCGATCACGGACTCTTTTGTCTTCGAATGACTGAGCATCCAATAGCCGGCCACTGCCAGCAGCAGTGATGCAGCCATCGCTACCGGCAACCAACCTCCGAACGTCCCCCGTGTGGCTTGTGCTTTCTGTCGTGCCGCATTGGCGAGCACCGGACCAGCACCGGCCGGACACGCCAGCACGGGAATAGGACTTACCGGCGCCGTTGACCGGCGGGCTCCCTCGCCTGGCGACGCGAGCGCGGCCAAAACCTTGTCTGTCAGGTCGGGAGGCTGAGCACCTCCACAGGCTTCCTCCAAGAACGCATCCAGCAAGCGGTCGTTCATGTGCCCCGCCTTTCGCTCGTGAGCGTCCGTTCAACGCATTCACGAAGGTGCTGTTTGGCCCTCTGCAGGACGTTCTTCGCGCCATCCTCGCTCAAGCCGATAGCCGCGGCGATGTCGGCGCGCGAAGCTTGTTGCGCGAAGCGCAGGTCGAGCGCCTGTCGGGCGCGTTCCGTCAGCGTTTGCAAGCAAGATCGCAAGGCGGCTAACAGTTCCTGACCGTCGTCCTTACCCGCCCAACGCGACCAGGCCGCTTCCGCTTCATCCAATTCGGCAATGGGCACCGACCGGCGGCGGCCGGAGATGAACAGGTTGCGGGCGACCTGCCGCAGGTAGGCCGCCGTCGCTTGCCGGTTGTAATCTTGAAACGGCTTGGTCAACACTGCCAGGAAGGTTTCTTGGGTCAAATCTTCGGCTTCGGCCGCCGGACAGCCCAGCACTCGCAGGTAACGCCAGACGCCCGATTGGTGTTCGCGAACGATCCGGGCCACGTCCAATTCCCACAACGAGGGTGCCCCGGCAAGCTTGGGCGGCTCGCCCTTCGCCGCCTCGGGCCCTGGCGGGGCGGCTGCGCCCATGGAAGCCGGTTCGTTCGCCATTATTCGGATAAGCGCGGAAAAGGCCGAAATGTACTCAAAGAAATCCGCGGAATACGATGTGTCCCCATAAGCCATTGTATTCCAAGCCTTTACGCTGGGGGCCTATCTGCTGCGGAATGGGGAAATTAGCAACCGGCCCTGCGACGAATGTCCTAGGTGGGACGTTGACCTTCCATGGGCCTTGTCGGCGGTAAGCAGCAGTCCGCGGGGCAGACATCCGCGCAGGGCGGCAGTCGGCCTAGCGTCTGCCGCGTCGAGCCGGACGTGAGTCGTTCGAGTACCAATTCGCGGATCATGGCGACGAAACGCGGATGTGTGCCGACCGTGGCAGCGCGAACCATGTGCAAGCCCAACTCCCCTGCGAGCGCCTGAGCCTCGGTGTCGAGATCGTAGGCCACCTCCAAGTGGTCCGAGAGGAAGCCGATCGGCTCGACGACCACGGCGCGGATTCCTTCGTCCGCCGCTCGCCGCAGTTCATCGCCGATGTCGGGACCCAGCCAAGGTTGCGACGGAGGGCCGCTCCGGCTCTGATAGGCCAACCGCCAATCGTCGCGGCCGAGCGACAGGGAAACCAACCGGCAGGCTTCGGCAAGCTGCGCTTCGTATCGGCAATTATCGGCCATCGTGCGCGAAATGCTGTGGGCCGTGTAGATCAAGCGGGTCGTCGGACGGTGGGCAGCCGGCACGCGGTCGATCGCCTCGCCGACCCGATCACTCACGGCCGCCAAGAAACCGGGGTGGTTGAAGAATCCGCGCAGCTTGTCGATGTGCGGAGCGCGTGCACCGACTTCGCGCTGGGCATCGGCGACGTTCTCGCGATACTGCCGGCAGCCCGAATAGGAGCTGAAGGCGGAGGTGAAGAATGCCAGAGCGCGATGCACGCCATCGTCGGCCATCTTGGCCAGCGTCTCCGGCAAGAGCGGATGCCAATTGCGGTTACCGAAGTAGATCGGCAGCTCGGGACCCTCGGCGACGAGCTTGGTTCGCAGCGCCTCGATCAAGGCGCGGTTCTGGTCGTTGATCGGGCTCTTGCCGCCGAAGTGGTAGTAGTGCTCGGCGACTTCGAGCATCCGCGCGCGGGGCACGAGCTTGCCACGCAGCACGTTTTCCAAGAAGGGGAGCACGTCCTCTCTTCGTTCGGGCCCGCCGAACGAGACGATCAGCAGGGCATCGTAGGCCGGTTTGGCCGCATCACTCATAAGTGCGATTATCGGCGACCGTGACACGGGCGGCAATCGCTTCGACTTGACACGATCGCGGGCCGCGGGCATCCTGCCCCGCGGGAAGGAGCGAGAACCATCGACGATCGGCAAGCCGACATTGCCCAGCTCTTGCGCCGCAGTCCGCTCTGCCGCGGCCTGGATGCGGCCGAGCTGCGCCTCGTCGCCGATCGGTTGCATCCGATGCATTTTGCGGCCGGGCAGGCCGTGATGAAGGAGGGCGAGCCGGGGCAGAGTATGTTCATCGTGGCGCACGGCCGCGTGCGCGTCACCGTCGCCAGCCAACGCCCGTCGCCTCGTCTGTTGGCCTACCTGGGACGTGGCGACCATTTCGGCGACATGGTGTTGCTCGGCGACAAAACGCGCTCTGTCACCGTCACCGCGGTCGTCGATACCGAGTTGTTCGAACTCGACCGGGATCGTTTTCACGAGTTGCTCCTCAAGGTGCCGTTGTTCTCCGCCAACCTGGGGCGGGCACTCGTCGGCCGGCTGCGACAGGAGCTGACTCGCCGACGACGACGAGAACGGCCGACCGTCGTCGGGCTCGTCAATACCTCGGCCCGCACGCGGATGCTCGCCTCGCACCTTGCCACGGCCCTCGCTGCCCGCGCCGAGGCGGTCGAAGTGATCACCGACCGGCCCGAGCCCTGGCAGAAGGGCGTTAGCTACCTTGTCGAACCCGTGCCGAGCGACTTGGCTGGGCACGAGCGCGTGACCCGCGTACGGCAGCGCATTCAACAGGTCGCGGAACATCACACGCGGGTGCTGCTCGATGTGGTGCCGGCCGTACCGCCGGGCGAACTGGCGGAGTTGCTCTCGCCCTGCGAAGAGGTCTGGTGGCTCTGCGAGTCGCGGTATGCCGAGGGAGCGATTGAGAAATTGCGCGCATTGGCTGCCGCCGCCCCCCACCTGGCGGCCAGGACCCATTGGGTTTGGATCCTGCGCAAGGACGAACGGTTTTCGCCCAGGCTGCCCGTCGACCTGCCCATCGCGCGTCTCGATTTCAAGGTTTTCCTGGACGACGATCCGCATCGCACGTCTTGGCGCCAACGCCAATCGATCGAACGGCTGGTGAGGCACTTGCGTGGCACGCGGCTGGGCGTGGCGCTCGGCGGCGGTGCCGCTCGTGGGCTGGCGCATTTGGGCGCGTTGCGGGCCCTTGATCGGGAGGGGATCCACTTCGATCTGGTCGCCGGTACAAGCTCTGGTGCATTGATGGGCCTGGCCTACTGCGGCGGATGGCGGCCGGATGTGGCGCTCGCGGAGTTGAAGAAGGTGCTCACGCCGGCCCGGTTGTTTCGCGCCGTTCCCGGGGGCCTGCGCTGGTACCTGTGGGCCAACTTTCGCCGGGCGGCGTGGGAGTCGATGCTGCGGCCCTATCTGGGCGACACCCGATTGGAGCAGCTACCGCTTCCCTTGTATGTGCTGGCGGTCGATCTGATCGCGGGAGTGCAGGTCGTGCGCGATCGGGGCGACGCGATCGATGCCATCATGGAGAGCATCAACCTGCCCTATCTTTCGCGGCCCATCCTGCGCGACGGCATGGCCCTCGTCGATGGCGGCGTGCTCAACAACCTGCCCGGCGACGTGTTGCCCGAACGCGGGGCCGATTTTGTCGTCGGCATCGATGTGGTCGCGAAGCTGCCGGCCGATTTCGCCGGCCGCTCGGCCAGAAAACGGCCGGGCATTCTGGAAACGTTGTTACGCGTAACCGAGGTGCAGGCGTTTGGTACAACGGCACTACGTTCCACGGCGTTCGATTTGTTGATCACGCCCGATGCATCTGCTTACCAGTTCGCCGATTTCAGTCGCGCCGCGGAACTCGCCGAGACGGGTGAGCAGGCCGTGCACGAAATCCTGCCGCAGCTCAAGCAGATGTTGGCACAGTTGGAGGCCGAAGCGATGACAAGATGACCGACTCGCCGTAGCAGAGGCCCTCCGCCTCCTCGCCGTTTTCGGCAAGGTTCTGAACGAAAATGACCCCGACGGGATTTGAACCCGTGTTGCAGGCGTGAAAGGCCTGTGTCCTAGACCTGGCTAGACGACGGGGCCGGATGACTCTGACGAACAGAGCCGGTCGCAGTCGGGTGTATAATGGTCGAAGGTGCGGGTCGTCAAGTGGCCGATCGATTACGTGCAGCCACGACGACAGAGAAACACGCCCTCAGACCACAGGGCGCAGGTTCGCCAAGATAGGCTAGCTGGAGGGAGTTTCGCTGGCAGCATCGGCGCCGGCGGCTGCACCGCCCGCGGCGTTGCCTGTCGTACCATTCGCACCACTCGTCGCTCGATGAATGGCGTCGTAGACTTCCCGGCGATGCACAGGTACTTCCTTGGGCGCTTCCACACCCAGGCGCACCTTGTCGCCACGGATTTCAACAACGACAATCGTGATGTCGTTGTTGATAACAATGCTTTCGTTCTTCTTACGAGATAAAACCAACATCGCCTGTTTTCCTTCGCTTCTTGTCTAGGCCTTCCTTAGGGAGCGTCCTCCTTGGACCTCAAAAGGGCGAACAACTGGTCTGTCTGGCGAAGCGTCAATCGATGCCGCGCCGTGCGGTAGGCATCCTGCCCTTGACGGGCGCGCAGGAAGCTTCCTCAATTCACTTTACGTGCTAGCAACCGGGAGTCAAGTTCGCAAGACGCCATCCTGGCCGGTCTTGGCCCAGGTTTTGAGCCATCTGGCATGCAATTCGTTACGCACCCCGTCACCGGCAGGCGGCCCCGCCAAAAAAAGCGACAACGGCTGGGAACCACTCGCTGTTCACCGTAAACCTTTGTTTCATAGCTGGTTACGGCGTGGCTTTCCGATTCGTTCGAGGCATTTGGTGCTGCGGACAAAAGCGCGTCCTGACGTCGGACGGAGAGCGAGCGATGCGATCGCTACGTGAGCGTGTTTTTCTAAATAATGCGCTGGACGCGCCGCACTTCGAACAAGAATTGCCAGGTTTTTCGGTGGCACCCAAACGGCCGACTGGCTCTTTCGGGCGGGCATGGCACGAAGAACGCGCGTGGTGCGGATCGGTCGTGGCCACGCCTGCGCTGACAGCAGTTGGACCGTCATCAGACAGATCTGCGCATGATGTGCCGGGCGAAGCTCGGCGAGCAAATCCCCCAGTGGCGACCGCGCTTTCACGGTCCGGCTCACAACAAACAGGTCTTCTTTCGCAGCCTTGCGGCTTGAAGCGCGACGTCTATAATTTCAACATGCGACCGCGGACCGTCGCGGCGTTTATTCGTCTTTTCTTTCAGTTTTCTTCCTTCGATTGTCCACAGGGACGGCAATACATGCTGCAATGGTTACGTGATATTCGCGACGCAGTGGTCACCGTCGCGCAGGGAATGTGGGTCACGCTGCGTTACTGGCTCAAGACCTACGATCCCCAGCGCAAGACGTTCACCGAACATTTCGAATATCCCGAATTGCCTGTGCCCGTGGCGCCGCGGTATCGGGGGTTTCACCGTTACGACCTGACGACGTGCATCGCCTGCGACCAGTGTGCCAAGGCCTGCCCAGTCGATTGCATCTACATCGGTAAGGAACGTGTGACGCAGGGCAAGGGCTTCCGTGTCACCGGCTTCACGATCGACTACACGAAGTGCATGTTCTGCGCGCTGTGTGTCGAACCCTGCCCCGTCGATTGCATTTTCATGGGGGCCACGCACGACCTGAGCTGCTATAGCCGTGACGGATGCATCGTCGATTTTTCGCGTTTGCCGGTGGACGTGGCCTGGGGTCGCGCCACGTTGAATCCGACGGCGGTGGCCGGATCGAAGGTCATCGCCGAACCGGTCCATGGCGGGCCCAATCAATAATAAGGAGCGGGGTGCATGTTCTAGCCGGCCGCAGGCGTCGTGGCGGGATGCTTGGTGAGAAGAGAGGGGTGGTACCGGAGGTAGGCAGATATGAGTGGCAATCCTTGGAAGAATCGCAAGGTATTCACCGTCGAACAGGCAAACGCGGCTTTGCCGCTGGTACGGGCGATCACCCGTGATCTGGCCGAACTGTCGCGCGATGTGATTGATCGGCGCGAACGTCTATCGCTGCTGCTCAAGGGCCGCGAACGCGACAAGCGCGATCTCTACGGCGAGGAATTGGTGCAGGTCCAGGAAGAACTCGAACGAGACACCGACCGGCTGCAAGCCTATGTCGAAGAGCTGCGCGAGTTGGGCGTCGAGCCGAAGAACGGGCCGGAAGGATTGATCGATTTTCCGGCTGTGATGGACGGTCGGGCTGTGTATCTTTGCTGGAAGCTGGGCGAAGCGGAAGTCTTGCATTGGCACGACCTGGAAGCCGGTTTTCGTGGCCGGCAGCCGCTCACGGCCGGCAGCGCCAGCCTCTCCGATGGCGGCTCCGATCTGGCCGCGGACGGCGTGGACGCGGGGGGCGACTCTTTCGGTGCCGCCGATTAACATGGCAGGTAGGCGCGGCACTTTGCGGGGCGCCTGCTTCGATCGTATTCCCTAGCGACGCTCGGTTAGTAGAACCAACAATGGCACGATACTCCTCATTGAAGCGCGGTTTTTCTAATTGCGCCGTCGTGGCGGCGATCGTTCTATTGCCCGCCACATCCGCATCAGCGCAGCCGCCCAACGGCATTCCTGCTGGTGAAATGCCGTGGCAGGTGGCGGCCATGTTCACGGTCAATTGGGTACTCGCCGCGTTCGCCGTCGCTATCCTTTCTCGGCCGACGAAGCGAACCGAAAAGCCGAAGAAGGCGGTCGACGAAGAAGCGGCGTGACTTTCCCTTTCCCGCCGCCTATCGTTGGGATCCGCGGCTGGTCCTCTCTGCGAAACGGCCCGACATGAACGCTACAAATGTAATAGGGATCATCCACTGGGTAGGGGTGGCCTTCGTGTTTTTGTGGTTCCTCGGCGGATGCATGAAGGATGGTCTGTGGAACAACGCCATCCGCTGCATGAATGCGTATATTGCCGCATTCGGCACCTTATTAACCGGGCTCCTCCTGTTCAGCATTGCTGTTGCCGCCGGAGTGAGCCCGGAGGCCCCTTCGCCAGAAGACCCATACACGATGCCGGCGGTGCTCTTAGGGAGTTTTTGGCTCTGTTTTCTGATTTCTTTGGCCATAATACAGACGATCACCGATCGGCTGTCGACGGTCAAAGTCGCGTTCCATCCGGTCATGAACATGATCGGCAGCTTCTTCTGTGTGTGTGGGATCGCCTTCCTCTTGATGTGCTTCTCGATGCCGGTCTACACGATGGTGCTGGCGGTCAAATAAATGCCGACCGGAGACGGTCCCAGCATTCTTGAGCCATTGGCAAAACCGGATCGAGCTCCAGCGATTCAGAGTCTTACAGCCGTTGTTTGGCCATGGCGCTGCGGCTTCGAGGCTTTGTAAGCCTGTTATGGCCAACGCCTATTCGGGCCAAGACGCCGCATAAGAACCCGCGGGCCAAGCCGGCTTAGGTTTCTTTGAGCGCCCGCTGCAACTCGGGGAGCGAGGTGACGCCCGTCACGACGAGCAACAGGCCTTCCTCTTGCAGCGTGCGCATGCCAGCCTTGCGGGCGGCCTGGCGTACCGTTTCGACCTGCGGCTTCTTTTGCAGCGTTTCACGCACCAGGTCGTCGACGACCAACATCTCGAAGATGCCCGTGCGTCCGTAATAGCCGATGCCGCGACAATGTTGGCAGGGTTCTTGGGGCTGCTCGGGATTGGGCGTGGGCGGCCGATACAGCGCCTCGATGCGCCCTTGGGGAATGCCCAGTTGTTGCAGAAGCTGCGGTGGCGGAGCATACGCTTCCTTGCACTTATCGCACAACTTTCGCACGAGACGCATGTTGATGGCCGCCTTGAGGGCGCCGGCGTATTTTGCCGGCGGCATCTTGAGCATCATCACGCGCAATAGGGCTTCGGCCACCTCCTTGGCTCTGGCGAAGGTGATCACGGTCCGGTCGAGTCCCGTCTGATCGCACAACAGCTCGGCGCTCTCGGCATCTCTCATGTCGGGCACGACGAGTACGTCCGGATATTCGCGGAGCATCTTGGGCAACACGGTGAGCGGTGATTCGCCGCCCGCACCGTTGAACGTCGTGACCGGTACGTTCTCGATCTCGACGTCCTTCGACGCCTCGTCTTCGACGCATACGAATCCGCGTGTATAGCGGTCCATGCTGCTGATGATCGCATGCGTCAGGCTGGTCAGTCCGGCGCCTGGCGGTGCGGAAATGACCACCATGCCCGTCTTTGATTCGAGCACCGGCTTCAACTCGTTCCACATCTTCTCGCGCATGCCCAGGTCGAGCGGCCGCCTCTTGCGCACATCGGGATCGGGGAACTGGATCAGCACCCGCTCGCCGGTCTGCGTCCCCTGGCTCATTAAGCGAGGGGCGTGCTTCTTGCCTTGGTATTCCGCGCCGAATTTACCCTGCTGACGCGCCCGTCGTTCGTTCGGGTTCAAGGCGCAGAGCACCTTGAGCACGGCCAACAGCATGTCTCCCGGCTCGCGCTCCAGGTTTTCTCCCGGATGCCACACGCCGTCGACCTGGAACCGCACCGAGACCGATTGCTGGGTGTAGTCGAGCATGATCGAGTCGGCCCGGTTGTCGAGCGCCTGGGCCAGCAATTCACGCGCGGGCAAGAAGCCGGGCGCCTGCCGCGCCGTGAGCAGGTTGACGTTGTCGTCGCGCTCGCTGGCGCCGCCGCGGGCGGTGAGCTTGATCGGAGGACCGATGTCGTCGGCCGTGAGCTGCTCGGAGCGGACCTTGATGCCGATGTTTTGCAGCCGCTGAGCCGTCCAACGCCGGATATGAGCCGACGTGAAGACCTTATCTTCGATGGCGACCTGCTGATTGTGCTTGACGCAGTAGATGATGAAGGGCACCAAGAAGGTGAGAAATTGGACTGCAAAACCGATCCAAAAACTGACGCTCAACGTAGCCGCGGAAAATGGTAGAGAACACAAGAAAAACGACACGGGAAAGAAGAGCGCAAACGGCAGGAACATGGCCACATTCCAGAGCCGGTTCTGCTTGCGGAAGAAGCGGTCGCGGTTCACCCAATCGGTCGCGCTGAGCCAGCAGATATAGAGCACCAGATAGAAAATGAACTGCGCGAAAAGATAGACGATCACGCCGATGCCGATCGCCGCCTTTAGGAGGTCGTTCGACGCCGACGGAGAGAACTTGCCGTAGAAGCCGCCGTCGCCCTGTGACGCCCCGGCCGCCGGTCCCGCTGGTGGCGGCGGCATCATTTGGCCTGCCGGCGGAGCCTGGCCCAGCACCGGCGTGGTGAATAAACAACAGCAGACGAGGCCCGCCGTGACGAATTTCGACAAACCGCGCATCACAGAATCCCGGGCGCCCGCACCTCGATGCCCTTCAGCGCCATGCGCAGAGCGTCGACGTTCGGTGCTACCTCAAATGCCGTGGCGCGGTCAATCAGGTCCAGATCGACCAGGCTCTTCAGACTCATCGTGAAATCCTGCATTCCCTCCTTCTCGCACATGCGGATCGCGTCGGCCAGTTTCTCGTCCTTCTCCTCCAGCACCAGCTTGCGGATGATGGAGTTGAAGACCATGATCTCCACGGTCGGCACTCGGCCCACTCCCGGCTTGATCGAGGGCAACAGCTTCTGGCCGACGATCGCCTTCATGTTCATGGCGATCGCGCTACGCAATGCCGGGTGCATCGATTGCGGGAAGAGGTCGAGGATGCGGCCGATCGTCGAAGGGGCACCCGAGGCGTGGATCGTACCGAACACGAGGTGCCCAGTCTCCGCCGCGTGAATGGCCGTCAAGAACGTCTCTTCATCTCGCATTTCGCCCACCAGCATCACGTCGGGATCTTCGCGCACGGCATGCTTCATACCGATGCCGAAATCCTTCACGTCCATGCCGATCTCGCGCTGGTTGATCAGGCACTTGTCTTCGGTGAAGACGAACTCGATCGGGTCTTCGAGTGTCAGAATATGCTTGCGGTAGTTCTGGTTGATCCAGTTGAGCATCGAGGCGATGGTGGTGCTCTTGCCCGAACCGGTCACGCCTGCCAGTAGCACCATCCCCTGGTCCCATTTGCAGAGCGATTCCATCACCGGCGGCAGGTTCAGCCCCTCGAAGGGCGGAATGAACTGGTTCACGCGGCGGGCGACCAGCCCCACGTGGCCGAGTTGCTGCAACACATTGACGCGGAATCGCCATTTGACGCCGTCCACGTCGGTGGTGTGGGCGAAGTCGGCCCCCCCGGTTTCCTCGAAGATTTTGCGGTTGCGGTCGGTGAACATGGGGAAGATCAGCCGTACCATCTCCTCGTCGTCGATCGGGCCGCGATCGAGTGGCCGCAGGGTGCCGTTGACGCGGACGATCGGCGCGCGGCCGACCTTCATGTGCAGATCGCTCCCCTTCAGTTTCACCAACGCCCGAAACAGCTTGTCGATCTCCAGTTCGACGTGCTGTTTGACGAACTTCGCCGCCAGAGCGTCATTGCTCGGGGTCACCGGAGCCGCCGTCGCGGTTGCCATAACCTCTTCCTCCGTCTAGTCGATCAAGCGGCGATCGACCGCACGGGAATACCGCGCGCGGCCATCACCTGTTTCGTCTGCTGAATCGTAAACTCGCCAAAATGGAAAATGCTGGCCGCGAGCGCCGCGTCGGCCTTTCCGAGCTCGATCGCATCGGCCAGGTGTTCGGGGCGTCCGGCTCCGCCGCTGGCCACCACGGGGATCGACACCGCCGCGCTCACCGCCGCCGTTATCTCCAAATCGTACCCATTTTTCGTCCCGTCGGCATCCATCGAGGTGAGCACGATCTCGCCGGCTCCCAGCCGCTCCACCTCGCGTGCCCAGGGCACCGCCTCCAAACCCGTGCCGACACGTCCGCCGTTGATGTGCACCTCCCACACTTCGCGGCCGTCTCGGATGACCCGCTTGGGATCGATATTCACCACGATGCACTGGCTGCCGAACCGCCGGGCGGCCTCGGCGACGAATTCGGGGCGGCGCGGCGCCGCCGAATTGATCGACACCTTGTCGCAGCCTGCATTGAGGAGCTGCCGAATGTCGTCGACCGTACGGATGCCGCCGCCCACGCAGAGCGGCATGAAAATCACATCGGCGGTGCGGCGTACGACGTCGAGCATGATGGCCCGGCCTTCGTGGCTCGCCGTGATATCCAGAAATACCAACTCATCGGCTCCTTCCGCCTCGTAGCGCGCGGCCACCTCGACGGGGTCACCCGCATCCCGCAGCCGGACGAAATTCGTCCCTTTGACCACCCGCCCCCGGTCGACGTCGAGACAGGGAATGACGCGCTTGGCCAACATCCGATATCCGTTCCAGTCCGGGGTGAAGGGGTAACGCGACCGGCACATCGGTCACGCAAGAAGACCGAGTCTGTACTTTAAGCCGAGCGTCGGGCATGGTCAACGAACCGTCTTTTTTCAAATGGCGATGACCTTTCGACCTGCCGGAATCTTCGAATAAGAAACGTGACCCGACTGGGGAGATTTGCCATCTGACAGATTTCGCCCCCTGGTAGTCGTGACGGCCTTTCCGGTTTCTGGGCTGCGAACCGTCGCCACCAGGGGAAGAACAGCTCAAACTCAGCGAGCCTGACTGGTCGCTGGAGAGTAAATCCCGAGCGTCCACAAGCTCACACATCGGCGGCATCGTCTGGTCCCCAGGCCGCCGCGTTGGCACCAACCACGTACCAGCGGATAGAAGAGACGCACAACCCGCTTCCAAGCTTCGGCATCGCGCTCGACGAAACGATCCACCAAGCTCGGCGACATCGAGGCGGCCGAAACCGCACTCGGGCCGCCATTAGGATCTTGTCCCGGATCTGTCATGGTAGACCGAATTGCATCACACGTGCCGACGTACCACACAACCGGCCTTACCGACTTTATCGCCTGCGTCGCGAAATTCTGATGTGCCGATGTTGCCGAAGACGATACGTGCATAAAGGCTGCCGCTTCGGTCGCAGCCTGTGGGGGACCTGCGCAAAGAGGCTGGAAAAAAGAAGGAAAATCGGTCATGCCGCCGGAATCGTTCATCCGCCGCCTAACCAACCGGTTCGGAAAACAGTTGCGCCGCCGGGCCGGTCGATCGGCCTACACCAAGGGGGGGCGACTCGGGCACGAAATCGAGATGCTCGAAGACCGCAGCCTCTTGTCGGCGACCTATCTGCCGATCAACTACTACGGCAACGCCAATCCAACCAATCTGGCGGCCGTGGGCGGGCAGGTGCTGTTTGCCGCCGATGATGGGACGGATGGCGTGGAACTCTGGAAGAGCGACGGTACCCCCGGTGGGACGGCGCTCGTCAAAGACATCAACCCCGGCTCGACCGTGGTCGGCGGCGTCTCGACACCGAACAGTTCCAATCCGACTGACTTGGTGGCGGCCGGTACCTACGTCTACTTCGCCGCCAACGACGGCACGGACGGAGTGCAGCTCTGGCGCAGCGATGGTACGACGGCCGGAACCGTCATGATTACCGATCTCAACGCGGCGAACGGCGGCATATCGCCCACCGACATAATCACCGCCAACGACAAGATCTATTTTGTGGCCAACGACGGCACCGACGGCAACCAGGTCTGGACCAGCGACGGCACCACGCCCGGCACCGTGATGATCAGCGACCTGAAGCCCACGACCGGCACGGCGAACCCCTCGCAGCTCACGGCGGCGGGCAGCAACATCTTCTTTACGGCGAATGCGGGCACCTCGGGCGTGCAGCTCTACGTGACGAACGGCGCGGCGAACGGCACCCACCAAGTCAACAGCATCACGAACGGCAGCATCGGCGCGTCGCCCACCTACCTGACCAACGTCAACGGCACACTCTATTACGCCGGGTACAGCGGCCTGTATGGGAACCAGCTTTGGAAGAGCGACGGCACGGCGTCTGGCACCACGCTGGTGACTCCGATCGGTACCGGCACGACCGGCTCGAACCCGTCCTATCTGACAAATGTCAACGGGGAGGTCTTTTTCGCCGCCAACGACGGCACGCATGGCGTCCAGCTTTGGAAGAGCGATGGCACGGCCGCCGGCACCACGATGGTGAGCGACATCAACACCACCTCACCGGCAGCCAGTTCTTATCCGGCCGATCTGACCGATCTGGACGGAGTACTCTACTTCCGGGCCAACGACGGCGTGAATGGAACGCAACTCTGGCGCAGCGACGGCACCGCCGCCGGTACGACCATGGTGGTGGCCCTGAACAGCGGCAGCGTCGGTTCGACGCCCGACAATCTGACCGCCGCGAACGGCTATTTGTTCTTCACGGCCAACGACGGCGTCCATGGCTTCGAATTGTGGCAGAGCGACGGCACCGCGGTCGGCACGACCCTGCTCGCCGACATCGCCCACGGATCGGCCAGTTCGAATCCGATGTTCCTCACCGCCGCCGGCGACAACCTGTTCGCGTCGGCCAATGATGGACTCCACGGTGTCTCGCTCTTTGCGGCGCCGATTCCCGCCCCGAAGCCGACCGTTGCCGACAACACGTTCAATTTCACAGCCGGCCAGCCATTGACCGTGGCCGCGCCCGGCGTGCTCACGGGTGCTACCTCGGCGCCCGGAACGACGCTCACCGCGGTGCTCGTCAGCGGGCCATCGCACGGTACCTTGACGCTCAATGCAGACGGCTCGTTCACCTACACGCCCGATGCCGGCTTCGATGGTAAGGACACGTTCACCGTCAACGCCACCGATGGGTCGAGCGAGGCGACCAACCCCGCCACGGTGACCATCGAGAGCCTCGATTACCGCTGGGTAACCAATCTCTACACGGCCGTACTGGGACGACCTGCTGGCGGAGAAAGCGAATCGGAAGTGAACTACTGGGTCGGGCAACTCTCCGCGGGCATGACCCGTGCCGAAGTGACCGACGCCTTTGTACAGACCGGCGAATACTATTCGCGGCTGGTGAACGGTTACTTCCAGCAAGTGCTCCAGCGCAACGCCGATTCGACGGCGCTCAGCTACTTCGTGGGCGAATTGGAAGCCGGTGTCAGTGCGGACACGGTGTTGGCGCAGATCATCTCGTCGAACGAGTTCCTCGCGCTGTCGGGCACGGTCAACGGCTTTGTCTCGAACGTTTACAGCGTACTGCTCGACCGGCTTCCCTCGGTCACCGAGTTCAATTACTGGGTCGCGGCGGTGAACGCCGGGGTCACGCCCATGGAAGTCGCCGACATGTTTTTGATGTCGACCGAGTACCGCACTATCCTGATCAACTCGGTATACGAGCAATATCTGGGCCGCGCCGTCGATCCGACGGCGCTTAACTATTGGCTCACGGCCTTCCAGAACGGAGCGACGGTCCAATCGCTAACGACCGACCTGGTGGCGAGTACCGAGTTCTATAATGCCTAGACGGTCGTTCGGCGGACAGGTAGGCCCTGGCTCGCTGGCGACCCGACGTTCACGGTTCGCGGTTTGCAACATACGGAGGCGCATGACGGAGGGCCTTCCACGTGGACGAGTCGCTGACGCCGCTGGGCAAGATGACGGCGTTCTACATACCAGCGCATAAGCTCGACGCGCCGTCGCCCGATGGCCCCTCGCCACGCGGGACCATTCACCAGTTCCTGATCGAACATTTCCGGGCCTACACACACTCGCCGTCGTTGGTGAAGGGCTTTTGGGTAGACGACCGCGGCCGCATGTCGCACGACGTGCTAGAACGCTTCGAGGTGTCGTTCGGAGCCGAGGTCGATTTCGAACGGCTGGTCGGGTTCCTCCGCCGCATGTGCAATGACCTGGGCGAAGAAGCCATCTATCTGACCCGCGGCGAAGAAAGCTTCCTGGTTCACAAGGCGCGATAGAGGGTAATCGGCACGCGATGTGCTACCTGTTAAGGCCAGAATTGCCTTGGTCGGATTGAGGCAGGGCGAGCAACGAGCAGGCGGAGGATAACCAACATGTCAGCGAAAGACCGAGTCGAGTTCATCGGTGGCCCTTATGATGGGCATCGACAAGGTGTTCCATCCGCCGAGGAGTTGGCCGACACGGTTGCGCTCCCCGTGAATCGCAACATCTTCCGTATGTTGTCGGGACTGCCCGCCACCGAACCGGTGCGGACCACGAGCATCGCCATCTACGAACTTGAAATGATGGAAGGCGCGGCCCGTTACTATTTTCTCGGGACCACATCGCCAGCCGAACCGTTTGCCCAGACGTAGTGGCGATCTGTCGCCGACGTACTGCGGGGAAGTAGATTGCTTGGCTGTCTGAGCAAAGTCACTCCAACGGCTTCCTGATTCTAAGGGCGTTCCGGCGCGTGCCGCACAGGCGGAAACCCGGCGTGGGGCCGTGTTCCGGCCCGTCGATTCGACAGAAAAGCCATCTCTATCGCTGGTTCACGTAATCCCGGTCTGAGAGTAACGGCCCATGATTCCCTCTCCCTCCGGATCGCCGAGAGAGGGTTCGAGTGGGGGCGGGTCACCTATCTCTTGGGCTTCCCTGGACAGGTGAGCTAGGTCGACCGTCGGCGGTCGATTTCTGTTTGGGCGCGAGGTAATATGGCGGAACTCGGGCGTTCGCACGCGGGCCGCGCCGGCGGCCGCTCAACGACCGGCTTCAATAGGTCATCCCTCGCGTTCCAAGGCGGAAACAATCTGATGAGGTTCTCGCTCCTTCGTGGGTCGATGCGTGCGGCGCACTGCCGGTGGCTCTTGATCGGCTGGACTGCCTGCTTCGGTGCGGGCTCGTTCGGATTGGCGGCCGATGAGAATCGCGACGGCGTCGTGCCCACAGGCGCCGACGACAAGCCGCTGAACTTCGGCTTTGAAACAGGTACCCTCGCCGACTGGCAGATGGAAGGCGATGCCTTCGCCGGCCAGCCGATCGACGGCGACACGGTATTTGCCCGCCGTCAGGATATGCGCAGCCAACATGTCGGCCGCTTCTGGGCCGGCACCTATGAGCGCAACGGCGATCAGCCGCAAGGCACGCTCACGAGCGTGCCCTTCAAGATCACGCATCCCTACGCCAGCTTCCTCATCGCCGGGGGACCGCATCCCGAGACATGCATCCAGATTATCCTCAAAGGCTCGGACAAGATCGTCTATCAGGTGAGCGGCGACAACACCGAAGAACTCAAGCCCGTGGCCATCGACCTGCGCGAACACGTCGGCAAAGAGGTCGTCCTGCGGCTCGTCGATCGTCATAGCGGCGGATGGGGACACATCAACTTCGACGACTTCCGCTTTCACGATAAGAAGCCGAACTACCCGACCCGGATGGGAGCTGAGCCGCCCGACCAATTCGCCCACGCCGGCTTAAACCCCGAGGAAGCAGCCAAGGCGATGACGGTGCCCGAGGGCTTCCGCGTCACGCTCTTCGCCGGCGAGCCCGACGTCGTGCAACCGATCGCCCAGGCGATCGACGACCGCGGCCGGTTATGGGTGGCCGAAGCCTATTCCTATCCGCAACGGGTGCCGGCCGAGCAAGCTCGCGACCGCATCTTGATCTTTGCCGACGAAGATGGCGACGGCCGTTTCGATAGCCGCAAAGTGTTCATGGAAAAGCTGAACCTCGTCAGCGGGTTGGAAATAGGTTTTGGCGGCGTATGGGTCGGCATGGCGCCCCACTTCATGTTCATTCCCGATCGCGACGGCGACGACGTGCCCGACGGCGAGCCCGAGATCCTGCTCGACGGCTGGGGTTCGCAAGATACCCACGAGACGCTCAACACGTTCAACTGGGGGCCGGACGGCTGGCTCTACGGATGTCACGGCGTGTTCACCCACTCGCGCGTGGGGAAGCCGGGCGCGGCGGACGAAGACCGCATTCCGATCAACGCCGGTCTCTGGCGTTATCATCCCACCAAGCACCAATTCGAAGTCTTCGCCCACGGTACGAGTAATCCCTGGGGCGTCGATTTCAACGATCAGGGGCAGGCGTTTATCACGGCGTGCGTGATCCCGCACCTCTACCACATGATTCAGGGGGGCCGTTATCAACGGCAGGCGGGGCAGCATTTCAATCCCCACACGTATGGCGACATCCAGACGATCGCCCAGCATCGCCACTGGATCGGTGACAACCCACACGGCGGGAACAATCGATCCGACGCCGCGGGCGGCGGGCACGCTCACGCGGGCGCCATGATCTATCTCGGCGGCAGTTGGCCGGCTGAGTATCGCAACCAGCTCTTCATGAACAACATTCATGGCGCCCGGCTGAATGAAGATCAGTTGGCGCCGCGGGGCTCGGGCTATGTCGGCGACCGCGCCCCCGACTTCCTGCTGGCCAACGATTCCTGGTCGCAGATCCTGAACCTGCAGTACGGGCCCGACGGCCAGATGTACCTCATCGACTGGTACGACGCGAATCAATGCCACCATTTCCGGACCGATGGGCACGACCGCACGAACGGCCGCATCTTCAAGGTCAGCTATCAAAATGCCCAGCCAGTGAAGGTCGACCTCGGTAGCAAGAGCACCGCCGAACTGGTCGACCTGCTATTGCACGAAAACGATTGGTATGTGCGGCATGCCCGTCGCCTGTTACAGGAGCGGGGTGTTCAGCGCGAGGTGCACGAGCCGCTGGCCAAAATGGCGTTCGAGCACGCCGACGGCACGCGGCGCCTGCGCGGCCTCTGGGCATTGCACGCGGTCGGTGGTCTCGATGAGGATCGCATCGCCCTGGGACTGGCGAACGACGATCCCTATGTGCGCGCGTGGACGATCCAACTCGCACTCGAAGACCGTCGGCCGTCGCCAGCCGTCTTGGCAAAACTTTCCGAACTGGCCACCAATGATCCATCGCCGGTGGTGCGGCTCTATCTGGCGTCGGCGGCCGACCGCTTGTCCTTCGAGCAGCGTGCGCCGATCGTTCGCCAACTCGTGCAGCACGGCGAGGATGCAGACGATCACAACCTGCCGTTGATGTACTGGTATGCGGCCGAACCGCTGGTCGAATCGAATGTGAACGAGGCGATCGCTGTGTTCGATGCGGCGCGCGTTCCGCTCGTCGGGCGGTACCTCGCACGGCGTCTGGCTCAATTTGCTTCTCCGGAAGCGCTCGCCCTGCTGGTCGAACGTTTGGCGCAGCGCCAGCCCCAGGAGCAAAAAGTCATCCTCGAAGAAATGACCATCGGCTTACAAGGCAAACGGCAACTGGACATGCCCAGGGGTTGGAGTGAACTCTACGAGGGCTGGCTGGCGACGCCAGACCCACGGCTCGACGCCCTGGCGACCGGCTTGGCGCTGACCTTCGGTGACAAACGGGCCTTCGGCCGTCTCCAGCAAACGCTCAAGGACACGGCGGCCAGTGTCGAGACACGGCAAGAGGCGCTCGCCGCGCTCGTCAAGGAACGCGATCCCGACCTGCCGCTGATCTTGCAGCATTTGCTCGGTGATGCCCCGATGCGTCGCCCGGCGCTCCGCGCCTTGGCGGCCTATAGCGATGTACGCACCCCCGACCTGCTGCTCGAGGGCTATGCCGGGTTCAATCCCGACGAGCGGCGCGACGCGCTGGCCACACTGGTGTCACGGCCCGAATACGCCCAAAAGCTCCTGCTGGCCGTCGGCGACAATCGCATCGCACGGACTGACCTTTCGGGCGAACTTGTCCGCCAGATCCGCAACCTCAAGAACGAATCGCTTGACAGCGAGATCAATAAGGTCTGGGGGCAGGTGAACGACACTCCGGCCGAACGCCGCCAACTCATCGAGCGGTACAAGGCTCTCGTCAGCAAGAAAGGGCAGCCCCCCGATGTGTCGCTGGGCCGGGCGCTGTTCGCCAAGACATGCCAGCAATGCCACACACTCTTCGGCACTGGCGGCAAGGTGGGGCCCGATCTGACGGGATCGAACCGCGCGAACGTCGACTATACGCTCAGCAATTTGATCGATCCCAGCGCCCTCATCGGCAAGGACTACCAGGCGACCATCGTGCAAACGTCCGATGGCCGCACGCTGACGGGCATCGTTCGCAACGAAGATCAGGATTCGTTGCAGCTCGCCTTGGCCAACGAGACGGTGACATTGCTCAAGAGCGACATCGAAGAGCGTGAATTGAGCGACAAGTCGATGATGCCCGACGACCAGCTCAAGCCGTTTAGCGATCACCAGGTGCGCTCGCTGGTGGCCTATCTGGCCAGCCCGGCCCAAACGCCATTGCTCGCCACAGCCGACAATTTGCCGTTTTTCTTCAACGGTCAGGACCTGAAGGGCTGGCGCGGTAAGGAGGAATTGTGGGGTGTGGAAGCGGGTGAGATCGTCGGCAAGACCGGCGGACTCGGCCGCAACGAGTTCCTCGTCAGCGAGATGGCGGCGGGCGATTTCCGCCTGACTTTGGAAGTGAAACTCGTGGCCAACGCGGGCAACAGCGGCATTCAGTTCCGTAGTGAGTCGCTTGACGGCGTGGAGGGCCAAGAGGGCGAAGTGAAAGGCTATCAGGCCGACGTGGGGGCCGGCTGGTGGGGCAAGCTCTATGAAGAGCACGGCCGCGGCCTACTGTGGGATCGTTCGGGCGAAGCGCACGTCAAATCGGGCGAATGGAACGCGTACGAAATCGTGGCCGAGGGCAGCAAGCTACAGACTCGCATCAACGGCCAGCTCTGCGTCGATCTTGACGATCCGGCTGGCGCCAAGCGAGGCGTCTTTGCCTTGCAGTTGCACTCGGGGGGCGCCACGGAGGTGCGTTTCCGCAATTTGAGACTGGAGCTTTTGCCGGCGGACGCCCCCGCCACGGCGAGCAAGGACTAGCCGATTGCCCGGAACGGTTCCGCGGAACCCGTTATTTTCTGCGTGGTCGTTACGAATTCGCTACAACCGAGTCGCGGGGCGTTTCCCTTCCCGCGGCCCCATCAGGTGGCTATACTGCGAGCCTGCCCAACCGTTTTCGAACCCACCTGGCCCCGATCGGCCGACGCCTTCTGTCGCCGGATTTCGCCCGATGCCGAAATACGTCGTCCGCTGCGGTGTTATGCGAACGCTGGGTGTGTTTGGCACCAGCCGCGGAGATGTTTTCGCGCGGGGCACGCAGGTTGTCGCTCGTACCGAGCGCGGCCTGGAAGTAGGGGAGGTGCTTTGCGAAGCCAGCGACCAGGCAATGGCTCAGGTCAACGATCCGGCCAAGGGCCAAATCCTGCGAGCCACCACGTCGGAAGACCGTGTGGAGATCGACCGCATGGGCCAGCAGGCCAAGGCCGAAGCGGCGGCCTGCGAACGACTGATCGCCGAGATGCAGTTGCCCATGCAGCTCGTCGACGTCGAACACATCTTCGGTGGCGAGCGGGTGGTCGTGTTCTATCTGTCGGAAAACCGCGTCGATTTTCGTGAATTGGTCAAACGGCTCGCCGCCGAATTCCAGACGCGCATCGAAATGAGGCAGATTGGCGTCCGCGACGAGGCGAAGCTGCTGGCCGATTACGGCGACTGCGGCAAGCCGGTCTGCTGTAACACGCACCTGTCGGAGATGCCTCCCGTCTCGATGAAGATGGCGAAGTTGCAGAAGGCCACGCTCGATCCGACCAAGATCTCGGGCCGTTGTGGGCGTCTCAAATGCTGCCTGCGCTACGAATACGACACCTACGAACAGTTGCAAAAAGAGCTGCCGCCGATCGGCTGCGACGTGCTGACGGCCAACGGCCGAGCGAAGGTCCTGGCGCACGAGATTCTGGCCCGCCAACTCCTCGTCGAGACCGAAGACCGGCGGCGCGTGTTGATCGCCGCGGCCGATGTACTGACGGTCGTGGCCCGCGGCACAGCCAACTGAGGGACCAACGACCAACTCGCTGCGTATGTCCGAGACCGCACAAAAAATCGCCGAGCTCGTGAAGGAAGATCGGCGCTATCGTTTCGAGGCCTATGCGTTCGTTTTCGAGGCCCTCGGCTATGCGCACAAAACGCTGGGCATGGGGGCCGCGAAGCGGAGCGAGTCGGGCACGCGAAAAAAGTCGAAGTCGGCCGGCGGCGAAGAATCTTCCGAAAACCATCTCACCGGACAGCAACTGTGCGAAGCCATCCGCCTGTATGCCTTGGAGCAATACGGCTACATGGCCAAGTGCGTGTTCAACAGTTGGGGCGTGCAGACGACGGGTGATTTCGGCGAGATCGTATTCAATCTCATTCGCATCGGCGAGATGCGCAAAACCAAGGACGACCGCCGTGAAGATTTCGACGATGTCTACGACTTCGAAACGGCGCTGCGGCGGGAGTTCCGCATCGAGCAACCCAAGTAGGCGGTTGGATGGCCAAACCGCATCGGTCTGAGGCATCGTCCCGGGAGCAGAAACAGGGCTCGTCCGAGCCTTCTGCGCGGCCTCGTCGAGCCCGTTCTGGGCAACAGCGATCGCCGCGGGAACAGGTAGAGGTACCCGGCGTCGAGCCCACGTTCCGGCAGGCGTTTTCGCCCGACCCACCCCAGCGGCATCCCTGGTTCCTGATGTTGGCCGCGCTGCTGATGGCGCTCTGGCTGTTGTTCTTGCTCTGGATGGCGGTCGATGCCTACCGCGGTGCATCGTAACCCATCGCACGCCTGGCCAAACGAACGGCCGAAACCAGAACTCTATGCACGCCATCCTGGTGGCCGTCGGCAGTGCGGGCGATGTCCACCCCTTCGTGGGCATTGGTCGAGAACTGGCCGCGCGCGGGCACCGCATCACGCTGCTGGCTGCGGGTTACTTCGAAGGACTCGCCCGCAAGGTCGGCTTCGACTTCGCCCCCATCATCAGCCGCGATGAGTTCTTGAACCTGCTCGGCAATCCCCTCGCGTGGCATCGCTTCCGCGGATTCATCGAATGCTTTCGCGGCGGCGTGCTCCCCACCTTCGAGCCGATCTACCGAGCGATTGTTGAGCGGTATGTGCCGGGCGAAACGCTGGTCGTTGCTTCGACGCTGGGCTTCGCGGCCCGGTGTGCCCAGGAGAAATTCGGCCTGCCGCTCGCGACGGTTCACCTGTCTCCGTCGGTGTTCCGCAGCAACTATCACAATCCGGTGCTGCCGGGCATGTTCCTGCCGTATTGGCTGCCCAGTCCGCTCAAGCGGTCGCAATACTGGCTGGCCGATACGTTGGTCATCGAGCGGCTCATGCGCGGCCCGCTGAATGAATTTCGCGCTTCGATCGGCTTGCGACCGGTCAGGGGCGTGCTCGCGGGTTGGCACAATTCACCCGACCGTGTGTTGGGGTTATTTCCTTCCTGGTTCGCTGCTCCACAGCCCGATTGGCCGACACAAACGGCGCTCGCCGGATTTCCGCTCTACGACGAGCGGGACGTGACGCCGCTCGGCGGCGATTTGCTCGAGTTCTTGGAGCAAGGCGAACCGCCGATCGTCTTTACGCCCGGTTCCGCCATGCTGCACGGCCGCGACTTCTTCTCGGCCGCGGTCGGTGCCTGCGAACTGCTCGGTCGACGCGGAGTGCTGTTGACGCGGTTTGCCGAACAGATACCCGGCGATTTGCCAGTGGGCGTACGGCACGTCGCCTACGCGCCCTTCAGCCAGCTTCTGCCGCGGGTGGCGGCGCTGGTACATCACGGCGGCATCGGCACCCTGTCGCAAGGATTTGCAGCCGGCGTACCGCAACTCATCATGCCCATGAGTTTCGATCAGCCCGACAATGCCGCGCGCCTGACGCGGCTCGGTGCGGGTTTTCCGCTGGCGCGCAAGCGGTTCCGAGCGGCGAACGTCGCTGAGGCTCTGTCACGTTTGCTCGAATCGCCGGCAGTCGCGGCCCGCTGCCGCTACTTGGCCACGCGCCTTGCCGAAGAGCGGCCCCTCGAGGCGGCCTGCGATCTGATCGAGCGGTTAGCTCGCTAGCGGTTCTCTAAAACCAGCGGGTCTTGTCGACGACATTGACCAGAGGCTCGCCCCGGCTGAAGCGGCTGACGTTGTCGAGCAACACGCCCAGGTGTCGCTCCGCGATGCGCGGCGACGTGCCGGCTACGTGTGGCGTGATGATGACATTGGGCATGCGCCAGAGCGGGTGGTCGGCCGGCAGCGGCTCCGTTTCGAACACGTCCAGCCCGGCCCCGGCCAACTCGCCGTGGGTCAGCGCAGCGGTCAGGTCGGCCAGGTCGACAATGGCGCCCCGGCCGATATTGATCAGGTAGGCACTGGGCCGCATTTGCTGAAACTGTCGATGGCGAAACATCTTTTCGGTCTCGGGCGTATGCGGCGCCGCGATCACGACGAAATCGCTCTCAGCCAACAGCTCGGGTAGACGGACGACTGGCCAGAGGGCGGCGATGCCCGACGGAGGCTCGGTGCGTATGGGATCGACCGCGAGGACGCGCATGCCGAAAGCCAGCCCGCGACGGGCGATCTCGGCCCCGATCTGTCCGAGGCCGACGATGCCCAGCGTGGCGTCGGCCAGGTGCCGGTGTGCCCGATCGATGGCACTCTCGACACCCGGCCCCGAGATAAAGTTGGCGCGAGTCGCCTCGCCGCCGATGGGTGCCCAGCAGGCATCCGCCTGTTGCCGTATATAGTGGTGGAAGTTGCGGGCGAAACAAATGATGTAGCCCATGACGTGGTCGGCGATGACGTCGGAGAAGAGACCCCGCATGTTTGTGAGCGTGAGCGGGTGAGCGACCAGTTCGGGAAACAGGTAATGTTCAAGGCTGGCGGTGGGCGACTGCACCCACCGCAGGCGGTTGGCGGCGGCAAGTAGAGCGGGGGTCAGCTTGCCGAAAAAAGCGTCGGCGTCGGCGATGGCTTCGTGGGCGGCCCGTTCATCCGAGGCGTTGACGACTTCCATGGGCCCGGCGGCGGCCACGATTTTTTCGAGACGGTCGTTTTCGATCGGTGGATGGATGACGAGTTTCATGGGCGGGGTGTGCGTTTGGGGGCTTCGATCGTAGGATTGGGCCAGGGCCCGTTCAGTTTACTATCTGTTCTCTTCCGGTCAGCAGTGGAAAGTCCGTCTACGCCTGTCGTCACCAGTGAGCCGAGGTCGGCGTACCTGCACGTGCCCTTTTGCTCGCAGCGGTGCGGCTATTGCAATTTCACGCTCATCGCCAACCGGCCGGACTTGGTCGATCGCTATCTGCTGGCCCTGGATCGCGAATTGTCGTGGCTCGGGTCGTCGCGCGAAGTCGATACCCTTTTCATCGGCGGCGGCACGCCCACTTATCTTTCGGGCAGCGAACTGGAACGCCTGTTGGACATCGCGCTGGTTTGGTTTCGCCCCGCCCCGGGTTATGAATTCACGGTCGAAGCGAACCCCAGCGGCCTCGACGCCGATCGGATTGCGGTACTCGCTGAGCATGGCGTGACGCGTCTCAGCCTGGGCGCTCAGTCGTTCCACGAAGCCAAGTTACGGGTGCTTGAGCGCGACCATTCGCCGGGCGACATCGAAACGAGCGTCAGGCTTGCCCGCGCTCAGAATCTGGCGGTCTCACTCGATCTGATTTTCGCCGCTCCCGGGGAATCGATGGAAATGTGGCGCCGCGACCTCGAACTGGCTCTGCATCTCGCGCCGGACCATCTGTCGACCTATGGTCTGACTTGGGAGCGCGGCACGACGTTTTGGGGACGGCGGCTACGCGGCGAGCTGGCGCAACTCGGCGAGGAGGTGGAACGAAGCATGTACGCCGAGGCCATCGATCGGCTGACCACGGCCGGTTTCGATCATTATGAAGTCTCGAATTTCGCCCGCCCCGGACGCCGCTGCCGGCATAACGAAGTCTATTGGGCCGGACTTCCCTATTATGCGGCCGGACCGGGCGCGGCCCGTTACGTGCATGGCCGCCGCGAGGTCAATCACCGCAGTACGACCACCTGGATGTCGCGCGTCTTGGCCGGCAGGACGCCGGTCGGCGACTCCGAGGAGCTCTGTGGCGAGGACCGCGCCCGCGAGATGCTCGTCCTCGGCTTGCGTCGGCTCGAGGGCGTATCGCGCGCGGCGTTCCAACGCACGACCGGTTATGAGATCGAACAACTCACTGGCGGGATGCTGGCGCGGTACGTCGAGCTCGGCTTGCTCGACGACCGCGACGGCTGCGTGCGTCTCACGCGAGAAGGGCTCTTTGTCAGCGACGGAATCTGGCCCGATTTCCTGCGAGCATGACGCATCGATCGCGATCTACCGCGGATTCGCAACCGACGCGCCGAACCCCTTCGAGCTAGAACATGGGGCCCGGCGACCGCTCAAGCGGGCGCCTGGGTCAACTGCTTCAGAGCGTCGAGGCTGTGCAGCACACTGTCGCGTGACACGTCTCGCCAGTCAGCCATCTTATGGTGCAGGATGGCCAACTTGAACGATTCGAAGGCTTCGGCCAGGTCGTCGGGCAGCTCAGGCAGGTGCTCGAAGGGGCGTACCGGCGCGCTGGGAGACTCGGCCGGATAGTCGCTCGCGTCGGCGTCGAATGGCACTCCCTGGGTTGCATCATCCGCATCGTCGTCGCTAGCGTCTTCGTCGCGGCGCGAACGCTCGCGGGCCGAAGCGCTCGGTGCTTCATCGCCGTCTTCCGGATCGCGCACTTCGGCCACGGCAGCCGGATCGGCATCTTCATCAAACTCCGCCTCGACCGCGTCTTCGTCGCTCGGCGATCCCTGGCGCGCGTCGCCTAGCGTTTCCCAGCGCCGTCCGCGCATTTCGCTGACCGACCAATCGTTCTGCACGGCTCCTTCCAGCCACATCTCTGCGTCGGACCAGTCGATCGCGGCCTGGAAATGGCTCCAGTACAACCCGGTGTAGCTCTGCCGCACGTCTTGAAATCGCTCGTAAACGCGACGCAATCTGCCCGCGTGCTGGCCGCTCACCTGGCCTACGCGCCGGCTCCAGGCTTCGTCGGAATAGTCGTGCCCCGCCGCACCCGACGATTTGAGCGCTTCGCGCCATTCATGGATGATGCGCCCCTTCTCCCAGTTGGTGGTGCTGACCAGGCCTCGCCATCGGCCGATAAAAGCAACCGACGTCTCGTCAATGACCACGGCATCGTCTGCCGACGTTCGCTGCACTCCTTGGACCACGAACAATCCCCCGTTACGAAAATCCATTGTTTGTTAGGCGCCGGCCGCCACGACATGAGCGGCGCGTGAGGGGCGATTGTAGTCCATCGCCGCGCCACTCCCTAACAGAAAGCTTGCGCGGGTGTCGACGTGCAACGGAGCGCGAACCGAACTACCGTGAGGCTTTCGACTTCTCAGTCGACGCGCCGCGAGGAGCTCGAGCTGACGTTTGGGGAAAACCTGTCAGAAGGCCACCGCTCGGCAGACGTCCGCGCTCGGTTACTCTTGCGGCGGCGTTGCCAACTCGGCGGCGACGAAGCCGCAACGGTTGTGTGACCCATCGCAGAATGGCTTTTTGCCCGATTGCCCGCAACGACACAGAGCGATGGCCGGCTTGTCCGTATTAATGGTAAAGGCGTTGCCTTCCGCATCAACGATCGTAACGGGACCTTCGACGACGAAGGGCCCGTTGTTGCGCGTGCGAATCCTGACGGTGTCCATTGCGGGGCCTTCAATCGTCTGGCGTGCTCTTGGGCTCAGCGGGCTTTGCGGGTCGCGCCTCTACCGGAGCAGCGGCTGCGGCCGGCTTGGCGTCGTCGAGCGGGCTCAACACGAACAGCACCTGCAGACGATTCTCGTCGCCCATCGCAGAGGATCGCTTCAATTCATTGAGCTTTTTGTCCTGCGCCGTATTGGCCGCCTGCTCTGGCGCAGGCGATTGGTTTGCACCGGCTCTCAACTTGTAGGCGTACCCGCCGATGGCGTTTTGCGCGGCCGACTTCATCCCGTCGGCATCCGGCGTGCCAGACGCCGGGCTGTTTTGTTTCGAGAGCGCGGCCGTTTTCTGGCCACCTGCTTGTTGCTGGCGCATCTCCTCCTTGAGTCGCTCACTCGGCCTTTTGAGATTGCGCCCGGCGCGGTCCTTGCTGACCTCATCGAAGTCGCTCGCCAGACGGCGGTACCGCCCGAACGACTGCTGTCGAGGGGCGTCGGCCGCCGGCTCGACATCGACCGATTTGAAGACATCGTCGTCTCGATCGAGCTCTTCGAGCACTGCCTCGATCTGCGGTTCGCTGGCTTCCACGACCACCAACTCGGCATTCGCGTCGAGCGCCGCTTCCTGGGCCTGTGCCAGACGATCGTTGTTCCGCCGGCCGGCGCGCTGCTGTAAGATCGCGCCGAAGTTCTGCGCTTCGGCGAAGCGCGAGCTCATCGCCCCTTCCGCTCCGCCGCTCGGTCGGTTCGTAGGTTTGCCGGCGCTGGGCGGCTTGGGCTGCTCCGCCTTCTCGCTGTCTTCTTCGCCTCGCACGGCTGCATCGAGAGTCGTGGCTTCCCTCTCGGCCGCCTCTTCCTGTTCGTCCCACTGAATGCTGTTGCTCAGCAAGAGCTCTCGAAAACGCTCGTTGTATTTCGTGTCAGGGGCGACGACGCACCACACGACGAGCGTCTGATCCGGAGAAATCGACTCACGGCTGTCTTGGTTCGGCGCGCTGTCAGCCTCGTGGTCGCGCAAAACTCTCGTCCGAGCCATATCGGCCGGTTCGTCCATCACCTCGTCCTCTTGCGCCGTCCGGCCGAGAGCGTCGCGCTTTTCCGCGCCGAGACCGCGTGCCGCCCGATTGGACGGCATGGGAGGGGGTGGGAAATCGGGCGAAGCGCCCGCCGCGCGACCGCCCGCCGAGGAACGCGGCATCCCTCCCAGCATCGCATCCGTCTCGCCGTGCGGCGCCTGTTCGGCGACTAACTGCTCGGCCTCGTCTTCGGCCGGTGCGCCGATTTGCCCGTCGCCATGCTCTCTCGCCGCGGCCGGCGCTTGGGCCACCTGCCGCTGCCCCGCGGGCGGTGTTCGACCGCGATCGACGATCATGATCAGAAGTCCTGCCGCCAGCGTGAGGGTGGTCCAAATCACGCGACGGCGCATCCGTTGCCACGACCATACACCCGGCTGTTCATCGCCATCCGCATGCACGGTGCTTGCGATCGGCTTTTGCTCCGCCGCGACATCGCTTGCCGCGGGGCCGACCGCTGGCATCTCGCCGGGTGCGGTGAGCATCTCCTTTTCAGCTTGCCGCAGCACCTGCTCGGCAAAATCGTGCGGCAGCCGCGCGCGGGGCATCCGCTCCAGGCTCGTCTTGAGGGAGCGCAATTCCTCCAATAGCTGCCGGCTTTCGGGCTGCTCTGCCAACGCCCGCTCGACGCGCGCACGATCAGCGGCGTTTAATTCGCCGTCGAGGTAGGCGCTCAGCAGTTCGTCGTCGAATGCGGGCATGTTCACGTCGAATCGGTTTGCAGCACGTTCTTTAACTGGTCGCGCAATTGCAACCTGGCGCGGTGCAGGCGGCTGCGCACCGTGCCGACCGGTATATCGAGAATCTTAGCCATCGCTTCATAATCGCAGCCGTCGATGTCTCGCAAGACCAGCACCGTGCGGTGCTCGTCGCTGAGCGTGTCGAGCGCCCCACGCACCTGGTTTGCCAATTCTTCCCGTTCCAGCCGATCACCGGGTGCTGCGCTCGGGTCGAGCGGCTCTTCCCCACCGTCGTGCCGCAGGTCGACCGATTGCGCCGGCCGCCGACGCCGCTGCCCGCTCATCGCGGTGTTGAACGCAATGCGGTACAACCAAGTATAAAATCCGCTGGCGCGTTGGAACGACTCGAGCTTGACGAAAGCCTTTACAAAGGCGTCCTGAACGACGTCTTTGGCATCTTCGGAGGACCCCAGGAGGTGGCTCATGGTGGTGTACAAACGATCCTGGTATTTGCGCACCAGATCGCCAAACGCCGCCGAGTTGCCCGCCAGGGCCGCCTCGATGAGCTGATTGTCATCCACCACTCACCAAACCTTCGACGCGCTCGGTGACAGGAAAGTTCCGCCCCACCATACGGCCCCCTATTTCCAATCTTCCAGCTCTGCCGGCGGACTGTCAAACTGGCGGGCGGGGGGCCTACACCACGATAACGGTTGTTGGGACAGATTCTTAGGGCAACCCAGAGAAGCGGATCGAACTTCAGAAAAAATCGGCATTTCACTGCCGATTTTTGCCCGTGGCCTCGACCTCCGAATTCTGTTAATCACAGTTAGGCCTGCCGCGGCTTTCTCTTACAAGGTCCAGCCTTTTCGGTACTCGGTGTGCGTGTGGTCGTTCAGTTCTGGGAGGTTGGTCACCTGCAACTTGTCGTGGTCCCACAGCAAACGTTGGCCGGGTGCCCGCAACGAGAGCACACCCAACAGCACGATCTCGGTCAGCGGGCCGGTATAGTCGAAGCCGGCCGCAGGCGGCGTTCCGCCCTTGCAGGCGGCGACCCATTCTTCGTAGTGCCCGGGCGAGCGGGTCATTGTCTTGGCTACCGACTTGGCCCGATCGTGCAATTCGGCCGGCAGAAGTTGGGGCATGCCGCCGTGCGAGCCGTGGTACATCTTCCCCTGGCTACCTACATAAAGTACGCCATTGTCCGGCAGCCGCTGGCCTGCTGGCATTTCGGCCGGCGTCTCGGGCATCAAGCCCCCCTCGTACCACGTCATCCTGACCGGCGGCAACTTGCCGCGGGCCGGGAACTCGTAGTAGATGATCGAGGCCACAGGATAGGTCTCGAGATTGGTCTTGCCGCCGTCGAGCGAAGTGCCGTCCAGGGTCGTTCTCGATTCGACGGAAGTCGGCGCGCCGAGTTCGAGCGCCCAGACCGGGTGGTCGATGATGTGGCATCCCATGTCTCCTAGTGCGCCGGTGCCGAAATCCCACCAGCCGCGCCAGCTCACCGGGGCGTAGGCTGGGTTATAGGGACGCTCGCGAATCGGCCCAAGCCACAGATTCCAGTCGAGCGTGGAGGGTACCGGCGGAGTATCGATCGGCCGGCCGATGCCCTGCTTCCAGAGCTTGCCGGCACGGTCGGACCAGACGTGCACCTCGCGCACCTCACCGATGACGCCGGCGCGGATCCATTCGTTTGTCAGTCGCGCGCCTTCGGTGGCATGCCCCTGATTGCCCATCGAAGTCATGACTCCCGCCTTCCGCGCGGCGCTCGTCAGTTGCCGGCACTCGAAGAGCGTGTGCGTGAGCGGCTTCTGGCAATAGACATGCTTGCCGGCGCGAATCGCCGCCATCGAGGCGACGGCATGGATGTGATCGGGCGTTCCGACCGTCACCGCGTCGATGTGTTTCGCCTCCTTATCGAGTAGATCGCGAAAATCCTTGTAGCGGCGGGCCTGGGGAAAGGCATTGAAAGAACCCGCCGCGCGCTGTTCGTCGACGTCGCAGAGAGCGACGATGTTGGCGCCCAACCGGTGCACGGTGGCGATATCGCCGCCGCCCATGCCCCCCGCGCCGATGCCCGCCACGTTCAGCCGTTCACTCGGTGGTATCTGACCGGGGCCTCCCAATACGTGCCGCGGAACGATCGTGAAACCGAAGGCCGCCGCAGCCGAAGCGGTAAGAAAACGACGCCGAGACCGAATCTTCGCGCGCTGCACTTTCATGGCGGCTCCGCTCGTTGAATCTTGGAAGACAGCACAAAAGATAGGCGCGTGCCGGGCGCAAAGCAAGCGAAGGCAGAGACCGGTGGTGGGTGATTAGCGTGGTGTTGGTGGTCGGTTGGGGGGGCTTCGTTTCTAGGCAGGCCGCGCCGCGTCGTCCGGTTTACCCAGAATACGCAAGGCGATGCTCGCGATAATTCCGAAAACAATGAGCGCTAGAACGAATGGCGTGCTTGGCCAACACAGCCATCGCGACCAATCACCGGTTGTGGGGATGGGTTTGCCAGCCTTGGCCGCCGTCGCTTTTTCCAGGCTATCAATGCCTTCCCCCCAAAGCCGCTCTGTTTGTCGCCTGTAACAACATTCCAGCAAGAGCCTCCAGGCCGCCGATTCTGGTCGCTCGACTTCGGCTATTCTTTGCAGGATGTCCGCCTTTGCGTCGATCATTCTCGCGTCGATTGGCTCATCGTCGGCTAGATCGCTTGTTTCAGTTTGCTGACGAAATTTTTCTAGTGAAAGCTCGATGCCACGCCATTCGCGCGCCGCGATGTCGTATGTCGCAAAATATGTATTTGTGGGGCACGCTAAAAGGAAAACCGTAATAAAGATCGACACCAACGAAATCTTAAAAGAGAGCTTTGCATGCTCGCGCTTCGACGAATAATAGGTGCCTATGACTCCGAAAAGACCGGGAACCAGTTTTGCAGTCAAGTCAATCCAAAACAGCCACCACGCCATGACTTGGTTGTAGTCAATGTTCATGTTGGCTTTGAAGACTTGGTCATCGATCCACTTAAGGAGCGTCTGAACGTCCATTTACGCACTCCCCTTTTTCGGTTTCTTTGGTCTAGGTGGTCTGTCAGGCTGAGGTGGTTCTGGCCACGGCGAGTCGTGGCGAACAATCTGAATTTCAAAGTGGGTGCGATTGGCGAAATATGGCGCCTGGATCACCGGCTGAGTCTCGGCATAATGGCCGTTATCCCACCGGGCGAAGGATCCCGCGAGCATTCCTGCGGGTTTTTGCGACCAATCCGTTGCGTTTCTGCATTGTTGGATGGCGGAGCGAAGATTAACGCCCCGATATACCTGGCTCGTTCCGTCAGGCTGGCCGATAGCAATGTCAAACGGATCGCAACAGGGCAGTTGGATGCTCCATCTCCCAGGAGGAATTGTCCTTTCCGGTCGCCACGTCTTGTCCGGTCGCGGTCCGCCGCGTGCCATGATCCATGCCTTCATCGGCTGATCGCTAAGGTTTTCAATCACCAAGTCCTCGCGTTGCTGCGCCAGCGCGCTTTCCGACAACACGGCCAACAACGAGAACGCAACAAAGACAATGAATCGCGGCATGGCTGCCTCCTGATTGACGGAGCTGCCCCAAAGGCATACCATGCTTTTACATGCTCGCATGGGCCTTCATGGCTCGAATGAATGGACCGCCAGTTGTCGCTGGCGGCCCGTTCATTTTATCGCGGACTCGCGACCCATCAATCAGGCGAGCGCTTGCCCAGGCGGTTCGTCGAGCGCAGCGAAACATTCTACGGGCGAGACCTGCCAGGTCAACAAAAATTGATTCACTAAGTGGGTGTGAGTATGTGAACTCACGCATCGCCCATCAACTCCGCGAACGTCCACGGTCGCTTACGCCAGAACCGCCTCAAACAACTCGTCAAAGCTCCAGGTGTGGTCAGCCAGCCCGTTCATCACGGCGGCCGTCGGTCGGCACTTGCCAGACTTTCCGGGCTTGCGGGTTCGCCAACAGTAGTTGTACCAAGCAGCGAACAGGCTGAACGCCGCTTCCAGGTTGCGCAGACGCTTCGAGAAAGCGTAGGTCAGCCGGTTGAGCCTCTTGAGCATCAGGCGTTGGGTGCCATTCAACCGTTCGACGTGCGAGGTGCATATCGTCCAGCGGTCGGCCTTGGTCATGCCGCGTCGTGGCGTGCGCTTCGTGCCGACCATTTCGCTGGGCGTGTAGATGATCTTCGCATTCCTGTACTGTTTGATTATCGTCCCGTAGCGCACGTAGGGACCAAAGGCCAAATCGACCGCCTCGGGATAGGCCGCAAAGGCGTCGGTCGAGATTTGGAGCAGCCGCTTGAATGAACCCGACTTGAAAGCATGGTCGTCGGATTCGTGCGGTTTCGGCCACACCAGCCGGCCGGCCACGTCCAGCATGAACCGACGCGCGTTGTCGCCCGTGCGCTTGCCGATGCGAAAGCTGGGCATGAGCTTCGTCGTCTGGTCGATGCACGTCCAAAGGTAAATGTCGCCCTTGTTGTGGCAGGTGGCCTGTTCGGCGACAGTCAAACGCGATTGCTTTTTGAAAACGAACGTCCACTGTTCGTCGAATTGCAGGTGGTCGAGCGTCAAGCCCCGCATGCGCTGGTCAAGAAACTTTCGGCAGGCGTCGCCGAAGTAGACCAGCAGCTTGCAAACGGTGTTCTTGTCCAGCCCGGTCACGCGGGCCGTCGAGCGAATCGAGCTACCTTCAACCAGCAAGTGTAGGGCGCGCTTGGCATCTTCTACCGGAACGCGCATGACGCCAAGCGGCTTGGCCTTGGGATCGGAGAACCGCTTGCCGCACAACAGGCACTTGTAGCGTTGGTTCCCGTCGCGGTCTTTGCCGTCTTTCTTGCGGGAATTGTGGGCACAGCAAACCATCATAGCGAGGCTTCCCTTGTTCAAGGGCCGGTCGCTAGAATTGGCTTACCACAGACGATTCGGCGACCAGCCGGATTGTTCGCCCGTGGTCGCCCGCCAAGGCTTCCACGGGTTTCTTTCTGCCCTTTATTTGTATTACAAATAACGTCGGCAGTCAATAGGCCGTCGCTCTTGCAAGACGGTTTTTTTGTATTACAATTCCGCCATGAGCAACAAACGTGGCCGACCAAGGAAGAGCGCCGACGAAAGCCTGTCGGAAATCGTTCCCGTTCGCCTGACGCCCGCCGAGCGGGAACAGTGCGAACGAGCAGCCGAACGTGCCGATCAACGGCTAACGGCATGGATTAGGGACAAGATAACGCGAGCCGCAAGGCGGGAATCGCGCCCTTCCTAGCGGAGAGGCGGGGGAATCGAACCCGGCGCAAAAGCGCTCCTAGCGCGGTTTATAAAACCGCTGCGCGGCCAACGCGCGGGCCGCCCTCCGAATGGAGAGCGGTTGATTTAGGCGACAGAGAATCGCTTCATACAAGAGACTACGCCAGCAACAACGGTCGGTTCGCGCACAGAGAATTACAAATGAGTAAAGAAGAATCACGAAAAGAGAGAAAGAACAAAGACAAGCCAAGCGATTCCGCCGACGAACAAGATGCAGCCACACAAGAGCCACAGCAGCAGGCTTCGATATCTGCCGGAGTCGAGCCCCTTCAAGACACAGACGAAGGCCAAGCCACCGGCCAAGCCACCGATAAAAAGCGATGGAACTACCCACACATTAGCCAGAAATGGCTGCGGTTCTCGGAGGTCATTTTTGCGGGGGCCGTGTGCATTTTCACTGGTGTTGGCGTGCTGGTCGCAAGATGGCAAACACGAGTAATGGTCGAGCAGAACGAAATCCTGAGACAGCAGATTGCTCAGGCCGACGCTTTCAATCGCCGATCGATCGAGGATGCAGAAAAATCTGCGGAAGAATCTGCTGACTCCGCCAAGAAAACCCTCGCCGAAGTCCAGGGCATCGGCCGAAAGTTGTTGCAGGCTTATGTGAGCATCGAGGGAATTCAGGTTAAAGCTGATGAAATGACGGATCAGTTCATCATAACGATGGTCATTGTCAATGATGGGATCACGCGGGCTCACGACGTCTCCGTTACTACCGGAACGACCTACGGCCCACTCTCCTACCAAGGCCCATTCGAGACAATTTCTCCGCAATCTGCGATTAAGATGGTCCTCGGACCGGCAGGGCAGTTTACGAGTGTATTTATGCTGGACATTTCGGACGCCAGAAGAAAGGCGCTGAAAAACGGAGAGGGCGTCTTGTGGATTTTTGGTCGAATCACCTACAGAGACGATTTTGGCAGCCAACGCTACACCGAGTATCGCCACTACTACGACGGCAAAGCCGGCGCAGTTCTCGCCGCGCCGGATGGAAACAGAACGGATCACGCCGGCGAAGCTGACCCCGAAGCCACACCTCAGGCTTCCAAGTAGGCCACGAATGGGGCGTTCATTGCTACTCATCGCATCATCCACCGAGGGTGAGTCGATAACCTTTCAATTTTATAAAGTTTCATCCACATAGTCAAACAAAATACTTTCACTCGATTCGCAGCCCGGCACCACGCTAATCACCCACCACCCAGAGACCTTGCTTAGGCAGTCATCGTTGGCACGGCTGCGGAAGTGATGCGATACTCTCAGATAGGCCGGGCCGACTATCCGCGGCACGCCCAGCCAGGGCAATTCACCCTGGGGTCGTCAACGTGGCAAATCCATTACAGCATGCGTTCACTCGTCTTGATCGTTGGGCATGGCAGCCGCGACGCGGAGGCTAACCAGGAGTTCGAACGGCTCGTCGCCCGGTATCGGGCGCGTCGGCCCGACCTTGAGCTGCGCCATGGCTATGTGGAATTGGCCCAGCCATCGCTCGCCGAGGCACTGAGCGACATCCCGTCCGAATGCCAGGAAGTCACACTGCTGCCGCTCTTTCTCTTCGCCGCGGGCCATGTGAAGAATGACATCCCGCGGGCGCTGACCGTGGCCCGTCGCGAAAAGCCGCATGTCACGTTTTCTGTTGCCCGAGAGCTCGGCGTCCATCCGGCGATGGTGGAGTTGACCCTCAAACGGGCCGAACAAGTGTTACCCAACGAGGAGGCGCCGCGGACGACCGTGATCGTCGTCGGCCGTGGTACGAGCGACCCGGATGCGAACTCCGATTTCTGCAAGCTCGCTCGATTGCTGGCCGAGATGCGGCCGTTCGCATGGGTTGTGCCGACGTTTATCGCCGTCGCGCGGCCGCAATTTCCCGAGACATTACAGTTTGTGGCGCGTACACAACCGGAACGGTTGCTCGTGATCCCCTATCTGCTGTTCGCCGGTCGCTTGCTCAACCAGCTTCGCGAGCAGGTGGAAAGTTTCGGCATCCAATACCCTGGGATTACGACGGTACTGGCACCGCAACTCGGCGTCGACGAACGGCTCTGCGACTTGCTCGACGAACGGCTCGACGAAACGCGGCACGGCAGGGCGCCGGTATCGTGCGACGGCCGATATCGCGTAGCCTTACCGAGCCAAGCAGAAAACGTCGGGGAATAGCGGAATTGGCTACGGATGTCACCCCATCCGAGAAGGGCGCACCCGATTCGATTACCGCGCCTGTGGAAATGGAAATAGCTTCCGCAGTTCGTCCTTGCTCGGCTGCCGGCCGTATTCGCAAAGCTCGAATGCCTCGGCGAATTCAATCTTGGCCGCGGCCTCGTCGCCGTACCACTCGGCGAGCTTGGCCCGATAGCGTGTGGCGATATCGCGGCTTCGCGCCGCGAACCCCTCGCGGACTTGCCGTCGGCGCTCGGCCTGTTTCTGCGGGTCGTCGGACACCAGGTCGGCCGAGCCGTTCGCGCCGCCCTCATAGAATTGCGACTCCATGATCGACAGTGCGGCGAGTTTCGTCTCCATTACCGAGTCGATGGCAATGGCCACATCGGGTTGAAACGGGTTCGGTTTCTGGAAGCGGTCTGGATAGAACAGAAAAACCGGGTTTTGCTGCAAGCAAGGGGTATCCGGGCAGAAGTAGGGGACGGTGACCATGTAGGCGGCATCCTGTACGAGGATGCCCGTGTAGCGGTGATCGGGATGATAGTCGTTAGGTCGGTGGGTCATCACGACGTCGGCCTTCCATTGCCGTATCAGCCGTGTGATCGAGCGGCGATTTTCCAGCGTCGGCAGCAGTTCGCCGTCATGAATGTCGAGCACCTCGCTGGTCACGTGCAATAGCGCGTCGGCGCGGGCGACTTCACTCTTGCGCCGTTGGGCGAGCGGTCCGCCCGCCTCACGCCAGTGGCCGATATCACCGTTGGTGACCGATACGAATTTCACGTGATGCCCTGCTGCCGACCAGAGGGCTGCCGTTCCCGCCACGCGCAGCTCGCAGTCGTCCGGATGGGCTCCGAAGCATAGGATGCGCAGCTTGCCGTCGTCGGCCGGCGCCAGATCGGCCGATTTGTCGGCGTCGGCGGCTCGCGCCTGGGGACCTATCTGTGGGATCGCTAAAGGCTGGAGGCTGGCGACCGATACCAGACAGACCAGTAATAACTTCGTCGGGCAAGCGTGCTTCAAGACGTCTTCTCCGGCAACGGCAATGAGGATGAACGGGTCGAGGTGGCCGTTGCCGGTAGTATGATTCGCGCGGACAGCCCTTGCCAATCTGCGCGGTCTTGCGTGGTCGTCCGGAACCGACGCTACACGGCCTCGGGCCCGCGGATACAGTCGCTGATGCGGATCGACTCTCCGGCGGGCAAGACAAAGATCTTGCCGTCGCCGATGTTCCCGTCGGGCCCGGTGCGGGCCACATTCATGATGCAATCGACCGTGCGCTCGAGAAAGTCGTCGTTGACGAGGATCTCGAGCTCGATCTTGCGGAGCAGGTGGGTCTTGTATTCGTGCCCGCGATACATCTCGGTGCGGCCGCGCTGCCGGCCGTAACCCTGCGCGTCGCAGACCGTCATGCGCGTCACGCCGATCTTGTCGAGCGCCTCGCGCAACGGCTCCAGCTTGGTCGGCTGGATGATGGCTACGATCAGCTTCATGATGTGCGGCCCCGGGCAAGGAAGCGGCAGCGCCCCCAGAGCCCCTGCTCCTCGGGCCCGATTCGTCCTTCTTCCATCATCCTTGCGGCTTCTCCTTACGGCCGTTGCAGGTTCAACCGGGCGTCGAGCACCTTGCGGATTAAGGCGGCCGTCTCTTCCAAGTGAGCACGGGTATAGGTGTCGAGCTTGAGCTCCGCATTGCCGAGCACCTGCTTGATCTTCTGTTCCAGGGCTGTCATTTCTGAGGCGGCGACCGTCCGGCAATCGTCGGGAGCCCCGCTCAATCCCATCGCCACGTTCGACAGCCGCTTGATGTATCGCCGTTGCAGGTCGCGCCGCAGGCTGCTGATGGCCGGCTTGCGGTTGCTGTATTCACCCGGCTTCAGGGCGGACGTCTCGGCGAAGACCGCAGCCGTAATCCGCGAAATGAGCTCCGCGGTCGTCAGCGCGTCTTGGTCTGCGGGAACCTTCAGCTCCGAGTCATAGATTCGGTCGAGCGTCGACGGCGACAAGAGCTGCGACAGCACGCGATCTTGCCACATGGCGATCACTTCGTGAACCGCGTAGTCGACGCGGTTCGGCATATCGCTTCCCCAGTGATACCAGCGTGTCGCCGCCAGCTTGTTATAGAGCTCGGGCGGAAAATTGAAGGGCTTGTCCGAGAGCACGTTCTCTTCGACCAGCGCCAGCGCGTCGCGCTGTTTGCCGACCGGCACGATCACGAACGGCGCCCGCGCGTTGGGGTCGCTCTTGTGGTCGCGGTTCACCGAAATGCCGCCCACTTGGCGAGAGGCGAAGAACATGGCCTGCCCGTAACTGCCCAACAGCACCCCGAACGCCTGGCGAGCCCGTTGATAGCCATCGCCATCCGGCGTCACCCGATCGATGACCGTCGGCCAGAGATCGGCAATGAGCTTGGCCCGCATCTTGGCATACTCGATCGTGTCGCTGCCGAGGTCGAACCGGTTAGCCAACGGGTCGGGGTCGATGCCACGTGTATCCTCGTCGGTGGCATAGACGAACTGTGGCTCGGCCGACCGTGAAGCGATCTTGCGCAATTCGGCCGCTTCGCCCTCGGTACCACCGGGCAATGGCTTGTAGCCGTATTCGATGGCCCACATGTCATAAGGGCCGATCGTCTGCGAATAATAGTCGCCCTGCTTCATGTCCTTGGGCACGATGTTGACCGGCGAGTAGTCCATCACCGAACCGACCAAGCCCGTGTCCTTGGTCTTTGCCGTGTCGTTCAGGTCGGCCATCGAGAGCATCGAGCTCGATTTGAAATTGTGACGCAGGCCGAGCGTATGGCCGACCTCATGCATCACGACTTCCTTCAAGCCCTGCGCGATCAGTTTTTCTTGCTGCTGAACCGTGCCAACCGCCGGGGCATTGGCGAGCAAAGCGACGGTTCCCAGGGCGAATTCACGGCTCATGCCGTGGTGCAAATCGCAGCGGCACTGATAGCTGTGGCGATGCGCCGACGGCACACGTTCGAGCTCCAAGCGATAGCTTTCCAGGTCGAGCGGCCCGCCCGTCATCGCGGCTACCGTCTGCGGCGTGAACGTCTCGTACTCGCGTTTCCAGAACTGCACGAAGTCGGCATCGAAGATGATGTCGGCGTCGAGGATCTGCCCGGTCAGCGGGTTCACGCGGCTGGGGCCCATGGCGAAACCCGCTCCCGCCGTAATCCAGCGGAACGTGTTGTAACGCACGTCTTCGGGATCCCAGTCGTCGCTGTCTTGCTGTTGGATGACCTGGATCGCGTTGTAGAAGCCGGCCTTCTCAAACGCCTTGTTCCATTCCAGGATTCCGTCGCTGATCGGCTTGCGATACTTGTAGGGGACGGTCTTTTCCAGGTAGAAGGTGATCGGTCTCTTGGGCGTCGAGACCTCCGCGGTCGGGTCGTCTTTCTGTATGTCCCAGCGGTTGATGTAGCGGATGAAACGGTCTTCGTCGCTCTTCTTCGAAAAATCCTTGATGGCCGTCAGGAAGTAGCCGATGCGATCGTCGGCGAGTCGCGGTTGATAGCCGGTCTGCGGCAGACCGCTGATCGAGTAGTGGACGTTGATCGTCGCGCCGCGGCTGTCGGGCACCGTGTCGAGTTCGAGCGCCCCGCTCGAGGCGTAGGTCGCTGCCACTTCCAGCTCGACGTTCTGGTCGAATCCCTTGACCGACTCCCACGACGACTTGTTAGCGGCGAAATAGAACCCAGGCAACATTTGCTGGATCTGCGGCAGGTCGCTCATGAACACCTGGTCGATGTCGATGACCATGCCGCCCGAAGGCCCCATCGTCACAATGGGCAAGCTGTAGAGCACACTGTCCGTGTAAGCCAGTTTGACGGCTTTTTCTTCGGGGCTGCCGTGGGCGGCCCGGAAACGGACGTTGCGGCGGACGATTTGGATGTTGTCGTCGACCTTGCGGAACTGCCACAACCAGTCATCACCGAAGCCCCAGCTCATGCCGCCTATCAACATTCCCTCACTGATGCCGCGCGAGATCGAAATCAGCACGACGAAGTCGCGGTTGAGTTGGCTGGGGCTGATCTCGGCATAAAGCTGGTTCTCTTTGCGGTGTAGCTTGATCAGGCCATCGATGGATTTGAAATCGCGGAGCACGTCGCCGTAAGGCGGATGCTTGGGCCGCGACACCCCGCTCCCGCCGCCGGAACCGGGCAGCCCGCCTACCGGACCGCTCGCATCGGCCGCTGCCGTGGCGGGATCGGGCTTCTTCTCAGCCCCCGCCGACGTCTCATCGGCGCGGATGACATCGACGAATGCGATGGCAGTGACGGTCAGTGCGCCCAGCGACACAGCAGTCCAACGCCGTAAACGATTCAGCTTGGCCAACATGGTTGATTCTTCCGGAGGGGCAAAAACAGAAAGGTGAAGCGACTGTGTTTTTTGCCTTCGGCCGCGCCATGAGCCGACAGTCGAAGACGCAACGGTTAAATATAACCCAATCTGCCCGCTTTGCGAGGGGTAAACCCAAAAGACAGGGGGGTTTACGGCCGATGGTGACGTATCGCGGCGCCGCGCGATGGACGCCGATACGGACGTGCCGAATGTATGATAGGTAGTGGGTCAGTAATTGCGTTTTGCGCGAGAATCCTTCGTCTCGTATTGTGGCGTATGGCCGACGAACGTGCCTGCCGGCGAGTGCTTATGGCCTATCGGGCCGACTGCCGGGCCCTGCGCATCGAACCCCTGTCTTCGGCCGGCGGCTTCAGTGGCGCGCAGTTCTGGCGGGTACATACTCCCACGGCGGTGCTCTGTTTGCGTCGCTGGCCGCGTGAGCACCCCGACCGTCAGCAACTCGAGTTCATCCAGGCCGTCCTATGGCACGTCCGTCAGGAAGGTTTTGGGTTGGCCCCGCTGCCGCTGGAGACACGCACGCACGCCGGTTACGTGTGCGAGGCGGGCCATCTCTGGGAGTTGACTCCTTGGCTGCCGGGCGAGGCCGATTACGACCGCGCTCCCTCGACCCACAAGCTCCGCGCGGCGGCGGCCGCTCTGGCCGGATTTCATCGGGCGGCGGCGACGTTTCCGCTGCCCCACCGCGGTCCGGCCGTGGCACCCGGGTTGTCGGGCCGACTCTCGCGAATCGCAGCCTGGAACGAAGAGAAACTGGCCCGGCTGGAAGCGGCCATCGCCTCGGGGGCTGGGCCGCAATGGGCCGAGCGGGCCCGCCGGTTGCTCTCGCTCTTTGGCCGAGCGACTGAATCGGTGGTGGAGACGCTCGAGCAGGCGTCGTCCATCCGCGTGCCGCTCGAACCGTGCATTCGCGATATCTGGCACGACCACGTCCTGTATCAGGGCGAACGGGTGAGCGGCTTGATCGACTTCGGTGCGCTGCGGGTCGACTCGGTGGCGACCGACCTCGCCCGCCTGTTGGGTAGCCTCTGCGGAGACGACGGCGCTGCGTGGCTCGAAGGGCTGAACGCGTACGATATGGTCCGGCCTCTGACATCGGCCGAAGCACTGCTCGTCACGGCCTACGACCGTTCGAACGTTCTGCTCTCGGGCATGAGTTGGCTGGAGTGGATCTATCTCGATGGCCGGCAATTCGAGAACCGCGCTGCCATCGGCGGCCGTCTCGACGCCAACCTCGCCCGGCTAGAACATCTGGTTGGCCAGCGGGCGTTCGACGTGTAAAACGGAGGAGCCTGCCGGAAAGGGTCAGGCACTTCGAAAGAAACGTCATGCGCCGATTGCTTCGCTGGCCACGTCGAAATCCGTGATGAAACGCTACGACGCGATCGTGTTGGGCGTGGGCGGGGTCGGCAGTGCCGCCTTGTATCATCTGGCCCGCCGCGGCTTACACGTGGCCGGCATCGATCGGTTTCCACCCGGACACGACCGAGGCAGTTCGCACGGCGGCACGCGCATCATCCGCCAGGCCTATTTTGAGCACGCCGACTACGTGCCGCTCGTGCTGCGGGCCTGGGAGCTGTGGGCCGAATTGGAGCACCGACGCGGCGAGCCGTTGCTTGTCGAAGCGGGCTTGTTGCAGGTCGGTCCGCGGGAGGGCGAAGTCGTGGGCGGCGTGCTGGCTAGCGCCCGCGCACACGCCTTGGCGGTCGAAGAACTCGGCGGCCGCGAGATTATGTCGCGCTGGCCTGGCTTTAAGGTGCCGGAGGGCCTGGTGGGCGCCTATGAGCGGCGTGCCGGCTATCTGCACGTCGAGCGTTGCGTGCAGGCGCATGCGGCCGAGGCGGTAGCCGCCGGCGCCGACGTGATCTGCGATCGAACCGTGGTCGGCTGGCGCAGCGAGGGCGCAGGCATTACCGTCGCAACCGACCGCGAGGAACTCGCCACAGACCGGCTGGTGGTTGCAGCCGGCCCGTGGGCCGCCGACATGCTGGGCGATTTCGCCGTGCAACTCGAAGTGTTGCGCAAGCCGGTCTTCTGGTTGGCCACGCGCGACGACTCCTACCGTCCCGAGCACGGCTGCCCATGCTACCTGTACGAACTGCCGCACGGCATCTTTTACGGCGTCCCGCAGGTCGACGGCCGCGGCCTGAAGGTTGCCGAGCACTCTTCGGGGCAGGTGGTGGATGATCCACTAAACGTCGACCGTAGCGTACACGCCGACGACCGCGACCGCGTGATGCAGTTCGCCGCCGAATGCTTACCGCGCGTCGGCGACGCGGTGCGAGACCATTCGGTCTGTATGTACACGATGACGGCCGACCGCCATTTCATCATCGATCACCATCCGAGTTTTCCGCAGGTGATCGTGGTCGCCGGGCTTTCGGGGCACGGCTTCAAGTTCGTTCCCGTGCTGGGCCAAGTGGCGGCCGATCTGGCCATCGATGGCACAACAGACCTGCCGATCGATTTTCTGCGCATGAGCCGCTTCCACGGGGTTTGAGCAACCGACAGTACCGGATCGAGGTCCGAAAAAATCGGCGTTCCATCGCCGAGTTTTGCCCATAGCGTTGCAGCTTCGAGTTTTTTCAGCCGCTTTCAGCAACATTGGTTGTGGTCGCGATCGTACGCTAGTCCCTGCCATCGGTGCGGCCTATAGTGGTGGTAGACTGCCAGGATCACTTGCCATTCCAGCGGACTTGCCGACGCATGACCGCCGTTCTCGATAAACCGGTCGTACTCCCGTGGCTATTGACCGGGCTGTATCTCGCCGGCGCGAGCCTGGTTGCCGGCATGATCCACTTCGATGTCGGCGGAGTGCCGGCGGCAGTGGTCTTCGACTCGCTCGTCTATGCGGGGGCGGCGCTGGTGGGCATGTGGGCTGGGCTTGGACGACACTCGAAGATTGCAGGCTTCGCGGGTGTCGGTTCCAGCCTGCTCGTCATCGTCGCGCTCGTCGGCGGTTCGCTATGGCATAGCATCAGCGGACCGATGGGGCCCGGCAACGATTTCTGGGTCACGGTCTTGCTGGTACTGTTTCAACTCGCCTTGGCGACCCTGAGCATGGCGATTGTGGTGGCGGCGATGGTCTACTTGCGTCAGCAAGGTGTGGTGCTGGCCGCCGAACCGACCTCGGGTGATGAGTTGCAGCCGGTCCGTTTCTCATTGCGGCAACTGATGCTCGGAATGGTCGTCGTGGGAGTGATGCTGAAGCTGGGGCCGATCACGCGAGCCAGGTTCAACGATTACCACTCGTATTCGTCATCGGTTGTGGCTCTGGGGTCGGGCGGGATCTTGCTCGGTGCGGTTGCGCTTGCCGGACTGTGGGGAGTTTTCGGCGGTCCGCCTTCGATCGTGCGGATGGTTGCCGCGCTCGTCGTGGCAGGAATTCTTGGTCTGCTGCCTCCCTATTACTTCCCGGAGCTTCTGACCGACGAGGTCGGCCCGTCGGTCGCCGCGACGATGCTCGAATCGTTGCTGGTTATGGCAACGCTGACCGCGGTACGGGTCGCGGGCTACCGTCTCACGAAGCCGGTATAGCCTTTGCCGAATGCAACACATTCGTGCCAGGTCGGCCGTCAATCTTCCATCCCGCGCGCCTCGAAGAACCAGATCCACGAGTCGAGGCCGCCGATCTTCGCGGCCGCGGGAAAGTACCAGACTTCGCGTCCGTCGAGCTTTGCCCGTAGTGACTCGGCGCTCATGCCGACGAAGCCGTACTCCCAGCGCCCGGCCGCCGCGTTCTCGCGGCGCAGTTCGACCAACAGCAAGCAGTTGGGATTGGTGCCGCTGCCGAAACCGAAGATGGCGCCGTCCTCCAGGCCATGCTCGGGGTCCGCATAGCGGTGTACCGGCTGCGGCATCAGCCGCAATTCCTCTCCGCGGCTCGTCTTTTCGCTACCACGCACGGTGAAACGACGGGCGAGTTCCTTCATTTGGCGGAGGCGGCTTGCTTTGCCGGCCGAGGGCTCCGGCGCGTCGTCCAACTCGTGCATCTCCAGGCCGGGCTTGGTTGCGTCCCAGCGCCGGCCACCCTGCCACTCAGCGGCCACCAGCTCCGATGACAGCGAGGCGAGACAATAGGTCCAATTCGTCGGTGTGGGTGGAAAGAACTCGACTTTTTGCAGAGCGACCGGACGTCCGGGCTCGCCCCATACCCACAGCGTGCCGTCGACGATGCCACGCGGTTGATCCGCGTAACGAAACACCGGCTCCGGTCACCTCGATACGGGCAAATCTCGCGAACTGCTCGACCCACGGCATCCGTATCGGCAGGTGTTTTGGAATATGTGCTGGTCTCCCGATAGTCGGCAGATTTGCTTCAAAGGGGCAAACGCGACAGGCCAAGAAGAACTGGTGTTGGTCGATGCCGAAGGCGCCGAGCGAGGCATCCGCGTGCGATACACGACGACGAACCTCTTTCCGAAGTTCGCCTGGCACCCCTACGAGAGCCGGCTGGTGTTCTGCATGCCCTGCCGCGAGCGCCGAGTCGTGCAGATGTACGAGCTCGATCCGGCGACGGATGCCCCGCCTGTTCTGGTCGCGGGGCAGAACTCGATATCGCACAATGCCGACCCCTGCTGGACGCCCGACGGCAAGCACCTGATCTTCGTCAGCCACATGCCCTAAAAGCGCGCTCGGTAGCTTGCTGACAGACGCTGTGGTCAGTCTCGATAGAATTCGTCGGAGGCGGCGATCGCGGCGATCAGTTGTTCATCGGTAAGTCCATTTTGGACCTGTGCGGACCAATAAGCGCTGGCCGCATCATCAGCGTTGCGGTCGAGCAAGTCGACGTATACGCTGTTCACCAAGTCGGTGGCATACTCGTGGCTGCCGAAGACAATCGCGGCGATTTGCTGACGCGATACTCCCGCGGCCAAGGCCGGCTCGAGCGCGGCCTCCGCGCTGGCGTCGATCGGCCGGTGCAGAACGTCTTGGAACAAACCGTTCAGGAAGCCATCGGTCGATCCGCCGTGCAACGCGTAATACTCGTCGGACCCGATGATCTGCGCGGCCAGTTGCTCGTCGCTCTCGCCCCGTGCCAACGCATTCGCGTCGGCGGCGAGCGTTGCCGGATCGGCCGCGCGCTGCAAAAACTGCGAAAAGAGCGACTCGACGTCGTCGCGCCGGTATTCTTCGCTCTCCTCGATGACCGACACCATTTGGCTGCGGGACATTCCGGCGCTCAATTGCGCTGACCAATACGCGAGTCCGGTCGTCTCGGCGGGGCGAGACAGAAGATCCTGGTAAACACGCATGACGAATTGCTCGTCCAGCGTCGGCGTCGATCCGGTCGTGGGCGCGCTTCCACCGGTGTTGCCACCCGTGCCCGTGCTCCCGGTTGACCCTGGAGAGCCCGTCGTCGTGGGAGTGGGCGTGGGCGTACTGGTGGGCGTATTCGTGGGCGTCTGGGTGGGTGTGCTGGTGGGCGTATCCGTGCCGGAGGCCGCAATCGTGATGGTCGTCACCCTCTGCGAGACGACGTCGTTCGGATACTGAGGCGAGAAGTATTCGGCGAGCTCAACCGTCACGTCGTAGGTTCCGGGTTGCACATAGGTGTGCGAACCGGTGACCTGCCAATTGGGGCGGTTCACCATCAGTGATGAAAGATTGTCCTGTTCGGAGACGGTACCGGTAGTCGTGGTGCCGTCGCCCCAGTCGATGGTGGCCTGAAAGGTGCTCGATTCGACGAGATCCTCCTCGAATTTCGCGACCACCACGCCCGACGTCCCTCCCACGGGCACTCCTGCCGTTCCCGACAGCGTCTCCTCTGTGTAGTCGATGGGCTCGTCGCTGACGATCGCGGTGGCGGTCAGCGTCCCCGCAACGGTGCCATTGCGCAGAATCGTGACCACGATCTGGTCGTCGCCGCTCTGGTTGTAAACGTGCTCGCCGAAAACGGTGAACTCCGGGTCGCCGCCCATGGTGAGAAGACCGGGGGAGCTGGTGCCGTCGCCCCAATTGATCTCCGCCGTGTAATCGCTCACCGGCAGGTGCAGGCTGTCGTTGAACGACGCGATGTCCATGTTGTGCACACTTTGTCCCACCGTGGGCATAAGGGTCCATCCGGCTACCTCGGTCAAGTAGGGAGTGCCATTCCCCGCAATGTTGGCGGTGGCGCCTGGCAACGCCAGGTTGCCGTTCGGGGTGCCCAACGAGACGCTGACGGTGTAAGCGCCGCCTTCGGCATAGGTATGGTTTCCCAACACGGAATAGACGCCGGTCGCCGCATCATAGGTGATGGTGCCGGCCGACGACGTGCTGCCGTCGTCCCAAGAGATCGTGGCCGTATCGCTCACGGTCTGCCCATTCGCGATCGGATCGATAAATTGCGCCACCACCTGGCTGCCGGTATCGACGCCTTGGGTGCCGACGATCGCCGGCGTGCTCATCGGGGCGATACCGGGCAACAGCGAGGCGATGTTCGAGAAGTTGATCGGCTGACCGCCGTTCGACGTCCAGCTACCCGATATTCCGGCGGCACTTTGGCTGGCAATTAGGCCCGTATTCTCGGAATAATTCGTCGTCAAGTTGAGCGTATCGCCTGGGATACCTGCCGACGTCGAATCGTCTCCGTCGATATTGACCGTCGTATCGGGCAACGGATTCACCCAAATGTTGTCCTTGCTACCCGGTGCGGTGGCAAATGAGAGGACCTTTACGCCGCTAAAGGTGAGATTGAGCAGGCTATTGATCGACAGGTAGTCGAGGTTGTTGTTCGTTCCGCCAGGGACATTGCTCGGCGGACCAAGGATGGGCATGGGATGTATTACCGATACGTCCGCAATGACGTAGATCGGCTGATCAACCGCGACAGTTACCTGATGCTGGGCCGTCGAATTGCTGACCACGTTGAGGTAGTCGACCTTGCTGATCGACGATTCTCCGTCGATCGAAGAGAAGTCGACAAGATTGAGCGTGCCGCCACCGCTGTCCGAGAGGCTCGTCTGAAAGTTTTGCACGCTCAGGTTCTGCAGCGTAACCGTATCGGGATCGTCGTTGATGGTGATTCCCGTCCCGCTGCCGGTTGTCGGCGCTGCGATCACCACCGCGCCCTCGCCCTGCAAGGTCAGGCTCTTGTCGATGGTCACGGCCTCGTTGTACGTGCCGCCGGCGATTTCGACGGTGTCGCCAGCCTGCACGAGCGACGAGGCGAGGGCCTGGCCGATCGAGCTAAAAGCGGTACCCGTGTCGCCGTCGACGGGCGCGGCGTCGTAAGTCAAATCGGTTTGTTGGTAGGTTTGTCCGTGGCCGAACGTCACCTGGTCGCCGGCGGAAAGCCCGCCGCTGGAATCGCGGTCGGCCGTGACGAGCAGGCTATTGTCGACGTAGAAGGTCGTCAGCAACGCTCGCAGTTCGAGCGTTTCGGGACCGACAAGCTGCCCGACCGGACGAGTCAGACAAGAAACGGGACGTTGACGTCGATGCCGGCGCGTACCATGCGCCCGGCCAAAGAAGGCGATACCCATGTGCTCCCTCGCTATTCCGAGACATCCCCGGACCGAAAAACGGCGCCGTCAAGGATGCGAACCGTTGCCCGATTGCCACTAGCCGGTATCAGCCTACTAGCCGTGAACAGAGAGGTCAATCAGCGCGATTTGGCTCACCGAGTGATCTGGCAAGCGGGCAGCGCGGCTTGGAGACGCGCGATGCCGGCATCGGTCACCTTCGAACCCTTCAACTTCAGCTCTTTGAGTTGCCGGAGCGATTCGAGGTGAGCCAGGCCCGCGTCGGTGATGTTTTCGCACGGCTCGAGGGAGAGCGACTTCAAGTTGGTCATCCGCGCGAGGTGTTGCATTCCCTCGTCGTCCGGATCGCAACCCGTAATCGTCAGTTCTTCCAGCCGGTCGAGTTGGGCGAGTCCGCTCAGGTCGCGGTCGTCCGGCGCGCGGCGCATGACAAACAGGCCCGTGAGGTGCGGCAGTACCGACAGCGTGCGCCAACCCTCCGCCGAGATTTTAGCATCGCCCAGCCGCAGCCATCTGAGCCGCTCCGCGCTGGCGAGGTGGGTCAATCCCTCGTCGCCCACCAGCGTGTCGCGCAGGTCGAGCACCTGCAGCTCGTGAAGATCTTCGACGAACGCCAGGCCGGCATCGGTCGCGTCGGCGGGATTGATGCTGAGGTGCTCCAAACGCGTCAGATGGCGCAACTGCGCGAGACCGGCATCACTCACTCGCTGCGTGGTGAAGGCTTGCAAGAAGCGCAAGTTCTTGAGCGTCGTCAGGTGGCCAAGCCCCGTATCGGTGAACGCCACATAAGCGATGTCCAGGCCCTCGAGATTCGTGAGTCCGGAAAGCGATTTTAAGCCGGCGTCGGTGGCCCGGATCATACGCAGGTTCAAGGTCACCAGTGAATTCAAACCGGACAAGTGCGCCAATCCGGCATCGCCAACCGACGTTTCAAACAAATCGAGCTCGCGCAGTTGCGTCAGGCCCTCCAATCGAACCAGCTCGTCATCGGCGAACCGTCGGCCGTCGCGCAGCCAGACGACCGTCACGCCGAACGGCTGCGACGGCAACTCGTCCGGCTTCTGGACACGGCGCCACTCGTCGTTGACGGAAACATCCACCCGGCCACCCATGGCTAACGCCCATTCGGCCGCGGAACGGTCGATGTCGCCGGGCTTGGCGGCGGTCGCCGTTCGGCCTACCTCGACGCTCTCGACGTCACCCGGCACATCGAGCGCGATACGCGAGCCGTCGCGCATCTTGATGACGACGACGGCGCCGAGCAGACCGGCTGCCAGTGCCGCGAGGGCCACCAACGGCCGATGACGGCGATCGATCGCGCGAGCTGCCTGCGGCACGTTCGCAGCGGCGGGAGGCGTTGGAGCGGGTGTGAGAACATGCGGTATGGTCTCTTCGGGCGTGGCTCCGCTCGGCCAGTCGCCGAGTGCGATCGGGGCATCGTCGAGCCTGTGGCCGGCCGCGGCGTACAACGCCGGCAGATCGTGGCGCACGGCGAACTTGGCCAGAGCGGTCGCCACGTCCGCGGCCGTAGCCAGACGGGCCTCGGGCGATTTTGCCATAGTGTGCCGCACGACATCGGCCAACTCCTTCGGCACGTCGGGCCGCTTGTCGGCGATCGATGGGGCGAGCGCATGCATGTGCGCCGCCAGCTTCTGTGCGAACGATAGGTAACGTGCGCCGCCGAACGGCGTCTCACCGACGAGCAGCATGTACAGCGTGCACCCCAAGCTGTAGATGTCGGCCCGGCCATCGACGGTATGACTGTTGTCGGCCTGCTCGGGCGCCATGTAGTCGATGGTGCCCATGATCTGGCTCGCCTCCGTGAGCTGGTGGCTGTCGGCCACCGTATCGTCGTTGAGCCGCGCCAGCCCCAAGTCGAGGATCTTGAGCTGCCCTTGCGCCGTGAGCATGAGGTTGGATGGTTTCACATCGCGGTGGACCAGCGCGTGCCGGTGGGCGTAATCGAGGCCGAGGGCCGCCTGCCTTACCAACTCACAGGCATCGGCCAGCGGCAAGGGCCCGTAGCCGCGGACCAGTTCCAGCAGGTTGATGCCCTCGACGTACTCCATCGCCAAGAAGTGCCGGCCCTCGACCTCGCCGGCGTCGTGGGCCGCCACAATGTGCGGGTGTTGAAGCTTTCCGACGGCTTTCATTTCGCGCTGAAAGCGGGCCACCACCTGCTCGTCGCGCGTCCGTCTTTCCGAGAGCAATTTGACGGCGACGAACTTGTCGAGCCGCGTGTGAACGGCCTTGTAGACCGTTCCCATGCCCCCTCGTCCCAGAATACGGAGCAAGCGATAGTCACGCAGTTGGGTCAGCGACTCATCTTGGCCGTGGCTGCGCCGCTCATTCAGGTTCGCTCGGCCGATGGCATACGGCACCATCGCTTCCACACGCCCGCGGGCGCGTTGGAGTTCCGGCTCGGCGAGAAAGTCGACGTTGGGGATCGTCTCTCGTAGCGGAGCCAGCAGCGTAACACCCCCTACTTCGAGTTGGGCCAGCGTCGCCTCGCACTCCGGACAGCCGTCGATATGATCGGCCACCTCGTCGGCCAGTTCCACGGACAGGGCGCCGGTGCAGAAGTCGGAAAGATCGTCGCGGCTCGGGCAGCGATTCGGGTTCATAGCCTCTTGCCTTTGAGTGAGCGCCTCCCTCCTAATACATCGCCGGCGCGCCACGCGCTGAACCGTCGCCACCGGGCCAGCATCATTCGAGCGAACTCAGTTCGTCGCGCAACCTCTTGAGCACTCGATACTTTGCCTGTCGGACCGCTTTTGCGGTCAAACCCAGATCGCGACCGATTTCGGCGGCCGGATGACCTTCGATTGCCAGCCGCCAAAAGGCGGTCCAGGTCGTCGGTTGGAACTCGCCGCGAATCTGCTCGACGGTGTTGCGCACGACGAGCGCACGGTCGTCGGCATGGCACAACTCGTGGCTCGAGTCGCCCACTTCGGCTGCAACCGCCGCCAGACGGGCCTGCATGTCGGTTCCGCCGACGGGGTCAATCTGATCGCGGCGGCGGCGAAAATGGTCGCAAACCTTGTGACGCGTGATGGCGTGCAGCCAGCCGCGGAACGTATCACCCGGCTTCTCGTGGCGAAATTGGGCGATCTGCCGGGCAACGCCTTGGAAGACGTCTTGCACGACGTCGGCCGCATCGTCTGTGGAGACACCGGCCTGCCGCACCCAACGGTAGACCAAGGGAGTATAAATCGCCGCAAAGCGTGTCCAAGCGGCCGGCGATTCACCGCGCAACAGGCGGATCAGGCTCGACGCGGTCGAACCCGAAGTGTCTCGTCCGATGTGTGCGAATGGTTCCCCGACCGGCATGGGCGACCGAATTCCTTTGGACGGTGCGCATAATTATTGACTCCGCCGATCGCCTTTGCCAAACAAAATGCATAGCGAATTGATCTTTTTTTCGCTGTAGCCGCGTGTCTCGGCGGTCACCGATCGAAGCGGGGCTCGTTGATCTTGCGGAGATCTTTGTGTTGGGTCGACGAAGAGGTCGTCTTGAGCTTGGCGAGCATGCGAAACCACGAGCAACAAGCCCCACAACTGACGACTGCGACGGATATATCGCAGCACGATGGGTCGTTCGCTGTGCAGCGTCAGGCTCGACGTCAGCGGATCGACGGTGATTTTGCCTCGGTCGAGCTGCGAGAGCGGGATGGCCACGGTCGAGCCGAAGCGCGGGGCAACGATCAGCCGGCGGTTCGTGAGCACGTACGTCGACGAGCGGAGCAGTGGCCAAAGGCCACAGAACGCGGCCAACAAGGTGAACGATCCGCAGCAGAGCCCCGCCAACCCTTCGCCGGCGGTGAGCGTGAGCAGGGCGAGGAACGCCATCGGCACTCCGACCAGGACGGAGAGAACGAGTGCCAGCCAGCCAAAAGCGCCGCCGAAGCCGCCGCGCAGTCGTTCGACCTCTCGCTCCTGCGCCGGCCATTTACCGACCAACAACATGCTCGTCCTCCGGCCATCGGCAGACCCCGACGATTCCATTTGACGGGAGTCACGCCGCGGCCGATAGCTGTGTCTCCTGGGAATGGTGTTGGCCCCGGCACTTGGCAACCATTGGTCCCTCGCGGTGGCTATTCCGGTTCCCGATCAGTTTGGAACGATAAATGCACGAGCCGCACCGCGTCCGACAGCAAAAGACAAACAGCAAAAGACAATAGGAGTAACAACGATGAGCGCTGCCTTTTCCTTGCCCCCCGACGCCCGAGCCAGGATCAATATGCTCGAGGCGTTCCTCGCCCGCCGGAACGAACGAAAACCCGCCAAGGCGACCGCATCGCAAGACAACGGGTCGGCCGATCGGAGCGAGTCGAACCCGCCCGCGACAGCGTCCGCCTGATTCGTTGCCCGTCCAGCGATGGCACGTGCACAGCACCATCGCTCGGGCGAGCATTGAACGCCGACTAGCTTCGCCCGGTGCTCCCGGCTGAGCCGCGAAACGAAAGGACAAAACTCATGAACCCGCAGACACGCGACGACGACCGGATTTTGGCGGCACGACACACCTGGAAGCAGACGACCTCGCCGATCGCCATGGGCGGCCTGACCGCGAGAATCAGCGCTTGGCGCCCCTCTCCGGTCATTCGCGGCCGTGGCTCCCGCAAGAGCGGCTGAAAGCCGATCGCGACGGCCAAAAAAGTCGGCCGTGTTGCTGTAGAATACCGGCACTTCCAACTGGGACCATCGGGGAGGTGCCAATTTGTCGCTCGATTTATCGCAACGCGTCGCGGTCGTCACGGGCGGAGCCAGCGGCATCGGGCGGGCCACAGCCCTGCTGCTGGCGCGTCACGGTGCGAAGGTGTGGATAGGCGATCTGCACCCCAACCAAGAGAACGCTGCGCTTTTCGAGCCGCTGGGAATCACCCAATTGGCCTGCGATGTCCGCCGTGAGGCCGACGTCGTGCGTCTCGTCGAAGCCGCGACGCGGAGCGGCAGCCGGCTCGACATCCTCGTGCATAGCGCCGGCGTTGGGCTGGTCAAACAGATCCCGGCGGTGAGCGAGGCGGAGTGGGACGCCTGTCTCGATACGAATCTGAAGGGGGCCTTCCTCGCCGCCAAACACGCCATCGGCCCCATGCGCCAATCGGGCGGCGGTGCGATCGTCAACATTTCGAGCAACGCCGGGCTCTTGCCGCGGGCGCACGATCCGGTCTATTCGACCAGCAAGGCCGCCTTGATCGCGCTTACCAAATGCCTGGCGTTGTGCCACGCCGCCGACAAGATCCGCGTCAACGCCGTGTGTCCTGGTCCGGTGGGCGATACGGGGATGATGAATGCCGACCTGGCCGCGGCCGCCGATCCCGAAGCGACGAAGCGGCGCTTCATCGCCGCCAGTCCGTTGGCCCGCGCACATGGCCGAATGATCGATCCCGCAGAAGTGGCTCAGTCGGTGCTGTATCTCGTCAGCGATGCGGCCGCCATGGTCACTGGCACCGCGGTGGCGATCGACGGCGGCAAATCGCTCGGGGTCCCGCCGATGGCATAGGTCACTCTTCCAAGTATTCGAGCAGGCGGCGGTAGGTCTCTTCCGTGGTCTTCCACTTCACGGTCCGTGCGGGGTGGGGGCTGGGCGCGCCGGCGGCGAGAGGGTGCGCGACGCCCAGCGCGGCCCCGGAATCGACGCTGGCCGTGTTGATCAGCGAGCCGATCGTCTGCACGCCCGCCTGCCCCGAACCCGAGTGGCACGCGAGGCAATCGGCCGTCAGGCGGTGATAGCGGCCGCGCGACCCCCAATCACGGGCCGCTTCGTTTTCGAAGAGCACGCGATAGACCGGCAGATCGTCCGGCTCGCGGTGCAGACCGCCGTGCCGCATTCCCCCTTCCGCCAGTGCGAGGCGCCGCTTGAGCGTGTACTTGGCGGCATTCACGCCGTTTCCGAGGTTGGTGCTGGGATCGGTGCGTCCATCGCCCTTCTTGAAGATCAGCATGCGCACCGATTCGACGAGGGAGGTCGGAACGAGTTGCCGCTTCGTATCGAGCGCGATCAGGAATTGCACGAGGGCCACCTCCGTCCCTGCCGGCAGTTCCGGCGCCCCCGGCTTGAGGATGATACTGCCGTGCTGGGCCGAAGCCCGCCAATCGATCCCCTTGGCCTCGAGCTCGCGCAGGTAGCTTTCCAACTGCGACCGTCCCCCCGGAAAACGACAAAAGACACGGAAATAGGACCGTCCCTGGAAGGCCCGCATGTGCAGAAACACATAGCGGCGTTCGACATCTTCCGAACGCTGCGCCTGATAGAAATCGAACTCCTGCCACTCGTCATCGCCCGACAAGAGGTGCGGCGGAAGGTAGTCGCGCTGCGGGTCGAAGTCGTGCGCGCCGGCGAACCGTCCCGATCGAACGGCCATCGCATAATTGTCGGGCAGGCTCGTCAGCATTTCGGCGGGTAAGGCCAGCGCTTGAATTGCGCGGGCCAGTTTGCGGCACAGCATGTCGCGGCGCTGACGCGTTTCGAAATCTCCCTGCCGCGCGATATGACGAACCATCAGGAAATCGAACAGCGTCCACAGGTCGTGCTGCAACAGCACGCATTTCAACGGATCGGTCGAGAGTTTTGCTCCCTCGTGCGCAAGAAACTCGTCGAGCAACCCGGTGAGCCGCGCGATGTTGGCCGCTTCGTCCCAGTAGGTCGTCCCTCCCCAACCGAAGAACTCGATCCGGTCTCCGCCTTCGATCCGCGCGACCGGCGGGCCGCCTCGCACAGAAGGAAGCCGGCTCGGGCGGATGGTCACGGCCGCGAAGATTCGGTTCCAGAGATGCTGCCGATCGGCGTCGAAGAGCGGGAGGGGCTCGGCCGAGCGGAGCGATCCGGCCAACTCGCCGGTGTGATAGTAGTCGGGATCGTCTTCTTCGAACTCGGCTGCCCGGAGAACGGGAAACGTCCATGCCAACACCGGCACCGAACAGGCGAGCAGCAGAACCGGTCGCATGGGAGGGTTCTTTCCTAATTCGTAGGCCGCGTCTCAGGCTGGATTGTCGAGAGGCGGCCGAGCGGAGTCAATCGGGCGCGGCACGCGTCATGGCACCTCAGCGTGAGCCGAAGTAGAACAGCACCAGGCCGAGCGTGCCGTTGCGAAAGACATGGGGCAATCGATCTTCGAGGCCGAGCAAATAGCCGCCAGCCGTGAAGGCCATCGCCGCGAGCACGGCCAACGCCTTCATGTCTTCCCAGAGTTGGGCGGGACGCGCCTGATGGTCGCCGCTGAACCAATTCAGCACACCGCGTGCGGCAACGCCCAACAGATACGAAAAGACGACGCCCAGGATCGATAGTGCGTCGGGGTTCAGAATCTGTCCGTTCCGATATAGGTAAACCGCCAACCCGGCAAACGCCGCAACGAGCAGCAAACGGACGCTATAGCGTGGCAGGAACAGAGGGTGGCGTTCCACCTCGATGTGCCCTTCGTCTTCCAGATGCTTCAGCACCTCGGGCGCCAGATGGACGAACCGCCGCGACGTGAAGTAATGGGCCAGCACGATCATGAGCAGTTCGGTCCAAACCGGCTCGATCTCGTGGCCCATGACGAGTTGGTAGCTCACGACGGCCACGATCTGGAGCGTGAGCAGAGCACGCACGCTGCCGTTGGGGATGCCGAGCGGAGGTCGCGTGGGAGAGGCCAATTCGTTTCTCGGATATCCGGAAGGATGTGAGGTGCGCGTCGCGCTGACGTATCGCCGGTTTCCCCCTCAGGCGGTCTTCACTTGCAGGGCGGCCAGCAGCTTCTGGAGGGCCGCGAAGTCGATAGGCTTGACCATGTGCGAATCGAAGCCGACCTCCTGCGATTTCCGGCGGTCTTCGTCCTGCCCCCAACCCGTCAGCGCCACGAGCCTGACTCCCTTCCCCCAGGGTAGTGCACGGATGCGCTTGGCCGTTTCAAAGCCGTTGAGCCTCGGCATGCCGATATCGAGTAGGATCAGGTCGGGCAGGAAGGCGGCGGCCACGTCGAGCGCCTCCAGCCCATCGTGCGCCGTGTTCACCTCGTGGCCCAAGAGCTTGAGCATCATCGCCAGGCTGACTGCGGCGTCTCGATTGTCGTCGACCACCAAGACGCGTTGGCCATTCGACGAGGGGAGAGTCGTCGCTTTGTCTTCCTTCGGCGGCGTGATCGACAAGACCACGGGCAGGCGGACCAAGAACTCGCTCCCCATGCCGTGGCCGTCGCTGCGGGCCTCGACCGATCCGTTGTGCATCTCGACGAGCCGCTTGACGATGGAGAGCCCGACTCCCAAACCGGCCTGCGACCGCTCTAGGTTGCGGTCGACCTGCATGAACATATCGAAAACGTTCGGCAACATATCGGCCGGAATACCGATCCCATTGTCCTTCACGCCGACGATCACTTCGCCGCCCTCCTGTCGCACGATCAGTCGAATTCGCCCGCCGCGCTCGGTGTATTTGGCAGCGTTGTTCAGCAGATTCGAGAAGACCTGGCTCAGCCGAGTCGGGTCGGCGTCTACGTAGATCGAGCCGGGTGGGACGTCGGTCGTCAGGTCGTGCCCCGACTGTTGGAGGACCGGGCGACTCGTTTCGACGGTGTGCTCCACGACCGTGGTCAGCTCGACCCGCTCTATGCGGAGATCGACCTTTCCGTGGCTGATATGGCTGAAGTCGGGCTGCTCCCCGGCCTGCCGCCGTTCGATGGCGATGCCCGCCAGGCGCGTGGCGATGCTCAACCGCTCCTTGTTGGCCGGGCCGGGATCTCCCGCCTGACGGCGGAAGAGGGCCACCGACGCCAAAACGTTACCGTTAGAGCCGCGAATCGGAATCGAGCGGCACGCCCGCAGGTCTTGGCTCAACATCAGGTCGCGCCATGACGACGACCAGCGACGGTCGCCCTCGATATCGGCCACCAACACTTCCTGGCCGCAGTGGAGCGCCTGGCAACACGGGCACGCGTAGGGGGGGCTTATCGGCACACCTTGCAATGCCGAGATGAGCGATGCGGGCAAAGACGGCCCGTAGCCGGTCCCCATTTGCTGCCGGGCGTAGTCAGTGAGCACGATCGAGCACAGCAAGCCCGGTTCCTGTTGCTCAATGACGCGACAAACCGCCGCCAGCACGTCTGCCAAGGGCTTCCCCGTGGCAATCATTTCCAAGACCTGGTGCTGTCCCGCTCGCAGCAATTCAGATTGCTTCCGGTCCGTCACATCGGTCGCGCCGGCATAGACGATACGTTCGGCCGGGACGGGTTTCGCCTTCCAGTTCAGCCAACGGTACGAACCGTCTTTGTGGCGAAAGCGATTCTCGAAGGACAAGATCTCGTGCCCCTGCTTCACCCGCTGGTCTAATTCCAGCGTGGCTGCCCGGTCGTCGGGATGTAAGAATTCTTGCCACGGTCGGGAAGTGAACTCGGCGGGCGTCCAACCGAGCGTGAGTTCGCAGGTGGGGCTGATCTCTCGGCAGAACCCGTCGAAACCGAAGACGAGCAATAAGTCGGCATCGATGGCGAAGAAGCGCACTCGCGCTTCATGAGTCCGAATGCCGCCGCCCTTTTTGTTGTGCATGGGATTCCACTTCCCTCTCCGCCAAGCGACCCGATGAGGGGTCGCAATGCCCGATGTTCCAGCCCGATTCTAACAGCGGGGATAACGCGAGAATAGAATCTTGTGGATAGTCCGTTTTTTGGGAAATATACAAAAAAATCCATCGCAGATAGACGCCTTACGGCGCCGATGATCGTCAACGCCTGCAACCGCAACTTCATTCCTGTAGGCTGCTTTCCCCAGGCCTTTCGCGGTTTCGCAGTAAGGCCGACAAGTGCAGCTCGCGAAGTGAGGCAGTCGCCCTTCGCTTCCGCTTTGCCGCCGGGGCCGATTGCCACCTGCCGCTGAAAGTTCGGTCGCCTGCTCTTGACAATCGCCTACAACTGTCAGTAACACGCGCCTACAACTGTCGTTTCTTGTCATCGCGGCGGAACCATCTGGGGAAAAATCGTGAGCAAAGACAAAGAGCTCCCGACGCTGTCCGAAACGCAGCTCGAGATCATGAACATCGTGCCTCGAAGTATCCGATCAACAGCATTCGGAAGTACGTTCCCGGCGGGATACCCTCGCGTCCCTTGCCATCCGCGTAGTAAGGCCTTGGCAGGTGCCTGGCAGCCTTTGCACAATGAGGCCATAAACCAACGATCAACCCGACACCCTCCCTATGTCCTCCTGGCGATTCATCCTTTCGACTCTTTTGCACCACGGGCGGATGAACATCGCCGTCGGCCTGGGAGTGGCGGTCGGCACGGCCGTGCTCAGCGGTGCGCTCCTGGTCGGCGATTCGGTGCGCGGGAGCCTGCGGCATCTGATGCTCGATCGCCTCGGCCGCATCGATGATGTACTGGTGAGCGACAACCTGTTCGGTGCGGCGCTGGTCACCGAGTTGAACGCCATGCCCGAATTCGGCGAGCAATTCGACCAAGCGGTGCCCGCCATCTTGCTCGAAGGGAGCGTGAGCCAGCCCGACTCGGGCTCTCGCGCCAACCGTGTCACGCTGCTCGCCGCCGGCGACTATCTGTGGAGTGGAAAGCTCGGCCCCGGCGGCCCGCGGCGGCCAGCCGAAGGCGAGATCGCGCTCAACGAACCACTCGCCGCCGAGTTGTCCGCCCGCGTGGGTGACGACGTCGTCGTGCGGCTTCCCTTGCCGAACGACATTCCGCCCGACAGTCCGCTCGGCAAGAAGACCGAACTGATCGCCAGCCGGCGGTTGCGCGTGGCCGAAATCATTCCGGCCGAGGGGCTCGGTCGATTCGGTCTGCGGCCCAACCAACAGACGCCGCGAAACGCCTACCTGGCACTCACGGATTTGCAGTCGGCCCTCGATCAGCCCGATCGGCTCAATGCGATCCTGGTTTCGGGCAAAGCTCCGCTCGAGCCGGCGGCGCCGTCGAGCGAAGCCCGCCTGGGCGACATGCTGCGACCCAAGCTGTCCGATTACGGCCTCGCGCTGCACGAGACACCGCTCGGATACTACAACCTGACCAGCGAGAGGATGGTATTGCCCCCGGCCGTCGAACGGGCCGCGCTGGCGACCTTCGCTGCGGAACGCCCCCAGGTGGCCCTCACCTATCTGGCGAACTACCTGCTGGCCGGTGCCGACGATCGAGGCAAAATCCCTTATTCAACGGTGACGGCGCTCGACTTGACCGATGTTTCGCCCTTCGGCCCGTTCACCACCACCGACGGTGAAGAGATCGTCGACTTGAAGGACGACGAAATACTCCTCAACTCGTGGGCGGCCGATGACCTGGCGAAGCAGGGCGTGGAATTGAAGCGCGGTGACACCGTCCGTCTCACCTACTTCGAACCCGAGAGCACGCACGGCGAGTCGATCGAGACGGCGCATTCGTTCACGTTGCGCGGCGTCGTGCCGTTGAGCGGTGCGGTGGCCGATCCCGATTTCACGCCCGAACTGCGCGGCGTCACCGACAAGGAGTCGCTGACGAATTGGAATCCCCCCTTCCCCTACGACTCGAGCCGCGTGCGCACCAGACCGCCGCACGACGAAGACGAGCGATATTGGGACGACCATCGGGCTACGCCCAAGGCGTTCGTCTCGCTGGAGACGGGGCGGCGGCTGTGGGCGAGCCGTTTCGGCAAGAGCACGTCGATCCGCATTCCGACGCACGCGGGATTGACGGCTGCCGATCTTAGCGAGCAGCTCGAAGAAGCGCTCGGCCGTGACAAGTCGGCGCTCGGCTTCGCCTTTCAGCCGGTGAAGCGGCAGGGACTTGCGGCGGCCCGGGGAACCACGGACTTCAATCAGCTCTTCCTCGGTTTCAGCTTCTTCATCATCGCGTCGGCCGTGATGCTGGTGGCGTTGTTGTTTCGGCTGGGAATCGAGCGGCGAGCGAGCGAGATCGGCACGCTGCTGGCGATCGGTTTCTCGCTCGGCCGAGTGCGGCTGTTGTTGTTGGCCGAGGGCCTGGCGGTGGCGCTGGCGGGCGGACTGCTAGGATCGGCGTGCGGTGTCGGCTACGCCTGGTTGATGCTCGCCGGCCTACGTTCGCCCGGCTGGTGGTTGGCGGCGGTCACGACGCCCTTTTTGCACCTTTATGTGACGGCGCCGAGCCTGGCGACGGGCTTTGCGAGTGGCGTGGCCGTCTCTTTGCTGGCGATCGTTTGGGGCCTATGGCGCATGAGCAGGGTATCGGTGCGTCGGCTGCTGGCCAATCAAGCGATTGAGGCCGGCGCGCTCGTGCCCCGGCGGACGCGCCTCAGCCGCATCGTCGCCGGTCTTTCGTTGGCTGCGGCGTTGGCGCTCGCCGTGGTTGCCCGAAAGCTTTCAGGAGAAGCGCAAGCCGGGGCGTTTTTCGGCTCCGGATCGCTAGTGCTGACCGCACTCTTGTCGTGGTGTTGGGCACGGCTGCGAGGCGGTGCGACGGGCGCCTTGATCGTGCCGGGGTCGACCGGGGTCGGGCGATTGGCGCTGCGCAACGGGGCTCGCAATCCGGGGCGCAGTACGCTGACGATCGGGTTGGTCGGCTCGGCGATCTTCCTGATCGTGGCCGTCAGCGCTTTCCGGCTCGAGCCGCCGGCGGCGACCACGCGTCTGGCGAGCGGCGGCGGCGGGTTCGCCCTCTTGGCCCAGAGCGATCAACCGTTGTATCAGAATTTGAACACGCCCGACGGTCGGGTCGATCTGGGCTTTTCGGCGGCCGACGAAAACAGGCTGGCGGGGAACGAGATATTTTCGCTGCGGGTCCGGTCGGGTGACGACGCGAGCTGCCTCAATCTCTATCAACCGCGGCAACCGCGCGTGTTGGGCGTGCCGGCCTCGCTGATCGCGCGGGGCGGTTTCGAATGGGCCGCCAGCACGGCGACGACCGCCGCAGAACGAGCCAACCCGTGGCTGCTGTTGAACAAGCCGCTGGCCGACGCGGGACAGGAAGGCGCCCGCGTGCCGGTGGTGGTCGACGCGGCGACGGCTATGTACAGCCTCCATCTCGGCGGTGAGTTCGGCAATCCGCTGGGAGCGACGTACGAACTGACCGACCGACAGGGCGGTCACATCACGCTCGAGGTGGTCGGGCTGCTCAAGAACAGTATCTTCCAAGGTGATTTCTTGATATCTGAATCAGCCTTCTTGCAGCATTTTCCCGACATCACCGGCTATCGTTACTTCTTGATCGACGTGCCGCTCGAAAACGCCGCCGCGACTGAGACGGCACTCGAGCGGACGCTCGGCGATTTCGGTTTCGACGCCGAATCGACCCAAAGCCGGCTGCGGGATCTGACGGCCGTGCAGAACACCTACCTATCGACCTTTCAAAGCTTGGGCGGCCTCGGCCTGTTGTTGGGCACGTTCGGGTTGGCGGTGGTGCAACTGCGCAACGTGCTCGAGCGGCGCGGCGAGTTGGCATTGCTGCGCGCCGCCGGCTTCCCTCGCGCCTTGCTCGGTCGCCTGGTGATGATCGAGAACGGTTTGCTGCTCTTGTCGGGGCTCGCGGTGGGCATTGTGGCAGCGCTCGTCGCGGTCTGGCCACACCTGGCGAGCGGCGGCGCTTCGCTCCCCTGGCGGTCGCTCGGCGTGACGTTGTCGCTGGTGATCGTCGTCGGATTGGCGGCCGGTTTGACGGCCGTGCGCGCGGCGCTCGCCACCCCGCTGTTGCCGGCCCTGCGGGGGGAATGATCTTGACTTACCCGAGCAGAGCCTCTACCTTCCCGCCCGCAACGCCCAGAAAACTCGGGCCCAGGACGGGCCTGTCCCCGCTTGCCACCTCTTTGATTCGCCAAACCTGAGCGGCGCGGAACAGCGTCTTTCCGGCTCCGACACCAAAGCGGCCGTGAACGTCGCCAATCGACTTGGCCCTCGTTCGAAACGGCCAACAAATCTTGCCGGGTCGGGCGCATGTCTGTTCGTTCTCAATGCCGAATGGTGATCGGTGGCTGCGCGTGTGCGGTCGCCCTGCTCGGCCGCGGGCTGCCGGGCGCGGAGCCGGACGCCGAAATACGCGTAGCGAGGCTCATCGAGCGGCTCGCCAGCGGCTCTTATGCCGACCGGGTCGTCGCCAGCGATGAATTGGCCGGGTTGGCGGTCGCCGCCCGCGCGCAACTGGAAGTCGCCGCCACCGGCGACGACCCCGAGGTGCGACTACGGGCCAAGCAACTCCTGCGCAGATTGAACGAGGACGAACTCTGGCTCGCCTCCGCCGTCGATTGTCGCCTCAAGCAAGTGGCCGCCTCGGAAGGGTTGGCAATGATTGCGCGGCAGTCGGGCAACCGGCTGCTCGTCGGCGACGAATATGGAGTGTTCAAGGATCGGCCGGTCGATCTCGACCATTCGTCGGCACCTTTCTGGTTGGTCGTCGATCAGCTTTGCCAGCAGAGCGGCAACCGTGTGCGACCGCACTTCGACACGCGCAATCCGGGGTTGGTGGTGGTCGCCGGGTCGTCGGGCAGATATCCGGTGGCCTACGCCGGCCCCGTGAAGGTACAGATCAATCGCGCGCGGCGGTTGTTCAGTGAGGAACTCGACTACGAGCAACACTCGTCCGACAAGACACACTCGTTCCAGTTCGACCTACAGGCGATCTGGGAGGACCGCTTCCGGCTGGTGGCCTACCGGCTACAGCCGGAACTGGTGGAGGCCGTGACCGATCGCGGCGTCCGCCTGAGCGGTCAATCGACCACCAGCGGTTGGAACATCGCCGGGCCGTCGACGCGGCAGGTGTCGCTGAACCTGCGGATGCAGCCTCCCGCCACATCGTCGACCCTGTTGAAGACCATACGGCTCAAGTGGGAGCTGATCGTGGTCGGAGACATGTCGCACATCGACGTCGAAGACCTGGCCTCGACCGCTCCCCATTTTCAAGACGACCTGGAACTGGTTGTCGAGGCGATGACGATGTCGCCGGGCCCGCGCTGCGAGTTGACGTTGCGGATCGTCTCGGAGAGCGTCGTTTCCGACCCGGCCGATCTGATCTTCTGCGAGAACGAGATCGAGCTGTTCGACGAGCACGGTCGGCCCTTCCGTAAGCAGGGGCAGACCAACTCCATTTCCGATCAGGCGGCGCTGGTGAAACTGAGCTTCGTCGGTGACGACGTGCACGGCCAGCCGCAGCAGCTGCGGTTCCACTATCCGCGCATTCGTTCGCAGCGCGAGCTGGAGATCGTCTTCCGCGACGTGCCTTTGCCTCTGGGCCGGCCGGAGTAAGCTGGCATCGACGACAGAAAGTCGCTACTCGACGGGCCGCAACAATCCGCTGCCGCCGAAGTGAAAGAGCCGCGTGCTGACGATATCGATGCGGCGCACCCAGCCGATCTGCCGACTGTCGAGCTGTTGCTTGTCGGCCTGTTGTTTGTTGCGTTGCCGATTGCCCGTGCCCGTCGTCTGGCAGTCTTGCACGACAAAATAGCGGTTGTCCGGCACAGTCAAGGTTTTGGGCTTGGGCGGCACCGTTAATTCGACGGGAGTCACCATCGTGATCCGGTACCGGCTTACCTCGCCGTTCACCAGATAATGCTCACGTTCGATCGACAATTCATCATCGGGCGCCGCGAGGATGCGCGCCACCACCAACTCACCGGGCAAGGCCGCCTTGGTCCGGGGAGGGACGCGGTAGAGCACCACCGTCCCTTCCTTGAGATCGCGGTCGGCGACATGGCGGTGAAAGACCAGCCGTTCACCCGATTCGATGGTCGGCCACATGCCGTCGCCGATGACCTCGGTCATGCCAAAGTGACTGGCCACGAGCAGCGGAGGGACCAATAACGCGGCGCACGACGCGAAGGTGATCAGACCGAATCGGCGAACAAGCAGACCGTCACCGCCCGGCCGTACCCGGCACCAACCGATATCGAACAGTTCGGCGATCCAGGCTACCAAGGCGAACAGCGTGCCGATGGCCGCGCTCCATATGCTCGCCGGACTGAGCGTTAGTACCATCCAGACGATGGCCGCCCAACAGGCGACGAAGCCCGCGAGCACCGCCAAGCCGCGATTGGCATAACCCAGCAGAGCCCAACCGGCCCCTGGACAAAACAGGGCGCGACGACGAGCGCGGGCACGGAGTTGCTTTTCTTCGGTCAGGTTGGATTCGCTGGTGGAAGTAACCAACGGGCTGGGGGCGATGCTCATGATTGTTGTAGGGGGGTGAAATGACACTGGCCAGCCACTTGCAGAATAGCCTGAATCGGCGCGATGCTCCAGCCGCAAGCACGCTGGCCAACCGGTGGGCCGTTCGGTGTCGCGTCGCATCCGGCCGACAAAAGACGCCGCGATGGGTCTGTTAGTCGGCCGCGGCGAATGCGGTTTAGGGATTAGATTCGTGCGAGAAGGCAATGGTTTCCGCCGCAAACGCCCGCTAAAATACGAACCTTCCATGCAGAACGATGTAAAGCAAAGAATCGGCGCCGTCCGGTACCTGAACACCAAGCCGCTGATTTTCGGCCTGGCCGATCTTGCGCCGAACGCCGAGTTGGTGCTCGACCTGCCCAGCCGCCTGGCCGACGGGTTGGCCGGAGGCACGCTCGACATCGCGCTGATCCCATCGATCGAGTACCTGCAAGATCCCGCCTACACGATCGTGTCGGACGCCTGCATCGCCTGTCGCGGGCCGGTGCTCTCGGTCAAGTTGTTCAGCCGGGTGCCCGTCGAACGGATTCGCACGCTGGCGCTCGACGAGGGTTCACGCACCAGCGTCGCACTCATCCGCATCTTGCTCAAAGAGCGGTATGGGTTGGAACCTGAACTGCGCCCGCTGGCCATCGGCGCCGGAGTGTCGGACGTCGAAAGCGACGCGGTGCTCGTCATCGGCGATCGGGCCATGCACTCGCCCGGCGGGCCGTTCGCCGAGGTTTGGGACCTGGGGGACGAATGGTGTCGCTGGACCGGGCTTCCCTTCGTCTTCGCCATGTGGGTTGCACGGCCGGGATTCGAAGCCGGTGAGCTGGAAACGTCGTTGTCGGCGGCGCGCGATCTGGGGTTGGCGAACCTCGAGGTGATTGCCGCCAGCGAAGCGGCTCCGCTCGGCCTGTCTCGGCCTCAGTGTGTTTCGTATCTGCGCGACAACCTCTATTTCTACCTGGGCGACCGTGAACGGCGGGGACTGGAACGGTTTCGCGACCTGGCCCAAAAGCTGCTGGAGGCGAAGTCGTCTGCCGCGGCCCCCAATGATGCAGAACCGCACCTGGTTCCCACCAAGACGGGCGTGCGTCCGTTCCACCGCAAGCCAACATTGCCCGCCTGAGAGGAGTCGTCCGCTTGGTCGCTGCCAGCACCCGAATACTGGAAAAAGCTGTCGCGGGAGAGCGTCTTTCGCCCGACGAAGGACTGGAACTGCTGGTCTCGCACGATCTCGTGGCGCTCGGCCAGGCGGCCGACGCGGTCACTCGCCGTCTGCACCCGGAGAGCTACCGCACCTACAACATCGACCGGAACATCAATTACACGAACATCTGTTCGGCGGTCTGCGACTTCTGCGCCTTCTACCGGCGGCCCAAGGATCCGGAAGGCTATGTGCTCGACCGCGAAGTCCTGTTGCAGAAGATTCAGGAAACGGTCGATCTCGGGGGCGACCAGATTCTGATGCAGGGTGGCATGCACCCCGACCTGAAGCTCGAATGGTACGAAGAGCTGCTGCACGACATCAAAGGCCGCTTCCCACGGGTCAACATTCACGGCTTTAGCCCGCCCGAGATCTTCGCCTTCACGAAGGTCAACCGGCTGCCTCTGCGCACCGTGCTGGAGCGGCTGAAGGAGGCCGGGTTGGGCAGCCTACCGGGGGGCGGTGCCGAAATCCTGGTCGACCGCGTGCGCAAGGAGATCACGCGCGGCAAGGTGTTGACCGCCGATTGGCTGAATGTCTGCCGGGTGTGGCACGAACTGGGCGGCCGCGGCAGCGCGACCATGATGTTCGGCCATGTCGAAACGCTGGCCGAACGGATCGAGCACCTCGAGCAGTTGCGGCGTTTGCAGGATGAGACCGGCGGTTTCACGGCGTTCATCTGCTGGACGTTCCAGCCCGAGCACACCGACCTGGCCCACCTTCCGCGCGCGGGCGCGTTCGATTATCTGAAGACGCAGGCCGTGAGCCGTTTGTATCTCGACAACTTTCCCAACATTCAATCGAGTTGGGTCACGCAAGGGCTGAAGGTCGGCCAGATCGCCCTCTTGTATGGCGCCAATGACATGGGCAGCCTGATGATCGAGGAGAACGTCGTCGCCTCGGCCGGCACGGTCCACTACCTCACGTTAGACCAGATCCGCGAGTCGATTCGCGAGCTGGGTTACGAGCCGCGGCAGCGCAACGTGTTCTATGAATTGATCGACGCGCCCGCCTGTCCGGTCACCGTGTAGGACTCGCGCGCAGGACTCGCGCCGGCGGCAACTCTAGCGGGCCAGTTTTTCGGTCAGCTTCCAGCCGTCGTGCAAGATCGCGTCCTTGGGGGCGACGACCACTCCTTCGCAAACCAGGGCTTCGTCACTGTCCGCACTCGTCTCGACACCTCGTTCGTTGACCAGGTGGACGCGGCGGCCGATGTGGCAGTTTTTGTCAATGATTGCGCCTTCGATGACCGAGCCTTCGCCGATGGCCAGCGGCGGCACACCCGCATCCAAGTCTGCCGCCATCTGGGCCGGCGATTGGAAGTAGTCGTTGCCCATCAGGATTGTATTACGGATCGTCACGTTGCGACCGATGCGGCAGCGCAAGCCGATGACGCTGTTCTCGATCAACGTGCCGCTCTCGATGTGGCAACCGTCGGCCACCAGGCTGTTGCGTATGGTCGCGCCCTCGACGCGGGTGGGCGGCAAGTAGCGGGGGTGCGAGTAGATCGGCGCTTCGGCCGACGTCAGCTCGAACGGAGGCTCGGATTTGGCCAGGTCGAGATTCGCCTGGTAGAACGACTTGATCGTGCCGATGTCTTCCCAGTAGCCGTCGAAAAGATGCACGTGCACGCGGTGCGTGCGGATCGACGCCGGGAAGATCTCTTTGCCGAAGTCGCGATAGTCGGTCTTGGTGAGCAGGTCGACGAGCGTGTCGCGATTGAACAGGTAAATGCCCATGCTGGCCAGCAGGTCGCGGCCGCGGCTGGCGATGCCCTGGGCTTCGATCCAGGCCGGATCGGTGCGCATGTGCCGCACTTCCGGCTCGGTCTTGGGCTTTTCCAAAAAACCGGCCACGGCGCCCGACGCGTCGAGCCGCATGATGCCGAGCTGGGAGGCCTGGTCGCGGGCCACCGGCAGCGTGGCGATCGTCGCGTCGGCCTTGTTGCGGCGGTGCGTGAGCAGCATATCGAGATAGTTCATCCGGTAGAGCTGGTCGCCCGAGAGGATGAGCACGTACTCGATGCCCGGTTGGAGGAAGGTGCGGAGGTTCTGCCGCACGGCATCGGCGGTGCCCTGGTACCAGTCGGCATTCTCGGGAGTCTGCTGGGCCGCCAGGATCTCGACGAACCCGCCGTTGAAGGCGTCGAAGCGATAGGTCTGCCGGATGTGGCGGTGCAAGCTCACCGAGTTGAACTGGGTGAGCACGTAGATACGGTTCAACCCGCTATTGATGCAGTTCGACAGGGGAATATCGATGAGCCGATACTTGCCGGCGAGCGGCACGGCAGGCTTCGAGCGGAATTTTGTCAGCGGGTGCAGGCGCGTTCCTCGGCCTCCGCCCAAGACCATCGTGAGAATGTTCTTCATCGACCGAGTACGCTCCCCGCAGGCCACGAACCGCCAAATGGCAACACCGAACGAACATTGTAACGGAAGCGATCGGCTGCGGTAGAGACTCGGTGTTCCGCAAAACCCGGCCTACTCGAAGGTCGAATCGTCGAGCAATTGACTGCGCAGGTAGGCAAAATTGTCGCCGCCCGGATGGTAGAACTGTGGAAAACTCGCTTGCCAGGGCGTGCCGCCGGCTCCGTCCAGTCCATTGAGGGTGCCTGGCGTGTTGCACTGCGCCCCGTAGGGCGTCATGAGCAGGCAGTACACGAAATAGTCGATCTCCTGGCTCAGGAACCGCGCGTGCCCGTCGCAGAACGACACGTTCACCCCGCCCGGATGGTTGGCGGCGGGGTGCACGAAATAGAAGTAGTAGTTCGTCGCATCGGGTGTCGCCGGCGACGCGTTGATCTTCATGGCGTTCGACGGATTTTTGTCGGGCCACCAGATGAAGCACGTGTTGCGTTCCGACCCCGAGGTGGCCGGGTTGCCCCACGAGCCTGGGCCGCCGGTCAAGCCCGGAGGCGGTGTGCCGCTGACGGCATAAACGGGCACATTGTTGTTCTCCGACAACATGAGCGTCTGCGAAGAGCCGTCGTGCGCCGTGACATACTCTTGCGTCGTGTAGACGAATGGCGGAATGCTGGGCAGGAACACGAAGGGGCCGGGGGCCGTCGTGCCCGGCGGTTGCACGTAATGGTTGAAGAACATGCCATTGGCCTGGAAATCGGCCGGAAACGGCGCCATGGTCGTCAAGCCGGTGGGAAACATATCGCTGATGCCGCTGTTGGCCACGTAGATGCAAGGGGACATGAGCGAATCGAGCGGCGGGCTGCTGGGACAATTGAGGACGTCGAGTCGGAGTTGCGGCGGCCAGTCCATGCCGGCCGCGGCGGCCTGCGCCGGATTTCGCCACCAGGCGTAAACGTCGGATCGTTCCAGGTACGGCAGGATCTGTACGACCCAACCGACCGGGATCTGCACATCGCTTGCCGTACCGTCGCTGTCGGGCAAGGACACTGCCAACGGCGCGCGAAAGCCGGGGTAGATGCCGCGCGAGGCGACCGAATTTCCCACCGCCAGCGTGCATTGGCGGAGATGGTTGAGGCAGGTTTTCGTCCGTCCGCTCTCGCGCGCTTGCTGTACGGCTGGCAGCAGCAGCGCGATCAACATGCCGATGATGCTGATCGACACGAGCAGGTCGAACAGCGTAAAACCGCCCTGGGGCCCTGACCGCTTCCTTGGACTCGACATGGAGGCTACCTCCTCAAGCGAGATTCTGCCACGTCCCGCGGCCGAGTCAAGCTTTTAGAGACCGCCGACTACATGACGAGTCGGACCGGGAAGGCAGCCCGGTAAGATGGCGCCGGGCCGAAAGTGAATGCCGTGCTGGTTGTTAGTACCGCCGCAGAGTCCCACGACGGGAACGGATGGCGACGGAAAGATGCGTCGCACGGCTGTTCGCGGGACGCTTGGCCGTCTTCACCGGGGCGCGGAAGGCGACTTCACACAGATCGTGATCGAGCATGCGCTGGTGGTCGTGGTCGACACCGGGCACGGTCACCATCTGCCAGTTGAATTTCCATCCCCTTTGCTTGGCCAATCGCCTGGCGGCCGCGAACGAGTTCTTCGCCCGTTCGCGTCGGTTGGGGCCCTGCCGATCGCCTCCCTCGGTCACGTCCAGGTAGTCGTCGCGCTGCCGGTCATCGGCGGCGACATACAGCGTGATGGGCTGGGCGAGGTACCGCTCGAGCGAGGCATCGTCGCTCACCTCGTCGGGAAGGTTGCCGAAACCGTAGGGGTAGGGCAGGTCGCGCGACGGAAAGAGTTGCGCACCCGCGTTGGCTACCACAATCCGTTCGGCGCCGCTGGAAACAAAGCCGGCCATACGCACCAGGAACTGCGCCCCGCCGGAGTGGCCGAACAGGTAGTAGGGCATGCGCGGCCAATCTTCGCGCTGGCGGACGTCTTCGACCACATTCAGCAAGAGCTGCCAGGTCCAAGTGGTCCGCGGCGTGAGTTGTCCGTTTTCGACCAAGCCGCCGGCTTGGTAACGCTCGTAGGGAAAATCGTCGGCCGGGAAGAGGGGAGCCACCACAAGGGCCCCCAGGCGGTCGGCCAACCGCCGTGCATCGTCACGGTATTCGCCGGCGTTGCGTAACATGCCGTGGCAGATGACCACCATCGGTCCACGGTCGTAATTGGCGGGCTTGTAGGTGAAGACCTCGATGCGGGCCGACCCGCAGTCGACCCATAGGGTATCGCACCCCGACCGAATCTCACCCGCGGTGGCCAGCATCATGCAGGCCGCCATGGCCAATCCCATCTCGTCGGCATCCTTTTCGGGACCTGTGGTCGTTCCGAGCCGGGGGTTTATATCCACCCCGGCCATGCGCGTCGAGACCGGTTGCGTTCCTGCGAAAGGCCTGCGGCGACAATGGATTTTTACCGAATTACGGCTTCGGCGGCCGGTGCGATGCGGGCGATTTTCGCCCCCAATGCCGTGAGCTTTTCTTGGTAGCATTCGTAGCCGCGGTCGAGGTGGTAGGCGCGGCGAATCCGTGTTTCGCCGTGGCCTGCCAGGCCCGCCAAGACGAGTGCCGCGCTGGCCCGCAGGTCGCAGGCGGCGACCGTGCCGCCGCAGAAAGCCTCCACGCCGGTCACACGCACGGCCGCTCCTCGCCGCATCAGTTGGCCGCCCAGGCGGCGCAGTTCGGCCACGTGGGAGAATCGTTGGGGAAAAACGTCGTCACGGATCGTCGCGACTCCCTCTGACAGGCACATGAGCGCCGTCCATTGGGCTTGCACATCGGTCGGAAAGCCGGGATACGGCTGCGCGACGACGCTGGTGGCGACCGGGGGGCCGCTCATCGCCAGCCGGATGCTGGTGGCCGTCGTCTCGACGGCAGCTCCCGCCCGGCATAGGCAATCGAGCACCGCCGTGAGCTGTTCGGGGGCCGCCCCGGTCAGCAGCACCGCACCGCGGGTCACCGCGGCAGCTAGCAGCAGCGTGGCGGTTTCGATGCGGTCGGGGAGGATCGTATAGTCACCCCCGCCCAGGCCGGCGACACCGCGCACGGTGATTGTATCGGTGCCCAGGCCGTCGATGATCGCCCCCAACGATTCGAGAAATCGGCCGAGGTCGACGATCTCCGGTTCGCGGGCGGCGCCGGTCAGCACAGTCGTGCCCCGCGCCAAAACGGCGGCCGATAAGAGGTTGGCTGTGCCGGTGACGGTCGGTCCGCGAGGGCCCGTCAGATCGATGCGGGCGCCGCGCAAGCGCTTGGCCCGCGCGACGACATGCCCCCGTTGAATGGCGATTTCCGCCCCCAGGGCCGCCAATCCGCGTAGATGCAGGTCGATGGGTCGGTCGCCGATTCGGCAGCCGCCGGGCAACGGCACGACGGCCCGTCTCCGCCGAGCGAGGAGTGGTCCCAAGACGCAAAAGCTGGCTCGCATGCGACGGACAAGCCGCCGGTCGGCCCGCACGGGCCGACAATCGAGTGTCTCGAGGTGTACCTGGTTCCCTCGCCGTTCGACAGCCATGCCCAATGTGCGGAGCAGCCGCTCCAGGGTCGCGGTGTCGGTCAACTCGGGAACCCGCGATAGCCGCACCGGCTGGTCGGTCAGCAGCGACGCCGCCATGATCGGCAAGGCTGCGTTCTTCGAGCCGCTCACCGTCATCTGTCCGACCATACGCGTCGGCCCGCGAATCCATAAGCCGTTCATCACACATCCGTGCCCGACTGGTGTAGGTTAAGTCCGTTACCGCGACGCGTCACCGCCCATCGGCCCTACCGAACAGGGTCAACCCGGCGGCTTCTTCTGCATCTGCACGACCCGAGCCAGGCCGGCCAGATCTTTGACCGTCGGGCCGAGTTCGTAGCGGCCGTCGTCGGTCGCCAACTCGCGTACCGGGCCCTCGATCTGTGGGCTGATTTCACTGATGAGCCATCCCCCCGGGTTTAACCGATCGGCGGCTTGGCGGAGCAGTTCGGCGATCGTTTCCGTGCCGTGCGGCCCGGCCACCAGCGCACCGCGCGGCTCGAAGTCGCGTACATCGCGGCTCAGGCCGGCGACCTCATCTTCTGCTACGTACGGCGGATTGGAAACGATGAAATCGAACGTCTGTCCCTCGGGAACCGTAGCGAAAAGATCGCTCTCGAGGCAGGTAACGCGATCGCCGACGCCGTGACTGGTGGCGTTTGCTGCGGCGACTTCGAGCGCCTGCGGGCTGCGATCGATCGCCAGGACGCGGCTGGCGGGAAGCCACTTAGCCGCGCAGACGGCGATGACGCCGCTGCCGGTGCCCACGTCGGCGATCGACCATTCGCGATCGGCGGGCGAGGCCAGATCGAGCAGTCGGATAACGACGAACTCCGTCTCCGGGCGCGGGATGAGCACATCGGGCGTCACGCTGAAATCGAGCGAGTAGAACTCGCGCCGGCCCACGAGGTAGGCCACGGGAGTTCCTTCGGCGCGTCGGCGCACCAGCTCGCGAAACGCCGTGCGTACCTGGTCGCTGGGCACATCATCAAACGCCGCATAGAGTTGGATGCGTGGGCAATCCAGCGCCTGGGCGAGCAGCACCTCGGCGTCGAGCCGCGGGCTGTCGGCGCCGTGCTCCTTCAGGTAATGGGTCGTCCATTGGAGCAATCGTCCGGTGCTCCACGCTTCGGTTTGCGGCATGACCACAAATTATCCGTGGGCAACGCCGCTAAACAAGACCGGTATGCCGCCCACATGTCAGTCGAGAGCACCCATCAACGATCGTTGTTGTTGCCGCTCGTATTCGACGCAGGCGTCGACCAGCGGCTGCAAATTGCCGGCCAAGATGCTGTCGAGCTTATAGAGCGTCAGGTTGATGCGGTGATCGGTCACGCGGTTGTCCGGAAAATTGTACGTGCGGATGCGTTCGCTGCGGTCGCCCGAACCGACCATCGTTTTGCGTTCCTGCGCGCGTTTGGCGTGCTCTTGCTCGCGCTTGTGTTCGAGCAACCGGCTCTTCAGCACGCGCAGCGCCTTGGCCTTGTTCTTGTGCTGGCTCTTTTCGTCCTGGCACTGCACCACGATGCCGCTCTCGTAGTGCGTCAACCGCACGGCCGATTGGGTCTTGTTGACGTGCTGGCCGCCGGGCCCGCTGGCCGAAAACAGATCCAGTCGATAATCTTCGGGCTTGAGATCGATTTCGACGTCCTCGGGTTCGGCGAGAACGGCCACGGTCGCCGCCGACGTATGAATGCGGCCCTTGGCCTCGGTTTCGGGTACGCGCTGCACGCGATGTCCGCCGCTTTCGTAGCGCATCAGCCGAAAGACATCTTCGCCGTCCAACCCCAGATAGATTTCTTTGAAGCCGCCCAGTTCGGTGGAGCTGAGGTCGAGCACCTCGACCTTCCAGCCACGTTCCTCGGCATACTTGCGATACATCTCGTACAGGTCGCGGGCGAACAGGGCCGCCTCGTCGCCGCCCGTTCCCGCGCGAATCTCCATCACGCATTTGGTGCGATTGGCGTCTTCGCCGCCAGCCGTCATGTCAAGCAGCTCGTCCCAGATCGCCTCGCGCTCGCTGCGCAGCTTGGGCAACTCGGCCTCGGCCAGTTCGCGCAGCTCGGCGTCTCCCTCTTCGATCATGCTGCTCGCTTCGGCGATCTGCTTGTTCAGATCGAGGAAGTGCCGGTACTTGGTGGCCAGCTTGGCCAGCGAGCCGCGCTCGCGGGCGATGGCGGCTATCTGGTGCGAGTTGCTGAGCACCGCCGGATCGAGCATCTGCCGATCGAGTTCTTCGAAACGGGCCAGTTTTTCGTCGAGGACTTCGCGCATGGCAGCCGAGGGGGGCTATGGGGACGGCGGGTTTTTTAGGAAACAAACAAACGATTACGCGGCTTCAGCGCCTGTCGGTAAGGAATTCTAACCGGGCGCACGATCGCGGTAACAGACAAGAATCCGCTGCCGAGAGACAACAGGGCCAGACCCGACCACGCGTGAACCGGTGGCGCAGCAGGACCGACAAAGAGAGGTCGCGCGGGTAGAATCGCGCCGGGCCGCCCCGAGTATCGGGGCGGGCCCAGCGGAATAGAAGGATGGGGCGCCAGCTAGGCTTCGCCGCTTTCGCTCGCGACAGCCGCGACCTTGGCCGCCTTTTTGTCGCGCTTCAGGCTGGCATAGCCGGCCGAGGCGAACTTGTTCTTGAACTTCTCGATGCGCCCGGCCGTGTCGACGTACTTCAGCTTGCCCGTGTAGAACGGATGACAAGCGCTGCAAATATCGACCTTCAATTCCTGCTGCGTGCTACGGGTCGTAAACGAATTGCCGCAGCCGCACTTGACGGTCGTTTCGAAATACTTGGGGTGAATTCCCTTTTTCATGGCCCTTGCTCCTCGTCACTAGCGCAAACCGGCCGCCCGTGCGACCGGCCACTGCAACCTCTTGACACTTTTGCGAAACGCGCAATTCTACTGATAGCTGCCGGGGGCGGCAAGAGCTGCAAAACGCCCGCTACCAAACGTCTGCGCAGACTACTGGTTTATCGGCAGCTACTGGCAAAACGTCCCGAAAATCGGAGGATTGCCGTGGCTATTCAAACACCCGATCAACTGGCCTACAAGAAATGCCGGCCCTGCGAAGGGGGAGTCGAACCGTATCGGTTGGAGGAGTCGCAAGGCCAGCTCACCAAGCTCGAAGGTTGGCGGCTGACCGACGACCAGAAGCGGATCCGTAAGGAATGGACGGCCAAGAACTTCATGGCCGCCATCGATTTCTTCAACCGCATCGCCGCGGTCGCCGAAGAGGACGGACACCATCCCGACTTGCACCTGGAGAGCTACCGCAAGGTGGCCATCGAACTCTGGACGCACGCCATCGGCGGCCTGTCGGAGAACGATTTCATTCTCGCGGCCAAGATCGATCGCTTGCCGGTCGAGTTGAAGAAGTGAACTGACAAGAGGGACGGCGAGCAACGGGGGCCAGGTACGTCTGCGGGGTCGCCGCCTCAGGGCAGATACGCGTCGAGCAACACCGTGCGTCCGCGCGGGCGCAACTCCGTTCGCCCGACTGCTGCGGGGAGCAAGGCCGTATGTCCCTTGCCCAACGGAGCCTGCGCGGGGTCGCCGGCTATCTCAACCTCACCGTCGAGCACCGCAATCAAGTGGCAACGTTCATCGCCCCCCATCGCCTCGCTCGATTCGAAAGTCCAGCGATCGAGCACGAACTTTTCGCACTCGACCAACCGCTCGACGTGCGGCCGCTCACCGCGATGAGGAGTTTGGGGCACGGCGGGGCCGCGCGCAAAGTCGATCACATCGAGTGACTGTTCGATGTGCAGTGGACGCGGGCGGCCGTCCGCGCCGACACGGTTCCAATCGAACAGGCGGTACGTGACGTCGCTCGATTGCTGAATCTCGGCGACCAGCAGTCCCGCGCCGATGGCGTGGACCATGCCGGCGGGCAGAAAGACACAATCACCCGGCCGCGGTTCGAAGCGATGCAGGCACAGCTCGCACGTGCCACGGGCCAACTCGCGCTCGAGCGCGGGACGATCGAAACCCCGTTTCAGGCCCGCATAGATCAAACTGCCCGGCTGGGCTTCGAGCACGACCCAGGCTTCGGTCTTACCGAGGTCGGGTGGACTGAGAAGTTGCGCGTGGTCGTCGTGCGGGTGGACTTGGACCGACAGCGTTTTTTGGGCGTCGAGAAACTTGAACAACAACGGGAACCGCGGCTGAGGCGCGTGCCGGCCCAGAAGTTCCGCGCCTCGCATTTGCACCAGTTCTCCGAGCGGCCTGCCGCGCAACGGACCGGTGGCGACCAGACTCTGGTCGCCGGCACGGTCGCACACTTCCCAGCTCTCGGCATAATCATCGCCCTCGCCGATCGGCTTGCCGAGCGTTTCGCCCAGCCGCCGCCCGCCCCACAGATACCTACGCAGGATCGGTTCGAATCTCAAAGGATAGAGTGAACTCATGCGCCGCATGATGCGCGATTTTACACGTTTTGCAAGTTCACTTGGCCGCCGGTGCACGACAGATAAGTGTTGGAGGGCGGTTGTCGCTTTGTCGTGCGCACGAAACGTCCTCGGTCTCGGTTGCCGCACGGCGCGGGGGCGGCTAAGATCGAATTTTGGTCTCCCGCCTACGTCCCTCCCCATTTAGCACCTCTGCGATGCTCAAGCGCGACGAGGACTTCTTCAAAGACACGACGATGACGTTCGGGGAGCACCTGGACGAACTGCGCACGTGTCTGGTCCGGGCGGTGTACGGGCTGGTGATCGGCGTGGGGATCGGGCTCTACTTCGGCAACGACATCGTCCGCCTGATCGAACGCCCGCTGGTGGCGGCTTTGGGCGATTTTTACATGTCCGAAGCCGAGAAACGGTACGTCGCCTGGATGAACGAGCGAACGGCCGCCGGGTTGTCGGTGCCGTACACAGAGAAACAGGTGAAATATCTCGTCGGAAAAAAACAACTCTTATACGAGATCCGCTACCTCGACGTGACGCAGGTGCTCAATGCTCTGGCCACGAACGAACCTCGCCTGCGAGAATACGTCCCCCCTGCCCACACGGCCGAAAAGGTTATCGAACCGGACGAGCTCGTCCCCGCTTTTTTCTGGCATCCCGTCTCGGCCGACGAACGCATCAGCCCGAGTGTGTTCAGCGTGCAAGAGGGGTTCATGATCTGGTTCAAGGCGGCTTCGGTGTTCGGCATCGTGCTGGCCAGCCCTTGGATCTTCTACCAGGTCTGGGCGTTCGTGGCGGCGGGGCTCTATCCGCACGAGAAGAAATACATCCACATCTTCCTGCCGTTCAGCATCGGTCTGTTCTTGCTAGGGGCGGGAATGGCCTATCTGTTCGTGTTCCAGCCTGTGCTCAGTTTCTTGTTCAACCTCAGCGGTTCGCTGGGATTCAAGATCGACCCGCGTATCAGCGAATGGATGAGCTTCGTCATCTTCCTGCCGCTCGGCTTCGGCATCAGCTTTCAGTTGCCGTTGGTGATGCTCTTCTTGGAGAGGATCGGCATCTTCAACGTGCAGGCCTACCTGGAGCGGTGGCGCATTGCCATCCTGGTGATCTTTGTGTTGTCGGCCATCCTCACGCCGGCCGATCCCTACACGATCTTCTTCATGGCCATCCCGCTGACGTTTCTCTACTTCGGCGGCGTGCTGCTCTGTCGCTGGCTGCCGCGCGGAAAGTTCGCGGTCGAACCGGTTGACTGACCCGCCGATTGTGGGTTGTGTGGGAAAATCTGCGGGCAACGTGCGCCCTGCTGATCTATACTTCCACGTACTCTCCACGGACGAACACCCAAGACTACGCGGAATCCTCTCATGCCCCCGTTTTCGTCAGCCCGCGTCGGGCAGCGCCGCCCGATGCTACCCGCCATGACTCTGCCAATCTTGGCGTGCGCCGTTGCAAGCGCCGCCGCTTTCGCGCATGCCGGCCAACCGACGGCATACACCGGCGCCACCATCCACACGGCCAACGGACAGACGTTCCAGTCCGGCACCCTGCTGGTGCAAGACGGCAAGATCCTCGAGGTCGGTGCTGCCGACCAGGTGGCGGTGCCCGCCGACGCGCAGCGCGTCGACCTGGCCGGCAAGGTAGTCATTCCGGGGTTGGTCGATTCGCACTCGCACCTGGGGGTCTACTCGCGGCCCGAGGTCGCGGCCAACAGCGACGGCAACGAGGCGACCGGCCCGGTGCAAAGTGCCGTGCGGGCACTCGACGCCATCAACCCGTTCGATCCCGGTATTCGCATGGCCACGGCCGGCGGCATCACCACGGCCAACATCATGCCGGGCAGCGCCAACGTGATCGGCGGGCAGACACTCTACGTAAAGCTCCGCGGGCACACCGTCGAGCAGATGACCATGGTCTCGCCGAACCTGCCGGGCGGATTGAAGATGGCCAATGGCGAAAATCCCAAGCGGGCCTACGGCGGACGGAAGCAGGCCCCGGCCACGCGCATGAAAATCGCCGCGCTACAGCGGACCGAGTTCTTGAAGGCCCGCGACTATCAGCGTAAGTGGGACGCCTATCGCAAGAAATTGGCCGCGGGCGAAGATGCCTCGGCGCCCGACATCGATCTGGCGCTGGAACCGCTCGTCGAAGCGATGGGCAAGAAACGCACGGTTCATTTCCATAGCCATCGCTCCGATGACATTCTGAGCGTGCTCCGGCTGGCCGACGAATTCGGTTTCGACCTGGTGCTGCAGCACGGTACCGAATCGTACAAGGTGATCGAGGAATTGGCGAAGCGTAAGGTGCCCGTCTCGCTCACGCTGCCCGACAGTCCGGGCGGCAAAGCGGAAGTGGTCGAGATGCTCGAAGCGACCGCGGCCCGGCTCACCAAGGCGGGCGTCAAGGTACACGTCAACACCGACGATCCGGTGACCGAGAGCCGCTTTCTGTTGCGCACCGCGGCCATTACCGTGCGCGGAGGTCTCGACGAACAAACGGCGCTCAAGGCCGTCACGCTCTATCCAGCACAGGCCCTGCGCGTCGACGACCGGCTCGGTTCGTTGGAGAAAGGCAAAGACGCCGACTTCGTCGTACTCAGCGGCGAGCCCTTCAGCGTCTATACGCGGGTGTTGCAAACGTATATCGACGGGCGGCGCGTGTTCGACCTCGACGACGAGCGTGAACGACTCTACCAGACCGGTGGATTCGCCTTGGCCGAACGCTCGCAACGGCCGAAGACCAGGCCGCTCGTCGAGCGGCAGCCCGAGGCCGACGCCCCCAAACTTCCGGAAGATGCCAAGCCGGCCGACGCCGATGTCAAAGAATTCGTAGTACTGGCCGGACGGCTGCACACGGTGGCCAAGGAACCGATCACGGCCGGCGCGGTTCACGTCCGCGAGGGGAAGATCGTGTACGCCGGTCCGCGGGAAGGATTCGAACTGCCGGCGGACGTGCCGGTGGTGACGGCCGCCGCGGTCACGCCGGGGCTGATCGACGCCTTCAGCATCGTGCCGTTGAGCGGCGCCTACAACATCCCGGCCGATCAGGACGCCAGCGAAACGACCGACCCCAACCAGGCCGATCTGCGTGCGCTTGATGCCTTTCATCCGGCCGAGCCGTTGCTGCGTTTCTTGCTCCAACAGGGCGTGACCGTGATCCATGCCTGTCCCGGTCGCGACAACGTGATCGCGGGCCAGAGCGGACTGTTTCGCACGCACGGAACGAATGCCGAGGCGATGACCGTCCGTTTTCCCCAGATGATGGTCTTCAATCTGGGTGAGGTGCCGAAAGAGGCCTACGGCGACCGCAAGCCGAGCACGCGTATGGGCACGGCATCGCTGCTGCGTGCCGCGCTGAGCGAAGCGGCGAATTATGCCCGCAAGCGCAAAGCGGCCAAGGACGAAGCTTCGCAGCCCGATCGCCACTTGAAGCACGAGGCACTGGGCCTGGTGCTCGATCAGAAGTTGCCCGCCCTGTTTGCAGCACAGCGCTCCGACGACCTGGTTACCGCCCTGCGGGTGACGGAAGAATACAAACTCAAGAGCCGGCTGGTGCTCGCCGCGGAAGGTTATCTGATGGGCGAACGGCTCGCCGCGGCCAAGCTGCCGGTGATCGTCCATCCCACCATGCAGCGAGTCGGCAGCCCGGAGACCTACCATAGTTATCTGGGGAACGCCGCCGAGTTGGCCGACCGCGGACTACTGACCGCCGTGTGCAGCGGGGCCGAGAACTATGTGCCCAAGACGCGCGTGGTGCGGTATGAGGCGGCCATGGCGATGGTACACGGCCTCGGTTTCGATCGTGCCTTGCGCGCCGTCACGCTCGACGCGGCCAAGATATTGGAGATCGACGATCGCTTCGGCACGCTCGAAGCGGGCAAGACGGCCGATCTCGTGCTCTACGACGGCGATCCCTTCGAGTACGCCACGCACGTCACCGCCGTGGCGGTCGATGGTCGTCTCGTCTACCGACGCGGCGACGGTCCGGAAGTACCCATCGATTTGCAGTCGCTCTTCTATTCCGGTGCGCCCGAACCGGCCTGCTGTCTCGGTTGGTAGGCTGTTCTCGCTCGCGTCCGACCGTCGGGCCGGCATATAATTCTTAGAGTCGATCCGAACCCAGGCGGCGCCCGTGACCATTCGCTTCGCGAGGTGGGTTGTCGGATGGATACGCTGAGACGCTGACAGGAGACTGAGCCGGCAAATCCGGAGTGGACCATGGCGATTGCTACCACAGGCGCCACACCGTCGCCCTCGTCACCGGACGGCATTCCGCCGCTCGAGATGGGCGATCATCTGACGCGCGCCGAATTCGAGCGCCGTTACCGGGCGATGCCCGGCTTGAAGAAGGCCGAGCTGATCGAAGGAGTCGTGTACATGCCGTCGCCCGTATCCTTGCGTCATGGCCGACCACATCTTTGGTTGGCAACCTGGATCGGCAACTATCTCACCCAAACAGCCGGGCTGCATGCCGCGGACAACGCCACGGTCCGTTTCGACGAGCTCAACGAACCGCAACCCGACCTGCTCCTGGCCGTCGAGGCGGGGGCGGGTGGACAGTCGCGCGTCGACGACGAAGACTACCTCGCAGGAGCGCCGGAGTTTATCGCCGAGATTGCGACGTCGAGCGTCAGCTACGACTTGCACGCCAAGCTGCGCGTCTATCAGCGTGAAGGCGTTCGTGAGTACTTGGTGTGGCGGACGCAGGACAATGAGATCGACTGGTTCCGTCTCGAAGAAGGGAGATATGTGCCGATGGTTAGGGACAACACCGGCATCGCCAAGAGCGCGATCTTCCCGGGACTGTGGCTCGATTGCGCCGCACTGCTGCGGGGCGACCTGCCGCACGTCCTGGTCGTGCTGCAACGGGGCATCGACTCTGCGGAGCACGCAGACTTTGTAGCCGCGATCAAGAAGCGCGCGAAACCATAGATTGCCCGACGACGGTGCGCCAACGATGCGGCCGTTGGTACGAAGCGTCGAGTGGGCGTACAGCGTAAGCCCTTCGTCGCCAAAGGTGGCCATTAGGTTGACAGTCGCGCAACGACTCCCTAGATTGGCGAAACGACTGTTTGCCTATCCGACGATGAGCAGCAACCCCTAATCGGTGCAGGTACGGTGGGCGGAGACCCACGGTTTCACGGATAGACTCTTAAATACCGACGCGACAGCTCTTGCGGCTCAGGACCGAGCAACCCTTCTCATAGCCTTTATGGCGAGTACGACTGCGATCGACCTGGCGCAGGTCTCTCAAGCACTTGGTCTGGCCGCCACCCGTGTGCAAACGGTGGTCGATCTGCTCGATGCCGGCAACACCGTGCCGTTCATCACGCGCTACCGCAAGGATCAGACCGGTGGCATGGATGAGGAGCAGATCCGGCAGGTGCAATCGCGCGTGCTCAAGCTGCGGCTGCTGGCCGAACGCAAGCAGACGATCCTGCGGTCGATCGACTCGCAAGGCAAGCTCACGCCCGAACTGGCGGCGGCGATCGAAGCGGCAGACAGCAGTCGGCGGCTCGAAGATCTCTATCTGCCGTACAAGCCCAAGAAGCAGACGCTGGCCACTCTGGCGCGCGACCGCGGTTTGGAACCGCTGGCCGACGAGATCTTGCACGCCAACCCGACCTGTGCTGACCTTGACGCTCGGGCCGGCGACTTCATTAGCGTCGACCGCAAGGTGGCGACGGCCGCGGATGCCCTCTTGGGGGCCGGTCACATACTGGCTGAGTGGTTCAGCGAGCGAGCCGATCTGCGCGGCAAGCTGCGAGCCATCTTCGAGCGCAGCGGAAAACTGGTCTCGACGCGGGCCGAGAGCGAAGCGAAAGACAAACCGAAGCCGACCGCCGACGCCGCGGCACCCGTAGAAGCACCGGCGGCCAAGCGTACCGCCGACAAGGGGACCAAGGAATTCTTGCCTCTCTTTCCGGACGAGGACGACGACGCGGCCGCGCAAGCCGCACCGGCCGAGGCGACCGCTGAGCCTGCCGCCGAGGTGGTAGATCATGAGGCCGCGACTCATGAGGCAACGCCTCACGAACCGGCGCCCGATGCGACAGCGAGTCACGAAGAGGAAGTGGCGGCGGCATGTGATGCGACACACGACGAGGCCTCTGTTTCAACGGAAACGCTCACGATCGACGAGGCGCCTGTTGCCGTACTCGACCCACCGGTGAAACTGTCGCCGCCAGAAGCGGTAAGCCAGTCCGGCGCTTCCGACGGTGTGACTGGACCGATTGTTACAGAAGGGGTGAACGGCTCGCCAGCAGCCCACGAAATCGGTCCGGTAGATGAGCCGGTAGCCGTCGCGGGGACTACCGGAGTCGCTGCTGAAGCGCCCACCGGCGCGGCGCCGTCGAGCAAGCCTGCCGGCGCCAGACCACCCAAGCCGCAGAAGGCGGCGAAGAAGACCAAGGCCAAGCCCGGTAAGGACAAGGACGACGACAAGGCGTTTCGCGATTACTTCCAATACAGCGAAGCGATCGGCAAGGTACCGCCGCATCGCGTGCTGGCGATCAACCGTGGCGAGCGGGCCAAGGCGCTGCGCGTGCGCATCGACGCCGATCTCGACGCGATGCGCCAGCTTGTCGACGAGATGCTCATTCCGCCCGGCCACCCGCATGCCGATTTCTTGCGCGGCTGCGGTCAAGATGCGCTGGCCCGCTTGATCCTGCCGAGCCTCGAGCGCGAGGTGCGGCGCGAGCTGACCGACTGGGCCGAAGCACACGCCGTCGAGGTGTTTGCCCGCAACCTTCGCAACCTGCTTTTGCAACCTCCCGTGCGCGAAGCGCGGGTGCTGGCCGTCGACCCCGGTTTCAAGAGCGGTTGCAAGCTCGTGGCGCTCGACCAGTTCGGCAACGTACTGGCGCACGGGGTGGCCCATATCGTCGGATCGGAGGAGCGTCGCGCGGAGGGAAAGCGCAAGGCGGCCGAGATGGTACGCACCCACGAGTTGACCGTCGTGACGATCGGCAACGGTACCGGCTGCCGCGCGGCCGAACAGTGGGTGAGCAATCTGATCGCCACCGACCTGTCCGAACTGAGCCTGGCCTACGTCGTGGTTAACGAAGCGGGGGCCAGCGTGTACTCCACCAGTCGTCTGGGACGCGAAGAACTGCCGAAGTTCGACGCCACCGCGCGCGGGGCCGTTTCCATCGGACGGCGTTTGCAGGATCCGCTCAGCGAACTGGTCAAAATCGACCCGCCCAACATCGGCGTGGGCATGTACCAACACGACATCAAGGCCAAGCACCTCCGCGATTCGCTCGATGCGGTCGTGGCGTCATGTGTGAATTACGTGGGCGTCGATTTGAACACGGCCAGCCCCGCCTTGCTGCGCTACGTGTCGGGTCTGAATCAGCTCACGGCGCGGCGCGTGTACGACTATCGCATCGCCAACGGGCCTTTCAAGAGCCGCGATGAGTTGAAGTCGATTCAGGGATTCGGCGAGGCGACGTTCGTGCAGGCGGCCGGCTTCTTGAAAATCTCGGCCGGAGAGAACGCCCTCGACGCCACCTGGATCCACCCGGAGAGCTACCAGGTCGCCGAACAGATTCTGCAAAAGCTGGACGCCAAGGTCGACGATCTGAAGGAGAAGGAAAGCGCGTCGGCGTTGGCGGAGCGGTTGGCGAAGGTGCCGCTGGAGGAACTGGCCGGGCAGCTCAACGTCGGTACGCTGACGCTCAGCGACATCGTCTCACAGCTCACCCGGCCGGGACGCGACCCGCGCGAGTCGCTGCCGCAACCGATCTTCAAGCGCGGCATTTTGAAGATCGACGACCTCACGCCCGGCATGGAATTGGCCGGCACCGTGTTGAACGTAGTCGATTTCGGTGCCTTCATCGACATCGGCTTGAAGGACAGCGGGCTCGTCCACATCAGCCAGTTGGCCAACCGCTACGTTCAGGATCCGCATGAAGTCGTGGCCGTGGGCGACATCGTCCACGTGTGGGTGCTCGAAGCCGATAAGGAGCGCCGCCGGGTATCGCTGACGATGATCAAGCCGGGAACGCGGCGGCAGCCCGAGCCGCGTCGTAGCGAGACGCAGGGTCCCAGACCATCTCGGCCGCCTTCGCAGGCTGGCAACCAGGGAGGGGCCGGGCAACGCAAACCGCCCGCGCATCAGAGGCCGCGCGGTCGGCCTTCACGGCCGCCGATCAAAGCAGCGCCCGACAAGGCGCCTCCCCCCAAGCCGAAGCCGCAAAAGAAACCGCGTCCGCAAACGCCGCTCACCCAGGCCATGATCGAGGGCAAGGCGCCGCTACGCACCTTCGGCGACCTCAAGCAGTTCTGGAATCTCAAGCAGCAGGAAGACGCCGAAGACGAAAAATCGCAGGAATAGCGAAGCGCCTCTTGTTGCACCTCGATCTGCTTACACCGGCTGACTAAAACCTGATGGCCCGAGCGCCGTGGGCGAAGAATCGGGCCGTGGAACGCCGATTTTTGTGGAGCGCGATCCTGTTTGCCGGTTGCTCTAATACAAATGGGATGCGAGAAATCCGCATCGCGGTTAAGTCCTGCGGACCGGTTGCGGTAAACATTCAGTGACGATCGACAAATCCGAAGCGCGTGTGCGGCAGATGTTCGGCGAAATCGCCGGCCGCTACGACTTCCTGAATCATTTACTGTCGCTGAACATCGATCGCTACTGGCGGTGGCGGACGATCCGTGCGGTGCCGCCGCCCAGCGACGGACCGATCTTGGACCTCTGCACCGGCACGGGCGACCTCGCCTTAGCTTATCACCGGGCCAGCGGTGGCCAGGCGAAGATCATCGGCGCCGATTTCTGCCACCCGATGCTGGTCTTGGGCGATGCGAAACGCCGCGTGGCCGGCTGCAACGGTCAGTTGACATTCGTCGAGGCCGATGCGCAGCGGCTTCCCTTCCCGGACGATTTCTTTTCGATTTGTTGCGTGGCCTTCGGGCTCCGGAACGTGACCGACACCGACCGTGGCCTGCGCGAGATGACACGAGTATGTCGCGCGGGTGGCAAAGTGGTCGTGCTGGAGTTTTCGCTGCCCGCGTGGCGGCCGTTACGGACCACCTATCTGGCCTACTTCCGACACGTCCTGCCGCGCATCGGACAAGCGCTGGCCCGCAATCGACATGCAGCCTATAACTATCTACCCGCCACGGTCGGCGAGTTTCCTGCCGGCGAGGCGCTCGCCGAGCGCATGCGTCAGGCCGGATTGGCTGAGGTGACCTTCCGCCCCCTCACCTTCGGCGTCGCCACGCTCTACGTGGGGACCAAATGACGGCGAACTTCGTATTGGCCGTGACCGGAGCGAGCGGTGCCATCTACGGTGTGCGTCTGCTCGAACAACTCCTCTCGGCCGGTTGCCAGGTGCATCTGGTAATAAGCCCCGCCGGTGCGGCCGTGGTCGAGCAAGAGTTGGGCATCTCCATCGACGTCGACCAGTTCGAGGTCGACCAATTCTGCCGGCAACTCTCGCAGCAGCAGACGCCACTCTGGCAGGCCACCGTTCGCGGAAAACAGGATTGGCATGCCGCGGCCGCGAATGGCCTGCGCTATCATCATCACCGCGACCTGTTAGCCCCGATCGCGAGCGGTTCGTCTCGAACGGCGGGCATGGTGGTTTGCCCCTGTTCGGGCGGCACGTTGAGCGCCATCGCCCATGGCGCGTCGGAAAACCTCATTCATCGTGCGGCCGATGTGCATCTGAAGGAACGCCGCAAGCTGATTCTGGTACCGCGAGAAACGCCGTTGTCGGTCGTCCAACTCGACAACATGCGGCGCGTGGCCGATGCCGGAGCAGTCGTGTTGCCGGCCATGCCGGGTTTCTATCACGGCGTGCAATCGGTAGGAGATCTCGTCGACTTCGTGGTGGCCCGCGTCCTCGATCAGCTTGGCGTCGAGCACTCGCTCATGCGCCGTTGGGGAGAGTAGATCGTTTCGTGTTGCGCCGCATCCGTTTAATCCTGGAGATGATCCGCTTCAGCCACACGGTCTTCGCGCTTCCTTTTGCGCTGCTGGCGGCGGTGATGGCCTGGCAGGAAGGCGGCGGACCCTGGCGCTGGCGGGACTTGGCCGGCGTGGTGTTGTGCATGGTCTTCGCGCGCAGCACCGCGATGGCCGTGAATCGCCTGGCGGACCGCACGCTCGATGCCCAGAATCCGCGGACGCGGACGCGGCATCTGCCCGCCGGTGTGCTCAGCGTCTCGAGCGTGACGGCCTTCGCCGCCGCCTGTGCGGTGGGGTTCGTCGCCAGCACGCTGCTCTTTCTGCCGAATCTTTGGCCGGTCTATCTTTCGTTGCCGGTGTTGCTGTTCCTGTGCGGTTATAGCTTTAGCAAGCGATTCACGGCGCTGGCCCATTTCTGGTTGGGCGCCGCGCTCGGTTTGGCGCCCATCGCGGCTTGGCTTGCCGTACGAGGCGAAGTCGATTGGCCGCCGGTGGTGCTCGGTACGGCAGTGATGTTCTGGGTCGCCGGCTTCGACATCATCTATGCCTGCCAGGACGTCGAATGCGATCTGCATGCCGGCTTATGCAGCGTGCCGGCGCGGCTCGGCGTCGTCGGCGCGTTGCGTCTGGCCGCCCTTTGCCACCTGGTGGCGGTGGCGGCCCTCTTGGCATTGCCGCGTGTCTATCCACAACTGGGCGCGATCTACATCACGGGGATCATCCTTGTCTCGCTGCTGCTGGCCTACGAGCACCGGCTGGTGCGTCCCGACGATCTCACCCAAGTGAACGTCGCCTTCTTCCACGTCAACGCCGTGATCAGCATCGGCCTGTTCTTCCTGGGCGTAACGGACCTGCTGGTTCACGCCTGAGGCGACGTCACGAGCCAGTCACTACCCTCGTTTGGCGAGCCCGGCCCGCGTCCATTCGGGCGGTCCCAACCGTTACGACCCGTCTTTTCGGCCACGCGGGAAAGACCTGTGTTCATCGGCGCGAACGCGCAGCTATATATCCGTGGCAGAAGCGTTCTCGGTCGTTCTTGCGTAAACAGGCATCGTGACATGAGCCATGGCGTGCTCGATGAGAATCGTCGAGTCCTGATTATCGATGACAATACCGACATTCACGCCGATTATCGGCGCGTCCTGAACGACGCGCACGACGAAAATCATCTGGCGGCGGTCGAGTCGGCCCTCTTCGGCGACGCGCCATCCTCGGCAGCAGCCCCGGCGCTCAGCTTCGAACTCTTTCACGCCTATCAAGGAGCGGAGGGTTACGAACTCGTTCGCAGCGAACTCGAACAGGGTCGTCCTTTCGCGCTGGCGTTCGTCGACATGCGCATGCCCCCTGGCTGGGACGGCTTGGAGACGATCAAACGACTGTGGCGGATCGAGCCGAACCTGCAGATCGTGCTCTGCACCGCCTACTCCGACTATTCCTGGTCCGAAATCGGCGAGGCGCTGTCGCCCGGCGACCGATTGTTGATCCTGAAGAAGCCCTTTGACGCGATCGAAGTGCGCCAGCTCGCGGCAAGCCTCGTGTGCAAATGGAACCTCGGCCGAGCGGCCGATCGTTCGCAGCGCGATCTCGAGCGGAAGGTCGACGAGCGTACGCGCGAGCTCAAGGAGGCCAAGAACGCCGCGGATCGTGCGTCGCAGAGCAAGAGCGAATTCCTGGCGAACATCAGTCACGAGATCCGCACGCCACTGACAGCCATCCTCGGGTTCACCAAATTGCTACTCGACGGCGGCGACCGCGCCGAGCAGCAAGCCGAGTATTTGCAAATCATCCGCGCCAGCGCCGAGCATCAGCTTTCTCTGATCAACGATCTGCTCGACGTTTCCAAGATCGAAGCCGGCCAGATGCAGATCCACCGCGTGCACTGCTCCGTGCCGACGATCGTCGAGGAAGTTCTGCAAACGCTGCGCTTCAAGGCCGACGAGAAGGGCCTGGCCATGGCAAGCGAATGGCCCGCCACGCTGAGCGAACCGGTCTATACCGACCCCTCGCGGCTCCGCCAATTGCTGATCAACCTCGTCAACAACGCCATCAAGTTCACGGCCGCGGGCTCGGTACGCGTCATCGTGCGCACGACGCAAGCCGATGGCCGCTCGAAGCTACAGATCGACGTGATCGACACGGGGATGGGCATCTCCGCGGAGAAGCAGCAAGTAATCTTCGACCCCTTTGTGCAGGCGGACAGTTCCATCGCCCCGCGCTTCGGTGGCACCGGACTGGGCTTGGCCATCAGCCGTAGTATCGCCGGATTACTGGGCGGCACGCTCACGGTCAGCAGCCGCGTGCAAGAAGGGAGCACTTTCACGCTGATCATCGATGCCGAGCGGCCCGACACGGCGGACTGCGAGACGGCGCCGTCGAGTCGCGGGGAAACGAATGCACCGGCGGTCAGCACCAGCGCACTCGAAGGACGCCGCGTGCTGGTCGTGGAAGACAATCCCTTCAATCGCAAGCTAATTCGATTGACGCTCACTCGAACCGGCGCGGTCGTCGAGGTAGCCGAGAACGGCCAAGAAGGCGTCGACAGAATCGTGGCAGCCGACTACGACCTGGTGTTGATGGATATGCAAATGCCGGTGCTGGACGGTTACCAGGCGACCACGCGGATCCGCGAAGCCGGCTACGACGGCCCGATTATCGCTCTGACCGCCCATGCTTTGCCGTCGGAGCGCGAGAAGTGTTTGGCGGCCGGTTGCGATGCGTTCGTCGGCAAACCGATCGACCTCGACCATTTGAAGGCGGTCGTGGGACAGTTCTTGTCGGTCGGACGCGTGTTTCGGCGCAAGGAGCAATCTGCGGTGCAGACCCAGGAAAAACTGGCCGAATCGGACGATTCACCCGAGTTCCGTGAGGTTGTGCGTGAGTATTTAGCATCGCTGCCCGAGGTCGTCGCGCAGCTTCGCGGAGCCAATACCCGGCACGATTACGAAACCGTGGCGGCGGTCGCGCACACGCTCAAAGGCTGCGGTGGCACGTTCGGTTTTCCTGAGCTGACCGACATTGCCACACAGGCGGAGCAATTCGCCAAGGACCGCTGCGGCGAAGCAATCTCCGCGGTTGTCAGCCGCTTGGCCGTGTATGTCGAGCAGATAGGCGAGGCAGAATCGCGCGGCCTGGCCAACCCCGGCGGTTAATCGCGGGGCGAAATCTGCGGTTTCCGTTACAATCGGTAACGGACCCGGAGGAATTCGCTGATGCGAGCGTTGGTAACCGGCGCGACCGGTTTTATCGGCAAGCATTTGCTCGGCCGACTCGAAAAGCCTGTCGTACTGACTCGCAACCCGGACCATTTGGGGCGACCGGTCGGCGAGGTTTACTCCTGGGATCCGATGTCGGGCCCGCCGCCCGACGCCGCCCTGCACGACGTTGACGTCGTGTTCCACTTGGCCGGCGAGCCCGTGGCGACGGGTCGCTGGACGGCCGCCAAGCGGCGCCGCATTCGCGAGAGTCGGAGTGTCGGCACGGCCAATCTGGTGCGCGGGCTACAATCGGTCGCCGGACCGCCGCGGGTCCTGGTTTCCTCTTCGGCCATCGGTTATTACGGCAACCGGGGCGACGAACTGCTCGACGAAAACGCACAGTCGGGCAGTGATTTTCTGGCGGAAGTCTGCCGTGAGTGGGAAGCAGCCGCCAGCGTTGCGCGACAGTATGGCATACATGTCGTCAATCCACGTACGGGTATTGTGCTGGGCCGCGGCGGCGGGTCGCTCGACAAAATGCTGCTCCCCTTCAAGCTCGGCATGGGCGCCCAGCTCGGCAACGGCCGGCAATGGATGTCTTGGATCCATGTCGATGACATGGTCGGCCTACTGCTCCACGCCGCCACACACGATACGGTAACTGGGCCGATGAACGCGGTCGCGCCGCACCCGGTGACGAATCGCGAGTTCACGCAAAGCCTGGCGCAGGCGGTCCAACGCCCCGCTTTTATGAGAATGCCAGGCCTGATACTGAAGCTGCTCGCGGGCGAGTTCGCCGAAGTTCTTCTCGCATCGCAACGCGTCGTGCCTCAAGTGGCGCTCGACACCGGCTACACCTTCCGTTACGCCGATCTGCCCGCCGCGCTGGAAGCCATTGTCCGCGGATAATTTGCGGCGCTAATGGCCGGCGGCGCGGGCAGACACAATATTGTTTCGTGCTGCCCAGAGCTGCAAGTCGCGCCGTTGCAATGCGGCCGCCATCAGGTCGGGAAATAGATCGGGTGTGCAGGCGAACGAGGGAACGCCAAACGATGCCAATGCCGCGGCATGATTTTGGTCATAGGCCGGCGCGCCGTCGTCACTTAAGGCCAAGAGACAGATCATCTGCACACCTGCTACCGTCAGCATGGCGGCGCGGCGTAACATTTCGGGCGCATTACCTCCCTCGAACAGGTCGGTGATGAGCACCAGCACCGTCCTCGCAGGGCGCGAGATCCTTTGCTGGCAGTATGCCAGAGCCCGATTGATATCGGTGCCGCCGCCCAATTGAGTGCCGAACAGGAGATCGACCGGATCCTTCAGCTCGGCCGTCAAATCGACCACGGCCGTGTCGAAGACGATCATCTGCGTCGTCACGGCGCGAATCGAGGCCAGCACCGCTCCGAAGATGCCGGAATAGACCACCGACGTGGCCATCGAGCCGCTCTGATCGACACACAGCACGATGTCGCGCAAGCTCGACCGCTTGCGGCCATAGCCGACCAACCGCTCGGCGATGAGCGTGCCTCGCTCCGGCTGATAGTTTTTCAGGTTCGCTCGAATGGTGCGGTGCCAATCGATCTCGTTGGCTTTGGGCCGGTGCGTACGCGTGGCCCGGCTCAGGCTGCCACGAACTGCCTGAACCAGCGGATTCGCCAGCCGCCGCTCCAACTCGTGCACCACCTTGCGGACGACCTGCCGCGCGGTCTCCTTGGTCTTGTTGGGAATGACCCGGCTGAGCGAGAGGAGCGTCGCCACCAGGTGGACGTCGGGGTCGACGCCGGCGAGCATTTCCGGTTCGAGCAGCATCTGGTCGAGCTTGAGTCGTTCGAGCGCGTCACGCTGCATGACCCGCACGGTTGACGAGGGAAAGTAGGTGCGGATGTCACCCAACCAACGATTCACGTTCGGGCAGGAGCTCCCCAAGCCAGCCGAACGATCCGAGTCGTACAGCGCCTTGAGGACACCATCCATCTGGACGTCCTCGGCGGACAAGCGGCAGCCGACGCCGTCGCATTCGTCGCTCCCCAGCACCAGTCGCCAACGGCGCAGCCGTTCTTCTTCAGGAAGCATCGTAGGGCACTCCCAGAATATGGGCCAGCACGGGCAACACTTGCCGTGCGCGTCGCTGGTCGACGTCTGCCTCGCCGGTTTCCGCGGACTTCATCCGCGCGGGGGTGCCCGTCGGCAGATGTTTCACCTTCTCACCCATCGCGCGGCGTGCGGGCGGCTCGAAATTAGCGAAGGCTCGCCGCAGGAGAGGGAGTAACTCCACGAACGTTTCGCCCGACAGTCCGTGCAACCAGCGGTCGAGCGCGGTCCAAAGTCCGTCTTGGTGCAACAGCACGAGACTGTTGCCGCGCAGCAGGCCCTCTACCCAGGCTCCCGCCTGCGCCGCGGGCAGGGCGGGTGAGAGCGCAAGCCGCGCGTGCCGCTCGAGTTGATCGTCATCGAAGACACGCCTTTCCAGGAGTAAGCGACAACACCAACCCCGCACGAGCCCATGCACGCCCCCTTGTTGCACGAGACGACCAAGCAGGTCTTGCCATTCGTCGCGCTGGTCGGCCCGATCGAGCAGCGCGACGCAAGCCTCGATACATTGCAGACTGTCGAGCATCTGTGATGCCGCATCGTCATCGAGCGACGAACATGCGCCGGGCAACCCCACCATCGCCCGTTCAAACAACCCATCGATGACGGGCATCAACTCTTCGCCGCGTACTTGCCGCACGTTGCCATACCGGGCGATCCTGGCCAGCGGCGGCAGTGCCTGCATCAGGTGCTGTACATCGGCCGCCTGGGCGGCCTGCGAACGAATGCGGCCCAAGACATGTTCGATCGCCTCGGGCAGAGCCGCGAGGATGGTCCGGTCGAGCAAATCGGTGAGCGTGGCCAGGTTAGCGGCGTCGTCGGCCGCGCGCCGCGCCGTCGCGGCCGCAGCCGATTCCACCGTGTTGCCCCAAACATTGGCCTCGATGATCTTGACGGCGAATTCTACCTGCCAGGCCAACCGCCAGTTCTCATGGAACGTGCCGCTCTGCTTGCTCGACGTTCGCGCAGGTTCGCCCCAGTCGATGCCGAGCAGGCGGAGCTGATGCAGAAGCTGACTGCGCGAGAGGTCGTTCGCCTGACGCAGGTCGAGATCGACGTCGACGGGCGCCTCCGACACTTTCAGGCGCAGGCGCTTTTGCTTGGCTGCCAGGTCGCGAGCCAAGGGAACCGACGGCGTTTCGGCCGGGACAGAGCCCATTTCATGGCCGATCTCCATGCGTTGCCGGATCAACGCGAGCGGCGTCGAGTCGCCGCCGCAGAGGACGGCCAGCACCGCGTCGTTCAGCTCGCTTAATCCGGGCAAGGGGAGGCCGCGCATCGCCGCCAGGGCGTCGGCCAGCCGCACCGTTTCGATGACACTCGCCGAAGAAGCGTCGAGATCCTCCGAGCGCAACAGGCGCGCGCTCTGCGCCGCCCAACGGATGGCCGCGCGGTCGGGCGACGCCCAAAGATGCTGATACCAACCGGGCGATGCCACTCCGGCGCCATAGCCGCTACGGTACGAGAGGCGACCGTTCGTCCAGGGGATCCACGTGGCGGCGACTTTGATCTTTTTGCGGCCGCGCAACAAGGCTGCGTCGGGCGCCGCGGGACCGAGTTGAGCAAGCGCGGGGGCATGCCACGCGCCGCAGACCACGGCTATCCTCTCGAATCCTTCTTTCAAGGCCGTGCGAATCGTCTGCCGCATGTACGCCTCGCGCGGTTCGTCTTCTTGCCTCAGACCGATGCCGCTTGCCCGCAGCGCCGTCATCGCCTCCAAGAGCCCCTCGAAAAGACCGGCCGGATCGAGTCGCTGTTCGACCTGATGCTCCCACCAAAGCTCGCGGTCCGAATAGCCGGCCGCTTCGGCCAGCAGGCCGATGGGATCTTCTCGCAAGAGCGCAGCGCCGGCGTCGCCTTTCGCGGACGGAACTACGTCGGGTTGTTCCGCGTCGAGTTGCTCCGCGTTAGGTTGCGCAGCCTCAGATTGCTCAGCTTCGGGTTGTTCCATGGTAGCCGCTTCGTTCTCAGCGCCGGCCGGCTCCTCTTCGGCGAGCCGTAGCGACTGGGGCAGATCCATGAACCGAAAGGGGATCTTGCGGGCGAGCGCGTACTGCAGCGCCTGCCATTCGGGCGAGAACTCGGCGAAAGGATAGTAGACCGCTTTTTGCGGGAGGTCGGGCGGATAGACCAGCAGGGCCACCGGCGGTCGCATACCCTCGTGTGCCGCGAGCAATACAACATCCTCGGCATCGGGCGGGCCTTCGACCAACAGCGCATCGGGTTGCAGAACCTCTAGCGCAGAACGCAAGCTGCGAGCACAACCGGGACCGTGATGGCGAATACCGAATACGTGGTGCGACATCGTCGGAGTACCGATCAATTACACGATTTCACGGCAGGCGCGATACAGGTCCTTCCAGCCGTCGCGTTCCTTGACCACCGTCTGCAAATACTCTTGCCAGACGACGACGTCTTGCACCGGATCCTTGACGATCGCTCCGGTCACCCCGGCCGCCAGGTCGCCCGCGGTGAGCACACCGTCGCCGTAATAGGCCGCCATCGCCAGACCATTGTTGACCACCGAGATCGCTTCGGCCGTCGAGAGCGTACCCGACGGACTCTTCAGTTTGGTCTTGCCGTCGGTCGTCACGCCTTCACGCAACTCGCGAAACACCGTCACGACACGACGGATTTCTTCCAACGCGGGTTTCTCCGCCGGAAGCTGCAAGGCCCGGCCGATTTCGTGCGCCCGGCGATCGACGATTTCCACTTCCTCTTCGAGCGTGGCCGGCACGGGCAAGACCACCGTGTTGAATCGTCGCAGCAGGGCGCTCGACAGTTCGTTCACCCCTTTGTCACGATTGTTAGCCGTGGCGATCACGTTGAACCCCTGCCGAGACTGGATTTCGATGCTCAACTCCGGCACCGGCAACGTCCGCTCCGAGAGGATCGTGATGAGGGTATCTTGCACTTCGCTGGGAATGCGCGTGAGCTCCTCGATGCGGGCGATCTTGCCGCCCTGCATGGCGCGCATCAACGGGCTGGGCACCATGGCGGCCGGCGACGGCCCCTCGGCCAGCAGCCGGGCATAGTTCCAACCGTAACGCATGGCCGTTTCATCGGTGCCGGCAGTGCCCTGCACGAGCCAGGTCGATTCACCGGAGATGGCCGCCGCCAGGTGCTCGCTGACCCAACTCTTCGCCGTACCCGGCAGGCCGTACAACAACAGCGCGCGATCGGTCGCCAACGTCGAGACGGCGATCTCGATCAGGCGGGCATTACCGACGTATTTGGGCGTGACCGTGAAACCGCTGTCGAGTTTGCCGCCGAGCAAATAGGTGCGCACGGCCCACGGCGATAGCCGCCAATTGGGCGGCCGCGGCCGGTTGTCGCCCTGCGCCAGTTCGGCGAGTTCGGCCGCGTAGAGTTGTTCGGCATGCTGTCGCTGAACGCCTTCGAGAAGGGGGCCATCGCCGTCGTTCGATCCGGCCGCGCTCGCGGCCACTTTGGCTTTGCTCACGAAAAAACTCCTGGTTGGTAACCAATCGCTTCGGGTTGTCAGCCGTGTACGTTAGCCGTCTCCTGCCAAATAATCTGCCGCGCGCGAACCGCTTCGCCGAATTTGTCCAGTTGATGCTGCCAACGAGAGAGAGACCCATCGCCCGTGGCCAACTCCCATGGACCGACGGCCGCGGCAAACCCGCTCGGGTGCATGGCGCCGGCGGCCGTTTCGAGCAGCGTGCTCCAGAGATACCAGTCGTTGTCGCTGCCCGGCCGCAACGAGCGCACACGTTGGGTCAGTGCTGCCGACCATGCGGACGTCACATCGGCGCTCCACGGTCTCCGTAGTGCCGCGAGCGGCTTGGCCCACCGATCGGGCTCGTCGAGAGATCCCTCCAGCAGACGAACGACGATCCGGTCGGCCGCATCGCCGGTCAGGACGGCCAACAACTGATCCTGTAAGGCAGGGAACAACTGCGCCTCTCGGCTCGTGCCGCGCGGAAGCGCATATCGCCGGAGCGCCTCCCAAAGAGCGGCCAACCAGTTCTGACTGGCAAACGAGATAGCGGCTTGCGCCCATCCTTCGAGCAGCGACGCGTACCACTCGCCCGCTTCCGAAGCGGCCAAGAGGGCCGTGGGATCGGCCCGAAAACGGTCTTCCCAGTGCTGTGGCGAAACACACGAGAGCGTCTGCGCCAACCACCAGCCGCGCTCGCCGATCCCCTGTGGCGGTTTCCGCGCGATCCCGTCCTGTTCCCAAGCCGCATCGATGGCGGTCGGCGGCGTGGCGTTTAATCGGGGCGATGCCTGGCCGCCGCCTGCCAATGCCTTGATGGCCGATTTGATACCGCGCACCGGCGGCGGCAACTCCCACGACAGCATGGCGTCGGCCCGCTCGAGAATCCGCGTGGCCAACGCCGAGCCGGGAATGCGAGCAAGGTAACGCACGGCGCACGAGCGAACACCTGCGCTTCGATCGCGGCGCGCCATCTCGAGCAACGGTTCATCCTCGGCCGTCAGCGCGACGTCGACGGCCTCCAGCAATTTCGCGCGGTGATCGGCCTTTTCTTTCGACCAGGCATCGGCGAGCCACAGGCGTGCCCGTGCAGGATCGATCCGTCGCATCCGACGCAATATAGCCACCCGTTCGGTCAGTACGCCTTCGTTCCAGATCCTTTCGGCCTCGGCATCGGTTGGTCCGTCTTCAACCGCGTCGATGCGGGCGGCACAGGCCCACCGCCAATCGGCATTGAACCCCGCCAGCCAGCGACCGCGCGCGCCGAGCACGGCCATCAGCGAGGGGCGTAACTCCTGACGGCACTTGTCGAGCGCGAGAGGGAGTAATTCGTGCGGCAACCTCTGGCCGGCGTGCGCCATCCGCTGCCAAGCCTCGCCCAAGAAAGCCGCGTGTTCGCCATCGAACATGCGCCGCAGGAGCTGAGCCAGCGGCGGCGAGCAGACCGGTTCGGCGTCCGGGGGTGACGCGGCGGACCTCTCTTTCGCCTTCTCCGCCGAATAGCCGGCCTGGCGATAGACCGCTCCGGCCGCGGCGGCGATCAGCAACTTTTGCTCCGTGTCGACCGCGGACAAGCCAGCCAGCAGGCCGTCAACGTCCGTTCCGGTTTCTACCTGGGCGTTAGGCTGGGCCGCAGTTCCGACAACGAGCCGTTTGATCAAGTCGTCCATCCGACGTGCCGCCCCTTTCACAAGGCGTGGAACTTCCCCGCGACCGCAACTCCCAACGGCCACAACGATTCGCCGTTCCACTCACCGGCCAAGTCGACGGCCGCGCCGCCCGACAACGCGAGCAATCGCCAATGCCGCCTACCCGTCAACGGCAAAGCGCCGCCCGCAGAATCCTGAATCTGCCACCGCTCGCCGTCCACGGCCGGCACCACGCCCGAGAGCACCGCCGGGAAACGATCCAGCCACGGTTGCCGGACCAACGCCGCCGTAACTTCATCAAGAAAGGCCGTACAGGACGGGCTGCCGGGCAACCGCTCGATGGCTGCGACCGACTCACCACGGCGCACCGAGACACGAGCACGTTGCGGCCAAGCACTCGGATAGTAGACGATCTCGGCGGTGAATTGCGTACCTGGCACGAACGTTTCGGCGAACGGCGCCGCGCCGGCGGCAAATTGAAGGACCAGCGCCGTCCGGCGGCTGCGGTCGCCGAACAGCCAATTGCGCTGCACGCGAATGCGTTCTTCGTCGTCGATCGTCTGACCGATCACGATCCATGCGTCGTCGACGCGTTCGCCGACCGCTTCGACTTCATCCTCTTTCAAGGTCCAGCCGACAAACTGTCGCACGTCCTCACGCAGCAAGGGCGCAATCGAATCGAGCCTGTTGAAGGCATGCGCGGCCAGGGCAACGCGGCCGAGCTGTTCTGCCAACCGGCGGGGCCAGTCGGGCGTGGCTCGTGGCACGCTCGCGAGTCCGCGAATTCGGCCGGCGAGCCCCGGCGCCTGAGCGTCGACCAGCCGTGCCGCCTCTGCCTCCCAAAACGAGGCGGGCTGCGTTTCCAGCGCCGCCAGGCCGTTGCGCGCCAGATCGCTCAGCCAGCGCTGCAATTGTTCGACACCCGCGGCGACGCGTTCCGAGCGTTTCTCGGCCCGTTTGGCCTGCGCAGCGGCATCAACCGGCGCGCCCGCGTTGGCCCGTCGTGTTTCGCGCTGCCTGGCCGCGGCCTCACGCTTGCCGAGCCATTCAACGACCCAATCGGGAGGCTCGCCCTCGTTTAGCGCACTGGGTGTGCCGGTCGCGACGAGCAATAATCCAAGGACGTGCTTGCAGGGGAATTTTCGGCTGGGGCAGGAGCATTTGTATGACAGGTCAGCGAGTGAACAGCGAACCTGATAGACGGCGCTCCCCTGACACTCGCCCCAAATGGCTTCCGCCGACCGTCCGAGGTTCTGCCACGATTTGACGGCGGCGAGTTTGCGTCCGGCCGCGGCGGAAGAGGCGTCCGGCGCCATCCCCAGCACCTGGTCGATCGAGAATTCCACGCCTTGCGCCCTCGCAGCCCTGCAACGGTCGCCTATCACTGTAGCGTGTGAAAAGAGAAAAGCCAGCTTTTCGATTTCGGCTCGATTTGGTTGGCCGAGCAGCCTTAATCGCCCAGAATGGCAACGGAATCGGGCGGCAAATCGACGCCGGCGTCACGCACCTCGGTGTCTGGCTCGGAGGCGAGCCGAAGCGAGCGCGGCCGATGCTCGGCGAGCGGCACGAGTTGGCGGCGCTCGCCCAGATTGCAGACTACCGTGATGTCGCCGCGCTCGACGACGAGCCAGCGTGCCTGTTCGTCGAACTCGACTCCCACTTTTTCCAAGCGGCCGTCGGTCAGGGCCAGTTCGCGCCGCCGCAAGCGGATTAATTGTTTGTGCCAGTCGAGAAGCTCACCGTGCGGCGGCGATGCCAGTTCGTCCCACTTGAGCTTCGACCGTTCAAACGTGGCCGGATCCTGCGGATCGGGAATCTGCTCCGGCGACCAGCCAAAGGCGGAGAATTCTTTGAGCCGACCCTCGCGCACCGCTTTCGCCAGCTCGGGTTCCTCGAAATCGGTGAAGAACTGGAACGGGGACGTCGAACCCCATTCTTCACCTTGGAACAACATCGGCACGAAAGGCGACGTGAGCACCAGCGCGGCCCCGACCTTGAGCCGGCCCTTGCTCATCAGGTGACTGCTGCGATCGCCCTGAGCCCGATTGCCGAGCTGGTCGTGGTTTTGCAGATAGCCCAAGAAACGGTGGCCCGATAATCCCAGAGTCGCCCGGCCATGCTGGCGGCGGCGAAACGCGGAATAACGGCCCGCGTAGACGAAGTTTTGCCGCAGGGCGAGTGCCAGATCGGACATCGACCCGAAGTCGGCGTAATAGCCCTCGTGTTCGCCTGTAAGCACCGTGTGCAACGCGTGGTGGAAGTCGTCACTCCATTGGGCATCGTAACCGAATCCGCCGATCTCCCAGTTCCGCACCACGCGCGGATCATTGAGATCGCTCTCCGCGATCAGCACCAGATGCCGGCCAAGATGCGCCGACAAGTCGGCCACCTCGGACGCGAGCTGTTCAAGAAAGGGAATGGCCGATGTATCGACGATGGCGTGGACGGCGTCGAGCCGTAAGCCGTCGGCGTGATAATCTCTCAACCACATCAGAGCGTTGTCGATGAAGAACCGCCGTACTTCGTCGCTCTGCGGACCGTCGAAGTTCACCGCCGCGCCCCAGGGCGTGGTGTGCCGGTCGCTGAAATAGGGACCGAATTCGGACAGATAGTTGCCGGTCGGTCCCATGTGGTTATAGATCACGTCGATGATGACGGCCAAATGGGCGCGGTGGCAGGCGTCGATCAGCCGCTTGAGACCCTCCGGGCCGCCGTAGCCATGATGGGGAGCGAAAATGTCGACGCTGTCGTAACCCCACCCCCGCCGGCCCGGAAACTCGTTGACGGGCATCAGCTCGACGTGCGTGATTCCCAATTCGGTCAGGTGCGGCAGCCTGTCGATGACGGCGTCGAACGTTCCCTCGGGCGTGAATGTTCCGACGTGCAGTTCATACACGACGGCCGAAGGCAACGGCGGAGCTTGCCAACCTCGATCGTCCCATTCGAAGGTGGAATGGTCGATACTTTGGGATGACCCATGCAGGCCCGAGGGTTGATACGGCGAGCGCGGATCGGGCCGCGGCGGTCCGCCGTCGAGCGAGAACGCATAATCGGTTCCCGGCGAAACATCGACTTGCGACTCCCACCAGCCGCCCCCCGCGTCGGCCATGGAGGAACGGGACCCGTTCGACTGCAACTCGACCTTTTTCGCATGGGGAGCCCAGACGCGGACTGACATGCGGTAACCCCCAGTTGATGTCTCGGTGAACTATGCGGCCAACGCGAGCATCTATCATGCCAAGCTTGCGGCGGTTAACCAGTGCCCGCTGCTACGGTTCCATAGACGGGCCGGATTCTCCGCCGGTTCGTGCGGTATGCATCACCGCCCCGGCTCATTAAGATAAGAGCTCACGACACCGTATCCAAAGATAGTAGTTCGCATGGCTTTCCCGAGTAAACCGACTTTTGCTTCGATACGCGACAAGGTGCTGGCTGGCGAGCGACTCTCGCTCGAAGAGGGAGTCTACCTCTATCAGCCCGAGGTCCATCTCAACGACCTGGGCCGATTGGCCGACGTCGTCCGCGAGCGCGTGAACGGCAACCGTGCCTACTACAACATCAACACGCACCTCAATCCGACCAACGTCTGCGTCTACCGGTGTACGTTCTGTGCGTTCCGCTCCGACCTTCGCGATCCGAAGGGATATCTGATGAGCGACGAGCAGATCCTCGACCGCGGGCGTGAGGCGGTCGAGGCGGGCTGCACCGAGATGCACATCGTCGGCGGCCTGCACCACCAGATGAAGTACGAGTGGTACGTGAGCGTCATCCGCCTGCTGCACGAGGCGTTTCCGCGTCTGCACTTGAAGGGGTGGACGGCGGTCGAGATCAACTGGTTCCAGCACCTCACCAAGCGGCCCGTGCGCGACATTCTGTTGGAATTGATCGACGCCGGCCTGGGGAGCATGCCCGGCGGAGGCGCCGAGATCTTCCATCCCGAGGTGCGCGACAAGATCTGCGAGCACAAGGCCGATGCCAGCAACTGGCTGGAGATCCACCGTACGGCCCACGAACTCGGCCTGCGGACGAATTGCACGATGTTGTACGGTCACATCGAAGAACCATATCACCGCATCGACCATCTGCTTCGCCTGCGCGAGTTGCAGGACGAGACGGGCGGATTCCAAACCTTCATCCCACTGGCTTTTCATCCCGACAACACAGGCCTGAGCCACCTGCGCAAGCCGTCGGCCTTGCTCGACCTGCGCACGATGGCCATCAGTCGGTTGATGCTCGACAATGTCGCGCACATGAAGGCCTATTGGATCATGCTCGGAATCGGCACGGCGCAGACCGCCTTGTCGTACGGCGCCGACGATCTGGACGGTACCGTACGCCACGAGTTGATCTACCACGACGCCGGCGCGGAGACGCCCGAGATTCTTTCCGTGGAGGAAATCTGCCGCTTGATCACCGAAGCCGGCCGCGAGCCGGTCGAACGCGACACGCTCTATCACCGGGTGCTGCGTCAAGGTGCCGAGTGGGAACAGGGCGACGCCGTGGCGGTGGCTAGCTAGGTCGCGGGTTATCAGAAAGAAAGAAGCTGCCCGCAACCTAGCAGAGGCCTTGGGCAGGGTGACAGTGAACTCGCTGCACCGCCGCGGCTCACATGCCTGACATTTTCTGATAGCTTTCGCTGCTGACCACCCAGACCGGATCTTTGCCGAATACGACGTACGTCGTTTCCTGCGGTGCGGCCGCGCCCTCCAGCGTGAGCTTGACGGTAAACCGCCGGTTCTGGTCATCGCCCGTGGCCGGTCCGACGATCTCGTAGGCCGTCAGCTTCTTGCCATCTTTCCACGCATTGTCCTGCGCGGTCACCGCGGGGTTTGTGGCCCCGATCTGATCCGGCGTCTTGCCCCCCTTCCAAGCGTCGAGGGCAGAGGTCAGCGCCTGTTTGGCGGCTTCGTCGGGAGGCACGAAGTCCTTCACGTCGGCCTTTTGGCAGCCAAAAGAACAACTTGCCAAGACAACAATCCATGCTCTTACGAAAGATCGATGCATCATGACCTCAGGGGCGAAAGTTTTGGCTTTGGGTTGTATCGAAAACGGGCTATTGCGAGGGAACGTCGACCTCGCCGGCCCTTAGCTCGGGGTTGGGATAATAGGAGTCGAATGCTGTAACGTATCGGCGTCCGCAGTGATCGTTTGCCAAAAATCCGAGTTCCAGGGGCTGCGCCCGGCGCCTCGGTTCATCCGCCAACGACGCACCCAATAGAACATCACGGGCAGCAGCAGATCGATCACTTCGTCGGCCAAGAGAATGCCGCCGAGCACGGGTGCCGCCATCGGCTTGATGATCTCAGCACCCGGACCGGTGGCCCAGAGCATCGGCGCCAGGCCGATGATGGTCGTGCCCTCGGTGAGCAGCTTGGGGCGTAGCCGATGGACCGCGCCTTCCATCACGGCCTGGCGCAACTCGGCGACATTCATGCGTTCGAGACCGCCGCGTTGAGCCACCGCCTCGCGCAGGTAGACGAGCATGATGATGCCCGTCGAGGTGGCCATACCGAAACAGGCGATGTAGCCGACCAGCACGGTGACCGAGAAGTCGTAGCCGAGCAACCATTGGAAGAGTACTCCGCCGGCCAGCGCCCCGGGCACGGCCAGCAGCATGAGCAGCGCGTCGGCCAGGTCGCGGTAGGTCCAATAGAGAATCAGCACGATCAGCGCGAGCACCAAAGGGAGCACCCATGTCAACGTGCGCCGGGCCGCCACATCGTGCTCGAACTGTCCGGTCCACTCGATGTAGACACCCGGCGGCAGCGTCACTTTGTCGGCGATGGCCCGCCGTGCTTCCTCGATGAAATCGATGGCGCTGCGGCCGCGCACATTCAATCGCACGTAATTGCGCAACAGGCCATTCTCGCTCTTGATCGATGCCGGCCCCTGCGCGATCCGCACGTCGGCTACGTCGGCCAGCGGCACACTACTCAAAACGGGCACGGTGCCATCCGCAGGCAGTGTCGCCGCCCGCCGCGGTACGGGCAGGCTGCGAACGGTCTCTTCGTCCTCGCGCCAGTTTCGCGTGTAGAGCACGCGCACACCGTGACGTTCACGACCTTCGACCGTGGTCGTGGCCAGTTTGCCGCCGAGCGCCGTCTCGACGACCTCCTGCACCTCGCCCACGTTCACACCCAGCCGCGCGGCCTTGTCGCGGTCGACATAGATATCCAAATAGCCCTTGCCGCGCACTTCTTCGGCCATGACATATTCGGCACCGGGCACCTCCTTGAGCACGGTGGCGATGCGGTCCGCCGCGCCGACTACATCTTCGAGCCGGCGGCCGAGCACGCGTACGCCGATATCGGTATTCACGCCCGAAAACAGCATGTCGACTCGGTTTTGAATCGGCCGCGTCCAGACATTCGCCCAGCCGGGCATCTGGAGGGCACGGTCGAGTTCGCCGCCCGGATCGGACAATTCGGGTGGTTCGCACGGCCACAAATGGGCACGTCGCTGCATGGCCGCCGCCAGGCGCTCTTGCACCTCCTTCAGCTTCGGCTGCGGAGCAACGTCGGGCGGCGGCGCCATGTTCATCGGGCGGCCGACGGCCTGATGATGGTGATGCCGCGTCGGCGGCCGCGACCGAAAACGGCCGACTTGTGCCAGGTAATCGCTGAGCTGCGCGTCGCGCACCGTTACTCGGGCCAGCACTTCTTCCAGGGCCACACGCGTATAACTCTCGCACCCGCGGGTGAATAAGGCGGTATTCAGGTTCCACGTGTGTTCGCGCCAGGCCGCATCGTAACGTGCGCGTACATCGGCCGTCAGGCGCGTAAAGAACGTCTCCGGCGCCTTACCGAGCGCGCCCGTTGCCAGCTCCCACGCCCGTTGCCACGATGGAGGCTGGTCATCGAAGAGTTCGGCACCCGGCCTGATCAGACCCAAATGGACGAGCGTATGTCCCGCATGCCGGGCCAACAGCGTGACATCGTCGAGCGCGGGACTCGCCGCCAGGTGGTGATCGACGTGTGACACCAGGCCTTGGGCCACTTGCGCCCGTTCGCCGTCGGTCGGCGCGCGCTCCAGGGCACCTTGCTGCTCGAGCCGAGCAATCAGGCTCTCGGTCAACCACTTCACCAACCGTTGCGGCAACGAATCTTCGAACTCGACGTTTTGCAGGTAGGCATATTCGCGCATCAACCCGTCGAACCGTAACAACCCTTCGGCGGTCGCCGTGTCGATGAGTTGGCTCTCGGACGCGTCGTCCGTCGGTCGCTCGATAAGCTCCGCGGCAACGAGTGCCTCCAGCACCGCCTTCGTCTGACGCCGGGCGTCGCGCTCGGTCAATTTGCGCTTCGGCCAGAGTTCGTTCGGCCGGAACTCGACCATCGTCTCGATCATGTCGACCGGGGCGGGATCGGTGGGTGTCTCGGCACGGCCCGCCTTCCCCATCACCATGGCCACTTCCGGGAACCGGCAGAGCACCATGTCGCGGGCCTTGAGATCGTCGGCGGCCTCGGTGATCGATGCGCGAGGCACGGTGATGGGCATGTCCATCACCATTCCTTCGTTCAGCGGCGGCGTCTTCTGCCAAAGCAGAGGCCGCATGCCCTGCTGCGCCGCCAAGGCGACGACGGCCAGGCTGAGCGTGCAGGCGGCGGCAGCCCGCCAGGTGCGCGTGATAGCCCCGAGAAGAACGATAAAAACGAACAGCACCGTCAACAACACGCCCTCTTGGCCCAGCGGAGCACAGCCGGCCAGAAACGTTGCCGCCAACAGCCACACGAGCGGTGCGGGGCGGGTCAGGCAGTAATCGAGCACCGGTTGATAGACGTCGGCAAAACTGCGCACCAACCAGCTACGTCGTTCGTCGTGCAATCGGCCGCGAATGAAAACCGTCGCCAGCGCCGGCACGAGCGTGATCGACAGCACGGCGACGGCCAGCATCGCCAGCGACTTGGTAAACGCCAACGGACGAAACATCTTGCCTTGCATGCCGCCCAGGCAGAACACCGGCAGGAAGCTGATGAGCATGATGGCGACCGAGAAGAAGATCGGTCGACCCACCATGCGGCAGGCCGGCAACACCAACCGACGAACGTCGCCGCGCACGGGCCGGTCGCCAAAATGGCTGCGGAGCGTGTGCATAACGTTCTCGGCCATCACGATCGACGAATCGACCAGCACGCCGATCGACACGACAATGCCGGCCAGCGACATGATGTTGGTCTGGATGTCGGCGATCCCCAGCCGACGCAGGAGCCACATGGCGACGAACGACGATAGTGCCGCCAACGGCAAGGTGATCGCGATCACCAGAGACGTCCGGAAGTGCAACAGTACCGCCAACACGCACAAACTGGCCGTGACAATCGCCTCGGCCAGCGCGCCGCGCACGGTGCCCACAGCACCGGTGATCAGCGGCGTGCGATCGTAGGCGGGCACGATGCGCACCCCGGGGGGTAGACCGACGGACAGCTCGCTGATTTTCGCGCGCAGGCGGCGGGTCACCTCCAGGGGATTCTCGCCGTAACGCATGAGTACCACGCCGCCAACCGCTTCGTCGCCGTGCATCTCCAACACGCCGCGGCGGAAGCGGGAGCCGATCGACACCACCGCCACTTCGCCCAGCCGGATAGCTGGTCGGCCGGGCGGGGTGAGGACGACCTGCTCCAGGTCATGGCGGATACGTTGTGATTCATCAGCCGAGTCGACGTCCGGCGAGTCCCCTGCTTCGGTCGGCGGCCGTGCGCCCAACCAGCCCACGCCACGCACGATGTATTCGGCGTTCGCTTTCTCGACGACCTGGCCTCCCACCGATGCATTGGCTTCGGCCACGGCCCGGGTAACCATACCCGGTGTCAGCCCGGCCTCGCTCAAGCGGTGGGGATCGAGTTCGACCTGATACTCGACGACACGGCCACCGACGGTGGCCACCTCGGCCACGCCGGGCACGGCGGCGAGTTGGCCGCGCACATACCAATCCTGGATCGACCGCAGCCGGCCCAGATCGTATCCCGAACCCGCCAGCGCGTACCAGAATATCTGGCCCGTCGCGGCGCCGTCGGGCGCCACATAGGCCGAGACACCGTCGGGCAAATACTCGCGGGCGCGCGAGACCCGTTCGCCGATCTCGTCGCGCACGAAATAGAAATCGGCCCCGTCTTGCAGGATGACACTGATCGACGCGAAGTTGAACTCGCTCGACGAGCGAACGACCCGCACACCGGGCAGGCCCTGCAAATGCGTCGACAGCGGGTAGGTAACCTGGTCTTCGATCTCGCGCGGGCTATGGCCGGGCCAGTCGGCAAAGACGATCACCTGGTCTTCCGAGACATCGGGTATGGCGTCCATCGGCGTGTGATATGCCGCGTAGATGCCGACCAGGGCGAGCACGCCCGCCGCCGCGATCACCGCCGCGCGGTGCCGAATCGAGAGCTCGATGATGCGGTCGATCATGGGCTCGGCCTACGGCTTCGACAAGGGTGGCAATTTCGCGAGCGTCTTTGCGGTGTCCTCCGTCGCCACCGCCGCACAACCTTCACAACAGAGCCAGACGGGCCGGCCAGATAAGTCTATCTTCACCGGCGCGCCCATCGACCCGAGCAACATGCCGGTGACGGGACAGACTTTCTGCCGCATGACAGACGCCCGTTCTTCCGCCGGCAGCTTATCCAGCTCGGCACGAACCTCCGCGGTTTCCGTCGATTCGTGCTGGTGCGGTGTGCCGCTTTCGCCGTGCGGCGAAGAACTCGCCAGAGAGGCACCGAAATAGCTGGCCGCGACGCTGGGGTTCAGGCGGGTTTCGGCATCGAGCAGGAAGGCACCGGCCGCCGCCACGCGCTGGCCCGGTTCGAGTCCGCGGACGACCGGATAATAGCTGCCGGCGCGGGGGCCGACGACGACCTCGACCGCATCGAACATACCGGGCATCCGCTCGACATAGGCCACGCGCCGATCACCCAGGTCGACGATCGCGGTGTCCGGAACGGCCAAGACCGCACCCGCCGGTCGATACCGCACGATGCGTGGCACCAGCTTCATACCGTGGCACTCCTCGCACACGTGCCCGCGTTCGTTGGTCGTGACTTCGGGATGCATCGGACACCACCACCCGACCCGTTCCAGATCGGTGAGTGGCCGATCCATCAGTAGATGGTCATCCTCCGGGCAGCGCTCCCGCCTGTCGCGGAGCACGTGAGGATGTTCCAGGCAGGTGTACAGTGTGCGCGGTTCGCCTTCGACCAGTGCCGGAGGGTCGTCCGCCTGCGAGCAGAACGGTTCAAGCTCGGCCACCAGTCGGCGCAGATGCACGTTCACCGGCATACCGGGCCAAAAATCTGGCCGCGCTTCGTTAAGGACGATCTCGATCTTCACGCGGCGCGTGTCCGGCGCAACCTCGGGAACGATGCGCGACACGCGACCGTCGGCAGGTTCGCCCGGCAATTCAATATCTGCCGCCACAACGGCTGACATCCCCGGGGCCACCAGGCGCAGGTCGCGTTGGTCGATTTCCGCGGCGATGGAACTCATCCCATCGCTGGACCCCTTCCCCACCGACGTGTGCGAGTCGCTCGCCGAATCCTCATCCGCCGCGTTCGGCGCCTGGCCCGATTCTTGATCCAGCCCGCTGCCGCGCACCACCGTACCACGCGCCAAGATCTCTCGCGCCAGTGGTTGGTAATCGACCCGTGCCGTCTGAATTCCGGCCAGGTGAACGCGATAGGGCGAAAGTTGCATCCGCGCCAACACACCGTCGGGAAGCTGCACGGCGTCGCCCCGTTTGCGCCGCACGAGCGGCATGTTGCAGACCGAGCAATTGGTCGGCCAGACCGAGACAACTCCCGGGCACATTGGGCAGAAGTATTCGATCTCGCCTGATACGCCGCCCAGCGCGGGCCGCTTGGCACGGGCCATCGTGAGCGTGTCCCAATAATTGCGCAGCACGCTCCACTGGCCCACGATGAGAAAGCCGGCCAGCAACACGAAGAAAAACCGCAGCCTTACTCGCACGACACGCCAAGCCCACCGCGAGCCGTCCCACAAGCTATGCAGCAGGATGGCCAGTCGGCCGCCTCGAGGCTTTGCTTCGCGCAACATGACCTACTCGATCGATCCGTTTACTCGCACAACCGAAGTCGTCTCTCGTGCCTCTTGCTCGTCGGGCGCGCAAGCATCCCAGTGAATCAGGGCATCGTAGTCTTCTTGGCGAAACACCCACAACGGATCGATGCCCACCAAGTAGTAACGGACCTCGCGCTCGGCCTTCGGGTTATCGAGCTTGAGCCGCACCGCGAAGGTACGCGGCCCCTCGCCGGAGATCTCGCCCAGCAGTTCGTAATCGACTAGCCGTTGCCCCGGTCGGCGCGTCGCATCGGCCACCTGGATCGTGACGTCCGGTGAATTCAACTTGAGCTCCCCGGCCGGTTCACCGTTCTTCCAGGCACCGAGCACCAGATCGAGGGCCTCTTGCGCTCGTGCCGCGTCGGGCACGTAACGCTCGTAACCCGTAGGTGCCGATCGGTTGCACGCCGTGGCGCAAGGCAACAAGGCAAACAGCATCAGTAGCCGTCGCACCGCGCTCGGCCGATTCGTTACGGATCCGATCTGGGGCGGCATCTGTCCGTTCATGGCTATCGTGCGATACGACCTCACTGGGGTAGGTTGTAAGCCTCGCCTCCCTTACGGGTGCCCACGCCTTGCCAGGTCAACAGATCAATCGTCTCATTGATGAACTTGACCGAGCCGTCGACCATGCAGAGATTGACGCCGTTCGGATGGTAGCTGCTGGGCGATACCTGCATCGGCATGTTGCTCATCGTCCCCGCGTAGCCGGTACCGCCGCAACTGTATGAGTTGGGCGCCGCCACGTGGTTGTACTCGGTGCAGCAATTCTCACCCATACACCAGCTATAACCCCATTTGCTGGTCAACGGGGTTGCCGTCGCCGGGTTGATGTTGGTGCACGTCTGCCACATCTGCGCCAACGAGGTGATGGCGGCACCGTTGACGACGAACAGGTCGGTCTGAGGATTGGGCGAACCGGTGCCGCGCAGCTTCTCGCAGAACAGGGCCGTATTGCTCAACCCGTCCTTGATGTCGGCGAAGGGTACCGCGCTCAGGTAGGCGAAGACGCCCGTCTGCACCTCGTTGGGCGAGACGATGGCATTGGGGTCGGTCGTGGTGAGCCGATCGCAGAGCCAGCTTCCCTGGTTCGCCACGTAATTATTCTGCCCGGGCCAGTTCGGATCGGGCGAGGAGCCGTCCGAGGGGCATAAGAAGCCGGGCACCTGGTAGGTGCAAGCAACGTTGTTCTGTCCGCCCGGATTGGCGTAAGCGGGCATGAAGGCCACAACGCCACCCATTCCGGGTGTCGCGGGCGGATATCGAAAATCGAGGGTGTTGTACAACGCCTGCTGCTCAATGTAGGGCAACAGCATGGCGTGCTGCGACCAGCGTGCGTAGGCCGGAGTGCCTGCCGGGAACGCGTAACTGGGGCCCTTGCCAAACATCAATCGCTTGTTGATGTCGTGATAATTCTGGATGCCGATGCCGATCTGCTTGAGGTTGTTTACGCATTGGGTGCGGCGGCCCGATTCGCGTGCGGCCTGCACGGCAGGGAGTAGCAGGGCCACCAGAATGCCGATGATCGCGATGACGACGAGGAGTTCCACCAGAGTAAAACCGTTTCGATGACGTGGCATATACCTTGCCTTTCTTTTTCGATACCGAATGAATGATTGAGATGACCGATGCTGGCTGGCACAGGGCCGTGAGCCTTGATAATCGGATGTCCCCACGAGCCCCACGGAAGCGCCGATCCATCGCAACGCCGTGACCGCCGAGTAGGTTTGGCTGCGCGGGCCGCGCCCTCGTCAGCGGCGTTTTCCAAGGACATTAGGGCATTGCGGCAACGAGTAAGCTCTCCACGAGTCAGGACACTCGATTCCGGTCTCGTGCCGCCGGCTGCTCAGCAGCAGGGTGGCCGCAATAGCGGCAGAAAATGGTTCTCAGAGCACAATACGGGGCGCTCGAAGAGTTCGTCCGACAACGACGGCTCCGCCAAACGATCCGTCTGTTGGCAGTAAGCCGCGTCGACCGGCGGTGAGTTGGGCAGGCCCTTGGTGGGCGGCACGGAGAGTGGCGCTCTGTCGTGGCAGTTCGGACCGTGGCAGATCGGTACGACGGGCAGCGAACGGCTGTGGTCAGTAACCGCGTGGCTACCTTTCGTATGTCCGTTCACCAGCACGTAATCACCGCAGCTTGCGGTGGCCTTGCGAACATCCGAAGCTGCCAATGCAACCGTGGCGACGGCGAGCATGAGACTCGTCCAGCACGAACGGCCAATCAGCGAATGTTCGCCGGCGGTCATACAATAAGGAAAGGTCCGGGACGTGATCCGCGGCGAGGCGGAACAGGATCGGCAAAACCGATTTCATCGTAACGGAATTTGTCAGCGCGAGCAACTAAATTCGTTTGGGTTTTTAACTTGTGAAAAGTCAGGGGCCCCTCCGGCAACGGGCGATCCGTCAGATCGCGCTAGCTTCCGCCGACCCATTCGCGGTCCGGCGGCTCCAAGACGGGCTGAGGCGCGAGCTGCCGCCACTGATAGAGGACGGCCAAGAACGCCGGCACGAGTACGGGGCGCACGACCAGCGTGTCGAGCAGCACACCGAGACTTAGGGCAAAGCCGAGTTCCAAGATGCCGCGCAGGCTGCCGAACGTCATCGAAATGAAGGTGCCTGCCATGATGACGCCGCAACTGGTGATGATGCCGCCGGTGCGAACGACCGCCACGCGCAAACCTTCGAGCAGGCCACGCCGGCGTTGCTCCTCGAGCACGCGCGTCACCAGGAAGATGTTATAGTCCTCGCCGACCGCCGTCAGAATGACGAACAGGAAGATCGGCACTTTCCAGTCGAGCCCCGTAAACGGTTCATACAGGCTCGAGAACACCAACTCCGTGACGCCGATCGTCACCAGATAGCTAAACAGCACGGTCACGATCAGATAGGCGCAGATCAACGGGCGCCGCAGGATAACGATCAACACGCCGAGCACGGCGATGACCACCAGGCGTTGGATCAGGGCCTGGTCGCTGAGCGTCACGGCCCGCAGATCGCGGATCCCCGCAGTAGTGCCCGTATAGGTGAAATTCGCGCCATGCCAAGGCGAGGTTTCGTCCTCGGTCAATTGCTGGAGCCGATCGTCGATGCGATCGACCAGTTCGATCGCTTGCACCGAGAACGGGTCGTAGTGCGAGATCACGTCGAACCGCGTCACCTGGCCCGCCAGTTCGGGCGACTGTGCCAGGTACAGCGCCTTGGTGCGCGGGTGTCGCAGCACGGCCAGCTTGGCCAACCGGATCGCACCGGGCCTGTCGCCCAGCGGCTCGGTCAGGCTGCGGACGCTTTCCACGCCGCTCGTGTTGTACAAGAGCTTGGTGAGGTTGGCGATCTGCTTGGTTCCCTCGCGGCCTTCGAAGTCGGCACCGGGCTGCTCGACAAGGACGGTGATGGGCGCCATGTCACCGGCCGGGAAATGCCGCTTGAGCAGATTGGTGCCGACCACGCTCGCACGGTCGGCGGGAAGTTCTTCGAGCAAGTCATACGTGACGGAGACGTTCCAACCGCGGTATGCTAGCGGTGCCATCACCAACAAGCTCACGACGAGAATCGAACCCGGCCTGGCCAAGATCCCTCGGCTGATGCGATGCCACAACCGGCTCTCGCGGCCCGTCTCATCGTCGGTTCCTGGCGAGACCGGCTTGGCGGTGGGCGCGAACGGCCAGAAGACGAAGCGGCTCATGGCCCGCATGAGCGCGGGCGCCAAAGTGAGACAAGCGGCCAGCGTCACGGCCAAACAGATGGCGATGGCCGGCCCGCTGTTGCGATACTTGCCGAAATCGGCGAACAGCATCGTGCCCAGGCCTAGGATGGTGGTCATGGCGCTGCCGACCAGCGCTTCGCCTACGTGTGCCAGCGCGTTCGTCACGGCCTGTCCACGTTCCACCCCTCGCAGCAATTCCTCCTTGAACCGCGCGATCAGGAACAGGCAGAAATCGGTGCCACAACCGAACAAGATCACGACCACGAAGATCTTGGTCGTCTTGAAGACTCGGAAATCGAGCCATTCCACCGCGGGCGCCCCGCCGATCAGTTGCATGCGCGGCAGGCGGCAGTGTTCGGTCAGCGCGGCGACCAGACCGAGCGACACGACGATCGCCACGCCGATCGTGATCATGGGAATGGCGATCAGCGCCGGTGCTCGATAGACGAGCAGCAGAATCAGAACCACGAGCACGATCGTGGCCGTCTCGGTATTGGCGATGCTCTCTTGCGCGGCCGTCAGCATGTCGCCGCCGATAGCGGCCGATCCCGAAACTTCGAGCCGTAGGCCGGCGGGAAACTCGGCCGCTTCGCGTTCGAGGACGAGCAGTTCCTGCAACCGCTTGAGCACCCGGATGTTGTCGACCGCCATGAACTCGTTGCGGATCAAGAGCACGATGAGCGCGGCCTGGCGATCGTGGCTGACGAGCTTCTTGCCGATCACCTCCGTCCAGGGCGACCAGACGTCGACCACGGGCAGCCCTTCGTCTTCGGCGGTCGCAAGTCGTTTCGAGAGATCCAGGAGCACGCTCAAGTCGTTGGAGCTGAGCGGCCCATCAGCCCGCTCGCAAACCAGCACGATCTGGCTCTTGGAGCGATGGTTCGGAAATGCTTCGCGGAGCAGCTTTTCTCCGCGCGCGCTGGGGGTCTCGGCGGGCAGATAGGCCAGGTCGCCGTCGCGGGTCACATCGTCCCAACGCGGCGCGGCGAAGCGCACGCCCGCGGCCGCGGCGAGCCAGAGCACGATGACGACGGGCCATCGCCGCGAGACCAACTCAGCCAAGCGTCTATACATGCCGGCCGTGATCGCCGAATCGCGCGGCGCCTTCCAGGTACAAACGGCGGCACGCCGCTCCGCTGCGACGGCCTGCTATCCGTTTGATGGTAACGATCAGGGGCGGGCAGGGGAAGCTGAGGGTGACTGATTACCCGATCGCGCAGGACCGGAAAAAGCGGAGCGATCGTGCTAGCAACTCGTTCTTGCGGAAGCGGTTGTGCTTCCATAAAGCAATCGTTTCGGCCCCGGCGCCGTTCGGCCAAGCCAAAGAGGTTCCCCATCGGAGTTCCGGCGACGCCGCCACACGTGGCCGCAACCATGCGTGCGTGTCGAAGCGGGAAAGAAGAGCCGAAACCGTCGCCAGGCAACCATCTCGAAAACGAAGAAGCCCGCAAGACGAGGATTTCGTCTGCGGGCTTCGATTCGATACGAAGGCTAGTTACTGCGACATGGGCGGCGAGCCGCCAGTTAGCGCCGTCGGTTGATCTGGAAGCGGGCTTCCCGCAACGCCTGCTCCATCGCTTCGTCGGTCGCGGGGGCCGTTTGTTCAGCGTCGTCGAGGTTGGGCCGCGCCACCCGATGGGCGACTTGCACGTCCGGCTTCACACCCACGCCGCTATAAGGATAACCCTTGGGCGAATAGAACTTCGCCGTGGTCAGCCGCAAGCCACTGTTTGCCAGGTTCAGCGGGAAGATACCCTGCACCGAACCCTTGCCGTAGCTCGTCGAGCCCACGATCACGCCTCGGTGGAAGTCGCGAATGGCCCCGGCGAAGATCTCGCTGGCACTGGCGCTATCCCCGTCGATGAGCACCACCAGCGGTACTCGCCACGTGCCCGGCTCGCGGGCCGAGTAGGTGGAATCTTCACCCCGGCTGCGACCGCGAGTCGAGACGATCGTACCCCGATCGACAAACTTGTCGACGACCTCGACCGACGTATTCAACAACCCGCCCGGATTGCCTCGCAGGTCGATGATCAGGGCCTTCATTCCCTGTCGGTGCAAACGCCACAGAGCGGCATCCAGATCGCGAGTCGTCGTCTTCTGGAAGCAGGTGAGGCGGATGTAGCCGATGCCGAAGCTCTCGTCGGCGAGCCGGGCCTCGTCGATGCTCGGCACTTCCACGTGCTCGCGACGAATCCGTATCTGACGCGGAGACTGTGCGCCGGTTACGGCGCTGACCGTGACAAACGTGCCTTCCTTGCCTTGCAGCAAGTTGGCCGCCTGATCGGTCGTCATCTCCGCGGTCGACCGCCCATCGACACCCACAATGTGGTCACCCGCCACAATACCGGACCGCTGAGCCGGACTGCCCGCGATCACCTTGACGATGAGCAAGGCCCCGCGGTCGGCCTTCAACTCGACGCCCAACCCAACGAAATTCCCCTCGATCTGCGAGTAGACTTCGTTGAGCTGCGACGAGGTGAGGAAGGCCGAGTAGGGATCGAGCGAATTAGTGGCCCCACACACGTACTCATGGATGGCCGCCGCTTCGGGCAGCCCCAATTCGTCATGGCAGATTCGCGCCACGGCGGTGACGACCTCCAGCGCCGCATGTCGGCTGTTGACCTGGGCCGTCGGGGCACGCGTCGGCAGTTCGCGGCGCACCCGCTCGATGCGGGCGCTGCTCATGTCACGCAAATTGGCCTCGATGAACAGCGGATCGCCCAGCGCCACCTGCAAACTGGTGTGCCCGAAGTCGGTCAACCGCCGCCAATCGGGCGAGTCGACGTAATGGGCCTGAATCTTCAGCAATACCTCGGAATATAGATCGAGTGCCTGACGCGGCGACAGGCTGTTGATCGTGTCGCGAAACGTGCGATCGCCGTAGCGTCGCGACAAGTCGTAGTGAATCCGGCAGAGTTGGAGCCGCTGCTCGATATGCCGAGCCGTCGGATACTGCTTGTGCGCGTCTTCGTAGAAGGTAAGAGCTTCGCCCCAGCGGTGCTCGCTTTCGAGCCGCTGGCCGCGGCTGAGCAACTCGGCGAGTTCGTTCGCCCCGGCAGGGGCGGCGCCAAGTGTGCCGGCAGCGGCGGTTTGTTGGGCTGAGACGAAGGGAACGAAGCAGAAGAGCGCCAGGCAAGCCCAGGCGCAAACGGAGACCCTCAATCGCATGGTGTTCACGTCTCTTCGCGGGAGTGACAAACGCCAACCGAAGCGTGCGCTACTGGGTCGAGCCCGGCGAGGGCTACTACCCGCAGCAATGCGGCAGGAACCGTGTCTTACGGTCTGGGATGTCAGGGATCCAAACAAGGCGCCGAAAAACGGGTCCAGAATTCCGGCTAGAAGAGTATAGGCCACGAACAAGCGGTCGTCAAAAGCTGACCAAAAAAAGACCAGCCGGAATCTCATCGCATCCGACAAAAACGTCTTCGCTGCCACGCCGCGCGACGGACGCGCGGGGAGTATCGATTGTGACAGGCCGTCTCGTTCCCGACCAGCGACTGACGCCAGCGACCGTTGACCGCAGCGCACGGGGTATCTCCTTGAGGAAAGAAGCGGGTTTGCCGTCGACGACGGCGGAAGCGACCGGACGGACCGCGACGGAAAGTGCGCGGTTGTCGAATGTGCCCCGGCGTGCACCCGTCGCCCTGCGGCAGGCACCGCCGCTCGCAAACCAACGATTCGTTGGCGCCCAGGTCCCTGGCATGCGGCTTGATAACCGTGCTACGCGGCCGCCCTCGGCAGGGTTCGCGGCCTCTTTACGAATCGAAATCACGCATACACTGGAACGGACGCAATCGCCTTCCCGCGAAACAGTTTATCGATGATGTCGCTGTCACCCCTTCCTATCGATGCCGTGCTCGCCGAGTTGGTTGCCTCGCTCGGCGCCCAACCATCAGTCGTGTTGCAGGCACCGGCCGGAGCCGGCAAAACGACGCGCGTGCCGCCGGCCATCCTCGACGCCGGCCTGGCCGGCGAGGAACAGATCGTCGTACTCCAACCGCGCCGGCTGGCGGCCCGCGCGGCGGCGGCCCGTATGGCGTCGGAACGGGGCGGCCGGCTCGGCGACGAGATCGGCTACCAGGTGCGATTCGAGCGACAGGCAAGCGCCCAAACAAGAATCCTCGCCGTCACCGATGGTGTCTTCGTGCGGCGCCTCTCGGAGGATCCGTTCTTGGAAGGCGTGGGTGTGGTCGTCTTCGACGAGTTCCACGAACGATCGATCCACACCGATCTCGCGCTGGCGATGGTCCGGCGCGTGCAATTGGAGCTACGGCCGGAATTAAGACTGGTCATCATGTCGGCCACGCTCGACCCCGCGCCGATCGCTGCCTGGTTGGGCGGTTGTCCGATGGTGCGCAGCGCGGGACGAACGTACCCGGTCGAAATCCGTTACCTCCCTCATTCGCCACAAGGACCGGTCGCGCCCTTGGTCGCCCGCGGCATCGAGAGCGTGCTCGGTGACGCGCAAGGGGACGTGCTGGCCTTCCTGCCGGGCGTCGGAGAGATCCACCAGACCGAACGAGAACTGTTGGCGGCCGGAAACTTGGGGACCGCCGTGATCCGTCGCCTCTACGGCGACTTGCCGCTGGCCGAACAACAGTTGGTGTTGGAACCCGGCACGCAGCGCAAGATCGTGTTGGCCACGAATGTGGCGGAAACGAGTTTGACCATCGAAGGGGTCACGGCCGTCGTCGACAGCGGTTGGGCGCGCGTACTGAGGCTCGATCCGGCGCTCGGCCTGGACCGCCTGGAGATGACGCGCATCTCGCGTGCTTCCGCCGATCAACGCGCCGGTCGAGCGGGTCGCACGGCACGCGGAATTTGCCTGCGGCTGTGGAGCGAACGCGAGCAGACGGGGCTGCGCGATTTTGAAATGCCGGAGATCGCGCGAGTCGACCTGGCGGGACCGGTGCTCGAATTGCTTGCTTGGGGCGAGCGCGACATAAGTCGCTTCGGCTGGTTCGAGCAGCCGTCGGCAAACGCCCTAGCGCAGGCGTTGCATTTGTTGCGGCGGCTGGGTGCCTACACCGATCGAGGCATCTCGGAACTGGGTCGGCAGATGGTGCGGCTGCCGGTCCATCCGCGGCTGGCCCGCGCCTTGATCGAGGGGCAGGCGCTCGGACAGGGATCGCGAGTTGCCTTGGCAGCGGCCCTCTTGTCGGACCGTGACCCTTTTCGCCAGACACGCCATCAAGAGAGCGACCATACCTCCGAATCGGACGTGCTCGATCGCATAGCCGCGCTGGAAGCGTTTGAACGGTCCGGTCAACGTCGCAGCGATGTCGGTGAGATCGATGCCGCGGCCGTGCGGGGAGTGCTGCGCGCTCGCACGCAACTGGTCCGCTTGTTGGCGACGACGTCCAGTCGTAGCGAACAACGGGCAGAGTCGGCAGACGATGCGGTGCTACGTTCGCTGTTCGTGGCCTTCGCCGACCGACTCGCGCGGCGACGCGAAACGGGCAGCCCGCGCGCGGTCATGGTGGGTGGCCGGGGTGTACGCCTCTCACCCGCCAGCGCGGTGCGCGACGCTTCGCTCTTCGTCTGCGTCGACCTGGGTGAGACGGGCAAGTCGGAATCTTTGGTCCGCCAGGCATCGGCCGTCCAACGCGAATGGCTGTCCGACGGCGACTTGCGGGTGACGATCGATGTGGAGTTTTGTCACCAGCGAGAGCGAGTCGTGGCTATCCGTCGCACGCGTCTCGAAGACCTCGTGTTGGAGGAAGCGATGACCAGTCTTCCGTCCGACGTCGATCCGGCGCCGTTGCTGGCCGAGGCGGCGTCCGAGCAACTGGAAAAAACCCTCAAGCTCGACGACGAGGCAACGAGCTTCCTGGCGCGGCTCGACTTCTTGCGGCAAGCGATGCCCGAGTTGGAACTGCCGATATTGGGCGACGATCCGCTCCGTGCCTTGTTGCCCTGGCTGTGTGTAGGCAGACAGTCCTTCGAAGAACTCCGCCGGGCGTCGGCCTTGCCGGCCCTCAAAGCGATGCTCACTCCGGCCCAGCTAGCAGCCGTCGATCGCGAAGCCCCGGAGCGATTGCGTGTGCCGAGCGGCCGTGTGCTGCCGCTCGAATATGAGGGCGGCCGGCCTCCTCGGCTGGCGGTGAAAATCCAAGAAATGTTCGGCCTCGGAGAAACTCCCCGCGTGGCCGGCGGGCGTATCCCCGTCCTTCTGCACCTGTTGGCTCCCAACATGCGACCGCAACAGGTGACCTCGGACCTGGCCAGTTTCTGGAAGAACGGATACCCCGTGGTACGCAAAGAACTCCGCCGCCGTTACGCTAAGCATCCCTGGCCCGAAGATCCCCTGAGCGCGGAGCCGAAGAGGTGATGGCGCGGCGAGCAGATGCACAGAAAGGAACACGGCGCGAGCCGGCCTGATTCTTGCGGAGCAACGTCCTGCCGCTCGAATACGCGGGCCGCTGCCGCCGACGGTGGGTGGCGAGCCTAATCATGACGTGGGGCAAGGCCCCCTGAAAATCTCGCGAATCCCGTGGTATCCTGAAGTGATCAAGCTAGGTGACGCAGAGTCCGAGCAAGACGGCTTGGGCGCAGAATCTGGCCAAAGTGGACAAGCTTTGTCCACGCCACGCGAGCTATTCGTGAATGCTAAATTCGTACTGCGGATGACCGCGCCGATGATTGCCGTCAGCTTGCTGCTGCTGGCCGTCGGGGTGGTAGCGGCTTGGTACGTACACAACCTACAGAAGGATAATTCCGATCTATTGGCACTCGACGTCGCCAGCATGCTAGCGGCGGAAGACATCGAAATCAAAATGCGCGAGGTGCGCAGCCATCTCAACGGCTATTTGCGTAGCGGCGAGATGACACAATTGGGAGGACTGCCCAGCCTGCGCGAGGACACGGAACGGCTTTTGGCGTCGGCCAAGCGATCGGCTCGCAGCACGCGCGAAGTGGCGTTCATCGCGGAAATCGAGGAGGGGTGCCATCATTTCTTCGGCGACGTCGAGCGCGCTCGGCGGGCCGATTCGCCCAACGACGCGATTGTCCGGCTGTTGTCCGAATCGGACATGGAGCGGCAGATCTTCGAGCCCGCTCGAGCCTTCGTCGACTACCACCGCCGCATCGTCGAGCGAACCAGCCGCCAGAGCCAGACCATGGCCGATCGAATGGGATTGGGCCTGCTGCTGCTGGGAGTGTGCGGTTCGGCCGCGGGCCTGCTGGCCGGTTTCGGCATCGCACGGGGAGTCAGTCGATCGATCGTGCAACTCAGCATTCCGGTGCATGGTGCCGCCGGTAAGCTGAACGAGGTCGTCGGCCCCATCACTCTTTCGACGTCTGCCGGTTTCGAAGAATTGGAAACGGCGCTCGGGGCGATGGCCGATCATATCGGCACCGTCGTGGAAAGGCTGGAGCAGCGCGAGAGAGAAGTGTTGCGCGGCGAACAGTTGGCGGCGGTGGGCCAACTCGCGGCCGGCATTGCGCACGAACTGCGTAATCCGCTGATGGCAATCAAGATTCTTGTGCAGGCGGCCGGCGACCGTGGCGACGGCTCCTTGCGCGGCCGTGATCTGGCGGTCGTCGAAGAAGAGATCGGACGTTTGGAAGGTTCCATTCAGGCGCTGCTCGATTTTGCCCGTCCGCCCGAACCGGCCAAAAGGGCTTCCGACCTCCGCCATCTGATCGGGCAAACAGTCGACCTCGTATCGGCCCGGGCCGAACAACAACGAGTCTCGATTGTCAGCCACACCCCGGCGACCCCGGCAGTGGTCGAGGTCGACGGCGGCCAGATCCGGCAGGTGCTCCTGAATCTCTTGCTAAACGCGCTGGATGCCTTGCCCGATGGCGGGTTGGTGCAGATCGACATCGAGTCGGTGCCGTGCCGCGGGCCAGAGACGGAGGGCGGCGCCGGCGCCGCGCTTCATGGGCGGTTGGCGGCCCCGTCGAACCTGCCCACGGCGGTCGAGCCGGGTCCATCGTCGTTTATGGAACCTTTGGACGGCGGCTACGTGGTGCGCGTGGCCGACGACGGCGTGGGACTGCCGGCCGACCTGGGAGATCGTATCTTCGAGCCCTTTATCAGCACGAAGGAGACTGGCACGGGCCTGGGCCTGCCGATTTGCCGGCGTATTATCGAGGCCCACGGCGGCAAGATCGGTGCGGTGACGGGATCGGCCGGCGGTGCGGAATTTACGATTTGGCTGCCCCGGGCGGAACAGACGGCGAATCAGCCCGTCGTCTATCCCTCGCCACACACCGAGCCCCTTCCCTTGGATGTCTTGGTGACGCATGCCGTGCCTGCTCGCGATCGATGACGAGCCCAATGTGCTCTATTCGCTCCAGAAGAGCCTGAGCTCCGACTCGTTGCAGGTGATCATTGCGAAGACCGGCAAGGAGGGGATCGAACGCATCGTCGACGACCGCCCCGATGCCGTGATCGTCGACGTCCGCCTGCCCGACATGTCGGGCCTCGATGCCTATGACCGCATCCGTCAGATCGACCCGCGTCTGCCGGTGATCGTGATCACGGCCTTCGCCAAGACGGAGACGGCGATCGAAGCGATGCGCCGCGGCGCGTTCGAATACCTGCTCAAGCCGGTCGATTTTCGTCGCCTGCGCGAAGTGGTCGGCAAGGCTCTGGAGGTCAGCCGCTTGAGCCATGTGCCGGCGGTGATCAGCGAGGAAGAGCCCGGAGACTCGCCGGCCGATCGCATCGTCGGCTGCGCGCCGCCGATGCAAGAAGTGTATAAGGCCATCGGTCGGGTGGCCCCGCAGGACGTGACAGTGCTCATCCTGGGTGAAAGTGGCACGGGCAAGGAACTCGTAGCCCGCTCGATCTATCACTATAGTCGCCGCAGCCAGGGCCCCTTTTTGGCGATTAATTGCGCGGCGATTCCGGAAACGCTGCTAGAGAGCGAGCTGTTTGGCCACGAACGAGGCGCCTTCACGGGCGCCGACCAGCGGCGCATCGGCAAATTTGAGCAGGTCAGCGGCGGCACGATCTTTCTCGATGAGATCGCCGACATGACCAGCGCCACGCAGGCCAAGGTCTTGCGGCTGCTGCAGGAACAACGCTTCGAGCGAGTCGGCGCCAACGAAACCATTCAGACCGATGTGCGGGTCATCGCCGCCACCAACAAAAGCCTGCCCGAGTTGGTGGAAGAAGGGCGATTCCGCCAGGACCTCTACTACCGGTTGAACGGTTTCACGATCCCACTGCCCGCCTTGCGTGACCGGCGCGAGGACATACCCCTGCTGATCGACCACTTTCTGCGGGCATTCAACCGCGAGTTGGGCAAGCACGTCCGCTCCGTCACGCCGGAGGCGCGCCACCTGCTCATGACCTACGACTGGCCGGGCAATGTGCGCGAGTTGCAAAGCGCCATCAAGTTTGCGATGTTGCACGCCACCGGCGAGGTGCTGACGCCCGACTGGTTGCCGGAAGCGATCCGCCCGGCCGCCCCAGTCCCCGGAAGCGGCGCCGCGGCGGCCGGTATGCTCGACGTGGCACATTACACCCGGCAGCTCTTACGTGATGCACAGCCCGACATCTATCGCCTCGTATCGGCCGCCGTCGACCGCGTCGTGCTCGACGAGGTGCTGCGTCACGTCAAAGGAAACCAACTGCAAGCTGCCGAACTGCTGGGCATCTCGCGCACCACGTTGCGTGCGAAACTGCGTTCGCTCGGGCTGGCCGTCGAAAAGTGGGTTCACTCCGACGGCGGCGCCGCGCCCAAGTCGAGCGAGTAGGGCGGACGCATGACTGAGGACGAGTCGTTGGCTGCGGCGCTCGGGCGTCACGGCATCGAGCTTCCGATGGAACACATCGATCTGCTCGATCGCTACTGCCGCTTGCTCTGGGAGTGGAACGAGAAGCTCAACCTGACGCGTCATACCGACTACGAAAAGTTCGTCAGCCGCGACCTGGTCGATTCGCTCACGCTATCACACCACTTGGCCGACGGGGAGCGCATCCTCGACGTGGGTACGGGGGGCGGGGTGCCGGGCATCTTATTGGGCATCTGCCGGCCCGCTCTGGAAGTCACGCTCAGTGAGTCCGTGGCCAAGAAGGCCCGCGTGGTTGAACAAATCGTCGCCGAGCTTGGACTGCCGCTGGCCGTCTATCACCAGCGCGCGGAGGACGTGCTGGCGGAGCGAACCTTCGACACGTTGGTAGCCCGTGCCGTGGCGCCGCTGGCTAAGCTTTTGACATGGCTCACCGACCGCTGGGGCGCGTTCGATCGGCTGCTGGCGATCAAGGGTCCGAACTGGGTTTCGGAACGACACGAGGCACGCGAAAAGAACCTGTTGAAGCGCCTCGATCTGCGCAAGATCGAGACTTGGCCGTTGCCCGGCACGGATTCTGAGAGCGTGCTTTTGGAAATCCGCGCAAAAGAGTAAATCGGCGCGGCGGCGGAAGATCAGGCCAACCGTCCACGGATCGGCGGAAATATTTCTCGCCGTGCAGGGAATTTTTTCGCGACTTCGGGCATCTCTTCTGATAGCCCATCATCCTGTCGGGAGACTTGCCATGTCTGCCAGGCGCTTCATTGCCGGCCAGCAGCGATTCTGCGTGTTCCTTCTAACAACCATCGTGATGCTGGCTTCATTACCGGGATGTTCTGATTCACAAAAGTTCGCACCGGCGAACCAGGCATCGGCCACCCGCACGCCAGCGGCGTTGCCTGTCGGTGAAATGCCGGCTCCGGCAGACGAGGCACCCGCCGTCGTCGCGGCGGACGGCTTTAATACCGAATCGTACGACCGCATCGACGAGAACCCGTTTCTCGATGTCCGCCACAATCCGCTGTCGACCTTCTCGATCGACGTCGACACGGCGTCGTACGCCAACGTGCGGCGGTTCCTTCAAAACGGTTCCCTGCCGCCGCAGGATGCGGTGCGCATCGAAGAACTCGTTAATTATTTTAAATATCGCGATGCCCCGCCCAGCGACGATCGGCCGTTCGCGGTGTATACCGAAGTGGCGGGTTGTCCGTGGCAAGCGAAGCACCGGCTGCTGCGGGTCGCGCTCAAGGGGCGTGAGATCGATCTCGACAATCGGCCGGCCAGCAACTTGGTGTTCTTGGTCGACGTCTCGGGCTCGATGAACGAGCCGACCAAGTTGCCGCTGCTGAAAAGCGCCCTGCAACTGCTCGTCGACAAGCTGGGCGAGAACGACCGTGTGGCGATCGTCGTCTACGCCGGATCGTCGGGGTTGGCGCTCCCCTCGACATCAGGAGTCTTCAAAAAGACCATTCTGAGCGCACTCGACCAGCTCGAGGCCGGCGGCTCGACCAACGGCGGTGAGGGAATCCAACTTGCCTACCGTGTGGCGCGAGAAACTTTCGTCCAGGGCGGCACCAATCGCGTCATCCTCTGCACCGACGGCGACTTCAACGTGGGAGTCACCGACCAAGGTTCGCTGACTCGGTTGATCGAAAAGGAGGCCAAGAGCGGCGTGTTTCTGAGCGTGCTCGGTTTCGGCACCGGCAATCTGCAAGATTCGACGATGGAAAAGCTGGCCGATCGCGGCAACGGCAACTATGCCTACATCGACACCTTCCACGAAGCCCGCAAGGTACTGGTCGAGCAGCTCGGTGGCACGCTGGTCACGATCGCCAAAGACGTCAAGTTGCAGCTCGAATTCAACCCTCGCCAGGTTTCCGCATATCGATTGATCGGCTACGAAAACCGGCTCCTCCGCGCGGAGGATTTCAAGGACGACAAGAAGGACGCCGGCGAGATCGGCGCCGGGCACACCGTAACGGCCTTTTACGAACTGGTGCCCGCCGGGGAAGAAGCGGTTGCCACGGGCAACGTAGACGACCTCAAATACCAGCGCACGGGCGAAGCAACGAACGAGGCGGCGAGCGGCGAGTTGCTGACACTCAAGCTCCGCTACAAGCAGCCCGACGGTGACGAAAGCAGTCCGATCGAATACGTGGTGAATGACGGCGCGGTCACCTATGGTCAGGCCAGTGAGGATTTCCGCTTCGCCGCGGCGGTGGCTGGTTTTGGGATGATGCTGCGCGACAGCCCGCACAAAGGCGAGTTGACGCTGGCGGCCGTGCAGGAGCTGGCCCAGGCCAGCCGTGGTACCGATGAAAACGGCTACCGCACGGAATTCATCGAACTGGTGAAGAAGGCTCGCGACTTGGCCGGCGGCTGACGCCGGTGGACGGCGATGGTTATATGTGACCCTGTGCAAACGGCGCCGGCTCACAAGAGCGTATAACCGCCGTCGATCACCAGCGCGGCACCGGTCATATAACGCGAGGCGTCGCTGGCCAGGTAGACGGCCAAGGGGCCGAGGTCCTCGGGCTGGCCGAAATCGCCCGCGGGAATCTCCTTCTTGAACGCCTCGATCACGTCCGGCCGCTCGTGCGCCCACCGCACGTTCGGCTCGGTCATAAAGCCGCCCGGACAGATGGCGTTGACCGTCACACCGAAGGGCGCCCAATCGACGGCGGTGGCCCGCGTGAATTGGATGACGGCCGCCTTGGCCGTTTCATAGCTACGGCCGCCGATACCGCGATTGGCGACCATGCCGGAGATGGAGGCGATGTTGATCACGCGTCCCTGCCGCCGTTCGAGCATCGGCTTGCCCAACACCTTCGTGCAAACGAACGTGCTGGTGAGATTCAGGTCGAGCAGTTCGTGCCACGTTGCGATCGACAGGTCGATGGTCGCCGTCGGCACGCGCCGGCCGCCGACGTTATTGACCAAGATGTCGATCGGTCCGTGAACGTCCAGCGCTCGCCGGCAGACCTTCTCGCACTCCTCGGGCCGCCCAACATCGGCCACGATAGTTGCAGCAGCGCGGCCGAGCGATCGTATATCTGCGGCGGTCTGCTCCAGGCTAGCGACGTCGCGGCCGACGAGAATGCCATCGGCGCCGGCTTCGGCCAACGCGAGGGCCATCGCGCGCCCCAATCCCCGAGACCCACCCGTGATGAAGAACCGTCGGCCATCGAGGCGAAAACGATCGAGGACGGTCATGGGAGTCGTAGGCTCTTAGCCCAAGCTAGGAGTTCAAATCGGAGCGGAGCACGGTGGCAATCTCTTCCAAGGCCTGCCTGCCAGCCGTGAGCAACTTGTGCCGTCGAACGAAGCCGTGGATCATGCCCGGATAACAGGTGAACTGCACGGCGACGCCGGCGGATTCGAGCCGACGCGCATAAGCGTTCCCCTCGTCGCACAGCGGATCACATTCGGCCGTGATGACCAACGCGGGCGGCAGATCGTGAAGCTGGGCGCGCAACGGCGAGATGTAGGGATGGTCCGGCAAACTCCCCTCGGGAATGTAGTGCTTGAAGAACCAGGCCATCGCGTCGCGCGTCAGCATGGGTCCTTCGGCAAAGTCGCGATACGAAGATGTGTTCAGATCGTGATCGGTGATCGGGTAGAGCAGGACTTGCCGGACGAGTCGTGGCCCCTGGCGGTCGCGCGCCATCAGCGCGGCCACGGCGGCCAGATTGCCACCGGCACTATCGCCGCCCACGGCGATGCGCTCGCGTGCGATACCCAGCGACTCCGCATTTTCGACGACCCAGCACACCGCGGCATAGGCATCTTCGACGGCCGCCGGAAACGGATGCTCCGGCGCCAGACGATATTCGACCGACACCACCACGCAGCCGACAGCGTTGGCAATCGTGCGGCAGAGGCCATCGTGGGTATCGATGCTACCGATCACCCAACCGCCGCCGTGAAAGAACACCAGGCAACCAAGCGGACGCGCGACGTGCGAGGCCGTCTGTGGGGTATAGATGCGAATGGCGATCGTCTGCTCAGGGCCGGGGATCGAGCGATTTTCGATCGACGCGACCGTCTCGGGCGGCCCCAAGGCGGCCGTCTGCGCGAGCATGGCGGCGCGCGCCTCGCTCGGCGTCTGAAGGTGCATCGGCGTGCCGCCCGCCGCCGCGGCCAGTTCGAATAGGCGTTTGGCTTGAGGATCGAGAGGCATCGGTCAGCAGGGTTTCTCGAGCTTCGAGATCTTTTCGACGCGCCGAGCGTGTCGGCCACCTTCGAACTCGGTCTTCAGCCAGATTTCGACCATGCGATCGATCAGCTTCTCTCCCAGCATGTCGGCCGAGAGGCAGAGGACGTTCAGGTCGTTATGGCGTCGGCTCATCTCGGCCGATAGGTCATCGTGGCACGGCGCCGCGCGCACCCCGGAAAACTTATTGGCAACGATCGACATGCCGATGCCGGTGCCGCAGATCAAAATGCCCCGGTCGACTTCGCCGCGGCTGACCTTGTCGCCCACGATGCGGGCAACGTCGGGATAATCGACGCTTTCGGGACTGTAGGCGCCGACATCGGTCACCTCCTGCCCGAGTCGTCCGAGCAGGTCGATCAGTTTTTGCTTGACGGCATAACCACGATGGTCGCTGCCGATCGCGATTCGCATGGCCGGTTTTCCTCGGGTGTCTTCCGCGCGTGGATTCAAGGCTTGATCTGATCGGCCGTCCATTGGCCCCAGCGTTCTACGTCGGGCCTCATCTGGGCGAGGCAGCGCTCGTAGAGTTCGGCCGGGCCGCCGACCGGATCGGGAACGTCGGCGCCGTCGTGGCTCAGCAGCTTGACGCGCTCGGCGGCGGTCGGCCACTCCGCCAGGATGGCCTGCCGGTGCGAACGGGTCATGGCGAGAATCAGATCGGCATGGCGGACGAGTTGTTCGGTCAGCGGCTGGCTTTCGTGCCCGGTCAGATCGATGCCGAGCGGCGCCAACACATTGACGGCTTCGTTCGCGGCGCGGCCTCCGAGCATGGCGGCGATGCCGGCCGACATCACGATGGCCCCACGGTCTTCCAGATCCGCCGGTGCACAACCGAGCTTCTCCGCGAGCACATGCCGAAAGAGGCCCTCAGCCATGGGGCTGCGGCAGGTGTTGCCGGTACAGACGAAGAGAACGATCATGCTTGCCAGTCGCTTCAGGGTTTGTGCCGAAACGACGCCCACCTCGACGACGTCGAAATCACGCTCGCGCACCTTGACGATACTGCAGGGCTGGCCGAAACGGCTCCGGCCGTCGTCCAACACGAGCTGTAACTCGTCGCCAAAGGACTCGATCATCTGCTGCGCCGTCACATGATCGGCACCGTCGCGCCGGACGGCGGCGATGACCACCGGCCCGGCGAGCAGCCGAAGCACGTCGAGCACGACTTGGTGGCCCGGCACCCGCAAGCCCACGTGACCTTCTTGCACGAGTGCCTGTTGCACCTGCCGGTCGAACTGTCGTAGCAGGCTGTCGGGGTGTCGGTCCTCGACGATCATCGTCACCGGACCGGGCCAACAACGGCGCGACAATCTCTGTCCCAGCGGACCGAGATAGGGGGCGTAATCGAGCGCCTCGTCGGGACTCTTGATCGCCAGCGTCAACGCGTGCGGATCGGCCGCGGCGAAGGCGGCGACCCGTTGCACCGCCGCTTGACTCAGAGCGCTCGCGGCCAAACAGTACACGGTTTCCGTCGGCAAGGCGACGAGCTGACCCTCGGCCAACGCCTGCACGGCGCGATGCACCACATCGCGCGAATCATCGGCGCTGCGCAGATCAATGACAACGGGAGGCATGGGAACGAAGGTCGGCCGAAAAGAGGCGTAATGCGTTACTATATCGGCTGTTACGTGACATGGTCAAGGCTCTGCCACGGCTTGCGCAATTGCCCCGGCCGGGTCGAACGCAGTTCGCGTAGCATCCGTGTCAAACTTTTTCAGACCTGTCGCGCCAAATGCTTGTAAAAACCGTACGGACGGATACGATACACGGAACGTCACAACGTTGGAACGTTGAGAGGCCACGGTCGGCGGTGACGTTACTCTCGGGCGAACTCTCGCTCCGGTTCGCAGGCGGCCATGTGGCCGCTTCATGACGCGCGATGCGGATGCTGTCGCCTACCTCGGCGGCGGTTCGATTTTCCGCACGTCATGTTGTTTTGCCTGCGCGCCAATTACTTCGGGTCCCGCAAACAAATCGTCCGGTCCGACCATGCAAAAGCCGTTTCGACACTGGGCACGCGTACAAAGTTGGTTCCAGAGCGTGAAGAACGCCTATTGGCGGGCGGTCACGCGTTTCTACGTGCCCAGCTCGCGCGGCAAAGAAACGATGGCGGCCCCGCGTGCGCGGCGCTTTCCGTGGTTGCCCTACCATGGAGTGAAGTATCAGAGCCTGGAAGGACGCGCTCTCTTGAGTGCCGACCCGATCTCGCAGGTCGCCGGCGATGACCAGAATGTGTACGGTCAGGTGGCCCCGCTCTTTACCGGAGAGCCTACCGACAGCGGTACGCCGAATCAGGATACCGTCGAAGATTTCGCGGTAACGAAGAACGTTTCATCGGGCTCCGGCAGCGGCGTACATACCGCCCTGGCGAACGCCTCCGGCACCGGAACGGGCAGCGGGAGCGGCACGGGCTCGGGCAGCGGCTCCAATTCGGGGAGCGGTAGCGGTTCGGGCTCAGGCAGTGGCACGGAATCAGGTTCCGGCTCCGGTAGTGGATCGGGTTCGGGAAGCGGTTCAGGCTCCGGATCTGGAACTGGGAGTGGTTCGGACTCAGGCACGGGGTCAGGCTCCGGTAGCGGCTCTGGATCGGGCAGCGGTACGGGTTCTGGATCGGGAAGCGGTTCAGGCTCCGGCTCGGGAACAGGTAGTGGTTCGGGTTCAGGCTCGGGCAGTGGTACAGGCTCCGGGTCGGGGTCTGGTTCCGGTTCAGGCAGTGGTACCGGTTCTGGTTCGGGGAGCGGATCGGGTTCTGGTAGTGGGTCTGGATCAGGCACCGGGTCGGGGTCTGGTTCGGGCTCCGGAACAGGTAGCGGAAGTGGTTCCGGCTCCGGCAGTGGCTCCGGATCGGGCACTGGTACAGGGTCTGGATCGGGAAGTGGATCAGGTTCTGGTACTGGGTCTGGCTCGGGCAGTGGCTCCGGGTCCGGTTCTGGAACAGGTAGTGGGAGCGGTTCGGGCTCGGGTTCCGGCAGTGGCTCCGGTTCGGGGAGTGGTACCGGCTCCGGATCGGGAAGCGGTTCAGGTTCTGGTACTGGTAGCGGCTCCGGGTCCGGTTCTGGCTCCGGGACAGGTAGCGGCAGTGGTTCCGGCTCAGGCTCAGGCAGTGGTACGGGATCGGGTTCCGGCACTGGCTCCGGTTCGGGGAGTGGTACCGGTTCCGGATCGGGAAGCGGTTCTGGTACTGGGTCTGGCTCGGGCAGTAGTTCGGGCTCCGGTTCTGGAACAGGTAGCGGAAGCGGTTCCGGCTCAGGCTCAGGCAGTGGCTCCGGATCGGGCACTGGTACAGGTTCTGGATCGGGAAGTGGATCAGGTTCCGGTACTGGGTCTGGCTCGGGCAGTGGCTCCGGGTCCGGTTCTGGAACAGGTAGTGGGAGCGGTTCGGGATCGGGTTCCGGCAGTGGCTCCGGTTCGGGGAGTGGTACCGGTTCCGGATCGGGAAGCGGTTCAGGTTCTGGTACTGGTAGCGGCTCCGGGTCCGGTTCTGGCTCCGGGACAGGTAGCGGCAGTGGTTCCGGCTCAGGCAGTGGTACGGGTTCGGGTTCCGGCACTGGCTCCGGTTCGGGCAGCGGTACCGGTTCCGGATCGGGAAGCGGTTCTGGTACTGGGTCTGGCTCGGGCAGTAGCTCCGGGTCCGGTTCTGGAACGGGTAGCGGCAGTGGTTCGGGCTCAGGGTCCGGCAGTGGCTCCGGATCGGGCACTGGTACAGGTTCTGGATCGGGAAGCGGTTCCGGTACTGGGTCTGGCTCGGGCAGTAGCTCCGGGTCCGGTTCTGGAACAGGTAGTGGGAGCGGTTCGGGATCGGGATCCGGCAGTGGCTCCGGTTCGGGGAGTGGTACCGGTTCCGGATCGGGAAGCGGTTCTGGTACCGGGTCTGGCAGCGGCTCCGGGTCCGGTTCTGGCTCTGGAACAGGTAGCGGCAGTGGTTCGGGCTCAGGCTCCGGCAGTGGTACGGGTTCGGGCAGCGGTACCGGTTCCGGATCGGGAAGCGGTTCAGGCTCTGGTACTGGGTCTGGCTCGGGCAGCGGCTCGGGCTCCGGTTCTGGAACAGGTAGCGGAAGCGGTTCCGGCTCAGGCTCAGGCAGTAGTACGGGTTCGGGTTCCGGCAGTGGCTCGGGATCGGGCACTGGTACAGGTTCTGGATCGGGAAGCGGTTCTGGTACTGGGTCTGGCTCGGGCAGTGGCTCGGGTTCGGGCAGCGGTACCGGTTCCGGATCGGGAAGCGGTTCTGGTACTGGGTCTGGCTCCGGGACCGGTTCTGGATCCGGTAGTGGCTCTGGCTCAGGCAGTGGTACAGGATCGGGATCGGGAAGCGGTACCGGTTCGGGATCAGGTAGCGGGTCTGGCTCCGGCAGCGGCTCGGGGTCGGGTTCTGGAACAGGCTCCGGCAGTGGCTCGGGCTCGGGTAGTGGTACCGGTTCCGGATCGGGAAGCGGATCAGGTTCTGGTTCGGGAAGCGGTACCGGTTCTGGCTCAGGTAGCGGCAGTGGCTCGGGCTCCGGCACTGGGTCCGGATCGGGCAGCGGCTCGGGCTCTGGCAGTGGGTCTGGCTCTGGCAGCGGCTCGGGGTCCGGTTCAGGATCTGGAACAGGTAGCGGCAGTGGATCCAGCTCGGGGTCCGGTTCCGGCTCGGGTTCGGGCAGCGGATCCAGCTCGGGCAGCGGATCCGGCTCGGGTAGCGGGTCAGGTTCGGGTACCGGCTCTGGTAGTGGTTCTGGAACAAGCTCCGGCACGGGCAGCGGCTCCGGCTCCGCTACAGGCTCTGGCATAACTCCCACCGGCGGTGGAAGGGTTGCCGGACAACCGGGCGATGGCAGCGTCCAGACCTTTGTTCTAAATCTGTATCGCGAACTCTTGGGACGCGATCCTGAGACGGCCGGCTACAACTTCTGGGTCAACTACACGCTGTCTCATGGAGATCGAGGCGCGGTGGCGCAGTTCTTCTTGGCTTCGCCGGAGTATCGGACTCACTTTGTGACGTCGCTGTACACCAACTTCTTGCATCGCTCGCCCGACGCGGCGGGGCTGGCTGCCTACACCAACCTGTTGGCGATCAATCGCGACGAACTACAACTCGTCAGCATCATGGTCGGCTCGCAGGAGTACTTCGTCCTGAACGGCAATTCCAACGCGAGCTTCGTGAACGCCTTGTATCGCGATCTGTTTGGCCGGTCGCCGGACACCACAGGCGCCGCCGGCTGGCTCAACCTGCTGAACCAGGGGCTGAGCCGCAGCCAGGTGGCGCTCGACTTCTTGTTGTCGCCTGAAGGCCTCAACAAGATGGTCAACGCCAATTGGGAATCGCTCAGCACTCCGACGCCCAATGCGGCCCCGGGAACGGCCCAAACGGGCTCCTATGCACTGGCGACAATAACCGGAAACGGTTACGGCAACTTGTTCTTCCAGGGCAAATACACCCAGAGCGAGGTGACTACGTTCCTCAACCAACTGACGAGTTTGGAGCAGAACCAGAGTAGCGACCAAGACGCCATCGTCAGTCTGCTTGCCAGCGAACAGTACTTGCAGAACACCTGAACGGACGTCCTAAACAGCGCGTCGGCGATCGCGGAACGAGCCTCCTGTTTCGGGCTTGCGTGAAATGCCGTTTTTCAGAAAGCACGATGCGGTCTTGTCGGTTGTTCTAACCTAATACGGTCCGACGGCGGAGAGGACGTTGGTAACGTTCTGGATGTTACCGGCGTCTCCGAAGAGCGCGATATCTTCAAGGCGCAGCGGCTAAGCAGAGCGACATGCTTCGCCCGGTGGGAAACAGCCCAGCCGACGTTCGACGACGCCCGACAAGCGATCGACGATACCATACCGAGTTGGGCCATGACCAAGTGCGTATGTCTCCCGGTTTGCAACGGGGTTCTGCCGGCCGCGTGGTATTTCGTCGGCAACACGGTCGACTGATGATTCCGGAAAATCGAGAATCCCTACTGGGTGGCGTTCCGCCACGTTTTTTGGCGGCAGCATCCCGTCGCAAGTGCCATCTGGGAGATATACTGGCACCCATTCTCGTACTTTACCGTGGTGATATTTGAAATGCATGTACACCGTTGCGCTCTGTCTGCTGCTCGTTTCTTAAGTCTCTTCTTGGCCTTATTGGCTCAGTCGGCATTGGCCGACGAGGTCGTGGTTCACGTCGATGCCTCGCGGGTGCTCGGTCCGGTCAGCCGTTATCTGGCCGGTGCGTGTATCGAGGACGTGAACCATGAGATCTACGGCGGCATCTACAGCCAGATGGTCTTTGGCGAGAGCTTTCAGGAGCCGCCGGCCGAAAGTCCGATAAGTGGCTTTTCGGTCTACGACGGGCAGTGGCGGCTGAGCGAAGGCGAAGTGTTGGCGCCGGCGGGCGCCGGCCCGAAACTCGTGAGCGACCTGCCGGCTTTCGACGACGGTTCGGTGGGCGTCGAAATCTTCCTGAGCGATCGGGCGCCCGGCAACGCGGGGATGATCGTTCGACTCGGCAAGCCCGGTGTCGGTGCCGACAATTTCGACGGCTACGAAGTGTCGCTCGATCCCCAGGCGAACGTCGTTCTTCTGGGCCGTCATCGTCATGATTGGCAACTCTTGCACAACGCCCCCTACGACATCCCCACGGGCAAGTGGCTTGCGCTCGAAGCCCGCTTGGCCGGCAACACAGTCCAAGTCTTGATCGACGGGAAGACCATCTTCCAACACACCGACAGCCAGCGGCCTCTCTTGCGGGGCACGGTGGCGTTGCGACCCTGGCAGCGCGAAGCCCGCTACCGCAATCTGTGGGTGCAGACGGATGGGAAGCGACACACGCTTCCGTTCGAGCTGTCGACTTCCTCGACCGGATCCGTGAGCGGTCAGTGGCGATCGGCCACGCGCGGCGACGCAAAAGGCCGGTTTACGCTCGATACCGACCGCCCATTCGTAGGATCGCAGAGCCAGCGCATCGAATTCGTCTCGGGCGAGGGTGAAACGGGCATCGAGAACCGTGGCCTCAATCGCCAAGGAATGTGTTTTCTGCGCGGCCGACCCTACGAGGGTTACGTCTGGGTGCGCAGCGAAAAATCAACCGATCTTTGGTTGACGCTGGAGAATGCCGATGGAGCGCATCGGGTCGCCGAGAAGAGAGTATCAGTCCCCCGCGGTGAATCATGGCAGCGGTTCGATTTCAACCTTACCCCCACCGCCGACGTCGACAATGGAAGGCTGGCGGTCTCGCTACGGCAACCCGGATCGGTCGTGTTAGGGCACGTCTTTCTACAGCCGGGCGAATGGGGACGGTATCACGGTCTGCCGGATCGTCGCGACGTGGTCACAGGTTTGGTCGAGCAACGTCTCACGGTGCTCCGTTACGGCGGCTCGATGATCAATCATCCTGCCTATCGCTGGAAGAAGATGATCGGTCCGCGTGACCGGCGGCCTCCGCACGTGGGAACTTGGTATGGCTATTCGACGAACGGTTGGGGCATCTTTGATTTTCTCGACCTCTGCGACGCGGTCGGTTGGTTAGCTATTCCGGCGGTCAACATGGGCGAGTCGCCGAGTGATATGGCCGATTTCGTCGAGTACGTGAACGGTTCGCCCGACAGCGAGTGGGGACGGCGGCGGGCAGCCGACGGCCACCCAGAGCCCTATCGATTGCGGTACATCGAATTGGGTAACGAAGAACGGGTCGATGCCGCCTATGTCGATCGCTTCCGTCCGTTGGCCGAAGCGATCTGGTCGAAAGATCCCGCCATGGTGATCGTCGTGGGCGACTTTGTGTACGACCATGTGATCGACGACGCCAACCGCGTCACAGGTGCCGCCTCGGGCATTACCAACCTGGATGGTCATCGCGACATCCTGCGATTTGCCAAGCAGGCTGGCCGCGAGGTCGCGTTCGATATCCATATCGCCACCGATGGGCCACACGTTTCCGGCTCCTTGCGAGCGCTGCCAAGCTACGTGACGGCGCTCGATCGACTGGCCGACGGTGCTAAACATAGTGTGGTGGTGTTCGAGTTCAACTCGGGCAATCACGCTTTTCGCCGGGCCTTGGGCAATGCCGGTGCCTTGAACGCGATCGAGCGTCTGGGCGGCCGCGTGTCGATCGCGGCTTCGGCCAACTGTCTGCAAGTCGATCGGCAGAACGACAACGGCTGGGACCAGGGATTATTGTTCTTGAATCCCTGTAAAGTCTGGCCACAACCACCCTATTTCGTGACGCAGATGGTGGCCGAGAATTATCTGCCGCACGCGGTGGCAGCGAGCGTCGACGGCTCGACTTCGCTCGACGTGAGCGCCAAGCGCAGCGAGGACGGCCATTCGCTCGTCTTGCAGGTGGTGAATACGGGCGAAAAGCCGGTCACCGCGCGACTCGACCTGGCCGGGTTTGCGCCAACGAAGCCCGCGGCCCGCGTACAGGAGTTGGTCGGCGAGTTAGACGCGGTCAACACTCCGAGCGAACCGGAAAGGATCCGTCCGAGCGTGAAGGCATGGCCGCATGGTCTCGCCGCCGGTCCACAGACCTACACGTTTCCCGCGATGTCGTTCACCATCTTGCGGCTTGAATGACGAGCGGGCCGTTTCCCAGATGTCGGAACGGCTCACGCTCCTACAACTTGGCGAACTCTCGCATGAAATCGCGAAGCTTCTGCACGCCTTCGATCGGCATGGCGTTGTAGATCGAGGCGCGGATGCCACCAACCGAACGGTGTCCCTTCAGCTCGACCAGCCCCTTCGCCTTGGCCTGCTTGAGGAAGTTGCTCTGGGTCTCGTCGTCGCTCAATCGAAAGGTGACGTTCATCAGCGAACGGCTGCCGGGTTGGGCGTGCCCCCGGTAGAAGCCCCGGCTCTCGTCGATCACGTCGTACAGCAGTTTCGCCTTGCGGCGGTTGATTTCGTGCATCGCAGCGAGCCCGCCCACGTCGTTGAGCAGCCATCTCGTGACCAGCATCACCAGGTATATGGCAAAGACGGGCGGGGTGTTGGCGAGAGATTTCTCTTTCACGAACGATCGGTAATCGAGCATCGTCGGCAAGCCGTCGCCCATGCGCGACAAAACGTCGTCCCGCACGATGACAACGGTGACGCCCGCCGGCCCGGCATTTTTCTGCGCGCAGGCGTAGATCAGCCCGTATCGCTCCATGGCCAGGGGCCGATAGAGAAAATCGGACGAAGCGTCGGCCACCAGCGGCACACCGCCCACGTCGGGCTCCTGTTGGAACTGCACGCCCTGGATCGTCTCGTTCGACGTGATGTGCACGTATTGGGCGTTCGAATCAAGGTCGAGTTCGCCCGGTGCGGGCAGTCGGTCGAAGTTGTGCGGCTTGCTGTTGTAGGCGGCGCGGACCGTTCCCTCGCGAGCCGCTTCCTGCATGGCCATTTGTCCCCAGGTGCCAGTCACAACGTAGTCGGCACTGGCACCACTGGCGCGAAGCAGGTTCATGGCCACCAGCGAGAACTGCAAGCGGCTCCCGCCCTGCATGAACACGATCCGATAATTGTCGGGAACCGCCAGCAAACGGCGGAGATTGGCCTCCGTCTCTTCGAGAACACCGTCGAACCAGGGCGAACGGTGACTGATTTCTAGCGGCGAGATGCCGAGGCCGGGCAGCGCCACCAGGTTCCGCTGCGCCTCCTCCAAAACCTTGAGCGGCAAAACGGCCGGCCCGGGCGAAAAATTGTAGACGCGTTCTGTCATCCTGCAAGTTCCGACACAAAAAACTCAAGCAAAAATCCGATGATAAACTTTGCCCTAGGCCGCCGCCAGGGAGTGCCGCGTCCGACAAAGGTGCTCCTCAGTCTGTATACTACATGTTCTGGTTTTCGAGTGACAGGCAACGTCTCAGAGACCGGCCGAGGCCGTTTTTGGCAAGCAAACTTGCTGGGCCGATCGGTCTTTTTGGCAATCTCTTAAAAGGTTGGTGCGGTGACGCCTTACGCGTTATTCATGACGGGCAATTCGGTTCTCGGGCTAGCGTTCGTGCTGTGCATGATTGCCGTGTTGGTGCAAATGTTCATGCACGACGAAGCCGGCTGGGCTATTGCCTGCATCGTGCTCCTCCTTTGCGGTTGCGGTCAATTGATCGCCTTCGTCTATGGATGGACGAAGGTAAGTGAATGGGACATTGGCCTGCTGATGTTGGCGTGGTCGCTGTGCATCGTGGGAGGCATCATCCAAGTCGCCGTCGGGCTCGCCACCGGCATATTACTTGGATAAGGGGAAGGGCCAACAGGTTCGCGGGATGTCCGATTCGTTCGAGTGTCCGAAGTGCGGCAAGAATTACGTCCGCGAACGGCGGCGAGTAGGAAAGGCGGTGGTTTGTGGTTGCGGCCACAAGTTCCTGGTGCCGCCCGCGGGGGTCGACGTGCCGCCTGTGGCCCCGCCGCCTCGGCCTGCTCCCACGCCTCCGAACGTAGCGGACCGTCCGCGGAAGTCGTCAAGGCGTAGTAGCGATTCGTCGGCAGAAGTGCTGCCTATGGCCGAAGTGGTCGAGCCGGCGCCACCCGCTGCTAGCGGGCGCTGGGCGAAACCGATCGAGCCGGAGCCAGAGGACCTTCCGCAGGCCGAAATCGTCTATCCGGCCGAGACGTATGCCCAACCGGGGCCTCTTGCGGGCGACCTGTTTTCGCAGGGAGGAGCCTATGGCGACCCGTTCGGCGGCGGTGGATCGTACCCTCCGATGGAACCGACGCACCCTCCCGCGAGCCCAGCGGGACGCAAGAAGCGGAGCCGGACAAGCGGCGATGCTTCTTCGATGGGATTCACCCAATGGGTGGCCTACCTGGTCTTATTCCTGCTCTTGCCGCTGGCTGCCATTTTCACCGTGTTCAGCGCCATCCAGTTCCGGCGCGTAGGGTCGACCGTCCGCCGGCCGCAACAGGAATCGGCCGGAACGGCGCCGTCGTTTGCTCAGCCCGGCCCCGCTCCCTCCGGCTTGGCCATCACCCTTTGGAACGCCACCAAGAAGTCGCAGAGTGACGAATTCGCCATCGAATATCGGCTCGATCAGGGGCCGGTCCATCCGGCGAGCCGGTATTTCTGGGTCGTGAACGCACCCCAAGGGAAGATCGAGTTTGAGATTCCGACGTTGGCTTGGAAGACTCGCGGCAAACATGCCGGCAAGACGCCCATTGGTAATCTCACGCCTCCCTTCACGGCGCATATCGAAGAGCAGGTGGGCACGGCGCGCGTGCGCGTCTCGAACGAGGTCCAGGTGCAGGTGCAGGTGGGAGGGTGAGCCGACCGTCAATTCATGGAGGCGTCGGGCGGCACCTCGTTGATGTTGAGCGCCGACAAGAAGGCCCGCGACACGACCGAGCGGGTCAATCGTTGCCACAGATCGTCGACCGCGCCGAACACCTGCTCGGCGGTGGCCGGCGCGGTGAGCCATGATCCCTCGCTCAGTTCTCGCTCCAACTGCCCGCTGCCCCAGCCGGCATAGCCGACGTAGAACTGCAACGGTTGCTCATTACGTTCGACGAGTTTCTCCAGCATGTCGCGTCCGGTGCTGACATACACGCTGGAGAGCACCTTCATCTCGGCGAGTGCCTCGTCGCCGTGCAAGGCCATGAGCGGCCCTTCGACCGGTCCCCCCATGTGCAGCGGCGCATCGCACTCGCACGGCCTATCGCTCACTTGCTCCCAAATCCTCTCGACCGTCGCCGACATGCGCCGGTTCAGGATCACGCCGGCGGCCCCCTCGTCGTTATGGCGGAAGATGAGCACCACGGTCCGAAAGAAATTCGGATCGACCAGATCGCTCGAAGCAATCAGGAAATGTGCGGTCAACGATTTCATCGAGAGTATTCGCCCATGCGTGAAGCGGGCATTATAACCGATTCGACGCCGAGCGGTGCCTCAGGCCAACTCGCGCATGGCGGCGAGTTAGCGAACGCGGATCGTTCGAAGCGGCAAGATTTCCGCCAGCAAGCCGCTAGACGTCGATCACTCGTTCCGATGGCAAGGCCGGCAGCACGAAGATCTTGCCGTCGCCCATGCGGCCGGTGCGGGCCACTTCGACCACCTTGCGGATGATCTCTTCGACGCGGCTGTCGTCTACCCAGAGACTGATTTCGACCTTGGGCAGGAAGGCCAGCGAGTATTCGCTTCCTTGATATTGGTCGAGATAGTTTTTCTGCCGTCCGTAGCCCTTCACTTCACGCACGCTGACCGCTTCGAGCGGTGCCCGCTTCAGCCCTTCGAGCACCTTCTCGGCCAGGAATGGTTTGACGATGGCGACGATTTGCTTCATGAGCCATCCAGAAGCTTAAAGAGCCGGGAGGCTGCACGCGTTTAGCTGAAAAAACTGTCGCCGGTCAGATTGAGGGGCGGACGGGTGACGACGTCCATGTCGCCCATGACATTGGTGCAGCAGGAGAGCCGCATCTTGTCCTCGTTACCGATGTAGGCAAAAAGCGCCGGCGAGAGCGGGTTGAAGTTGAATTGCAGTTTTTCCCAGGTTCCCATCGGGTTGGCGTTTTCCATTCCCTTGGTGATCAACACGCGGCAGGTGCCGCAGTGCCCCAGGCCATGACAGTTCACAACCTCGTTGATCTTGGCGCCGTAGCCGTTGACGCCGTTATAGAGCTTGATACCGGCCTTGAGGGCCTCCGTACGTAGATTGGCGCCGGCGGGCACCTCAACCTGTTTCTTCTCATTGACAAAGTTGACGATCGGCATGGCTTCCCTGGACGCAACTTGTTGATCCGCGGTGAAAACAGCGATTCTACTCCTTAGCGCACGGCCGGGGAAGCGGCGGACGGGAATTAGTCATGTTTCGTCTCCGCATGGATTTGGGTGCCGGTCCCGAACTTGCGTTCACTGCCAACGGCCTTCTATTTCGCTCAATTCGTAGGCCGAAAGGTCGATCCCGATAGCGTCGGCTGCGATCGTGAGCTGACCGACCGTCTGGCCATCCAGCCCCACCTGCCGCGCGGCAGTGGGTGGTCGGAAACAACGCAAGTGGACGCGGCCGGCCCGCCCCTCGGTCTCGGCCAATCGCACGCGGAAGCCGACGATCCGACCGTCTTCTTCGATGGCGTCCCAATGCGTGGCTACGACGTTCTTCGCATCGAGGTGGAACAGCCAGCCCGAGGCCGTTTGCGGCGCCGGGCATTCGACGACCGTCGGTGGGGTGAGGAGTGCCAGGGCGTGCGCAGCCGGGTGCGCCAGCCCCGCACCGATGCCCAAGCGGAATCGCCTTCGGGTTTCGCCCCGCACCACGAGCAGCGTATCGAGCATGCGTTCACCCACGCGGCGATGATAGGGCCAGCCGCCGGTGAGGAGCGTGGCATGCGCCTTCGGCGCGCGAATCTCGACGAAGTAAGGCGCCTCCAAATTGCGGGCGTCGGTCAATTGCGATGCGAGCCCCACGCTGCGCCGCAACTCCGCCGTCGTGTCGCCCCAGGCGAGCCGGCAGGCATAGTAGGAGTTCCAAGGGTCCGCCCGCGGAAGCAACTCGGCGTCGAGTTCGACGTCGATCACCACCACTCGCGACCCGCGGGTGATGCCAATCCGTTGAGTAAAGCCAGCGATCCGTTTCCCTTCGGGATCGACGAGCCGGCCGACGCTGGTAATTTCGTTGTAGGCTGCACCGGCCGCAGTCACCTCCACCTGATCGGCGAGCATCGTCGAATAGCCGGTGTCGGCGTCGGGATCGCGCCACAGGTCGCCCGGCTTCGGCTTGGGCGGCGGCAGGCGGAAGGCCAGTTGCTGCGACAGGAGATTGCCGCGCTGACCGGCGTCGTACAGCGAGCGAATTCCCCCCGTCTCGCGGCTGACGACAACCTGCACCAGTTCATTGTTGATGGCATACTCCTTCTCGTTGCTCTTTGCTTTTCGCTTGGCCGCTGGCGGGGCAGGGGAGGGCGGTGTGGGATCGAGCCACACGAAGCCCATGGGCGGCATCTCGACAACCACCTGTGCCGTACCCGCGGCCGATTGCGCGGCGATCACCGCTCCGCCGGCAGACGGTAGCGAATCGCCCGGAACGGAGATCAACTCTCGGTTGGAAAAGCTGAATGGATTCAACACGAGATGGCCGGTCGCCGTGCCCTTGCCAGCGAGTTTCCCGGCGAGGGCAGTCGCAGTTCGGCTAACCGACGTGTCGGGCAATGGCTGATGGTCGGCGGGCAGGTCGACGTCCGTTGCCACGCGTGTACCGCTCAGCATGCTCGCGAGCGCCGCCATAGCATGTGCGGCTTCGGCCCGTTGGCGATTGACGTGACGGTCGACGACGTGCGACAGGGGATTCGGCTCTTCGCGGATGATGGATTGCCGCAGATAGGGAGCGCGATACTGATCCGCGCGAAATTTCGTCAGTTCGCCCGGACGTTCCGTCTTCTGAAAGTAGTCGTCGAGGGTGATGAACGTGCCCAGCGCCGGTGCATAGGCGGCCATGCGCCGCAGGTCGGCGAAGTAAGGATTCGTCTGGCCCGGCCAATGGGCGAAGATCAAGGTCGCCACGTGGTCCGAGTCCATCGTCTCGCCCATCTTGCGCGAGTAGCTGAGAACGCTTTCGGGCTTGGCCGCGTCGAGCGGCAATCGGCCCAGCGCATCGACCGTACTGGCGTCGAGCCCCTCCCAGCGGGTCTTGCTCTGGCCGCTGGGCGGAAAGTGCCCTTCGTCCAACGTGAAGTGCAATGCCCCGGAAAAACCGGTTGAGGACAAGATCGCCGGCAGGAGCGGCGATAGGCCGAAGCGGCGGCGGCCATAAATGACGGGCTTCGTCTGCAACACCCGGTCATAGGCGGCCAGGCCCCGTTCGATCTCACGCCGGATCGACTCGATCGGCAACAGCGGAAGCTCGTCTTCGACGTAGTCTCCGCCAACCAGGGAGACCCGTTTCTGACCGAGTGCTTCGCGCAGCGCCACGAGTGTTTCGGGCTGTTGCTCGGCGAGCCGCTCGATAAGCTCGCCGGAAATGAGCAGACTCTTGGGCACGGGCTCTTGCAGTTCGGCGCATAAGCCAGCTCCGAGCGTCGTCGGGGCGGTGAGCACGAGGTCGACCAGATAGGCTTCGACCGGATAGAAGCGTTCGCGGGCCTCCGTGAGTACCTCAAAACAGCGACGAAGTTTTTCGCGCGCCTCCTCCGGGCGGTCTTCGCACGCCGCCGTGGCGGCCGCCAAGGCTTGGTTGCGTAGGTGGATTTCGTCGATGTTGCTCATGTAGCGCATCTGCCGCGTGAGCAATTCGACCAGCAGGTAACAGACGCCGAGCGCCAAGAAGTCGGCCGCCAGCGCGGGCTCGACCGAGGGAACGCTGGGTAGTTTTGCCAGGGCAGCGGCCACAATCTCGTTTCGATCGCGAGTCTTGCGTATCACACACGCCCGTTCCTCTTGGGCACGGCTGGTCCAACCGGCCACGAGCAACGCATCGCTGGCCGCCGGCACGATGAATAGGCGGTCGGCGACGTCCTCGGGCGGGCTGTCGGCCCGATACCAGGTCGGCAGCCGTCCGGCCGCCGCGAGCAGCGCCGGGTGCCACAAGGCCGACCAGGCCGCGAGCAAGCCCTCGGCCTCGGGTCCCTCCTGATAGACGGGGAAGTCTTCGAGGCTATGGCAGGGAAGCAGGATGGCAAGTTCGGCGTAGGCCATAGAGAATCCCGTGTCGAAAGTCCAAACCGCCAAGTGTAAGGCTTTCGGCCGCCGGGCTAAACCCGTCAGTTTGCGCTGAAGTCGGGTGGGAATTTGGCGGCGGGTGTTTCCGTTGCGGTGCCACCGGCTTGTAGTGTTTCCAGCAATCTCTCGGCCCGCCGATCGACATCGGTCTCGGCGAGCAACTGCTCCTTGACCGGCGTTGTCAGCTTGAGGGTGAAGGCGAGGATGTCGGTCAGCATGCCGAGCGGAACCTCGCTCTCCATGATCTGATCTAGCTGTTCGTGGAGCTGTTTCAGGTTCGGCGTCTGCTCGCGAAAGACTTCGACCAGCCGGCGCTGCAAGATGGGGCGCCGGCCGCCGCCCAGTGCGCCGTAAAGATCGTCGAGAATCTCGACCTCGGCTTCGCGAAACAATTTGTCGGGAGGGAGCTCGCGCAACAGGCGCACCCTCCGCAAACCGGCCAGCAACAAGTTGAACCGCCCGTCTTCCAATCGCTGGTGCGAGGCGATGCGGCCGAGACAGGCGATGGGCAAGAGTGGCGGCCTGCCTTCGTAATCGGCCTCCCAGCCCGGCGCGAGAATGGCCATCGTAATCAGCCGGTCGCCAGCCAGAGCCTCTTCGACCATGTCGCGGTAACGGGGCTCGAACACGTGCAACGGCTGCAACACGTGCGGAAACATCACCAGGTTTGGCAGGGGAAAGAGCCTCGCTCGGCCAGAGAATTCGGCGGCAGAGAACGCTATGTCGTCAATCGGTCCCATCGGCAACCGGCCGGCGTTTTACGGAAGTGCCGATCTCCGCGTTTTCACGGCACGGGCGCAGGTGGCGGATCGAGATGAATCTCGGGGATTCGCTCGGGCACGATCTCGATGTGCGGAAACTCATCCAGGCTTGCCACCACGTCGGCGAAGCAAACGTCCATCTGGCCCAAGAATTTTTCCAGGTCGAGCCCCATGTGGCACGGCCGGTAGTGCTCCAAGTATCCGCGCGAACCGTAATACAGTTTCTTCGCACCGCGGATATTGCCGTTGCCGAAGTGGTGCAATGCCACGGCTGCCTGGATCAGCCCCTGGAGGAACTTACGTGAGGGACCCGATTCATCGGCCCACATCTCTTCCCACAGTTCGTGACTCTCGAAGAAATCGCACTTATTGAAGTGCTCGACTCCTTCGAGGTAGCGTGGATCGTAATCCGCTCCGTCGTCCATATCGTTTTAGAGCCGATCCGAAAACCTGCTGGCGAGTCGAACCGTTCCTGTCGCAACATCGGTTCCCCGATAGGCTCTTAACGACGCGAGAACTGCATGACGATCCGCAGGATGTACCAGAACAGAAGGGCGACCGAGGCGAACAACGCAAGCGAAGCCGCCACGTGCTGTCCGATGCGATAGTGGTGCAGCACGTTCGATGTGTCATACAAGATGTACCCGCTGGCCAGCCCGACCATGGCGAAACAGAACACGATGCCCAGGGCGAACTGCGGGAAGATGGCGGCGGCGGCGACGCAGCCGAACGCAACCAGGCCGCCCAACCAGAGCGCGGTGCGCAGGAACGAAAAGTCCGCGCCGGTGAGGAAGACGATACCGGTCAGCCCGGTGAAAACGACCATCGTTGCGGCGCCGGCCGTCGGTATGACCTGCGGATCGTAAAAGTTGGCAGCGATGTAGAGCAGCGGCAGGAAAATGAACGCCTCGGCCACGACGTACAGCCCCAAACCCAGGTACTGCATCCCTGGCGAGGTGGACGAGCGGGCCCAGTTATCGGCCACGTACGAGACGAGCACGAACCCGCCGACTACCACGAGCCAACTGTAGCGCGAGGCAGCCAGCAACGACATGAATCGTTCGGACAGGCCGGGAACATTCAGGAGCACCGCCTCCAATCCGGCAAACGCAAAGACGGCGCCCGCCAAATGCAAGTACGTCTTGCGAATGAAGGCGGTCCGTTCGTTGGGCTCGGCATAGGCGGCGATTTCGAAGGAATGAGAACGATACGGATTGTCCGCGTAACTCATGGAATCGGTCCTATATATGCCGTGACGTGACAATACCTACTACGCACCACTCCAGCCAACCCTACCTGTTCCCCAGATGACAGTCAAGCAGCACCCAACCTCCCGCTTGCGCGGCCTGAGAAGTGGCTGGGAATTCTGCGGTGGAGCGTGGCCATTCATTCGGCCAGTAGGAACTCGATCAGCCTAGCCGAGTTGTAGAGTTCCGGGCCGTCGTGACCGCGCGAGGTGGCCCGTTCGCAGCCCCTCTAGCAGGACTATTTCGGCATCGCCGCTTAGCTCATTGTATCGGTCAGCCAGACCGGTAGCGTTCGCTTGCCACAAGCGCCTTTTCAGGCGGTCGCGCATTCGGCCAGGCGGGCGAAGGCGCTCTTGGACTGCGCCAGCAAGTCGCGATAGTCGGCGATCTCGATTTCCTCTCCCATCAGCTCGACGTCGTAATACCCGTCGTAACCCGCCGACGTCAGGGTCGCGAAGATCTCCTTGAGCGGGATCTTTCCGTCGCCGAGGCGCGAACGGTTCTGCTCCGGACAGGGCGGTGCTTTGCAGTCGCCCAGGTGCACCACCGCGATCCGTTCGGCGAGGGTTGAGAGCAGGTCGAGGATTCCCTCTTGTTGCCCGAATTGATAGGTATCGAAGGCCAGCTTCAACCAGGGACTGCCGCAAGCGTCGATAAGCGTCAAGGCATCGTCGATGCTGGTGAGAAACGTCCATTCGGCCGCGCACCCCAGGTGCATCGGCTCGATCGCCAACGTCACCGAGTGTTCGGCCGCGGCGGGAAGAATCTCGGCGAGTGCTTCTTTCACCAACCGCCGGGCATGGTTGTGTGTATGACCGGCGCGACCGCCACTGTAGACCACCAGGCAACCGGCCTGCATATCGGCAGCAAGGCGAATCGCTTCCAGAGCATCGCTGATGCTCTCACGCTGCGTGCGCCCGTCGCTACCGGTAAAGCCGCCGGCCCAGAGCAGGTTCGAGACACGCAGACCGCTCTCGGCCAAGAGCTCGATCCCCTTCTCTTCGCCGAAATCGGCCAGTTTCTGCCGCCAGACGCCGATTCCCGGAATGCCCACCGCCGCATACTGAGCGACATCCTCTTCGAACGACCAACGATAGGTCGTCATTTCGTTCATCGAAAGTTGCGCCATCCGTGTCCGCTCCCTGGGTCGTGAGGCTATCGCCCAACGTGCAGCGAGGTAGTATGCAGGCTCGGCAGGGCACTGTAAAGCGGCTGGCGCGGGGGGCTCTTCAGCATGGCCAACAAGCGCCACACGGCGACCAGCGCGACGATGGTAAACCACGTGGGAAGGCCCCAGGCGAGCAGCAAATCACCGAGCGCCTTTCCGGTGATTCCTTTGGCCGTCAGCGGCCCGAACAGCAAAAGAAGCGGCACCCACGCCATCCCACGAAGATGCTTCTCGACCACGGCGCGAGCCAGCAGCATGCAAGGCAACACGAGCACGACGTAATGCGCCTTGCTCGACATCGGGCTCAGCAGCAGCATCAAGCAGACCACGGCCGACGCTTCGATGGCCGTTCGAATACTCGACCACCCGTTCGCCCTGTTGCCCTGATCCACATCCACCATCGCAGCGGGTGCGCCAAAGCTCCACGCCGTCATTCCCACCAGGGCGATGCTGAATCCGTACGTGAGCAGCCGGATGGCCAGCGACGTTTCCGGCGAGAGACGCGTCAGAGCCGACGGAAGGTCGCTCGTGGTCAATGGAAGGCCCGCTTGGACGAGGCGATTGAGAAGTCCGGAAAGGGACTGGTTCAAGATCAGGTCGCTCTCCCAGACTCCGGGAGCCGAGCGGCCGACCTTGACGAGAAAGGTACCCACCCAGTCGGCGAGGTACGAACCGCCATCGACCTTCGGCCAGAGAAAGTCGGGGAGGCGATTGAGAGCCACGGCAACGAGCACGAGCAGCGCGGCAGCACCGATCTTGCGCCGCCAGATGAGATACGGCGCGAAGAGCAGGGGCGTGCATTTCATGGCGGTGGCGGTTCCGAGCCAGAGTGCGGCCGCCGTATCCTTTCCGCGCGACAACGCCATACATCCGGCCAACAGACAGGCCGTGATCACGACGTCGAATTGCTGGTTCTCCAGCGGCGCCACCAAAAAGCGGCTCCCGAGGAACAAGCCGAGCCAGAAGACGTGCGACCAGGAGCGGGCAAGATCGGCGAGCGCAGGACCGCCGATGAGTCGCCAGGAATAGACCACCGCCGTTGCCATCGCTACCACATTCACGGCGTACCAGGCGGTGAGCGACCAGCGAAAGGGAATGCCTGCCAGCGGCACGGCAAACATGGCCATCGCCGGCGGATAAGCGTACGTGTTCGGCTCATAGAGTCGATGGATGATCTGGCCCGATTGCAAACGTTGGGCGGCGCGGAGGAAGCATTTACGCCATTCGCCGTCCTCGCCCTTGCGCATGAACGGCCAATACATCGCGGTGAAGAAAACTACCGCAACCAGCCAGGTCGCGTGGCCGCGGCACCATTCGAGGGGCCGCCGGGCTGCCGATGATCGTCGGACCGTACCGGCCCCGCCGACCGAAATCGTGGAATGACGCATCGGCGCCGACCCTCCGTGGTTGGAACGAGGCGCGAAGCATACTGCCAGCCCCGATCACGGATCAAGAGCGGTGCATGTCTCCCGGCTTTCAAGCCCGTCCGGCCAGCACGTCATCGCGCTGGACGATTTTGGCCCCGGCCGCGCGCATTTCCTCGATAGACCTCGCGACGTCGCCGTGCGAGAGGTCTATCCCTCGGCAGGCGTCGGCGATGAGCGCGACCTTGAAACCCAAACTCAAGCCATCCAGGGCCGTCGCCTTGACGCAATAATCGGTCGCCAGTCCGGCCAAATAGATCGTGCTGACGTGGTGCTGTTTTAGGTAGTCGGCCAGGTGGGTGCTGTTAACGTGATCGTTGTCGAAGAACCCGCTGTAGCTATCGACATGCGGGTCGATTCCCTTGTGCACAACCTCAGCGACCCGGGCCGTGTCCAGGCCGGTGGGGAAGGCGGCACCGAAGCTGTTTACGACGCAATGCACCGGCCACAATCGTTGCGGTCGCCCGCCCACTTCGATCGTGTCGCCGACGTGCTTGCCGGGATGGTTCTCGGCGAAACTCACATGGTTCGCCGGATGCCAATCCCGCGTCGCCACGACAAGAGGGAAACACGATTGCAACCGGTTGGCAACCGGTACGACGGCGTCACCGTCCTTAACGGGTAGCGCGCCGCCGGGCAAAAAGTCGTTTTGCAGGTCGACCAGAATCAGCGCCGTAGCCGACCGATCGCCGGACATGAAAGCCTCGCAGGTTCACGGTGTTTCGGAATTCGTCGGGTCGGAACGAGAACCGGCACCAGTGCGCACGGCAAGGCGACCACTGGCCATGCCCCGATTCCCACTGCTACTATGCTAACCATCTCCAGGAGACGACCAATGCTAGATTTGGCGGCGATTCAAGCGGAACTCGTCGAGGCGAACCTCGATGGCTGGCTGTTCTACGATTTTCGCAATAGTAACGTACTGGCACGGCGGATTCTGCATATTCGCGACGACGCGGTGACGACGCGTCGATTCTTCTATTGGGTGCCGGCCCGCGGCGAACCACGAAAGCTCGTGCATCGCATCGAGTCGGGCACGCTCGATCACCTTCCCGGCGAAAAGCACGTCTATGCGCGCTGGCAGGATCTGGACGCAGGTCTGAAACGACTCGTCGGCGGTATGAAACGCGTGGCCATGGAATACTCACCGAAGAATGCCATTCCATATGTCTCGCGAGTCGACGCCGGCACGATCGAAGCCGTGCGCGCGCAAGGAGTCGAAGTGGTCTCGTCGGGCGACCTGGTGCAGGCATTCGAGGCGGCCTGGAGCGAGGAACAGTGGCGCATGCACCTGGCGGCTGCCGAACGGACGACGGCGGCCTACGATCACGCCTGGCGCTACATCGCCGACAAGGTGAGCGGTGGCGGTTCGACGCACGAGTTGGACGTGCAACGTGCGATTCTCGATTTCTTCCACCAGTCGGGGTTGATAACCGACCATCCGCCGATCGTCGGCGTCGGCCCCCACAGCGGCGATCCCCATTACGAGCCGCGGCCCGGCGACGAAGGGTTGATCCGTGACGGCGACTTCGTGCTCATCGACCTCTGGGGGAAGCTCGTTCAGCCCGATGCCGTGTACAGCGATCTGACGCGCGTCGGCTTCATCGGCCATACGGTACCGGCCAAGTACGAAGATATCTTCCAGATCGTGGCGCGCGCGAGAGATGCGGCCATCGACTGCGTCAAGGAAGCCTTTGCCAAGGGCACGCCCCTCTCGGGCTGGCAGGTTGATCGGGCGGCCCGGCAGGTGATCGACGAGGCCGGCTACGGAGCGAACTTTGTGCATCGCACCGGGCACAGCATCGGGCGCGAGACGCACGGCAACGGCGCCAACATGGACGATCTGGAAACCCACGACGAACGGCGCGTGATGCCACGGACCTGTTTCTCGATCGAACCGGGAATCTATCTGCCCGAGTTCGGCGTCCGCAGCGAAGTGAATGTTTTCGTCGACGCCTCGCGCGAGGTGCACGTGACCGGAGGACCGGTGCAGACCTCGGTGCTGCCGATCATGAATCTGGTCCGCCGGCCGTCTTGACCCAGGCCCGCAGCACCTCGGCCACGCTCCACGCCTGCGCCACGCAGCCGCGCGGCGTGTAAGGGGCCTCGGCATCGAATATCTCGCTGATCGAACCAATGCACGCCTCGCCGGCATGCGCGCGAAAGCCGCTCAAGAAACCGCGTGCCGTTTCCAGATCTTCCGGATGCACCTTCAACCAGGCGTCGACCATGGGCCCGACCAGCCAAGCCCACACCGTACCCTGATGGTATGCAGCATCGCGGGCACGCAGATCACCGTCGTAGCGCGGCTTGTAATCCGCTTCACCCGGCGCCAACGAGCGCAGCCCCATCGGCGTCAACAGGCGATCGACGACCTGATCGAGCACCGTTTGCCAGTGGGCCCGCTCCAGCACCGCGTGCGGCAACGAGATGGCGAAGATCTGGTTGGGACGAAAGGTTGTGTCATTGCCCCACTCGCCGTCGACGACGTCGCAGAGGTGGCCTTCTTCTTCCAGCCAAAAGCGCTCGTTGAACGACGCAAATACTCTTTCGGCGGCGGCGCCATAAGAACGCGCCGCCGCGTCTCCTTCTTCTTCGGCGACCCAGCGCTCGGTGAGTCGCAGGGCGTTGTACCACAGTGCGTTGATCTCGACCGCCTTGCCACGACGCGGAGTGACGACCCAATCGCCGACCTTGGCGTCCATCCAAGTGAGCTGGTAGCCGGGCTGCCCCTGCGTGATCAACCCGTCGGCCGGATCGACGCGAATGCCGAAACGGGTGCCCTTTTCGTGGTGTTCGATCGATGTACGGAGGATCGGCAAGAGCAACCGCAGCGTGAGTCGATCATCCGTAGTCTGCAAATAGCGGTCGAGGGCGTGGAAATACCAAAACGTGGCATCGGCCGTATGATACAACCCCTCGCGGCCACCTTCCGGAAAGAGATTGGGTATCAGCCCGTCGCGAACATGGTGGGCGAACGACCGCAAGATGTAGCCGGCTTCGGCATGGCGGCCCGTGACGAGCGTGAGCCCTTCCAGGCTGATCATGGTGTCGCGGCCCCAATCGGTGAACCAGTGGTAGCCGGCGATCACGCTGCGCACCTCGTCGCCGGCGGCGTGCAGGCGGGCCGCGTCGCCCACGCGCGTGGCGGGCGTGATGATGAATTGGTCGGCAGCCAGCGTAAGCTCGGCCGCCAGCGGGTCGTCCGCTTGGGAGCGAGCCTGCATCAATAATCGCGCGCGGCGTTCGTGCTCCGCGGCGAGCGCCTCATCGGGCCCGATGGCACAGACCGTGTCCCACGGTTCCGTACTGGCGATGAGCGTCGCATGCTGGCCCACTTCCAGATCCGTGCGGAAATATCCGGGGCTCCAGACCTTGCCCTTGGAATCGTAGCCGCGGCGCTGCTCGACACGGTAATAGAGATCGCGCCAATGGCCGCCGTCGAGCACCAAGGACGCCTTCGATCCCGATGCCCGCAGGCGCAGCGGCGGCAACTGGGGATAGAGGATCTCAAATCCTTCGCTGACGCCACTCACCGTGAATGGGTAGTCCAACGACACCGAAACCGGGTCTTCGTGCGCACGAAAATGGACCGAGGGGCGGACGCGCAGGCGCACCCGGCCCGAACCACCCGATAGCCGATAACGCACGTGAACCGTGTTCTGCCGATAGACGAGCACAATCCGTTTTTCGATGAGGAAGTCGGCCACCGAGTAGATCCATACCGGCAGGCCAGCCTCGAGGCGGAATTCTTCCAGCGTTCTCGCCCCGTGCACGACGAGCGTTCCGTCGGGCCGCTCGTCGCCGCTGAGCGGTACGACTTCGCCCGTCGGCAAGCGCAGTTCCTCGGCCAAGTGATTGAGCATCACCGTCCGGCCGAACGGCGCCGGCAGAGCCGCCACCAGCAGCCCGTGGTAACGACGGGTGGGAACACCCGAGATCGACCCCGACGCATATCCGCCCAGACCGTTTGTCACGAGCCATTCGCGATCGAGGAGCAGCTCCGGATCGGCCGTTGTCGACCGTTCCCAGGGCATGCGGTTGACGATCTGCCGTTCGCTCGGGGCAACTTCGGTGGAAATCGCTAGCATGTTTGGTGCAGGAAAAAGCCGCGCGGGCCGCCGCGTGTCGGCAGGATCGATCGCTCGCGAAACAAAAAAACCGCCCGGTGTCCGCGACACACCGGGCGGTTTCTTTTCGAGCAGGCCCATCCAGGACCGGCCCCTTTTCTTTCGAGGCCTTGCCCAATCGTAGGATCGATGCCGAAACTGTCAAGCAGATGGCACGCTGGGTGCTACTCATCGGAACACCACCCGATAGAAATCCCGCGGGCACGCCCGCCGATGCATCGCCGGCCAACATCCGAACTCGGTCTTTGTCGCCGCTTGCCGGTCGGTGCCGAAGTATTGCCGGAAGGCGGTGTGCATTTCAGGGTTTGGGCACCAGAACGTCAGGCCGTCGAGGTCGTGCTGGGTGGCGGCGAAGACCGTTTGCCGCCCGTCGAGTTGGCCCGCGAAATCGGCGGTTACTTCAGCGGCGAGGTCGCGTCTGCCCAGGCGGGCGACAACTACCGCTACCGTCTCGACGGCGACGACGACCAACTGTTTCCCGACCCGGCATCACGCTTTCAGCCCAACGGTCCCGACGGGCCCTCGCAGGTGGTCGATCCCACTCGTTTCGCATGGACCGACGACGCTTGGCCCGGCGTGACGAAGACCGGGCATGTGATCTATGAAATGCATATCGGCACGTTCACGCCCGCGGGAACCTGGTGGGCGGCGGCCGAGCAGTTGCCGGAGCTGGCGGAGACCGGCATCACGCTGTTGGAGATCATGCCGGTAGCCGACTTCGTGGGCCAATTCGGCTGGGGCTACGACGGCGTCAATCTGTTCGCCCCCACGCGGCTTTATGGAACGCCCGACGATCTGCGCTCCTTCGTCGACCGGGCGCACGCGCTCGGAATCGGCGTCATCCTCGACGTCGTCTATAGTCATTTCGGCTCGGTTGGCAATTCGCAACTCGCCTTCTCACGCTACTACCACAGCGACCGCCATCGCAGCGAATGGGGCGATGCCATCCGCTTCGACGGTGAAAACTCGGCGCCCGTCCGCGAGTTCATCCTGGCCAACGCGCGGTACTGGATCGAGGAATTTCACGTCGATGGTTACCGTATCGATGCCACGCAAGCGTTCATCGACGACTCGCCGTGTCACATTCTTTGCGAGTTGGGAATGGCAGCACGGCGCGCGGCGGCCGGGCGGAGCATCTTTCTACTCGGCGAGAACGAACCTCAACAAGTGCGGATCGCGCGGCCTTGCGATCAGGACGGGTTCGGACTCGATGCCTTGTGGAACGACGATTTCCATCATAGCGCGGTGGTGCGTCTCAACGGCCGGCGCGAGGGCTACTACAACGACTATTTTGGAACGCCGGAGGAATTTGTCGCCCTCGCCAAGTGGAGCTATCTCTATCAGGGGCAGCTCTATCCCTGGCAGGGCGGTCCGCGCGGCACACCGACTTTCGGACTTCCCGGCGCCACGTTCGTCAATTATCTGGAGAACCACGATCAGCTTGCCAACTCGGGCCGGGGTGAGCGGCTGTGGCAGACGACAAGTCCCGGACGGTTTCGCGCGGCGACGGCGTTCCTGCTGCTTGCGCCGGGCACCCCGCTGTTGTTTCAAGGCCAAGAGTTTTCGGCTTCGAGTCCGTTCCTGTACTTCCTGGACAGCCCACCAGAGCAGGCGCAAGCGGTGGCCCGCGGACGGGCCGATTTTTTGAAACAATTTCGCTCGTTGGCCGTGCCCGAGATGCAAGCGAGGTTGCCTCCGCCGTCCGATCGCCGCACGTTCGAACGATCGAAGCTCGATTTTGCCGATCGCGAGCGACATGCCGACACATACCGGTTGTATCGCGACCTGATCGGGCTGCGCCGCCGCGAAGCGGTGTTTGCAGCGCAAGCGGCACAGGCTGTGGACGGTGCGCGCCTCTCTGACGATGCCTTCGTCGTACGATACTTTGGTGGCCCGCATGGCGATCGGTTGCTGTTGGTCAATTTTGGTTTTACTCTCGAGCTGCGCGCTGCACCACAGCCGTTGCTCGCGCCTATGGAGGGTGGGGCCTGGCACCTACTCTGGTCGAGCGAGCAGGCTGACTACGGTGGCACGGGGACGCCGGCCGTTATATCCGAAAAGGGCTGGATCTTGCCCGGGGAGTCGGCCGTAGTGATGACGTCGGCATTGCCCGGCGGGCTGCCGGAGCCTGTGAACCTGCAGCTCGATTTCGGGATTGTGAAATTGGAATAGACTTTGCAAAATCAAGATTGGACGCGAGAGAGCTGTGCATGCCCGTTTCGTGTCACGAATGGGGAAATAAAGATACCCAGAGACGGAGGATTCCCATGAAGATCGAATTGCGTTACTGCTCTATCTGAAACTACGAGCCGCAGGCTGTCAGTTTGGCAAGCCGAATCCTGTCCGAATACAAAATGCAGGTCGAACGCTTGGAGTTGGTGCCCGACAAGGGAGGCTGCTTCGAGCTTTCACTCAACGGCGACCTCGTCTACTCGAAGCTCAAGACGGGCGAATTTCCCGATGAGGCGCGCATGGTCGGCGTCATCGGCAAGCAGCTCAAGGTGCGCGTTTGACCACGTAGGGCCCGTGTCGGAGTCGTTTTCGACGACGCATAGGTTCGCTAATGCGCAAATGCGCCTAGTTTGACAATCGCCCGGCTATAAGTACGATGACCTGCGGGCTAATTGCTTCGCAGGGTGATGACCGACCGACCAGGTAGTTCGCGTAGAATGCGACGTGCCCGGTCAGCCGTTTCGCCAGCCCTCGTGAAGCGTTGCGGAGGTCGCTGCCTGGCTCGTCACCGCTCAACGGCGGTGCTTTGAGCAGACCGCGCTCTGCTAAACAATGCAGTTCTCCAGGGAGGTTTTGTCGGATGACCCAGATCGAACAAGCTCGCGCCGGCGTGGTGACGCCGGAGATGGAGTACGTGGCCAGACGCGAAGCGATCGGCGCGGAATTGGTCCGCGACGAGGTGGCGCGCGGCCGGATGGTCATCCCGGCCAACAAAGTGCACCTGCGCGGTCGCTTGGAACCGATGTGCATCGGCATCGCCGGCTGTTGCAAAATCAACGCCAACATCGGCAATTCGGCCGTCACCAGCAACGTCGACACGGAACTGGAAAAGCTGCACACGGCCGTACACTTCGGCGCCGACACGGTAATGGACCTGTCGACCGGGAAGGATATCGATCGCATCCGCCAGGCCATCATCGCGGCGTCGCCGGTACCTATTGGCACCGTGCCCATCTACCAGATGCTGGAGGAACTGGGCGGCAATATCGAGGACATGACGCCGCAACACTTCTTGGACATGGTCGAGCATCAGGCCAAGCAAGGGGTCGATTACATGACGGTGCATTGCGGCGTGCTGCTCGAGCATCTGCACCTGACCATGAACCGCGTGACGGGTATCGTCAGCCGCGGTGGCTCGCTGATCGCGAAATGGATGATGGCCCACCGTCAGCAGAACCCGCTTTACACACATTTTGAAGATATCTGCGACATCATGCGCGAGTATGACGTCACGTGGAGCCTGGGCGACGGGTTGCGGCCGGGCTCCATCGCCGACGCCAGCGACGACGCGCAGTTCGCGGAGCTCAAGGTGCTGGGCGAATTGACCGAACGAGGGTGGCGGAAGAACACGCAGGTCATGGTCGAAGGCCCCGGGCACGTTCCCATGGACCAGATCGACATGAACATCAAGAAGCAGATGGAGATCTGCCGCGAAGCCCCCTTCTATGTGCTCGGCCCACTGGTCACCGACGTGGCCCCGGGCTACGACCACATCACCAGTGCGATCGGCGGCGCGTTGGCCGGCTGGAGCGGCGCGGCGATGCTCTGCTATGTAACGCCTAAGGAACATCTCGGCCTGCCCGAGACGGAGGACGTGAAGCAGGGGGTGATCGCCTACAAGATCGCGGCGCATGCTGCCGACCTGGCGCGGCACCGTCCGGGCGCGCGTGACCGCGATGACGCGCTCAGTCGGGCACGATTCGCCTTCGATTGGAACGAACAGTTCCGCCTGGCGCTCGACCCCGAAACGGCCCGCCGCATGCACGATGAGACCCTGCCGCAGGACACCTTCAAGAGCGCCCACTTTTGCAGCATGTGCGGTCCCAAGTATTGCTCGATGAAGATCACGGAAGACATCCGCGAGATGGCCAAATCGGGCGAACCGCTGGTGGAGTTGTCGGTGGCGCGCGAGTAAGAGACGGCGAGGGCTACCCCAAAAACTCCCACTCCGTCAGCTCGCCACATTTAGGGCATTCGCCGAAGGTCTTGCCGGCCTTGAAGGGCATGACAACGTTGGCTCGGACAACCGGTTTTGTGGTCGGCCCCCCGGCCGGACTGGAAAGCCGCCGCTTGGTACAGGACGTACATTTATACTTGCCGCTCTCCGGTACGGCGGCGCCGGGAACCAACTCGGCTGTCTTTTTCTCTGCGTTTCTCGGCCCTAACACACCATAGAGCGGCGTCGGAGAAGCATCGGCGATGGCATAACCTTCCTCATCGCCGTCGGGGGAAAGTACGGTATCCAGGGCCAGTGAGAACACTCCGGGCGATGGCATGCCCGTCAACTCGCCTGCGCCCGAATCGCTGAGGCGATAGCCGGCGTCCTCCTTCGAGTCGTCAAAGAAGTCGTCGGGCACACTCAACTGCTTGCCGAAGCGACTCCACAGTTTGGGCCAATAGGGTTTGGCTACGTCATATCTTCCGGCATAGATATCACGATCTTCGTACGAGGCGCCACATTGGCCGCACGCACGACGCCCTTCCCAATTCAGCTCGTCGGGTGCACTGAGCAGCTTTCGCAACCGGTCTCCCAGATCGAGCTTGATGTAGACCCGTCCGCAGGCACAGGCCCAAAAGCGAAACCGCGACACGCCGACTGTCTTCAGGTCGCGACGAAAGACTTCGATTGCCGCATTGCGGCGGGCCGCGTCCTGGTCGTTCAACTCGCGCAATAGGCGCGCCACAAAAAGCTCGCTTCCCGGAATGACCCGTTCGACCGCCTTGGCGGCTTTCTCGCGAACCAGCGGTTGGTCGTCATCGAGCCGGCTGAGAAGGGGTTCCAGCGCATCCTTGGCCGCAGTACCGATCTGCCCGATACACGCCGTCGCCCAATGCCGCACCAGCACGTGCGGCGAACGGGTGTGGGCAACGAGCACTCGCAGTTCACCGGCGGCTTCGGGGCCGACGGCGGCCAGCACGTCGGCCGCTTTGCGCCGCTCGGCCGGATCGGAAGATGCGAGCAGGTCGAGCCAGTATTCAAGTGTCTGACCGTCGAAGGACTCGGCCGCCGGTGGCGCACTGAGGAGGGTCTTGTTGCCGCTGGGCATGACCGTATCTGCGCCGGCCATCGATGCGGCGGGTGCGGCCGCCACGGAAGGCGCCGTCGACGGCTCAGGCGACCCGGCCAACGCGATCAGCAGCATTTTGCCGCAGGCAGGGCACTTGGCGCGCTTGCCAACGTGTTCTGCGCGTGCAGCCAGCTTCTTTCCACAGGGACAGGTGACCGAGAACGCCATGCGCCGATTGTAACACGCCTCTCGCTGGCATGTCGCGTCTGGCGCACAGGCCCGTCCGCACACAGCCTACACGGGTAATCGCCTGCCGAGCGCGGTGGGCTAGGCGGAGTGATTTACTCGGTGATGACTTCTTTGACCGGCTGGACAAAGTGCGGCGTCTTCTGCGAGGCCGTCAATTCCTGGGCCTTTTTGTCGGCTTGCTTGCGCTCGCTATACTCGTACAGCGCAACCCGTTTCATCGACTGGTTAAAGACGCCCCAAAATGCCTTCAGGCGAACTTCCTTGGGCGTCTTCGCACGTGTCTTTCGCTTAGGAGCCGCTTTCTTCTCTTCTGCGCCCTTGGCCGCGCCCCCCGTGCTCTCCGCCGCCTCTCCTGCACGACGCAATTCTTTGCGATTTAAGATCTTACGGGCCATAATCGTCCTCGGTGCAGATGCGATAAGCGATAGCTCAATGGCGTATTGGGCCATTGGTTTCGGAGCCCAGCGCCATCGCCCCCAACCATTGGCTCCCAGCCGAGCGTCCCCAATATAGCGGTTAGGCTAACGGTCCGCTATTGCGCCCGCACCGCTTTTCGGGCAATTTACGCGCGCCGCGGCCCTATTTGGCTCGCCCCACGAGCCCAGCCTCGACCAATGTCAGATCTCCCAGCCCTTGCGATATGCTGGGCTGATGAACGCAGCCGCTTCGGGACAGTTGGTTACGCGCACGTTCTCGGCGTCGTATTCCAACGGCTTGCCCACACGGACGGCCACGTTGCCCAAGAGCATGGTTTCCGTAAGCACGGCGGCGTACTCGAAATTGCTCAAGGCGGGCCGACCGCCGCGCATGGCCTGTACCCATTCGCCCTTCTGGCTGTCGTCGGTACCTCGGCCGAAGTCGGTGCGAGGTAGGGTAGGTTCGGGCGGTTGATACCCCTCGAATTGTTTCACCGGCAGCAACTTCTGCTCGGCGCCGTAATCGTTGGGCGAAAACATGGCTCCGCGCTCACCGACCAGCAGCGCGCCGCTCGACGATGGCGTTTCACCCATCAGCAGATCGGGGCGTGGCAGGTTGCGCTCACCGTCGCGGGCGCCTTCATACCAGGTGAGCTTGACCGGCGGCAGGTCTCCACGAGCGGGGAACTCGTAGGTGATCGTGGCCCAGGCCGGATAGGTCTCCGAATTGATCGCGCCGCTCGTGGCCGAGACGCGCGTCGGATAGCCCAATTGCAAGGCCATGAAGGGCAGATTGGTGGTGTGGCACGCCATGTCGCCGAGCGAGCCGGTGCCGAAATCCCACCAGCCGCGCCAGTCGTGCGGATGGTAGACCCGGTGATACGGCCGTTCCGGCGCAGTCCCGAGAAACAAGTCCCAATGCACATGTGCAGGGACGGGCGGCGTTTCCGTGGGCCGGGCTACGAGGTCGGGGGCCTGTTTCCAATACTTGAACGGCCGGTTTGTCCAGACGTGTACCTCGCGCACCGGCCCCAAGGCGCCCGAACGAACGATTTCGACGCCCCGCCGCAAGCCGGCATCGGCCGTACCCTGATTCCCCATCTGCGTGGCCACTTTGTATTTTCTGGCCGTGTCGCGCATCAGCCGCGCTTCGGCCACCGAGTGCGTCAGCGGTTTCTGGCAATAAACGTGCTTGCCGAGCCGCATGGCGCGGACGGCCGCCGGGGCGTGCGTATGATCGGGCGTACTGACGACCACGGCGTCGATCTGCGCGTGCATCTCGTCGAGCAGCTTGCGATAGTCGTTGTACTTCTTCGCCTTGGGGAACTTTGCGGCCTTGGAGCCCAGTCGTTCATCATCGATGTCGCATAGCGCCACGATGTTGCCGTAGTTGCCCGCTTGGTCGGTGTCGCTCGATCCCTTCCCGCCGACGCCGATGCAGGCAATGTTGATTTGCTCGTTGGGCGAATCGGCGGCGGCCAAGTTTTGCCGGCCGGCCATCCAATAACCCACGCCCGCTAGTGAGACGCTTTGCAAAAACCGACGGCGATGGGTACGGCGGGCCATACGTTGCTCCTTGTGTTCGATCGGGAAAGACGCTTCTTGCTCAGGCGCCCTTTGCAGTTGTGATTGCCCGCGCGGTTCAGGTCAAGAGTCTTTTGAACTGGTCGTCCGCGGGCCAGCGTTTCACCTCGTCCGCCGCCTCGTGGACGCGACCGTCGATCAAACCCGCCAGCCGTTCCTTCCCACCAGGTGTCGATGAGGTATTGAAGAGGACCGCCCAACTCAGCCCATCCCAACGACGCACGAGAATCGCTTCGCTGGCGGCGATGAAGCCGGTGTGCCACTGATTGGACTTGCCTTTCGCGCCCTTGATGGGTCGTACGCTCCATCCGCAGCCATAATAGGCGTCTTTGGGCTTGCCGTCGGCTTCGTCGCCAGGGGCACCCGACGGCCGGGCGAACATCTCGGCAATCGTCGCCGGCTTCAGCAGCTTGGCCCCATCGAGCGCCGATGCAAAGCGGACCAGTTCCACCGCCGAGGCGATCCAGCCACCGTGGGCCTCGTATCCCTCGATGTTTTCGGCACCGTATTGGATGGGCACCTGCGCGTGCGGCGCATACAGCGAATCGCCGGTTCGCTTCTCGGAGTCGACATATTTGACTTCACCTATGACGCGATCTTCCAACCGCGCCCGTCCGAGCCGCGCGGCCTTGATCCCCAACGGCGCGAGCACCTTCTTCTTGACAAAGGGTTCGTAGTGCTCGCCGGTCAACTTCTCGATGATGCGGCCCAGCACCAGGTAGCCGAGGTTCGAGTATGCGTACTGTGAACCCGGATCGAAGTCGAGCGGTTGCCCCATCATGAACCGCACGATATCGACCGGCCTCGCCGGCGACGCTACCCCCACCGCCTCCGCGATCTCTCGCGCCCGGCCAATCGGATCGCCCGATTTGTCGCGGTCCCAGCCTCCCGTATGTTGCAGGCACTGGCGAATCGTGATCTGCTGCCACCGCTTGTCCGGCTCCATGCCGGGGCTGACATGCGGAGTGAGCTGCATCCGCTCGACCACTTTGTCTTCGAGCCCCAGACGGCCTTGCTCGACGAGTTGCATCACGGCCACGGCTGTGATCGGCTTGGAGACGCTGGCGATGCGAAACAACGCCGTGGGCTCGACGTGTTCCTTGGCCTCGCGGTCGGCGAAACCGAATCCCCTCGCGTAGACTAACTTTCCGTGCCGCGTGACAGCCAACGCGGCCCCCGGCACACGGTGTTGCCTCACAAAACTTCGCATCAGCCGGTCGAAGGACACTAGGTCGGGGTTCGCCGTGCCCGTAACGGGCGGCCCGCTGTCGCTGTCTGAAACACCAACCGACGGCCAGGCAGAGGCGCCAACGGCCGCGGCGGCCAGGAAGCTACGACGGCTGAGGCAAGGACGATGGACACCACGCGAGTCAACCATGTGAACGGCCCGATTCAGGATTCCATGCAGACGCTTGTCGACGGTCGAGCGAAGGACCTCTGATCCCGCGCCGCGGCTGACGCAACCAATGTAAAAGAAGACCAATGCGAGGTCGAGGAGTAGTTGGCAAACAGCGTTGCTTCAAATAGTTGAGGATTCGATGGCGATGCTCCGCTCGGTTTTGGGCAGCCTATGGAGACCCTCCACGGAAAAATCCGCTCGGTGTAAGTATTTGGGCCGAGTTGTATTGGGTGGCTCGGTCTTGTGGTGCGCGGCGATTGCTGCGTGTTACACGTGGCGGCTTGATGCCTGGGCCGCCGTGACCGTATTTCCGATCTGGGTCTGGGTGCTAGGTGGTTTAACCATCATTGCCACCGCACGAAGCTGTGCGGGACGACGCGCGACGGTCGCTGTGGCATCGGCCTGGTGCGTGGTCCTGTTCGCTTTTGCTGACCATCCAACCAGCTTGCTGTGGTGGCCCGGCGGCGCCTCCGACCGAACTGTTCGAATCGTATCGCTCAATTGCGCGGGAAGCAGCGCCGCGGTTCGCGAGATCGTGGAAATGCAGCCCGATATCGTGCTGGTTCAAGAATCGCCAGGTCGCGAACCGCTTGCGTCGCTGGCGCACGAATTGTTTGGCGACGAGGGGCACGTGTTATCCGGCGTCGATGCGTCGCTGGTGGCCCGAGGAGAGATCACTCCGTTGTCTATTCCTACAAGCGTAGTCAGCAACGCCGTGCGGGCACGTATCAAGATTGCCGACAAGATCGAGGTCGAGGTTGTCAGTTTACGGCTGGAACCACCGCTGGTGCGCGTCGATCTCTGGTCGCCCGATTGTTGGCGGGAGCAAGCGGCCAACCGCCGCCGACGGCGAAAACAGTTAGAAGCCATCGTCGCCGCGATCGAACCTGCTTCCTCCGACTTTCCTCTGATCGTCGGCGGCGATTTCAACGCCCCACCGCGCGACGCGGTGTTCGATGAGTTACGGCCTCTTCACGACGCGTTCGGCGAAGCGGGCCGCGGCTGGGGAAACAGCATCATCAATTCCGCGCCCTTCTTGCGCATCGATCAGATCTGGCTTTCGTCGCAGTTGCACGCGACCGGCGTCTACTGCTCGAAGACCGAGCACTCCGACCATCGCATGTTGATCTGCGACGTGCTGCCTCCCAAGCCCTGACGAACGCGGAGACCTGATTATCCGTCGCCGTTCAACGACAGTTCCGCCAACGGCCCGATCGCGACGGTCGTGCTCACCGAGAGCGGATATTTCTTCAGGACCGCGTTGACCTCGGCCAGTGTGATGCGGTCGATGGCATCCAGGTCGTCCTTCACCGAACGATACTCGTGCCGATAGGTCCAGTTCGCCCCAAGATTGAAGAGCCGTCCGCGCGGCCGCTCGCTCGACAGGACGACCCGCGAGTTGATCTTGTTCTTCGCCTGTTCCAGTTCGGCGGCCGTCACCCCTTCGCTTTCAACGACATGATAAATGTCGGTCAGCCGTCGCAGATTTTCCGCGGCGAATTCCGGGTCGCAGCAGAGATAGCTGACGAACAGGCCCGTGCCCAAGTGATCGTGATGTCCCAACGACGCGTGCTCCGCCAGACCTGGATCGACCAGGTCCCAGTACAAGCGGCTTCCGGAGTCGTCGCCGATGATGGTGGCCAGGAGTTTGGCGGCGTAGCGGTCCTCGTCGGTCGCCGAAGGTCCGTTGGCGAGTTGCAGACAGTATTCCTGCGTGCTGTTCTCTTTGTGCAGGCACTCGAAACCGGAGTGCGCCGGTGCAGACGTGATCTTGCGCGGCGCTTCGAATCGCTGCCAATCGCCGCAATAGTCGGCGGCGGCCGCCACGAGATCATCGAAGTCGACCTTGCCCGCCGCGACGAGCGCGATGTTGGCGGGGCTATAGCGCCGTTCGAAGTATTCGCGCATGGCCTTCACGCCGAGCTGCGAGATGCTTTCAACCGTGCCGAGCACGCTACGTCCCAATGGGTGCCGTCCGAAGTGCGTCGCCCGTACTCGGTCGTCGGCGCCGTAGGGCGGCTGGTCGGCATACATCTTGATCTCTTCGATGATTACCTTCTTCTCGGTATCGAAGTCGGTCTCGCGCAACGAAGGCCGCAGAATATCGGCCCATAATTCGACGGCCGGCCGCTGGTACTCGGGCAAGACAGCGGCGTGATAAACGGTCTTTTCCTCGCTGGTGAAGGCGTTGTAGTGCGCCCCCAGTTCGTCGAACCGCCGGTTCACTTCGTCGGCCGTGCGCCGGGGCGTACCCTTGAAGACCATGTGCTCGAGGAAATGGCTCACGCCCGCCACGTCGTCCGATTCGTCACAGGCCCCCGCCTTGACGAAGAACCCCAGCGCCACGGAACGAGCTTCCGGATTGCACTCGGCCACCACTTCCAGCCCGTTGGGCAAGACGTGCTCACGAAATTCCAACTGGCACCTCCAAGGCGTTTGGCCCCAACGTGACGATGGTGAAATTCTCGGGTCGATGACCGGCCAGGTAACGATTGATCTCGTCGGCTGACAGGCCGTCGACGATGGCCTCGACCTCGTCGAGCGTGCGCACGCGACCCAGGAAATACCAATCGCGGGTGAGCAGAGCGCTGCGGGCCGAGGTCGATTCCTGCTGCATGATCAGGCTGCTCTTGATGCGTGCCTTGAGCCGCTCCAACTCGCCCGGCTCGATCCCCTCGGCCAGGCGGAGGATCTCCCGGACCATCACGTCGAGCGTCTCTTGCGCCCGTTCGGCACTCGTGCCGGCATAGCAGAACACACTGCCCCGGTCGAGGAGCGTTCCGTGCGAGGCATAGACGCTGTAGCACAGTCCGCGTTTCTCGCGCACCTCGGTGAACAGTCGCGAACTCATGCCATCGCCCAGCACGCCCACGGCCGCGGCCGCGACGTAGTAAGCCGGATCGCGATAGGCGACGCTCGGATAGGCCAGGCCGATCTGCGTCTGGTTCGACTCGTGGTGCAGGTGTTCGCTCGGTTTCGGCAGCGCCCGCTCTTCGACGATTGGTTCGTCGAGCTTGGGCCAGTCGCCCAACAAGCGGCCGACGTCGTCTTTCAACTTCTCCCAGTCGACGCGGCCGGCCACTCCCAAGATGGCCCCGTTCGGCCGATAGACCTGCCGGAAGTAATCCTTGACGTCGCCCAGCGTCATCGACTCCAGCGCGGCCTGCTCACCCTGGCTCGGGCGGCCCCAGGGATCGGGAAAGTGCCGGCGCCGCAGTTCGAGCATCACCTTGTGGCCAGGCTCGTCTTCGACCGCCGCGAGTTCCTGCAACGCTACTAACCGACACGGTTCGAGTTGGTCGTCGGGTAGATGCGGTCGGCGCAGGATGTCGGCATAGATCTCCAAGGCCGGAAAGAGATTGCGAGCGAGCGTCGCACCGCGGAAGACCACATGCGCGTCACCGACATTCTCGCCCCGTTCGACACCCAGGTTATCGAGATCGTTGACGAACTTGCGGTTGTCGCGCGGCCCGGCTCCCCGCAGGATCATCTCGCAAGTCATCCCCGCGAGTCCGCCTTTCGCCCGAGGTTCCACCGCCGTGCCCGCGGGAATGCGGAAGGTGAAAGCGACCGACTCGACCGACGCGATCGTTTCGGCCAACAACACCAACCCATTGGGATAGACGTGCGATAGGATCATTGGTGTCGGTGGGTTGGGGGCGGGCAAGCGGGGGCGATCGTGCCCCCGTATTCTTAGTATACGGCAGTCTGGAAGTCGGCGAGGGTAACGGTTGTAGGGCCGCTTCGCAACCCGGCTCCCAGCGCGGAGCCTTTCTACGCGACACATGCCACGCATTCGCGGGCGACGATGGGACTGAAACCTTTAGCGGATATTTGCTTGACGCCGCCGGAAGGGGCGGCTTACGATGCCAGCGGGTGATCCCATCGGCAAGGCGGGCGGCGTTCTGCGCGTTGGCCCAGGTATTTGTTCCGCGCCCTTACGCATTGGCTTGTCCTCAAGAACGGCGTCGCCTGGATACGGGCCGATCGGGTCGGTGTGGGGCCATTTCCGGGGAGCGGTTCATTCTCATTTGTTCCAAGGAAACCTATCACATGCGCAGTCTCTTGACCGTGGTGGCCGTGCTCGTGTGCGCCGCTTGCTGCCGCGCCGATGAAAGCCCTGAACGCTCCTCGGCTGATCGGTCGGCAAGTCTGGAACCCCGAGCGACCGAATCGCTCTCACCGGTTCTATTGCAAGAACTGGAGCGGATTGTGCAATCGGTGCTGGAAGGCTCGGCGAAGGAGGCAATCGAATTGGAGTTGGCCGTCAGAGACGATGACGACCGCGATCCTCCGCCCCCCGAAGATCGCCGGCCGCCGCGCCGGCGACCGAGTTATGATCGGCGCGAAGAAGACCGCAGGCATTTGGATGGCGACGTCGGCCCTGGACATCGTGGAGGTATGCCGGGACCGCTTCCCGATCAGGGCCCGCATCGAGGTCCAGGTCCCCAGCCTGGCGGACCGGGACATGCCGGCGGACCGGGTCCCGGACCCGGCGGCCCTGGGCCGCATCCGCATGACGGCGCTCCGCACACGATCAACGTACATATCTTTTTCCACCATGAATTCCCCGGCGGCCATCCCGCGGCCATGCGGTTTCTGATGGGAGGTGGACGGCAAGGTGAAATGCACGGACCGCCCCCCGGCCGCCGTGGTCGCCAGCGCGATGAAGATGACAACGAGGAAGAAGACCGTGACGCGGAAGAAGAGCGTGGCGGACAAGAGGGCGAGCGGCTCCTTTCGCTAGAAAAAGATGCGGAGATTTCCTCGTTGCGAGACGATGTTGCTTCGCTGCGCAAAGAACTGGCCGAACTCTCGGCACTCGTCCGACGACTGGCGCAGGACCGTGACCACGATGCGGCTGCCCACTAACTGACCTATCGTTTCGGCATCTCGGCCGCCCGCAGATTGCGGAACGAGATGTCGGTGGTGGGGTCGTGGCCCTGGATGATGATCGTCCCTGGTTCCGTGCGTAGCCCCTTGCGCGGGTTCTCGTTCGGTGCCCGGTTGTCGGTCCAGTCCGTCACTTGCTGGCCGTTGACCCAGACCCCAATATGATTACCGGTGGCGACGATGGTTTTATAAAGCCACTCGAAATCATTCGACATGACCTTGCGGGCCTTCTGGCGGTTATAGATGGCACCGGTGCCGTAATCGAGTGGGCGGGTGCGGTCGTCGTCGGCATAGCCGTTGTGAATCTGGCTTTCATACCCCATCCGCTTTTCGCCCGGGATGCTGCGGAAGAAGATCCCACTGTTGAGCTTGTCGCCGTTGACGAAGGCTTCGAGTTGTAATGTAAAGTCGCCGTAGCGGGCCTCGGTCTCCAATTGGCCGGGGCCGTTTTTGACGTTCAAGTCGCCCTTCGAGTTGACGCTGAACTTGCTCTTCTCGCCGGCGTACTCTTGCCACCCCGACAGGTCGCGGCCGTTGAAAAGGGCCTTCAGGCCCAAGGGACGCAGCTTGATGTCGCGAAATTCGACCGGCCCCTGGTTGAGTTGCAGACCGATGAAACCGCGCCGCACGGGTTTGGGATCGGTGTAATCGAGTACGAGTTGGCCGTCGAGTTTGACGGTGAAATGGCCGCCGTCCGCCGTAACGTCGAACAGTTGCCACTGCCCCGTCGTATGTCCTCCGTCGCTCTTCTGGCGCTTGACGAATCCACCGGTGGGAAAGGGATTGTCGTCGGCCGCGATGTTCAGTTCGTAGCAGTCGGCGGCCGGATCGGTCGGCTTGCCGGGAGTGCGCAGAAAGACTCCGCTGTTCGTGTTCTTGTCGGCGCGGAACTCGAGCTTGAGTTGATAGTCGGCGAACTCCGTCGTCGTATTGAGCAGCCCCTGGTCGCCTTCTGACACGGCGATCGCTCCGTCGCTCACGCGCCAGTTTGCGCGATTGTTGGCCTGCCAACCGAACATCGTCTCGCCGTCGAAGAGCAATATCCAACCTTCGGCCAATTCCTCGGGCGAGAGTATATTGAACTTTTGCGGTCCTTCCGCCGGGCGCGCGAGCGCTGGAGGGAGGCACAGAATCAACAGAATCGACAGCGGGCGGGTCGGGTTGAGCTTCATGAGTTGTTCGAGTGCGGGTTGAGATGATCGCAAGAGCGTTGTACGCAAAAAATGGACGGCGGTACGGCTACAATTGTCACTCCGCGGCAGCCTGCTTTACAAGCGCCGGCTGATTGACCTTACCGGAACGCACTGCTAGACTTGCGTGCTTTCTTGGGCATTTAGACTGCCGCACCTTTTTGCGCCGGCCATGTGTCGGTGGTACCAACTTTCAAGGAACTAGAACGCGATGGCCAAAGCTGTGAAGACCAAGTCCAAGCCGAAGTCCAAGTCTGCCAAGGGACTTAAGAAGGCGTTGAAGGCGGCGGCCAAAACGCCCAAGCTGCTCAAGGAAGCCAAAAAGGCCTTGAAGAATGGTGAAAAGCCTCGCTCGAAATCGGGCCGTGAGAAGTACGTCTACTCGTTCGGCCCCAACGGTACCGATGGCGACGCCAGCATGAAGAACTTGCTGGGCGGAAAAGGAGCCAACCTGGCGGAGATGACCAGGATCGGTCTGCCCGTGCCGGCCGGTTTCACCATCGGCACCAACGTCTGCACCTATTACTACGACCACAAACGCAGCTACCCGCCCGAGTTGCGTAAGCTAGTCGACCAGGCGATGGCCAAGATCGAAAAGGAAATGGGGGCCAAGTTCGGATCGACCAGCAATCCGTTGCTCGTGTCGTGCCGCTCGGGCGCCCGCGAGTCGATGCCCGGCATGATGGACACCGTGCTCAACATCGGCCTCAACGACGAGACGGTCGAAGGGCTCATCAAACAGTCGGGCGACGCTCGTTTCGCCTGGGACAGCTACCGCCGCTTCGTGCAGATGTACGGCGACGTGGTGCTCGACATGAAGCCCAAGACGAAAGAGGACCACGATCCCTTCGAAGAATTGCTGCACGACAAGAAGCATCACGCCGGCGTCAAGCACGACCACGAATTGTCGGCTGATCAACTCAAGGAACTGGTTTCTGAATTCAAGAAAGCCATCAAGGAAGGGACGGGCAAGGACTTCCCGACCGACCCGATGGACCAGGTGTGGGGTGCCGTGGGCGCCGTGTTCGGAAGCTGGATGAACGATCGGGCCATCGTCTATCGACGGACCTATGGCATTCCGCACGACTGGGGTACAGCCGTGAACGTGCAAGCCATGGTGTTCGGCAACCTGGGTGATGACTGCGCCACCGGCGTGGCCCTCACCCGCAACGTGGCCGTGGGCACGCCTGGCATCAACGGCGACTATCTGATCAATGCCCAGGGCGAGGACGTGGTGGCCGGTATCCGCACGCCCAAACGCATCGAAGAGACGCTCGAATCGGATATGCCGGCGTCATTCAAGCAGCTCAAGGAGATCGGCAAGAAGCTGGAAAAGCACTACAAGGAAGTGCAGGACCTGGAGTTCACGGTGCAGAAGGGGCGGGTATGGATGCTGCAAACCCGTAATGCCAAGCGCACCGGCTTCGCCGCCGTACGCATCGCCGTCGACCTGGTGAACGAAGGTCTCATCAGCAAGGACGAGGCCCTCCGCGCCAAGCGCATTCCGGCCGACGACTTGAACCAGCTCCTCCAGCCCGTTTACGACCAGCAGTCGAAGAAGAAGGCCAATGCCGATGGCCGCCTGCTGGCGAAGGGGATCAACGCCGGCCCCGGTGCCGCTTCGGGCAAGATCTGCTTCCACGCTTCCGACGCCGAAGAGCTCTGGCAGAAAGACAGCAAGGTCGAACTGATCCTCGTCCGGCGCGAAACGAGCCCGGAAGACTTGCGCGGCATGAAGATCGCCAAGGGCATCTTGACCGCGTTCGGCGGCGCCAGTTCGCACGCAGCGCTCGTCAGCCGGCAGATGGGCAAGGCCTGCATCGTCGGCTGCGGAGACTTGCAGATCGACTATCGTACCAAGACCGTCACCGTCGGCAACAAGGTGCTCCACGAGGGCGACGTCATCTCGATCGACGGTTTCACGGGCGAAGTATTCGCGGGCGAGGTCGAGGCCCGGCCGAGCGAAGTGATTCAGGTGCTGTTGCACAAGACTCTCAAGCCCGAAGAGTCGGAGACCTACACCCGCTACGCCCAGCTCATGACCTGGGTCGATCAGGCCCGCCGCCTGAAGGTACGCACCAATGCCGACGAACCGAAGCAGGCCACCGAAGCCATCGCGTTCGGCGCCGAGGGGATCGGCCTGTGCCGCACCGAGCACATGTTCTTTGGCCACATCGACGAGTTCCGCGAAATGATCCTGGCCGACACCGTCGAGGACCGTGAGCGGGCCCTCGCCAAGTTGTTGCCGTTCCAGCGGGAGGATTTCGACGGCCTGTTCCGTGCGATGCATGGTAAGCCCGTGACGATCCGTCTGCTCGATCCGCCGTTGCACGAGTTCCTGCCGCACCAGCACGACGAGCAGGTGACGCTCGGCAAGAAGATCGGCATTTCGGCCGATACGATCGCCCGTCGGGTTCACGAACTGCATGAATTCAACCCCATGCTCGGCCACCGCGGCTGCCGCTTGGGAATCGTCTATCCCGAGATCACACGGATGCAGGCGCGAGCCATCTTCGAGGCCGCTTGCGACGTCAAAAACGACGGGATCGACGTATTGCCCGAGGTCATGATTCCCTTGGTCGGCTTCCTCACCGAGTTCAAGGACCAGGAGAAGATCATCCGCGAGACCGCCGAAAAGGTGTTCGAGGAGAAGGGCGTGGAGGTCGATTATCTCGTGGGCACGATGGTGGAGGTGCCGCGGGCGGCCGTGCGTGCCGAAGAGATCGCCAAGGGAGCCGAATTCTTCAGCTTTGGCACCAACGACCTGACGCAGACCACGTTGGGGATGAGCCGCGACGACTATGCCGGCTACATCAACTATTATCGCGAACACGATATCGTGCCGAACGATCCGTTCCAGACGATCGACCGCGACGGCGTGGGCCGCCTCATGCAGATGGGAGTCGAAGGGGGCCGCGCGAGCCGGCCGAAATTGAAGGTTGGTATCTGCGGCGAGCACGGCGGCGACCCCGCCAGCGTGATGTTCTGCCACGAGATTGGTCTCGACTATGTAAGCTGTTCACCGTTCCGTGTGCCGATCGCCCGTCTCGCAGCCGCCCAGGCCGCCATAGCCGAGAAAATGGCAAAAAAGAAGTAGCGCCGTACACGCGGTAGGTGTGGGCCGGTTGCCGCGGGCCACCTTGAGGTGCGCTCGATGGCCGACGATGTTGGGGAGTGTTCCGCCGAATCTGCGCCTTCGTCGACCGAATCGACCACCGGCGCGGGCAAGCCGGGGGGCAAACGCCGTCGCCGCTGGTTGCAATTCAGCATACGTAGCCTGCTGGTCGCGATGGGGCTCGCTGCGCTGCTGATGGGTTTGCTCGGTGTGCCTCTGTTTCGCCTGCGTCGGCAGATCGCCGTCAGCGAGCGGTTACAAGAGGCGGGCGCTCGGCTTAGTTGGGAAGCCGCGGATGGTACCGTGATGGACCGGTTGGCCGAAAAGCTTTTCGGCGACAAAGCGGCGGTCCATGTCACCGAGGTGGTGTGGGACCGTGTCGAGTTGAGCCCGAGTGACCTGGCGGACCTCGAATGGCTTGACCACGCGCAGGTCATCGATCTGGGCTGGAGCTCCGTCAACGACGACGGGATGGTGCCGATGCGGGCATTGCGCCACCTGCGCTATCTCAACATCGACGGTGCAACGATCACCGATCGGGGCCTTGGCTATCTGAGCGGCTGTCGAAGCCTAGAGCGGCTCAAGGCGCATGGGGCGCACGTCACCGACGCGGGGCTCGTGCATCTGGCGAATCTCGCTGAGCTCGAGAATCTCGATCTGAGTAGTACTCGGATCACGGGGGAGCACCTGGAGCCGCTGCTTCAACTGCCGGCGCTCAAGGTGCTGAACTTGAACGAAACCCAACTTGGAGATGCGTCGGTGCCCGTGCTCAGCCGATTAAATCAATTACTCTGGCTGGGCGTATCGCACACGCATCTCAGCGACACCGCGCGCGATGCGCTGGCCGCCGCACTTCCCAAGACGGCCATCGACGATTGATCGCGCCGCAGTGGAGAGTGTCCTCGTATGACGAGCGTTCGTTCCACCGTCGGTTGAAGCTGCTCCGTGGAAACTCCTTGCGCCGAAGCCTGTTGCAGCTCGCGAAGCATGCGAGCCATATCGGCGGCGATGAGCGTACGGCGAGTCCGGGTCATCTTGCCCATGCTGTGTCTCCTCTCAAGTTGCCGTTCGTGGGTGACCGTCTCGTGCCCCAGTTTTTCGGCACCCGCCGCGGCCGTTCTGGAGTGAATCTGGAAGCTATCGAAAAGGCAAGGACTTCAATTACGATAGGGGGCATTCCAGCCGCCCGATGCGACCACCACGATGACGAAAATCAGCCTGATTTGGGTTTGTCTGCTTGCCGCCGGTACTGCGCACGCAGCGGAGCCATTGCGTTTGCACCCGCAAAACCCGCATTACTTTCTCTTTCGCGGCAAACCGGCCGTACTCGTCGCGTCGACCGAGCATTATGGCGCGGTGCTCAACCTCGATTTCGATTTCCGTGCATATCTGGATGAATTGAAGTCGCACGGTCTGAATCTGACGCGAACGTTTTCGGGCGTCTATTGCGAGGCGCCGGGCAACTTCAACATCAAGAACAACACGCTGGCTCCGCTCGACGGACGTTTTGCCTCGCCGTGGGCGCGCAGCGACGAACCGGGCTACGCTGGCGGCGGCAATAAATTTGACCTGAAGCGATGGGACGAGTCCTACTTCGAGCGGCTGAAGGAGTTTATCAGCCAGGCGGGCCAACGTGGCGTCGTTGTCGAGTTGGTGTTGTTTTGCCCGTTCTACGAAGAGTCGATGTGGGCTCGCAGTCCGCTCAATACGGTGAACAATGTCAACGAAATTGGCAAGGTCGTCCGCACCGATGTCTATGCCCTGAAGAACGACGCACTGACCGGCGTGCAAACCGAACTTGTGGAGAAGCTAGCGAGGGAGCTCAACGATTTTGACAATCTCTACTACGAGATCTGCAACGAGCCGTACTTCGGCGGAGTGACGCTCGCCTGGCAGGCGCGGATCGCTGCCACGCTGGTCGAGGCCGAGAAGAAACTTTCGGTGCGGCACCTGATCGCGCAGAACATCGCCAACGGCTCCCAAAAGATCGAGCGGCCGGACGAGAATGTCTCGATCTTCAACTTTCATTACGCCACGCCTCCCGACGCGGTCGCAGCGAATTTCGACCTCAATCGGCCGATCGGAGACGACGAGACCGGCTTTCGCGGCAGCGACGATGTGACTTACCGCAGCGAAGGGTGGGAGTTCTTGTTGGCCGGCGGCGCCGTGTACGACAACCTCGACTACTCGTTTACCACCGAACAGGAGAGCGGTGCGGCGCGGCCCGACGCGCCGGGGGGCGGCGGACGTGTGTTGCGCGAGCAACTTGGCGTACTCAAGAGATTTGTCGAGAGCTTCGATTTGGTGATGATGCGACCCGATCGATCGGTCCTGACGGGCTTACCCGACAAGGTATCGGCACAAGTGCTCGCCAATCCTGGAAAAGAATATGCCCTCTATCTTCGGGGCGGCGCATCTGTCGAGTTTGCGTTGCGTCTGCCGGCAGGCAAGTACCGCCTCGAGTGGCTTCATCCGAGCAGCGGCAAAACCGAGGGCCAGCGGCAATTGACGGCTGGCACCGAGCCAGTTCGTTTGATAGCCCCTGCGTACAACGAGGACATTGCCTTAGCCATCCGGCGCGTGACGAGCGACGAAAGGTAGCCATCATGCCGCCGTTCAAGTTGAGCGAGATTACCATCGCCGGGCACCGCTGCCAGACCTTCGAGCCGTCCGTTCGTAATCCGCACGGTTGGTCGGTGGTGTTCTTGCACGACATCGACGCCGCCGGCCTGGATGGACGGGCCGCGTTTCTCGAGCAGTTCGCGCGGCATGGTTTGACCTGCATCGCGCCCATCAGCGGCCGAAGTTGGTGGACTGAGCGCATCTGGGCCGACTTCGATCCGAACATGTCCGCCGAACAACTGGTCATCGACCACGTGCTGCCCTGGGTCGCCGAGCATTGGGGGGCGCAGCCTCCCCAAGTGGCAGTAGCTGGTGTTGGCATGGGAGGGCAGGGCGCCTTGCGGCTGTCGTTCAAGTATCCCAACAAGCTACCGATCGTGGCCGCGGTGACGCCCGCGATCGATTACCAACAGGCTTACTACGATGACGATGAGCCGTGCCTGCGCGAGATCTACACCGAGCCCGAAGCGGCCCGACAGGACACGGCCATCCTCCACGTGCACCCGCTGAATTGGCCGCGGAACATGTGGTTCGCCTGCGATCCGAACGATTACGTCTGGTTCACGAGCGCCGAACGCTTGAAAATGAAGTTATCGGCGCTGGGCATACCGCACGACGCCGATCTGGAAACGTCGGCTGCCGGGCAATCGACGCCTTATGCCCACTTGATGGCCCCCAGGGCGGTGGAATACCTCGTTGCACGGCTGGAGCGTGAGCGTTTGCGAGTATAAACGCCACGCGTTTTCGACTTGTCCGGTCGCCCCTCTTTTGGCAGAATCCCGCCGCTTGAAATCTTGCGGACCGTCCAAGGAAGGGTTGCTGCCATGCTCCTGTTGTGGTCGAGTCGAGCGTGCGTTTTGGCACGACTGTCGGTTTACGTCGGCTGCGCCGTCATGGCATCCGCCACTTGGGCCGATCCGCCGCTGGTGCCTGGCACTGGCGAAAAGGTGACGAACGCCGGCGACGATTTTGAAGACCCGAATTGGAGCTACGTCTTCAACAATCCCAAGAACAGCTCTGAGTTGGATGGTAAGGAGCGTTTGCCCAACGGCTACTCGCGCAATCGCCGCTGGTTTGAGGGCCCGATGCGCGGTCATCCCGACGTGCTCAAGCGCGTGGCCACGCCCGCGGGAGGGTTGGCCGGGAGCCAAGGTTCGCTCTTGATGCGATCACTCAATACCGGCACGCCCGACCAGCCTAGTTATCGCAGCCAGCAAGACGACTTCATCGCCAACGTGCGCGGAGCCATAGGCCGCGGCGTGCCGGTTTCGTGGCTGCCGAGTTTCGTGGTGCGGGTCTACATGCCGCCGTTCGATGAATGGGAGAAGCGCACCGGCAATACGTTCGCTTTACGGGCGGGAGCCCACGGTTCGCGGCCCGACGGCAAGGAACCGGTCGAGGAATACTGGCCGGGCATGTGGGTGGTCTTTCAGAGCAAGAGCGACCGTCGTCACAAGCAAGACGCGGCGTACTGGCTGCTGCGTGCCGGCCCGAGCGGCCGCGACTTCCGTGGGCCCGACATCAAGCAGACCGGCTGGTGGACGATCGGCATGTCCTTCACCGCGAACGGCCAGGTCCACTACTATGCCAAACCGGGTATCGATGATCTGACCTCCGCCGACCACCTCAGTTCTCAGTTTCCCTATGGCTTCACGGCCCACCAATTCGACACATTCTTCTTCGATCTGATCAGCGCCGACGACGGGCGCACGTGGTCGACAGGCTGGATTATCGACGACCCGGCCTTCTATCTGGTTCATCGTCCGAAATCGACCGCACAGCCTTCCGGACGGCCGCGCAAGCGCTGATCGATGCGGCGATCGGCGAATCTATCGCTTGCGCAGCGTGACGATGCTCACGAAGAAACTGGCAAAGATCGTCTGCACGCCGATCATCATCAGCACGACGGCCGGGATGACCTGACGCATGCTGACGCGCGGGTCGAGCGCGCCGAGCCCCGCCAGCCCCCAATCGAAGATCGCGCAGCCGAGCAATGCCAGGCCGGCCGTGCCGACGGCCAAGCCGGCCAGCACGCCCCATTCGAGATGCACATGCGGGTCCTTGCCCAGCAGGCGGTGCGGCGGATGAAAGCCCTCGGTGACCGCGTACATCTTGGTGAACAGCCCGAATACGAGGAGTTGGAATCCGATCAACACTAGGAAACCGGCCACCAGTAGGCTGTGGATGTCGAAGCCGACGCCCCCCACGCTCAACGGCCCGCGCATCAATAAGCCTGAGGCGACAAGCCCCAACAAGAAGCAAGCCGCGCCGGGCCACAAGAACATCCAACGCGGACTGAAGAGGAGCATGAACCGCAGATGCCGCCAGCCATCGCGCCAACTCCGCAGGTGCGGTGGGCGCAGGCGGCCGTCTTTGTGCAGCACGGTCGGCACTTCGGTGATCGAGAGTCCCTTGAGGGTCGACTTGATCACCATCTCGCTGGCGAACTCCATGCCCGTGGTCTGAAGCTCCATGCGTGCGTACGCGGCCTTGCTGAACGCTCGCAGTCCGCAGTGAAAATCGCCGGCCGGGCAATGGAAGAACAGCCGACCGATGCCGGTCAGCACGGGGTTGCCGATCCAGCGATGTTTCCACGGCATGGCACCCGGCAGGATGCCTCCTCGGAAGCGATTGCCCATCACCAGTTCGTGGCCGGCGCGCAGTTTTTCGATGAAGGGATAGATCGAGGAAAAATCGTAGCTGTCGTCCGAGTCGCCCATAACGATGTAGCGGCCTCGCGCCGCTTCGATGCCGCCGCGCAGAGCGCTGCCGTAGCCCTTCTCTTTCACGGCTACAACGCGCGCTCCCAGACGCTCGGCAATGGCTTGCGAACCGTCCGTGCTGCCATTGTCCGCTATCAGGATCTCGGCGCTCAGGCCGTGTACCGCGATCGACTGTTGCGCCTTGCGGATGCACCGTTCGAGCGTCTCCGCCTCGTTCAAGCAGGGCATGACGATCGAGACTTCCAGTTCGCCCGCGAGCGTTTCCGGCGCGGCGGTTTCGGGCGGATTCAATAGTTCCAGCGACATATCTGTCCTCGCGGGTCTGTCCTCGCGGGCGGGCTCCCGACGAAACAGTAGCTCGCGGCGCATAGCGCGGACCGGAACCGGACCAGACCCGCGCGGGCGACGGGGCCGGCGGCGCCGGATCTGACGGTTGGAGGGGCGGCATTCCCCGTCGCGATCCGCTCGCAAGCCGGTACGGCAGCGAGTGCGGGTCTGTTGCTTGGCGCTTGGTCTCGCACCAGCTAGACTCAAACGCAAGGGCCTCATCGTCGGAAGGCCGGCCAGCGTAAGCAGTTTCATTGGCGTCGGCTGCCCTTACCACTCGTTCGCCCGATCTACGCCGGTTTCGCGCACCAGAGAGAGAAGAGCCCGCGATGGCGTTGCCCGATCCACCGCAGCGAGGCGGCCACATGCCGATGCCCGGCGGTGCGGGCGGAGCTTCGCCCGTGCGGCCGGTGCCGTTGGCTAAGCCTGTTTTGCCGGCCGGTTCCGTGCCCATCGCCGCATCGCCCGCGACTCCACAGCCGGTGGCGCCGAAACCGGTTGCCCCACAGCCAGCGTCGCCGCGCGTCATCGCTGGCGTTTCGCCGGCGGCCGCCCCGCGACCTTTGCCAGCACGACAGGCCGCCATCCCGCGGCCGATTCCGATCCCCAGTGCGGGGCCGTCTGATCCGAGCCGACTCGTGTTGCGTACCGGCTCGGAGGCGAATGACGACGAGCTGCGCAAGTTGACCAAGAACGCGCCGCCGTGGCTCATCAGTTGCCTGGTGCACTTCACACTCATCGTCGTCCTTGGGTTGTGGTATTTCCAGGTGCAGCGGCCCAACTCGGGCATCTTGCTCGATGTCTATGCCGAGGAGCCTGGCGAACAGCTCATCGACAACACTTCGTTGGAGAGCATCGGCCAAATACAGGAAGACGAACTCGTCGCCTCGCCCGACCTGGCTAAGGTCGAAGATCCGTTCGCCCCCGATCCGTCTCAACCCGACATGCTACTGACGCCGGACGGTCCGGCCGCACCGTCGCTGGAGATACCGTCCATCACCATCGCTCTGGCGGGCCGCGAGGAAGGCACCAAGGCCAAGTTGCTCGGCAAGTACGGCGGAAATCCCGCGAGCGAAGAGGCCGTCGCGATGGGGCTCGCCTGGTTGGCGAAGCAGCAGCGCAAGGACGGAAGTTGGAGCTTGAAGGGCCCCTATCGCTCCCCATCGCTCGCGCCTCGCGACGTCCCTGAATCGGCCACGGCCATGGCCCTGCTCGCATTCCAAGGCGCCGGCAACACGCCTAAGAAGGGTGACTACAAAAAACAAGTCGACGCGGGGATGAAGGCCCTGTTGAAGATGCAGGGAAGCGACGGCAATTTCTTCCAAGAGGGCGCAGGAAACAACTGGTTCTATGCCCACGGGCAGTGCACGATCGCCGTCTGCGAACTCTACGGAATGACGAAAGATCCGGATCTGCGTCGACCGGCGGAGCTGGCGGTCAAGTTCTGCATCGAATCGCAGGATCCCGAGTTGGGCGGTTGGAAATACCTGCCGCGCAGCGCCAGCGATACGTCGGTGACCGGTTGGATCATGATGGCGCTCCAGAGCGCGCGGATGGCCGGTTTGGAGGTTCCCAGCCCCGTCTTGCAGCGCGTGAGCGACTACCTCGACAAGGCTTCGCCCGACGGCAGTCGTTACGGCTACGAAGCGGGGACCGAGCCGACTGCGGCGATGACGGCCGAAGGGTTGCTCTGCCGTCAGTATCTCGGCTGGAAGCGCGACGATCCGCGACTGGTGCAGGGCGTCGAGTTGCTCATGCTCAGCCTGCCTCGCTACGAAGACCGCGACGTCTACTACTGGTATTACGGCACGCAGGTCATGCACCACATGGAAGGTAAGTATTGGTCAGCCTGGAACGGTGCGCTGCGCGATATGCTGGTCGAGAATCAGGAGAAGACCGGCCCGGAGAAGGGAAGCTGGGACCCGCTCGGCCAACATCCCGACCGTTGGTCGAACCTCGGGCAAGGCATGCGGCTATATACCACGTGCCTGTCGCTCTATATGCTCGAGGTCTACTACCGACACTTGCCGATCTACGGCGTGAAGCGGTAGGCGTCTGGCCAAGGCAGGTGCCTCTTTGCGCGTTGCCTCCGACGTACATCCAGCCGCGGTGGTGTCAGAAAAGGGCGGCGATCACCGCGATCACAAAAATGGCCGTGGCGATGCCCGTCTTGGCCAGGGCGCCGAGCAGGCGGCCCCAAAAAGCGGATTGGCCGACTTTCCAACTTTCGGCGAGCGTCCGCCCCTTCCAGGTCTCACCGAGCATTGCGCCCACCAGTGCACCGAAGCCCGCAAACACGATCGCCGCCACCAGCGAACCAACGATGGGGATGGGAAGACCAACCATCGCGCCGACGATAGCACCTACCATCGAGCCGACGATCGCCAGCATGGCGCCTCGTCTACTGCCGCCGGCCCGTTTGGCGCCGAGCGCGCTAGCCGCGAGCTCGAGCAGCTCGGCCAGCACCGCGAGCACGGCGAGCACCGCGACGATAGACCAGCTTATGTCCAAGCCCTCGGACGGCGCGAGCCAGGCAAATAGGGCCGCCGCGCCGACCATCACCCAGTTGCCCGGCATACTGAGCATGGTCATGCACCAGCCGGCCATCAAAACGAGTATCAGCAGTACTAGGCCGAGGTAAATCATGCCGTTTGTTGTTCGCGGGAGATGCCGTATTCTTGGCTGTCGCTCGCGGCCGCGGTAGTCCCTGTAGCGCAGCCGTAGCATCTCGGGCCGTAGCCGTATAGCATAAGGGGCCGACGTGGCACGGTCTCAAAAAGCCGCGGCACGGATCGTTCGCGCTTTTTTCGCGAAGCATGCGGTTGCTAAAAACCCCAGAGCGCACGGCGGTTCTTCGCAAGAGGCGTCACGGAGCCATTTATTCCAACGGCATAAAGAAAGCAGGGATGACATGAAGAAAGAGGAGATTCTGGCCAAGCTCGCTGCCGGCGAACTGAAGGTGGACGAAGCCTCTAAACTGTTGGCCGAGGCCGAGCAACCGAAGCGGGGCCAGCTTTACTGCAAGGTCAGCGAAAAGGGGGCCGTAAGCGTCTATGGGCTGCAACGCATGCCGGTCACCTTATACGTCGAGCAGTGGGAGCGGTTGCTCGATTTCGGCGAAGAGGTTCGCGCGTTTCTCAAAGAAAACGATGCCCGGCTGAAACGCAAAGGATAGGTCGGGCTAAGGTGGGCCGGCGCTCGCTCGCGATTTCGCCGGCCCACAAGGATTTCCGCCCGCCACGAAGCCTGTGCCTGGGGCGTTTATTCCAACCTCACGGTCGGCTCGCCCCAGGCGTCGTCCCTCCCTCAGTTCGTCTCAACCTTGATCTTTCGCGGCTTGACCGCTTCGGTCTTGGGGAGGTGCAGTACCAGCACTCCGTCGCGGTAATCGGCGCTGATCTTTGTCGCGTCGATCCGTTCGCTGACGCGAAACGTGCGATAAAAATCGCCCACGCCGTATTCTTGCGCGACGTACCGTGTTGCCTCGCCCTGCCGCGTGCCCGCAGGGCCATGGATCGTTAACAGCCCGTCTTCGAAGTGGATGTCGATCTCGCCCGCGTTGACACCGGGCATATCGGCCACTACCAGCAGCTCATCGTGCTTCTCCAAGATATCCACGTTCGGCCGATAGACACGGCCGCCGTCGGTACGCACCATCTGCGGACGCGGTTCCGATTGTTTTTCAACAGTTGCTTCGCTAGTCATTGCTCTGTCTCCTCGTAAATGGTGTTGTTCAATCAAACGGGCGCCTGTGACCAGGCGCGCGGGGTGTTAGCCCTGGACGGCGATCTTGCGTGGTTTGGCCGCTTCTGCCTTGGGCAGGGTGATCAGCAGCACCCCGTTGGCCAATTTTGCTTCGACGCGGTTCGTGTCGACGTCGATCGGCAGTTCGATAGCGCGGATGAATTCTCCCGCACTCCGCTCACGCCGATGAAAGGTCATGCCCTCTTCCGTTTGGAACTCGGCCCGCTGTCCCTTGAGGACGAGTTGCTGGCCGACAACGGAAACCTCCAGATCCTCGCTCTTCAATCCGGGTAACTCGGCCTCCACGAACAGTTCGTTGTCGCGTTCCCAGACGTTGAGCGCCGGAAAATCACGGCGAGCCGTGCCTACGACAGCCGGCCCAAAGAGATCGCCGAATAAGCCGTCGACCTCGCCTCGCAAGCTCGATACGCGGTTGTACCCATTCGATGTGAGCCACATAGTCATTCCTCCGTTCTGTGTAGAAAGTTTCGAGGTCCCGAAAACCAACGATCCGCCCGACAAATCATTGTCGAAACGCCGGCGCGGTTCTTTGCCGACCTCACGCATTCTTATTTTGAAAAGCCCAACCTGCGGCATAGTGCGCGGGGCTCGTTCGATAGGAAAAGCAAAGTCTATGCCCGTCCGCCAACACAAGACATAAGACTAATAGATATAGTGACTTACAGAAAAACGAGACGTCTGTTTTAGACGGTGACAGAAGCTGCCAATTTGGCACCCAACGGACAGATGACCAGCCATCGCTTAAGAGTCTCGCCGAGCAAGATGCTCGTCTTGTGTCGCGCAAGCAAAAGGGAGAGCAGTAGTTAAGTGATGCAAGCTGGGTCCGATTTAGGAATTGTCCCGACCGGCGAGGACCGGTATATTGTGGAACTCCAAGTTCGACCGCAAACTCCCCGCACTCGTCAAAGCTTCTCAGGTCTTCCATGCGGTTCACGCTGATCGACCGGGTCGTGGCCCTCGAACCCGGCAAAAACATCACCGCAGTCAAGAACCTGTCGATGGCGGAGGAGTACTTAGCCGATCATTTTCCGGGGTTTCCGGTTTTGCCGGGAGTGTTGATGCTGGAAGCGATGACGCAGGCCGCAGCCTGGTTGGTCCGCGTCAGCGAAGATTTCCGGCATAGTGTCGTCGTGCTCAAAGAAGCCCGGAACGTGAAATACAACAAATTTGTCGAGCCCGGGCAGACGTTGACGGTCACTGCGGAATTGCTCGATCGGAGCGAACAGGAAGTAAAGGTCAAAGCCCAGGGAGAGGTCGACGGCGAGCAGGCCGTATCGGCCCGACTGACGCTCGCCACGTACAACCTTGCCGATTCCGACCCGGAGCGTGCCTTGGCGGATGACGTCGTCAAGCTCAAGCTGCGAGAGTTGTTCGCCTTGCTCGACCGCCCCAGGTCGGCGGCATAGTTTGCCGGCAGGGGGCGTCGCCGAAGGCCGGCTCAAAGGCTTGGCTGGCTCGGCCGACGTGTTGGACTTTGGTTTGTCGTCTGAAACAAAACACCGATGCGCAGGAGTAGCTAACATGCCATCCAAAGAAGAGATTTTCGAGAAGATCAAGACCTGCCTGGTGGACGCCTTGGGCGTCGACGAAGACGAAGTCACGCCCGAAGCGACGCTGGTTGGCGATTTGGGTGCCGAGTCGATCGATTTCCTGGACATCGTGTTCCGCCTGGAGAAGGCATTCAACATCAAGGTGCCGCGCGGCGAGTTGTTCCCCGAAGACATCCTCACGAACAGCGAGTACGTGAAAGACGGCAAGGTGACGGCCGAGGGCGTCGTCCAGCTCCGCCAGCGCATGCCGTTCGCCAATCTCGACGCGTTCGAAGCCAACCCCAACGTGAAGGACTTCGCCAACATGCTGACGGTGCAAGACATGGCCCGTTACGTCGAGTCGAAGGTCGGCGTCGAGGCATAGCGGCGATGCGCTGGATCTGGATCGATCGGTTCCTCGAGTTCGAGAGTGGCAAGCGGGCCACGGCCATCAAGAACGTCTCTTTGGCCGAGGAGCATCTGCACGACCATTTTCCGGGCTACCCGGTGATGCCCAACTCTCTGATTCTCGAGGGGTTGGCCCAGACCGGCGGTCTGCTCGTGGGCGAATACAATGGGTTCGAAGAGAAGGTGATCCTGGCCAAGGTGTCGAAGGCCACGTTTCACTTCCTGGCCGTGCCGGGCGACACTCTGCGTTATACGGCGGCCATCGAAGTGATCGGTAGCGGCGGTGCTACGGTCAAGGCCACCAGCCATGTCGGCGACCGGTTGCAGGCCGAGGCCGAGATCATGTTCGCCCATCTGGACGATGCGGGGCGGACCAAGACTCTCTTCGAGCCGAAGAATTTTGTGTTTACCATGAAACTGCTGGGCGTGTTCGACGTGGGCCGGTCGAGCGACGGCCAGAAATTGGCCGAGCCACCCGGCTTCGCCAAGCTGAAAGCCGAACTCTAACCCCCCTTTGTTATGCGACGACGAGTAGTGGTCACCGGCATGGGTTGTGTCACGCCGCTGGGCAACGACGTGGCCACCCTCTGGAAACGGCTATTGAGCGGTGATTCCGGCATCGGCCGAACCACACTGTTCGATGCGGCCAACTTTCCCACCAAAATCTCGGCGGAAGTCCGCGGTTTCGATGTAGCGAGCGTGGGTGAGGATCCCGAGCAATGGAAGACGTGCGGCCGGCACACCCGCTTTGCCGTGGGCGCTGCCAAACAGGCCATGTCCGATGCGGGCCTGCTCGACCATTCCATGGATCCGACGCGCCTGGGCATCTACCTGGGATGCGGAGAAGGGCAGCAAGACTTCGACCGCTTTACCCGCATGATGGTAGCCTCGCTCGACGGCGACAAGCTCAACATCACCAAGTTCACGCAGACCGGGGTCGAGGTTTTAGATCCCGTGGCGGAATTGGAGCAGGAGCCGAATATGCCGGCCGGGCATCTTGCCGGCCTGTTCAATGCGCAGGGACCTAATGCCAACTGCCTGACGGCCTGTGCGGCCAGCAGCCAAGCCATCGGCGAGGCCGTGGAATTGATCCGCCGGGGCGATGCCGACGTGATGCTCTCGGGGGGCGCACACAGCATGATCCATCCCTTCGGCGTGACGGGCTTTAACTTGCTCACCGCCCTCTCGACGAACAACGACGAGCCGGCCAAAGCCTCGCGCCCGTTCGATAAAAACCGTGACGGGTTCGTCCTGGGCGAAGGGGCGGGCATGGTCGTGCTCGAAGAACTCGAGCACGCCACGGCGCGGGGGGCTTCGATTCATGGTGAAATCACCGGCTTCGGCACGACCGCCGACGCGTTCCGTATCACCGATACTCATCCGGAGGGACGCGGAGCGTCGACCTGCCTGCAAATGGCACTGCGCGACGCGGGCCTGAACGTCGACGGGGTCCATTACATCAACGCCCACGGCACGAGCACCGACGTCAACGATCGCGTAGAAACGCTGGCGATCAAGCGCGTTTTCGGTGATCAGGCTTACAAGATACCGGTCTCGAGCACCAAGAGCATGATGGGCCATCTCATCGCGGCGGCCGGCGTGAGCGAACTGATCGTCTGCCTGATGGCCATCCGCGACAACGTGGTTCCGCCGACGATCAATTACGAAACGCCCGACCCCGACTGCGATCTCGACTACGTGCCCAACGAGGCTCGCCCGACGCGATGCGATGTGGCGGTGAGCAATAGCTTCGGTTTCGGCGGCCAGAACATCACGCTCGTCGCGTCGCGGTTCAACGGCTGACATGCGGCGGTTGCTCCTGGGCGCCGCTCTGGCGATCGGGGCCGTCGGCCTCGCGGCTCTCGCATGGCATCTTCATCGGGCTTCGCTCGATTCGCAACTCGCCCGCTTCCATGTGGGGCGGGCCGCAACGTTCGAACAGGCGAAGCGCGAAATCGCCGCTATCGAAACACGTTCCGACGGCGACGATTCGATCCGCGAACTGACGTCGGGTTGGCGCACCGGTAATCCCTCGTTCGACCGCTACCTCGCCATGTACGTGAGCGACCCGGCGTCGAGCGAAGCGTTGCGCCGTGCCTTTTCACAAGAGTTCTCGTGGCGGCCCCAACTCTTGCACGATTGGGCCCACTATTGGAGCTGGCGCGCGAAACAGGAACCGTCGGATGAGATTGCCTCCATAGCCGGCTATCTGGAGACATTGAGTGCCGCAGCGGCGCCGCGCCAACTCACATGGCGGGAGGTGCTCGATGTGCAGGCCGCGTTCACGCTCACCGGCCACGCCGATTTGGCTCGCCGGCTCGCAACCGATCAGTGGGCCGATCGCTACCAAACTTGGAAAAAAGACGGTCCCGACTTCTCGGGCGTCGGCCGGCCCAAGAATCCGTTGCCGGAACGTAGCGACCTTTAAGTTAAGAGCAACTGATAAAACCGGGATCGATATCCCAAGACATCGGCCTTTTAGAGCTGATTTTCCGCCCACAGCCGCTCCGACTTCTGGGTCTTGTCAGCCGTGTCAAGGAGTGCTGTCGCCATTCGGAAAACACGGCCGAACGCTCCTTCGGCCTCCCACGTAGCAAGGTGTAGGACGGGACGTCCTCCAGCGGGCACAACGATGCGCCGGAGGACGTCCCTTTTTTTGTCGACGGCTGACGATTTGTCGTGGTGCAACGTTCGGGACGAGTCGCGCGACGGAGAAGTTTGCGCGACCCACCGAGTTTCGCTGTCGATGACGGGAAATCGCGGGCCGGAATGCCACCTATCGACGCGCCGGAAGCAGGTGAGTGCTAGACTAGTTCTGTGGCTGATTCGCTCCGCCGGGCCGACGACCGACGCAACGTCGCTCCGGTCCGAATGAAGCGGAAAAGCCGACGGTTCCGTCCTTGCGGGCGCGGCCGGCCGACGTGCCTCCCGCCCGATGCGAGTCTGTCGCCGGTTAGATCGAAACCTTGCATTTTGTGACGTAACGTAAAGTCGTGGCCGCGGCGCAGGGGCAAAAGCGCCGCAGGACAGGGGCCAAGACCACGAAGAGGCACTGGGCTTACATGGGCTTTCTGAAAAAGTTTTTTCGCAATGTATTTCGCGATGGCGCGGCTCCGACGGGCACGGCGAGCAGCTTTGAGCGTTTGAGCGAAGAGGAACTGGAAGCGCACCTGGGCGTGTGCCGCTACGGCAGCTTTATGCTGACCGACGCTGTCCGCCCCTCGTACGACTTACAGGTCGTTCCCTGCCAGGGGTATCGCCACGACGTTTACCACGACGAACAATCGCACACCAGCGTGCCCGTGTTGATGGGCGCCGCTTCGAGTGCGGATTTGTTCGAAGTCTTTATGGAGCTGCTCGACCCGCTTGGTTCCGAGGTCGACGTGGTGCTGGAGACGAGCCACAACCGTCAGAATCGGGGGCACGTCGACCTGTACCGCGAACATATCGATATGCCCGTGCTCAAGAGCATCCTCTACGAGTACGAAGATCTATTATTGAACGACGGCTGCACCGGCATCGCGGTGCTCAACCCAGGCATTCCCCAAGAAGTTCAATTCGACGAACACAAATTGCTGATCGTGTACGGCGAGAACCTGGGAGAGTTCGAGGAGATTTTCTCACGGCGCGGCGTGAGCTGCGACGATCAGATGAAGTTCATTACCGAGGCCGAGCATGTTCACTCCTCGAGTGATCAATGCTACCAGCAGTTCGAAGAGCTGAAGATGCGGCTGGGCATGGACTCCTTCGGCGGTTGGTAAAGAACTGACCGCGAGTGGCTGTTGATTGGGAATTGGTGACGACTGGCCTGCGCCATCGCCATTGCGGCACGTCGCCAATTTCCAGCCAACAGCCACTCGTTTTTGATACATCCAACCGGATGCGATCACCCCACGTTATAGAGCCGTCTCGCCGACTGTTCGGGGCCTGCATCTATCAGCGGCCGCAAGATCGACCATAATGGTGCGAAAGCCGAGCCGTTCCTCAGCGCCGGCTGGTCTCTTGCCCGTAGTTGATGCACCATGCCGCGACTGCTCGTACATTTCGCCGCCGTCTGCCTGTTTTTAACAAACGCCTGCGGTCTGACGGCCGCCGAACCCGAATGGAAAATCGGACTGGCCCGCGCGAAGATCACACCCGAACGGCCTGTTCCGATGGCCGGCTACGCGGCCCGCACCAAGCCGTTTGAGCAGGTCGAATCCGACCTCTATGCCAAGGCGCTGGCCCTGGAAGACTCGGCCGGTTACCGGGCGGTGCTTGTGACGTCCGACCTGATCGGCTTTACCGCGGCCGTGGCCGACGGAATCTGCCGACGTATCGGCGAGCTGACCGGTCTGAAGCGAGAGCAGATTCTGCTCAATTCGTCGCACACGCATGCCGGACCAGCATTGGCGGTGACTCCCACGAGCGACGATGCCGAAGCCCTGCGCACCGTCGAATACACCTACCGCCTGCAAGATCAGATCGTCGATCTCGTGGTCCGATCGCTGAGCGATTTAAAACCGGGGCGGCTCTCGGTCGGAGAAGGGGTCGTCGATTTTCCGATGAATCGCCGCGAATTCCGTCCCACGGGGGTCATCCTCGGTGTCAACGCACGAGGGCCGACCGATCGCAGTGTACCGGTCCTGCGCGTCGATTCGCCCGAGGACCGACTTCGCGCGGTGCTATTTGGCGCAGGCACGCACAACACCACGCTTGGAGGTGAGAATTACCGCCTCTGCGGCGACTATGCCGGATTCGCTCAAGAATACGTCGAAGCGAAGCTGCCGGACGTGCCGGCGATGTTCATGCTCGGGTGCGCTGGTGACGCTAATCCTTACCCCCGCGGAACGATGGATCTGGCGCGCCAGCACGGCTCGACGCTGGGAAAAGAAGTCTGCCGCGTGCTTGATACAAAACTGCGCCCGTTGGGCGGCCCATTGCGAATCGCTTATGCGGATGTCGCATTGCCCTTGGAACCGATACCGTCTCGGGATGAACTGGAGCGCCGAGCCGCTGGCAAAACCCGGTATCATCCGCTGGGCGCCCAAGCGATGCTCGCGCTCTTGGATAAAGGCGAGACGCCACCCGCCGAGTACTCATGCCCTTTCACCGTGTGGCAGCTTGGCGATGATCTGACGCTCGTGGCCCTATCCGGCGAGGTTGTGATCGACTACCTCCTGCTGCTCGAAAAGGCGCTCGGTCCGAACCAACTCTGGGTCATTGCCTATTCGAACGATGTGTTCGGTTACCTCCCCTCGGCGCGCGTGCTGGAGGAAGGCGGATACGAAACCCGCGGCCTGTATGCAGGAAGCGCCGGATATTTCGCTCCCTCGGCCCAAGACGTAGTGGTGGCCCGAGTCCGCGAGCTTGCGCGGCAAGCCGGACGGAAAGTGCCCGAATTCTGACGGATGCAGATCGGCGAGTCGCGTTCGTTATAGAAGGGGGCGCACCGGTTGCACGTGCCAGATGTCGCGGCAATATTCGCTGATCGCACGGTCTGAGGAAAACTTGCCCATGCGGGCCACGTTCAGTAACGACATACGCGTCCAGCGGCCGCGGTCTTGGTACACCTCGGCGACTTCTTCTTGCCGCTCGACGTAAGCAGCGTAGTCGGCCAGGACCAGGAACGGATCGTTCTCCAAGAGCGATACGACCAGCGGCCGAAACAGCTCGCGGTCGCCGCGCGCCAGCACGCCCGACGAGATCAGGTCGATGGCATCGCGCAGCTCCGGATCATGTTCGTAAAACTCTCGCGGCCGGTAACCCGCGGCCTTGCGACGGCGGACCTCTTCGGCCGTCATGCCGAACAGAAAGAAATTCTCGGCGCCGACTTCTTCGCGGATCTCGATGTTCGCTCCATCGTACGTGCCGATGGTCAGCGCGCCGTTGAGAGCGAACTTCATGTTACCGGTTCCCGACGCCTCCGTCCCGGCCGTCGAGATCTGTTCCGACAGATCGGCTCCCGGGTAGATGCCGTGCGCCGTTTTCACACTGAAGTTGGGAAAAAAGGCGATCTTCAGCCGGTCACGCATGTCGCGGTCGCGATTGACCAAATCCGCCACCGAGTTGATGAGCTTGATGATCAGCTTGGCCAGGAAGTAGCCGGGGGCGGCTTTACCACCGAAGACAATGGTCCGTGGTGTCATTTCCAGTCGCCGATCGTGCTTGAGGCGATTGTAAAGCGTGATGGCATGCAGCACGTTGAGGTGCTGCCGCTTGTACTCGTGGATGCGCTTGACCTGCACGTCGTACATGCTGGCCGGATCGGTATGGATGCCCGTCGCCATCTCGATCGCCTTGGCCAAACGCACCTTGTTGGAGTGCTTGGCGGCCTGCCAGTGGTCGAGAAAGGCCGGGTCGTCAACGAACTTCTCGAGTCCTCTGAGTCGGCTACTATCGCGCACCCAGCGATCGCCGATGGCGTCGCTGATCAGCCGCGACAGGCCCGGATTGGAGAGCAACAAGAACCGTCGCAGCGTGACACCATTGGTCTTGTTCGAAAACTTCTCCGGCCACATGTCGTAGAAATCCTTGAGCACCGTCTGCTCGAGCAAGCGCGTGTGCAATTCGGCCACGCCGTTGATCGCCCGGCTACCGACGCATGCCAAGTGGGCCATCCGCACATACCGCTCGCGTCCTTCTTCGATCAGCGACAGTCGGGCCAACTTGGCGGCGTCGCCCGGATACTTTTCCTGTACTTCGTCCAAAAACCGCCGATTGATTTCGAAAATGATCTCTAGGTGCCTCGGCAGCACGCGGGCGAAGAGCGACAAGGGCCATTTTTCGAGCGCCTCGGGGAGCAGCGTGTGGTTCGTATAGGCGAACACGCTGGTCGTGATCTTCCAGGCGGCTTCCCATTCCATGCGGTGTTCATCGAGCAACAGACGCATCAGCTCGGCGATGCCGATCGTCGGATGGGTGTCGTTGAGCTGCACGACATATTTTTCCGCAAACTTCTCAAGCGACGTTTCCCTCTGCCGGTAGATGCGAATCATGTCCTGCAACGAGCAGGAGACGAAGAAGTATTGTTGTTCCAGGCGCAGTTGCTTGCCCGCCGCCGGCTCATCGTTGGGGTAGAGCACCTTGGTGATATTCTCCGAAACGATCTTTTTGTCGACCGCCCGGTAGTAGTCGCCCACGTTGAAGGCCTGGAAGTCGAACGACTCGTGCGCTTCGGCCTTCCAGAGCCGCAGCAGGTTGACGGTACCCACCTGGTAGCCTTGCACGAGGGTGTCGGAGGGGGTGCCGACCACCACGCGATCGGGCACCCAACGGACACAATAGCGCCCCGTTTCGTCGGTGAAGGGCTCGGTGTGGCCCCCCAGTTTCACATCGAAGGCGACCTCGGGACGCGTGACTTCCCAGGGGTAACCCAGCCGCAACCAGCGGTCGCTCTTTTCCACCTGCCAGCCGTCCTGGATCTCCTGGTTGAAGATGCCGAACTCGTAGCGAATGCCGTAACCGATGGCCGGAATCTGCAACGTGGCGAGCGATTCCATGTAGCACGCCGCAAGCCGGCCCAGGCCTCCGTTGCCCAGCCCCGGTTCTTCTTCCTGGTCGAGAAGCTCTTCGAGATCTTGTCCCAACCCGGCGACCGCCTCCCGCGCCTCGTCGAAGATGTCCAGGCTGACGAGGTTTCTGCCGAGTTGCGGGCCGATAAGGAACTCGGCCGACAGGTAGGCCACCGTGCGGCTTTCTTTTTCAAAATAGGTCGAGGCCGTCTTCACCCAGCGGCGCAACATCCAGTCGCGCACCGTATAGGCCACGGCCAGGAAGTAATCGCGCCGGGTGGCGATTTCGGGAAACCGACCCAGCATGCGATACAGGTTTTCTTGGATGCCGAGTTGGAACTCGCGCGACGTATCGTTCATGGCGGCACCGGGCGGAAGGGGTGACCCGAGATCGCCGATTGTAGCGGGCGGGCACACTCGATGCGACGCCGCGTTCGCGAGTCTGGCCGACGCGCCGTTCAAATGGAGGCCGCGGCGGAGTATGATCCTGGAAGCCCCGACGATCTCCAGATGGCTTCCCGTGCGGGTTGTTCATTGGTCTCACGCATTGCGGGTCAAACACGGTACGCTCCTATGCAGAACAACTCGTCTTCCCTCTCGCGCCGTGAGTTCGTCCAAGGCATGACCGCGGCGACACTGGCTAGCCTGGCCTGTGATGAGCCGCGCAAAATACTCGGCGACGAAGTCCCTTCCGGGCCGCCGGCTAAAGCCGACGCTTGCATTCTGCTCTGGATGGCCGGAGGCATGGCGGCCCCGGAAACGTTCGATCCCAAGCGCTATACGCCCTTTGAAGTAGGGATGCCATCCGAGCGCATCCTGTGCACCTTTCCGGCCATCGATACGTCGGTCGATCACATCAAGATCTCGCAGGGGCTCGAGCACGTAGCCGCCGTAATGGATCGGGCGACGCTCATCCGTTCGCACGTCGTAGCCGATCTGGGCAACATCCTGCATTCGCGGCACCAGTATCATTGGCACACCGGCTACATCCCTCCCCAGACCGTTGCCGCGCCACACATTGGTTCGTGGATCGCGAGACTGCTCGGCCCGCGCAATCCCGCTCTGCCGGCGTTCATCAACATCGGGCAGCGGCTCGATGGTGTGGGCGAGGCAGAGGAGCTGAAGGCGTTCACAACGGCCGGCTTTTTGGGGGGCGAATTTGGGCCTTTTAATCTGCCCTACCCCAGCGACGCCGTCTCGGCCGTACAACCACCGAAGGGAATGACTGCCGAACGGTTTGCCAACCGCGAGCGACATTTCCGCAAACTGGTCAAGCAGAGCCCGCTCGGCCGTTTGGCCGGCGACTATCACCAGGAGTCGATGTTGCGGGCCATCGATAACGCCCATCGCCTGCTGAACTCACCCGATCGCGATGCGTTCGATCTCACCAAAGAGCCGCAGGAGAGCTACGAGAAATACAACACCGGCCGCTTCGGGCTGGGTTGCCTGCTGGCCCGCCGGCTAATCGAGTCGGGTGCCCGGTTCATCGAGGTCACGACCGAATATGTACCCTTCCTGCACTGGGACACTCACGAGAACGGCCATACGACGCTCGTCGAGATGAAGAAGCAGATCGACCGGCCGATCGCGCAGCTCGTGCTCGATTTGGAAGCACGCGGGCTGCTCGATCGCACACTGGTGATCGTGGCCAGCGAGTTCAGCCGCGACATGATGATCGAAGGCGTGCCGGGGAGCACCGCCAGCGACCAATCTCGTGCGAGGACCGACGTCATGAAGGAGATGGTCCACTATGGACTCCACCGCCATTTTACCGGTTCCGGCTCGGTGCTCCTCTTCGGCGGCGGAATGAAGCGCGGCTATCTGCACGGCGAGACGGCCCCCGAGCGTCCCCTGCTCACGACCAAGGACCCCGTAACGATTCCCGATCTTCACGCCACGATCCTAACCGCGCTGGGGATTTCTCCCAAAGCCAGTTTCATGGTCGAAAAGCGACCTTTCTACATCACCGAAGACGGCAAAGGCCAGCCGGTAACAGGACTATTTGCCTAGTCCCCCGGGCCGTTCACGTTCGCGGCATCCGATATTCTGCTGACCGGCGGGATAGAGGTCTTGCCGCGCGGGCTCCCTGCGCGGCGACGTTGACAGGTTGGCGACCTTTCGATACAACCCCCCGTCCCATCCGTGATTTCGGCGCGCCGGCCTTGCACAGACACGTCTGGCCGCGGTCGCGATCATGTTGCCCCATCACCCGTTGCTGGTCGCTTCCCGCGCGTCCGTTCGAGCGGCCTGGCCGCGGACGGCCTAGGCGCCTCGGTGGCGATCGACGTTCGCATGGCATCGCCGAAATCGCCAAAAACGCCCGATGCACCGGCCAAGTCGCCGTTGGCTGCCAGATTCGGCGCGGTGGGACTCACGGCGAAACGGCTGCTGCGCTGGACATGGCGGCATCCCTTACAAGCGGGCATCATCACGGGCATTGTCTTGTTGCCTGTGCTACCGATCGTGGTGGTGCAGATCACCCTCAGCCGAAGCCTGCCTAAGGAAGTCCCGCAGCCAATCCTCGATCAGGCGTTTGCGGCTCTCGACCGCAAAGACTACGACCAGGTCGCAGAACTCGTGCGCGATTGGGGTGCCGAACAGCCCCTCGCCGCCGACGAACTGAAAGCCAAACCTTTTTTGTTGGGCGCCGTCGCCGATCACGAGGCCGACCAGATGCTGGGAAAGCATCAGCGTCGCCTGCGAGCGCTCGCGGCTAAGTATCTGACCGAAGCCCGGCTGCTGGGCTTTCCCCCTGGACGTGAGGGCGAGGGACTCTTCTTGCTCGGCAAAAACTTGTACGAGAGCGGCCAGGCGGCCGAAAGCGTCAGCGTCTTGGAAGAGGCGTTGACGGCGGTACCCGCCCGGGCGACAGAATTGCACCGCCTACTTGCCGGAGCCTATCTCGACGAGCCGCAGCCGCACCTGCACGAAGCCCTCCAACACAATAGCGCGTACTTGGCCAGCGCTGACTTGCCGAGCGACGCTCTCCAGCAGGCGCTCGTCGAGCGCGGGCGGATCGAATTCGAGCTCAATGAGTTTGACGCTTGTCGCAGAACAGTTGATGCCCTGCCGGCCGATTCCGCGTATCGCACGCAAATCACGGTGCTCAGGGCCCTGCTGCTAGAGCAAGAGGCCAGAGAGTTGGCTCCAGAAGGCGCGCTTGCGGCAAATGCCGCGGCGGTGGAAAAGTGCCGAGCAGCGATCGACTTGTTAGAAAAACTGCCTAGCCGCACGGCGTCGGTGCAGCAGAGTTGGGCCGACGTGGACTATTTGCTGGGCCGCCTATGCCTGGAAATCGGTGAGGACGACGCTGGGCTGGCGAAGCTGCGCCGCACTCAACAGCGATGGGCGGAGACGGACGCCGGTTTCGCGGCCGGTTTCTTGACGGCCGATTGGTATCGCCGCCAGCGGAGGATCGGCGATGCCATGGCCGCTTACCGCGTGACGCTTGCCGCGGTCGATGCCGAAATACCCTTCAAGAATCGCTGGCTGTCGCTGGATGATCTGCGCACCAGCGACTTGGACGCCTATCAAGAATTGTTGCGCCAGCAGCAATTTGAGGCAGCCATCGAGCTGGCAGGCCTCAGCGCGCCGATCTTCTCGGCTCCCCGTTCCGTACAGTTGCAGGCCCAGGCGAACGCGCAATGGGGCCGGCACCTGCTGGCGGGGGCCGAAAACGCCCGCGTGCCCGCGGCGGCCGAAGGGCGCAAGCGGTTGCGGCAAGCTGGCTTCCTCTATGGACGTCTGGCGGAGATGCGTCTCGCCGCGCGCGAATACCCCGACGATTTGTACGACGCCGCCGAAGCCGACCTGGCGGGCCACGACTACAAGTCGGCAGTCGACATGTTCCGCAAGTATTTGAGCTCCGAGTCGCGCAAGCGCAGGCCCCGAGCTTTGCTGGCACTGGGCGAGTCGCTGCTGGCTCTCGGCCAGCCGGCCGACGCGCTCAAAGCGCTGGAGGAGTGCATCGAGTTTCACGCGCGCGATGCCGCCGTCTTCGAAGCGCGCCTGCTGGCGGCACAGGCCTATTTGGAGCAGGGGCGATCCGAGCCGGCTGAAAAACTGCTGCTCGACAACCTGTACGGCGACGCCCTCAGCCCGGCCAGCACCGAATGGCGCCGCTCGCTGTTCGCACTCGGTCGACTGCTGTACGAAGCAGGTCGTTATCCCGAAGCGATGCAGCGGCTCGACGAGGCGATCGTCCGGTATCCGAAGGACGAAGAAGCCGAAGAAGCCCGTTACCTGGCCGCCGAAAGCTATCGCCGCAGCGCCCGCGAGGTCGAGCGACAGGAGCAGCAAGAAGCCACGGCCGAGGGCCGGCTCGCCCGTCGTCGCGAATGGACCCAGTTGTTGGAAACCGGACTCGCCCGCTTTGAACAGGAACTCAACAGTATTCTGCTGCGGCAAGAACAGCGTCCGCTCACGTCGCTGGAAGAGGCCATTCTGCGTAATTGCTTTTTCTCTCGCGGCGCCATCCTGTTCCAGCTCGGCCGCTACCGGGAAGCGATCCAGGCCTACGCGAGCGTCACGAATCGCTACCAGCAAAGACCCGAGGTGTTGCAGGCCTACATGCAAATCGCGGCCTGTTACCGGCGACTCGGGCAGACGGCCGAAGCCCATAGCACGCTCGAACAAGCCAAGTACGCGCTCAAACATCTGTCGGATGGCGTCTCCTTCGAGGACACCTCCAACTACAACCGCCAGGAATGGGGCCGACTGTTCGAAACCCTGGGGACCCTGTGACGCACGATGAGCAAGCCTGATTCCAGCACGGCATTATGGGACACCGATGTGCTGTTCGAGATCGCGCGCGTGCGCCTCGGCTTGCTGGAACAATTGCATGCGTTGGGGCAGCGTCAATTGGAGTTCATCGACCAGGGCGACATGACCCAACTCATCCAGGCGCTGTCGGCAAAACATCATGTGCTGGCCGAACTACAGCAAACGGAAAAGCGGCTCGATCCCTTCCGCGGGCAAAACCCCGAGGCGCGCCGCTGGCGCGACGAGACGGCGCGCCAGCGTTGCGCCGACGTCATCGAACGTGCCGATCGCTTACTGCGAGAGGTGCTGGTTCAAGAAAAGCAGGGCGAAACGCAGCTAGAACGGCACCGCGATGAAACGGCCCGGAGGCTTCAAGCCGCCCATGCCGCCGGCCAAGCACGTAGCGCGTATACCCGTCCGGTCGCTCGACCGGGCCGTCTCGACCTTAGTACAGAACATTGAGAGACCATCAGGCCCACAAGCCACTTTTCGTTCACCACCAGTTATCGACACCATGCCAGCCGATCATCAGCCTTCTCTCTATGACGCGGCGTTAAGCCCCGACTCCGATCTGGAGACGGTGCTCAACGCTTGGCACGGGGCGACCCTGCGTCTGGAACAAACGCACGAGGCCCTGCGCTGCGAAGTTCGCCGGCTGACCGACGAGTTGGAGGTGAAGAACCGCGAACTGGCTCGCCAGAATCGGCTGGCCGACCTGGGGCAAATGGCGTCGCACGTGGCCCACGAAGTGCGCAACAATCTGGTTCCCGTGGCTTTGTACATGAGCGTGCTCAGGCGGCGCATCGCCGACGACATCGAATCGATCGCCGTGCTCGACAAGGTCGAATGCGGCCTGACTTCGCTGAAAGCCACAGTGAACGACTTGCTCAACTTCGCGGCGGAACGCGATCCACAATTGGCGCCCGTATCGTTGCGGCCCCTGGTGGACGAATTGCAGGCTTCGCTCGCGCCGCAGCTCGCGGCCCAGTCGATCGAACTGGCCACGACCATCCCAGAGCAGCTTGCCGCGTTGGCCGACCGCGATATGTTGCGGCGCTCAATTCTGAACATAGCGCTCAACGCGCTCGATGCCATGCCGGAAGGGGGCCGCTTGACGATCCGCGGTTGGTTGGAAGACGAATCCGTGGCGCTCGAGATCGCCGACACGGGACCTGGCTTGTCGGAAGAAGCGCGACGTCGGGCGTTCGAACCGTTCTATACCACAAAACCCACCGGTACGGGGCTCGGCTTGGCGATCGTTTATCGAGTTGCGGAAGCGCATGGCGGAACAGCGACAATTACCGATGCGCCTGGCGGTGGGGCGGCGTTTACCCTCCGCTTGCCTTGTCGCGGCCAGATGTCCACTGTTTGCCGGAGAGGCTGACCTACCGGCCCCAATTCGGCCGTGTCTCGAATTCCTGTTGAGGAAACGATTCCATGACTGCAAAACCCAAAATCAGTCTGCTGGCGGTGCGTCCCGCGGAGTTGAATGGACGCGTGCTGGTGGTCGACGACCACCGCCAGGCGCGCGAGTCGATGGCCGACGTGCTGCGCCAGGCGGGCCATCAGGTGCAATGCGTATCGAGCGCGATCGAGGGATTGAAGGTTCTCGACCGCGAAAGCTTCGACGTGGTGATTACCGACTTGCAGATGCCCGGCATGTCGGGCCTCGACTTCGTCCGTCAGCTCGAAAAACGTCCGCACGGTGCACAGGTGGTGATGGTTACGGCCTATGCCACGGTGGCTTCGGCCGTCGAGGCCATGCGGCACGGTGCGTTCGATTACATTGAAAAGCCATTTGCCGCCGATCGGCTAGAGACACTCGTCGAGCGCGCGATCGGCCATGGACGGTTGATGGACGCGGGACAGACACTGCCCCCTTCGACGGAGAGCGGCATCGCGCCCACCATGATCGGCAACAGTCCGGCCATGCGTTCATTGCGGGCCCGCATCGCTCGTGCGGCACCGACCCTGGAGACGATTCTCATTGCGGGCGAGAGCGGCACCGGCAAAGAACTTGTGGCCCGCGCCGTTCATGCCGCCAGCGCTCGCGCCGCGACGCCGCTGGTCAGCCTGAATTGTCCGGTCCTGTCGGCCCAGTTGATGGAGAGTGAGTTGTTCGGTCACGAACGAGGTGCGTTCACCGGCGCCGAATCGGCCCGTACTGGCCGGTTCGAGCTGGCCGACGGCGGCACGATTCTGCTGGATGAAATCACCGAGATCGATTTGCCGTTGCAAGCGAAGCTGTTGCGCGTGCTGCAAGAACGCAGCTTCGAACGCGTCGGTTCGAGCGAAACGCGCCAGGTCGACGTGCGGGTGCTCGCGACCACCAACCGCGATTTGCGCGCAGAAGTGACGGCCGGCCGATTTCGGGAAGACCTCTTCTTCCGGTTGGCCGTTATTCCGCTCGAAGTGCCTGCCTTGCGGGATCGGCGCGAGGACATCCAATTGTTGACCGAATACTTCTTGGCCCGCTCCGCGACGCGGCTCGGCCGAGAACCGTGCGAGGTCGACGCCGGCGCCCGCCAGCTTCTCGACAGCTACCATTGGCCGGGCAATGTGCGCGAGCTCGAGAACATCATGACGCGCGCCAGTGTGCTCAACGTTGGCGGGCCGATCGGTGCCGACGATTTGCGGCCCTGGCTGATCGACGCGCCGGGCAACGCGGCGTCCGATGCCGGCGACCGGTTGCCCTTGGGGATGAGCTTGCACGAGATGGAACGCAAGCTGATCGAAGCGACGCTCGACCATTTCGAGGGACATCGTGCGCGAGCCGCCGCGGCACTGGGAATCGGCTTGCGAACGCTGTCGGGCAAGCTCAAGGAATACGGCTACGCACCGCGGACGAAGCGTTTCGCCAAGGCGGCCTGAACCGGCAGATTCTGCCGATCGCGTCGCGCGGTTTTTGCCGGTTTGCGAGCGGGGCGACAAATCCGCTCGCCAGCCGAGCGTGCCGCGAGGAGAACGAATCGTGGGTGACAAAGGTTGATGTGACACGAACTTGCACCACCGGGCTGCCTGCGCTCCCTCGCGTCGGCGGCCTGATTATCGGTAACGGCATCGTGCTTGCTTAAGGGAAAACCGTGATTAACAACCTGTTCAATTCGACGACCATTCCGGTGCTGGAGCAGGTGGTGAATTTCGCGCAGAAACGTCACCAGGTGTTGGCGGGCAATATCGCCAACCTCGACACGCCGGGCTACCACACGCGCGACCTGTCGTCCGACGCCTTCGAGGCCAATCTGCGCGACGCCATCGAGCACCGCCGCGATCAATCCACATCGTTCGCGTCGGTCGCGGAAGACCTCGATCCATTCGCTCCGGTCAAAGCTGGTATGGCGGGTATCTTGCGACACGACGACGACAACGTCGGTCTGGAGCAACAGTTGATGCAAACGGCCAAGAACCAGATGCAACACAACATCGCTATGACGATCTTGAACAACCAGCTCCAGTTGATCGGTGCGGCGATCAGCGAGCGAGCGTGAGGATGAGGCGATCGGTCGTGCTCCACGACACCGTGGCGCGCAACTTCCGGCTCGAAACTTTAACAACCCCTCCTGCGAACAAAACCCAAACCGATGATCTCCTCCCTCGACGTCAGTACGAGTGCGCTGGTGGCCCAACGGGTGCGGTTGACCGCCATCGCCAACAACATTGCCAACCTGTCGACGACGCACAACGAGGCAGGCGAGGTCGAGCCGTTCAAGCCGCGATACACCATTTTCGAGGCGGACGACTCCGTGCATGGCCCGTACGGGGTGTCGGGCGTCAAAGTCAGCTCGGTCAAGACGGCCGACGTCGAGCCGCGCTGGAGGTATCAGCCGAATCATCCCGACGCCGTCAAAGAGGGGCCACATGCCGGCTACGTCGCCTATCCGAACGTGGATCTGATGAGCGAGTTTACCGACGCGCTGGAAACGACGCGCGCCTACGAAGCCAACCTGGGCGTCATCGACGTCACCAAGGAGATGATTCAGCAAACGCTGCGAATTCTGGCGTAACCGCGCTAATTGCCGCCTACGATGCCTGACCCGCGAGCCCGCAAAGGAGTGCCGTTGTGTCGATCCAATCCGTACAAGTTCCTTCCCTCGTGCAACCGCGCACCCTGCCGGGGATCGGTGGCACGGAGGCGGCGAGCTCCGGCTCATTCAAAAATTTCCTGCTCGACTCGATTCAGCAGGTCAACTCGATGCAACAAGATGCCAACCAGGCGGTCGAACAACTCGCTACGGGAGGAGATGTCAGCCCGGCCGAAGTGTTCACCGCCGTGCAAAAGGCTGACCTGGCCTTCCGCATGATGATGCAGGTCCGCAACAAGCTCGTGCAAGCCTATCAGGACGTGCAGAACATTAAGGTCTAAGGATGGACTTCCTCAACAAAGCGTTCGCCCAGGTCACCGAATTATTCCGGACGATGTCGCCCGGTGCGCGCATCACCACGGCCTTGCTGTTGGTTTTGGTCGCGGTCAGCATCGGCTACCTGTTCAACCACCAGATCTCGGGTGGCGACTCGTACCTGATGGACGGCCAGCATTTCTCGACCGCCGAGTTGCAGGCGATGCAGGCGGCCTTCGGACAGGCCGGATTGAGCAGCTACGAAATGGAGGGGAGCCGTATCCGCGTGCCAAGCGCTCTCAAGGCCAAATACATGGCGGCCCTGGCCGATGGTGACGCCATGCCGTCTCACTTCGGATCGCACCTCGACGCGGCGGTCAACAAGCCGAGTCCCTTTACGAGCAAGGCCCAGCAGGAAGCCATGCTCAAGAACGCTAAGCAGAAAGAGTTGGAGGGGATCATCCGCTGGATGAGTGGCATCGAAAGCGCCGCGGTGCTCTACGACTCGCAGAAAAGGCCTGGCTTGGGCGGCGAGCAAGTGGTCACCGCCTCGGTCACGGTGAAGCCGGTCGGCTCGAAGCCACTGCCGGCGGTGCAAGTGCGCAAGATTCGCGATCTGGTGACCGCGGCTATCGTCGGCCTGAGCCCGGCGAACGTTACGCTCGTGGATGCCAATGGACCGTCTTACCGCGGTGGAGGAGGGGGCGACCTGCCCGACGCTTTGGACGATCCGTACATGCAACGGGTCAAGTCGTGGCAAGATATCTGGGAGCAAAAGATCCACCAGGCCTTGGAGTATGTGCCCGGAGTGGTCGTCACGGCCAACGTCGAGCTCGATACTCATACGCTGCTGCGAGAGGAAAAAACGCATATCGAGAACAAACCAGTCTCGTTGATGGTCCAAGAGGATACCGAAACGAGCCAGAGCGAAAGCGCCAACCCGTCGGGCCAGCCGGGGCTGCAAGCGCAACGGCCCAACTTGCCGGCCGCGCTGCCCGCCCAGGCCCGCGGCAACCACAACGACAAGGAGCGCACGTCACGCAAGGAACAGAATGACGCGCCGCGCAATTGGACGAAGACGGAAACCGCGCCCCTCACGCCGAAACGTGTGACAGTCACGGTCGGCGTGCCGACCAGCTACTTCGAACAGCTCTACCGCGAGCAGAATCCGGCCCCACCGGACCAGCCCGCGCCGCCGCTCGACAGGAAGATCCTCGATCAGCTCCAGAGCGATGAGATCGCCAAGATTCAAAAACACATCACGAACATGATTCCGCAGAGCGACCCCACCGCCGACCCGCGTCCGCTGGTGACGGTGACTCCCTTCCGTCCGTTGGCGACCGGCGACGTCGCCGAGCCGGCGACGAGCCAAATCGCACTGAGCTGGCTGGCGACGAACTGGAGTTCGGTGGCGATGGCCGGCATGGCGATGTTCAGCCTCGTCATGCTGCGGTCGATGGCCCGCCCCGCCTTGCCGCCACCACCGGCACCCACTTTACCGCCGCCTCCCCCGCCGGCCGCCGAGAAAGAATCCGAGCCCAAGAAGGCGGAACCAGAGAAACACGGCTCCCGCCTCAAGCGGCGCTTAGGGTCGGGCCAGTCGCTGCGAGACGAGCTGGCCGAAATGGTGCGTGAAGACCCCGATACCGCGGCGAACATTTTACGATCCTGGATCAGCAACGCCACGTAAGCCATGGACCGATTGGACGATAATCTGCGACGCGCGGCCATCCTGGTGATGAGTCTCGACGAGGCCGCGGCCGAGGCCGTCTTGGAACGGCTGCCGGAAGACGACGCGGCGCGCGTTCGCCGCATGTTGGTCGAGTTGGACGGAGTCGATCCGGACGAAGAGCGGCGCACCGTCGACGAATTCATGCGGGGTCGGCCGCCTCGGCAGAACAGGGGCGTCGAACTCGACCCACGGTTGGCCCGACGTATCGAGGCAACCACAAAAAAGACGCCCGCCACACCGCCGGCCGATGATCACCGGCCGTTTCGATTTCTGCACGCGGCGCGCGGCGAGAAAATCACACCTTTTATCGCCGGCGAGCATCCGCAGACCATCGCCGTGATCGTTTCCCATCTGCCCGATGACCGCGCGGCCGACGTCTTGGCATCGCTCGATGCCGAGTTGCAGGCTGATGTGGTCGAGCGGTTGATCGATCTAGACCAGGCCAACCCCGACGTCGTGCGCGAAGTGGAGCACGCCTTGGAATCGCGCATGCTCGAGCAGGCGCTGGCCGAGCGTCGTCAAGAAAGCGGGCTGGAATCGGTGGCCCGCATCCTCGATGCGGCCGAACCGAGCCTGCGCCGCTCGATCATGAAAAATCTTTCGCGGCACGATCGAAGATTGGCCGAAAGATTGCGTCCGCAACGGTTTGATTTTGCCGATCTGGACCAGGTCGACGATGCGACGCTGGCAGCGATCTTTGGTGCCGTGGACGCCGAGGTCACCCAGTTGGCGTTGGCAGGTGCCGACGAGCGCCTGGTCGATCGCCTGCTGAGGCTGCTCGGTCCCGTCGAAGCGAAGAAAATGCGCCGCACGATCGAACGCCTGGGGCCGATGCGGCTCTCCGACGTCGAAGAAGCTCAGCACGAGGTGGCTCGGGTCGCCCGCCAGCTCGTGCTCGACGGCGCTATCGATCTGCAGGGCGGTGGTCACCTCCTCGCCGTCGCATAAGCAACCGCTATGTCTACCGTCATTAAAGCCGCCGCTGCCGCCGACGCCCAAGCCGAACTCCGTTCGGTCGTCTTCAACTTCGACGATCTGGCGGTACAGGGCGAGGCTTATCTGAAAAAGATTCGCGCGCAGGCCGAACAGATCGTGGCCAAGGCTGCGCAGGACGCGGTGGCGATTCGCCAAGCAGCCGAAGCGGAAGGGCGGCAAGCGGCTGCCAAGGCCGTCGATAGCCTGGTCGAGCAGAAGATTACGAAACGATTGGAGACCGTTCTGCCGGCCCTGCGCGCGGCAATCGCCGACATCGAGCGGGCGAAGCATGGCTGGCTGGGTCAATGGGAGCGGCAGGCCGTGCAACTGGCAGCCGCCATGGCGGCGAGGGTCTGCCGCCGCGAGCTGAAACACCAGCCGGACATCCCCTTGGCCCTGCTCCGCGAGGCCCTGGAACTTGCGGGCGGCAATGCCCACATACGCATCGCCATCAATCCCGACGACCACGCGGCCCTGGGTGCGCAGGTACAACAGGTGGTGGCCGAGTTCTCGCGGTTGGCGGCGGCGGACGTGGTCGCCGACGCCCATATCAGCCGCGGCGGTTGCCGCGTCGAGACCGACTTCGGCCTGATCGATCAGCGGTTCGAGGCACAATTGGCCAGAATTGAACAGGAATTGTTGTAAACGAGTTTTCGCAGTTACACCGCGTGCGACCCATCGACCAGACGATCTGAAAAATGCTTTCGTACACCGACCAACTCGCCTCCATTCTGCCCACCGCCCTCGAAGGGAGCGTGGCGCGCCTGACCGGCTTGACGGCCGCCGTGGCGGGCTTTCCCGCACCGGTGGGAGCGATGGTCGAGATCGAGCGTCAGCATGGCGGGCCGTTGTCGGCCGAAGTCGTCGGTTTTCGCGACGACGTGACGCTCGTCTGCCCCTTCGGCGAGTTGCAGGGTGTGCGGCGGGGTAATCGCGTTCGTCTCGTGCAGACCAAGAGCTGGCTGCGCGTGGGCCCAGAGTTGTTGGGCCGCGTGATCGACGCCCGCGGTCGCGTGATCGACGGCCGGCCGCAGCCCATTCTGTCGGAGCGAGCGTCCCTCGATCGCAAGCCACCTCCCGCCTTCGAGCGACCGCGCATCGATACGCCGCTATCGACGGGCATTCGAGCCATCGACGGCCTGCTGACTTGTGGCAAGGGCCAGCGGATGGGCATCTTCGCGGGCTCGGGAGTGGGTAAGAGCGTGACGCTGGGCATGATGTCTCGCTACACTTCGGCCGACGTCAATGTGATTGCGCTCATCGGCGAGCGCGGCCGCGAGGTCAACGAGTTCATCGAGCGCGATCTCGGCCCGGACGGACTGGCCAAGAGCGTGGTGGTGGTAGCCACCAGCGACGAACCGGCACTGATCCGCGTACGGGCCGCATTTGCCGCGACGGCCGTGGCCGAATATTTCCGCGATCGGGGCCGGGACGTGCTCCTGGTGATGGATTCCCTCACACGGTTTGCGCTGGCGCAGCGCGAAATCGGCCTCGCGGCCGGTGAGCCCCCTACCACGCGCGGCTTTCCACCGTCGGTTTTTGCCATGCTTCCACGGCTGGTCGAAAGGGCAGGGCGGACGCGGTCCGGCAGCATCACGGCGTTCTACTCGGTACTTGTCGAAGGGGACGATCCGCAAGAACCGATCGGCGACACCGTGCGCGGCCTGCTCGACGGGCACACCTGGTTATCACGCAAATTGGCCTCTCGCGGGCACTATCCAGCCATCGATTCGCTGGCAAGCATCAGCCGCCTGATGACCGAAGTGGCCAGTCCGGAGCATCGTGAGGGGGCTACGTTGGTGCGCGAGTTACTGGCGGCCCACCGCGACCACGAAGATTTGATCTCGATCGGCGCTTACCGCAAGGGCAGCAACCGCGCCGTCGATCTGGCCTTGGAGTTGTGGGAGCCAATTCAGCAGTTTCTGCGGCAGGGCACGCACGAATCGTGTAGCGTCGCCCGGGCCGCCGAATTGCTCGCGCACCTGCGCAGCCGCGCGGCGCAACGTTCTTCGCCGCAGGTCCAGGCCCAGCCACAGGCAAATCCCCAATCGCAGGGTAACGGCTGATGGCGCGCTTTCAATTTCGACTGGCGACGTTGCTGCGGCTCCGTGAGCTGGCGCGCGATGAGCGGCGCATGCAGCTCGCCGAAGCGCTCACGCTGATCGATCAGTTGCGGGTGCGCAGCCGTCAGATCGACGACCTGCTGCGCGAGACACACCGTCTTCAAGCCCCGCCCGTCGGTCCGCTCGATGCCGATCGCCTGCTGAATGCCACGCGTTATGAGCTGGTGCTACGGGCCGAGCAGCGGGCGCTCCAATTGCAAGAGGCCTCGCTGGTCAGCGAGGTCGAGAAGCGGCGACAGGCCCTGGTGGCCGCCGACCGCGACGTGCGATCGCTCGAGCTGTTGCGTGAGAAGCAGCAGGAGCGACACGCCCAGGAAGAAGAAGAGCGAGGACGGAAAGAACTCGATGAAATCGCCGTGCGGCGTTATGCCGGGGAGGACACCTCATGATCGGACGGCTGCTGGGGGCCGCTTCGGTGCTCTTTGCCGCCATCTGTGTGGCAACGGTCATCGCGGCGGCGATAACGCTGGGTTACTTGCGCTCCCACGGCAAGCTCGATGAGAAGACGATCCGAAAGATGATCGCGGTGGCCAACGGCGTCGATACCACGCCCAGCCGCTCGAACCGCGCTGCCGATGACGCGCCCGCCGAGCAGGCTTCGCTCGAGGACGTGGCGCGCGAGCGTGCGCTGAAGAGTCGCGACATCGAGCTGCGAGAACAGTCGCTCAATGACAGCGTGTCGATGGTGAAAACGGAATACGCCAAATTGGTCGATGAAAAAGACCGATATGAACGTATCAAAGCCGCCTTTCGCAGCCAGCTCGACGAACTGCGGACAGGAACGCTGGCGGAGAATCGCGAGACAGCCCGGACCATTCTGGAGAACATGAAACCCAAGCAGGCCAAGGAGCAGGTGCTGCGGATGGTGAAGGAAGGTGAGATGACCGACGTCATCAAGATCCTGTCGCTCATGCCCAGCGCCAAGCGTGGCAAGATTGTGGGCGAATTCAAAACGGAAGAAGAATCTCAGATTTTGGCGAACATCTTGAAACAGATTCGCGAGGGAGTTCCGGAGATCAACCTGGCCGACGAGGCCGAGAAGTCGCTGGAGCAACCCGACGGTGCGCCAGCGCCCGACGCGGCAACAGCTCCTTAGGAACATGCAGATGACCGCTCCGCTCCTCCCACCCCCTGTGCCATCCAACGCGGTGCCATACGACCTGCCGCCGGTGCTTCCGGCATCGCAGGCCGTCCAGCAAGCCTCCCCTTTCAGTCAGCTTCTACAACAGGCACAGGCGCCGGCTGCCCCGTCCGCTCCTGCACCCGCGACGAGCGCACCACCTGCCCGCCAACAGGCGAGCACACCGGCGACGCCAAGTTCGCAGGGCAACGGCCGCACAGCACACCAGCACTCCACCTCGTCGTCGGCGCAAGCGAACTCGGGCGATAGCAACAGTACAACGTCATCGACCAACAACGGCTCGTCTGCGGACGGCTCCGCCGCGACGGCATTGAATAACCAGGCATCGTCGGCCAACCACGACGACGGAAGCAACACGTCGGCATCCTCGAACCAGAGCGGAACCAACCAGCAGGCTACGGCGAGCGGGCAAGGGCAGGGGAGTACACAGAACGATAGTGCAGCCGCATCGACAGCGGCCGCCACCGCCGCGGCGACTGCCGAGCCGCAAGTCGTGGCCCAAAACGGCCAGCCCACTTCGTCCACCGGCAGCAACCAGGCCACGCCGGAAAGGAACGGTACGGGGCAGGCAAACAATAGTACGGCCGCGCCGGCTTCGACGACGCAGGCTGCAACGGCCGGTACGTCTACGACCGGCACGGCCCAAGCCGCGGCTAACGCGGTAACAACGCTCGACGCCACAGGCCATACCACGGCGACCACAACCAAGGACGGCAAAGGGGCCGCAAGCGGAAAGCGAACCGGTAGCGCGGACCAATCGGCAACGGCTGCGGGAACAACTGCGGATCCGTCGACCATCAACACCGCTGCGATCAATCCGTCGCCGCAGGCCACGCTGCCCAGCACCTCGGCGCCGGTCGACCCCGCACAGAATACGGCCAAAGGAGGCGCGCCCTGGACGGCCAACAGCGACACGTCAAAGGCCTCTGAAGCGACGCCGCCGGACGTGTCAACAACACCGGCCGCCGCGGCGTCCGCGTTGGCAGCCGTCCAGGCTGTCGCCACGGTCGCGACCAGCCAACCGCAGGTCGTCTCGAGCGTTACCGTCGATCAATCGGCCACGGCCGTCTCGGCGAGCCCCAACGGCGCGAATGGCATGCCGGCGGCCACGAACACGCCCTCACCAACCAACACGCCAACGACACCTGCGTCGGCCACTCCTTCGTCGTTTGCGACCTCCATGTCGCAAACGGGAGGCACGAACGGCCCGACCGGTTCTAGCCCGAACACGGTTGATCGGGCCCGCTTCGTGCAACGCGTGGCCCGCGCGTTTCAGATAGCGGGTGATCAGGGCGGTCAGATGCGGCTGCGGCTGAGCCCCCCCGAACTCGGCTCGCTGCAAATGCAAATCAGCGTCAAGCAAGGCGCGCTCACAGCCAACATCCAGGCCGACAACAGCACCGCGCAACAGGTGCTGCTCGACAGCCTCCCCGACCTGCGCGAGCGCCTGGCGCAACAAGACATCCGCATCGAGCACTTCGATGTACAAGTGGCCGGCCAAGGATCGGGCGGCATGCCACAGTCGCCGCAGGGGAATCCCGATTTCAGTCAAACGGCGCGGCGGCCCAATGTGCCAAGCGGTTCGGTGGCATCGGCGACGTCGGCTGGGGATGCCCAGGCGGCGCCGAGCGCAGCCGTGCTGACCAACGGAGCGCTGAATGTCGTCGTCTAAACACACACGTTAAACCTGGGCCGTATCGCGCCCCCCCACTAGTCGGCGCCCAGGCCCACCACCGCCTCTTTACGAAAAGGACGAAAACACCATGTCTACCGGCAGCGTCGGCGGCACCTCCGGCTCCAGCGGAACCAACTCCAGTTCTAGCTCCACGTCGGCTCTAACCGCCATCACGCCAGACGATTTCTTGCAAATGCTCATCACCCAGTTGCAAGACCAGGATCCGATGAACCCCACGGACAGCGATGAAATCCTCCAACAGGTCAGCGAAATCGACAACATCGAATCGACGACGAACCTGTCGAACTCGTTGACCGCGGTGGCGACCGATCAGGGTTTCCAAGCGGCCAGCGGCTTGATCGGCATGCAGGTCCAAGGCATCGATGCGAGCGGCAATGCGGTATCCGGAGTCGTGGACAGCGCAAGCTTCGCGAACGGCACCGCCACGCTCAACGTGGGCAGTCAATCGATGCCGCTCTCCGGAGTCAGTGCGATCGGTGCTGCCAGCTCGACCACCACCGACGGGACTGGTTCGTAGCCACCGAGCCCAGCGTCGACCGGGACACCGAACGTCGTCGCGTCCGTCACAAAAACAACTCTGCTAAGCTCCTTGCCAGGAGAAAACCTATGTCACTTTCCTCCGTCTTCAGCACTGCGATCTCGGGCCTGCAAGCGGCCGAAACGTCGATCGACGTCACCGGCAACAACGTGGCCAATGCCAACACAATCGGCTTCAAGCAATCGACGGCCGAGTTCGCCACGCAATTCTTGCAAACCATGTCGATCGGGGCCGCCCCCAGCACCGACAATGGAGGTGTCAATCCCACCCAAGTCGGCCTGGGCGTGCAGGTGGCCGCGATTACGCCCGACTTCACGCAGGGCAACTTGGAGATCAGTTCCAGCACGTCCGACATGGCGATCCAAGGCAACGGATTCTTCGTCGTGCAAGGATCGGGAACCCAGCAACTTTACACACGCAACGGCAACTTCACCCCAAACTCGCAGAACGAGCTCACCACCAGCACCGGGCAGGTTCTGATGGGGTATGGCGTCGATAGCAATTTCAACATCCAGACAACACAGCTCCAGCCGCTAACGATCCCGCTCGGTTCGACTGCCGTGGCCAAAGCCACACAGAACGTGGAGCTGCAGGGCACGCTCCCTCCGACCGGCGATCTGGCGACCACCGGCGCCATCGTCCAGAGCGGAGACTTGGGCGACGCGGCGATGACGGCGCCTACCGGTGCCACCGCCCCAGTGCTGGCTCCCGTGCCCGACGTGCTCAGCGCGGGTACTACGGCCACTGGCGCACCGGGCGGCAATATGACGGCGGGCGGCACGTATTCGTACAAAATTGTCTTCGCCAACGGTCCGGTGGGAAGTGATACCGACACCCAGAGCTTGCCATCGCAAACGATCGGTCCGATCACGCTCGCCGCGGGCGAGCAATCGGTCACCCTGAACAACATTCCGACCGATCCGACAGGTACCTACACCGACCGTTATGTCTATCGCACGGCGGCCGGTGGCAGCTCGTATCAACTCGTCGCCGATATTCCAGACAACACGACCACGACCTACACCGATACGGCAGCCGACACCAGCCTGGGCCAGTCGCTCGACACCAATTCTTTAGACGGTGACTACAGCTACTACGTTACCTATGCCAATGCCATCGGCGGACCGGGGCATGGCGTCGAGAGCCGGCCCACGCAATTGCTCGGCCCCATTAACGTAGTGAACGGTGCGGTCGAGCTACAGAATCTCCCGGTCGATACAAGTGGCCAGTGGTCGGTGCGCCGCATCTACCGCACGTCCGCTAACGATCCGAACGTCGCGACCTTTGTGGCCGAGGTTCCGAATATGAATACCAACGTGAGCTACACGGATACGACACCCGACTCCGCGATCGTCAACAACGCGCAGCTCAACCTGAATGGTCCGCCCATCACCGGTAACACACTTTTGACCAACGTCCTGCAGTACTCCGACGGCTCGTATCAAAACCTATTCCAGCTCGGCACGCTGAGCTTCACCGGCACGATCGGAGGCACGCAGCAGGCGCCCCAAACGTTCAGCGTAACGGCGCAGAGCACCGTGCAGGATCTGGCCAACTTCATGGACCAGGCGTTGGGTATTCAATCGCCGCCGGGCCCCGACCCGAACAATCCGATACCGAACGATTCGTCGGGCCTGCCCCCCGGCGTCTCGATCACATCGCAGGGTCAGCTTCAGTTTGTCAGCAACGCCGGCGTCGACAACGCCGTCTCGATCGGGCTGTCGGCGCTCCAGCTCACGCCGACCAACGGCACGGCGCAAACCGTTCCCTTGACCTTCAATCAGACCCAGGCCGCGGTGGGCCAGAGCGTCTCTGCCAATTTCGTGGCCTACGATTCGCTCGGCATTCCGGTCAACGTCAACGTCACATGCGTACTCCAGGCGCGTACCAGCACACAGACCGTCTACCGATGGTACGCCGACTCGCCGCAAAACGACCCTACGACGGGCTCGGCCATCGCCGTCGGTACGGGGCTGATCACCTTCAACGGGGAAGGCCAATTCGTCTCGGCTACCAACTCCACGGTGGCGGTGCAGCGGGCTCACGTTCCATCGGCCAAACCGCTCGAATTCAATCTCGATTTCTCGCAACTCTCCGGCCTGGCGGCGACAGCCCCGTCGTTGTCGGTCACAAGCCAGGACGGGTTTCCGCCCGGCAAACTCACCAGCTACACCGTAGGGAGCGACGGCGTCATCAAGGGATCGTTCGACAACGGCACGCAGCGCGATCTCGGACAGCTCGTCCTGGCCCGCTTCGCGAATCCGGCCGGGCTCCTACAGGCCGGACAGAATCTCTACACACCCGGCGTGAACTCCGGCCTGCCCGTGACAGGGACACCGAACGCCGACGGCATCGGCTCGATCGTGTCCGGCGCACTGGAAGAATCGAACACCGACGTCAGCACGAACCTGATCAATCTGATCACTTCGTCGACGCAATACCGGGCCAACTCCGAAGTCATCAATACGGCCGAGACCCTATTCAACTCGCTGTTGCAATTGGGGCAGCAGGCTTAATGCAACGGCAGGACTAACCGGGGCAGCACCTACGTGCCGCCCCGGCGTTATCCGGCGGGACTCCCGGTCTCGCAGCAGGGCAGGCAACAAGCTCGACCGCCAGCGGGCAACCGCCGTTACAATCCGCAACATCGGGAAAGCCGCCATGGGCGGCTTTTTTGTTGCGCTCTCGCGCGATTCCTATCCTATGTTTGCCCAGGAGTTTCGTGCCATGATCAAGCTGACCCAGCTTGGCGGAGAGCCGTTTGTGCTGAACGCCGAGCTGATCAAATACGTTGAGTCGCGGCCCGACACGATCGTCACCCTGGTGGGCGGCGACCGGCTGGTGGTGCGCGAAACGATGGATGAGGTCTTGCGCCGAACCGTCGATTACCAGCAATCCAAACATCTATTTCCCAACGCGGAAAATCGTCAACCATGGATATCGCGACACTCGGGGGCATCATCGGCGGCTTTACGCTGATGGTCGTGGCCTTGCTGCTCGCCGGCAGCCACGGTACCACCCACGGCGTCTCGCTCGCACAATTCGTCGACCCTCCCGCCGCCATCATGGTGCTGGGGGGCGGCCTGGCGGTCGTCATGACCTCGGTGCCCCTGAAAAAATTCCTATCGCTCCCCAAGATGTGCCTCAAATTGGTCGTCAATCGGGGCGAAGACCTGGGTGAACTGGTGCGGACCATCGTCTCGCTCGCCGAAGTCGCGCGCAAGGACGGGCTGCTGGCCCTGGAAGGCAAGCTCGCCGAATTGACGAGCCATTCACTGGTGGTCGGCGTGCAGATGGCCGTCGACGGTACCCGGCCCGAAGTGATCCGCGAAATCCTCACCACCGAGATGAAGGCCGAAGAAGCCCGGCACCACGTGGGCAAGCGCATGTTCGACATCATGGGGCGCTGCGGTCCGGCCTTCGGCATGATCGCCACCCTGCTCGGGCTCATCCTGATGCTGGGTAATCTCGACGATCCCGATTCGATCGGCCCCTCGATGGCGATGGCGCTGGTCGGCACGTTGTACGGCGCCGCGATGGCCAACATGATCTGCATGCCGTGCGCCGAGAAGCTGGCCTACCTGAGCCACCAGGAACAGCTCGCCAAGCAGATCGTGCTCGACGGTGTGCTGGCCATCCAGGCGGGCGACAGCCCACGCATCATCGAGCAGAAGCTGAAGGCCTATCTGCCAGCGAGCCTGGCCCACGCCTCCCAGGAGGCGGCCTAACCGACCGTGCCATGTCGGCGACGCAACAAGAATGCGAGGAAGGATTGCCGGAATGGATCATGTCGTACGCCGACATGATCACCATTCTGATGGCCTTTTTTGTCGTTATGTATTCCATCGCCGGCAACAAGGACACCGTCAAGGAAGCGGCCGTGCTCCGGTCGTTGCGACAGAACCTCGGTCCGTTCAAGAGCGCGCTCGGCTCGTACGTGCCTAAGAATTCAAAATTTGCCGATATGACCGGCGCTCCGCCCAATGACCGGCCCAACGCCCAGCGCGAGCACGCCCCACACGGCACGCCCACGCATGTGCCCCGCGTACCGGCCGGGCAGCCACTGGCCAACGGCGGCATCATCTACTTTGCCCAGGGAGCGACCGACCTCTCCGAAGAGAACCAGCAGCAACTCAACCTGGCGATCGAGGCGCTGGCGGGCAAGCCGCAGCGCATCGAAGTGCGCGGACACGCCACACACCGACCGTTGGCCGCGGGATCGCCCTATCACGATCACTGGGAATTGGCCTACGCGCGGTGCCGACAGACGATGGACTACCTGGTCGAGCACGGAATCGCTCCACAACGGATTCGCTTGGGGCTCGCCTCCGAGTCGGGCTCATCGCGATCGTTGAACCGGCCGCAACTGCTGGTCAGCGATTCGTGGGTCGAAATCTACATGCTTAACGAATTCCGGGAGCGTCGCGAGACGTTGCCCGAACATGAACTGGAGAAGGAGAACCTGCCATGAGTGCAACCACCGCCGCACCCACCGCCGCGCCTGCGGAAGCGGCCCCGGCGGGACAGAAGTCGGGCTGGTTTTGGAAAGTCGTCGTACTGGGGCTGATCATGGCCGTCATCGGCGCCGAGTGCCTGTTCGCCTTCGTCTATGTAACGATGGCCACCGACAAATCGAACCATACCGAGACGGCGACCGCACCTGCCAAGCCGGCCAAACACGAGGGGGGCCATGAGCCGGCAGCCGCCAAGGAACATGGTAAACATGGCGAGCATGGCCAGCATGGCGAAGCGTCGATCATGGGCGAAGAGTTGGAAACCGACATGGGCGAATACAGCCTGACCGCCTTTCAGCCGGCCTCGAGCACGACGCTGCTCATCAATTTCCACCTCTATGGCACGATCGCGTCGGAACAGGAGCCGTATTTCACGGCCAGTTACGATACGAACAAACACCGCATTCGCGACCAGGTGCTGACCACCATCCGCAGTGCCGAACTTGCCGACTTGACCGACCCAGGGTTGGACTTGATCAAAAGGCAGATTTTGGAGAAAACTAACCGCGCTCTGGGCAAGCCGATCCTGCAAGGGATCGTGTTCAGTGACTTTGTGGCTGTCGAACAATGATGCGCGGTGCGCATGACGCCCAGCCGAGTTGTCGGTCCGTAGCGTGCAGCCGGTGACGGGTTGCACATTACTTACAGCGCCGACAAGGCGAAATTTGCACCGCCGATGGATGAGGCGAATCGATGAGCGACGAGCCGCAAACGATGGGCAACGACGACATCGCCCGGCTGCTCGCCGACGCGGGCGCCAACTTACCACTCGCCGGTCAGCCGGCTCCCGAGGCTGCCGCCGCAGCTCAACCCGTAGCGACCCAACCCCCGTCCGAGCAAGCGGCTGCGCCGTCCGCGCCTGCTGCCGCACAACAGCCGGCGGCTGCGGCCAAGCGCGGCCCCAAACCGGCTGGCGCGGGGCGCGAAGAGGCGATCGCTTCGGCCGACGTGGAATTGCTGCTCAAGCAGGCGCAAGAGGCGATCGCTTCGATCGACGAACCTCACGTTTCGGCGGCCGCCGCCGTTCGAGCCTTCCAGCTCGACGAGTTCGCCGGGGCCGCCCCTAGCACTGAGCGGGCCACGCTCGAGCTAATCCGTGACGTCGAACTCGACCTGCGGATCGAGTTCGGCCGTACCCAGATGTACCTGGAAGATGTGCTCAAGTTGCGCAAGGGGTCGGTGGTGCCGCTCGACAAGCTCGCCGGTGATCCGGTCGATATCTTTGTGAACGGGCGGCTCATCGCGAAGGGCGAAGTGCTGGTGCTCAACGATAATTTCTGTGTCCGCGTGGCCGAGTTGATCACCGGCGAACGGACCACTTAGCGCCGCCGGCGAAGGCATGGATGCCTGTGAATGTGTTGACGCCTGATCGATCGCTTTTATGGTCGCGCCTGCCGGCGCTGGTGGCGATCGGCGTCTTTTTGGGCCATATCTGCCCGCAACTTCAGGCCGAAGCGCCAAGCGCTCGCCGTGCCAGTTATAGCGCCGAAGCTGGCGCCTCCGGCCGTGGCAAAGATGGGAATACAATGCACGCTGGCGGGCCACCTCGCCAGCTAGCCAACGACGATGCCCGACCATTGCCGCCGCAAAGCGATGGTCGCGGCGGCGATGGCGAAAAAGCCAATGAGGAACGCCCGTTCCGGCCGGCATCCGGCTTCGCCACCGGACTGATGAGCCTGGCCATCGTGCTGGGGCTTTTCTTCGTGGCGGCCTGGGCCGTCCGGCGCGGCCTGCCGCAAGGCCCCTCCGCACTGCCATCCGATGTGGTCGAAGTGCTAGGCCGGACACCGCTTGCCGCGCGTCAGTACGCCCATCTTGTCCGTTGCGGAAACAAACTGCTCCTCGTGCACGTGGCGCCCGGCTGCGCCGAAACGCTCACCGAGATCACCGACCCGGTCGAGGTCGATCGGCTGGCCGGTCTCTGCCGCCAGGCGCACCCGCAGAGTGCCACGGCATCGTTTCGCCAGATCTTCCAGCAATTCTCACGTGAAAAGCCTGCGGATTCGGAGGCGACATGAGAGCCGATCGGCAACCATCCTACACATCTCGCTCAGCGGCGAGTCGCTCAGTGAGACCATGCAAAGCGGGGCAGGGCGGGGTAGGGGGGGAGAGCGTTTTGAATGGCTCTCTGCCGGTCAATAGACCGTGGCTGCGTCGAGCCCTTACGCGAACGATCGGCAGGCAGGGCGCGCGAGGGGCCACCGCAATCTTCGTCCTCGCCCTGTTCGCGATCTTGGCGCAGCCGATGCACACTGCTTGGTCGCAGGAACGCGGCGCCAATAGCCCCGCGCGGGTCGAGTTGCCGAACATGTTGTCGGGCGGGCCGACGGCTTGGACTAGCCCCGAAGGGCTGACCTCCGCCTTGCAGATCATGCTGACGCTGACGGTCGTCAGCCTCGCGCCCGCCGTGCTACTGATGACCACGAGCTTCGTACGCATCATCGTTGTGCTCAGCTTGCTGCGGCAGGCGCTCGGGACGCAGCAGCTTCCACCCAGTCAAGTGATCACATCGATTTCTCTTTTTCTCACGCTGGCCATCATGTCGCCCGTGTGGAAGGAAGCGTACGACGAGGGCATCCGTCCCTACACCGAAAAGCGTATCGGTCTCGAAGATGCCTGGACCGCTACCATGAGGCCCGTGCGCCGATTCATGAGTGCCCAGATCGATCGGACGGGCAACAGCGACGACGTATGGCTCTTTCTGCGATACTCGCCCGACACGCCCACGCCACAAAGCTACGACGACGTGCCGCTCACGGCCCTCTTGCCGGCCTTCATGCTGAGCGAGCTGAAAACGTCGTTTCTGATCGGTTTCCAAATCTATCTGCCCTTCCTGATCCTCGACATGGTCGTTTCGAGCGTGATGATCTCGATGGGCATGATGATGTTGCCCCCGGTCTTGATCTCGCTCCCACTCAAGCTGATGCTCTTCGTGCTGGCCGACGGCTGGCACCTCGTAATAGGCATGCTCATTGACAGTTTTGGCTGACGCCTTTTCACGGCCCCTCAGCATTCCGGGCCGGGCCAACTCCGCCTTACGGCGCCTCGCGGAAGGCTTCGACCTCGAACGGGTTGTCGCGGTAGGGATCGCGGCCGACGGCCCAGAGCCACAGCGACGAAAGCAAATAGGCCGGGATGAAGAGCGGCCCCCAGCGCTCATATTGCCGCACGTGCACCCATTCGTGCCGCCGGGTAAGATCAAGGGCCGCCGGCGTGCGGCCCACGACGGTATGACCGAGCGTCATTGCGATCGGGTCGCCAGGGCACGACTCGAGGAAACGGCCGGCCAATCCGCCGTGGATCTCGAGCACCCGGCCGCGGCGCCGCAATCCGCCGCCGCTCGCCAGCGCGCCGATCGCCAAAACCAGTCCCAGCGCCGAGGCCGGCGCCGCCCACAGCAGAACCAATGGAATCAACAGCCGCACACCACCACCATCGGGCGAAACCTGAGCCCCATAACCGCATTGTAGGCGGCGTTCCGGATGGGGCACGAGACCGCGCACTCTCTTGCCTGCTGGTTACCGCGGCGGCCATTTTGGCCCTCGTTGCCCGATTGGCTGCCGCAGAGCCCGCGCCGGATGCCCAAGACTGGTCGATGTACAACCACGACGTGGCCGGCAGCCGGGCCAACGGGGGCGAAACGAGCATCAACCCAACGAACGCCGGGCGACTCCAAGAAAAGTGGCGATTTCCGCCGCGCGGATCGGCGACCCAGATAGGCGTGATCCATGCCACGCCGGTCGTCGTGAACGGACACGTCTACTTCGGCACGGCCACCGACCCAGCATTCTACAAGTTGTGCCCCGATGGAACGCTGGCTTGGATGTATCGCAATCCGCGTTATGGTCAGGTTGAGCAGAGCGAGCCGCAAAGCAACGCAGAGCGCAACGCTCGTTTTCAATCGGCCGCGAACGGCGTGATGGCATCGGCCCTCGTCAGCGAAGACACGGTCTATTTCGGCGACTTAGGGGGCTCGTTCTACGCGCTCGATCGGACCAGCGGTGCGGAACGATGGAAGATCGACGCCCGCTCCAAGAAATTTCCCGGCAGTCATTCGCTCAACGTGTTCTTCGCGTCGCCAATTCCAGCCGACGGCAAGCTGATCGTCGCCGGCGGGACGATCGAACAGGTCGTGTCGGCCCTGCCGCTTTATCGCGGCAACAACGGACGCGGCTTCGTGATGGCACTCGACCCGAAAGACGGCCAGATCGTCTGGAAGTACGACGTGGGTCCCAAGCCGGAGCCACTCGATCCGCCGATCACCATTCGCGATACGTGGGGTGAGCACGTGTTCTACTTCGGGCCGGGGACGAGTTGTGTTTGGAGCACGCCGTCGTACGACGCCGCGTCGAAGACGATCTTCTTCGGCACCGACGTGAACACCGCACCACGACGACCGACGGCCGACAATCCGCGGCTGGCCACCGACGAATCGTGCGCCGTGATCGCGCTCGATGTTGGCGACGGCCACGAAAAGTGGATTACGCAACTCAACGCGGGCGACGTTTGGACGATGGGCATGCGGGCCTACGATCCGGCAGACGGCCGATACAAAGACCAATCGATCGGCGATACGCCCAAGGTCTATCGCATCGAGACGGGTGGACAGACCACCACGGTCGTCGGCGTGGGATGCAAGAACGGCGGTTTCTATGTGTTACGGGCCGACGATGGCGACATCGTGGCACAGACACCGGTCTACGCCGGCCCGCCGAGCTATCCATTGATGCCCGCGCCCGACCGTCGCATGCTCGCCTTGCCCAGCCCGATCGGGGGCTTGCAGACGGGATGTGCTACCGATGGACAAACCATCTTCGCCAACGGCATCGACGCCCTGCGGATGGGAACACAAGAGACCCGGCCGGCCAGCGCGTCGCCCCCGACCGGCGGACGAGTGACAGCCATTAGTATCGACACGCGGCACGAGCGCTGGCGACACGAGCGGCCCAAGGTCGCCGAACTCGGCGGGCCACCGCCCAAGCCCGTCTATCGAGACGTGGGCGATCCGGTCGCATCAGGTATCGCGGTTGCGAACGGCGTTGTCTATTTCACCACAGTTGCCAGCGGCCGGCTCGTGGCTCTCGATGCGCAGAACGGCAGCGTTCTGACAGAGATCGAGTTAGGGCCCGTCTGGGCGGGTCCCAGCGTGTCGCGCGGCCGGGTTTATGTGGGAACGGGTAACACGCTCCTCACGCCCCTCGATTTCGAAGGGTATTTTCCCAAACAGCGCACCGGCGCGCTCTATTCCTTCGGCCTGCCGGGCGAGGACGAGGTGCAACGAATGGGGCAGGGGACCGAATCGGGTCCGGCGACACCGTGACGTCCGGCTTGCCGGACCGCTCACTTCGGAAATTGCTTCTCGGTCGGTTCCTTGACTTTCTGCCACCCTTCGCCGCTGAGCGCCTTCAGGAAGGCCACCAGATCGCTCTTGTCTTGCTTCGTTAGCTTGAGCGGCCTCATCCGGTCGTCGAGCCAGTTGTTCTTGATGCCGCCTTTGTCGTAGTGGTCGACCACTTCTTCCAGGGTCTTGAAACGGCCGTCGTGCATGTAGGGGCCGGTGTGCTCGATCTCGCGGAGCGTCGGCGTCTTGAACGCGCCGCGTTCTTCGTCGCGACCGGTGACCAGAAAGCGACCCAGATCGGGATCTTTCTTGTCCATGCCGATGCCGATGTTGGCGAACGATCCATCAGTGAAGTTGAAGCCGATGTGGCAGCTATCGCAGGTGGCCTTGTTGTAGAAGACATCCCTCCCGCGAATCTGCTCTTCGGTCATGGCGTCCTTATCGCCGTTCTCGTAGCGGTCGAACGGTGCGTTTCCCGAATAAACCGTGCGCTCGAACGTGGCGATCGCCTTGGCCACGTGGTTGATGTCGATCTTGCTGGAATCAAAAGCTTTCTTGAAACGGCTGACGTAACCGGGGATGGCTTTCAGCCGCGACACGCTCCCCTCGTGGGCCCTGTCGGCCTCCTTCTCGAGCGTCATTTCCAGCGGGTTGGCAATAGGCCCCTTGGCCTGCTCTTCCAGCGACTCGGCGCGGCCGTCCCAGAACTGCAAGGTGCTGTAAAAGCGGTTGATCACGGTGGGCGCGCTGCGGCCGCCTTTTTGACCCTTGATGCCGATCGAGACCGCGGCGCCGTCGGTGAACGCCTTCTCCGGCGCGTGGCAACTCGCGCACGAGACGCTATTGTCGCCCGACAACCGCTTATCGAAATACAGGAGCCAGCCGAGTTCGGCCTTTTCCTTCGAATACGCATTTTCCTCCGGCCAGGGAAGGGCCGGCAGCCCGAGCGGCGGCTTGGGCGGCTTTTCACCAAACTCCTGCGCGGCGGCAAAACCAGACAATAACAAAACCAGCGGGGCAACTGCCGGCGCGGCACGAAGGAAACCGATCATAGGGGCAATCTCTCGAAGTAGTGCGGGCCGTTCCCGCCGGAACCGGGCATGAGGCTTCGCCCCACGGAATAATCGAGCGCGCGTCAAGCGACACGTGCTTTACAGGCTGGGCCGCGCAGCGGCATCCGGGTATCGGCGCCGCGGTATGTGGCGCCGCCCCCTTCGCGGTGTGTTTTACTTCTTGGCGGGCTTGGCCGTGCCGGTGATATAAATCGCCTTCTGCCCGGCGACTTCCGTGGCGGTGCCGTGTACTTTCACCACATCGGCCATGTGGTTGATGAGTTCCTTGCGGACTTCGGTGAAGCCGTCGCGGCGGGGATCGTGCTCTTCATCGATCAGCGTATAGACGTCGCCGTCTTCGGTCAGCAGGCCGATCGGCTGTCCGTTGTTGGCGCACTTCTTCCCGCAGTCTTTATGCTTATCGCCGTGCTTCCCCACCTGCAAATAGCACGAGATGTCGATGATTTCGCCCGTGATGCTAACGGGTTTGCCAGCCACCGGCTTGCCACCGATCGAGGACGTGACCGTGGTGACGCTCCAAGGTGCCTCGTCGGTCGTCTTTTTGCCGATCTCGGCGGCCGGCTTCTCATAGGTGCCGTTGGACGGCTTCGAGAAATCGGGAAATAGGATGCCGGTACCCTTGTCGGCCGCCAATCCGGCGACGAGCACGAAGCCGGCGAAAGCCGCGGTACGCATGAGAGGTTGCATGGTTCGTGACATGAGCGATCTCCTTCAAGGCGTAAAGCAACGGGTCGTAAACAGCGGCCCAGTCTTGCCGACCGACCCGCGGCAGCCCATAAACGAAAACCAATTGATACAACGAAACTAAAACACTTCCCGGAACGTCTAATTTTCCCCGATTGTAGTCGCTGGCAAACGGCTGTGAAGAGGCTTTTCGAGATCGAGCGGGGCAGGCTCGCTGGGCCATGGCTCGTTTGGGCCGCGACCGAACGTTGGCCGTTTGAACTTTTGGAACCCCGAACCTTGCAGCCCCTACTCCGAGCACGCCGGTTGCCGCTCCGGCGGCTCCCCCCGATAATCAACGGGTGAGTGTTACAGCGTCGGAAGGCGAAGAGCATGCCGGACGATTTCGATCCGTATCGTAAATGGCTGGGCATCCCACCCGGGGAACAGCCGCCCAACCACTACCGGCTGCTCGGCGTCGGACTTTTTGAAGACGACGCCGATACGATCGCCAGCGCGGCCGATCGGCAGATGGCCCACGTACGCACATTTCAAACCGGACAGCACTCGGCTCTCTCACAGAAGTTACTCAACGAATTGGCGTCGGCGCGGCTGACCCTCCTCAATGGCAAGAAAAAGGCCGCCTATGACGCGTCGCTCAAAGCCAAGGCGGCGCCGGGCAACCACGAGGAACCGTCCGAAGGCGATAGACCAGCCGTACACAGCGGGGCAGGGCAGGGGACTGCCGCGGGCGAGGGTACGGCGGCAGGGGAGGGAAGGGGGCCAAGACCGGCTCCGGTGGTCCCGTCGAAACCACAACCCGTGCAAGTCGAGCAGATGCTCGTAGAAGAATCGGGGCAGGGCAGGGGGGCCGCTTCGAACTTGATCGCCGTTGCGGACCACGAATCGGTGGGACCGTCCCGCACGCGACGAAAACGTTCGCGGCGCGAGCCAGCGATATGGGCGGGGTTGGCCGTGGCGGCGGCCGTGCTCGGGGCGGTGGTGTATGCCGCCCGCGACCTGATCGAGCCCGCGCCGCAACCGATCGTGGTCGTGTCCAAACCGGTCGAGACCACAGATGGTAAGGCCGATCGTGAGACGGTTCCCGCGGAGAAGCCGGAACCTGTGCCGGAAACCGTCAAACCATCACCGGTCCCAGAACCACCTGCCGATCCACCAGCCCCAGTGGATCCCGAGCCGGTGCCTAATAAACGGCCCGGCACGCCCCGACTGCGACCGGCGCCGCAAACGCGGCCCCCCAGGGAAACAAAGACACCCAAAATGAGTGGCCAGCCGTCGGCCGGCAACCCGCCACCGCCGTCGGCGCTGGTGAGTAATGTCCCGCATCCGGAACTCACACAACCGCGGCGTGAGACACCGCCCGCCGGCAAGGCGCTCATCGCGGCGAACGAACGGTTCGCGCAGCTTCATGGCAAGGCGATCTCCGCCGCTAAGACGCCCGATGCCGCCCAAAAACTCTCCGCCCGATTGTTCAACGCGGCGCGCGAGGGGGCCGATACGGCCGATCTGCGTTATGTGACGCTCGATATGGTCGGTACTGCGGCGGCGGCCCAAGGCAACATGGGACGCGCCTATCAGGTAGCCACCGAAGTTTGCCGGCAATTCGACGTCGATCCCTATCAAATCAAGCTCAAGGCTCTGATAGCGGCCGGCAAGAACGCAACCAGCCCGGCGGCTTATGCCATCGGCTCGTTGCAGGCGGCGGCGCTCGCCGACCGTGCCGCTGCCGAAGGGAAGGGGGCTATCGCTAGCCAAGCCGCGGAGAAGGCCGCCGCGTTCGCCCGCAAAACCAGAGACAAGGACCTCATGGCCCAGGCCGACCGCTGCAGAGCCGCCCTGCGCGAACAAACCGCGCGCACGGCGGCCTACCAAAAGGCGTTGAAGAAGGCGGCCGTCGACGACGAGGCGAAGCTGGCCGCCGGCAAGTACGAAGTACTGGTGTTGGGCGATCGCAAGGAGGGGCTGGCCAAGCTGGCCTCGGCAGGCGATCCGCGCTACGCCGACATCGCCCGCCTGGAACTCGAAGTGCAAGCCGATCTCAGTCAATGGGCCACGCTGGTGATGGCCTGGTGGCAAGCCGCCGCCACAGAACAAGACGCCTTTTATCGAACGCAGTGCCAGTTGCAGGCGAAGTACTGTTATTTGCGGGCGGCGAAGGTCGGCAGGGCAGGGGGGGTACCGTCGCCGCTCGCCGACGAGATCAAGAACGTACCCGGCTATCCACTTTCGCGACTGCGACCGGGCGTCGCCGCTCGCTATTTCGATGGGGCCGATTTTCAGAACAAGCGGGTCGAGCGGGCCGAAGCCGCGATCAATTTCTACTACGGTGAAGGTTCGCCCGATCCCGTGATTCCGCGCAATTTCTTTTCCGCCCGCTGGACCGGTTTCTTGAACGCGCCGCTCGCCGGCCGTTACCTGCTCGTGTTGTTCACCAACGACAGCGTGCGGCTGTGGGTGGACGGGAGGCAGGTGCTCGACCGCTGGGGGCAGAACGCGAGGTGGCAGCAGGTCGAATTGGATCTGACGAGCGGGCCGCACTCGTTCCGCATGGAGTACAACGAGACGTTCGAGATCGGCGTCGCCATGCTCGGGTGGACGCTCGCCGCCTTTCCCGACCCCGACCAGGTCCAATGGTCGCCCATCGACGCACTCTACTACGATCCCGACAGTCCCTTCGACCTGCCAGAGTAGGGGGCATTGCCCGGCACAACAACCGATCGGCCGTTGCTTCGGTCGACCGCCCCTCCTCGGGATTTGACGACGACTGATAACGTCATGACTTGGCTGCGCATCGGCTGCCCGGTCCGCCTGATTGGGCTCTGGGCCTGACGATCGTAGCAGCCCACGGAATTGATACTCGGCGGGCACGGCTGCTGGCTGCGCGGTTCGATCGCTATCGACTGGGCGTCGAGAGTTAACCAAGGCAGAGCGGGGCAGGGCAGGGGTGCCGAAAGCGACGTCTAGTTTTATAGACGAAATGCTTGACAGCGGCAGACAGAATCCTTAATGTCTATAAAACTAGACGAGTGGCGGGAAGGTACGACGCATGGCACGACCGGCATCCAGACATCCGACGGAACTGGAGCTCTTGATCCTGAAAATCCTCTGGCGCGAGGGATCGCCGCGGCTGGCGCGCGACATTCAGAGTGGACTCGCCGAGGAGGGGCGAGAACTGGCCAAGACGTCGGTCATCACGACACTCAACACGATGGTCGAGAAGCGCTACCTCAGCCGCAAGAAGCGAGGCAACTCGTTTCTCTTCTCGCCGCGAGTCGATGCGGCGACCGTCTCGGAACGGGTGTTGAGCGACGTCGTCGATCGGGTGTTCGACGGCTCGACGTCGGCCGTCGTATTGAAACTCTTCGACGTGCGGAACATCGACCCCGGCGAACTCGAGGAGCTGCGCCGGATCATTGACCAGAAACTAAAGGACGCCTGAACCGATCGGCTCGATCGAGAAAACCATGAACGCGCTCGCCTGGCTCGACGAATCGTTTTCGCTCCGCTTCGTGCAAACGCTGCTCCACTTCCTCTGGCAAGGCGCTCTCGTGGCGATCGCTGCGTGCGGCGTCGAGCATCTTCTGCTCCGCGGCACGGCGCAAGCCCGTCACAGATACCTGCTGTACGTTGTAGCCCTGCTGGCGATGGTGTGCTGCCTGCCAGCGACGTTCGCCTTGTTGCGGATGCCCTCAGGAATGAATGAGAGCCGGGCCGGCGACGACGTTGCGGCACCGCACGATGATCTCGTCGCGATGGCCGCCTTAGAAGACCTGGCGAAGTCGCAGGCCCGCGAACGAACGGAACCGGGCGACGGTTCTTCTTCAAACATCGCCAGCGCGGCGGGGCGGTCGCACAATGCCCGGGAAGAACATGCACCTGCGAGGTTCGGACGTAACAACGAAAAGCGGGCGCCGGCCCACAACAGCTCGACGTCAACGGTGCCGACCGCCGAGCGGCAAAACGCGGGCGACTGGCTCCCGGTCGTGGCTCCGTACATCACCGGAGCGTACCTGGTTTGCGTGCTAGCCTTGCTCGCACGTCTGGCAGCCGGCGTCTGGGGCGGACACCGGCTGCGTGCCACATCAGTCGCGGTTGCCGACACGAACCTGCTCGCGGCGATCGCGCGGCAAACAAAGCGGATGGGCTTGCGAGCCGCGCCGGCCGTCGCCTATTGTCGGCGCGTCTCCGTGCCAGTGGTGGTCGGCATCGTGCGGCCCATCATCCTCCTGCCGGCCTGGTTGGCCAGCGGACTGACACCGCAACAGGTCGAAGCCTTGCTCGCTCACGAGTTGGCCCATCTACGTCGCTGGGACCCATTGGTGAACCTGTTACAACGCTTGGCGGAAACGATCGTCTTCTTCCATCCGGCCGTGTGGTACGTCAGCCGGCACATAGGCATCGAGCGCGAGAACGCCAGCGACGACTTGGTGCTTGCCGCCGGTTGGCAGCGTCTGCACTATGCCGATGCCCTGGTCCGCATGGCCGAACTGGCCACAACCGTGCGAAAGAGACCCTCCCAGCAGGCGCTGGGGCTCGCGGCTTCCGGCGGCAGCCAGTCGGAGTTCAAACGCCGCGTGATGCGTTTGTTGGACGCCGAGCCGGCCCACTTCCGTTTCAACAGCTCCGGCTTGGCGATGTTATTGGTGCTCGTAGTCTCCACCATCGCCGCGCCGCTCGCCGTGCGCACATGGGCCCAACAGAAGTCGTTGAATTCTCAATCCACGGGCGTTCCGCCGGGTGCGGCCAACGAACGACTTGGGCGGCACATCGAAAACTTTCGTTTGTCAGACCACCAGGGCAAGGATTATGCGTTGACCGATTTCATCGATCAACCCGTGGTCGTGGTCGCCTTCCTAGGCGTCGACTGCCCACTATCGAAATTGTATGCCGCGCGTTTGGAGAATCTGGCTGCGAAGTACAAATCACGGGGTGTGGCCGTGATCGGCATCGACGCCAATCAGCAAGACACGCCGACCGAGCTGGCGCATTTTGCGCGCCAACTCAGGATCACGTATCCCCTGCTGAAGGATCCGGGCAATCGCGTGGCCGACCAATTCCGCGCGGAGCGGACTCCCGAAGCGTTCGTGCTTGATCGCGACCGCACGGTCCGCTATTGGGGGCGAATCGACGACCAGTTCGGTATCGGCTATGCGCGGCAGGAGGCGGCACAACATTACGTCGCGCAGGCCGTCGACGATCTGCTGGCGGGTCGGCCGGTGACCGAGAACCACACGGCGTCGATCGGGTGTCACATCGGCCGTGTCTCGCGCACGGAGCCGCGAGGCGACGTGACGTATGCCCGACAGATTTCGCGGATCGTCGAGCGTCGTTGCCTGGAGTGTCACCGCGAGGGAGGCATCGCGCCGTTCGCGCTCGCTTCGTACGACGACGTAGCGGCCTGGGCCGAGACGATCCGGGAAGTAGTCGAGCAAGAGCGGATGCCCCCTTGGCATGCGAATCCACAATATGGTCACTTTGCCAACGACAACCGGCTGCCGGCGGCCGAGAAAGAACTGCTCGCTCGCTGGGTCGACAACGGCGTGCCACGCGGCGACGACGGTGATCTGCCGCCACCGCGCCAATTCGTCGAAGGCTGGGCGCTGGGCCGCCCCGACGTGTTGCTGACGATCCCCGAGCCGATCACGATTCCACCGACCGGGGTGGTCGACTATCAATACGTGGCCGTCGATCCCGGTTTTACGGAGGGAAAGTGGATTCGCGCATCGGAGATCCGCCCTGGCGTGCGGAGCGTCGTACATCACATCATCGTCTTCATCCAGCCCCCCGGAGGCGACCCGATTCTCAAGGAACGAGGCGTGGGTTTCGAAACCGTGGGCGGGTATGTGCCCGGCTCGCCCCCCATGCAACTCGACGACGGCGTGGCCCGTTACGTTCCGCCGGGCTCGACGTTCGTATTTCAGATCCACTACACGCCCGACGGGACGGAGCGGCAGGATCAGAGCCAGATCGGCCTCTATTTCGCCGATCAGGCCAAGGTCCGCCGTACCATGCAGACGGGCGCGGCTGCCAACCTCGACTTCGAGATCCCGCCGCACGCCGCCGCTTATCGCGTGGAAGCGGCTCATCGCTTCTCGCACGACATGGAACTGTATACCCTGGCGCCTCACATGCACTACCGGGGCAAATCGTTCCGCGCCGAAGTGACCTATCCCAACGGCTCGCGCGAGATCTTGCTCGACGTGCCGCACTACGACTTCAACTGGCAGAACAACTATAAGTTCGCCGAGCCAAAATTCCTGCCAGAGGGAACCCTGCTGCGTTGCATCGCCGAGTTTGACAACTCCGCGGGCAACCGATCGAATCCCGATCCCACGGCCGCCGTGCGTTGGGGCGAGCAGACCTGGAACGAGATGATGATCGGCTACTTCGAGGGGATCTTCCTCAACCAAGATCTCTCCTTGCCGCTGCCGCTTATCACGCCCGTCGGTGATGGCAGCTACCGCGCGCGTTTTACCTACCGGCCCGACCGCAAGGCCCGCACGGTGAATCTGGCCGGAACGTTCAACGATTGGAGCACCTCGTCGCACCCGATGACCGATCCGGACGGAGACGGAGTCTTTGTCGCCGACGTGACGCTCCAACCGGGCGCGTACCGTTACAAGTTCGTGATCGACGGAAACTACTGGACGCACGATCCGGCCAGTCGCATCCTGACAGGTTTTGTGCACGAGAGCTTTTTTGTGGCCGGCACGCCGCAGGACTCTTCAGACAAGTGAGCTGCCATGAACGGTTTTCGAATCCACCTCGGCAGCGCGTGGCTGGCGCTGGGCTGTCTGGTGCAACTGTCGATAGCCCAGTCTTCGCCCGCGTACCAAACACTCGATGATCGGCGGCCCGCACCTCGCAAGTTGCAGGCCGAGCCGGTCGAGTTGTCGCGCCTTCCCCGTACCTTCGGCATGGCGCTGTCGGCCGACGGCCGGCAACTCCGCTCGGTCGATGTCAACGGCCGTGTCTGGCAGCGCCCGGTCGGGCGCAGGTCGCCGCACGCAAAAACAGACGCCGCCGATGCACCCGGGGCGGATAGTGATACGAAGGAACCTCGGCTCGTCGCAGAGACGAATTGCGAACCGGCCTGTGCTGTGCTCTCGCCGGATGCTCGGTCGCTGGCCTATGCCACCGCGGACGGGAATGTCGCCGTACTCAACCTCGATGCAGATCGCCTCCGGTTTCGAGACGAGGCGACACGGGAGCGCACGGTCACGCTGGCCTTCTCGCCCGACGGCCGGTCGTTGGCGGGAGTCACTGCGCGCGGCGCCGTCCGTGTCTGGAATAGCGACACAGGCAAACGCATTCTTGAATTCGCTGCGGCTGCGAGCCCGGTACAAACCGTGGCCTTCTCACCCGATGGCCAACAACTGGCCATCGCCTCGCATGGTACGAACGTCCGGCTCTATCGGGTCGACCGGCAGCACGACGTCCCTACGACATCGGAATCGACCGCCAAGACCATCCGTGCGGGTAATGCGAGGGTAACAGCGTTGGCCTACGCGCCGGATGGTAAACGACTCGTAATCGCGACGGCTGCGGGTACAGTGCACGTCCACGACCTCGTCGCCGATCGCGCGCCGACTCAGCTCGGCACGCACCCCTTCGCCATATGGTCGATCGTCTTCTCACGAGACGGCCGGCGGATGGCAGCCGGCAGTTGGGACGGGACGATCAAGATCTGGAACTCCGCGTCGTGGGACTTCTTGCAGTCGGTCAAGAAACATGAGGAGTCGGTCGCGGCCTTGGTTTTCGACGACGAGAGCGGGTTGTATTCGGCCGGACTCGACGGCCGGCTGCTCGCGTGGCAGCTCGAAGTTTTTAGCGTAAGTCCTGTGGGGATGATCGCCGGGCGAGACGATTCGGCTTGGGTGGCCGTCTATCCGCCCGACGGTCGGCGACTGTTCGTCGGCGGCCGCAACAACCGGTTCGAGTTGTGGGACGTCGAGAGCAAACGACTGCTCGTCACGCGCGCTGGTCATCCTACGACGCGCTGCGCGGCGTTTTCTCCAGACGGTGCGACGCTCGCTACGGGAGGCGACGATGGCCGGATTTTCCTATGCGACGCCGTGTCGGGGCAAACCCGTACAACGTTGCTCAGGCATCCGGGCGCGCTGTCGGCGGTGCTCTTCGCCGACGCGGGTCAGACCCTGGTCAGCGCTTGCGATGGCGGCCTGGTGAAGGTTTGGGATGCGGCGACGGGCCAAGAGCAGGGGAGTTGGCAGGAGCACCGACAGCAGATTTACTGTGCGAGCATCTCGCCGGATGAAAAATGGCTGGTGACGGGTGGCGGAAACTGGACTACGGGAGACCCAGGCGAACTCATCGTCTGGGAGCGACAGACCGGCCGGGTCCGCGCGCGGCTCGCCGGACATCGTCTGGCCGTGTGGTCCATCGTCTTCATGCCCGACGGGGAGCGATTCTTCTCCAGCGACTCCGCGGGCGCCGTCAAAGTCTGGAACGTCGAAACGCTAGCCGAGGAGCGGACGCTACAGCATGCGAGTTGGATTCGTCCCTTGGCGCTGTCTCCTGATGGCGGAACGCTGGCGGTCGGTCGCGGAGATGGGTCGGTGCGGCTCTGGGACACCTCGACCTGGACCGAAAAAGGCTCCTGCGAAGGACACACGAGCTTCACCTTCTGGTTGCAATACGCCCCAGACGGCAAAACGCTGGCCGGCTGCGGCAGCGACGGCACCGTCCGGTTTTGGGAACCGGAGCGGGTAGTAGCAGAACACGGTGCCGATGGTATCGCCCGATGACGATCGGCTTGCGCGACGACAATCTAGGCGCTCGGATCGAGCGGCCAGCGGGCGCCGCTCGGCGGAGAGTCGTGTTCACAGCGATCGGCTCGTTGGGCGACTTACATCCCTACCTGGCCGTCGCGCTGGGGATGCAGGTCCGCGGCCACGAAGTCATCGTTGCCACCAGCCGCTGCTATCAAGAGAAGGTCGAATCGCTGGGGCTTGGCTTTCGCCCGGTACGGCCCGACTCGGACTGGATCGCCGACCGGCAGACGATGCGGCGTTACATGGATCTCCGCCGTGGTCTGATTCGATTGGCCCGCGAGTGGGCTCTGCCGTCGCTACACGACTCTTACGCCGATACGCTGGCGGCGGTCGAGGGAGCCGATCTGCTGGTGTCGCAGGTGTCGCTGGCCGCACGGCTGGTGGCCGAGAAGACGGGCATCGCCTGGGTCTCGACGATCCACATGCCGCTGTTTTTCTTCTCCGCCTGCGACCTGCCCCTGCTGCCGATCGCGCCGAAGGTGTTCGAACGGCTACGCTTCCTCGGCCCGGCGTTTTGGGGCCCAGTGCTCGCGTTCAGTAAACGGACCACTCGCTTTCTCGCTCGGCCTTGGTATGCGTTGCGAACCGAACTGGGCCTGCCGCCGACCGACGACAACCCGCTCGGCGACTGCCATTCGCCGCGCCTCGTGCTGGCGCTGTTCTCCAAGATGTTGGCCGACAGGCAACCCGACTGGCCTCCACAAACGGTCATCACCGGATTTCCGATCTACGATCGCCACGGTTCGGCCGAGTTGCCGCCCGACTTGCTGCGATTTCTCGACGATGGCCCTCCGCCGATCGTCTTCACCCTGGGCACGGCAGTATCGGTCGACGCCGGCTCGTTCTACGAGCATAGCGCCGCGGCGGCGCGGTTGTTGGGCCGCCGTGCGGTGTTGATCCTCAACCATCCCGCCAACCGGCCGCGCGATTTGCCCGCGGAGGTGGTAGCGTTCGACTACGCGCGCTTTTCGGCACTGTTTCCGCGCGCGGCGGCGATCGTGCACCACGGCGGCGTGGGCACGACGGGGCTGGCGATGCGCAGCGGCCGTCCGATGCTCGTTATGCCTGTCGCATGGGACCAGCCCGACAATGCGGCACGTGTCCGCCGGCTGGGCATCGCTCGTGTCATCTCGCGGCGTCGCTACACACCGCAACGCGTGGCCGCCGAACTGCGGCAATTGCTCACCGAACCGGGGTACGCTCAGCGCGCGCAGCAGGTCGCCGAACAGATGCGGCACGAGGACGGCGTCGAAGCGGCTTGCAACGCGCTGGAAAATCTATCGGCCGCCGAGCCGGCCGCGCTCGCGCGAGGCGATTGATTTCTGGGAATCGTCCGC
>DASZTS010000022.1:0-172018 GCA_035547915.1 Pirellulales bacterium | reverse complement strand
CACTACCCGACCCTGAGCCGGAGCCACTACCCGACCCTGAGCCGGAGCCACTACCCGACCCTGAGCCGGAGCCACTACCCGACCCTGAGCCGGAGCCACTACCCGATCCCGAGCCGGAACCACTACCCGATCCCGTTCCCGAACCGCTGCCTGATCCTGATCCCGAACCGCTACCCGATCCCGAGCCACTACCCGATCCCGTTCCCGAACCGCTACCCGATCCCGATCCCGAACCGCTACCCGATCCTGAGCCGGAACCGCTACTCGATCCTGATCCCGAACCACTTCCCGATCCCGAACCGCTACCCGATCCCGAACCGCTACCCGTTCCCGAACCACTACCCGATCCCGTTCCCGAACCGCTACCTGATCCTGATCCCGAACCACTTCCCAATCCAGATCCCGACCCGCTCCCCGTACCCGAGCCCGAACTGGAACCCGATGCGTTTCCGGAACCCGAACCAACACCGCTGCCCGTACCGGTCCCCGTGCCGGTTCCCGAACTCGTCCCCGTGCCGACCGCCTGTCCGACACTATTGCCTGAAGCGGAGGCGGCGGTATTTCTCGCGAGTTCTTGCGCTTCGTCGCTCGTGGAGCTATCGGATCCATTGTCGGACGGATCGAGCGCTGCAATGTGACCGATCGGGTTCAGATCGGAAACGGGGGCGGCGGTGAGAAGCGAACGTCCTTCCAGGCTTTGATAGCCAACGCCGTGATACGGTAGCCATGGGAATTGCCGCGGATGCATGTCGGCCGGTGCTCTTTGGCCCTGGCTCGTCGTCGGCACATAGAACCGAGTGATTGCACGCCAGTAGCCGTCCTTCGCGGTCTGGAACCAACTCTGAAGTCGCAACCAATTTCGGAACGGCGATGGCATGGCAAGAATCCGTGATCAAGAGGCATTTGTTTGTCGTAAACGAACCGTTTTGCGCGGCGTCTTAGGGCGGCATTCCCGAGAGAAACGTACATGGCCCACGTGACGCATCGTAGCCACAAGCCTCTTCGCTAACCGGAGCGAGAGTTTTTCCACAAACTACAAATGTCGGGCCGTTCTTGAGGCAACCCATCCGATGCGTTCACGCACCGATTTTTTTGGGGCGCGACACGAGGTTGTCGTTGCGCTAAATGGCTATCGAAACGCAAAAGAAGAAGAGCCGTTGGTCAACGGCGGAGGTGTGCCGACGCTCGAAAATGGGCGGACCTATGAAGTTGAATGCCGCCAGGGCACAGACACCGCTATGGCATCGATACATGTTCCCGGTCAGGACGGGATGACGACGGAGTCCGCGGCACTCTCCTTGATCATCGTATCGATCCAGGCCTGCTGCCGCTGATTCTGCCCGAATGTGTTCAAGCAGACTTCATGTAGCGGCATGTCTCGGAGTTCGCGAGCGGCATCCTTCAACACCTTGACCGACATATGGATGTCGGAGCAGAGGACGTGCAAGCCATGCAGGTCGCGGAGTAGCCCGAAGCCGCCGGTGCGCCGTTTCGAAAAAAGAGTCTGGCGCAAACGATGCGGATGCTGCTCGCTCCTCTGGCCATATCGGACGACGAAAGGCCGAAGATCATCGATCGCCTGCCGCGACAGGTTGGCCATGATTTTCGCCCCCTCTCGGATTTCAGCGTTCTGTCCGTGTTGCCGGCCAAGGTATTCACACGCCTCGATCAGTTCTTGATGGCCGTCGACGAGCAAGCTCAGATAATCGCTCACGTGACTGCGGGGCGCCGGATGAGTACCGCCGGCCAACGCATCGACCAGTTCACTGGCCCGGTCCATCGCCTGGCCCGCGGTATCGATCACGTGCGAAGCGAGTGATGCCGTACCAGCCTTCGTCAGCCGAACGGCCGCATATTTGAAGCTCGGCTGCTTGCTCACCACGTCCCAGACGGTAAGCGTCAATTCGTTGGCTGCCCGGCCGTGGCCGTCTGGGCCGTAGCGATGGCTGTCCGTCTGGTCGAAATAACCGTAATGGAACGGCACGAACAGATGGCCGGGCAGGACGTCCCCCAATCGCGCCGGCGCGACGATCTTGCCTCGCCGCGATGTCACCTCGACGAGATCGCCCTCGATGATCCCAAGTCTCTCAGCATCCTGCTGGTTGATCTGTACGAACGGTTCGGGTGCCGCCGTTTGCAGTTCGGGCGAGCGCCCCGTCTTGGTGCGCGTGTGAAAGTGGTATACGATTCGGCCGGTGGTGAGGAAGAAAGGATAATCGTCGTCCGGCTCCTCGTGCGGCGGACGCCATTCGGCTGGCTTGAGGAAGGCCCGGCCTCGCGGATCGTTCGCCTTGTAATCGACCGGCAGGATGTGCCCACCGGTCTCCAAGTCGTGCCCGAAGTCGCCGCATTCCTCGTAGCCCGTGGGAAAATGGAAATCGTCGTAGAGTCGCTCTTTGCCCTCCGGATACTCTTCGTTGCACGGCCATTGCACGCCAGAGCGGCTGCTCAGCAACGCATAGCTCATGCCGCTATAATCGCAGGGCGTCCCCTTGGAACAGTCCTTCCAGGCCTCGAAACACTCCTCCGGCGTCGACCATTTCAGAAGCGGCCCGCCGTCCTTGTCTCTGAAATCCATCCGCCGGGCGAAGTCGAGGAAGATGTCCATGTCTGGCCGCGCCTCGCCGGGCGGATCGACCGCCTTGTGCGAGATATGCACGGTGCGTTCGTAATTGGTAAATGTGCCGGTCTTCTCGCCCCAGATGGCCGCGGGGAGCACGACATCGGCCAGCCTCGCCGTCTCGGTAAGAAAGGCGTCTTGGACCACCACGAACAGCCGTTCCTGTTCCAGTGTTCGGCGGACGCGGTGTAGTTCGGGCAGCGATACGGCCGGATTCGTGGCAATGATCCAGAGGAACTTGATGGCGCCTTCTTCCGCCAGCCGAAAGATGTGCATGGCGTGGGTCGACGGCGCCCAGGCTGGAATGATCTTGGGGTCGACGTTCCAGACGCGGGCAAGTTCGTCGATGTGCCGCGCGTTCTGCCAATTGCGGAAACCTGGGAAGTCGCCGTCGCAACCGGTCTCGCGAGTGTTCTCGGCGGTCGGCTGGCCGTTGGACTGAATCACACCGCAGCCGGGCTTGCCGATCATCCCTCGGACGAGCACCAAGTTGTTGACCTGGCAGGCGGCGGCCGTTGCTTCGCTGGCCTGATAAAACCCTTGCAGGACGGTGCAGAGGAGCCGCTGCGCGCTCCCCAGGATGCGGGCCGCCTTCTGTAACTGCTCGGCGGGGATGCCGGTGATTTCGGCAACGCGTGCCGGAGGGTAACCGGCGGCGACCTTCTTTAGCTGCTCGAATCCTACCGTATGTTGCTCGATGAAGGAATGATCAATGTCTCCATTGGCGATAACGAGGTTCAGGAGGCCGTTCATCACGGCCACATTCGTCCCCAGCCGTGGCGCCAAATGAACATCGGCCTCTTTGGCGGTATCCGTTCGGCGCGGATCGACGACGATCAGCCGCGGCGGATTCGGCCCGCGCCGGCGATCAAGGATGCGCGCCCAGGCGACGGTCTGCGTGTTGGCAATGTTGTGGCCGAAGTGGGCCAGGCAGTCGGTCGTGTCGTAGTCGGTCACGCTGGCAGGGTTGCCATCGTTGCCAAACGTCTCTCGCAGAGCAAAGGATGCCGTGGCCGTGCACAGGCGCGTGTTGCCGTCGACGTGTTTGGTGCCGAGCCCAGCGTGCGACATGACACTGAGCGTATAGTAGTCCTCGATAAAGAGCTGTCCGCTGTTGTAAAAGCCAACGGCGCCGCTCGTGTACTTCTCGCACACGTCGCGGCAGCGGCCGGCGATCAAGTCCATCACTTCGTCCCAGCTCGCCTGGCGAAAGGGGGCGTCGGGCTTCTTGCCGTCGCGAATCAAGGGGTGCGTGAGGCGGTCGGCGCTATTGTTGGCCTGCCAGGCGTTCATTCCCTTGGGGCCGAGACGTCCGTGGCTCACGCGGTCGTCGGCGCGACCGCGAACGCCCACGATGCGGCCATTTTTGACGCCGATCTCCAGGCCGCAACCATTCGTACATAAGACGCAACAGGATTGCACCCATCGGTCCGGCTGGTCGAGCAAGTGCTCATCGATGCGGTTTGGCCACAGTCCTTCGCCATAATAAGGAGTGCGGGGTCCCCAGATGTCGTTCACACTATCGCGGGAAGAGCGACCCATTTGCACACGCCGCCAACGGCGCCCATTCGATCTGCTGAAGGCCCAAGATGCCGTGCGGTTTAGCAACTATCATTCCGAAAGTTGCCGGCCGTGCGGTCGTTGCCTATGGCAGCGACCGTCGAGCAAGCCGTGGCCGCCCCGCCAGGTAACGCGGAATGACGAATGTCTTATGCGTGAACCATTTCGACCGTGAAGCCGCCGTGTTGCGCAATGAGGTCGCCGATCAGGTGCCGTTTGCTGTAGACAAAAAAAGCAAACCGTCCGGCGGCGGGTTCAAAAACCGGCCCGACTCGGCAACGCTGGGCTTTGAGCCAGCGCCGCAGTTCGTCGGCACCTTGCCGCTGGGAGACGGTCAAGATATTGCTGATTCCCGATTTTTCGACCGAGACGAGAACTTGACCGGTGTGGACCGGACGCGTGCGCCAAAAATCATCGAGTGCCTGCCGAGACTGCTGAACGAGGCGGCGCGATTGCTCCGCCGCGGCGCCGAGAGTGGCCGTCTGGTCGATGGCCGCGTCAATTCGAGCGCGCACCCGCGTCAGTATCAGTTGCAATTCCGCCAGCGGGTAAGGCTTGGCCATGAATTCGGTAAAGCCGGCATCGGTGGCCTCCCTCCGATGACACGCATCGACGTAACCGCTGACCGCGATGAACGGGGTCCGCGAGAACCTGGACGTTTGTCGCAACTGCCGTGCGACTTCCAGACCGTTGATCTTGGGCATCGCCAGATCGATGAACAGGGCGTCGGGCCGGAAGATCGGCGCAAGTTGCAAAGCTGCTTCTCCTCCTTCGGCTACCGCTGCCTCGTGACCGAGATGCTTAAGTAGCACGGCCAGCGACAGCGCGGCGTCGTCGTTGTCGTCAACGACAAGAACGCGCATGGGCGAAATGGTGCACGTCATGGATCCTCCTCGCAGTGGTCTCCCCACCGGAGCCGGGATGCTCTCTTCCGTTGAGATGGTGGCCGTTTGACGAAAGATCGGCTGCCAGCATTGGCGCCGAGGACGGCGGTGGAAGGCCATGGCTTGTAACCTACTGCATCGCGCGGGCAAAACGCAATGCACTGCGCGAAGAGGCAATCGGCCCTTTTCCCGCCGCGCGCGAGTTGAACGCCGAGACGGAAAGATTAGCGCGAAACTCACAAATGGGTCTTACACCAAAAAAGCCACGGCGAGAGCAACGTCAGCCCTGAGTCTGGCGGGCAAACACCAGCACCATGGGGTTAGCCACCGACCGATGTTGTCGATTGCGATTGCGCAGAGAGGCAACCTGGTCCGAAAGAAAAAAACCGTTGATCGGGGCTGAGGCAACAAAATGAGCTGACGGCCGCGATGTCCGCAGTTCTAGCTCGCGTGGCGGCCGTACCCTACGCGCCGGATTTCACTTCGCTCAGCGGTGTGTTGGCGGGCCCGGTTATTACCTGGCCGGCGACGTCGAAACGAGAGCCGTGGCATGGGCAATCCCACGTCTTTTCGGCTTCGTTGAAGTGCACGATACAACCCAGATGCGGGCAAACAGCGGATCGTTCGTGCAGGCGCCCCTGTTCGTCGCGATAGACCGCCAACTTTCCGAGTCCGCGGCGAACGACCGCCCCATGCCCAGACGCGATTTCGTCCACCGACGAGACCTCGCCAACGCCGAGCCAATCACGCACGTATTGCTTGGCGACGTTGGCGTTCTCGACCACGAACTCTTTCCAGGCCATGCCCCAGACCGGCTTGCGCGAGGGGTCGTAGATCCTGCTCCAGGCGTTCTCGCGTCCGGAGATCAGGTCGGTCAATAGCATGCCGGCGATCGTGCCATGCGTCATCCCCATGCCAGAATCCCCGGTCGCTATGTAGACGTTCTCCTTGTCCATCGGGTTGCGGCCGATGAAGGCCAGGCCGTCGATCGTTTCCATCACCATGCCCGACCAGCGATAATCGACCGGCCCCATCGCAAAGCGCTCGCGTGCCCACGCTTCGAGCCGATTCCATCGCTCGCTCTGATCGGTCGCTTGCCCTCCTTTATGGTCTTCGCCGCCGACGATCAACAGGTCGCTGCCGTCGGACATCGGCTGTAAGCGCACATAGTGGTAGTATTCGAGCGTGTCCCAATAGAGGGCTCGCGTAACGGAGCCGCGCGGAACACGCGCAGCGATGGCATAGCTGAGATACGGCGCTTGCTTCGTATGAATGGCGACTAGGTCGTTGATGGGGGTGTTGGTCGCGACGACCACCGCATCGGCCGTCACGACGGGACCGTCCTGCGTCTCGACCTTGGCCGTCGGTCCTCCGTCGATGCGGGACGCGTGCGTCCCGGTGTAAATACTCCCACCCTTGGCTTCGATGACCCGCGCCAGTTGCGCGACGTATTTAAGCGGATGGAACTGCCCCTGTCGACCGAAACGAAGCGCGCGGCCGGTGTCGAACAACGTCAGCGGGGCTCTCGGAAGGATTTCGATGTCCTCGAGACCAGCCCGACGGGCCGCCTGTAGTTCTTCATCGAGGATTTCGCTCGACTCGCCCGGTGGCACGAACAGATAGCCGTCGACTCGCAAGAAATCGCAGTCGATCGACTCGCGTTGCACGATCGATTCGATCCGGTCGATGGCGGCCGCATGGCTTTCCGCGGCGAGCCGAGCGCCATCGGCACCATGAATCTTTTCTATCTCCAAGAATCGATCGTCGATGGCACTGGCCAGATGCGCGGTCGTGCGGGCCGTCTGTCCGCCGGAGATCGGCCCATCGTCGAGTACGACAACGCGTCGCCCTTCCGTCGCCAGCATGTAGGCGGTCGAAAGACCGGCTATGCCCGCACCGACGATGACCACGTCGGCCCGCGCGTCGCTTCTTAGCGGTTGTCGCGCAGGAGTCGGTGCGGTCTCACTCCACAACGAAGTGGTTTGTTCCGAGGCAGATTTCATCGGTCGTTCCTGCAAAGGCGGCATCACCCTCCGTTGGCAGCGGGCGGTGCAAGAGTCATGCCCGCGAGTCGGCCCGCGAATTGCATCCAGGGTCGACAAAATCAGCGAATGCCGATATGCGCAAGCCCAATATTCACAAGAAGCTCATCAGTTCCCACCACGACTATCAGCTCTACTCGGTCGACGCGACGGCGCTGCGCACCAGCGCCGAAGGGAACGAAGAGTTCGGAAACTTCGCCACACATGACGAATTCCCGCACTTGATCGGGCCCAAAGAGATCTGGGTCGCCGACAAGCTGCTGGAGCGTGAGGGGCTGTTTTACCAAGTAAACGCCCTGGCCCGACTCGGCCGTGAGGGCCGCGGCCAGACGAAAGACTCGGCCTACGAAGCCGGGTTGAAGTTAGAGCAGCTTCTGCGCGAGGAGTTGACTGGGATCAAATATCGAGACGGCGAGCCGCATCGCCGCGTGCCCGAGGCCATCTATGTGGAACGGTACGTGGAGATTCCCGACGAGGTCCAGAGGATCCACGTCTGGCGCATCGATGGTCACTTGGCCCGTTGCTACTACAAGACGGATTACACCGAGGGAGGCCACGGCTACGTCTACCCCTGGGTTCCCAAGAACCAAATCTGGATCGAAAAGGACATCCACCTCTCGGAGCTGCCATTCATCACGGCCCACGAATACACCGAGTTGCGGCTGATGCGCGACCGCGGCTTCGGTTACGACAAGGCCCACGAGATCTGCTCCAAGGTTGAGTTCGATCTACGCTGGCGTCAGCCGATCGAGGACTTTGTCGCGGGTTCACGCCGGCACAAGCTCGGCAAGGCAGACGTCGTCAAGCTTACGTCGCCCGAGTTCTTTCAGTACGTACTCAAGAAATACGTGCGCTAGGAAGCGCGCAATGCCTTCAACGATAAGTGGAGGACAGAGGTTCATTCCTCGTCGGAGATCGTCGCTAGCAAGCGTTCGGGTAAGAACGGCATCAGCATCCAGCAGGCGGCCGTCGTCGCCCCGGCAACGAAGACGAGCAGATTGAATGATGCGATGGTGCTCCAGTGCACCTTGCCGTGCTCATAGATCACCCCGCCCAACCACGTGCCGGTGGCGGATCCCACGTTGCAAAGCGCCATGAAGATTGCAAACAGGGTAGCCGGCGTGTCCTCGGGGCATGCTCGTGCCGCCAGATTGACGAGCACCATGTTGCCCGTCATGTAGCTGAACCCCGAAACGACGCTCACGATCGTGGCCGATGATTCGCCGCCAAGGGCCCAATAGACCCAACTGCTGAATATGCCGGCCAGGATCGACACGTGCACCTGCCATCGCATCGGCATGCGCCGACAATAAAGGCCGTAGCAGATCGAAGCCACGAGCGCCCCGACCGCGATCAAGGAAACCGTATTTCCATAGAAGCCGTCTGAATAGCCGAGCGCCTCCGTCATGTGCATGTAGAGCACCGATTGCGTGAACGGATTGAAGCTCCAAACAAAGGCAAAAGCGCCCACGGCAAGGACAGCCGGCGACCGCAAAGCATCCTTGAGATTGACCAGCAGATCGCGCCATTTATACCGCGGCGGCGTGGCCGGTTCTTGGACGAAGAGTACGCTGATCAGCAGCGAGCCGGCCATGAGGATGCCGCACAGCAGAAAGCCCGATCTCTGCAAACGGTTCTTGCTGAGGATCCCTCCCGCGAACCCCGAGACGATCGCGCCCAGATGGATCGCGGCCCATTGCGCGGATTGCAACCTTCCCGTGATACCGAGTGACTGGCCCGTTTCGACCAGCAATCCATCGACGACCACGTTGCAGAAGATGATCCCGAGGCTAGAGAGCAAGAGCCATGACAGAAGGGGACGCTCGGCCCCTTCGGGCATAGGCGTTACGTAGAGGGCGGCAAAGCCAATCGCCGCGGCGAGGCTGTTCAAGATCAGATAGCTCTTGCGGCGAAGTTTGGCCAGCGGCACAAAGTCGGACAACATGCCGAAGAACGGCTTGAGGCACCAAGGCAACGTCAGCAACGCGCCAAAGGTCGCGACGTCTTTCGTGTTGCGGCCCCAATCGCGCAACAGGGAGTTGTCGGGCTGGGAGATCAGCCCGGTGTTGGGGTCGCTCAGGCTCTGAATGAAATAAATGGCGCCGAACAGACCGCCCAGGCGGATCGCTTCGCCGAAGCTTATTCGTCTTCGGCCATCGTCACTCCGTCCCACTCGCGCCATCAGGCCATCTATTTTGTGACGGCGGCCATGAGCTCACTCGGGCTCGACGACAGCTCGGCGAAATCGCCTCGCAGCGCCTTGAGTGCATAACGCTCCTGATCGATCTCCGCCTGGGTGCGGAAACCTAGGCGTCGCATGACAGGCACCGGAGGACACCATCCTTGAAGCGCATGCTGCAGCAAGAATCCGGCCACGACGGGCCGGCAGCATGAACCATCGTCGATCGACCGCCGCGCCGAGTGACAGCCCGACGAGCGATACGGTCGCCGCATTGGCCTCCAACGCGCGCTCGATATCCCACTCGCGGTCAAGCTCCGCCAGTCGGCTCCGGATCGCCGCCGGGTCGTCCTTGGAATATCGAGAAATGCGCTCCTTGGTCTGCTGCCGGATCCGTGCATTGATCGGCTCGGCCGTGTTATCGGCCACGCGCTGGGCGGTAGAGGGAAACACGGTCTTTCCTTTTGGAGCAACCGACAAAACGGGGTCGAGCTTCACAAAATCGGCGTTTCACGGCCGATTTTTTGCCCGCGGCACTCGGCTTCCGGGTTTTGTCAGCCGCCCTTAGTGTCACAGTAACGGATTCAGTCGATATTTTTTACCCTTGCTAGGGACGCATTTTTTGTGCCGTCTCGATGGGGAGCCAACCAGCCGGGCCGTTCGCCAATCGAAACCGGCGAAATCGACGACGCCCTGGTGACTGAAACGGGCGATCGGCTTCGGCACGCCTGCGATTTCAGGCATGGGCGTTTCTCATCCACCGGGCTGCCAAGCCCGCGGCAACGATTCCCGCCAGGCAAAGCCCACCGATCTTCGCCGTCCGCAACGTTTGTTTCAGGCGCTCCGGCCCGTCGAGCCTCACCGGTGGGTAGCGTACTTCGGGGAAACCGCCGATCGGGCCATCCGGGCCACAGTCGAGTGCCAACTTCATGACCTGTGCCAAGTGGAGCGCGCGCCGATCCGTCGCCTCGGCGATTTGATGCCGGCAGCTAAAGCCGTCGGCGACGATCAGCGCATCCCGGTCGGCGTTTTCTACGGCGGGAAACAAACGCTGCGCGCCGATTTTCATAGAAATGTCGTAGTGACCGGCCTCGAATCCGAAGGAACCGGCCATGCCGCAACAGCCTGAATCGAGTATCTGGCCGTAATCGAGCCGCATCCCTTGGAGGATCTTTTCCTCGCCGCCCATGCGCATGATCGCCTTGTGATGGCAATGCCCATGGATGATTGCCCGGCGGCGCAGACGCGGCGGTTGATATCCCGGCACCGTGGCCAGAAATTCGCCCAGAGTGAACGTCTGTTGTGCGAGGCGTCGAACGTCCATATCGTGAGGAAACAGGTTCGGCATTTCGTCACGAAAGACGGCGACGCAACTCGGTTCGAGCCCGACGACCGGCACACCCAGGCGGATGGGCTCACGCAATAGCGACAAGACGTTCGAGATCAGCCGCTTGGCCGTGACGAGCATTCCAAAGTCGTAGAGCGGCCTGCCACAACACAGGACTTGGTCGGGAACGACGACGCGAAAGCCGGCGTCTTCTAATACTTCGACCGACGCCTTGGCGATTTCGGGCTCGAAATAGTTGGTAAATGTGTCGGGCCAGAGAATCACTTCGGACCGGCCCGCATTCGCGGCCGGCCGGCGTCGGAACCAGGCTTGAAACGATTCGGGCGCGAAGACCGGGACTTGGCGACGCGGCGAAATGCCGCCCAGACGCTTCAGCAGTGGCCCGAGGAGAGGCGACTGAGTCACCGCGTTCACGACCTCGGGCATACGCGACGCGGCCCGCGCCCACCAATGGATCAGCCCCATCGCGTAGGCCGAGCGGGGCCGCAACCGTCCTGCGTAATAATGCGAAAGAAACTCTGCCTTGTAGGTCGCCATGTCGACATTGGCCGGACATTCGCTCTTACAGCCCTTGCACGCCAGGCAGAGATCGAGCGATTCGCGAACGTGCTCGTCGCGCCAACCGTCCTTGACGGGATTGCCTTGAAGCATTTCGAACAGCAGCCGCGCGCGCCCGCGCGTCGAGTGCATTTCCTCCCGCGTCGCCTGGTAGCTCGGACACATCACGCCCATCTGCTCACGGCGACATTCGCCCAGACCGATGCAGCGCACCGTGGCCGACGCAAAATCGCCGTCATCGGGAAAGCGGAAGTGAGTCGCCGTGCGCCGCGGCGCATAATCGGCTCCCAGCCGCAAGTGAGCATCGAGCGGATCGGCATCGACCTTGATACCGGGATTCATCTTCCGATCGGGGTCCCAGATCGCCTTGAAGCGCCGAAAGGCGTTCACCAGTTCTTCGCCGAACATTTTGACGAGCAGCTCGGAACGGAACCGGCCGTCGCCATGCTCGCCGGATAATGAGCCGCCGTGACGCACCACCAAATCCGCCGCCGCTTCCATGAAGGCCCGGTACTTGGCGATTCCCGCCGTCGAGGTCAGGTCGAAATTGGTGCGGGTGTGAATGCAGCCTTGCCCCAGGTGGGCGAACAACGGGCCGACGTAACCGAACGAATCGATCAGGCGACGCAGTTCACGCAAATAATCTCCTACCCGTTCCGGTGCGACCGCGCCGTCTTCCCAGCCCGGCCAAAGATCGCCCGCGCCCGGCACGCGCGACAGGGCCAGCCCTTCGTGCCGAACGTCCCAGAGTCTCTTGGCCACCTTTGGATCGTCGAACAATTCGGCCGAAACGACGCCGGGTTGCCGGCGCAACCGATCGACCAAACGTTGTGCCTGGGCCAGCACGTCGGCATGATCATCGGCACCGAGCTCGATATAGAGCCAGCTTCGGCCCGCGGGCAGCAACGGCAGCTTGTCGAGTTGATGTGCCTTGGCACGAAGCGCGTCAACCAAGTAATCGTCGACCCCTTCCAGTGCCAGCGGAGCGTGTTCGCGCACCAGCGGCACATGGTCGCCGGCCGTCGCGATGTCGGCGAAGCCTGCCACGACGAGCAAACGCTCGGGGGGACTGTGTATCAGGCGGCATGTCGCCTCCAACACGACCACACACGTCCCTTCGGAACCGACCAGCGAGCGCGCCACGTGAAAGCCCTTTTCCGGCAAGAGCTGATCGAGGCAGTAACCAGAGCACTGGCGGGGAATTCGAGGATAGCGCTCGCGCACCAGATCTCGGTACTGATTGCCCAGCATCCGCAGGCGTGCATAGATTTCTCCCCGGCGGTCGGCGGCCCGCACAATGGCATTGATCTCGTTTTCACTCGCCGGGCCGACGCGCATTCGCGCGCCGTCGTAAGTGATGATGTCGAGCTCGTCGATATTGTCGACGGTGCGGCCCCCCATCATCGAGTGCGAGCCACACGAGTTATTACCGATCATGCCGCCCAGGTTGCAGCGATTGTGCGTGGAAGGATCCGGCGCGAACGTGAGATGGAATCGCTCGGCCGCGTGGCGGAGCGAATCGCAGATAACGCCCGGCTCGACACGGGCGATTTTCCGCTCCGCGTCGATTTCCAGGATGCGATTCATGTGCTTCGACATGTCGATGACGACGGCCACGTTGCAGCTATTGCCGCTGATGCTAGTGCCGCCGCCACGAGGTAACACCGGCGCTCCGTACTGCCGGCAAAGAGCTAGTGTCGCGGCCACGTCGTCGGCGTCGCGCGGCAACACGACACCGATGGGAATCCGCCGAAAGATGGCCGAGTCGGTCGAATACATGGCTCGGCTTCCGGCATCGAAACGGACATCGCCCGCAATCTGCCGGCGCAGTTCGGACGCCAGTGCCACCGCATCGACGTCCGGCGATTTTTCCGTCGTCCGTTGCTCCGGTTGCGAAACCGTCGGCAACGACTGCATCGTTAGGTCCCCGTGTAATCGCGAATCTTGTCACGCACGATGGTCAGCCCGATGCGCTTGGCGTTGGGTTCGCCGCGGGCGAGCGATTCGGCCATGTGCAAGGCCTGCTTCGGCGTGGTCTGGGCCGGCATCGGAGGCTCGTAGGGATCGGTGACGGCCTCGACGATGACGGGCCCAGGCCTCTTGAAAGCCATTTCCAGTACCGGCCGTACCTCGGCCGGTTGCTCGATACGAAACCCTTTCGCTCCACATGCCTCGGCGAATTGAACAAAGTCGAACGGCTGCAAGCGAATGCCGAACTCGGGATTGCCCAGAAAGACCATCTGCTCCCACATGATCTGGCCCAATACGTTGTTCTTGATCACGACTACTTTGATCGGCAGTTCATGTTTGACGGTCGTCAAGAACTCCTGCATGAGCATCGTGAAACCACCGTCGCCCACGACGGCCACAACCTGCCGGCCGGGATACGCCAATTGGGCGGCGTTGGCGTATGGCAGCCCTGGCGCCATGGTGGCCAAGGTGCCGGAAAGCGAGAATTTTTGGTTTCGCTTGATGCGGATATGGCGCGCGGTCCAAGTCGTGATGGTGCCACAGTCGGTCGTGAGGATGGCGTCGTCGGCCAGCAAGTCGCTGACGGCCCGCACGACGCGCTGAGGCTTGAGCGGCACGTCGTCGCGGCTCTCGCGCTGGTCCATCAGCCCCAGCCAATCTTGGTATCGTTGCTGCGCCGTTTCCAAGAACGACCGATCGACGTTCGGCTTGAGCAGTCCAAGAAGCGCGTTGATGGTCGCGCGAGCATCGCCAGCCAAGCCGACCTCCACCGGCACGCGCATTCCAATTCGCTCGGGGTCGCGGTCGATCTGCACCACGCGCACCTTGCCCGGCTCCGGTAGGAATTTGACGTAAGGGAAGTTCGTACCGACCATGAGGAGCGTGTCGCATTCCTCCATTGCCTTCTCGCTGGGGAACGTTCCGACCAGACCCAGGCCGCCGGTCGTGAAAGGCGAATCGTCGGGGATCACGGCCTTGCCCAGGAGTGCTTTGACGACTGGGGCGGCGAGCAGGTCGGCCAGTCGTTCCACCTCTTCACCGGCGCCCAGCGCTCCCTGCCCGACGAGCATCGCGATTTTCTTCCCCTCGTTGAGCACGTCCGCGGCCTGTTTCAGCAGGTCGATTCGGGGCACGGCCGCATCCGAGTTGTAATGCGGTGTGGTGTGTGGCTTCGCCTTGATGTTCATGAGGGAGAAGTGTCCGTTCTTGGCAGGCCAGTCCTGGACATCGACCGGACACACGAGATGGGCCACGCCGCGGCGTGCCAGAGCGGAGCGGCAGGCGGAGTCGACCAAGAGCGGCACGGTCTCCGGGCCCGTCACTTGCTCGCTGAACACGGCCACGTCGTGGTAGAGGGCCAGGATGTCCATTTCCTGCTGAAAACCAGTGCCGATCAGGTCGTGATAGGTCTGACCCGTGATGGCCAATACCGGCTGTAAATCGAGCTTGGCGTCGTAGAGCCCGTTGAGCAGATGAACGGCCCCGGGCCCGGAAGTGGACAGGCAGACGCCGAGCTTGCCGGTGAACTTGGCATAGGCGCAGGCCATGAAGGCGGCGCCTTCCTCGTGCCGCACCTGGACGAAGCGGATCTTTTCTTGCCGCTTTCGTAGCGCCTCCATGATGCCGTTGTTTCCATCGCCCGGGTATCCAAAGATGATCGACACGTCCCATTCGAGCAACCGGTCAATCAACAGGTCGGAGGTCGTCTGCTTCGCCATGAGTTTACTTCCGTTAGCGCTTTGTGGGATTCGGACCCGGCCTGGGAAACGTCGACCACGTGAGCAAGTGTCGTTCCTGCGCGGACTGACTCGAGCGCGGTTCTGAACCACGTTGGACGCGCGTCGAAGATGTACAAGAAATGCACAAGCAGGAGCCGCGCTGGTTAAGAATCGAGCCGCGCAGCATCCACAATGAACCCCCGCGCAGTCGTCCGAATACGGGCTGAGCCGTAAGAGACCGCGGCTTGTCCACGCTTTTAGCCGGCACTGCAATTGCTTTAAAGTGGATGCCGCACGCGCCGGTGTGACGGACCTGAAATTGTGAAAGCGGACCCTGCCAATCGAGAATGCATCAATGGCCCTCCGTCGTACGTTGCCACGCATAGGTTTCTTGGCCGGTGGAGTTGCGTCTCTTTACTTGGCCAACCGCTTGGTCCGTCGCCCCTACAGCCTGCGGGGTAGAACCGTCCTCATCACCGGTGGTTCCCGCGGTTTGGGGTTATTGCTCGCCCGGGAGGTCGTGCGACAAGGGGCCAAAGTGGTCATCTGCGGTCGCAATCAAGAGGCACTCGATCGCGCGGCTGACGATCTCAGGAGAAGTGGAGGCCAGGTGCACGCCGTCGTCTGCGACGTGACGGTGCGGGAGGATGTGCAACGGCTGATCCAGGAAGTGCTCGGTCACTGGGGCAAGATCGACGTGCTGATCAACAATGCGGGAATCATTCAGGCGGGCCCCGTTCAGGTCATGACCATCGACGATTTTCGATCGGCCATGGACACGCATTATTGGGGGCCTCTTTACACCATCCTTGAAACCCTGCCGTCAATGCGCCGCAACGGCGGCGGTCGGATCGTGAATATTGCCTCGATCGGAGGCAAAATCAGCGTGCCGCATCTGCTTCCCTACAGCGCGAGCAAGTTCGCCTTGGTCGGCCTCTCGGAAGGCTTGCGCTCCGAACTCGCTCAGGAGGGGATCCTGGTCACGACCGTTTGCCCGGGCCTGATGCGTACGGGTAGCCCACGCAACGCGCTCTTCAAGGGACAACATCGGTCCGAATATGCCTGGTTCAGCGTCAGTGATTCGATTCCCGGTGCCTCGATGAGCGCCGAACGGGCGGCGAGGCAAATCATCCGCGCCTGTTGTCATGGCAGAGCAGAGATCGTCCTCTCCCTCCCGGCCGTCGCGGCTGCCAGGGTTCATGGGGTGGCGCCGGGACTTGTAGCGCGTGCGTTGGGATGGGTCAACCGAATGCTACCCCGGGCCGGAGGCATCGGCCACCGGTCGGCCAGAGGGTTTGAAAGCGAATCGCGCCTCTCGCCATCTGTCCTTACACGGTTGAGCGAGAGTGCCGCCGTGCGCAACAACGAAGTGTTGTAGAGCAACCGGCGAAACCGCAGCAAACTTCTCAAAAACTGCGCTTGACGTCCGATTTTTTGAGCGGTGTCCCAGTAGGTCTTGTCAGGGGCTCTCAGCCATCGCGCGACGAGCCGCTTTCCGGGAACGGCCGGTAAACACGCACCCGAAACCGGCGTATTGCTACTCGACCATTGCTCGCCTGGGTGCGCGGCGATCCGTTCAGCTCGACGTTGGTTCGCCGCCGAGCAACGGAAGGACATGGCCCGTAATGTAGCTGGAGTCGGCGTCGGATGCGAAGAAGACGAACGCCGGCGCAATCTCCTCTGGCTGCGCGGGGCGTTTCATCTTGGTCTGCTGACCGAACTGCGCTACCTTCTCCGGGGGCAGTCCGGGGTCTGCTGGATTGAGCGGCGACCACACAGGGCCGGGGGCGACCGCATTCACGCGGATGCCCTTGTCCATCACATTCTGGGCGAGCGCTTTGACGAAGGCGTTGATGGCCCCTTTCGTGGCCGAGTAGTCGAGCAGCATCTGGCTGCCGAAAAGGCCCGTTTCGGAGGTGGTGACAATGATGGACGCACCTCGCTTGAGGTGTGGCATGGCTGCCTTCGTAAGATGGAATAGTGGATCGATATTCGTCCTGAATGTAAGGTCCCATTCCGCTGCCGAGATCTCGTCGATCGATGGTTTGCGAACCTGGTGGGCCGCGTTGCTGACCAAGATGTCGAGCTGGCCGAATTCTGCGAGCGTGCGTTCGACGAGCTGTTTGCAAAAGCCTGGTTCGGTGAGATCGCCTGGAAGCAATAGACAGCGTCGCCCCGCCTGCTCTACGTGCATACCTGTCTTCTCGGCGTCGGTCTGTTCAGCAGGGAGATAATTGATGGCGACGTCAGCGCCTTCACGGGCAAATAACACAGCGACGGAACGGCCGATACCCGAATCACCTCCCGTGATGAGTGCCACTTTCCCGGTTAGCTTTCCGGCCGGCTTGTATTGGCTTCCTTGAAAGCGAGGTTGCGGCTCGAGCTCACTCTCCAAGCCGGGCGGATCCAACTTCCTTTCCGGAAAGGGTGGTTTGGGCTCGAGCTCCGCCAATGTCGAAGCTTCCGACGATGTGCTGTGCTGCGGCTTGGATTTGTTGGCCATCTCTTGCTTCTCCTGATTCGTTCTTCGTTTGCGCCACGTGGCACGTCGCAGGTCCGCAACGCTTATAGACACGCGGTTCAGGGCGCGCCGCAGATGCACCTTCGATGCCTTTCCGCACCTATGCGGAAATCCGGCGCGCGACTTGCCCAACCATCTATCGTCGTTGCACGTTTGCAACCGCGGGAGTGCAACGCGCGAGCGGAAGCCATATAGGCAGAATTCCGATCCACAACCTTTTTGTATTAAGGAGAAAAGAAGATGAGTCGTTCCTCATGGTTTGCGAAGATGGTGGGTATGCCGATGACCCTGGACAATTTGTCGGAGTTGCTCGTCGTGCAGCTCGAGGATCTCTACAGCGCCGAAATGCAACTTATCGACGCATTGCCCAAGATGGAGGAAGCTGCCCACTCGGCCGAACTGAAGACGGCGTTCCGCAACCACCTGACTGAGACGAAGGCGCAGAAACAACGGCTGGAACGCGTCTTTGGCTTACTCGGCCACGAGGCGAAGAAGCATACGTGCGAGGCCATGCAAGGACTCATCGCCGAGGGCGAGGAGATAATCAATGCCGAAGGCGATGCCGACGTCAAGGACGCGGCCCTCATTGCGGCGGCCCAGCGGGTGGAACACTACGAGATCGCCGGCTATGGATGCGTCCGCACGTTTGCGCACCGGCTCGGGCATCATGAAGTCGGTGAGCTGTTGCAAGGGACGCTGGATGAGGAAGCAAACGCGGATAAGACTCTCACAGAGATTGCCCTGCACGGCGTGAATCTCGAGGCCATACGCGGCTCCTAGGCCTATCGGGCGAGCGGCCGGGCGGTGGCTGATGAGCTACCGCCCGGATGCCGCCGGCCAATACTCTGCCCGACTGCTCGCGTCGCGAAGGCAGGTTCCTCATAGAGACTTGCGGGCCGGCAGGTCTGGTTATTCCGTGGACCGTAGTGCCCGCAACCTAGTCGATTGCGCATTCGTGCTCTCCGAAGTCGCAAGCGAGCGGCGCAAAATTTTCAGGCAGGCGCCGCTCCTTTGCACGAAATAGGAGGAATGCCAGGTGCCGAACTCTGACTCTCGGGTCGCTGTTGCCATCCTCACTCATAACCGTTGCCCTGAAGTATTACGGTCGCTCGAACGACTAACCTCCTTGCCCGAAAAGCCTGCGATCGTGTTGGTGGACAATGCGTCGAGCGACGGGACGGTCGAGGCCGTGTCCGCCCGGTATCCAGAGGTGGAAGTGATCCGATCAACGACAAACCTGGGGGCGGCGGGACGCAATCTCGCATTGCTCCGGCTGAACGCACCGTATGTGGCGCTGAGCGATGACGACACGTGGTGGCAACCGGGATCGCTGGCCCGAGCACGCGAATTATTCGACGCGCACCCGCGCCTGGCGGTGGCCACGGCGCGTGTTCTGGTTGGACCGGAGGAGGAACTGGATCCGACATGCCTCGTGATGGAAGCCAGTCCGCTTGCCGCCGAACCGGGACTGCCTGGTAGGCCGTTGCTGGGGTTTCTCGCCGGAGCGTCGGTCGTGCGGCGCGAAGCCTTTCTGGAAGCGGGCGGCTTCAACGAACGGCTGTTTCTGGGAGGTGAAGAACAATGGGTGGCTGCGGAACTGGCATCGCGCGGATGGTGGCTCTGCTATGTGCCCGAGATGGTTGTCCATCACCATCCGTCACCGCACCGTGAGGCGAGTCGGCGCCGATGGCACGAAGTGCGAAACGCGCTCTGGTTCGCCTGGTTACGCCGGCCCCCGTCAAGTGCCCTTGCCTGCACGTTGTGGCTGGCTCGAACCCGACGATTCAGCGATATGTGGCGCGGGCTCTTGGCCGCGCTGTCGGGCCTGCCAAGAATCTGGAACATGCGCCGCATCGTGCCGGAAAACGTCGAAGAAGGATTTCGCCGCCTCGATGCAATGGAGCGCGAGCACAGGTGCGGAGCTTCCGCCGAGCGGCGCCGAAAGATCGCAGGAGTGAGTCCCTAAAGATCGGTAAACGCCGATCGGTGTATCTCGTTTTTCCTGAACAGTGTTGGGAACGACAACATTCTTGAGTTGACAAAAAAATGCTTCTGCACACCAGTATCCATGGCGACAAACTGCCCCAGGGCACGGTTTGCCTGACATACGACGATGGGCCGGGCGAGACAGCGGATAGTTTGGGTGGCCCGCACACGATGGAACTCGGCCGGTTTTTGCACCAAGAAGGGATCCGGGCGACATTCTTCGTCATCGGGCGCCATGCCGAAAGGTTCCCTCATACGCTTGAGCGGTTGCACGGCTGGAAGCACATCATCGGCAACCATACCTACAGCCATCCCGGATTGGTCCGGTTCGTACAGGACGGCCACGATGCCATTGCCGAATTGCGCCGAACGCACGAGCTGATCGCCCCTTTTACCAACGGCAATCGGATCTACTTCCGCCCCCCCTATGGCAATTGGCGAGAAAAGAGCGACCCTACCGGGCCGGAAGATGCGCCGACGTCGGTTGTGGCCGACGCTCTCAACGGCAGCGGCCTGTTTGCGAACTACGTCGGTCCGGTGCTGTGGGATATCGTGGCCGAGGACTGGGCATGCTGGCGAGAAGGGATCTCACCGAAGGAATGTGCCGAGCGGTACCTGAGCGAGACCGAACGGATCGGGCGCGGGATCATTCTCATGCACGATAGTTCCGAAGAAGACGATGTCCGCCCCAAGAACCGCACTGAGGAGTTGACCAAGCTGCTCGTGCCCATGCTGAAACGGCGGAGCTATCGTTTCGCGGCACTCGACGAGTTCTTGCGATAGCTTTTCCACGCGAAAACGTCGTTCTGCGCCAATCTTCCGGTGGGATTGGCGTACGCGAAGGGAGCCGTGAAAACTTCACCACCGTAGCAATTCCAATTTTGCTTCCTTGGCTTGCATTGCGCACATGTGAATAATTCACCTGCCGGACGCTTCGCAACGAGTGTCCGGTGGAAACAGATCGGGATCGAGTTCCTGTCGCGGCAGCATGTCTCTCGGCCTTGCGCTTCCTTCGGCGCAATGAATCCGCTCAGAGTCGCAACTGTCGGACGGGGGCGCGCGCGGCTCACGGTGGGCTGTCGCAGGCTGTTCTTTTTATCGTCTCTGCGTTGACTCGCATCCAGACGGTTGGCAGAATCGCCGCTTCTGTTTCACGACCGGAACGGGACAGGCTATGGAATATGGCAGGCTCTGCCGCGCGATGCGGCTGTCGATCGGCGAAGGCGCGCTGGCGTGCGCCATGGGAACACTGACAGGCGGTGTATTTCTCACCGGCTTCGCGCTGGCGCTCGGCGCCAGCCGCTTTCAGATCGGGCTGCTGGCGGCCATGCCGACGCTCGCCAATTTTGCTCAGTTGCTGGGTGCCCTGATCATCGAGCGCACCGGCCAACAGAAGGGGATTTGCCTCGGGGCTCTTTCGCTCAGTCGCATTCTGTGGCTGGTCGTACTGCTAACACCGCTCGTGGCCTTCGCCGGAGCCGACTCGTGGCTGGTCTGGACACTGATCGCGCTGCAGGGACTGACGAGCGCATTGAACGCGATTGGCGGCGTGGGTTGGCTCTGCTGGATTCGAGATTTGGTTCCCGAGACGTTGCGCATCGGTTTTCTTAGCCGACGCAACCAGATCGACACCGTCTTGGCCCTATCGCTGAGCATTGCGGGAGGAGCGTTCATCGATTGGTGGGCTACTGGGCATCCCGGTTCACTGATCGGTTTCGCGGCCGTGTTTGCCGTGGCCATGGCATGCGGACTGGTATCGCTGGCGCTGATGAGCCGCATTCCGGAAGCCGTTCGCGAGCAGTCGGAGGTAGAAACGCCTCCCCACCTCGGCCGGCTCTTCTTGGCGCCTCTGCGTGAACGGAATTTTCGCCGCGTGCTGGGCTTCTACGGCTTCTGGAATCTGGCGTGCAACCTGGCGACCCCCTTTTTCACGGTTTATATGCTCGAGAGATTGGGGATGCCTTTCTGGTACGTGACCGTTCTGGCAACCTTGTCGAGTGTTTGCGGCCTCGTCGCCAATCCGTTCTGGACGCGCTTGAGCCAGAAATTCGGTCATCGGCCGGTGATCTTCGTCGCTACGTTGGGGGACGCCCTCTATCCGCTGTGGTGGCTTCTCGTCAGCCCTCAGTGGTCTTGGGTGCTGATTCCGATTCACTGCTCGGGCGTTTTCAGCGCGCCGTTGGCAGTGGGGCCGAACAACTTGGTCTTGAAATTGTCGCCCACGCGGAATGCCTCGCCCTATGTGGCGGTCTTTAATTCCATGGTAGGGCCGGTGTCGGCATTGGCCGCGGTGATGGGTGGCTATCTGGCCGGCGCCTTTTCCGATGTGGAATGGTCAGTCGGCCAGTTCACCATCGGGGGACTGCAAGTCCTGTTCTTGATTTCTGCCCTCGGTCGGATTGCGAGCCTCTTGCTGCTATGGCGAGTGGTCGAGCCGCATGCACAATCGATCCGGCGAGTTGTGCGCACTCTCCAGAGATTGTCGGTCATGCGTCCGACGAGTTGGCTGCCGCACCGAAGTTGGAGCTCGACCGGAGTCGGCAACCGGCGACCTGCATCGGCTCTCGCTCCGATTGCTGGCCGCATTCCGACCGCGCCCGAGCCCGGTCTGGCCGAGGCCGCCCCGGCGACGCTCTCCGCTGCCTAAACGCGCAGCGTCTTCAAACCAGCAAAAATTGTAAAAAGGGCTGGTTTCGCTCCGCCCACGTTGGCACCGTCGCCATCACCCCGGGCGGTCATCTGAGGCGACACAAGATTCGCCGGCCCCGCTCGACCGACGCGCGAACGGCTTGACACTACGGCCTTTCGCACTCGGCCAGATTTTATTTGTCCGTGCGGAACACGCTTTGCCAATCGACCGCACCCAATCGCGGCTGGTGGTCAGTCGGAACGTTCGGTCATAGTTGGAAACGGTCGTGGATGGCTGCATGATGCGGGGACCGCACTTTGGCGGAGAACTGCCACAACGAGTGGCTGTTTTTCGAGCGTTGCAACTCGGCGATCTGCTCTGTGCCGTTCCCGCGCTGCGTGCCTTGCGCGGGGCACTCCCTCATGCCCACATCACTTTGATAAGCCTCCCCTGGGCGGCGCAATTTGCCGATCGGTTTGATCGGTACATCGACGACTTCCTGGAGTTTCCCGGTTTCCCCGGTTTGCCGGAACGTCGCTTCGCTGTCGAGCAGTTTCCCGATTTTCTTCGTCGCGCGCATCACCACTCCTTCGATCTGGCGATTCAACTCCACGGGAGCGGTTCTTTCGTCAACCCGCTGCTCCTTCTGTTGGGTGCGCGCTTCAATGCCGGATTTTATCTGCCAGGGGAATGGTGCCCCGATGCGGAGCGGTTCTTGCCGTATCCTGGCGATAGACCGGAAGTCTGGCGGCATCTTTCACTGATGGAGTTTCTCGGCGCGCCGGCGTTGGGCGACGAACTGGAATTCCCGTTGCGGCCTCGTGACTATGAAGAATTGGCGTCTGTCGACGAATGTCGATCTCTGCGGCCGGGCGGTTATGTCTGCATTCATCCGGGGGCGCGTTATGCGAGCCGTCGCTGGGGCGCCGAACGGTATGCCGCGGTCGCCGACGCGCTGACGAGAAAGGGCCTCGACGTCGTCATCACCGGTTCGGCGGCCGAGGTCCAGCTTGCTCGCGACGTGGCGGAAGCGATGGCCCGACCGGCGATCAACCTGGCGGGACGCACCACGCTGGGCGCCTTGGCGGCCTTACTGACCGACGCCCGCTTGGTGATCTCGAACGATACGGGTATTTCGCACGTCGCGGCGGGGCTCAATGTGCCGAGCGTGGTCGTGGTCACCGGCTCCGATCCTCAACGGTGGGCGCCGCTTGACCGAAGCTTGCATCCCATCGCCTCGCACCACGTAGACTGCCAGCCTTGCGAACACGTCGACTGTCCGATCGGGCATCCCTGTGCGACGGGTCTGGCTCCCGAACATGTTCTGGCCATCGCCGACGCGCTGATCGAGAAGCCTCGAACTTGCGTTGCGGCGGCCTACGCCTCATAGGAACCAAAAGCATGCGCCGATTGCGAATTCTCACGTGGCATATCCACGGCAACTACCTTTGGTACCTGTCGCAGGCGCGACACGATTTCTTTCTGCCGGTCGATCCGGCGAGAGGCGCGGGCTATGGCGGTCGTGGTCGCACGTTTCCGTTCGGAGACAACGTGTATGACCTGCCGGCCGACGAGGTGCGGCATGAGCGTTTCGACTGCATTCTCTTTCAGCACAAGAATAACTGGGTCAAAGACCAATTCGAGATCCTTTCCTCGGAACAGCGTCGCCTGCCCCGGGTCTATCTGGAGCATGACCCGCCGTTGGAGAACCCGACGGACCAGCCGCACTGGGTCGACGATCCCGGCGTGATGCTGGTGCACGTCACGCCCTTCAATCGTCTGATGTGGGATTGCGGACGGACACCGACGCGCGTCATCGAGCACGGCGTGCTGGCACCCGCGGGCGTGCGATACACGGGCGAAATCGAGCGTGGGATCGTTGTCATCAACCATCTCGGCAACCGCGGCCGGCGGCTGGGACCGGACGTGTTTCTGGCGGCTCGCGAACACGTGCCGCTCGATCTGGTCGGCATGGCCGCGGAAGAGTTGGGAGGAATCGGCGAGATCCAACCGACCGAGTTGGCGGCCTTCGAGTGCCGATACCGGTTCTTCTTCAACCCGATTCGCTACACGAGCCTGGGGCTCGCCGTCTGCGAAGCGATGACGCTGGGTATGCCGATCGTCGGCCTCGCGACCACGGAGATGGCTACCGCCATCGAAAACGGTGTCTCCGGCTTCGTCGATACGGACCTGGAAAAGCTGCTCATGAAGATGAAGGAGCTATTGCGCGATCCGGCGGCAGCCCGCCGGCTGGGCGAGGCTGCCCGCCGTTACGCCCTCGAACGGTTCGACATCCGGCGCTTCGCTCGCGATTGGGAGGAGACGCTCAGCGAAGTGGCGGGAAACAGTACACGCCGGGCATCCTCCGGCCGTTCGCCTTGCGCCGTTTCGTGACGCCTGCCCGCCGGACGGAGACGGAACAAGAGCCATTGCTTTGCATGTTCAACATAAGGAGACAACCGTGTCACGACGCGTTGCCATGATCAGCGAACACGCCTCGCCCTTGGGATGCCTGGGAGGCGTCGATAGCGGCGGACAGAACGTGTATGTCGCGCAAGTGGCCAAACATCTGGCAGCCTTTGGCTACCAGGTAGATGTCTTCACGAGGCGAGACGATCCGACGCTACCGGAAGTGGTCGCCTGCTCGCCGAACGTGCGGGTGGTCCACGTTCCGGCCGGTCCGGCCCGCTTCGTGCCGAAGGAGGAACTGCTCGGGTTCATGGATGAGTTCCGCCGCGAGATGATCCGCTTCTGCGATCAGCAGGCGATGGAATATGAGCTGATACATGCCCATTTTTGGATGTCGGGGCTGGTGGCCGCCGAGATCAAATGCCGACGCCGGATCCCCTTCGTGATGACTTTTCATGCCCTGGGGCGCGTGCGCCGGCTATACCAAGGCGACGCCGATCGTTTCCCCGCCGAACGGATTTCCATCGAGCATCGATTGGTGGATGAAGCCGATCGTCTCATCGCGGAGTGCCCGCAAGACCAGGAAGACCAGATCAACCTCTACGGTGCCAGCCCCGAAAAGATTCGGCTGGTGCCTTGCGGCTTCGACAAATCCGAACTCTGGCCGGTCGGCAAGAGCAAGGCCAGGCGCCATCTGGCGCTCGATTCGTGCGAACCGATCGTTCTGCACGTCGGCCGGATGGTGCCGCGCAAGGGCGTGGACAACGCCATCCGCGGTTTCGCGCGGTTGGTCATGAAGCACGGCGTGGGCGCCCGCATGGTCATCGTGGGCGGTGAATCGGACGATCCCGACCCGGCCCTCACGCCGGAGATCGGCCGTCTTCGGCAGATCGCGGCTGAGGAAGGGATCGCCGATCGCGTGCGGTTTGTCGGGCGCCGAGGGCGAGCCGATCTGAAATACTATTACAGCGCCGCGGACGTATTCGTCACCACACCTTGGTACGAGCCGTTCGGGATCACGCCCATCGAGGCGATGGCCTGCGGGGTGCCGGTGATCGGTGCGAACGTGGGAGGCATCAAGTATGGTGTTCGCCACGGAGTGACCGGTTATCTCGTGCCGCCCAACGACCCCGACGCGCTGGGCGAACAACTCGCGCACCTCCTCCAGCAACCGCGTCTGTTGGGGCGCTTCTCCCTGAATGCCATCGAGCGGGTCAATCGGCTTTTCACCTGGCGGCGCGTGAGCGCGCAAATCGCCGAAGTGTATGAGGAACTCATCGGTCGAGGAATCTCGCGGGCGCCGGCAAGTAGTCCAATCGCCGTTGCGGCAGACGTCTACCGGGCCGCGGCGGGAGGTTAAGGGGTGCTCGATCAGGCCATCTTTTTCGATAAGGACGGAACGTTGCTGGAGGACGTTCCCTACAACGTCGAACCGCGTTTGATGCGGCTCGCTCCCCGTGCCGGCGAAGCTCTCCGCCGCCTCGCGCCGCATTACCGGCTGATCGTGATCTCGAACCAGTCAGGGGTGGCACACGGATATTTCGACGAGTCGGCCTTGTTTGGCGTGGAGCAACGATTGAGGGAATTGCTGGTAACGCATGACGTAGAACTGGGTGGATTCTACTACTGTCCGCATCACCCCCAAGGTCAGGTGTCGGCGTACCGACTCGTCTGCGATTGTCGTAAGCCGCGTCCCGGAATGATCAAACGGGCGGCCGCCGAAAAAGGGATCGACTTGGCCCGGTCGTGGATGGTGGGCGATATTCTCGACGATATCGAGGCCGGGCGGCTTGCGGGCTGCCGCACGGTGCTCATCGACAACGGCGGCGAGACCGAATGGGTGCGCTCCGTCAACCGTCGACCGGATTTCACGGCCAGCGATTTGCACGTCGCCGCCGAATGGATCTTGGCTCAGCCCGAGATCGGCGACCCTTCGACACGTGGCTCCGCGGTCGCGTGTTCGCCCACAGATTTCGGAGCGCCATGATGGTTTGCGACGGTTGGCAGGCGGCCAAGAACATCCTCTGCGTCAGGCTCGATAGCTTGGGCGACGTGTTGTTGACGAGTCCCGCGTTTGCCGCCATGAAACACGGCCGTCCGGAAAGCCGGCTGACCTTGCTGACGTCTCCTTCCGGCGCGGCTGCCGGTCGACTGATCCCGGAGATCGATGACATCGTGGTCTATGAGTCACCTTGGATGAAGCCTGCCCGCGCACGAGGCGGCCCCTCCGACCCCGACAGCGCTCCGGACCGGCAGATGATCGAGCGTCTGGCGGCGGCCCACTATGAGGCCGCCGTGATCTTCACCGTCTACAGCCAAAGCCCGCTTCCGGCGGCGCTCTTATGTCATCTGGCCGACATTCCACTACGACTCGCCCATTGCCGCGAGAACCCTTACCACCTGCTTTCCGATTGGGTGCGCGAGCCGGAACCCGATCAGTTCGTTCGCCATGAAGTGCAGCGGCAACTCGATCTCGTGGCGACGGTCGGAGCGAAGTGCGACGATGATCGCTTGCGGTTGGCCGTACCAGAAGACGCGCGCCGCCGCCTTCTCCGGCGTCTGGCGGAGTTGGGCATCAACGGCTCGATACCGTGGCTCGTAATGCATCCCGGCTCGACGGCCGCATCGCGCCGTTACCCGCCCGAGAAATTCGCTGTCGCCGCCGACAGATTGGCCGAACTCGATTTTCGCGTGATCTTTACGGGTGATCGGAGCGAACACGAACTGGTCGAATCGATCCGCCAGCGGATGAATTCGGCGTCGTACTCCCTTTGCGGGCAACTCGAGCTTGCCGAGTTGGCGGCGCTCGTCGAAGCCGCACCGGTCGTCATCTCGAACAATACGGCGCCCGTGCATGTGGCCGCCGCGGTCGGCACACCGGTCGTCGACCTCTACGCGCTGACCAACCCTCAACACACACCCTGGCGGGTACCACACCGGGTACTGTTTCGGGATGTGCCGTGCAAGTACTGCTACAAGAGCGTTTGTCCGCAGGGGCATCATGATTGCCTGCGTCTCGTGGAGCCGGAGCAGGTCGTGCAGGCGACGATCGACTTATTGACTAAAACCGGCCGGCAGTCGGGCCACGCCTCGAATACATCTGCTGGCACCCATTGTTGGGAGACTTCATGTACACCCTAGGAATCAACGCGGCGTTCCACGATCCGGCAGCCTGTCTGGTGCGGGACGGACAAGTGCTGGCAGCGGCCGAGGAAGAGCGGTTCACGCACATTAAACACGGCAAGCGCCCAGTCCCGTTCTCTACCTGGGAATTGCCGTTTCACGCGATCGACTTCTGTCTGCGCGAGGCGGGAATCCAACTAACCGACGTCGATCATGTCGCATACTCGTTCGATCCGTATGTTCTGCTCGGCCGGCAACGTGACGATGCCACGATCAGCTTGCCGATGCGACCCGTTGGGCAGAATACGGAAGAAGAATGGCAATCACCCTGGGACCCACTCTTTCTCAGTTCCATTCTCAATGCCCCGGGACAACTCGCCGACGGCGCTCCGCATCACCTGGGCGAGCGATTTCGGGGCGCCCGCCACGACGGGCCGTACCGCTGGCACTATGTCAAGCACCATCTAGCACACGCCGCAAGTGCCTTCCACGCCTCGCCCTATCGGCACGCTGCCGTGATGACACTCGACGGCCGCGGCGAGCGGGCCACCACTTCTTACGGGATCGGGCAGGACAACGAACTGGAGATCATCGGCCAGGTGAACATGCCGCATTCGCTCGGCCTGCTCTACGAGCAAGTGACGGGTTACCTGGGTTTCCTTCATTCGTCCGACGAATACAAGGTGATGGCGCTCGCCTCCTTCGGCAAGCCTCGCTACCGCAAGGATTTTGAAGAGATCGTACAGATAGGCGAGAACGGACAGTACACGATCGGTGCCACGAATCTTACCGACCGTTTCGGTACGCCGCGGCGCCGGGGCGGACCGATCGAACAGCGACACTACGATATTGCTCATTCGCTCCAGGTTGTGCTCGAGGATACCGTGGTCGACCTGGCCCGCTGGCTGCACGGCGTGAGCAAGGCCGATTGCCTGTGCCTCGCGGGCGGCGTGGCCCTCAACTGTGTGATGAACGCCCGCGTGCGCGACAGGGGGCCGTTTACGAAGGGAGTGTGGGTGCAACCCGCGGCCGGCGACGCCGGGACCGCGCTGGGGGCGGCGCTGTGGGTCGACAGCCGAGAGCGAGGCGCCTCGCAGCGAGTCTATCAGATGAAGCACGCCTTCCTCGGCCCGAGTTTCAGCGAGGTGGAAATCGAGCACTTCCTGCGTTGGTCGAAGCTGCCCTATCGGCGGTTGACCGACGTCGCGGCGGAAACGGCAGACATTCTGGCGCAGGACAAAGTGATCGGCTGGTTTCAGGAGCGGATGGAGTTCGGTCCTCGCGCGTTGGGCGGGCGATCCATCTTGGCGTCGCCGTGTAGTCCTTCGATGCAGGCCAAATTGAACGAGATCAAGGACCGCGAGGATTTTCGACCCGTCGCGCCTGTGGTGCTCGAGGAAGAGGCCGCGAACTGGTTCGAGGGCTGCCAACTGGCGCCGTTCATGCTGTTCATCTTCGACGTACGCCCCGAAAAGGCCGATCTGATCCCTGCCGTGCGGCATGTCGACGGCACAGCCCGGGTGCAGACCATCAACCCCGAACAGAACCGGGCCTATTACAACCTCTTGCGGGCCTTCTTCCAGCGCACGGGTGTGCCGGTGCTCGTCAACACGTCGTTTAACACGCGCGGTGAGCCGATCGTCTGCTCGCCACGCGATGCCATCGAGTCGTTCTGGACGTCACCCCTCGACGCATTGGTGATCGGCCCGTTCTTGCTGGAGAAATAATCTCGGCGCCCTCAATACCGACTGGCTGTCATGAATCCTTCTATCTCTGTCGTCATTCCCACCTACCGCCGGCACGATCTGCTGCGAACGTGTCTGGCTGCCCTCGAGCGGCAGAGTCTCGATCCGGCTCGATATGAGGTGCTCGTCTGCGACGATGCAAACGACGAGGTCACGCGGCGCTTTGTGGCGATGATTGCGGCCGAGTCGAGGTGCATGGTCCGCTATCTCCCCGTCGTTGGAGCGCACGGACCGGCCGCCGCGCGCAATGTCGGCTGGCGCGCGGCGGCAGCCGAGAACATCGCTTTCACCGACGATGACTGCCTGCCGGATTCTGGTTGGCTGGCGAGTGGCCTGGCCGCGTTGGCTTCGGGCAGCGACGCCGCTTGGGGAAGGTTGGAGATGCCACTTCCCCCAAATCCGACCGACTACGAGCGCAACGCCGCCGGCTTGGCGACGGCTGTCTTCGTGACGGCTAACTGTTTTTGTCGGCGGCGAGCGCTGGAGATCATGGGCGGTTTCGACGAACGATTCACGGCCGCCTGGCGTGAAGACAGCGACCTGTATTTCTCGCTCTTGGAGCATGGTCTTTCCGTCGGTCACGCTCCTGAGGCCCTGGTGGTGCACCCGGTGCGGCCAGCGGGGTGGGGAATCAGCCTCAGGCAACAGCAAAAGACGGAGTTCGACGCGCTATTGTACAAAAAACATCCACGGCTTTACCGAGAACGAATACCCCGATTTCCGCCCGATTACTACGCCAGCGTTGGTAGTCTCGGGGTCGCGATGGGAATGGCTACCGCCGGCCACGGGCTGGTCAGCGCCGTCTTCCTTACGATTTGGCTCGGCTTAACGCTCAGTTTCTGTTTTCGTCGGCTCCGCGAAACGTCGCGTGCTCCCTCGCACATGGCCGAGATGGCGTTCACGTCGGCCTTGATCCCCCCACTCTCGTTGTTCTGGCGGGCCCGCGGCCTGTGGAAGTTTCGAACGTTCTATCTGTAACACCTGGTGGCGAAGACATGGCGTTGTCGACCGATGCTCCCTCCACACCGGTTTCCCCTCTGCCCGTCCTAGCCGACGCGAACACGTCGACGGGTGCTTCGGCCAGAGCCTTGCCGCGTTACGTCCAGATCGAGCCCGTGGGGCAGTGCAACCTACGTTGTCAGATGTGCCCCATTCAGTTTCGACAGGACGGGCCGCCACACGGGCCACCCGCGTTCATGCAGTACGAGCTGTTCACCCGCATCATCGACGAATTGCCGGCGCTCGAAGAGTTGCACCTCCAGGGGCTCGGCGAACCGATGATGCACCCACGTTTTTTCGACATGGTTGCCTATGCCGCTCGGCGGGGAATCAAGGTCAGCACCAATACCAACCTGACACTACTCTTGCACGCGGGGCGAGCTCGGCAGACCGTCACCTGTGGGCTCGACTGCATCCATATCTCGATCGATGGCGCCACGCAAGAGACTTACGAACGGATTCGGGCGCGAGCCAAGTTTTACCGCCTGCTGCGCAATCTGGAGTTGTTGTCGGAGGCACGGGAAGAAGTGGCGGGCGGACCGTGCTTGCGAATGGTGTCGGTCATCATGCAGCAGAACCTACACGAACTGCCCGACCTGGTACGGTTCGCCCACGGCTGGTCGATCACCGAGGTGTTCGTGCAACACCTGTGTCACGACTTCGGCGAATCGACGTTGCCGGCGGCCTATGAGCCGATGCGACGCTTCGTCGACGCTCAAACATTGCTCGCCGAGGACGAATCGCGGGTCGCCCACTTCTTCGGCGCTGCCCGGCGCGTGGCTCAAGAGCTAGGGGTTGATTTGCGCCTGCCGCGGACTCGGCCTCGTGCCCATCCTGCGGGTACTCCCGGACCTCAACGCTGCGACTGGCCCTACCGCGGCGCCTATATCAGCTATCAGGGACTCGCCATGCCTTGCTGCATGATCTCGACTCCCGACCGGCTGAATTTCGGGGATGTGACCGATCGCGGCATCGTCGAAGTCTGGAACAGTCCAGCCTACGAAACCTTTCGCCGACAACTGGCCTCCGATCAACCACCGGAAGTCTGCCGCTCGTGTGCGGTTTACCGAGCGACATTTTGAGCGAATTCAACACCACGGTACGGCGGCAGGAACAACGCTATCGCGTCGTCGGACACGGTCGCCCGCCCCGTACGTTGTCTGGCATCGGACCTGCATGCATTGCAAGTTGCCATCGGTCACACAATGGCGGGACTTTCTGCTGCTTCGATCCCGCGATGTGAGTTCAGAGGTAGCCGAAGACGAGCAGCGCGTAGGCGCCTCACGATGGCAGGGGCAAACCCCGGCCTCAGAAGTTCACAGGCCGACCCCGGGGCGCGACAAATCCGGGCAAGGTCCGCGTTTCTTTTTGTCGAATGTGCCGGCGAAGCGATCGAACTTACCAACGTCCGGAAAAACCGGCGCCGGTGAAGAAATCGTCGACGCGATCGCTGATTTGCCGGCCGACGCGGACGTCGAATTGCACGTTGGGCGTTGCGTAGAGGTACAGCCCCATATCGAGGAAGTGCTGTGCCCGCGTGTCGCCGCCGCCGGTGCCGGAGATCATGAACCATTCGTGGAAAGCGCCGACGCGCTTCGTCCACTGCGTCAGAAGCGAGATCGATTCGTGCCAGGAGTTGGGCGGAGACCGCACGGAGACAAATGTGGGATTCGACGACCCCGTCAGCGGCGTGACGATTTGCGTGTTCGTCGTGTGGACGAAGTCGCAGCCGGTTTGCCACTTCAGATACAGCCAGCGGCGAAGACCCCAGCCGGCGAGGAGGTTGAAATGCGGTTGCGCGTAGTTGGCGCTCGTCCCCGGAGTGCCCGATGGCACGACCATGCCGGCGACCAACGTCGTCATCGGCCGCCAACCCTGTTGCTGCAAGATTTCATACTTGAACCCGACATCGATGTCTTCGGCGCCGAACGTGGTCTGCTGCATGCCGCTGTGCGGATCGGCGGCATGGGTCATCAGATAGCCCGGCCATTTCAAGCGGATCTCGAACTCGTCTGTGATCCCGTGGCGCAGCAGTGATTCGGGTAATTGCCGTGTGCTGATGTGCTCGTCAGCCGAATCGATCTTGGTATAGGTCACGCCGGTCTCGAGGTAAGTCACGCCTTTGCCCACCGAATACACGGCGTCGGTGAAATCCGGCCGGTCGGTGTTGATGAGACTGTAGAAGTCCCATTCGGCGTCGACCGGAACGTTAAAAATGTTCGGCCGCATCGTGTAAAAAAAACTGTTCGGATCATCGTTATCCAACGACCGTGGCCGCGGAAATTCAGCCGGGTCGGTAATCACGACATTCGGCATCCCGTAGAAAGGCCGACGCGGGAACCCGTTTTCACCGCCCTCGGATCGCGCTTCATTCCGCTTAGGTCGGCGATGTCCGACTGTCTGAATCGTCGGCTCGTTGTCGCTTCCCGCGGCGGAATCTGGAACCACGGCCTCGGTGGATCCAACCCCCGCGACGGGCGCTCCGCTACTGGCAGCCCGCCCCGGAGATGGCATCACCAGCAGCGCGGTGAGCGAGATGATCGCCGCCAGCGCCCATTTCGGGAGAACGAGAGAGGCGCGTTTGTGGGCGGCCGGCCGCGGATCGGCAACGTCGAGTTCCGCGTCGCGGGCTCGGCGTCCCGCCGTCCTCAGACCGACGCGGCCCGCGGGTAACAGAATCCATGGCACGAATTGGGGCGCAGCGCCCGTCACGCATGGTTCATCCGTGTCGTCACCGTCGTCACCGTCGTCACCGTCGACTCTATCGCAAGAGGCAGTCGACGACGATTCACGATCGGCAACCTGAGCGGCGTCAACGTGATCGGGTAGTGACCAGGTGGCCGCCAGGCAGAAGCAAAGCACGCTGAGTTGCACCACGGCTGTCAGACTCTCGTTGTCGAATCAGATCGAGCTAAACCCGTATGAAAGCTAGATTCGGCACATCCGGCACATTCGCTGCAATCGTCACAAAGAGATCGTTAAGGTGGGATGTCGGGGAAGGCGGGGCATAACGCACAGAGCCGCGCCTGCCCAACTTGCCAATCCGGCAGAATCGGCCAAAATGCAGGCATGCTCTGAAGATCGTTGCTTTGCGTCGCCAGGCACCCTGCATCGCGTTGGCAGTTAGCCCCCTAAACTCGTCACGATAGGAGCCGCCCATGACCGATTCCGCACGACGTGAGTTCCTGAAGTCGACCGCCGCCGGAGTGGCCCTGGCCGGTTTCGGCGACTATGTACTGGCCGGGCAAGAAGACACCGCCGACGGCCTCCCCAAGCGACCGCTCGGAAAGACGGGCGTCAAGGTATCGATCATCTGCCTGGGCGGTTGGCATATCGGGGCCATCGCCGAAGACGATGCCATCGCCATCATGCACGAGGCGATCGACGAGGGGCTGACCTTCTTCGACAACGCCTGGGACTACCACGACGGCGGCAGCGAACAAGTGATGGGCAAGGCGCTCGCCACCGAAGGGCGTCGCGACAAGGTCTTCCTGATGACGAAGAACTGCGCCCGCGACCGCCAGGGAAGCATGAAGCATCTCGAAGACAGCCTGCGGCGTCTGCGAACCGACCACATCGATCTCTGGCAGTTTCACGAGATCGTCTACGACAACGATCCCGACTGGGTGTTCGAGAAAGGTGGCTTGGCGGCCGCATTGGAGGCCAAAAAGCAAGGCAAGATTCGGTTTATCGGCTTCACGGGGCACAAGCACCCCGACATCCACTTGAAGATGATCGACAAGCCGTTCGCCTGGGATACGGCCCAGATGCCGATCAACATCATGGATGCGCACTACCGCAGCTTTCAAAAGCGGGTCGTGCCCGTCTGCAACGAAAAGGGGATCGGCGTGCTCGGCATGAAGTCGTTTGCCGGCGGCTCTCCCAGGGGGCGCCTGCCCGACAAGGCTGGGCTGAAGGCCGAGGACTGCCGGCGATACGCCCTGTCGATGCCGATCAGCTCGCTCGTGTGCGGCATCATGTCGCGCGACGACCTGCACCAGGATCTCGGTATCGCCCGTAATTTCAAGCCGATGCCGAAAGACGAGATGCAGAAACTGCTTGCGCAGACGCAGGCGGAAGGGGCCGACGGCCGGCACGAATTGTTCAAGACGACGCAGATGTTCGACGGCCCGTATCACCGCAAGCAGCACGGCTTCGAAGTCGAGAAGACCGGCTAGCGGCCGTCGCGTGCGTGTTCGCCGTGCTGGGCTGTCACCGGCGCCCCGCACTCTGCTACAATCGCCGCTTTCCCGGATCAATCCCGTGCCAAGGAAGGGACGGCGACGTGCAGCCCGTTTGTCAGGATGTCGATCGACGAGGCGGCCTACTTACGGCGCGTGTCTCGCGCATCGTTACCCATGCCCGCTCGGTGGAGCGGCTCGCCTACCGTTACGGCCAGTATTACGACTCTTACCTGGCTACCGATCGCGGCCGAGAGACGTTTTGGTCGCGCGACGGGCGCGGTGCCGTGGCGTTTGCCCGTGTAGGCCGATACCTGAACGTGGGTGGCGGACTCCTCGCGGCCGAGAGCCGCCGCGAAGCACTGCTGGCCGAGGTTGTGGCGTCCGTGGATCAGCGAGGCGACGTCGTGTCGTTCTACAACGTCATCGAGAGCGATGTCGATCTATTCCGCGCCTACGGATTCCAGGCCACGAAACTCGGCGAAGAAGCGGTGATCGATCTCGACGATTGGAACTGCCGCGGCAAGTCCTTCGAGTGGCTCCGCCGGCAGATCAACTACTGTCGCCGTCAGGGGCTGACGGTGACCGAATTGCTTAGGGACGACTTTTGCGATGAGGAATGGGAAGCCACTCTGGCGGAACTGGCCGAGGTTTCGGCAGCCTTTCTGTCCGGCAAGCCGCAAGCCGGCGAATTGCGGTTTCTCGACGGCAGTCTCGACCCCTCTGCGCTCGGCCGCCGGCGTATCTTTGTCGCCCGCTCGCGAACCGGCCGCATCGACGGTTTTTTGGTTTGCAATCCATACCGCAATGGCGCGGGCTGGGCCTTCGAGATCTATCGGCAGCGGCCCGGCGCGGTGCGAGGCACGATACCGTTCTTGATGTGCGACGCGATCGAGTCCTTACGCGAAGAGCAGGTCCGGCGCGTGTCGCTCTGCCTGGTGCCGTGCTTGCGCGCTGGTTCGGCGCTGCCGGGCGACAGCGCGCTCGTGCGACGTGGGTTGGTTCTCAGCAGCCGCTATTTCAACTTCATCTTCGATACGGCGGGGCTCTACCACTACAAGAGCCGCTTTCGCCCGCACTTCGAGAACCGCTATCTCTGCGCTCGGCCGGCGGTGACGGTCGGCTCGGCATGGTCGCTCGTGCGTCTGCTCGGCGTACTCGACCTCGACGCCGGCAAGCTGACCCGCGTGCTCCTCCGTCGGCTGCGCCACCATCGGGATCGCTCGACGCTGGCGGCGCCAGCCGTGCATTAGCGCGGTCGGTGCAAAGGGGTGATCAACTCCGTAGGAACGACTACCCCTTGTCGATCGTCTTGAATTCACCACTGCTGGCCGGCGGGCCGGCTGGTGAGAGGAGCGATCCGGTCAGTCCGGCGGAACTGGGCGTGTGACCGTGCGACGCATGGCCTGTGCGCCGCCGCCAACGATCGAACCATCGTAAGCGCGGCGATTCGTTGAGCACCAGGATGACGAAGCCCCAGATGCCGACGAAGGCCATGGCAACGGCGGTCGTCGCCAGAATCGCTTGTAGTAGCAACCGTTGGCGTAGTTCTTGGACCGGAGCGACCGCGGCCCGATACCTTTCTTGTACGATGACGATCCATCCCGTGTCACGGCTGTTCAGATTACTCCGTGCCATGATCTCGACCGGCTCGGCTGCCGCGAGCCATCGGCCCACGAATTCGCCTCCGATCGGATCGCGGTAATTCTCGATGCGCGCCAGCTCGTTGAGCGCTTCGGCCTCGTGCGGGTCGTCGGAATGTGGTTTGCGCCGCCGCTCGCGTAATCGATCGAGCCGATCAAGCGTGCCATCGTGCAAGTAAAATCGATCGTCCGGCACCGACTTTTCGTCTAACAGCGACTGCAAGTGAGGGTGTTCTAGAATAGCACCGCGGCGCCCCGTTTCGTCTTTACGGGAGTCGACGAGGACCGGCACCTGGTTGTTGCCCGACCGCTCGTCGGCCCACAACTCGGCGAAATGCCCCAGATCGACCGCATGACAGAGCACGCCTCTCACCTCGGCATGCTCCGGGTCGGCACCCTTATCGAAGATGGGTACAGACAACGAGACCGTGCGAAGGTGCGTTGCCTCGCTGGTGAAGACGATGGAGAGGTGGGGCTGTCGAAGAGGCTCGGCCCGCTCACCGCGGGCCAGGTCGACACCCTGTCCGTGATAGTAATCGCGGAAAGCGTAATCCACGCCCAGCGTGTTGTCGATCGGCGGGCTGCGGGCGAGCTGAATGCCCTCGCCGTCGAGCACGTACCAACTGTCGGAATCCGCCAGCTTGAGGCTATGATCCAGACGTTCCAGATGCGTCTGCAACTCGCCGGCCGCCGCCGAGTCGTATCCTGCCCGCGACGCCGCGTCGACCGCGCGGCGAAAGTCGTCGTCCGCGGCGATGTGCTCCAGCGTCTGCCAACGCTGCTCGATCTCGCGGGCGACGTTCTCGGCCACGAACTGCGCGGCGAAGCGATCGCTCTCCAGCGCGCGGAGCGTGAGTGCGTCGCGAGATTCGCCCAACGAGGTCTCGAAGACGTTGTATCCGAAGAGGGAGACGATCGCCAGTAACACCAGCGGACCGACTCCGCCCAAGACGAGTAACGGCCGGCGCGAACGCCGCAGGTTGCGCGCGTGCAGCGCGTCGAGCACGGCCTGCGGGTTGGCATATCGCTTGTGTGGATCGACTGCCAAGCAGCGGTGAATAATGTCGGACAAGAAGCGATCGACACCGCCCAAGCGGCGGTGGGCCTGCGGCCGGGGCGCGGCTTCGATCCAACGGCGATATTCGGCCAGTTGCTCTTCGAGTGCCCCGGCCTGCTGTATCTGAGCCAGCGCCTCGGCGCTGCGATAGGGAGGCGAGCCGGTGAGCATCGCGTACAACAGGGCGCCCAGGGCATAGACGTCCCAGCGGGCGTCGGGAGCAGCGTTCAGGTCGGCCTGCTCGGGGGCCATATAGAACAGCGTGCCCAACGAGGGCGACTGCTCATCCGACAACCGCGATTGCCCGAAATCGGCCAACCGGGGGCGGCCGTCCTGGTCGAGCAGAACGTTCGCCGGTTTCAGATCGCAGTGCAACACGCCCTTTCCGTGGGCATGAACCAAGCCGATGGCCACATCGCGGAACAGCTCGACCGCTTCTTCCGCGGCCAACGGTCCGGCGCCCAGGCGGTCGGCGAGCGAACCGCGCTCCAGGTACTCCATGACGAAATACGGCGGATCGCTGTCCCAGCCGACTTCGATGAGCTGCACCACGTAACGGTCGGCGAAGAGCAGTGCCAGCCGTTCGACTTCGCGCGTGAGAATGGTCCAATCGAGTCCGCCGCGGTGCAAGTAGAACTTGATCGCCACCCGGCGGCCGGTATTGGTGTCGACGGCGACCCATACTTGGCCGTAAGCACCGGCGCCTAGGAAACGCTCGGCCTGATAGCCGGGCACCACTAACGGCGGCCGCGCCGGTTGCAGACTTCGTTCGCTCGCTCGGCGCAGATCCTCGTCGCTCTGCGTGAGCGTGCGATCGAAACTCGCATCCGACGACATGCAGCTAGAACTCCAACTTACGGAAGGCCTTGCAACCGACCCACAGCGGAACGAACGTGGCGGCCAGCCCCAGGAAGATGCTCGACAGCACTCCCAGTGCCATCAGTTGACCGAGCCGCTCGTGCGATATCCGCGATAGAGAGTTTATTGTCTCGGCGGCCAGATAAAAATGGCATGGCACGGCGGTAGTCACCACAATCGCGGCGACGTAAGCGGTGCTCAGGATCAAGTTGAGCGTGCCGCCAAACCCGGCGGCGATTCGCGAAGGCGAGTCGTCGCGCAGGTTGGGCATCTTGGCGCCCAAGCCGACGGCGATCCCAGAGAGACCGGCACAGAACATGACGCACGCCAGCACGTGCAGCGTCAGAATCAAGGGCGCGACGCGCAGCATCATATCGCTCAGAATGACCAACGACGTGCTAGGTACCAGCGAGCCGATCGACGCGAAGAGGAACTTTCCCAGCAAGATCGTCTCGCGGCGCACGGGCAGCAGGCCGAGAATCCAAAAGCGGCGGCCTTCGAGGCTGATCATCGGAAAAATGAAGCGGGTTGTGAAGGTCGACAAGATCAGCCCCACGACCGATAGGTTGAGGAAGCTGATCATGTTCACCCAGTTCGCATAGTTTACGTCGTAGCTTAGCCGGCGAATATTCAGAAAGTACAAGCCCAACAGCCCGAAGAAGATCAGGAACTGTAACCACTGCACCGGGTCGCGGCGAAAGAGTCGCAGGTCTTTGACGATGAGCAGGCGCATCTGGGGTGTCAGAAAGAACGCCAGCTTTTCGACCGCACGGTCCACGATATTGGCTCGCGGTCGTCGGCTGCCTGCCAGGTCACCGTGCAGCGACTGATAACCCGCTCGATAAACGCGGCCCGCGAGCCAAACCGCGATCTGGTGCAGCAGCATCGCGTTGGCCACCGTGAGCGAGAGGAATTTGAAACTTTCGATCAGTGCCGCGCGCTGGCCGTCGCTCCTCAGACCGGCCTGCGCGGCTTCGAGCAAGCCCGAACTGAGCCACCAGCTCGGCAGAAGCTGTGCTTCGCTGAACCGCAAACGATCGAGCATCCCCTGGAACCAACCGGGCGTGAGCAGGTCGTTGTCGCCCGTGCCCCTCCGCAGCCACATCGCGAGCACGACGATCGTCGCCAGCCCCGCGGCTCCGGCGGCGATTGCCAACAAGCGTATCTTTCTCCGCGGCAACCAGCGCACCATCACCAGCGCGGCTATCGCGCCCAAGCTGCCCGGGATGTATGCGAAGCCGATCAAGAACGGCAGCAGCACCGCGAAATAGTACCAGCCGGATTGCTCCACAGCCCCGTAGGCCACGAGCATGGGAGTGCCCAGCAATAAGAATCCCCAACTGCTGAACAGCATCGCCTCCTGGAACTTGTGCAGGAAGATCCGCTCGCTGCGCACCGGCAGAGAGAACAAGAACTGCACCTCCGCCGATCGGTAGAGACCGCCGTAGATGATGATGCCCGTCGACACCACGAGCATGAGCGTGAGCGACGCGAAGAAGATGCTGAACACGGCCCGCGCGGTATCGTCGTGCGTCCCCTGATCGGGAATCATGACGCTGAGGAAACGGAATCCTTCGGCGAACAATTCAAACAGTCCGAGCCAGAGCACCCACGTCAGCAAGGCCACCAGAGTGAGCCGTAGCCGCGAATGGCGGATCGCCTGCCGCGTCCAGTTGGCGCCCATCTTCCGCCGCAGCCAGCGAAAGACGCGTGCCTCGTCCGGTCCCGAGAGCAGTTCAGCTTCGTTGGTCTTCGAGCCCGTCGATAGCGAGGCGGCGGAGCTACGAGCAAGCGGGACTGTGCTCACCGATCTACTCCGTCAGGGCCGCGGCCGCGGTCGACTCGGTCTCGGTCTTGCCGGCCGAGGTCACGTTAAGGAAGAGCTGCTCGAGCGAGGTATGCTGCGCCGCCAGCCGGCCGCGCAGCTCGGCGAGCGTTCCCTCGCAGACCAATTTGCCACGGTCGACGATACCGATCCGATGCGCGATCTGCTCGGCGACATCGAGCAGGTGTGTCGACATGAAGATGGCCACTCCCGCGGCCGCGCGGGCGCGCAACAGGTCTTTCACCAGCTTGCCACTGCGCGGGTCGAGGCCCACCAATGGCTCGTCGATGACCAAGACGGCCGGATCGTGCAGCAGCGCGGCGGCGAAGACCAACCGCTGCTTCATGCCGTGCGAATAGGCTTCCGCCAATTCATCGATGAATTCGTGCAACTCGAAGTGGTCCATCTCCCGCTCGACGCGGGCGGCCGCTTCGCGAGGACTGTAGCCATACATGCCGGCCAAAAAGTGCAGAAACTCACGGCCGGTCAGTTTGTCGTATAAGAAAGGGACATCGGGCACAAACCCCAGCAACGAGCATGCCTTGCGCGGTTCCGCGACCACGTCGAAGCCACCCAATCGCACGTGACCGGAGGTCGGCCGCAACAGCCCCACGAGCATCTTGATGGTCGTCGTCTTGCCGGCGCCGTTCGGTCCCAGCAGCGCGAACAGCTCGCCCGCCGGCACCGTCAGGCTGAGGCCCGACACGGCCATCTTGTCGCCGTAGGTTCGTGTCACGTTGTCGAGTTCGATCATGACGGGCTTGTCCACAGAACTCGAGATTTACCGAGCCGACCCAATTCTTCCGCCTCGTTGCTTGCCGCTCCAGTGCGGCCTAATATCGTTCAAAGGTGAGCCGCGCCGAAATCAGGTTGATTTCTTGTTTGAGGACGGTGCCATCCGAATGGACCCAGGCCTTGGCGCGGGTCGTTTGGTTGCTCGACAGCTCAACGCCAGGCACGTTGCGAAAGACCACCAAGTACGTCGAAACGACCTGGTCATGCCACAGGATCGGTTCGCGACGTTCGACGGTTGCCTGCAACATCTCCACCGGTGCCGTCGGCGGGCGCAGCGGGCTGTAGACGGGCATGGTCCACGTCTGGCCCACTCGCAGATCCGGCAATCTCGCGGAGGGCGCCATCGCATCGCCCATCAGCGCATCGGGCGGCAGGTAGGCGGTCGTGTTGTACACCACCTGGCCCGTGCGGACTTTCAGCTTAAGCTGCGAACCCTCGAACGTGCCCTGCAACGTGATTTGCACGGCGCCGGGCGCCGCCTGCGCGTCGATGCGCGTGTCGCTGGGCAGCGTGTCCTCATCGCCCAACAGGGCCCGCGAGTAGAGACCGATCGGTCGCCCCAAGGGGTCGATTTCCAAGCTGCTCCGCGCGTCGACCGCGAGTCGTAGTTTGCTCCATTCGCCCGAACCCGCCACAAGGTTCAGCAGAGAGCTCATCCAGCCCGGCGTAATCTCCGCCAGGGGGAGCCGCGTGACGCGCACGTGGCTGCGCATCTCGGTGACGCCGTTGTCGAGCACCCGGTTGGAGCCTTCGGCCCATCCGATGGGAGCGTCGTTGAGCGAAATCGACCACGAGGCCGGCGACTCTTGGGCCGGATCGCGCGCCAGGATCTTGCGGTACGTCGGTGGCTCGCCCACGATGAGCGACGGCAGGATCTTTGCCCGCACGAGCCAGCCCATGGTAAGCAGCCAAAAACCGACGACCGCCACGTTAAACCAGCGGCTGTACATGCCGTTATTCTAGCAGAAAGGCCTGTACGGGCTACATTTCCTCTTGCGGCAATTGTCGACTTTGCCCATGATACGCCGCGTGCCCACGCAAGGACTGCCTAAGCACGCCAGGCCGGTTTTCTCGCGAGACCGGTCGTGTCGCCCGTCGTCTTTCGTTTACCGCATGGAGGCCCCGATGGTTCTCAGCCGTTCCGCCCTTCGCTCTCTGCTGGCGCTGAACGTATGCCTGCTCTGGTTCGCCGGATGTAACCATTCGACGTCGACCAGCGAGACCACCACGGCCAAGCACGAGGAAACGGGCTCGGGCGGCGACGACACGGAGGCGCCGCAGGAAAAAAACGACAAACCTCTGGAAGTCCACGGCCCCTACTACCCCACAGTGGTTCTCAAGACTTCAATGGGCGAGCTGACCATCAAGCTTGATCCCCAGGCGGCCCCGCGCACGGTCAATAACTTCTTGCACTACGTCGAAAACGGGCTCTACAACCAGACCATTTTCCATCAGGTCGACGCCGGCTACGTCGTGCTGGGCGGCACCTACACGGCCGAACTCGTCGAACGCCCCGGCCGCTACCCCATTCCGAATGAGGCCAGCAATGGCCGCAAGAACCTGCGCGGCACGGTGGCCATGTCCAGGCAGCCCGACAACATCGATAGCTCGACGTCGCAGTTCTTCATCAACCTACAGGACAATCCCCATCTCGATCATCGCGGTGAGGCGGCCGAGGAATACGGTTATTGCGTCTTCGGTGAAGTGGTCGAAGGGGACGAGGTGTTAGAGAAGATCGCGGCCGTCGCCGTCGAAGACAAAGACAACTTCCAAAAGCTTCCGGTCGAGACCGTGCTCATCGAATCGGCTTATCGAGTGCGTTAGGCCGACGTAAGAGGGCTCTTTCGCCCGCTCGCGCAATCAAGCCTATTGGCTCGCGCGGGCTCTTCTCTTTTTTGCCCAGCAGTCGTTTTGGGCACGCAATTGGCGTTGCCGCTCGGCGCGCGAGCGACTAATATCCGCGCCGGCCGAGGCTGCGCGCATCGCCGAGCGAGACGATTTGGAAAAAATCGTCAAGTCTTGCCCGTCCTGGCGCCGAAAAATGGGGCCACGCTCGCGGCCGAACACCATTACTTATCAGGAGCCATCTGAATTCCATGGCAGGCATCGCACTCATCACGGGCATTACTGGCCAAGACGGTTCGTACCTGGCGGAATTGCTGCTGGAAAAGGGCTACCAGGTGCACGGCATGTTTCGCCGTTCCAGCACCGAAACCTTCGAACGCGTGAAACACCTGGAAGGCAAGATCGAATTGCATCCGGGTGATCTGCTCGACCAACAATCGCTCGTCTCCCTGCTCGCCAAGGTGCGGCCGACGGAGGTCTACAACCTGGCTGCTCAGAGCTTCGTTCCCACGAGCTGGCAACAGCCTCAGTTGACCGGCGAGGTGACCGGCCTGGGCGTGACCCGGATGCTCGACGCCATTCGGCTCGTCGACTCCGGCATTCACTTCTACCAGGCCAGTTCCAGCGAGATGTTCGGCAAGGTGCATGAAACGCCGCAGCGCGAGACCACGCCTTTTCATCCGCGCAGCCCGTATGGGGTGGCCAAGGTCTACGGCCACTACATCACGTTGAACTATCGCGAGAGCTACGGCATGTATGCCTGCTCGGGCATCCTTTTCAACCACGAATCGCCGCGGCGCGGGCTCGAGTTCGTCACCCGCAAGATCACGCATGCCGTGGCCCGCATCAAGCTGGGTCTGGCCAAGGAGCTGCGGCTGGGCAATCTACAAGCCCGACGTGATTGGGGTTTCGCCGGCGACTATGTCCACGCCATGTGGCTGATGCTCCAGCAGAACCAGGCCGACGATTACGTCATCGGTACGGGGCAGACCCACAGCGTCGAAGAGTTCGTGGCGCTGGCGTTCGAGCACGTGGGACTCGACTGGCACAACCACGTGGTGATCGATCCCAAGTTCCATCGCCCGGCCGAAGTCGATCTCTTGCTCTCCGATCCGGCCAAGGCCAGACGGGCACTCGGCTGGCAGCCGAAGGTGGGCTTCCGCCAATTGGTCACGATGATGGTGGACGCGGATCTGGCGTTGCTGGGCCAACGGAAACCGGCCGCGGACGGTCGAAAGGCAGCCTAACTAGGTCACGGTCGCACGGAATGAGAATTGCCTGGTTCGGGTTGCTCGACAGCGACGAAGTCACCTCGCCGCCGCGCGCGCGCGCCGAACGGCACCTCCTGCAATTGGGGCAACAGGTCGTTGCCGCGGCAGGTGTCGGCGCAACGATCGAGTTGATTTCCTGCGGTGCCTCGGCGAGCACGCGCACGCTGGCGCCGGGGGTCGAACGGGTGGTGCTCGTCGCCGCAGGTCGTACTCACACGGTTTGGGACCGCGTGAGCTGGGCCTTGCCAGAAGTGATCGATCGGGCCGACCTGGTTCACTTGCACGAGGGCTTTAGCCGCTCGTGCGAGCTGGCGCTACTGGTCGCCAAACAATTGCGCAAGCCTGTGTGCGTGACGGAATGGGGCATCGAGGGATATTGGCTCAGCACCGAGCTGCGTTTGAGCGAACTGGCCGACGTGATCATCTGTCACGACCGCGCCGGGCCGCTGACGCCGACCTGCACCAAGCCGGTCGAAACGATCGCTTGCGACATCGACATTCGGCAACTCGGCGTGCCGGCGCCCTGGCCGGCGAATGCTTGCCTCGCCGAGACGAACGACGAGATTGCCTGGCCCACCGTCGGGCAATACCGCGCCGCGGGGTCCCAACTGTGGGGAGTTTACGGACGGCTGACCGCCGGTGCCCGGAGGGCCGCCGCATGAAGGTGCTCGTCCTCAGCAATCTCTATCCCCCCGACTTCATCGGCGGCTATGAACTATGCTGCCGGCAAATGGTCGACGGTCTGCTCGGTCGCGGGCACCAGGTGCGCGTGCTCACGACGGTGCCGCGCACGCCGTGTCCGGCGGTGGAGCACGTTGCCCGCGAACTGGAATTGGTGAATTGTTACGACCCGTTCGACGTGTTGCACAATCGGCCTGTGACGCGGAAGGTCACCGCGGCCAAGGCGGCGCTCGTCAGCGCCCATAACGTCCACGTCTTGCTCGACAACCTGCGGCGTTTTCAGCCCGACGTCGTCTATCTGTGGAACTTGTTCGGTCTGGGCGGTCTGGGGCTCGTCGGTTGCTTGGAATACATCGGCGCCCCGTGGGTTTGGTATCTGGGCGATTGTGTGCCGCGCATGCTGTGCAGCATCGGCGAGGACTTGTTGCCCGGCCTGGCCAGTCAGTTCGGCCGCTATGTGCGGGGCTCGTTCATGCCGGTCAGCGAACGGGTGATACACGAAATCGAGGCGGCCGGCGTCGAGCTTCAGGGAGATATCAATACGTCGCCCAATTGGGTGTTGGGTCGGCAACCGGAGCCACGGAAACGTTATTTTCGGCCGGGCGAACGGTTGCGCATCGTCTCGTCTGGCCAGATGGGCCGGCATAAAGGAATCCATCTGCTCGTCGAAGCGGCGGCGGTGTTGCGTGCCCGCGGGTTCGAGAATTTTCACATCGACTTGTACGGCAAGGTGACCGATCCGTCGGTCGAACCGCTGCCGCGCCAACACGGCGTGACAGACTTGGTGACCTTCCGTGGCATGTGTCCCCAAGAGGAATTGGTCGATCGGTACGCACGTCACGAGTACGACGTCTTCGCCTTTCCTACCTGGAAGCGCGAGCCGTTCGGTTGCGCCCCGCTCGAGGCCGCTGCCTACGGCACCGTGATGGTCGTCAGCGAGAGCTGCGGCATCGGCGAATGGTTTGTGGACGGTGTGCACTGCCTCAAGACGGCCCGCACGGGCGAGGCCTTCGCCGACGTGCTGGCCGGCATCCTCGAAGGAAAGATCGATCTGAAGCCGGTCGGGCGCCGCGCGTCGGCCGTCATCTGGCGAGACTTCCACCTCGACGTGCTGTTGCCCGAGATCGAAACCGCGTTGGCCCGCGCTCAGGGGCAATCGCGGTCGCCCGCGGGGACGGCCGAGGAAGCCTATCGCCTGGCGCTGTTGGCCGAAAAGCTGACGCGGGCGCTCGTGCAGGAAAACGCCTCTTTCGCGGAGGCTGCGTAATGAATTGGGGAATTCTGGAACAAAACTGTCATCGCGGGCTGATATCGATGCTTGGCCGCCTCTTAGCAACGATCGTGCGTGGTCCCGTCCGAATGATCAAGGCCGCGGGGCGCCGCGTCGAGCGCCGCCTGGCGCGGAGAATCTCGGAGCGCTATGCCGACGAGATTGTTCAATTCGCGGCGCTGAACCACGCCATGCACGAATTGAACACGAACGTCACGGCGCGCCTCGACAGACAGGAAGGTTTTCATTGGGACCACGTAGCGCTGGCCCGGCGGCTGGCGTCGCTGGAGGACCACGTCAATCGATTATTGGATCAAGCGAACGTCGACGGCCACGGAGAGGCGCGCAACGTCGTGCGGTTGGCATTGACCGAGACGTTGGCCGCCACCACGGCGCTGGGCCAATTGGAACAGGCTGGCTGAGTTATTTTTGTGAACGGGAACATAAAATATGACTCTGCGTGAAACCGTCTCCTTGCGCTCGATCGACTCGGCGCGTCGCACCTTGTTCACTACGTCGTCGCTCAGCGCGAGCGAGGTGGCCGATCGTTGCGGCGACGATTGCTATTCGTATTTTTTCGTGCAAAGGGCCTTTCTGCCGCTGCTCGAGCGCTGGGCCGCGGTCGAAGAGGTGTCTGACTCGTCGGAGAATCTCCAACGAGCGTTTGCCGGTGCCACGCGCGCGGGCAAGAGCGCCGTGCACCTCAGCTTCTTGCCGCTGCAATACTTTCAGTTCTTGGACGGCGCCACGAACGTCGCCTTCCCTTTCTGGGAATACCCCGACATCCCGAACTACGACGTGGCGGGCAACCCCAGGAATAATTGGGTGCGGATGGCCGATTGCCTCGACCTGATCTTCACCGCCTGCAATTTCACGCGCGACTCCTTCCTCCGCGCCGGCGTACAGACGCCGCTGGAGGTGGTGAGCGTGCCGATCGCGGACCGCTATTTCGACGTCCCGGCCTGGGAGGCCGATCAGCGCGTGACGCTCGATTGTCCGTGTTACCGTCTGCCGCAGGGCGATCCGCCGGGCTTGTATCAATTCGCGGAGCGTGCGGCCCGCCGCGCGAGCATGCAAGCGCGCGAACAGGTCCGCGGTATTTACCGCCGCAACGTGCGCCCTTTGCTGCCGGGCTCGGTCCACAAGCGGCTGGCCAATACCAGCCATGTGATGATCGGCAAAGAGCCCGAGCCGGTGGCGCCAACGCCCGTCGTGCAGTTTCCCATCCCGTACGCGCCCAGCGACGGCGTGGAGCTCTCGGGAGTCGTGTATACGACGATCCTCAATCCGTTCGATATTCGCAAGAACTGGCGTGGGATCGTGGATTCGTTTTTGCGGGCCGTGGGCGATGCCGAAGACGCGACGTTGGTCATCAAGCTCGCCGTGAGTCAGCGCATGCGACAGGAAGCGTTGCACAACCTGTTGCACTTCTATCGGCGTCTGCGCCTCCGCCATCGGGCCCAGGTCTACGTCATCAGCGACTATCTCTCGGATGAGCAGATGTGCGAATTGACGCGCGGCACGACGTTTTACCTGAATGCCTCGCACGCCGAGGGTGCCTGCCTGCCGTTGCAAGATTCGCTGGCGGCCGGCCGACCCGGCGTCGCTCCGGCGCACACCGCGATGGCCGAATACATCGACAGCGATGTCGCCTTCGTCGTGCCGTCGCGCGCGGAACCGATCCATTGGCAGTGGGACCCCGAACGGCGGCGAACCACCACCTGGCAGCACATGCGTCGACGCGACCTGGTCTCTCAGATACGCGCCAGCTACCAGACGGCGCGGAACGATCTGGCGAAGTATCAGGCCATGGCCCTGCGGGGCCGTCAGCGGATGTACGATCTGGCGGGTACCGAGAATGTTTGGGCTCGGCTTTCCGCGGCATTGAACGCCCTGGAAGCCTCGCCCGCGCTGGCACCGCAATGTGTCCAATTGCAAGCCAATCCGCTGCCACGACGGCAGGCGGCATGAACCCCGGTCTGGGAGCATTATGACAAGCACTTCTGCGGCGGTCGGCTACACGATGGCCATCTGGCGGTGCCGGTATTTCTGGCTGTCGCTGGTGAAGAAAGACCTGCGCACGCGCTACCGGCGCTCGATTCTCGGTGTCGGGTGGTCGTTGCTGCATCCCATCGCCATGACGACGGTCATCTGTCTCGTCTTCCACAAGCTGTTCGACATGGACGTGGCGGCTTACGGGCCGTTCCTGCTTTCGGGCATCACGACCTGGACCTACCTGTCGACGACCATTACGCAGGGCTGCGAGACCTTCTACACCGGCGAGTCCTATATTCGTCAATATCCCGCCCCGCTGGCCATCTATCCGCTACGGACGGTGCTCGGCGCGGCCTTCCACTTCGTGTTGGCGCTGGGCGTGGTGCTGGCGCTCACTTGGTGGTTCAAAGGATTTGGAAATCTGGCGGCCATCGTAACGCTCGTGCCGACGCTGATCCTGTTCATCGTGCTCGGCTGGTCGTTGTCGGTGATGGCGGGCTTCGCGCACGTACGATTCTCCGACGTCAAGCACCTCCTCGAGATCGGCCTGCAAATCACGTTCTACGCCACACCGATCTTCGTGCCGCCCGACATGATGAAGCAGCGCGGGTTGGCATGGCTCATCGACTACAACCCGGTCGGCGTGTTGATCGACCTGATCCGCCAGCCGGTACTCAACGGAAACTTCCCCACGTTGCGAGCCTGGACCTTCGCTGCCGCCATCACCGGGCTGGCCTTCACGGTGGCCGTGCTGATGCTCGTACGATTGCAACGACGGTTGATCTTTTACCTGTAAACTCGATGAGAATCGGCGTCGACATGCTGGCGGCCCAATCGGCCGGCTGCTCGCGCGGCACGGGTAGGTATATCCGCGCGCTGCTGCCGGAGCTGCTGCATGCAAGCTCGCACGAATGCTTCTTGTATTATCATGGCGGCCTGGCGCAGCAGGCCCCACATGAGTACGCGAACGAGCGTGTTCTGCCGGCCGAAGCCAGCTTGCACCTGGGCGTCGAGCGGTTGTTGCGGACCAACGCCGACAACCTCGACGTGCTGCTGCTTTCCTGTCCGCTGGAGAATTTCGAGGGTTACCTCCCTCCGTTTCCCCGGCGAGGCAGGGCGCGATTGGCAGCGATCGTCTACGATCTGATTCCCTTGCGGTTTCCTCAGCACTACCTGCGTCATCCGGCAATCGCCGATGCGTATCGCCGGGCCCTCGCCGCGGTGCGGCAATACGACCTGCTGCTGACGATTTCGGAGTCGAGTCGCCAAGAAGTGATCCGTGCGTTGCGGGTACCCGAGGCGCGCGTGGTGACGATCGGCGCCGGCAGCGATGCGGACTGTTTCTACCCCTCACCTTCGCGATCTGTCGAAAGCGATCGGCATCTGTCGCAATTGGGCATCCACAAACCGTACCTGTATGCCTTGACGGCGTTGGACTATCGCAAGAACTTTGCGGGGCTGCTGGCCGCCCTCGAACAACTCTCGCCAAGCGTTCTCGACGGACACCAATTCGTGATCACCTGCGCGTCTGCCGGTGATGACGAATTGCGGCAAGCGCGCGATGCCATCGACCGTTCCCCCGTCGCGCCGTGCGTTGTGTTGACCGGGAAGGTCAACGACGAGCAATTGCGGACGCTGTATCAGCACGCATTGGCCTTCGTGTTCCCCTCGCGCTACGAGGGCTTTGGATTGCCGCTCGTCGAAGCTATGCAATGCGGCGCGCCCGTCGTCGGCGGTAGAAATTCATCCCAGATCGAAGTGGTCGGCGACGCCGGCTTGCTGGCCGATGTGGATGATTCTACAGACTTGGCTAACACAATCAGCCGAGTGCTCACCGACCGCCAGTTGGCCATGCAGTTGAGGTCGCGTGGAATCGAGAGGGCGCGGCAGTTCACATGGTCGGCGGTCGCCGACCGTTGCGCGCGGGCCTTGGAGTCGATGGCCGAGCAACCCCGCCGCAGTACCTGGTTCGGCACGTTGACGGCCCGCGGAACGCTGTTTGTCGCCGCCAGGCGTAAGGATCGCAATGTCCCGCACGTCATGAGGACCACGGCGTGAGAATCGGCATCGACATGTATCTGGCACAGCAGGGCGATCGTTCTCCCTCGGGCGTCTACGCCGACGCGCTGGTCCGAGAACTCGTCTCGACGTTCTCCACGCATGAATGGTTTCTGTACTTTCACCCGACGCTCGGCGGCATGGCCGACTTCTGGCGGCAGCGGGCAGCCGTACGGGAAGCGCCGAACGTGGAAGGTCCACGCGGTCTTCCGAACGGGCAGACGGCCGCGGCACAGGCTGTCGACGACGTCGATGTATGGTTGACGACGACTGCGCTCGATTGGCGCGGCGATTATTTGCCTCCTAGCACGCCTTTCGGCCGTGCTCGCCTGGCGGGATTGCTGCTCGATTTGGCGCCCGTCCTGGCACCCGACCGCTTCGTCAATCGGCCAATCACCGTGGAGCGATACCGGCAGGGCGTGTTTCTCTTGCCGCGATACGACTTGTTGTTGACCGTGTTGGACGCGACGCGACATGAGTGTACGCATTCGCTCGGAGTCGACGCCGCAAAGATTACCGCGATCGGCGCGGCCGGCAGCCCGAGCTTCTTCCCGCCCGAGCGCGGCCCATCGTTTACCGGGTCCTTGCCGGTGGGAGTTAGACGACCGTTCGTACTCTGTTTGGCCGGCGACAACGAAGACCGCAGCATCGCGGTCTTGGCCGCCGCCCTGGAACTCTGTAAGGCCGAGGAGGCGCGCGGATGCCAATATGTCGTCCTCTCGCGGATGTCGGACGTGCTTCGTGCCGTCTGGCGGCAGGAACTGGTGCGCCGCGGCATGGCGGAACGGTTGGTGCTGGTCGACGCAGAGGGTAACGAAATACAGCGGACGCTCTTTCAGAACTGCACGGCGCTCATCGACGCGGAGCCCCACGAAGGATCCGGTTTGATGTTGCTCTGCGCCCTGCAATGCGGTGCCCCGGCCATCGTCGATCAGCGTTCCTGCCATGCCGATCTTGCCGCTGAGGCCGCGGTACTTGCGGATATCGACCAGCCCGTGCACCTGGCTGCGAGCCTGGATCGATTGCTCGTCGATGCCGAGCAGCTCGAGTCGCTCCGCTTGGCGGGCCCGGCCGTCGCCGCGCGGTATTCGATGGCGGCTGCGGCCGAGCGGGCCGTTAAGGCCTTAGAGGGGGTCACGCGTCGCGATGAGCAACGGCAATCGCTTGGCGAGCAAATTATCGGTATGAACAGGCAACGCGTGCCCTCTCAGGCCACTCGTGTTGTCGCGCCGCGGGCGTCGCTCGCCTTCTTCTCGCCCTTGTTGCCGCAGCGAACCGGTATCGCCGACTACTCGGAGCGGTTGTTGACCGCACTCAAGCATCACTTCCGCATCGATCTCTACCACGACGAAGGATACCTGCCGCAATTGAGCGTGTCGTCGACGGAGTTCGGCTGCCGCGATCGCCGGCTGTTCGACCTGTTCCGGCGGGCCACCGACTATGCGGGCATCGTCTACCAGATGGCCAACACGCACTTCTGTGCATATCTGTACGAGATGTTATTGAAACATCGGGGCTTGGTCGTCTTGCACGACTTCGCCTTGCCCGAATTCCATCTCGGTTATTCTTTCCGCCGCGGCGTGCCGGAGAACTTCCTCGAGCAGGAGATCGCCGTCGAGTCGGCCGCGCTGGCCGACGAATACCGTTCATCGAGCGCCGCCTGGCGTGCCGAGCCGGGCGGCTTGGCCCAGGCGTTCATCCGCCGTGGACTGTCGTTCAACCGCCGTATCCTGGAAGCGGCGGGCATCATCGTCGTTCACGATCGCTGGGGTGCCGACCAGATCGGCGGTCTTTATCCGCAACTTGCCGAACGCGTACGTCTCATTCCCCACGGAACCGCACTCCATACGACGTCGCCCGAAGAGAAGCGCGCGGTGCGTGAACGCTTCGGAATTCCGCAGGACGAATTGATTCTTAGCTGCTTCGGAATCCTCAACGGGGCGAAGTACCACAGCGAAGCGATCGAGGCCCTGGCGGCACTGCGCGACGATTTTCCGCAGGCGCGACTGATCTTCGTCGGCGGCGACCTCAACGAGGGGCGCGAGCAGCTCAGAGCCGCCGAATTGGGCGTGGCAGACCGGGTACGGTTCTTCGGCCACGCTCCGATGGAAACCTTTCTGGAACTGATGTCGGTCTCCGATCTGGCCCTCAACCTGCGGCGGCCGCCGACCCGCGGCGAAACGTCGGGTGCCTTGCTGACGTTGCTCAGCGCCGGAGTGCCGACGATCGTCACGGCCGTCGATGCGTTCGCCAGCTATCCCGATACGGTGGTGCGGAAGATCGCGCCGCTCGCTCGGCAAGACCGTACCTTGGAACACGCGATCCGCGGGCTGCTCAACGAGCCCGAGCGACGTCGCGAACTGGGGCGGGCCGCGGCGAAGTATGTTGCGGAGGTTCACAATTGGCAGCGCGTAGCCGCGCTCTATGCCGACGCCGTCGACGCGTTGAGGTCGACGTCGCCGGCCGCTGCCGCGCGGCGGGTCGTCCGCGGACCGCGATTCGCGCTGCGCCCTGTGGTCACAGATTGCGAGCAAGGAAGGCAATGAAGGCAACTCTACGACAATGGCTGGCCAAGCCAGTGCGACTGCTCTTCGACAAACTACGCAGGCACATCACCCTGGCCGTGGCGGAGGACTTTCGCCAATTGGCTCGCCATGTGACGATCGAACGCGAGCAGCAGGCTTGCGAGCGGCAAGAAGAAACTAAAAGGATCCTGGCGGCCTTGGAACAGATGCGTGAACAGTTCGAGCACACGCTCGACGGCTGCGCGCTCGCCAGCGAATCGATGGTGCGCGAGCTTGTGTTGCTGCAACGGCAGATTGCCGAGATCGCGCCGCCGAGGCTGCGCCTCGACGATTATCGGCACGATCTCCTCGACCAGGGCGACGACGCAGCGGATGTGCGACGCGCCGCGTAGACTTCGTTCAATCCCACCGAGCCCCGATCACCACTCCGAGAGTAACCGACCATGGCCCGTATTGAGCTGAAGAAAGTCGATCTCACCTTCAACGTGCGCAAGGACTCGGGGCTGACCCTGAAGGAGTTCCTGCTGCACGGCATGTTCCGTAAATCGGTCAATCCGCGCATGCAGGTGCACGCATTGAAGGAGGTCGATCTGTCGATCGTGGATGGCGAGCGCGTCGGCATCATCGGCCACAACGGGGCCGGCAAGAGTACGATCCTGAAGCTGCTCGCCGGCATCTATCCGCCGACGCGCGGCGAACGCATCGTCGAAGGCCAGATCAGTTCGCTGTTTGACATTGCCTTGGGCTTCGAGGGCGACGCCACCGGCTGGGAGAACATCAACTATCGCAGCTATCTGCAAGGCGAAACGCCCAAGACGGTTCGCGGCAGGGTCGAGTCGATCGCCGAGTTCAGCGAGCTCGGGCAGTTTCTGGATATGCCCGTACGATATTATTCGGCCGGCATGTCGGTGCGATTGGCCTTCTCTATCGCTACGGCCATCGAGCCCGAAATCCTGCTGGTCGACGAGGTGCTCTCGGTCGGCGATCTGGCGTTTCGCGAGAAGGCCCGTCGCCGCATGGAAGCCATGATGTCGAAGGCCAGGATCATCGTCATGGTCAGTCACGACATGCACGCCCTCGCCGCCATGTGCGATCGGCTGATCTGGATCGATCACGGCGTGGTGCGGGCGATGGGCTCCCCCTCGAAGATGATCGCTGCGTATCAGAATCATCATGCACCGGCCAGCCAGGCCGCGTGACGGAACGGGTGCGGGTGCATCGGTCGCATGTCGAGCCAACCAAAGTTTCTGATCCTGAGCAATGGCCTGCGTGACCACGTGGGGCATTATTTCGAGACGTCGGTCTCCGTGGCCGAAGCGGCGCGGCGCCAGGGGTTTCGTCCGATCCTGGCCACCCACGTCGAATGCCGCCGAGAACTGATCCCGGCCTGGCTGGAAACGCACGCGCTCTTTCACACCGATTATTGGATGCGCGAGCCGCCGGCCATCCTCGATGAGGAGGCCGGTGTTTCGTCGCGGCGAAGAATCGTCGAACGCTGCCGCGAGGTCGGGCGACTTTGTCGGCGCGCAATGCGGCTGATCGAGCGCGGTGCGTACTTCCTGCTGCCGCCGCTCTGCTACGATCTCGGCCGGCTGCTTCGATACTGCTGCGCACCCCGGCTCGCCGAGCCGGACATGCGCACCCGGGCCTGCGCCGGGATTCATCGTGTCGTGGGTCGACTGCGGTACGGTGCCGACGCGCCGACCTTCGAGCAAGCTGCGCATTGGCCGCGCGTCATGCGAGCTCTCTCGGACACATCACGATCGGCCACCCTGATGACCGCGGCGCGTCACCTTCTCGCGCAAGGGTTGGGACAGGAGTTGGAATACGGACTCTTGTTCGAACAGGATCTCCGGCGGCTCCTTGCGGCGGTCGATCTCGGGCCGGCCGACCACGTGTGGCTCGGCACGGCACATGCGCGCGAACTGATCGGAATTCGTTTGGCGGTCGAGCAGTTCGGATTCGCCCAGTCGCCGGTCTTTCATCTCGAGTTCCGCCACGCGCCGTTCGCACGCGATCCGGTCGGCCAGGAGCCGATCGAATCTCCACAAACGGAGATGGAGCGTCAATTCCTGTCGTTGCACACCGCCTGGGGGGCAACAGACCGCATTCGCTTTTACACCGATTCCGCGCGGCTATCGGAAGATTACGAAACGATCGCCGACGCGCCGTTCGGTGTCTTGCCGTTACCGTTCCGCGCCGAGTTGATTCAGAGCGCTCCGCGCCAACCGGGCGCACCGGTGACGCTGGCCTATCTGGGTGAGGCTCGCGACGAAAAGGGCTTCCACTGGCTGCCGGACCTGATCGACATCCTCGCCGGCGACTATCTCATCAAGGGCAAGGCTCGCATACTGCTGCAATCCAACGTGGGCCAGCCGCAACACAATCCGCGGAGCATGGCAGCCCTGCGGCGATTGCGGAGCCAGCCGCGGCCGGGCGTCGAATTGCTGCCGGACGAGGCTCTGACCCCGGCCGCATACTATGCCTTGGCGTCGCAAGCCGACGTCGTGTTGCTTCCGTATTTACGCGAACGCTATCGGGCTTGCACCTCGGGCGTGCTGGCCGAAACGCTGGCCGCCGGCGCTGCGGCAGTGGTGCCGGCCGGTACCTGGCTCGCCGATGAACTGCCCGCCGGTTGTGGCGAGACGTTTGAAGACTTCGACGGGTTCGTACGCTCCGTGAAGCGGGTCCTCGATCAGTTTGCCAGCTACCGCGCGGCCGCGAAGATGAACCAGGCGGGTTGGCGTCGGCGTCATTCGCCGGATGCGCTGGTGGCCGCGTTGGTGGGCCGTGCAGACAAGGCACCGCAAGCCATCGCGGCCTGACGCCAACTCTTCGAAGCGAAAGCTACGCCGGCGAGAGCACAAGCCGGGTGCGCGCCTGGTCCTCGGTCTGCTTGCGATCGAGGGGCACCCGATGATGGCGGCCGGCCATCCATTCGTTTAGCTGGTCGCCGTAATGCGGGCTGCCCGGATGGCCCGACTCACTGCCGGCATCGATGGCCCACATCTCCGCCGGAGAGACCGACATATCGACCATCATCCGGTAACCGCCGCCGAGCGTGGCCTGCCAATCGCCGTCGCTGCCCGTGTTGCAGACGGTCAGCATATCGCCCCCGACCGCCAGCGCCGGTTGATCGAGCAGTGTCGCCAGATCGCCCCGCCCCGACAAGACATGCCGCACTTGCAGGCGGTGCAACCGGCCCCATTGCCAATCGTCGATCCTCGGTCCGAACCGCGTCGCCAGGATATCGAGCGCGGTCGCGAACGCCTGCTGCAAGGCCGGCTGGCGGCGATCCGGCGCGAACCAACCAGCGTCGTCGCCACGCAGCAGGCTGGCGGCCAATCCGCCGGCCGCCGCGGCCACCAGCGCGGCCGCATCGCCTTCGAAGTGTTGACTCGCCACGACGCCCGACCAGGTTGCGAAGAAGACGTCGAAGATCGTCGCGGCGGGCGACGCGGTTTCCATGCGGCAATTCCAGCGGCGCAAGGCGTCGATGGCCGCCCGTTCCTGCGCCGTATCTCCATCGCCGAGCGCGGTCAGCAGGTGCGGCAGACACTCCACCGCGCGGAGCGACAAGACGTCGAGTTGCATGGGCGACAGGTCGTCGAGCGCAAGTCGCGGCTTGCTCTCGATCATCTCGCGGATGCGGCGAGCGCGATAACCGCTCGACCAGACTCCGGCCAGCGGGAAGGGAAAATCGTCGGGCGCGGGACGGTTATTGGCCGTGATCATGAAACCGCGCGGCGGGTCGATCACCCACGGCATCCCATCGAACGGGATCGTCCCCTGCCACTCATGGTCCCGATCGCAGCCTGGTCGGAAACCGCGTGTCGCCTGCTTGCGAACCGGAATTCGCCCGACCGATTGGAAGCCGATCCGCCCGTCGGCATCGCAGAAGACGATGTTGAAGGTCGGCACGTGCCAGGGGCGCGTCGCTTCGCGAAATTCCTTGGCCGACGTCGCGCGGTCCATCGCCAACAGTGCTTCGAGCCACCGGCACGGCTCACTGCCGAGCCAGCGCAGCGAGACCGGTTCGCCGCTCCGCGTAGGCGGGGGGAGCAATTCGTCCACGATCGGTCCGTGCCGCGAAGAGCGGATCGTCTTGTGCACCGGTGCGGCACCACGCACGACGATCGTCTCTTCGCGTTGCTCCGCGGGCAGCCAGTCGCCGTCGTACAAGAAGCAGCCCGGGTGTGCCGGATCGGTGCGTTCCTGGTACAGGTCGCGCTGGGCACAGATATTGTTCGTGCATCCCCAGGCCACGCGCTCATTGCGACCGAACATCACGGCGGGCATACCCACGTAGGTCATGCCCGCGACGTTGAAGGAGCCGCCGCAGAGGTGTGCTTCGTACCAGCAAGAGACCGCGGCGAAGGCGATGTGCGGATCGCTCGCCAGCAGCGGCCGGCCCGAGACCGTTCGGTCGCCCGAAAGCACCCAATTGTTGCTTCCCTGGCAGGGCGTGGGGTCGCCGCCGGTGCTGCCGATGTTCCCGGCTCCTTCGGGTCGCGGCGAATACGAGCCGGGAGGCAGGATGCTCTCGCCGTCGGCCTCGCCTTGCAGGAACGCCTGATAGAGCGGTCCGTCGCCGAGCGCGCGACGCACCATCTCGGGTACGGCGAAGACGGGTAATCGGCCGGTGAGGTACCAGCGGAACTCGCCTTCGATGGCCAGGCAATCGACGGGCGACCAACGTTCGGGACGATAATCGAGCAGCGCGAATTCGATCGGCGGCAGGTCGGCCGACTCGTCGATCACCGCGTTCACGCCGGCGGTGAAGGCGGTCAACAGCCGGCGCGTCTCCTCATGCACCGCCTCCCATTCGGCCGCCGCGATGGTGGGCAGGCCGACCGTCCGAGCGGTCAGATCCAGTTCGAGCGCCTCGCTCCCCAACACCTCGCTGAGCCGCCCCTGGGCCCGGCGCCGCAGGTAATCGAGTTGGAACAACCGGTCTTGGGCCATCGCGTAACCGAAGCCGTAGAACAGATCGTCGTCGGTGTCGGCCAGAATATGGGGAATGCCCCACGCATCGCGCAGAATCTCGACCTGGGCACGGACCGGTGCTGGCCGTTGGCCGCGCCCGGCGGGGACTCGGCGTTCCGTTTCGCTGCGCCACCAGGCATCGAATCGCGGGCGATCCATCCCCGCCGCCACGCACAAAGCCTCGATGTTTTCTCCGCGGCCCAGCCGCCGCAGCAACTCTGCATTGGAAAGGTTCATTAGAGCGAGCGTCCGTTGGAGACGAATTGACAGCGGATTAACCAACGCTGGGAGCGGGTGATCGGTTTCGTGGGCGCGCCTGTGAGGTGGGCGGAGTTATGGCACCGCTTCCACCTCTGCGGGGATTTTAAGGTATTGGCGCCGGAACCGGGCTTTGATTTCTTCGGTTTGCCGGCGCCGCCCCCATTCCGACCCCGCGAAGAAGGCCGGCACATCGAGCGAGCCATTTCAGAAAAGTAATCTTCCATTCCGGCCGCCGCGCGCCGGCCGATTAAAAAGTCCTCGAAAGGGATGTGTTGCTAACTCAATAATGCAGAAAGCCCGACCGTCTCTCGTCGTGCCCATATCGGCTATACGACGAAAATCCAGCTCGCAGCCCATGCTAGCGTCGAGAATCTCGGCTATACGGTAAGCGATGACGATCAGGCTTTGTCGGTTGCTCCGACTACTTTGCCAGTAAACCGGCCAGGCGGCTGGCCTCGTCGCGGTATTCCTCGAGCAAGTTGTTGGTCTCGGTCGGATCGCGGCGCAAATTGTATAACTCGGGCGGCTCGCGCTCATCGACCGGCGCGATCAGTTTCCAATCACCCTGCCGCACCCAACGATGCGTCAGGTTGAGTCGCGTGTTATCCAGGTCGACGCACGTGTGAACATAGATTTCTCCGCGTACGAAGGTGCGAGGCAAGTGTCCCTTGCCGGCAGCCACGTCGAGCAGGCTCAGACCGGGCATCAACGCAGGGGGTGCGACGCCGCAGGCCGTCAGGATGGTCGGCGCCAGATCGATCGTCGATACCAAGTCGTCATAACGGCCGGCCATCGTATGGCCCGGCCAGCGCAACATCACCGGCGTGCGCACGCCTCCGTCATAAGGCGTGCGCTTGCTCTTGGGAGCGAACGAGCCCAGGCCGGGCTTGGGCGGACCGGTGTCCTGGATCCAGCCGTTGTCGACGACGAACGCCACAAGGGTGTCTTGTCGCAGCTCGTGCTCGTCGAGCCAGGCGAGCAACTCGCCGCAGGTCTCGTCGAACCATTGGCACATCGCGTAGTATCTCGCCAGGGCATCGGGCCGGCCGGCGGCCTGATACCTCTCGAGCAATCGCCGCGGCGGGTCGTGCGGCTCGTGTGGCATCATGGGCGCATACCAGATAAAGAACGGCCGATCTCGGTGTGTTTGGACGAAGTCGTAGATCGGCTTCATCGTTTGCCGGCCGATGACGAGGCCCTCGTCGCCGTGACGCCCCTTGGTGGTCATGCCGCTGGTGAAACCGGCGTTCTCGTAGTGACCTTCCCAATACTTGCCGGTTTGCAGGCTGGCATAACCGGCCTGACCCAGCAGGCGGGGTACCGTCGGCGCGCGCTGGATGAAGGGGTGCATCGTCGTGCGATCGACGCCCTCCGGCGGATCGTTGCAACAGATTTTGTGCTGTGCCGCATAGAGGCCCGTCAGCAGTGTCGCCAGGCTGGCGCGGCACAACGAAGTGGGCACGTAGCCGTTGCCGAAGACGGCACTTTCCGACGCCAGCCGATCGAGATTGGGCGTTTTGATTACCTCATGCCCCATGAAACCGAAATCGGTCCAGCCCTGATCGTCGGCGATGATAAGCACGACATTCGGCGGCTTCGTCGGGTCGGCGGAAGCCGTCGCGAGCAGCACACAAGAGACGATTACGGCCGCGGCCACCTTGTGGAAGAATGTCGTCGACATGATCGCCGAGTATGGGTCGAAGCTTGGCGGCGGTCAACCAACACGCAACCTACGGTACTGTCCCGCTACCTGTGTTGATCCAAAACCGGCAATCGCCATACCTTGATCGTTTTTTTGTCTTTCTTTCTCCACCTCATTCGCTCCTTAAGTGCTGGACTCACCAAGAGCATGAGCGAGCCGACGGCGTACTGGATGAACCCATCGTGGAATTCATTGCAGAGAAACTGCTTCTCCTTTTCTTGAACGTCGATCAGATTGCGAAGCAGTTGAGCCTTCAGTTTGTGCTCCGTGATGTCCCGTGCGGTTGCCGCTGCTTGTTTCGAGTCGGCATCGAGCAGCGCATACCAAGCCAGCCACCGATACGAGCCGTCTTTGGCACGATACCGGTTTTCAAAGAAGACCGTTTCATGCGTGCCGCCGAACAGCAACTCGGCTTCATGGATCGTGGCTTGAGCGTCGTCGGGATGAACGAACTCGACATACGGACGACCGAGTAATTCCTCGATTGACCATCCCAATGTGCGGCTCCAAGCCTGATTCAGCCGAAAAAGCCACGGCTGTCAGCGATACAGAGCATCTCTTGCTGAACTCGAAAAAATCGAGCATCGCCAAACTCCGCCTGACCACTTCTTCACCCCGCCTTCACCTTCCTCATCTCTCTGGTCGCCTTCTTCGCATCGAAGACTTCTGGATCGAACGACCCACGCCATCGCAGCATGTTCCGGTGCTCGGGATATTTGGGGTTGGAGATCGTCGAGGCGGCGATGTAGCACGATATGTGGCAGTTTTACTCCAACGAAGTCCCCCCATTGTCCCGTGCGGCCAATTGTGCTTCCAGATGGTCGATGCGAGCCTGGAGTCGCTCGATCAAGGGACTTATCTGGCCCTGCGAAAACCGCTTCTGGATGTGCTGCGGGCAGTTGTTGTCCCAAGCTTTCAGAGTAAATACGATAGCCCGCTCGATCTTGCCTGGATATTCTCGTTCATGAAGTCGGTCGAGCAACTCATCGTCGTCTTCGACAACCTTTGCTTCGCCCCAAAGCTTGACCCGCCGACTGGCCGCATAATCCATCAAAAAAATAAACGCCTTCGGGTTCTCCGACAGGTTTCCTAGCGTGAGGTACTGGCGGTTCCCGCCGAAGTCGGCGAAGGCAAGAGTCTTTTCATCCAGCACCTTCAAGAAACCGGGCGCGCCACCCCGGTATTGGATGTACGGTTGCCCATCGGCAGTCGCCGTACCGAGATAGAACATATCCAACCCGGCCAGGAACTCACTGAGATCAGCCGTGACCGTGGTTCGCCAGCCCCGACTTTCCACCTTGGCATAGTTCCCCCGTGATCCTTTCTGGGTCTGGATGGCCTTCACGGCGGACGTGAAGGCGATGTCGCTCGCATATTGACGCATGGTGGATGCTCCGCAGCAGGGCCCGCCCCGATGGGCAGGCCCTGCTGATTTGCTGGAACTCAGACCGAAAGGGCCGGAGCCTTAGGGAAGTCGATGGTCGTTCCCGCCACATTGTTGAAGTAGTTGGTAAAGATATTCAACGCCACATGCGCCACGACTTCGGCGATCTCAGCATCACCGTAACCAGCCGCACGGACCGCACCGATTTCGTCGTCTTCCACGATGCCCTGCTTCTCGACCAGTTTGCGGGCGAATTGAAGCAGCACTTCGGATTTCGGATCGGCAGAAGTGCCTCGACGACTATCGAGAAGCTCCTCTTCCGAGAGGCCAACTCGCTCGCCGATTGCTGAATGTGCCGAAACGCAGTAGTCGCAGTGATTCGCCTCCCCCACGTCGAGAGCGAGTTGTTCCCTCACCCGTGCTGGCAGAACGCCATGACCGAGGGCGCCGCTAAATCCCAGGTATGCTTCGAGGACCGAAGGCGACACCGCCATCGAGCGGGTCATATTCGGGACGATGCCCAACTTTGCCTTCACGGCGTCGAGAAGCTCCTTGGCTTTACCCTGGGCGGTTTGCAGATTGACCGGAGTGATGCGTTCCATTTTAAGACTCCTGAGATGGGCCGGCTGGCCGAACTGCCGACGAGGCGAACAACCAGGCGGATACTATACAGACAGGTCTGTATACAAACAAGTACCAGCGACAGGCACGAACCTTACACAGGTTTTTACCTCGCCACCAATTTTAGTGCGGCGTCACGGGCGATGTCGGCGGCGGCCGACGACTTCTGAATCACGGCGGTCACAACCGCGCCCTCGACAAGCAGGTAGACGGCGAACCCCAATCTGTTCGACGAGGTGCCCACCGCCCGCTCGACCACCCCACGCAGCAGCTCGGCAAATCGCTGCTTATGTTCCCGCACGAACTCGACAGCGGGGTGAGCGGGATCGGCAAGTTCGACGGCGGCGTTTTGAAAAGCACAACCTCGAAATCCCGGCGACTCGAACCACTCTTTGAGTGCGGCGAAGAAGGCCCCCAACGGGTTTTTGGTCCTCCTGCCATGCCGCTCCATCGCTGAATGAAAGAACCTCAAGACCGATTCTTCTCGATGTTTGAGCACCGCCACAATGAGGTCATCCTTCGACGGGAAATGCTTGTAGAGGCTCATCTTTGCGACTTCTGCCTCGGCAATGATCCGGTCAATGCCCACCGCCCTTATTCCCTCTTCGTAAAACAGGCGGTCGGCGGTTTCCAAAATCCTTTGCCGGGTCTCGGACGTTGCTCGTTTGCGTGCCACGTAGGAAATATACAGACCTGTCTGCTTATTGTCAATCGCTCGAACCGCCGCCTAGGTATCTATCACGAAGACGCTTACGAATGCCGAGAAAAGTCTCCGCCGGTTTCGCTTGACTTGCTCAGGAGCGCGCATTCCGGTCCGAGCGCCCTTCTAAAGAGGGAACGCGGGATGGCCGCAATGTAGCCGAGTGTAGTTAATTGCCCTGAATTGCACCCAAATTGCCAGGGATTTGGGTGAGGATAAAACGGCGAGATCCACTAGATATCTCGGCCCTTTCCGCATCCTCAGGCACGCGATATCCCAGGTCGTCGGCGATGATAAGCACGACATTCGGCGGCTTCGTCGGGTCGGCAGAAGCCGTCGCGAGCGGCACACAAGAGACGATTACGGCTTGTGGAAGAATGTCGTCGACATGATCGCCGAGTATGGGTCGAAGCTTGGCGGCGGTCAACCAACACGCAACTTACACACGGCGAAGAAGACGCCCCAGAAACCCGGACAAATGCGGTGCAGTAACCGGCTTTGGGCCGCCGCTAGGCTCGCAGGAACTGGGCACGAAACACCGCTTCGCCGGACAGTCGCGTGCGCCGCTCGAAGTGTGTGTGGTAATCGAGATCGTGCTCCGCCGAGCGCTCCGGCACGTCGAACGGACCTTGTAGTCGAGTCGCTTCGCGAATCAATTCGAGCGTGGTTCGAAAATACTCCTCGACGTCGGTCCAAAAATGCAAGCGGCCACCGGGCGCCAGCGTGCGCTCGATATCGGCCAGGAAACCGGCATTCATCACGCGCCGTTTCTTGTGTCGGGCCTTCCACCAAGGATCGGGAAAATAGACATGAACCGCCGTGAGCGCCGCGTCGGGAAAACGTTCGCGGAAGACTCGCAAGGCATCGCCGTGCACGACGCAAGCGTTACCGAGCTCGCGTTTCGCCAGCCGAGAGGCCGCATGACGGGCATACTTCTGTGCGACTTCGATGCCCAAAAAGTCGTGCGCCGGGCAGCCAGCCGCAGCGGAACTCAAAAACAGCCCCTTGCCCGTACCGACTTCCACTTCCAAGGGCGCAGAGCGGCCGAACAGACTTTCAGCCTGCCAGGGGTCGGGCAGCCCTTCGAACGTGCGCAGCGAGTGCGCCAGATCGATCGTCGAATCGAGTTTGCGGAGCGCGCGGCGGGCCATAGCGTTCATTATCCATGGCGATCCCGTCGGCGAAAGCCAGAATGTACTCTGGTTTTCCGATCGAGATAGGCTAGCGCTTCTGGGGCGCCTTGGGATAGACCGCGGCGCGTCCCGAGCCCGGCAGCAGTTTTTCGCTAAAGCGAGTGATATAGTGCAAGCTGCTGGCCGGCCCTTGAAATCCGCTGACGTGTTCGTCGACGTCGCTCTGTTGCGACACGATGCGGCCGGCCGCGATATCGAACCGCACGTGGCCGTTGGCCTTGCTCTGCACGATCTGCGACTCGATCTGCGGATCGTTCAGCGGGGTGAGCACCTGCGTCTCGAGCCGTATCGTCGCCATGCCGTCGTCTACCGACTCGAGCCGGTAGAGCTGACGAGCCTTGATCTTTCTCGTCGTTTTCCGTTCGCCCTCGGGAATCGTTACCGTAATGTCGGCCGGCATGGTCCATTCTTCTCCGATGGCCACGGCGTTTTCCGGTAGCGGCAGGGTGACATTCTCCTGCATCGGCGCGGCCTGCACGTAGCGCTCCTCGCGGTTGATGACGTCACCCCGAGGATTGAGCGTAAGCTGAGCGAGCGGTTTGCCGACGGCTTCCGCCACCTTGTCGTATCCGGGGGGGGCTTTCGTATCGGTCTCGCTGTTGTAGCGCGTCTCTTGTCGGCCGTCGTATTTCTGCGTCATCTCGACTCGTTCCACCGAATAAACGAGCGTTGCGTTCCCCTCGGCATCGACAGACTCGACCTTCCAGATCTTGATCGACGAACTCGAGGTTTCGGCGGTCTGCGTCGTGCCCTGCACCGTGGAGCGGATCTTGGCGCGATGCTCGACTTCCCAACGCAGCGTTTCGCGCGGCTTAAACTTGTAGCGGAGCAGGTACGTTTTCGTGCCGGCCGGCGGTGTTTTGTCATCCGCAGTCGTCGAGGCTGACGGGGCGGCGGGTGTCGTGCTTGCGCCATTGGCTGCCTTCGTGGACGCGTTGTTGGCGCCGTTCGGCTTAGCCGCCGCGGGTGCTCCTCGGGAACGCAGGGGAGATGGCTTGGAGGGGCTGCCGGCAACGGCCAGCGAGCCGTGCGCCACGCAGATCAGACAGGTCAGCCAGAGAGTAAAACGGACCGCCATCGCACTCGCATCCTTTCGAGTTGTAATGTGGACATTTCGCTTTTCGCGACCCCCGTCGTCACTTCAAGCGGGGCCCGACCTCAGGCTGCCGCTCCAGCCGAGCTTGTGACGCAGCGTGCGGTAATAGCTGTGCCCGGCAACTTCTACCAACTTGAATTTCGGAGTTGCCCGGGCGATTCGCACACGATCGCCCGCCGCGAGCGGGGCGAATACACGACCGTCGATCACCACGGCGGCACCCTCCCGAGGCCGCGGCACGACCAACTCGTACACTCGATCCGCGGAATCCACCACAGGCCGATTGGTCAGCGCATGCGGGCTAATCGGGGAGATCACGAACGCCTGCAGGTCCTTCCGCAGAATCGGCCCGCCGGCCGACAGACTGTGCGCCGTCGACCCGACCGGCGTGCTGACGATCAAGCCGTCGCAACTATAGGTAGTCACCAATTCTGCGTCAACGTAGAGATGCACCTCGAGCATCGTGAACGGCGCGCCGCCCAGGATCGCTACTTCGTTCAGGCCCAACTCACTCGTCCATTCCGGCGAGTTTGCGTGTTGCAGCCGGCATTCGAGCATCAGATGCTCGACGATTCGTGGCGGAGCCGAACAGATTTCGCCGAACGCGGCGAGGAACTCATCAGGTGACAGGGCGGCCAAAAATCCCAATTTTCCTAGATTGACGCCAATGACGGGAACCTGGCGAGCACCCATCTGAAAGGCGGCGCGCAGGATCGATCCATCGCCGCCCAGGACGACTGCCAGATCGGCTTCGACCCGCTCCAGGTCTGCCCCGAAGTCGAGGTCCCAGAGAATGAGATCGGCGTGCTGTTCGATCGTCGATCGCAGCCGGTCGACCTGCGGGCTCGACGCCGACAGGCTGCCGGAGCCCAAGACCATGACGCGCGGCCGGCCGCGCGGCGGGGTGGCGTCGGTGGCGTCGGCGGGGTGGGCCATAGCCGAAATGATAGGCACGGCACGGAAGGGTGAGCAAGGCCGACCGGACCAGGGTCGTGATCCCTTTATCGGTTCGGGCCACTCAAGCCACATCGACCCGCCGATCGGCCCGGCAATTCGGGCGTCACGTCAGAGCGATCAACGTGCGCACGCTGATCGCCACTGGGCGTGACAAGCGAGCGAAAAAAAAGCCAGGTTAGCGATTGCGCGCCGGATTCTTGTACGGAGGATAGCCGGCGTACGGAAAATAACCATGGCCGAACGGACCAGGCCCGAAATCACCAAACAAATATTTGGCAACTGCCCTCAGGCGACGATGATTGGAGGCATGGGCATCTTGGACCAGGGACGTGAGGGCAACCGCGACGAGTGCGGCCTTCAATGAATGTCGCAACATACTTCAGCTCCTTGCGAACTTTGAGTCGCCAGATCATGGGCGACCGACTTGTAATTTGGTGTTTTTAGGAATGGTGGGCGCGCCGGGATCTCACAACCGTGTCGCGATGATTCGAGCGTTCTGATTTGTCCGGGGTAGTCGCTCTAACGATGTCTTGCTGACCGCTGCTTTCGCCTGTGCGTCAAACATCTTCGGCAGCCAGCCGCCCGCGATCGAATATTTCACGAGCACCAGACCGCTTCGAATCGCCCGTCACCAAATGCAAATCCGTTGTCGGCAAACCTCGACCGAGATTGAGAAACCGCCGGTCAAGATGGCGGAATCCGATGTGATCGCCCCGCACCGCAAAGCATCGGCGTGGTCACGGGTCGCTAGCGATGTGCGCCGCGAATGGTGCCGTACTTTCGCGAGGTATCGTGGTGGACGATGTTGTAGCCGGCCGTACGGCCACGAGCTTGGCGTCCGCAAAAGGTATCGCCATCAGAATCGGTCCTTCAATCCGGCAAGCCGTCAAGGAACTTGTCGACGGCGTCATCCCATTCCTCGGGAAGCGGCTCGTTATGCGTAATACCGGCTAACGCGACAAATCGCTTCGGCTCGTTGGCAGCGTCGAAAAGCTTACGGCCCAACTCATACGGAATGACCTCGTCCGTGTCGCCATGGCAAATCAGAAACGGGCCGTGATAGTCGGAGATCTTGTTGACCGAGTCGAGCCGGTTGCGCATCAACAGCCGCACGGGCACCAGCGGAAAATGTGCGGCGGCCACGTCGGGAAGCGAGGTGAAGGTCCGTTCGACGATGAGGCCGCGTGCGCCGTCGCGGCTGGCCAGGTCGACCATTACCCCGCCACCCAGCGATTCGCCGAGCAACACGATTTCCCGCTCGGCGACACCGGCTCGCTCCGCCAACCACTTGCGGGCCGCGCGGGCATCCATCAACACACCGGCTTCGTTCGGCTTGCCTTCGCTCAGTCCGTAGCCGCGGTAGTCGAAGGCCATGAAGGCGACACGGTGTCTCTGAGTGAATTCGATGAATCGCTCGGCTCGGTAGCTGATGTTGCCGGCGTTTCCGCACGCGAAGAGCACCACGGCTCGCGGCTCGGGGTGCGTAAAGAACCAGCCGTGCAGCTTGGTGCCATCGGCGGCGGCAAAGTCGGCGCGTTCGACGCCCGGCAGGTCCCATCCGGCCAGAGCCTGACGGGCAGGGAAGAAGACGAGCGATTCTTCGGCAAACATCAATACCGCCAGCGCGAATAAATAAGCACAACCAAGAACCAAAACGGTGGAGAGGATCGCGCGCCGGAACGCTGCCCGCCGCCCTCCGCGTTCAACGGACCATGGTTTGATCAGCGCCGCTGCCATGGCCGGTCGAACGAATTGGGGCCAAATCGCCGCGACACGCTCATCGGGTCGCCTCGTGTTGCAAGATTCCCAGTACGATCTTGCGCAGCTTCGGCTCGGCTGAGGCGGCATGGGCCAAGATTCTATCGATATCGGCCGGTTCTAGCGATTCCGGGAAGCAAAGATCGGTGACCACCGAGAGGCCCAAGGCACGCATGCCCGAGTGGACCGCGACAATAACCTCCGGAACGGTCGACATGCCGACGACATCGGCCCCGATCGCCCGCAAGAAGCGGTATTCGGCTCGCGTCTCCAGGTTCGGTCCGGTGACCGCGACATAGACGCCACGATGGGCGACGAAGTCTTCGCGCCGGGCGATCTCCAACACGCGCCCGATGAGTTGCATATCGTAGGGCCGGCTCATGTCCGGAAAGCGTGGCCCGAGGCGATCGTCGTTCACCCCGATAAGCGGGTTCCCTCCCATCAGATTGATATGGTCATCGATGACCATGATGTCGCCGCAGGCATAATGTGGGTTCATGCCGCCGCAGGCATTGGAGACGATGAGCAGGTCGGCCCCCAGCGCCTTCATGACGCGCACGGGGAACGTGATCTGCTGATGCGTATATCCTTCGTAGGCGTGGAAGCGTCCTTCCATCGCCACAATCGGCAAGCCCTGCAAACGCCCACAGACGAGTTGGCCGGCGTGACTGATCGACGTCGATCGAGGAAAGTGCGGGATCGACTCGTATTCGAGCCGCGCATGGGTCTCGATCTGTTGGGCCAAGCTCCCCAACCCGGTGCCCAGAATGATGCCCGCACGTGCCTGCTCGGGCCATGCACGGCGTATCGCCGCCACCGCCTCGTCAATCTGACCCGCTAGTTTGAGCATGGTTGTGGTCGACCGGCTTTGTATCGTTTCGGCAACGGGGTCTATCGCGTTTCGTCGATTTTCCAACGACGCGACGGGGCTCGCGCGAGCACCGCCCGCGCAGGATCGAGTATACCGGATCGGCGAGCGAGAAAAACGGCGTCGTTAGTAATTCGCGCCGAGCTGAGAACCGCCGAAGAGCGCCTGCATCTCAAGCCGCTGTAACGATTGTCGCAACGGCCCTTGCACGCGTTCCAGCGAGCGAGTCACCAGCCGATACTCGGGCGACTGATGGTCGAAATCTTCCTCGCGGAAGCGGCGCACGACCATGTCCATGCGGCGGCGGGCAAGTTGGGCCCTGCCTTGGGCCAGATCCGACAGAATCCACCAGTAGTGGTATTCCAGCTTGCGCGGCCATTCCAAGGTGGCCTGATGGAACGATCGAGCGGCGCCGGCGTAATCCATTCTCCAGAACTCGCGCAAGCCGGCTGCATAGAACCACCGCCCGTTCGCTTCCGACGATTCGACGACGGCCAGTTCGTTCGTCTTAGGAGCCACCACCAGCGGCGCTGCGGCCCGGTCGCCCTGCTGATCGGTACCCGGCTTGATCCAGACTGGATTGCGCCGCATCAGGCGGCCGCACAGGCTCTCGATGGTTACGTCTTGATCCGCCCGCGCCAGGCGGCCACGGAGGACGAGGTTGAGTGCGCCTGGTTCGTTCGGATCGGCGGCGAAAAAGCCACCCGTGATCTGGCAGCCGCTCAGGGCAGGGTCGGTTTCGACGGCGAACTCTAACTCGGACAGCAAGCGGTCGAATGGATAGAGTCGGTCGGCCCGCGATTCGACTCTGTAGTTCGCGCCACGCATCCAGGTCTGCAGCAGGCGGTCGATTTCGACGCGTTGGGCCGCGGCATGGCCCGAATCGAGCACCCGGCGAATCGTAAATGCACCGGGAAGGGCCTCGTCGGCGTTGGGCGTGTATTCGAGATCGATCCACGCCCCTCGCAATCGCGGATTGTCGCGTACCGCCGCGGCGAACTCCTGATCGAGCACGTTCACGTCGAAAGCCGGCTCGGCCGCGGTTGCCCGACGGTTGGAGACGGCCACGGCCGACAAGAGCGATAGCGACACGATCAGACAGAGAGAGCGCCTTGCGCCGAGCCAAGCGCGCATAGTCAGGCTTCCTTCCGAGATAAAAACGACCCGCCCCCCGGGAGAAGATGTGTTCCAGAGTATTTGGGGCGAACGCCAATTGCAACCAAGGTGTACTTTTTGACAGTGCGAATTCGGCCGTGTATCGTCATGAAAAGGGACCGTTTCGGTCCACTCTGCGACGACAAAACCGTGTCGGCAAGCTTTACCGTGGGGTTTTCCACAGTCTCTCAGGTCCGCAGGTCCGGCCAGCACGACCGGCCGCGCACGCCAAGCCGGCACGAGCCTATCCTCAGAGCGGCTAACAAAACTCGAAAGGCCGAGCGCCGCCGGCCGAAATCGGCCGCGAAACGCCTATTTCCGAGCCACGTCTGGGCAGTTCCAAAGACCGCAACTCCGGCGGAAGGCTTTCGAAGCGAGACATTGGTTTTAGATAGGCACCCACGAGTGATGTTTCGCATTGGGGTCCGCAGGCTCGTCTTGGCTTTGTGGCTGTCGTCCGCCGCGTTGGGGGCTGTTGTCGATACGGCTCGCGCTGCCGACCCGGCCAACAAGCCGGAATTCCGCGACCACGCGGTGCAACTCGCGGCACATTATGTCGAGGCCACGGTCGCCCAAGCACAGGCCGCTGCCGCTGCCGAAACGCTCGACCGCCAGAAGGAGCGATTGTCGGCCGGCGGAGGTTCCGACAACGTCATCGACATGCTTCGAGGCCTGTCGCCCGAAGAACGGCGGACACTGGAAGGGATGCTGGAGAGAAGTGCCAGCATGGTCGTCACGGCGCTGGAACGCGACGTCGAGGCAGCAGCGAGGCGACGCAAACAACTCACCGACGACTGGCGTGAATTGCGTACCGGGCTCTACCATCAGCAGCTCGAACTCTATGAGGTATTGGCGAGCCAAAAGATCGCCGGGCAATTGGCCTCACTGCTGAGCGTCGACAACCGGTGGTTCTGGTTGTTTGGCCTGATCTCGATCGCCAGCCTGGCGGCCATCACGCTGCACGAACGCCGGCACGAGTTGCGGCGTTGGCTGCACGGCGGGCGGGCCCGCGCCCTGGGACTTTCCAAGTTCTTGGCCGGCACCTTGGCCGCCCTGATATTGATGACGCTGATCACGTTCATCTTGGGTGATCGGGTTTATCTGTGGCTCTTGCAGGCGGGTATGGGCGACGAGACCTCGCCACATCAGAGATTTGTCGCCGAGAACGCGGACCTCGACAAATCGCTGGCCCAGGCCACGAGCGACAGAGACGCCGCGCAGGCGAACTATCGCGCAGCCTTCGAGAAATGGAAGAATCTGCATCCGTCGGAAGGACAACAGGCGGCCCTCGTCGAACACGATGACCAACAACGGCGGCTGACGGTCCGGCTGGCCGAAGAGCAGAGTGCGGCCAACACCGTCGCCGAGCATACCGGCCGCGATCTCAAGGATTTGGAATCGGCTCAGGCCAAGCTTGCCGACTCGAAGAAACTACGAGACGCCTACGTGCGGCAGAAGCAATGGATTCGCGGCGGGTTGGGTGGCGTGCTCTTGGGACTCGCGGCGACGGGTGGAGTCGTCTTTAAGCGAGGTGTTCGGATCCGTAAGCAAACCACTCGCGAGACATGCCCTCTCTGCCTCGGCCACGGAACGTTCGAGCCGGTCGGCGACGTCAATCATCAGGGGTTGGAGATGGCACGTTGCAAGAACGTCATTTCCGAGCATCCTTACGAAGAGTGCGATTTCACTTTCTCGGCCATGTACCGGCAGAACGTCAAGCTCTGCTTTCCTACCTTAGGCATACCGCAGGCTGGCAAAACACACTGGCTGGCGATGGTCTACCGGGAGTTGAACCGCGGTAACTATCCGAACGTCATTCAATTCGAGCGCATCCGCTCGACGAGTTCCGACGACTTCGATGTGGTCGTCGACGAGATACTCAACAAGAAGCTCGGCCCGATGGCCACGCAGGTGGGTCGGATCCCGCATCCGCTGATCTTCAACTTCCTCGACCATGACCCGTTCGGCGTCTCGAACGTGCTGGTGAATATCTTCGACTATTCGGGCGAGGTGATCCGCAGCCAAACGATCGAAGACCGCCAAAGGCAGCGGGCCCTCGATGGCGATGGCTTCTTCTTCTTTCTCGACCCCACCGAGCCGAGCGAAACGCAATCGCAGGCCCTCGCCGGTTTTCGCGAAGACCTCCGGCGGATCAAAGGCGTCCGCGCCGGCAAGCAGGTGCACGTGCCGATCGCCCTGTGTGTTTCGAAGCTCGATTTGATGGTGAACGAGTCGTACGCCGACCCACACGGTGGCGGGGCGATCGAAAAGTTATATCGCGACCTGGGCGAACTCGGGTGGGAGCCGAACGTGGCGACGATCGAAGCCCGTTCGAAGTTGATGGGACAGTTGCGAGATACGGTCTGGCCTGGTTGGCAGATCGAGCGACAGATCGATGATTTGTTTGGTGGTCGGTTCTTATTCTTCCCACTCAGTCCGGTCGGGCTCGATGGCCTGGGCGAACGCGACCTCACGCGGCGAACGATCGCCCCCGTCGGTCTGCTCGAGCCACTTTTATGGCTTTTGCATATGAACGGCTACCCGGTTCTCGCATAGAATGACGGTGGTTGGAATGGGGGTTGAGTACGAATAGTAAGGCGATGGGGCATTGCCCACCATGCGGGAAACGGATGGACCTCGCAGCACGAATCTCTCGGGACGAGGCGATCTCGGATACCATCCCGGGCCGTTAGGCATTCTTCTGTCGTTGGTCGTGTGTCGTTCGTCATGGTGCCGCCGCATTTCCGCTAAACCGATGTAAGTTCGCCGCGCCTAGCTATTTCCGTCTCCAACATGCCATCCTCTCTGACCTGGCCCTTGGCGTCGCACTTCAGCACGATGCTGCAAAACCCGCAGCACGCGTTCCGCGATGCCGAGCTGAAACGGGTGGAGATCGAGAAAGACGATCGGCGGCAGCCGCGCGCCTGGTCGGGCGCTTTTGCCACGGTGTACAAGGGGAGTTACTCCAACGGCCGTGGATCGTTGGCGATCCGGGTTTTTACCAGCGCGGCCTCGGAACGGCGCGAACGCTACAACGCCATTGCTTCTTACCTGCAAGGACGAAACATCGGCCCCTTGGTCGGGTTCACCTATGCCGATGAGGGCATCCGTTCGGCCAGCGACGGAAAGTATTATCCGCTCGTAACCATGGACTGGGTCGCGGGTGAAACGCTTCTCAAATGGACCGTCCGTCAATGCCGGGACCAAAACCGCGGTGCTTTGCAGCACGCGGCCGACCTGTGGGTGCAGACCATCGAGCAACTCTCGGCGGCCAAGGTGGCCCACGGCGATTTGCAGCACGCCAACGTGATGGTGACCAAGTCGGGCGAGCTCAAGCTGGTCGACTACGACTGCATGTGCGTGCCCGCCCTCGTCGGGCGCAAGAACCTGGAGATCGGCGTCGATCCCTATCAGCACCCTACCCGCGACCACGAAACACCCCTTTCGCTCCATCTCGACAACTATTCGGCCCTGTTTATCCTGGCGGCCTTGCGAGCCCTGGCTGCGGCCCCGGATCTTTGGCAACGCTTCGCCGAACCGACGCAGTACGACAAGCTCCTCTTCCATCGTGAGGATCTGGACGATCCGACGAGCTCGGAATTGATGCAGGTGTTGAAGCGTTCCCGAGACGCCGACGTACCACGGCTCTGCGAGGAACTCGTCGCGCTGCGGCGCGTGCCGCTCGACCAGGTTCCTCGGCTGGATGAAGTGCTGTTCTCGTTCGGCAAAGTCGAGTCGCTTTTGAACGCGCGCGACTTTGATGCCGCGGTGGCCCTTGTAAATCGCAGCGGCAAACCGCCCTCGGCCGCCCCTGCGGCCTTGCAGCAGCGAATTCGCGATGCCCAGGAGCGCGTGAAGCGACTGGCCGAGTTGGAACGCGCCGTGGAGGCCGGCGACGAACGGGGGATGCAAAAGCTCTACGATCGGAAACTGCTCGACGACTACCCCAAGGCCCAAGCGGCGGTGGCGGTGGCCCGGCTCGCCGCGCAGGTTTTGCCGGTGGTCGAGCAACTCGATCGCAGCCACAAGAGCCGCGACTGGCGGCAATTCGTACGGCAATGGGATGCGAATGAGAAAGTCTTGAAGGGTAGGAAGAGCGCTGCGAGATTTGCCACCGAGGTGACAAACTGGCGCGAGCGCAATCTGCTTTGCGACAACGTACTGGCGCTCCTGAAGCGGCCCGACTGCGACGCCACCACGCTCGATTCGACGTGGCGAAAACTCGTCGCCCTGGGTGGTCATCCAGAGCTAGACACGCAGCGAGCGCAGATCGAAAAGGTGTTGCAGCGCGAGCTGGCCTGGGCATCGTTCGCGGCGGTGCCGCGAACGCCGTGCGAAACCAACGACGTGGCATTGGTGAAAGCCTGGAATGAGCCGCTGTTTGCCGGCTGGAAGCAGGCCGAGGCACAGCGATCGCTCGTCGTAGCGGCCAGCAAGAGACTGGAAATCGTCGCGGAACTGGGACATCTCGCTGCGCAATCGGCGAGCATGGCGACGGAAGACGCTTTGATGCGCGCCGCGGGCGGATTGCCTACCGGTTATGGCCTCCATCTACAGCCACGCCTCAGACTGGCCCACGATCGATTGCACTCGCTCGGGCATTTGAAGCGGACGCTGCAGGAACCGGTTTCCGACCTGGCCGTGGCCGAAGCTTGGGAAAGGTTGGAAAAACTCGACGCCCAAGGGCTCGTGTCGTCACACGTTCGGGCGCGTGCGGCGGTATCGGCCCAACGCGCCGCCATCTTGCACATCCTCAAACAGATTCCGCCCAACTACCCCGCCGAGCAGGCGCCACAGCAAGACTTGCGGCTGCTGACGACGTGGAACGATTCGCTCTTGGCCGAGTGCCACGACGCCGATCCATGGCGAGCGACCCACCGGCGCGCCGTCGAACGGCACGCCGTCCTGGAGCGGATGAAGGCGGCCATGGCAGCCGGCGATAAGATGAAAATGGCCGAGTTGGCGGGCGAGAGCTGTCTGGAAGGCTATCCGTTGCCCGGCGATTGGGCGCGGGTTGCCAAAGGAGCGCTCGCCGAACTGAGCACGCTACGGCACCTGCTGGGCACGCTCAAGCGGAAGGACGATGCGGCCTTTCACGCCGCCTTCGACGCCCGGGTGTTGCGGCGGCACGCCGTGGAATTCGCGCCCTACGAACGTCAGATCGCGGCTTGGGTTGGCGAGGCGCTGGCCTCGAAGAAGCTTGGGCTGGCGCCTCCCCTCGCGCGCAAGGCGATCGTACACGAACCTGGCAACAATGGGACGTTTCGCGTCTGTTGGCAGTGGCCCGAACCGCGGTACAGCGACCAGTGCATCCTGACGCTGTGTCGCAGCCTGCCGCGCGTCGGCGACGATCCGCGGCAATTTGCGGCGCTCATCCGCCTTCCCGTCGATCGCAAGAGCTTTGAGGAAGGGGGCGGCAGTCGTATCTTGCACATCGAGTCGGACTGGATGGGGTGCTATGTCGCCGTCTGGGCCATGGTCGACGCGGGATTCCAGACGTTCGCCGGTGGGCCGCTGATACTCGGGCGGATCGAGGTACCGGCATCCAAGACGTCGCGGCGGGGTGCGGGGGGATTCTTGGGCGGATGGATGTGACGAAGATGCCCATCGAACAGGTCTATTGCACGCACTGCACCTACGGCACATCGGCCCTCGAGCAACGCGAGGGCGAACTGGCCGAACGGGTGTTGGGATACAGTGCGCGGGCCGGTTCGCTCGACCGGAACGAATTGCGCAATGATTATCGTGCGATCGAACGGTTCCTGTACTACTACCTGCCGTCCGATACGCCGCCGGAGGAGAAGCAACGCCTCGATGCCAAGACCGCGCCGCGACGTCTTTTCTTCTGCCCATCGATGGGCAAATTGCAGATGGTCGGACAGGTTGCCTACCGCCAATACGACACGGCGGGTCGGCTGGGATCGTATTTCGCGCACGTCCTGTTCGGCGACCGGTCGAGCAACGCCTGGTCTGCGGCCGATTGCCTGAGACTTTGGAACGCTCCCTGGGTGCAGGAAGACTCGTTGGAGCATCCGTACAAGCTCTCGTCCCTGGAGCGCATGGACGGACTCTGGTCGGGCAGACCACCCGCCATCAGCGACGACGCCCTACTGCACTTCTTGCGATCACCGCCCGGAACGACGGACGACGAATCGGTCATCCCCGGCCGATGGCAATCGGCGCCGGTTTCACGGCGCGTCGATTTACTCGCCGGTGCTCTGGAAGGGCTGCTGGCCTTGGGCCCACAGCGCCGCGAAAACGTCTTGCTGGTGGTCGAACCGAGCGTCGCGGCGCTCGTCTTCTATGGCGTCGTACGGCTGCTTCCCAAATCATTCAGCGACGGGCTCAGCTTTTCGACCTATGAGCCGAACGCCGAGCGGCTCCCTGTGACCTTGGCCGCCACGACGTTTTTCGATCCCTTCACAAACGACGTGCGATCCGATCTCTACCGCCGTCGCGGTTTGGTGCTCAACACCTTCCAGGACCGTGTTTCGGATGGAGGAGTTCCGACGGGCAAATATGCCCACTTCATCATCGAGAGGTTACTCGAAGAGGGGTGGCCGACGGTCGACCGCCTAATGGCGGCGTTTGAGGCGGCCGGAGCGAAACGACCAGAGGATCTCGAACTGCTTTCCAGTACGCATGGCTTGGCGGCGCAAATCTTGTCGGCCACTCCGCCTGCCGACGATACCTGGCGGTCTTCGCAGGTCGCCGTTCGCTATTTGTCGCATGAGCTGCAATTCCAGCTTGCCACGGCGCCGGCCGGCTGGCCACAACTGCACCGCGTCGTGGGTACGCCCAACCATCTCACGGTGCTCGAATTGGTGGCATCCAACCATATCCGCCCCGAGGTGCAGCGGCCCGCACAGTTCTTGCTGAAGAAATTCGCGCCGGAGAAGATCGCCGACCTCGTCAACTCGCCGCTGGTGGGCAATGCGGCCAAGGTCGAGGCGCTCGTTGCATACGTGACGGCGCACGGCCGCCTGCCGGACGGTTGCCAGTTCTTTGCCGGCGATGGTCCTCGGCCGGCGACACGATCGCCGGCCGAAAGCCCGCTTCTAGCGGAAGTGCTCGGCAGGCTTCCCGAGCCGGTGCTTCGCCGGGTATGCGACCTTATCGAGGAGGGGCAACGGCTTGCGTTCTTCGGTACGCTTCTGGCCGCGATGGGTCGACCGGCCTGGCCCGCCGTCAAGAGCGTGCTCCTGGAGATGATAACGGGGTTCAGCAATGCCATGTTGCTCGATGCCTTGGTCGTATATCGCGAGCAGATCGTGGCGGCATGCGCGACACCGGAGCCGGCACTCGCCGGTCGGTTGGGGCGGTTGTTGTACGATTTGCCCGACCATCCCAGAAGCTTTGAAAAATGGCTGCAAATCTTGGTCGAGTGGAAGGCGGCATTCTTCCTTCCCGACCTGGCGGAGCGGCGCCTGGGCGAATGGAACAAATTCCGTTCGTGCTTGCTTTCGTTCCGGGAGCAAGAAGACGCCGTGGCCACGGGAGGGCTGGATCGACTCAAACAGCGTTGGCGTTCCGCGCCGTCGTACGACTACAAGTCGCTTGCCGAGGCGCTGTTTCGCGCCATGCCGCGGCGCAGCAGTGACTTGGATGAATTGGCGGAGGTCGCCGCCAGCGGTCGCCTTACGGTACCCGAGTTCAAGAGGCGCCTGGAATTGGCCGCGCGGCAGGCCGGAGTCCCGTGGGGGTTCAACGACGCGGGAGCTAGCGCGTCGGCCAACGGTGAGACATCCGGTGGTGCGTCAACGGGCGGCCCGGGCGACGAAGTTGCCCGCTCGCGCCGCCAGCGCGAGGACCAAGCCGCGATGGCGAGGATGTTTCGTCAGTTGGAAGAGCGGATGCTCGTCTACGGTGACGATGCCGTGGGCACGCGCCGGCTGGCCGCCTTGCAGCAGATAGGGCAGGTGCTTATCGGTCGTCCTAATTTTCTCGGGAACGGCAAACGGCTGATCGAGACATTCTTCGGCAGCAATGGAATTTGGCCCAGCCATGCCCTGATAGCCTCGAGCAAAAAGATAGGCGGCTACAAAACTCGCTCGAAGAAACGCGAATGGACGCCGTTCCTCGCCGTGGGCGCTCTGGCGGCTGTATTGGTACCGATCGTCGGCTTTCTGGCCCTGCGCGGAGGAAGCGGATCGGTTAGCAGGGCCAGCAAGCCGGCCGACGTGCCGCCCGAAGCGGTGACGCAGACCAAGCCCCCCGTAAAGTCAAACGACGTCCCATCCCAAGAGCCCGACCCGACGCAAGAGGATCGGGCGAGTGCCGCCGGTCCGGAGTCGGACCGCTCGGCTAAAGCCACTCCGGATGAAGAGGCTAGTGGTGCCGATTCCGATGACGGTCAACCGGCCAGCGTGAGCGACACGTCGCCCGCATCACCTGGCAAAGAGGAGGTCTCTTCGACCGATTCGCCCGCCGCCACACCGCCGCCAGGAGGCGATTCTGCCGCCGCGGACAAAATGGTGCCGATGCCGGATGAACCGTCGAAAGATGATAACGGTGCGGCGGACGAGGAGTCCGATCATAGTGGCGTTCCATCCGATGGCCGAATTGTCCATGAACTCCACTCGCTGCCGACGCTGGGTGCGAGGTTTCTAGACCGTGTTACTTTAAAAAAGTGGCCTGTTGATGCCGGACAGATTAACCTGACACTGAAGGGATTGGCGGTCGCAAATGAGCGGCTCGCCGGCAAGTGCAAATTGACTGCGGACCGACGCTCCGACGGGCTGGCGATCGCGATGGACTCGTCCGGTGGCCGCGACGGCGCGCCGAATACGTTAGCCATGCTGTTGATCCACGGGGTGGAGTTGTCGTTCCAGTGGGCCGAGTCCAGCCACAGTCTCCAATCGGCCGAAGAGGCGCGCCGCCAGTTACGACGGTGTGTCGTCGAAGCAACGACTGCTACCGATACCGCGTACCTCGCGCTCGCCACACCGATCCGCCGTGAGCCGGTCCCATTTATCAACGGCGTTGCCAAGCTCCCGTTGCGGAGCGCGGAATTTCAGGCCGACTCGACCGATGATTTGCTGCTTGGTCAAGGTTATGTCGAGTTGAACGACGGAAGCAAGATTGCTTTCGGTACCGCCGATCACGTTGCGGATACCGCGTCGCTTACGGGCTTGCCCGAGGATATGGCGCGCTCCGAGGCCCAGATAACGCTAGTTGGCCGCGCGAAGAATTCGCTGGATCGCGAGCTACGGTTGGTCGAAGGCGACGTTACTCTTCCCGACGACCTTAAACCATTGTCGGAAGACGAGCGCAAGGTGCTGCAGGTACTCAAAGATTGCCTTCCGAAGCTAAATTCCACGATCGGCAAGCTTCGTAGCTGGGAACAGCAAGCAATCGTTACGAAGATTGAAACGAATGTGCAAGCGCTGGCAACGGCACTCGGTGTTCCCGCGCCGCAACGAGCCGGATCGATGCCGCCACCCGATCCGAAGAAATATCTACAGGATGTTCGCGCCAAGGTCGTCGAACCTGCCGAACAACGCCGTGACGATTTGGTCAAGCGACAGGGGGAGGTCGACGCGTTCAAGCAGGCGCCGCACAAGCAGTTCAAAGCCCTTTCGTCGCAGGTCGCGAAGGTGACGGCGACCCTCTATCGACGTGTCGACACCGACACGTTCGTACCCTGCCTCGTGCTAGGTGACCCCGCCCAGGTTGCCGCATCCCAGAAGCACGACGACGAGGACGACTGAATGCGGTACTTGCTCATCGTCGTTCTCGCCTGTTCGCCGTTGGCGGCGCTCACCGCTTGGAGTCTGTGGGAGGGCGTTTCCGGTTACGCGACTCCTGTGAACAACGAGAATCCGGTTATCTCCCCAACGGTCGAGAAGCGGGCCAGCGCCGCCATCGCGGCGGCCAGCGAGGAACAACGTCTCGTGCAGGAGTTGGCACAGACGGACCCTCTCGGCACGCGTGATCCGGAATTGCCCGACACGGCCGATGCGCCTCTGAAGGAGGCCTGGACCGGCTCGCAACAAGCGCGGAAACTGCTCTCGAAGTTTGCCCGCGTGGGAAAAACAAACATTCCGTCCGACGTTGCGCCGAACGTTCAGCGTCATGAAGCCGAAGCCGCATTGGCGCGGCTGAAGGGTTTTATCGACACGGAAAAACCGAACAGCATGGGCCAGTTGTCCGGCGCGGACGACTTCTTTGCCCTGCTGGAGCGGCGTGCGAGCGACTTGCAGAAGGAAATCGGGCGCTTTCAACAAAAGGACCGTATTGCCGAGGCTGCGGCAGCGGTTCAGAGCGACCTCGACCAAGGGCGCTACGACGCGTGCCTCAAGCGACTCGATCGCGAACCTCTGGCTCAGGTGGCCGACGTCGACCTCTCGGAGCAACTGCAACGGTTGCGTAAACGGGCCGAATACGGCCGTGCCTGGGACGTACTGGACCAGACAGGCGCGACCGCTGACCGCGAAACGCTAAAGAAGATGGAGGCATTCTTCCGCAAGTATCCCGATCCCCCTTCCGCGGCCGAGCGCGATCGGCATGCCCAGCTCGAGCGGCGTCTCGATCGCTTGAAGAGCGAAATCTCGGTGCATGTCTTGGACCAGGCTCGCGACCTCGATACGCTGTTGTCGGAAGCGGCGCAGATCATTGGCAATGGCCAGATCGAAGAATCGATCAAGCAGCAAGCCCGCCATCAAGTGACCGAGTGGCTTCAACATCGCTTGCCCAAGATCGAGGCGCCGCAGTCGCTGCTCGGCAAGCAGGAAGCCGTCACCAAGAGCGGTCAGCGCAAGATCGGCATCTTTTTCTTGCCGCCCGGAGTCGACAACTTCCGTTTCTGGACCGACCGCAAGAACCGCGACAAGCTGCGCCAGGGAGAAGAGCAGATAGCGAGCAGCACCTTGGATCAACCGCCGGCGGCGCCGCGGTATGTAATGTGGGCTGAAAGGTACAACCAGCAAGCCGCCGACCTGCTCCGTGGCGGGACCACTCGCGCCGATTGGCAGCAATTCGCCGACGACTGCGACGCCTGGCAGCAGCAATTGGCCGCTTACCGCGAGCAATGGGGTATCGAGGACGAGCCTGATCGCTCTTGTCGCGAATGGTCGTTTCGCGACGCCGGCCTGATCGCCCGCAACGTTTTGCGCCACTGGAACCAGTACGAACAGATTGTCGCTCCGACTCCATAAACACCGAACAAGCGTTTGCCAGCCCATTTAATCAAGGATTCGCCATGCCTTACACACAAGAGATCAGCCGTGCCCGCAAAGCCTGTTTCCTCTTCCTCCTCGATCAGTCGTTCTCGATGGAAGAACCGCTCGGCAACTCCGACAAGCTGAAGAAGGACGAACTGGCCACAGCGCTCAATGCCTGGCTACAGAACATGACCATTCGCGCCAGCGGCGACACCGGCATCAAGGACTGGATGGACGTGGGCGTGCTCGGCTATCGCACCGACGAACAGGGCAATCCCATCCTCGAATCGGCCTTGCAGGGTGCGTTGGCCGGCCGCGGCGAACTGGTGTCGATCAAGGACATCGGTGAAAGCCCGCTCCGCATCGACCAGAAACAACAGCAACTTCCCGATGAAGAGACGGGCGAGATGATCTCGATCGCCGCCGAGATGCCCGTCTGGGTCGATCCCAGGGCCCAGGGTGGCACACCGATGTGCAACGTTCTGCACCACACCTACGAGGTGCTCGAGGGCTGGATCAACGAGCATCGTTCCAGCTTTCCGCCGATCGTCATCAACATCACCGACGGCGAATCGCAAGACGGCGATCCGATTCCCTATGCCGACGCGGTCAAGGATCTGGCGACCGACGACGGCAATGTGCTGCTCTTCAACTGCCATCTGTCGATGACAGCCGCCGACCCGTTCATGTTTCCGTCGAGCAACGAAATCCTGCCCGACGACTTGGCCCGCGTATTATTCGATATGTCGAGCGTGTTGCCCGAGACGATCTTTAACCGGGCCGTCGCGGAGGGCTTCGAGCTGAAGCCGAACGCGCGCGGCATGGCATTCAACGCCGACATGGTCGCCTTGTTGAAGTTCCTCGACATGGGTACGCGGGCCGCTGCGCCGGGAAATCTGCGGTAGACGCGGTTCACACTCGGCCTAACCTTGCGAGCTTTAATAGCCGATCGCCCCGTTCTTCGTTTCGTCCGATTCGATGTGTCCGTCGCGGACGCGCAGCACGCGCCCAGCCCGCTCGGCCACTTCGTCGGCGTGCGAAATGACGATCAGCGTGAGCTGACGCTCGCGATGGAGGCGATCGAACAGATCGAGTATGTCGTGCCCGGTCCGCGAATCGAGGTTGCCGGTCGGCTCGTCGGCCAGCAGTAGGATGGGTTCGTTGGCCAACGCACGGGCGATGGCCACGCGTTGCCTCTCGCCCCCGGAGAGCTGGTTGGGGAGGTGTTTCAGGCGATGACTCATCCCGACGTCGGCCAGCATTTGGGTTGCGCGCTGTTGTCGCTGAGAAGCAGACAATCGTGACTCGAACAGCGGAATCTGCACGTTCTCGATCGCGGTGAGCATCGGCAGCAGGTAGAACGATTGGAACACGAAGCCGATCTTTTCGGCCCGTAAGCGGTCCAGGTGCGATACTTCCGAGAGCGGCTGGCCATCGAAATAGACCTCACCGCTGGTGGGGCGGTCGAGGGCGCCGAGTAGGTTGAGCAGCGTCGATTTGCCGCTGCCGCTGGGGCCCATAATGGCCAGGTATTCGCCCCGGCGGACCGAGAAACTGACGTCGACGAGTGCCTGGACATGGCCGTCGGGATAACTCTTGGCAAGGTGCTCGGCGTGCACCAGGACGTGATTGGAGTTCGATTGGGCGTTGCTCATGCCAAGATTAAAGCGTCCGAAGGCGTCGAGCGGAACGGGGGCGCGTCGAAGCTCGCAACAATTTTTTTGCCCGGTTGGCCGGATAGGCCGTGTGTGGACCGCGGCATCTCGTCTCGAAAAGCCCTTGCAACACGCCGCGGGCACGTTAAAAAGCGAAAGGAGAACGACCCATGCTCGGCCCGCTCAAACCACCTACAACCGACCCCACGCCCATCTTCGAGATTTTTCGAGGCAGCTATGGCACGGAGTTACTCACCGCTGCCGTGGCTCATTTCAATCTTTTCGGCAAATTGGCCGAGCGCCCATTGACGGCCGACGAATTGAGGCACGAACTCGGCTTGGAGGCCCGGCCGGCCGTAGTCTTGTTCACCGCGCTGCGTGCCATGGGAATGATCACGCCGGACCGCGTTGGGCGTCTGGAACTGGCGCCGTTCGCGCGCGAGCACCTGATACGATCGGAAGAGTTCGATGTCGGCGCCTACGTTGGATTGGCGGCCGAGAGTCCCGGTGTGCTGGCGATGGTCGAACGGCTGAAAACGAACCGCCCGCCGGGCATGGCCGAAGACGAAGGAGGCGTCGCCTATATCTACCGCGAAGGGGTTCGTTCGGCGATGGATCAGGAGGCTTCCGCGCGACATCTCACGTTGGCCTTGGCGGGCAGAGCCAAAAACGTGGCGCCGGTGCTTGCAGACCGCGTGCCGCTGACCGACTCACGGTTGCTCGTCGACGTCGGCGGCGGTAGCGGAATGTACGCGGTGGCCTATCTCCGCCGGCATGCCGGGTTGCGGGCCGTGGTTTGGGACCGCGGGGAGGTCCTCAAAGTCGCCCGCGAAATGGCTGAAAGCTACCAAGTGAGCGACCGGCTGGAATGTCTCGCAGGCGACATGTTTGTTGACCCGCTACCCCAAGGGGTCGACTGCGTGCTGCTTTCCAATATCCTGCACGACTGGGATGTGCCCGAGTGCCGCAAGTTGGTCACGCGTTGTGCCACAGCCCTTCCCTCGGGAGGGCGCCTGCTCATCCACGATGTCTTTCTCAACGACACTCTCGATGGCCCTCTGGGTGTGGCCCTCTATTCGGCCGCTCTCTTCAGTATCACTGAAGGGCGCGCCTACAGCGCCGCGGAATATCGCGAATGGCTCGTCGAGGCCGGATTGCAGCCGCTGCCGGTCGTGCCGACACTCATTCACTGCGGTGTTTTGGAAGGCAGGAAGCCGTAGCCAAGGATTGGCGGCAAAAGGATTGCTGCCACGCCGGCACCCTGATAGGTTGTCTTGCAGGTCGCCACCACACCGGCTCGACGGGCTGGGAGAAATCGCGGTCCATTGCGCTGGTTTTCTGGACGGCCTGGAAGAAAGGTCGGCCCGCTCGGCGCCGACATCGCCAACTCTGGCTACATTTCGTACCGGTTCAGGAAAGGAGAGAGGCCATGCGTCGTTCACTGATCAAGATTTCCCCCCGCCGCGCAATCATGTTTCTCGCCATGATCGGTCTGACACTGGCGACGAGCCATTGGTCCGAACCCGCAAGTCACGCCGACTCGTCGCAGCGAGCATCTCAAGACAGAAGAGCGGCCCGCGAGGTGGCCATTGCCATGGCGCTGGATGAGTCCACGGAGCTCGATTTCGCCGAACAACCGCTGACCGATGTGTTCGATTACCTCAAGCAGCGGCACCAAATCGAAATCCAATTAGATACCAAAGCGCTCAACGAAGCCGGCTGCGGCAGCGACACGCCGGTCACCCGTTCCATCCGAGGCGTTACCCTCGAATCGGCCCTCGATCTGATCCTCACCCCGCTCGATCTCACGTGGATCATTCACGACGAAGTCCTATTCATCACGAGCAAATCGCAAGCACTGAATATGATCGAGACGCGAATCTATCCGGTACGCGATCTGTTGGGACATCCGGCCGGAGCGACTCCGACGGACGGTTCGGACTACGAATCCTTGGTCGAAGTATTGGCCGAGGCGGCTGCGGCCAACAACCGCGCAGTCGATTCAAAGATCCGCGTCTTCCGGCCGGCCGCCGTGCTCGTGATCACTCGGCCGGTCGCCGTTCACCGGCGCATCGAAAAGTTGCTCAAGGAGCTCAGGCGGGCAAAGGCGGACAACGCCACGAGTTGATGTTGGCGCGGGCCGGTGAGTCCAATGGCTGCATGGCCTTTTCAGGCTGTCAATTCGTGTTCGATGAGCGATTCGAGTCGGTTGCCCGCGGCGCAATACTCTAGGATTTGGCCGGCGCGCTCCACCAAGAGCGCGCCGGCTTCTACCGCTGGCAGGCCGCCTGCGTAGATATTCGATACGACGGTGTATTCGAATCGAATGTCGGGATGGTTGCTGAAACGAGCAGCGGCCTGCTGAGCGTCGCGGCCGAGCAATTGATAGGCGAGGTAGGCAGACAGGCTCTGTGCGGCCAATGCGTCGCCACCGGGTCGCTCTCCGATCAAGAGGATGGTCAGTCTTGCGCCCGTTCGTTCGGCGATCGCTTCGGCCAACTTCACGCGCCCGTAACGAACCGCGAGCAGCTCCCCGACCTTGAAATCACGCGCTTCGAGTCCGTCGAGCAACACCGGCAAAAGCTCTTCGATGTTGGCATGGACGGCTTCCGCACTCAGTCCGTCGGAGACAACGATCTGGACGTCGCACTGCGTGCGCTCGAGTCCCGCGATGCTCGCCGTGGTAAGCCGGGCTCCGCAGTTGGGATCATTGAGGTGCCGTTCTTTGTCGGTCGCTTGCGTCTCTAATACTCGAAACGGCGCAAGACGCCCTAGTAGATCAAGGTCGAGCTCGCAATGAATCGCATATCGCGACTTGGCCTGGTGCAGCCGCAACGGACGGCTCACCTCGTCGGCCGGACGCGGTCCGGCGTGCGCAAACCCCGGCACGGCCGGCGTCGCCTGGAGCAGCGCTTGATATTCTGCCTCGCTCGCGCAAAAGAGCCGTGGATTACCCCAGTTCGGGCCACGAAGCACTTCGCCAGTTTCCGTGCGTTGAAAGATGCCATGTCCGACGGCCCACTCCAGGAATTCGGGCGTCGTCGTGCGACCATGCAGTTCACGCAATGTTTGGCTGTCGTGGGCACTGGTATCGAAATACGCCAACATGCGGTCGGTATTGAGGCAAACGTCCATGTAATAGTTGGCACCCGCCGAGGCCAAGAGTTGCGTCGCCATTTGCTGACCGTCGAGCGTGATCTGCGAGTGCAACGTGTAACACGGTGCCATCCCCATCGGCAGCCCCAGCAGCTTGCCCATGAAATGATCCTGCAAATTCGCGGCGATCATCTCGAAGTTGTCGACGTGCGTCTCGGGCCCAATGAAGCCGGTGACATTGTTCACCATGAACGGTCGATATCGCCGGGCGAGGCCGTAGCAAAGGGCCTCGGTCGTCGTCATATCGATTCCCTGGTGCTTGCCGTAGGTGTATTCGCTCCCTTGGCCGGTCTCGAAGTACATAAAGTTCTCGGCCTGGCCGGCCAGTGCGCCGCGCTCGCGCATGGTTTGCCAAGCTCGGTCGAGCAGCTCGACCGTAACGTCGAATTCCTCCGTCAACGTGGCTTCGGTACCGGCGAGGCTCTGAAACATGACCTCGACGGGTGCTCCCTGATCGAGACACGCGAGCTGCGTTTTGACATGCGCGAGCACGCAGATCTGCGTGGGAGCACCACAGTCGCGGCGCACCCGATCGATCTTCCGCAAAATGGCCGACACATTGGCCACCGTATCGATCGCTGGGTTTACGCCAATCAGTGCGTCGCCGCCGCCCAGAGAAAATCCCGCATAGATCAACCAGGTGATGCTCCGCAGATCATCGCTCGGATGGTTGGGCTGCAAACGCGACGACAGGGTGCAGGGCAGGCCAAGACGCGTGCGTGCCCGGCTCGGCCGTTGGAGCCTGCGGGCGGCGAAGACCAACTCGTGCGTGTCCATCAATTTGGCCACGGCGGCCGCCATTACACCGGTCAAGCCAAAGCCGATTCGCTGTACGTCGTTCGCCGGCGCCTGGAGCAGGTGGTTCTTCAACTGACCGACCGTCCAACCCGCGATGCGCTCAAACGTCGGACGCTCGACGTCGTAGTTGACGCGCATCACGTCATCGATCCGGCCCTTGTTGTCGATCAGTGGGCGCTCGAACAGATGTTCGAGCGTGAGCGATGAGAGGATTGTCCGTGCCGCTTCGCGTTCGACTTCCGATCGGGCGGAAAGACCCGCGCCACGGTCACCCGCTTTGCCCACGTCGGCGGCTCCGAGCAACCGCTTCAGCCCGTGAAAGGAGAATGACTCGCCCAGGAAGGTCGTTTGATAACACTCCTCGGCCGCGGGTGCGGGGACCACGATCCCATCGAGAGGAGTGAGGCCATCCATAGTTTCACCAACGGCGATGCCGGGGAGAACGAGACGTCAATCCCGGCGTTTAGGTCGTTTCATACTCGCAGACCGGCTGCCCCGTGATGACAAATCCCAGATCCTCGATCATTCGATAATCTTCCGCGGGGGCCTGGCCCTTCGTGGTGAGATAATCGCCCACGAACATCGAATTGGCCGGATAGAGGGCCAGCGGTTGCAGACTCCGCAGGTGGATCTCGCGGCCTCCGGCCACGCGGATTTCGCTGGCGGGATTCACCAGCCGAAACATGCAGAGCACCTTTAGACAATAACGAGGGTTGAGCTCCTGCAAGCCGCTGAGCGGGGTGCCTTCGATGGGGTTCAGGAAATTGACGGGGATGGATTCGACGGCCAGATCGCGCAGCGTGCAGGCCATGTCTACCACGTCGCCCGTCGCCTCGCCCATGCCTACGATACCGCCGGAACAAAGCTGCATGCCGGCGTCGCGGACCGCCCGCAACGTGTCGAGCCGATCTTGAAACGTGTGGGTCGAGCAGATCGCCTCGTAATAATTCTGGCTGGTATTGAGGTTGTGGTTGACCTTGTCGACGCCGCATTCCTTGAGCCGGAGCGCCTGCTCGGGAGTAAGCAGGCCCAAACAAGCGCAAATCTCCATGCCGTAACGCCGCTTAATCTCTGGAACGATCGAGGTGACCGCGTCCATTTCACGTTCGTTCGGTCCGCGCGCCGAAATGACGATGCAATAGGTCTTCGATTGCCTTTCGGCGGCGACCCGCGCCCCATCCAGCAGCTTTTCGCGGTTCAGGATGTTGTAGCGCGGGATTTCGGCTTCAGAGACTTTCGATTGTGAGCAATACGAACAATCCTCTGGACACAGCCCGCTCTTGGCATTCATCAAAAAGTAGAGCTGCACCGAATTGCCGAAGTAGTGCCGCCGTACGCGGTAGCTAGCCGCCAGCAAATCGGGCAATTCTTCGTCCGGCGCGGCAAGCACAGCCAGCGCGTCATCGCGCTCGATTCGGTGTCCGGCGAGCACTAGATCCGCCAGCCGATGCCAGCGTCTGGTATCGGCGATGCCCATTTGGTCGACTGAAATCATCTGCATTCCCGAACTCAAATTAGCCAACCTCTTCGTCTGGTCGATCAAAAGATGCCGCGGGGATCAGCCATAAGTCGTCATCTCAATATGCACGAAATCGACCGCGACATGCACTAGTATGCCTGAGGCACGCCGCAGGGCAAAGGGGAAGCGACGGCTAGTTTGCCGGGTCGGCGGCCCGTGATTCCGTCTTGGCACGGCGCGGCTGCCGGGACAGAATGGAGCATCATGCCCCGTTATCACCTGGTACGTGTCGGCGCCCTGAGCCATGTCGGCCGATTCGTTGCGCTCGATGCGACGCGGTTTCCCCGTGGTTCCCGCGTAATCGTACGCACGGCGCGGGGGCTGGAGGTGGGAGAGGTGCTCGCCCCGCCGGCCGGCGAAAGTGTTGCCGAAGGCGACGGCTCGATCTTGCGAGGAATGACCGTAGAAGACCAGTTGCTCGAAGTTCGGCTCAGCAGCCAGCGTCAAGCCGCCTACGACGCCTGTCGTCGCCGGCTGGCAGAACTGCGGCTGGAAGCGGTACTGGTCGACGTCGAGCACCTGTTCGACGGGCAGACACTCATCTTTTATTTTCTTGGTCCGCAACCACCGGAAATCGAGAGCGTCACCGCCGACCTGGCTGCCGCCTACGACGCCGAGGCGCGCATCGGTACTTTTGCCGACGCGCTGACCCACGGCTGCGGGCCGGGCTGCGGAACCGATGAAGCGGCCGGCTGTGGAAGTTGCTCTACCGGTTGCGCCGTGGCGGAATTGTGCACGACCCAAAGACGATCGTAGACGCTGGCGCCAAGACCATGCGACACGTGTCGGTCATGCTCGACGAGGTCGTCGCGTGGCTCGCACCGCGGCCGGGCATGACCGTGGTCGACGGCACGTTGGGGGCCGGTGGGCACACACGGGCACTTGCCGAACGTATCGGGCCCGATGGCCAGGTGCTGGCTTTCGATCGCGACCCGGCCGCTCTGGCCGCCGCCGAAGAGAGCCTGCGAGGCTTGCCGATCAAGCTCGTCCATGCCGATTTTGCGGAATTGCCCGATGTGCTCGAACAACTCGGCATCGAAACGGTAGACGGCGTCGTGCTCGACTTAGGCCTGTCGAGCGATCAACTCGCCGACCACGACCGTGGTTTCAGCTTCGACGCTACGGGGCCACTCGACTTGCGGTTCGATCCGACCACGGGCGAGCCCGCTTGGAGGTTGCTGGAAAGGCTGAGCGAGGCGGAATTGGCCGATGTTATCTACCGCTTCGGTGAAGAGCGGTTCAGCCGCCGCATCGCCCGGCGAGTGATCCAGCGGAGATCGACGGGACCGGTCGACTCGGCCGCCGAATTGGCGCGCCTCGTGCGTGCGTGCGTGCCTCGATCGCCGGGGCACTCGATCGATGGGGCCACACGTACCTTTCAGGCGTTGCGGATCGCCGTCAACGGAGAGCTGACATCGCTCGAGCGGCTGTTGCAAACGCTGCCTGATCGGCTCTCTCCGGGCGGTCGTGTCGCTGTGATCAGTTTTCACTCGCTGGAGGACCGATTGGTCAAGTCTGCCTTCCGAGACGATCCGCGTTACGAGGTGCTCACGCGCAAACCCATCCGGCCCGATGACGAGGAAATCGCCCGTAATCCCCGCTCACGCAGTGCCAAGCTACGCGTCGCCGCGAGGTCGGTTGCTCCGCATTGATGGCCCACGTATGATTGGTTGCTCACCGAGAGTGGCCTTAAAGCGGCTGACAAAACCCAAACGCCGGGGCGCTGCGCGCGAAAAATCGGCCGTGAAACGCCGATTTTGTGGAACTCAAGACGGTTTTGTCGGCTGCTCTTAAAGCCCGCTGCCTGGCGGGCTCCCACCTCCGGCTTGGTGTCCCGTACCAGTTACAAGAAGCCTCTTATTATTTAAGCGATGTCAAGAAAATCGAAACACGAGGAAGAAGACGACGAAGAACCGGAAGAACGGCAAGAGTCGGACGAGGAGAAGATGCTCGACGACGATGACATGCCGTTGGACGCCGCCGATTCCGGCGCGCTGAGCAGTTCGCTCGCGGCCGCCGATGACGATGAGTTCGACGAGGACGACTTCGACGACGATTTCGACGATGACTTTGAGCAGGAACTCGACGACGAGCTGAATGAAGATCTCGGCGAGTTCGACGAGAAGATCGAAGGCGAAGGCGACGAGGAGAACGACGAGGATCTTCCCTTCGACGAAGAAGAGGACTTTTGATTCTTCTGGGGCCCGACGGTGAGGCGGCAGGGAGCTTAGGTACGCGGCGAAAAGGGGCTGAACCGGGCATTTGGTCAGGTTACCTGCCTATCACGGGCGGGATTTCCTTGCGATGAGCAGATCAGACTGCCGACTTCTGCTGGCCATGCTGGTGGCTTGCCTTTGCGGCAGTGGATTGGCGGCGGCCGGCGAAGGCCCGCCGGAGTCGAGAATCGACTTCGTCCGCGATGTACGGCCCATCTTCGAGTCGCACTGCCTCAGTTGCCACGGTCCCGACAAGCAAGAGAGCAATTATCGCCTCGACCGTAGAGGAGTCGCGCTGAAGGGCGGCGACTATGGCGAAGCCCCCATCGTACCCGGCAAGAGCGAGCAAAGCCCGCTGATCCGATACGTGGCAGGTGGTGCCGACTTGACCATGCCGCCGAATGGCGACCGGCTCCCGGAAGAAAAGGTCGCCACATTACGGGCGTGGATTGACCAGGGCGCGACCTGGCCCGACGATGCGGCGCACGACCCGGTGATCGCACATTGGGCGTTCCAGCCGCTCGTTCGCCCCGCCGTGCCCGAACTGGAAAATCAGAGCCGGTTCGCGCGAAACGAGATCGACGCGTTCGTGCTGTCGAAGTTGCGCGAGCACGATCTGGCGCCTTCGTCGGAAGCCGACCGCCGCACACTCATTCGGCGACTTTATTTCGATGTGATCGGCTTACCTCCCACTCCCGAGGAGGTTAGAGAATTCTTGGCTGATTCCGATCCGACGGCCTACGAACGGCTCGTGGAGCGGTTGCTGGCTTCGCCGCATTTCGGCGAACGTTGGGCGCGTCATTGGCTCGATGTGGTGCGGTTCGCCGAAAGCCACGGTTTCGAGATGAACCAACCGCGGCCCAACGCCTGGCCCTACCGCGACTACGTGGTCGAGGCCTTCAATGAAGACAAACCGTACGATCGCTTCGTCGTCGAGCAACTCGCGGGCGACGCATTCGGCATCGACGCGGCAACCGGCTTTCTCGTCGGTGGCCCGTGGGACCAGGTCAAGAGTCCCGATCCGGTGCTGACCGCGCAACAGCGAGCCGACGAACTGCACGACATGGTGAGCACCACCGGTTCGGCATTTCTAGGACTGACGGTCGGTTGTGCGCGTTGCCACAGCCACAAATTCGACCCGATCTCACAGGCGGACTACTACGCCCTCAAGGCGTGTTTGACCGGCGTTACTCATGGTGAGCGTCCGAGAAGCTCCGTCGATTCGGTGGCAGGTCGCCGGCCGCCCGTGCAACCTGGCGTCAACACGGATCGTTTCGAGCCGGTTGTGGCCAAGTTCTTACGGTTCACGATCTTTGAAACCCCCGGGAACGTCGAGCCCTGTCTCGACGAAATCGAGGTCTTCGCAGCGGAGCCGCGCGTGCGCAACGTGGCGCTGGCCGAATCGGGCGCCAAGTGTACGGCATCGAGCACGCTTCCAGGCTATTCGATCCATCGGCTCGAGCACGTCCAGGACGGCCGCTATGGCAACGACTGGAGCTGGATTTCCAACGAACCCGGCAGCGGCTGGGTCGAAATCGAATTTGCCACGCCCATCACCATCGACCGTGTCTGCTGGAGCCGTGACCGCTCACAACCACCTCGCTACGTAGACCGGCTGGCGACCGGCTACGAGATCGCGATTTCGCTCGATCGGCGGAACTGGCAGAAAGTGTCATCGTCGGCCGACCGGCTTGCTTCGAGCGAGAAGGATAAGGTCTATGCCGGTGTGTTCGTTGCGCCCGAGAAGACCTTTCGGCTACACCGGGGCGACCCGCTCCAACCCAAAGAGGAGATTTCGCCGGGTGGACTGGCTCATTTCGGTGGCGACTGGCGATTGCCGTCGGCGGGTGAACAAGAACGGCGTCTGGCACTGGCGCGTTGGATTGTGTCGCCCGAGAACGGATTGACGGCTCGGGTCATCGTCAATCGGCTCTGGCAGCACCATTTTGGCCGCGGAATCGTCGATACCCCCAGCGATTTCGGCGTCAACGGCGGGCGTCCGAGCCACCCGGACTTGCTTGATTGGTTGGCCAGCGAATTGGTCGCTCCCACACACGGCCCGCCGGGCGCGCAACCGGGAAGCCGGTCGGCCGCCTGGTCATTAAAGCACATCCACCGGTTGTTGTTGCTCTCGTCAACCTACCGGCAGGCCGGACGGCCGACGGCAGCCGGCATGATGCGCGACGCACAGACGCGGCTCTTGTGGCGATTTCCGCCGAGGCGTTTGGAGGCCGAGATGATTCGGGACGCCGTGCTCGCGGTCAGCGGACAGCTCGATCGGCGCATGGGGGGCCCCGGCTTCGACCTATTCGAGGCGAACACAAACTACGTCAAGGTCTACACGCCCAAGCGTGAATTCGGGCCAGAAACGTTCCGGCGTATGATTTATCAGCAGAAACCGCGCATGCAGGTCGACGACACATTCGGCGCCTTCGATTGCCCGGACGCCGGCCAGATCGCGCCGCAGCGGACGAGCTCCACGACGCCCTTGCAGGCCTTGAACCTACTCAATAGTCCGTTCGTCGTTCAACAGAGCAACTCTTTTGGCGCAAGGCTCACGCGCGAGACGGCCACTGTCGAGGAAGGGGTCGAGCGGGCCTTTTGGCTTGCGTTGGCGCGCCCGCCGACACCAGAAGAGGCCGCGGCGGCGGCCGGCCTTGTGGGCGAACATGGCTGGGTGTCGCTCGCCCGAGCGCTATTCAACTCGAATGAGTTCATCGTGGTGGATTGACGATGTCGCAACCGATCCTATCTCATGCTGGTCGACAGTTGCTCGATCGGCGGCTGTTCCTACGATTCGCAGGGAACGGATTGGGAGGCATCGCCCTCGCCAGCCTGCTGACCAAAGGCGGCGCGCTCGCCGCTCGGCAAGCTCCGCTCCGGCCGCAGATTGACCCATCGCGGCCTTCCGCTCCGCGTCCACCACACTTTGCGCCGCGGGCCAAGCGGGTCGTGATGATTTTCTGTTCCGGAGCGTTGAGCCACGTCGACACGTTCGACTACAAGCCCGAGCTGATTCGCCGTCACGACACACCGCTGCCGGGCGGAAACCTGGTAACGTTTCAAGGCGAAAACGGCAATCTGGTCAAACCGCTGTGGCCGTTCAAGCCGCGCGGCGAGAGCGGCAAGATGGTCAGCGATCTGTTGCCCAACCTGGCTGAGTTGGCCGATGAGATGTGCTTCGTTCATTCGCTGACCGCCAAATCGAACACGCACGGTCCTGGCGAAAACCAGATGAGCACCGGTTTTACGCTGGACGGCTTCCCGGGCATCGGCTGCTGGGCGACATACGCTCTGGGCTCGGAATGCGACGACCTGCCGGCGTTCGTGGCGATTCCCGATCCGCGCGGCGTGCCACAGGTGGGGCCGAACCATTGGAATGCGGCGTTCTTACCGGCCATGTTCCAAGGCACGCCCTTCAACGCCGACAAACCGATCGCCAACCTGTCACGACCCGCCACGATCGACGAGCCTGCCGAGCGGGCCACGCGCGATTTTTTGAAGCGGTTGAACGATCGTCATCTGGCAGAGCACGCCGACGACACGGAACTCGCCGCGCGCATCGCCAGCTACGAGATGGCAGCGAAGATGCAACTTGCGGCCCCCGAAGTCGCCAGCCTCGACGGAGAATCGGCGGCCACGCTCGACGACTATGGTGTCAACGACGTCAATCGCACCAAAGCCGGCTTTGCCCGGAACTGTCTGCTCGCTTGCCGGCTATTGGAGCGCGGCGTACGGTTCGTGCAGTTATTCAACGGCGCCTATGCGATGGGCGAAGGCGTCGGCAATTGGGATGGGCACAAGAAGCTTCTCGAGCAATACACGGTCCATGGGCCCATTCTCGACCAACCGGCCGCGGCCCTCTTGAAGGATCTTCGCCGGCGCGGCCTATTGGACGATACGCTGGTCGTCTTTGTGACGGAGTTTGGCCGCATGCCGACGTTTCAAAAAGGGGCCAGCGGCCGCGACCACAATCCACACGGTTTCACCGTCTGGTTGGCCGGGGCGGGTGTCAAAGCACCGTTCACTTACGGCGCCACCGACGAATTCGGCCACAAGGCGATCGAGAAGGTCGCCACGATTTACGATCTGCACGCCACGATCCTGCATCTTCTCGGGCTCGATCACGAACGTCTCAGCTTTTATCACAATGGCATCGAGCGGCGCCTCACCGACGTTCATGGCCACGTGCTGCACGATCTGTTAGCGTAGTCACAAGCGATGACTTACGGTTCTTCGAAGTGAACCGATCGCCCTGCGAACGCTCACAACAGAGAGCCCAACAAACGGAGAGGATTTCATGCCCAGACTGAGATGCTTCCTGGCGGTAGTCGTCTTAGTGGGCGTGGCGAAAGAGGTCGTCGGACAGGAGTCGTTCGCTTCTCATGCGCCTCTGCGGCCATTACCCGAGGTCGCGAAGCGCCCGTTGGAAAAGGGGCCGATCTATTTCGTGGATCCGGTCCGCGGCGACGACGGCGCCGCCGGAGACGAAGCCGCCCCGTGGCGGTCGATCAATTTCGCACTCGGCCGGCTGACAGCAGCCGACACCCTTTGTCTGCGCGGAGGCATCTACCGCGAGGAGATCTACTGTGCCGTCGCCGGCCGGCCCGACGCTCCGATCACCGTGCGGGCCTATCCTGGTGAGCGGGCTATCATCGACGCCGGTCTCGCCGAGTTCTTCGATGATCCCGCGCATGCGTGGACGCCCGTCGAAGGGGGCGCGCCTGGCGAATACCGCTCGGTCAGAGTCTACAAGAATATCCGCGATGTCGTGGGTCTGTTCGGCGATTCACACATCGGGTTGCAAACCTACTGGCACATAGCCGACCTTCGCGCCACCAACGAATTGTGGATCGACGATCCGGACAAGAAGCAGATGGTTCTGCCGATGTACTGCGGCCCCGGCCTGTGGTACGACCGCGATTCCGGCCACATCCATGTGCGGCTCGCTCACACGCAACTAAAGGCCCCGCCGGTCGGCAACTATCGCGGCGAGACCGACCCGCGCAAGCTGCCGCTCGTTATCGCGCCGTTCAAGGCCCTGCCGCTGAAAATCGACATGGCGAAGCATGTTCGCTTTCAAGATCTCGTACTTCGCGGGGGCGGCCACGACTGCATCGTGTTACAGATGGGCATCGACGTGGAGATAGACAACGTCACCGTTTTCGCGGGAACCTACGGTCTGCGTTCCCGCTCGACGGGGCCGTTTCGCATGATCGATTCGGCGATCCACGGGATGATCCCTCCGTGGGCCTGGCGCGATGAAAACGGTCTCTATACCTACACGCCGCGGTTTTACGATCCGTTCGTGCCCGGCGCCGACATAACCAATCAGCGCAACATTGCCCGGCTCAACACGCATGCACTGGTCGTTACGGAAGGCAGCTACGAGTTCGAGGTGTTCTATTATCCCCACAATCACGATTGGGAGATCGCCCACTGCGAATTCACCGACGGACATGACGGCGTTTACCTGAGCGGGCGCGCGATCCGGTTCCACCACAATGTCGTCGAGCGGATACAGGACGACGGCATCTATTTGAGCAGCCCCGTGAATTACTTCAGCGACGATATTCACATCTACCAGAACCTGCTTCGCGACGTTCTGAGTGCGTTCGCCTGCAATAATCGCGGCGGCCCGACGGGCGATATCTACATCTACCGCAACATTGCCGACCAGCGGCAAGGTGTCCCCTTTAACCGGCCGACGCCGATGAAACCGGACGGCAACTTTATTCGGGGCCACGGCTTCTTGGCACACGGCAACGAACTGCTGGGTATCGAAAGCCTCCACTTCTACCACAACACCTTCATCACCGAGAGCCTGAGCGGCAGTTACGCCGCGCGCACTTGGACCGCCACGCACCCGCGTACGCGTCGAACGGTTCTCAACAACTTGTTCGTCTACCTCAATCGCTATCCGGACTCGGCCTATCCTCAGGAACATGACATTCGGATGGACGGCAACTTGCACTGGTGCCCGGCCGGCGACGCAGTACCGCCGGATCGATTTCTGGAAAGCGTGCGATTGTCGAAGGGTTCGCAGGCGATCGCAGCGAAACATCCCGGCGGGTGGGAAGCACATGCACTCGTTGCCGACCCGCGCTTCGTAGCGTTCGATGGATCGGTAACCGCCCGGAACGATTACCGGCTGCAACCCGGCAGCCCGGCGATTGGCACGGGTGTCGTCTTGCCTGCCGAATTGAACGACCCGCTACGGCCCGAAGCGGGGGTCGCGCCCGATATCGGCGCGATTCCGTCACTCGCGGAAGCCTGGGCGTTCGGCCCGCGAGGTGGGAGAACCTTTCCGCTGCGCGGCACCGATGTCCCGCGAGCCGCCGGACCTTGACGAGACTGCATCGACGTTGCCAATCGGCCGTTTGCCGAACGAGTCTATTGGCCGGGCTTGGCTCGCCGCTCGTACGGCGGCGTCAACGTCGGTTGGTTCGCATAACGCCGCGTCTCGATGGTCAGGCGGCCGCCCGCACCGGGAGCAATCGTGACCGTGAACCAATTGTTATGGATGGCAACGCTGCCGCCGGCGAACTGTGCGTCGAGGAACTCGTGTTCGCCATACGCACCACCTTGCACAATCACCGTGCGCGGCTCCGACGGATTGATGTTGACCAGCGTCAAGACCGTGCTATCGGCTGTCAGCTTCTCGACCAGTGCCGCCACGTCGTCGGGTAGTCCCGCACGCCGGCGGATCGGATCGAAGTAGCGGACTCGGCAATGTAACGGCGAACCTTGGTGGCCCGGATGCAGGCCGCCCAACACCAGGTTGACGAGTGTTTCCACGGTTGCCGGATTGAATTGCATCGGATCGTCGGCCAACCGTGTATCGGGCGTGGTTGTGTCGGCACGCTGCCCGGCCACCTTGCGTCGAATGGTCTCGAAATCGCGCTCGAACGCTTCGACAGGAAAGGTTGGGCGATTGCCTTCCAGAAAGTCGAGCCAGGGCGAAGGTGGCGTACGGTCGCGATCGCCACGCTCCATCGACCAGTAGTAGACCGGCAAGGCACCATACGAGTATTTCTCGGACTCGAAGGCGTACCATCCTCGATCACCGTGCATGCGCGGATAGAGGGTGCGGCCATCGATCTCCCGCGCGTGCGAGTTAACCGCTTCGATCTGTTGGCGCCAGACATCGACGTAGCGCTGGTCGCCCGTCAGCAGCAACGCATTGCCGAAGCCCGTGATGGCCAGCCGCGTCGTATTGCGATGAACCTCCTTCTGCGTCACCGGATCGATGACCGTGAAACCCCAACCGTACACGCCGCCATACCAACGGCCACCGCACTCGCCGCCGACCGTTCCATCGCGGCCGATGTTGCTGGGGAGGATGCCGCCATTTGCCGCCGCGCGATCGGCCCAGGCATCGACGTATTCGAGCAACCAGCGACGATATTCCGGCTCGTGGTCGAGCATGTAGGCGTTCAGGGCCAGCGACGTCGCCAACAGGTTCTGGGGGTGGTCGCCAAGAATATCGGTGTAATCGTGGAAGTGGGCGAGCATCTCGGCATAGCTCCGCTCGCCGTGTCCGGGGCGGAAGCGTCCAGCAACCTCGATAGGGTCACCGGCCCAATCGAGGGCGGTTGCCTTTCGCAGCAGCGGCCCGCGGCTGCCGTTGAACAGACTGCGGATGACTTTGTGTTCCGGGTCGTAATTCGCCGCCCCGGTATCTTCCACGGTGTAAAAGCCGGCATAGCGTCGCACGCGCTGCCGAAAGCGGATGTCGCCGGCGTCGGAAAGACCTTGCAGGTTGAAGACGGTCAGTCCTTCGCCGTTGTGAAGCCAGTCGAACATGACGGGAAATTCTTTGTAGTACATCCCGTCGCGGGCGAATTCGACGTCGCGGGTGCGTGCCTCGGTGTATTGGCGCAGGTGCCCCTCCCAGGCCTTTTTGTAAAGCTGAAGAATGCTGTCGGGCGCGCCGAGCGCGTGGAGCAGTGGCCAATCGTTGACGTTCTCGATCGCGTCGTCCGGCCCATCGTCGCCACCCCAGCGTTCCACGCACAATAAATAGCCACGATCGTCGAAGTACCTTGCGAAGAATTCTTCGCAAGCACGCGTGTTGGCCCGCAGCAACTCGCGCTCCAACAACGCCCACGCCGGCGGCGGCATGGGAGTATCGATGCTCAGCGATTCAGAATCGCCGCCTGCGCAACAGGTCACCAGGAGCACGGCTGTCAGGTGGAGGAGCATACCGCCCAGGATACCGTTGGTGTTCAACCGAGGTAACCCAGCGGGCCGGGCATCGTGCTACTGGGGGGCAACACGATCCAAAAGCTGCTTGAGCTGGCTGTGGAAGGCGGGTTTGACCAAGTGGTAGCGAATGCCGGCGATCTGTGAACGCTGGAAGTCGGTGTCTTCGCCGCGGGCGGTTACGGCCACGAGCAGGGCACTCCCCTCCAACCGGCCAGCGAGTTGCCAACCGTCCATGTCGGGCAATCCGATGTCGATCAGGACCACGTTGGGCCGGAAGTACGGGGCCAGAGCGATCGCTTCATTCCCACTTGTACAAACCCGGCAATCGTGGCCCCATACTTCGACGAGTGCCTCCAGCGATTGGGCAACGTCCCAGGCGTCCTCCACCACCATGACCCGCAGCCGATGGGCGGGGTTCGAATGTTGGCAGGCGGAATTCAGTTGCTCGTTGGTCACCATATTGGCCGTCTGCGCGTGCAAATGTTGGGCCTTGGCGTCAAATGCGCCCTGGATCAACCGCATGATGGCGATCATATCGACCGGCCTGGGGAGTTGGCTGGCATCGATCACGGTCGCGTTGGTCGCTAGCCGCACGGTCAGCCCGTCGAGGAAAACAAGGGCGGCGTCGAAGTCGTCGACGAGAGCCAAGCATTCTCCGGTGGAGTAGCAGGCGTGGGCGTCGTGCCCGGCCAACCGCAGGGCATCGGCCAGAACATCGGCCGTATCGGAATCGCCGTCGGCCACAAGTAGCTTCGCCATGAAAATTATCACCTCGCGGATGCGTGGATAGGTTGGGCAAGAGCCACGTAAGACGTGCCGGGCAACGGCGGGCGAAAAGAAGAAGCCGCCCGTGGGATCACCCGGTGGGCGGCCTATGCCCGCGAGACGAGGTAACTACCCCGCCGCGATAAAGGAAGCATAGTTCACGATGCGGCCGCGTCAAAAATGAAGCGACGGCCAATCAACGTACCGAGAAGAGTTTGCGCACGAGGGCAGTCCGAAGCGGTGGCTACATCGCGCCTTCGCCGGCTGTTGCCGGTTCGCGACGGTCGGCGAACCATTGGATCACGTAGTAGAAGACGGGCGTCAGGAAGATGCCGAAGAGCGTGACGCCCAGCATACCGCCGAACACGGCCGTACCGAGCGTCCGGCGCATTTCGGCTCCGGCTCCTTGCGAGATCATCAGCGGCACCACGCCCAAGATGAAGGCCAGCGAGGTCATGACAATGGGGCGCAAACGCAGCTTGCAGGCCGCCAGCGTGGCGTCGCGGCGCGAGGAGCCAGTCTCGCGCTGGGCCTTGGCAAACTCGACGATCAGGATCGCGTTCTTGCAGGCCAGGCCGATCAGCACCACGAAACCGATCTGCGTGAAGATATTCACGTCGAGCCGGCCGATGAGCACCGCCGCCACCGAGCAGAGGAGGCACATCGGCACCACCAGAATCACCGCCAAGGGGAGCGACCAACTTTCGTATTGCGCGGCCAATACCAAGAACACCAGCACGACCGCTAACAGGAAGACCAACATCGCCGTGTTGCCCGTTTGCAACTGCAATAGGGCCAGTTCGGTCCACTCGGCCCGCATCGAGCGCGGCAGGTCGGATCTCGCCACGGTCTGCATGTGTTCGAGCGCCTGGCCCGAGCTGACACCCGGCACCGGGCTGCCATTGATCGGCGCCGCGCGATAGAGGTTGTAACGCGTGATCATCGTGGGCCCGCTCTGCTCGCGTACCTCGCTGATGGCGGCGAGCGGCACCATGTTGCCCGACAGGTTGCGGACCTTCAGCCGCTTGAGGTCTTCGATCTGGTTACGAAACTCAGCGGCGGCCTGCACATTCACCTGCCACGTGCGGCCGAAACGGTTGAAGTCGTTCACATAGAGCGAGCCGAGATAGACCTGAAGTGTGTTGAACACGTCGGCCATGTTCAGCCCCATCCGCTTGGCGGCCGAACGGTCGATGTCGAGATAGAGCCACGGGCTGTTGGCTCGGAAACTGCAAAACAGATCTTGGAGATCGTTCGAGTCGTTGCCCGCCGCCACGATCTTCTCGGAAATGGCCTGTAACGATTCCGGCCCCGTGTCGCCGCGGTCTTCAATCACGATCTTGAAGCCGCCCGCCGTGCCCAGCCCGTCGACCGGCGGCGCGCCGAAGACATTGATCAGGCCGTCCTGGACGGCGTCTTGCAGCTCGCGTTGGAGCTGCGCGGCGACGACGTCGCCGGTCAAGCCCCCTTTGACGCGATGATGAAACTCATCCAGCATCACATAGAGCGCGCCGAAGTTCGGCGCGTTGGCGTTGAGCAGGATCGATTGTCCGGCGATGGCCACCGTGTGGTGAATACCCGGCACTTCGGCCGCGATTTTTTCGATCTGCCGCATCGTCTGCTGCGTGCGCTGCACCGAGGACGAGTCGGGTAACTGCACGTTGACCAGCAGATAACCTTTGTCCTGTGAGGGTATGAAACCCTTGGGAGCGATCAGGAAGCTGTGATAGGTCAATCCGACGAGCCCGCCGTACACCACGAGCACGAGTAGACTGATCCGCAACAATCCACCCACCACGCGCGTATAGGCGTCTGTGGCCAGGTTAAAGCCGCGATTGAACGTGCCGAAAATCCAGCCGAGCATGGCGTTCAACCAGCCGCCCACGGCCAAGCCGATGCCGCCGATGATCGCGGCGGACAACGCGGGCACCGCCCAGGTTCCGGTTGCCTGCAACTGGGCCAGAAGTTGTGGCGAGTGGCCTTCGAGCTGTCGGGTCAACCAAGGGCTCACGAGTGCCCAGCCGACCCAGCCGGCCACGAGAGGAAACGTCCAGAAAGGTAGCGGCGGCGCGGCGCCCTTCTCGCGCGGCCGCAGCAGCAGCGCCGTGAGCGCCGGGCTGAGCGTCAGCGAGTTGAAGGCCGAGATAAGTGTCGAGACCGCGATCGTCAGGGCGAACTGCCGGAAGAATTGCCCGGTAATACCGCTGATGAAGGCGCAAGGGATGAAGACCGCGCTGAGCACCAGGCCCACGGCAATCACCGGCCCGGAGACCTGCTCCATGGCTTTGAGCGTGGCATCGCGCGGCGACAGCCCATGCTCGATATGGTGTTCCACCGCTTCGACCACCACGATGGCATCGTCGACGACGATACCGATGGCCAGCACAAGCCCGAAGAGGGTCAGATTGTTGAGGCTGAAACCCATGCCGGCCATCACCGCGAACGTGCCGACCACCGCCACCGGCACGGCCACGAGCGGAATTATGGCCGAGCGCCAATTCTGTAGGAAGAGCAGCACGACGACGGCCACGAGCGCCACGGCATCGCGCAACGTCTTAAAGACCTCGTTGATCGATTCTTCGATGAAGGGCGTCGTGTCGTAGACGATGGCATAGTCGACACCGTCGGGAAAGCGGAGCTTCAGCTCTGCCATCTTTTCTCGCACCTGCTCGGCCACATCGAGAGCGTTGGAGCCCGGCAATTGGTAGATCGACAGCGCGACCGAAGGCTGCCCGTCGAGCGTGCAGGTCTGGTTGTAGACCAACGCCCCCAACTCGATGCTGGCCACGTCGCGCAGCCGCACGAAGCGACCTTCGCCGTCGTTCTTGAGGATCATGTCGGCAAACTGCTCGACATCGACGAGCCGGCCCATCGTGGTCATGGTGAATTGGTAGACCTGTCCCGTGTCGATCGGCGGTTGGCCGATCTGGCCGGCGGCCACCTGCGTATTCTGTTGCTCGATGGCCCGCACGACATCGGCCGTCGTCAAGCCGCGGTAGGCCATCTTGTCGGGATCGAGCCAGAGCCGCATGCTGTAATCGCGCTGCCCGATGTAGGTGATGTCGCCCACGCCGTTGAGCCGCGAGAGCTCGTCCTTGAGCTGAATGGTGGCGTAGTTGCTCAGATAGAGGTTGTCTCGCGTGTTATCGGGCGAAAACAAATTAACGATCATGAGCACGCTGGGCGACTTCTTCTTCACCACCACGCCGCGCCGCTGCACGAGGCTGGGCAGGATCGGCTGGGCGAGTGCCACGCGGTTTTGCACGAGCACTTGCGCCATGTTCAGGTCGACGCCGTGCTTGAACGTCACCGTGCAGGTGTATGTGCCGTCGTTGGTGCACTGCGACGACATATAGAGCATCCGCTCGACGCCGTTCACCTGCTGCTCGATCGGTGCGGCCACCGTATCGGCCACAACCTGGGCGTTAGCGCCCGGATAGACCGCCGAGATTTCTACCGTGGGCGGGGTGATGTCGGGATACTGGGCGATGGGCAGCGCGAACAGCGCCACGCCGCCTGCCAGCGTGATCATGATCGACATCACCGAGGCGAAGATCGGTCGGTGGATGAAAAAGCGCGAGAACAAAGTCTATTCGATGCTTCGGGGTTTCGAGTCAGGTTTGCATCCGCTGGCCACGGCGAAGAACGTAACGAGTACCAGCGAGGATTTCAGCGCGAGGCAGCGAACGTAGCATTCGCTTGTTATGCGTGCGAGATCATTCCTTGGTGACGGAACATTCGTCGCTGCTCATGTGTTTGGTCCGCCTCAGCACCGTTGCGTGGCGTTTGGGGAGAGGATGGCTTACTTCGTGGATCACGCCGGGGACCTCGATCGTTTCATCGAGGATAGCAATCACTGTTTCCGGTGTTACATGCTCCTGCGGCGCGTGTGTCTGTGGTTCGGGGGCCGGAGCGGCCGGCTTGGACCGTGAACGGGTCACCGCGACCGCTTGCCGCACGAGCCGCACGCCGAACTGACGCGCGGGACGCAGACTGAGCACGCCCAGGACAGCCGAGTTGATCTTCCGCAGCCACGTTGCGCTCAGCAGCCGCGACTCGCCCCACCAGTCGATGACATAGAAGAAAACGGGTGTGAGCACGAGGCCGAACAACGTCACGCCCAACATGCCGCTGAACACCGGCACGCCCAGCGCCTTACGCATCTCGGCTCCGGCTCCGTGCGCGACGAGCAACGGCACGACGCCGAGAATGAACGCGAACGACGTCATGACGATCGGCCGCAACCGCAGCCGGCACGCTTCGAGCGTCGCCTCGCGGCGCGACACGCCAGCCACGCGCTGCTGCTTGGCGAATTCGACGATGAGAATGGCGTTCTTGCTGGCCAGGCCAACCAGCACCACGAATCCGACGCGCGTGAAGATGTTGACGTCCATTTGCCAGATGCTGACCCCCACCAGCGCGCTCAGTAGGCACATCGGCACCACCAAGATGACGGCCAGGGGCAACGACCAACTCTCATACTGCGCGGCGAGGACCAGAAACACCATCACCACGGCGAAGCCGAAAATGACGGTGGCCGTGTTCCCCGCCAGCAGTTCGAGGTACGACATATCGGTCCATTCGAACCTCATATTCCGGGGCAGGTGGGCGTCTGCCAGCCGCTCCATGATCTCCATGGCTTGGTTCGAACTCGTCCCCGGTCCAGCCACACCGTTGATCGAGGCCGCGGAATACATGTTGTAGCGAGTGAGCAACAGCGGCCCGTTCACTTCGTGGATCGACGCCAGCGAGCCGACCGGCACCATCACGCCCTGGGAGTTGCGCACCTTGAGCCGCGGCAGGTCATCGATCGACTTGCGAAACTTCGGATCGGCCTGCACGATCACCTGCCACGTGCGGCCGAATTTGTTGAAGTCGTTCACGTACAGCGAACCTTGATAGATCCGCAGCGTATCGGAGAAATCCTGTAGTGATACGTGCCGCATCATGCATTGCCGCGGGTCCGGCGTGATGCGAATCTGCGGCACATTCGCCCGGAAGGGGCTCATGGGACGGATGATGCCCGGAGTCTGGCTGGCCGCTCCGATGAGGCCTTCGGTCGCTTGCTGCAAGCCGGCGGGGCCCACATCGCCGCGGTCTTCGACCATGAGCATGAAACCACCGGCGCGCCCCACGCCACGGATCGGCGGAGGGGGGAAGACCATGACATTCGCTTCTTTGATCTTCCCCGCTTCGCTCTGGAGGTAGCCCATGATGGCCCCGCTCGACATGGAAGGCTCGCGGCGCAGATGGTACTCGCGGAGATTCACGAACATGGTGCCGAAGTTCGATCCGGTGGCGTTCATGATGAACGACTGACCCGCGATACCCGAGCAGTGCTTGATGCCCGGGTGCGCGTTGCCGATTTTGACGATCCGCTCCATCACCTCTTGCGTGCGTTCCAGCGAGGCGGAATCGGGCAGTTGCACGTTGACGAGCAAGAAGCCCATGTCCTGCGTCGGAATAAAACCCTTCGGGGTGACGGCGAACCGCCACCAGGTGAGCCCGAGAAGTCCTCCGTAGATCAGGAGCGCGAGGACGCTGGCTCGCAGCACTCCGCCCACCAAACGCGCGTAGACGTTCGTCGCGATGCGAAAGCCGCGGTCGAAGGCGCGGAACGAGGCCGCGAGTAATCGATTGAGCCACGGCCCGGCCACGGCACCGACCGCCATACCGACCAAAGCGCTGGCCAACGGCGCCGCCCAGGGCCAAGCAGCCCCCAGCAGCCCACCGAGCTGATTCTCGAATCGCCCCAGCCAGTGCTCGGCCGGTGTCGCAAGAAACATCCAACCGCACACTCCGCCGATCAGCGGCATCGCCACCCAGGGCAAGGGCAGAGAGTTGTGTTTATCGCGCGGCCGCAACAGCACCGCCGTAAGGGCTGGGCTGAGCGTGAGCGAGTTGAAGGCCGAGATGATCGTCGAAACGGCGATCGTCATGGCGAACTGCCGGAAGAACTGGCCCGTGATCCCCGTGATGAAGGCGCAGGGTACGAACACCGCGCTGAGCACCAGTCCCACCGCGATCACCGGCCCCGACACCTGCTGCATGGCCTTGATCGTCGCTTCGCGCGGTCCGAGCCCATGCTCGATGTGGTGCTCGACCGCCTCGACCACCACGATCGCGTCGTCGACCACAATACCGATGGCCAGCACCAGGCCGAACAGCGTCAGGTTATTCAGGCTGAATCCCATGGCGGCCATCACCGCGAAAGTGCCCACGATGGCCACCGGCACCGCGACCAAAGGAATGATGGCGGACCGCCAGTTCTGCAAGAAGAGCAGCACGACGATCGCCACGAGCACGACGGCGTCGCGGAGCGTGTTGAACACCTCGCGGATCGACTCGCGTGTGTAAGGAATGGTCGTGAACCCGACGTCGAACTCCAACCCTTCGGGAAAGCTTTCGCTGAGTTCCCGCATCTTGTCCATCACGCGATCGTGCGTCTCGAGCGCGTTGGCGTCGGGCATCTGGAATATCGCCAGAAACACCGTCGGCTGGTTGTCCATGCTGACGTTCACGTCGCGGCTCTTGGCGCCGAGTTCCATGTGGGCCACGTCCTTCAGCCGCGTCACGCGGCCTTCGGGCGTTGCCTTGAGGATGACATTCTCGAATTGCTCGGTGTCGCGCAGCCGGCCGAGCGTATTCAAGCTCACTTGGGTGACCTGGTTATTCGGCGCCGGCTGCTGGCCGACCGATCCCGTGGCCACCGGCATGTTCTGCTCGCGGATCGCTTCGGCGACGTCGGCTGCCGTCAATCCACGGGCCGCCAGTTCCTCAGGATTGACCCACACGCGCATGCTGTAATCGCGCTGGCCGAAGACAAACACATCGGCCACACCGTCGAGACGCGCCAGTTCGTCTCTGACCTGCAAAATGGCATAGTTGCTCACGTAGAGCTGGTCGTAGCGGCGATCGGGGGAATAGAGCGCGATCCCCATCACGATGTCGGGCGACTGCTTGCGGCACGTCACGCCGGTCTGCTTGATGACGTCGGGCAGCATCTGCGTGGCCAGCGCCACGCGGTTCTGCACGAGCACCAGGGCCATGTTCACGTCGATGCCGTGATGGAATGTCACGGTCAGGTTGTACTGGCCGTCATTGGTGCAGACCGAAGACATGTACATCATGCCTTCGACGCCGTTGACGAATTGTTCGATGGGCGACGCCACCGCCGCGGCCACGTCCTTCGAGCTCGCGCCGGGATACGTACACGTCACCGTGACGGTCGGCGGCGAGACCTGCGGAAACTGGGCCACCGGCAACGTGAACACCGCCACGCCGCCGGCCAACGTAATCACGATGGACAGTACCGAGGCGAAGATCGGGCGATCGATAAAGAACCGCGAGATCACGAGCGGAGCCTAAGTCGGTGAAAGTTCGAAAAAGAGCGGGAAAGTTCTGCGATGTTAACAGTCAAAAGCGGTCGTCGGGCGCCAGCACCCGGCACGTCTTATTTCTCACTTTTCGCCGCTTGCTCGCCATTCTCGGCCAGCTTGGCGTCGACCTTCATACCGGGCTGCACGCGCTGCACGCCCGTCACGACAATCCGCTCGCCGGCAAAAATCCCATCCGTGATCACACGCAGCCCCTCGTAGAGCTTGCCGACCTTCACGCGGCGATACGATATCTCTTCTTTGTTGTCGACGACGTAGACGAATTTCTGGCCTTGGTCGGTGCCGACGGCTTGCTCAGGCACGAGCAGCGCTTGGTACGGCTTGCCGATCGGCAAGCGCACGCGCACGAACAGCCCCGGCGTCAAAAAATGGTCGGTATTGGCGAACACGCCACGCACCCGCAACGTGCCGGTGCTCGGATCGAGACGGTTGTCGCTGAAATCGAGGGTGCCTTGATGCAAGAAATCGGGTTCGTCGGCCAGGCCAATGAACACGGGAAGCTGTGCATCTTCGATGGCTTCGGAATCGCCCGAGTGCACCAACCGTCGCAGACGCAGCATCGTCCGCTCGTCGAGGTCGAAATAGACCCACATCGGTTCCTGGGCCACGATACGCGTAAGCATCGTGTCGTCGGCACGGACCAAGTTGCCCGGGTCGATGTACGGCCGGCTCATGCGACCCGAAATCGGTGCCTTGACCGTGCAATACCCGAGGTTGACGGTGGCGATCTTATGTGCGGCCTTGGCGGTCTTCAGGCTGGCTTCGGCCTCGGCCACGTCGCCCGACACAAGGTCGAATTGCTCCTTGGTGATGGTGCCCGTCGGGTGCAGGCGTTGGGCCCGGTCGTGGTCGAGCCTGAGCCGCCTCAAGCGGGCTTCGGCTTGGGCCACGACTCCTTCGGTGCGGGCATGTTCGGCTTCGTAGTACGGAGGGTCGATCTCGAACAGGACATCACCCTTTTCGACCGCTGTGCCGTGTTTGAACTTCACCTCCCTGAGGTAACCCGTTACGCGGGCCCGGATGTCGATGGTTTTGACCGCCTCGGTCTGCCCCGTGAAGTCTTCGTGATCGGTGATCTCGCGATACACGGGCATCGTCACGTCGACCTCGGGCGCCTTCTGCGGCGGCATCGTCGGCGTAACCTGGTTGCAGCCGGCGCATGCCACGAGGCAGATCAGCCAAGCCGTCGTTCGCCTTTCCACAATTATCACTGTCGTTTCGCTCCAAATTAGCCGCGTGCTGTTTCAGCCGGCCTGTCGCTCAGTCCACTTGCCGGCGGCGTCGGCCCGTATCGCTCAAAATGCCGTGAAAGACGATGTCGAGGATGTCCTGGGTCTGTTCCTCCACCGACTGCTTTCGGCCGGAGAAGTAGTTGGTGAACATCGTCCCGTAGAGCAGGTCGCCGAGCACGTCGAGAATGCGGTCGACCGGCATGTCGCGGATCTGCCCTTCGGCGATGTACGAACGATAGAGCACTCGCAACCGCTCGCGGTTCGCCTCGCGATACTCGATGTAGGTTGGTTTTTTGCGATCCTTGAAGAGCGCCCTCTCATGAATCAACAATTCTGATAGTTCGGGGTGCTCGGCAAAGAATGTCAGGTAGGAGCGAACGACCTGGGCGATTCGCTCGGGCGGATCCTGGATGGTGGCGATACTGGCATCGATGTATTCGCAGAGTTGCCGCATACCACGATCCGCGGCAGCCAGGAACAACTCCCGCTTGCTGGCAAAATACCGATAGAGCGTGCCCTTGCCGACCCGCACGAGATCGGCCAGCATCTGGGTGTCGGTGTCGGCGTAACCATTTTCTGCAAAAAGCTTTGTGGCAGCCGCCAAGATCTGTTCGCGGCGCTGGGCTTCGCGCGGTTTGACCGCTTCGCGGACCAACGGATTTGTAGCGACCTGCGTCAAGGAAGATTTCCTCTGTTTTTGCGGTCCAAAGCGGACTGACTGGTCAGTTTCGCTAATTTTAGTTGGATTCGTTCGGGAGTCAACGGCGTTCGGACGATTGGAAGCGCCCGAGAAAAGGCATAACTACCTCTGATGGGAGATGGCTGCACCCATGCGAGGGATGGGCCCGGTCGTCACTTGACCGCCGACAAATTTGCCACGCGCGGCAGATTTGCCGGAGGTCCAAATCGGACCTCGTGTAAGTGCCTGCGACGTTTGACAAAACGGACAGCAGAGTGAACACTCAACGGCGGTCGGTTTTACAGTCCCGAACTCGCGCCCGGTTCGCCCATTCGTGGAAAAAACGAGAGTTGCCGTCGTTGGCCTGGGAACCGTCGGCTCGGGCGTGGCGCGACTGCTGGTCGAGTTCGGCGACCGCACCGCCCGGCACGCGGGACGCACGATCTGGCTCGAAAAAGTCGTCGTGCACGATCCGCAGAAAGAGCGCGATTACCAGCTCCCCGCGGGTATCTTATCGGGCGACTTGGACCAGATTACCAGCAACCCCGAGATCACGGCGGTGGCTCACCTCGTCGGCGGACTCGAACCCGCCCGGTCGATCATGGTCGCCCTGCTCGAAAGCGGCAAAGACGTGGTCACGGCCAACAAGGCCTTGTTAGCCGAGCATGGCCCGGAGCTATTCGACCTGGCGCGAGAACTTGGGCGCTCGATCGCCTTCGAGGCCGCGGTGGCGGGGGGCGTGCCGATCATCGCCAACATCAGCCAATGCCTGTCGGCGAACCAGATCGAATCGCTCACCGCCATCCTGAACGGCACGAGCAATTATATCCTTACGCAGATGGAAGAGCGGGGGGCCGATTATGCCACCGCCCTGGCCGAAGCGCAGCGGCTGGGTTATGCCGAAGCCGATCCGACGATGGACGTCGATGGCACGGACACGGCCCAAAAACTGGCCATCCTCGCTCATCTTGCGTTCGGCGCGCGGGTCCATTGGCGAGACATTCCGCGGCAGGGGATCGACGGGCTCGATGTCATCGACATCAAGAACGCCGAAGATCTGGGCTATCGCGTTAAGCTCCTCGCCGTGGCGGAATTGGCCGGCGATGGACTCGAACTCCATGTATCGCCCACTCTCGTGAAGATGGGCACGCCGTTGGCCGAAGTCCGCGGTGCCTTCAACGCGATTCGGGTCGTGGGAGACGCGGTGGGCCCCGTTTTCTTTCATGGTCTGGGGGCTGGCCGTATGCCGACTGCCTCGGCCGTCGTCGCCGACCTGATCGATACGGTCGTCGGCCGAGCCGCGATCACCTTCCGCACGCTCGAACTCTGGTCGCAGCGAGAAGCTCGTGTCGGTCTGCGTGATCCCAAGAAAATTACGGGCCGCTACTACATGCGGCTGCATGTCGAGGATCGTCCCGGCGTGATGGCCGACATCACGGGCGTTCTCGGTCGCCGCGGCATATCGATCGCTTCGGTGATCCAGCGCGAGCCGGCGACCGAGGAGCAAGCGGTGGTGCCGCTCGTCATCATCACGCACGAAACGGTGGAAGGCGCAACGGTAGCCGCGATGGACGAAATCGACCGCCTGCACTGCGTACGGCCGGGAAGCGTGCGCATGCGCATCCTGGATTGATCCCACCCCGGATTGGCTTCGTTCGTCGCCGACTCCTCCCTTTCCGCCAGTCGGCTTACCCAACCCGCGCGACCGAGAGCAAGTCGGACCATGAACGCTCGCCGATGGGGCCTTTCGCTCGTCGTTGCCCTCTCGCTGACGGCCGTCGTCGTGGCTGTTGGCGCCTGGCGCGCGCGGCTGCCGCGTCAAACGGACGATGCTGCGCCATCTGCCGCTGCGCCGCACCGTATCGCCTCGCTGACGCTGGCAGGCGACGAAATCCTGTCTGCTCTCGTGCCGGCGGATCGGGTGGTGTGCGTGACCCACCTGGCGGACGATCCCGAGATATCGAACGTGCCCGATGTCTACCCTCGCTCGATTCCTCGAGTTCGAGCCGCGGAAACCGAACGTATCGTGGCCATGAGCCCCGATCTCGTCTGCGTCGCTTCGTACAACTCGGCCGACTCGCTTGAGCTGTTGCGGCGGTCTGGCCTGCCCGTGTACCAGCACAACGACTGCCAGAGCATCGACGAAATCGAGGCGAACATCCTCGACTTCGGCACCCGCATCGGTGAGGCGGCGAGGGCCGCGAAGATCGTCGGTAGTATGCGTGAACGCCGGCAACGCCTCGCGGAAAAGCTACGCCAAATCACCAATCGTCCGCGCGTCCTGTTCTGGTCGGCCGGGTTCACCTCCGGTACCAAGACCCCCATGGACGACATCATCCGCGAGGCCGGCGGCGTCAATGTGGGGGCCGAACGAGGCTTGGAGGGTACGGTCGAAATCTCGCCTGAACAGGTGATCGCCGCCAACCCGACCTTTGTCCTCCAATCGTGTTGGTCCGCCGACGAACATGAGCGGAGCATCGACCATCACCCCCTGCTTCGCAACCTCGAGGCCGTGCGTGAGAATCGAGTCATCACGATCGAGGGAAAGTACTTGAGTGCCCTTTCCCAATACGTCATCGAAGGGGCGGAGCGATTGGCACGGCAACTCCACGCGGACCGTTTTCCCGACGACCGGCCCGCAACGCCGGCGAACGAGCGCTAGGGGACCGCCATGATCCGCGCCGTCACATGGGTGCTCCTGGTCGCGTACATCGCTCTGGCGCTCTTGGGTACGGCTTGGGGACCGATGCCGATACCCCTGCATCATGTGCTGCGTTCGCTTGCGGGCGCGGCGGGTATCACCGGCGCGGAGGATGTGCCACAGAGCGAACAGTTCGTGGTACTTCAATTGCGATTGCCGCAAGTGATACTGCTTGGGCTTGTGGGGGCGGCGCTGGCCTGTTCGGGAGCGGCCCTCCAGGCAACGTTCGAAAATCCTTTGGCCGATCCAGGTGTTTTGGGTGTTAGCAGCGGTGCCGCGCTGGGTGCGGTCATCGCCATTCACACGGGGTTGGCGGCGACCGTTTTTCTATCGTTGCCGTTGTCGGCATTCGGGGGCGGTCTTGCGACCGCTCTCCTGGTTTACGCGTTGACCTACGTCGGCGGACGTCCGACGGCGCACTCCCTCTTGTTGACCGGCGTAGCGGTGAGCAGTGTCGCCGTGGCCGGCGTAACGCTGGTCATGGTACTGGCCGATCAGCATCGAGTACAGGAACTCTTGTTCTGGTTGGTCGGCGGCGTCCGCAATCAAACTTGGGAACACGTCTGGTTGTCTGCCCCGCCCATTGCGGTCGGGGTGCTGGGCTTGCTTTCGCTCCATCGGCGGCTGGACGCCTTGTTGTTGGGGGAGGAACAGGCTCTGGCGGTGGGAGTTCCGGTGGTTCAGACCCGCTTGCTCGTGCTGGGCTTCGTGGCGTTAGCTACTGGCGCGGCTACCGCAGTAAGCGGAACGATCGGGTTTGTCGGCTTGATGGTTCCTCACCTTGTTCGACGCGGGACGGGGCCACGCACTTCACATCTGATGCCGGCGTGTGCCTCCGGAGGAGCCGCGTTCCTGACGGCCTGCGAGTTGCTGTCTCGCGCCGTTTCGGAACAGTTTTCGATCCACCTGGGCATCCTGACGGCCTTTCTGGGCGGGCCGGCGTTCCTGTTCGTCTTGCGTCGCAGGGAAAGACCTCAGGCATGACTTCGCTTGCCCACTCGCCCGTCCGTTTACCCGCTGCGCTACATGCGAACAGCGTGAGCGTGCGCCGGGATGGAGCGACGTTGCTCGACGGTATTTCGTTCAGTCTCCCTGCGGGTTCGATGACGGTGTTGCTCGGTCCCAACGGCTCGGGCAAAACGACTCTGATCCGGGTGTTGGCAGGTATTCTGCCTCCTACGGCGGGCAGCGTTGTGTTGGGGAGCACGCCATTGCGAACCATGGGGCGATCCGCGGTTGCTCGGGAGTGTGCTTACCTGCCTCAGCAGACCGTTAGCGATTTCGACATCCGGGTGGAAGATACCGTCGCCTTGGGACGCTATGCCCACATCGGATCGTGGGCGGCGATGAGACAGACGGATTACGAAGTGGTTTCTTGGGCGATCGAGCGCGTCGGCCTGTCTGCGTTGCGGCACCGGGCGATTCCCACCCTATCCGGCGGAGAGCGCCAACGAGTGTTCATCGCTCGCGCCTTGGCTCAAGAGGCTCCCATCCTCTTGTTGGATGAGCCTATCTCGGCCCTCGACATAGCGCGGCAGATCGAGTTGATGGGGTTGCTCAAGGAGCTTCATTCCGAAGGACGGACCGTGCTCGCCGCATTGCACGACCTCCGGCCGGCGCTCGACTTCTTTCCGAATGCCCTGTTGCTGGACACCGGACGATTGACCGCCGAGGGACCGACCGACGCAGTCATCCGAGGTCATGCGCTCGCTACGGCATTCGGGGTGACGGTTCAGCGCGCCGAGCAGATATGTTTCGAACTCACCGGCACGACTGAGCCAACACCGCCGTCCGCCCAATAGCGACTCCCAGGCAAGCCAGAATGAAAGATGGCCGGAGCAGCCGATCGACCGGCCCGGCCATCTTTAGAGCCGATCCGAAAACCTGCTGGCGAGTCGAATCGTTCCTATCGCAACATCGGTTCTCGGACAGGCTCTTATGGACTTCCGAAGATTCTCGTTACGAACCGTCGTGGTCGTTGTAGTATTCGTCGGACGCGATGAAGCCGGCGATCACATCCTCGTTGGTCAGCCCCTGTTCGAACCGAGCCACCCAGCCGGCCACTTCGGCGGTGCCGGCCGACCGGCCAAGGTACAGAGAGTAATCGTTCTGGACGATCTGGCCCTCGCGTTCGGGGCTGGCGGCGAAGCCGATCGCCACCTCCTGTCGACTGACCCCCGCCGCGAGCGCCTGTGTCCAATAGGCCTCGCCCGAGGCGTCTGCCGGTCTGCCGAGCAGGCTCTGATACATGTTGTCGACCCAACTGAGATCCGTGCCGCCACTGTGGGCGTAGAATTCGGGTGAGCCGATGAAGGCAGCTTCTAATTCTTCATCGGTTAGGCCGGAAGCCATCGCCTGGGTCCAGACCGCTAAACCGGTCGGGTCGGCAGCGCGACCGAGAAATTTTTCGTAGGCCGCCTTGATAACATCCTGGAAGTATTCGGCGCTGTGGGTCAGATCCAAAGCAAACGTGGCCCGCGGCAAACCTTGATCGAGTAACAAGGTCCACGCGTTCAACGAAGCGGTATCGGCCGGACGCTGCAGGACGTTCTGGAATGCCGCCGCCACATACTGCTCGTTTGCCGCGCCGGTGGCGTTGGCATTCGTTCCTCCCGGGCCGAAGATCACCAGGCTGTTGGCCGTGCCGACGAACACATGGCCATCGGCGATGGTGGGCGTCGAGAATTTCACGGCCGTACCGATCGGACTGCTGTAAAGCTCCCTCGACAGGTTCGAGGCGTCGTAGGCCTGAAGTTCGTTGTTGCTCAGGTCGACCACCCAAACAATGCCGTTCGCCGTCCCATTGGCAGAAATGCTGGGCGTCGCGCCCGGATAACCGAAGATCTGCGACGATTGCGAAGAGGGCGTCGTGGCGAGCGTGCCGTTGGACAGGGGAAATGCCTCGAGTGTGCCGCCGACACCGGCGTAGTACAGCGTGCCGTTGAAATAGGCCGGAGTGCTGAAGATGGACGTCACCTCACCCGGCGCGGTTTGCAGGAGTTCGCTGGGCAGATAGTTGGACGCATTCTGATAACCCGGCAGATTGTCGCGATCCATCAGATAGACGGTGCCTTGCTTTCCACCCTGTACCAGCAGGTCGGGATGCGCAGCGGTGCCGGCGCTGGCTGGCAAAAGTACGACGCCGCCCGAGCCCAAATCGAGGTCGTCGGTGAAGAGTTGCGCTTGATTGGAGGGCGTGAAGTAGTCGATGATCTTGAGACCCCAGCCATTGGCATTCTCGTTCGTGGGGCTGGTGGTCGGATCGTAAACGAACTTGATGACCGAGTCGCCATAATCGCCGTTGACGGGGAATCCGGCGGCGTTCAGCGTCGAATCGAAAGTACCCTCGCCGGTGGAGACGTAGAATCCGCTACCGGTGGTTGTGACTTCATCGCCGTCTTGCCAGACTCCGCCCTGGGAGCCGTTCGGCGTCGTGCAAAGAACGCCGTTCAACTGCATGGTTTGAGCGTTGACCGACATGATCCAGCCATGTCCGGCCGTGGTGTCGGCATGCGACGAGAACGCGAGATAGACGTTGCCATCTGTCAGCGACAGCCCGGGGCGTTCCAATTCGTGCAATGCGTTGAACGTAACGATGCCGTTCACGCTGTCGTCGCCGGTGCCCTTGACACTCGGGCCGGCGAGGTAGGTGAAGTTGCCGTTGTTGTCGAGGGTATCGCCGATGAGCAGAGGTCCGCCCAATTTTTCGGCGCCGGTGGAGAGGTCGAGCGCGTGCAAACGGTAGACGTAGTGCGTTCCGTCCGCACGTATTTCCTTGGTGTTGGCGATCACGTAGAGGGTGTTCGACGTGGGGTCGATAACCGGTGTCGCCGTGATGCCAAGTTGCGGCGAAATGGAGACATTGAGCGTGTCGCCATTGGGCACGGTGGTGATGCCCTGCGCCGGATTGATGAAACTGGTGTGCCAAAGGACGGCACCGCTCGTCGAATCGATGGCGTAGACGCTGTCGTTCTCGGTCGCCACGAAGGCGACATTGTGCACGCCTTGTTGGGCGCCGACCGAGATATTCACGTTTTCGACGTACAAGGGCTCCGCATAAACCTGACCGTCGAGCGGCACGGTGGCAAGTTGGCCGAACGAGGACGAATTGACGTTGGCGGGCGTGAGCACGGTCTCGTTCAGATTGGCGCCCGTGCTCGACGAATCGTCGTGGTAGTTCAAGACATTGGTCAGCATGTGGCGCGATTCGAGGGTTTCGATCGCGCAGAATGGCGCGCGGCGCGCCGCGCTGCGGCGTGCCCGGGTCATGGGGTTTTTCATGGGATGCCGATCAGGGAGATTTTGGAACGCAACTCGGAGCGGTCGTCGCCCAGGGGGGCCGCTCGGGGTTCCAATCTAATTGGGGGTTGAGGGGCCGCAATTTTTTTACGGTGCGGCAGGGCAAAAAAGATGTGGCGCGAGTGCGTTGCCTCTGGCTCGCAACGTCTGTTTGGTTTGGTGCGGTGGTATGAATGGTGACGGACGAGTCGTTCTTATCTGAAACAGCTTTCGCTTGACGATCCGCCGAACAGCCACCTACGATGACCGCTTCGTCAGACACAGCAACACAACCACTCGTAGCGCCGAAATGCCGGCTAACACGCAAAGCCAGGCTGCTGGAGGCAGAGACGGATGAAATACGCCATCATCATTCCCGACGGTTGCGCCGACGAGCCGCAAGAGGCGCTCGCAGGCCGCACACCGTTGCAAGCGGCCAACGTGCCCGCGATGAATCGGTTGGCCTCCGCCGGTGTGGTCGGCCGGGCCAACCACGTGCCTGCCTCGTTGCCGGCCGGGAGCGACGTGGCCAACCTCAGCTTGTTGGGCTACAACCCGCTCGAACACTTCACCGGCCGAGCACCGCTAGAAGCGGCGGCGCAAGGCATTCCGCTCGGCGAGAGCGACTGGGCTATCCGCTGCAATCTGGTGACCGTCGAAGACCAGGTGATGCGCGACTTCACGGCCGGCCACATTTCCACCGCGGAAGCGCGCGAGCTGCTGGCCACCGCTCAAGAAAAACTGGCCGACGAGCGGCTGGAGTTTATCGCGGGGGTCAGCTATCGCAACCTGCTCATTTATCGCCCCGGCTCGCAGCGAGCCCCTTTTACGCACGACACACGCGCTACGCCTCCGCACGATCTGACCGACAAGTCGGTCCTCGACGACTACCCGCGCGGACCGGGAAGCGACCTGCTCCACCAGCTCATGAGCGACAGCGTCGATCTGTTTGCCGAACATCCCGTAAACGTCGCCCGCAAGCGGGCTGGCCAGTTGCCGGCCACGAACGTTTGGTTATGGGGCCAGGGTAAAGCACCGGCGCTGACGGCGTTCGAACAGCTTTACGGCCGGCGCGGGGCCATGATCACGGCCGTCGACCTGCTGCGTGGATTGGCCGCGCTCGTCGGTTGGCAACGCATCGAGGTGCCCGGTGCCACGGGTTACCTCGACACGGACTACGCCGCGAAGGGCCGTTACGCCATCGACGCGCTCCCCAATACCGACGTGATTTGCGTACACGTGGAAGCGACCGACGAGGCCTCGCACGAAGGGAAGTGCGACGCAAAGATCAAGGCACTCGAGGAAATCGACCGGCACATCGTCGGTCCGCTCTGGAAGGCGCTCGAGGCCCAGGGAGAGTATCGCCTGCTCGTCACGCCCGATCATCCCACGCCGCTACGGACCAAGACCCACAGCCACGGATACGTCCCGTTCGTGATCGCCGGCAGCGGCATCACGCCCGACGACGCGCAGACTTACGACGAGGTGGCCGCGGGCAAATCGGAACTCGCTTTCGCCGAAGGCTGGAAGCTGATGCGATACTTTTTAGAGTCGGCGTGAGGCCGGCGCCAACTTCGCCACGGCGAGGTTGAGTCCCACGGCGGCAGATGGTCGAATGATGTCATGTCGACGGCCGAAAAATATCTGAAGCCCGAGGTCATTCGCCAGATCAGCCGGCTCGATCTGCGCGCCCAGTTCATCGTCAAGGGGTTTTTGCAGGGCCTGCACGCCAGCCCATTCCACGGATTCTCGGTCGAGTTCAGCGAGCACCGCAAATACACGATCGGCGACAACCCGCAAGACATCGACTGGCTGGTGTACGCCAAGACCGACAAATACTACGTCAAGAAGTTCGAGGCCGAGACGAACATCACCGGCTACCTGGTGATGGATCTGAGCCGCTCGATGGCCTACACCTACCGGCAGGAGCTGACCAAGCTCGATTACGCTATCTGCCTGGCCGCCGCGCTCTGCTATTTGATGGTGCACCAGCAGGACCCCGTCGGCCTGATCACGTTCGACGAGCGGATTCGCAATAGTCTGCCGCCGCGCTCGAAGCGCACGCAGCTCGGCAACGTGCTGTCGCTCTTGGCCAATCTCAAGCCGGCCGGCAAGACCGAGATCGCCAAGAGCATGGTGCAGATTGCCGCCATGCTCAAACACCGCAGCCTGATCATGCTCTTCACCGACCTATTGGCCGAGCCCGATCCGATCCTACGGGCCCTGCGCCGGCTGCGGCACGGCGGGCACGACGTCATCCTGTTTCACGTGCTCGATGAAGCCGAGGTGCACTTCCCCTTCGACGGCATCTGCGAATTCCACGAGCCGGAGAGCGACCAGAAATTGCAGGTCGACGCCGACGGCTTTCGCGGCGATTATTTGGCCGAGGTGCAAAAGTTTTGCGATATGTATCGGCGCGAATGCTTCAAGAGCGGCATCGATTACGTCGGCCTCGACACCAGCATGCAATTCGACAAGGCGCTCGTCGAATATCTGGTAAGCCGGCGAGCGCGGGGATAGGACTCGCAGCCGGTTTTCTACGTGTGGTTACAACAGCCAGTGTGCTGCGGCAGTCGCGGCGCCGTTTACGCGAACAGCGGCAAAACGCTTCCTTCGCAGATCGGCAGCGTGCGGCCAAAATTGTCGGTAAGACGCGTCTCGGGCGAGATACCCAAGGCATGAAAGATCGTGGCGTGCAGATCCGCCGGGGTGCATGGGAAGTCGAGCGGGAAGGCGCCCAAATGGTCTGAGCGGCCATAAACCTGACCGCCGCGCACACCACCGCCGGCCAGCGCCACAGAGTAACAGAAGGGATAGTGGTCGCGGCCCGATCCGCCGCCGATCTTAGGTGTGCGCCCGAATTCGGTCAGCCATACGACGAGCGTCTCGTCGAGCATGCCGCGCTGGGCCAGATCGTTCACCAAGGCGAAGCTCGCCCGTTCCAGCGGCGGCAACAGGTCCCGCTTCAGGCGGTTGAAATTGTCGCCGTGCGTGTCCCACATATCGCCGGAGGCCCCGTTCAGGTCGCCGGCCGCGCAAATCACCGTTACGGCCGGCACACCGTTCTCCACCAGGCGCCGTGCGAGCAGAGCGCTTTGACCGCAGAGATGATCGCCGTAAGCGGCGTGGACTGTCTCCGGCTCCTTCTCGACGTCGAACGCTTCGCGCACCTTCGGGCTGGAGAGTAGATCGACCGCCATCTGGCGAAACCCGGCGTACTGGCCAGCGCCGGCCCCGGAATCGAGCGGGCGGCATTGCGCGCCCAGAGATTCGGCCAGTCGTCGCCGGTTGACGAAGCGGGCGTCGTCGACCCCTTCGGCCGGCTTGAGTGTCAGATGGCCCGTGTCGGGCGAGATGCCACCGAAGGGCTTACCGCGGCTGGGCCGAACGACGACCGCGTCGTATCGTTGGCCGAGCCAGCCCGCCGTGTCGCCCGCCTGGCGGGTCTTATTGTCGACCATGTGATAAGGAATCTGCACGGAGCCGGGCATGCCCGGCGCGGCGGACCGCAGCCGCGCGATCATCGCCCCCAAGTTCGGCCAGTCGCTCGACGATGGCGCGAGATTCGTGAACTGCTCGGCGTTCGGCGTGGGGTGGCCGGTCATGTTCCAATACATGCCGCGGCCGTGGAAGGTCGAGCCGTGGTGGATGGAACGAATGATCGCCAGCCGCTCGGTGAGCTGGGCCATCAGCGGCATGTGCTCGCCTAGCTGGATTCCCGGCGTGGCGGTGGCGATGGGCTTGAATTCACCACGCACCTCGGCCGGCGCGTCGGGCTTCGGATCCCAAGTGTCGATGTGGCTGACGCCGCCCCAACAATAGAGCACGATGCAAGATTTGGCCCGGCCGAATCCCGTCTCCGCCGAGCGGGCAGTCGATAGGTTCAGCCATTGCGGCAGCGACAGCCCCAAAGCTCCGGCACTGGTTTGCAGCCACTGGCGGCGTGAAAGCCCAAATCGCGGCATCGGCAACGCTCCGACTCTGGCGCGGGACGGCACTCCCACCGACTCCTTCGGCGGGCAGCAACCGGCCCATTATAGCAAAGCGAATAGCCCCACAGGAGCCTGATGCGCGATGGCGACCAGCCCGCACGAGGGACGCCTGCTATAATATCGGCCAGACGGTCGGCCAGCGATGCTCTGCCAAGACATGGTTGGAATGGCGACTGCGAACGAACCGTGGTAAATAGGGACCCCTCGGTCTAGGTCGTTGCGAGTCTAGGACGCCCCATTCTTAAGATGATTCTGCTGTCGGTCACCGGCGTCACGAAGCATTTTGGTCCCGATCCGGTGCTGGCCGGGGTAACGTTTGAAATCCGTCCGGGGGAGAAGGTCGGGCTCGTCGGGCCCAACGGGGCCGGCAAGACGACGCTCATGCGGATCGTGGCCGGCAAGGACGACGCCGATTCGGGCACCGTCGAGTTGCACCCGTCGGCCAGGACGGAGTATCTCGAGCAGCAACCCGAATGGCTTCCCGGTCGCACGCTCTGGGACGAGGCGATGACCGCCTTGGAGGATCTCGTGTCGTTGGCCCGCGACGCCGAAGCCGTCGCCCAGGCCCTGGCCGACGCCAGCGATCCGCACGACCGGGCACAACTCGAAAAGCGTTACGATCGGTTGCAATACGAATTGCAGCACCACGACGCGTATCACCTCGATCACAAGGTGGAACGCGTGCTCGATGGCCTCCGCTTCGACCGGGCCAGTTTTCGCCGCCCGATCGAACAGCTCAGCGGCGGGCAGCAGAACCGGCTCATGCTGGCCAAGCTGCTGTTGCGCGAGCCCGATTTGATGCTCCTCGACGAGCCATCGAACCACCTCGACATCGAAGCCACCGAATGGCTCGAATCGTTCCTCACCGAGACCGACCAGGCGATGCTGGTCGTCAGCCACGACCGCTACTTTCTCGACAAAGTGACCGGCCGGACGCTGGAGCTTTTTCAAGGGACCATCGACGACTATGTAGGCAATTTCTCGGCCTATTGGATGCAAAAGGAGGAGCGTCTGAAGGTGCAATCCCGCACCTTCGAGAAGCAACAGGATCTCATCGCCAAGACCGAAGACTTCATCCGCCGCAACCATTACGGCCAGAAAAGCGCGCAGGCGAAGGACCGAGAGAAGAAGCTGGCCCGCATCGAACGGGTCGATCCACCGCGGCAGATCGAAGGTCCGGCGATGGGGTTTCCGCCGGCTGACCGCACGGGCGACATCGTGTTGCGCGCCGAGGAATTGTCGAAGGCCTACGATCGGCCGCTGTTCACCGGCCTGTCGTTTCAGATCGAGCGTGGCGAGCGATGGGGTATCTTGGGGCCGAACGGCACCGGCAAGACGACATTGCTGCGCTGCCTGGTCGGCCAGGCCGTTGCGGACGCCGGCGGCGTGCAACTCGGCAGCGGCGTACGCATCGGTTACTACGATCAGTTGTTGTCGGGGCTGGATACCGACGCGCAAGTGGTCGAAGCGATCCGCCCACCCGGCAAGGAATTCAACGAGCCGCAACGCCGGAGCCTCTTAGCCCGCTTCGGATTAACGGGCGACGTGGTGTTTCAACGGGTTGGCAGCTTGAGTGGTGGCGAGCGCAGCCGAGCAGCGCTGGCACAACTGTCGGCACGCGACGCCAACTTCCTGGTCCTCGACGAACCGACGAACCATCTCGATCTGTGGGCGTGCGACTCGTTGGAACGGTCGCTGAACGAGTTCGACGGCACGGTGCTGTTCGTCAGCCACGACCGTTACTTCTTGAATCGCGTCGCCGACCATCTGCTCATCGTCGAGCCCGGCCGCTTCCGCGAGATCGATGGCAACTACGAAACGTACTTGCACTTCGTGCGCCAGGGGCTGGCTGCTCCGGCCACGGCGGCGAAGGAAACCAAGGCACCACCGGCGGCCGAAAAAAAATCCAGCGGCGCCAAAGCCAAGCGGCAATGGCGGTTCCCCTACCGAAAACCGGCCGACATCGAGGCCGAAATCATCGAGCGCGAGTCGCGCATCGAGCAATTGCAAACCGAGCTCGTGTCGCCCGAGGTGCTCCGCGACGGCCGTCGGGTGAAAGAAGTACAGGCAGCCATCACCGACGAGCAACAGGCGGTCAAGAAACTCTACGAGCACTGGGAAGAAGCCGCCGAGCGCTGTGGCGAAACCGTTTAACGCCAATCGGTAGGCTCTCAACCCTAAGAGCGGCTGACAGAACCGGGAAGCCGGAGCGCCGTGGGCGAAAAATCGGCCGTGGAACGCCGATTTTTGTGGAGCTCGATCCGGTTTTGTCGGTTGCTCTAAAGTCTGCATTTCGCGCGAATCTTGGCAAACGACCGTCCGCCGTTTGACGTTGCGGCGAAGGGCGACGATCATCTGGTAGGTCGAGCCGCCACGCGCCACTGTACGCAACCGGTCGAATCAGCACCGTTCCTCAAAAAAGTTCTTGGGAGTGATTTGCCATGTCGGAGAAGAAATCGAGCGGTTCTCATTCCGGGTCCGACGCCGGCCCGCTGGGGCGGCGCGAATTGCTCGCCTACACGGCAGCATTCGGTTCTGCGTTCCTGGCGGCCCAGGGGCTTGTGCGCGGCGACGATCGCGATGCGAAACGGGCGGCCGAGTCACGGCCGAGCCAAAAACCGGGCAAACGTTACGACATGAAGAAGTCGATCAATCTCTGGGCCTTCCCCTATCCCCAGAAGATGAGCCTGGAAGACTGCTTTCGTCTGGCCAAGGACGCGGGTTTCGACGGCGTAGAGATCAATTTCGCGCTCGAGGGGGAGTTTTCGGCCGAATCGCGACCGAGCGACGTCGAACGTATCCGTGGCCTGGCGGAAAAGGTGGGAATCGCCATCAGCGGCGTCTGCTCCTTCTTGTACTGGCCCTACTCGCTGACCTCCAACGACGAGGAACGACGCAAGCGGGGCTTGCAGCTCGCGCGGCAGATGATCGACGCGGCCGAACGGCTCGGCACCGACAACCTGTTGGTAGTGCCGGGCGCGGTCTATATCCCCTGGGTTGAAGGGACCGAGCCGGTGCCGAACGACGTCTGCGACCGGCGGGCCCGCGAAGCGATCCGGCAACTCGTGCCAGTGGCGGAGAAGGCGGGCGTCACGCTGAACCTGGAGAACATCTTCGCCAACGCTTTCCTGTTCAGCCCGCACGAGATGGTCGAATTCGTCGACAGTTTTCAGAGTCCACACGTGCGGGTTCACTTCGACACAGGGAACATCATGCAGTATCAGTTCCCCGAACACTGGATTCCGATTCTCGGAGAGCGGATCAAGAACATCCACTTCAAGGAATGGGACAAGCGGACGCACGAATTCAATTTGAGCACGTTTCGTACGCTGCTCGACGGCACCACGAACTGGCCCGCGGTGATCGAGACGCTCGATCGTGTCGGCTACGACGGATACCTGACTTTCGAATATTTCCATCCCTTCGAGCACTATCCCGAGGCCTTGGTCTACCAAACGTCCGACGCCCTCGATCGTATGTTGGGCAAGAAGGGATAGGCCGCTTTCTCGAAGAGCGGCTACGTTCTTGTGGTGGATTCGCCCATGCTTCGTCGCCTTTCGGTCCCACTGGTGGTTTTGTGCTGGCTGGGCGTTCTGCCAGCCGCCGCCCAGGATGCCTCCTCGCTTTCGCAGCGTTTGCTTCCCCTCATCGAAGCCCATCGAGGGCAGGTGGGAGTGGCCGTGGAACACCTCGAGCGCGGCGACCGATTCGTCTATCGGGCGGAAGAAGCCTTCCCGACGGCCAGCCTCATCAAGTTCCCCGTGCTGATCGAACTTTATCGGCAAGCCCAAGAAGGGCGCCTCGACTTGAAGTCGCAGGTGACGTTGCGGGACGGGGACAAAGTGCCGGGATCGGGTATCCTCACGCCACATTTTTCTGACGGAGCGAAGTTCGCGCTGGTCGATGCGGCACGGCTGATGATCGCCTATTCCGACAATACGGCCACAAACCTGGTGCTCGATCGGATCGGCATCGCCGCGACGGGCGAATCGATGCAGGTCCTCGGTTGCCCGAACACGCGGATCCATAGCAAGGTCTTCCGCCGCGATACGACGATCGACTGCGAGCGCAGCGAACGTTACGGGCTGGGTAGTACCACGGCGGCGGAAATGGTACGCCTGCTCGGCGCGTTGCATCGTAAGGAATTGGTCAGCGCTGAGGCCAGCGAGGCGATGCTGGCCCATTTGAAAGCGTGCGACGACAAACTGAAGTTTCGGCGGTTCTTGCCCGACGACGCCGTCCTCGCGTTCAAGACCGGCAGCGTCGATGCGGTGCGCACGGCGGCCGGCATTCTTTATACGCCCGCCGGGCCGGTGGCGCTCTGCGTCTTGACCGCGGAGAACGAAGATCGGCGCTGGACGCGCGACAACGCCGGCGACGTTCTCTGCGCCGAGATCGCGCGAGAAGTGTTTACGGCCTTCGATCGCCGCTGATGGCTACCCTGGTTCGCAAATGGCCGATTGCGGCGCGCCGTGGGCCGTGTATCATGCGTGGCATCGACAGCCGAACGGATTCGACATGAATGCCTTGCCCGGATTGAGCGGAGACTTTTCCACCATCCTCGCCGACCCGCCGTGGCGATTCTCCAACCGCACGGGCAAGATGGCGCCCGAGCACAAGCGGCTGCGCCGTTACGAGACGATGGACGTCGACGAGATCTGCGCGATGCCCATCGCCGGGCACGCCTGCGACGCCGCCCACCTCTATCTCTGGGTACCCAATGCCTTGCTCGACTGGGGGCTGCGCGTGATGGATGCGTGGGGGTTTACCTATAAGACCAACCTCGTTTGGTTCAAAGTCCGCAAAGACGGCGGACCCGACGGACGCGGCGTCGGCTTCTACTTTCGCAATGTCACCGAGCTGGTGCTGTTCGGCGTACGGGGCCGACTGCGGACGCTCCGCCCCGGCCGAACGCAGGTCAACCTCTTTTCGAGCCGCAAGGAAGAACACTCGAAAAAACCCCAAGAGCTTTACCGCATCATCGAGCAGTGCAGCCCACCCCGCTACCTGGAGCTGTTCGCCCGCGAGCGAGTGGCTGGTTGGACGCAATGGGGCGACGAACTAGACACTTACTTGCAACGTCGCCCGCTCATCCCGCAGTACAACGGCCACACGATCGGTGGCGCCACCGGCTAGCTCGCTCGACTAATCATCCTCCGCGGGCGGCTTGAGTTTCCACGACTCGTCGAAGAAGCCGGCGGCGGCGACCTTGCCGGGCCAGAGAGAGTTGGGCGGGGTGCTGAGGTCGATCACCGCCCAGTCAGGCAATTTGGGAACTTGCCGAGCGTTGTTCAGGTATGCGTACTCACGATACGTGAACCCGCTGTTGAGCACCACGTAGCGGTCCGGGTTGAGCGGGTTCGGGAAGATCAAGATCAGGGCGTGGCCCTTGGCCGGAAAGCTCTGGTCGCCCACCTCGATGTTGTTCTTGTTCCAGGTGATCGGCAACTTGTCGGCAATCTTGGCCAGGATACTGTTGCTGGTCGGATCGCCCCACAGCACGAGGTTGGACTGAGCGATGTCCTCGTCGGTCACATCGGCGTCGTTCTTGACCGGCGCCACGCCACGAAACTGTCGACGCCATTCGTTGACGGCCCGGTCGAGCTCGCCCTCCGACCATTTGCCGACCGTTTCGTGCACCGCCTTGCCCGAGGGCTTTACGAAAAGAAACCGCTCCATGAAGGCATCGTCGATCGGCCCTTGCAAGTTGTGGCGCTTGCGAAGACCGGCCTGTTTTCGCGCTCCCGGTTCCCATTTGCCGTCGTCCAGGTGGAGCTGTGCATGCCAGGATCGGTCGCTGAGCGGCTGCGGCAGCAGCACTTCCTGGTTGTCGACGAACGCGGATACCGGCTGATCCACGTCGAGCGGGCACCAGCCGGGCGGGAAGTCGAACGCCAGGTCGGTCACGTTTTCGGTATTCACATCGAGCGACGAGGTATCGGCCAGTACCACTTCGACCGCGGAGCGTTCCCAATGCTCGCTTATTCCCTCGATCGTCACCCAACTCATCTGGTTGTATTTGAGCGTGTAGGTCAACAGGTGGACGGCCGTCGGATTCCGGTCGCGCCCGATCTCGGCGATGCTGTCCATGCTGCGCTCGACCTCGGCCGCGGAAGCGGGGTGATAGCTGTGCCCCGTGCCGGGTCCGATGACGTGGCGCAGCCGGATGCCAGCGTCCGCCAACGCCTTGTCCATCACGTCGGCCGCCTGTTTTTGCACGTCCTTTTCGCCGCTGTAGGCAACCGTGGGGCAATGAAACAGATTGGGCGCCCAGTCGGTGCAATCGTAGAGGTGAAACAGCTTCTGCTCGAACCAGGTCGGCATCGCCGTTTCCTTCTGAAAATGATTCAAGAAGGCGGGCGTCTCGGAGAAGCCGGCGCCCGGATTGGCGGCGAACCAGCGCTCGGCATAATGCACGGCGAAGTGCCAGCAGGCCGCTCCGCCCATTGAGAATCCGCGGACCGAAATCACCTCGGGATCGATGCGGTAGCGTTTCTCGACGTCGGCCAACGCCTCCAGCACGTCGACTTCGCCGGCGAACTTAAAGGCGTTGCAAAAGCGCCCGTAGGGGTGCAGCACCAGCGTATCGCGGGGAGCAAACTGCCCCACCTGCGTCCGCCGGCCTTGCAGGAAGTTCAGCTCGCTGAGCTGCTCATCGCGACCGTGAAACCACACGTCGAGCCGATGGCGCAGTTGTCCTTGCGGTTCATAAGATTCGGGGACCACCAACCCATAGGGCTGCACAGAGCCGTCGATGCGCGATACGTAACCGCGCACCACGAGGCCGGTCGCCGTGGCCCACGGAGACTTGCCGGCGGCGAGTTGTTCGGCCCGCGCCTGCCCTTCCGCCAACAGCTTGTCGGCCACATCAAGCTCCTTCGGCTCGAAAAACTCGTTGAATTTGAGAGCGTCGCTGACTGCCTTGTGATAGATCTCCACGTCGCTCGTCAGGTCGCGAATCTTCTGGTCGTCGCTCGACTTCAACTTCGCGAGCGCGTCACCGAGCTCGGCCAGTTTCTTCTCCAGCGACTCGGCGCGCTCCGCCGGCACTTCGATGCCCGGCTTGGGAATCGGCCGCACCTTGTTGGGCACGTTATCGCCGGGGCCGTCAGCCCGCGCAACAGTGACCAGGCAACCGACGGCGAGGAAGAAGGCGACTAGACGCATGGCGCTGTTCCACGGGCCCACGAAGTAGACGGAAACGGAATGAGAGACTGACAACGCTTTTGCCCAGCTTGGAAACGTTCTGTAGGACGGTAACCCAGCGGCCCGCCCGACGCAAGCCGCTGCGCGAGGAATGGATCACCCCGCTGTGACTTTGTCACTCGGCTTTGTCACTCGACGTACAAGAACTCGTTCGCGTTGAACAGTACGCGGGCGAGCGCCGGCAGACCATGCCGCGCCACAAAGTCGCTGGCGGCGGCCGTTTCGTCGCCGTTGGGACGGCGGGCCAGCGCCAGGCGATACGCGCGGTCGACCTGGGCGGCCGGTTCCTGGCCCGCTTCCGCGCGAACGCGCTCGGCGAAACGGTCGGCCATGCGCAGCATGAACGAATCGTTGAGGAGGGCGAGCGCCTGGAGCGGCGTAGTGGTCACCGCGCGGGCAGGCGCGGTGGTCGACGGGTCCGGGCAATCGAGTACGTCGAGCAGCGGATTGGTCCCCGAGCGAATCCCCATTCGATACAGGCTCCGCCGTTGGAACGTAAAACCTTCCATGTCGATCACTTCGTAAAACTGGCTGTTGTTGGTGAAGGTGCGGAAATCATGGAAACCGGGACCGCCCATCGTCGGATTGAGCTGGCCGCTGACCACGAGCACGGCATCGCGCAACATCTCCGCCTCCAGGCGAAGAGGCGTTTTGCGCCACAACAGTCGGTTACCGGCGTCGATGCGCGCCGCCTCGGGACGGATCGCCGATGCTTGGCGATAGGTGGCCGACTGAACGATCGTACGGTGCAACTGCTTGAGGCTCCAGCCGTGCTCCATCAAGCTGTCGGCCAGCCAGTCGAGCAACTCGGGGTGCGACGGGCGACCGCCGTTGAACCCGAAATCGTTCGGCGTTTCAACGATTCCAGCACCAAAATGATAATGCCAGAGCCGGTTGGCAACCACGCGGGCCGTGAGAGGGTTTCTGCGCGAGGCGATCCAATCGGCCAGCCTCGCCCGGCGCTGCGCTTCAGGGGCATTGGCCGGCAATCCAAACTCGGCCTCGCCGACCGCCGCGACTCCGCCGGCGGCCACCTCCTCTGCTGGCTGACGTGTATCGCCGCGTCGCAGAACACATGTCGGAGCAGGCTCGCGCGGTGAGACGGCGTATGCCTTGCCGCCGGAAAGCAACCGAAGTTGGGTTTCGAGGCGCGATAGCGTGAGCAACTCGCGTTGCCGCTCGCTGCGCTCGGCCGCCGTGAGCTGAGCGAGTAATTCATCGTCGGTGACGGTCTCGTCGGTCACCACGGCCGCAGCCGCGACTTCGGCCGCCGTGCAGGCCCGATCGTAGAGATTCGCCCGCCAGATGGCCCCGGAGAACATCTTGTTCCCGCCGACGGGAGCGTGTCGCATACCAAACACCACTTGCGATTGGCCAGGCGAGAAGCGTTCGAGCCCCGCCGCCAGGTACGTATCGCCATAGGGTCGCCCGTTGCGATAGAGCGTGATGCGATTGTCGGCGCCGTAGACGATGGCCACGTGAACGAGCGCGCCCGTGGCTTCGTTCTCTTCGGCGCCTCCCACTTCCCTGCTGCGCACGAAGCCGTTGCTGCCGGCCATCCAGCGGCGCGGTTCGCGTTCGCCGTAGACGATGGCGTCGAATTTCCCACCATCGAGCGTCTGGACACTCATCACGCCGCCGCCGCGCTGATCGGCGTTGTTGAGTTGCACCCAGGCTTCCAATGTCTTTTCGCCCAGTTCGCGATCGAGCGGTGCCGTGGCCAGATAGGCATCGGCGCCGGAGAGCACGAGCCGGCCGTTTTCCAGCCTCGCGCCGCCGTGGAGCTCGCCGTCGAGCGAACCGATCTGGTCCGTCGTGTCGCGGTCGAATTCCCAGCGGGCGATCGGCACGGGCGGAGGCGTCGTCGGGTTGGGACTGCGGCGAGAGGCGACGATGCGTGCTCGGACCGGTGCGTCGATCACCGCCAATCGCGCGCGTGCCTCATCGACTTGCCGACGCAGCTCCGCAAGTCGGGCCGCGTCCGCTTGCCCCGTGGCAGAGAAATCGCGTTCGCCGTGCCGCACGCCTCCCAGTGCCGCCGACAACCGGTAATAGTCAACCTGTGATACGGGGTCGAACTTGTGATCGTGGCAACGAGCGCAATTCGCCGTCAGCCCCAAGAACGTCTGGGCCGTTACGCCGACGATGTCCTCCAATTCGTCCTGACGAACGACGGCTTTCATGGCTTCGCTCTGCTGCGTTTGTCCGACTTCGTCCCACGGCCCGGCCACCAGAAATCCGGTCGCGATCAGTGCCGGAGGATGGTCGGGCCGCAACGAGTCTCCGGCCAACTGCCAACGCACGAATTCGTCGTACGGCATGTCGTCGTTCAGCGCCTGGACAACCCAGTCGCGATACGGCCAAGCGTTCGGCCGCAGGCGGTCGCGCTCGAAACCCTGGCTCTCGCCATAACGAACCACGTCGAGCCAATGCCGCGCCCAGCGTTCACCATATTGAGGAGAAGCGAGGAGTCGCTCTACCAACTCCTCGTAAGCCCGCGGCGAAGCGTCGTTGAGGAACGCTTCGACTTCCTCAGGAGTTGGCGGTAAGCCGACCAGGTCGAAATGTACTCGGCGGATCAGTGAGCGGCGGTCAGCGGGCGGCGACGGGGGCAGACCACTCGCCTCCAACCGAGCGAGCACGAAGGCGTCGATCTCGTTGACACCCCAGTTCTCATCGTTCACCGGCGGCGGAACGCTCTTGGCAATCGGCCGAAGCGACCACCAATCGCGGCCGGCCCGCCGATCGGTGGTGAAGGCCAGGGGATCGATGTCTGCCGTGCCCCATCTTGCCCCCGACACGATCCACCGGCGCAGCACCTCTTTCTCGTCGCCGCTGATGGCGGTGGACTTGTCGGGAGCTTTTCGCGGGGGCGGCATTTCGTCGCCGGCCACGCGTTGCCAGAGCAGGCTGTCGTCGACGTTGCCGGGCGCGACCGCGGGCCCACTCTCGCCGCCCTGCTTCAGCCCCGCCTCACTCGTCAGGTCGAGACCCCCTTTTTTGTCGGAGGGATTATGGCAACCCAAGCAATGGCGGGCCAAGAGCGGCGCAACGCCGCTGTCGAAATCGGGACGGGTGCTCGTCTCCTCGGCCATCGCCGGCGAGATGAGCATTGTCAGCACGGCAAGACAGAGCAGGCGGCGGGCGGGCATGTTTGCCTCGGAGGCGGGTTGTGGCTTCGGCGATTCCTTCGCCCGCGGGGCGCCGCTGGGCTCGGCGCTAAATCGTGCGGTTGCGTTTGGCGATCTCGTCGCGCAGTCGCGCAGCCAGCTCGTACTGTTCGGTGGCTACGGCGTCGTCGAGTTGCTCTTGCAAGGTGCGGCCGATGTGGTAGTGATCGCGCAGCGACTCGCGCAGTTGGTTCAGCCGCTCGACTAGCTCATCGTCGTCGTAGCGTTCTTCGGCTTCGACATCGACGTAGAACTCGCGGATTCGGTTCAACCCCTGGTTGATCTGCTCGATGGCCGCCTCGGGCCCCTGGTCTTCCAACTCGGCCAGTGCGGAGGCCTGCGTGCGGTGGAACAGGATGAAGGGCCGGTATTGCTCGTGCGACATCGTCCACTCTTCGCTGGGCGAATGCTGACGCACGAAGTCCATGAAAGCCAGGCTATGGTCGGCGTCGCGCACGGCGCGGCGAAAATCGCGCAGGGCCAGCCAGCAGATACGCCGCTGGTAATACTGCACGAACTCACGGTCGGCTTCGTTGCACTGCTCCTCGCTGAGCACAAACTCGTCGCCGTCGTGAACAGCCAGCGCCAGCAAATAGTCGAAGTACGTCTCCGCTCCGCCTGGCCGGGTGCCGTCGGGGCGTCCGTCGACCTCCATCTGCAACAGGCCCATGTCGATCCGCATTTGCAGAACGTCCCGGGCATCGGCACCGCGTACCACACGCGCGGCCACTTCGCCCGGTTCATAGTTCCAATCCTTCAAAATGGAATCGATATTCTGCCGTTTTGCCATGAATTCTGCCTGCGGTTCCGCAATGCCCCGGCACGCTTGCGCGGACCATTGTATTATACCACGGCGTCTACCGGTCGAGCGCTCCTCGCAGTGAGCGTCTCGCGGGCCGCGAGCACGTCGCGCAGGGCGGCGCTCGCTTCATCGGCAAGGGCCGTCAAGTGCCCCATTTTGCGGCCGGGCCGGGCCGCCGTTTTCCCGTATAAATGAAGCTTGACGTTGGGGCAAGCACATAATCGAGCCCAATCGGGTTCTCCATCTTGGCACAGATCGCCCAACAGGTTGGCCATAGCGGCGGGGCACAAATAGCGCGTCGATCCGAGCGGCAACCCACAAATAGCCCGCAACTGCTGTTCGAACTGGCTCGTCACCGCAGCGTCGAACGTCAGATGGCCCGAGTTGTGTGGCCGCGGAGCCAATTCGTTGATGATCAGTGTCCCCTCGGTCGTCACGAAGAACTCCACGCACAGCACGCCGACGACGTCGAGCGCTTCGAGCACCGCGTGCGTGATGGCGACGGCCTCGTTCGTAATCCGCTGGGGTAAGGGCGCCGGGGCCAGCGAGACGTCGAGGATGTGCTGGTGATGCGTATTGGCGATCACTCCATAATCGACGATCGCCCCATCCAATCCACGGGCCGCAACGACCGACGCTTCGCACTCGAAGTCGACCCACGCTTCCAGCACGGCCTCGTTGGTTGCCAACCGCCGCCAAGCGTCGTCGACTCCCTCGAGCCGCGTCAACTTGGTCTGGCCCTTACCGTCGTAGCCCCAGCCGGCCGTCTTCAAGACCGACGGTAATCCCAATTCGCGCACGGCGTCGCCGAGTTCGTCGGCGTTGCGCACCGGCAAGAACTTCGTCACGGGGAACCCATGCGCCCGCAAAAAGTTCTTCTCGCGCAGCCGGTGCTGGGTGGTGTGCAGCACCGATCCCGCGGGCCTCACCGCAGCACATTCGGCGGCCGCCGCGGCCGTGGCCGCCGGTACGTTTTCGAATTCGAAGGTGACGACCGACACCTGTCGCGCGAACCGCCGCACGGCATCCAAGTCGTCGTAGGCCGCGTTGATTTCCACGTCGGCCACCTGGCCGGTCGGCGTGTCGTCCTCGGGCGACAGCGTGTGCACCCGATAACCCATGCGGCGCGCAGCGATCGCGAACATGCGCCCGAGTTGCCCGCTACCCAACACACCGACCGTGGCTCCCGGAAGGATAACGCCGCTCAAGGGATACGATCTCCCAACACGTCGCGGGTCTGCTCCTCACGGAATTGCCGCCAGCGAAGCCGCAACTCAGGTCGGCTATTGGCCAGGATCGCCACGGCCAATAGCGCCGCGTTGGTGGCACCTGCCTTCCCGATAGCAAGCGTGCCCACCGGTACGCCCGCCGGCATTTGCACAATGCTCAACAGCGAATCGAGTCCGTTGAGCGCCTGGCTTTGCACGGGCACTCCCAATACCGGCACCTCGGTCTGCGCGGCCACCATCCCGGGCAGATGTGCGGCGCCGCCTGCACCGGCGATGATCACTTCCAGGCCGCGGTTCGCCGCAGTCGTGGCATACTCGGCCAACCAGGCCGGTGTGCGGTGGGCCGACACGATGCGGCATTCGTGCGGAATGTCGAAGCGGGACAACACGTCGTCCGCGTGGCGCAGTGTCTCCCAGTCAGACTTACTGCCCATGATGAGGCCCACCAAGGGGCCGCCTTCCGCAGCCATCGCACCAGCGCCAAAGGAGAAATCGGATCGGGCCGAAGAAGGGATCTTACTGCTGCTTGGCGCTCCCGTCGAGTGTCGATCTTTGCCGGTGAGTCGTCATTTGTTAGGATGCATGTTTGCCAAAAAAATTTTCAGCACCGGAGTGAAATGTGGGAACGAAAAAGACTGGCAAGGGCCGCCGGAAGATCGGCCGCAAGAAGCGCCGCATGCGTGCCAAGATCCGCCATCGCAAGGGTTAATTCGTGGGCGGACGAAGGACGATTCTCGAGCACGTTCGTTTTCGAAGTCGACAAGGAACCAATCCGGAGACGCACCTTACCGAGAACCGGCGTTACGGCTTGGTGGTGTCCGTTGGTCGGGCGGTTTTCGGATAGGCTGTCGTACTCGTCGTACCGCCGCGCCAATCGGCCGGGCCTCGCTTGCTTCCAGCCGCGGGGCATCTGATCCTCCGTTTTCAAGTCGCCTGCGCGCTCTAACGCCGCTGCCGATGCTGTGAAGTCGCTGTCGATCAAGAACGCCCGCCGCAAGTTCTCGGCCGCCCGGGACGACAACGGCGTGCCGCACATCGAGGCCGCCGACTGGCCCAGTGCCCTGTACGGGCTCGGCTATCTGCACGCGCTCGATCGGCCCACCCAGATGCTCTTCTCGCGGGCCGTCGCCCGCGGGCGCTCGGCCGAATTGATCGCCGATAAACCTGAGTTGGTCGAGACCGACCGCTTTTTTCGTCGTGTCGGGCTCGATCTGAACCTGGAGCGCGAGATCGCCGGGCTCGACGATCGCACCTTTGGTTATCTGACCGCTTATTGCGAGGGTGTCAACGACGGCGTGAAGAGCGGCGGTCGCTCGCTGCCGATGTGGGCCGTCGGCTTCCATCCGAACGCTTGGAATCAGCAGTCGGTCCTGCTCATCGGCAATTTGCTCAACTTCGGCGGATTGGCGGTCAGCCAGCTACAGAACGAGCGGTTGTTGATCGAGTTGGTGCAAGCCGGAGTCGACCGCGACAAGCTGCGCGAGTTGTTCACGCCGCTGCTCGACACGGCCGATTTCGACCTGTTGGCGCGAATCAAGATCGCCAGTCGGCTGTCCGATGAGGCACTCGAGCTGATCGCCGACCTGCCGCGATTGGCCGGCAGCAATGCTTGGGCGGTCGCTCCCAGCCGCAGCGCCAGCGGCCACGCCCTGCTCGCTTCCGACCCGCACCTGGAAGTCAATCGGCTGCCGTCCATCTGGTACGAGGTGGTGCTCACCTGGGGCGATCATTATGTCATGGGGGCGACGCTGCCCGGCTGCCCACTCTTTGCCGTGGCCCGCACCGAGCGGCTGGCCTGGGGCGTCACCTACCTGAAGGGCGACACCTGCGACTACTTCATCGAAGACTGCCGCAAGGGCGAACAGGGATGGGAGTATCGCCGTGGCGACGAATGGCACAACTTCAAGGTGCGCGTCGAGACCATCGGTCGCAAGGGCGAAGAGCCCGAAACGATGCCCGTTTATTACAACGACGTGGGAACGTTGGAGTGTGCGCCCGACGAACGGACGGCAGGATTCTGTCTTTCGACGGCCTGGTCGGGTGAATCGGCCGGCGCCGGACAGTCGATTGCCACCTGGCTGGCTCTACTCGCCTGCCGCGATACCCAAGAGGCGATGGATCTGGTGCGCGAGTGCCCTCAGCCCACCCTCTGCTGGATCTTGGCCGACACCGACGGGCACATCGGCTGGCAGGCGAACGGCCGTTTTCCACGTCGTTCTCCGCACTACAGCGGTATTCTGCCGATTCCGGCCTGGGACCCCGCCAATCATTGGCAAGGTTGGGTGTCGACCAACGAGTTGCCTCGGCTGTACGATCCGCCCGAGGGGTACGTGGCGAGCGCCAACGAAGACATTAACCCGCCCGGCGGACCGCAATTGGTTACGCAAGTCCTGCCCGACTATCGTCGCCGCCGGATCGATGAGCGTCTGCGAACGCTGCCGCAGGCGACGCTGGCCGACATGCAAGAGTTGCAGTACGACGCGGTGAGTATGCAAGCCCGCGACCTGCTAGCCGTCTTCCTCCCCTACCTGCCCGAAGGAACGATCAAGGAGCGCCTTGCGGCCTGGGACTGCGGCTACACACCCGAGAGCCTGGAGGCGACTCTCTTCCAGCGGCTCTATCGAAATGTACTGCTGGAGGTATTCGGCCAGAGTATCGGCTGGCGAAGGGTTCTCTACCTTTGCACCCGGGCCGGCTTTTCGATGATGGTCATCACGTGCATCGATCGATTGCTTCAGAAAGAGCACTCACTCTGGTGGCAAGGGCGCGACAAAGGGGAGCTGATTCGTATCGCGGCGGCCAAGCTGGTGGGCGAGATTGACCAGCCTTGGTCGCAGACGAACGCCTTCAGCTTCACGAACCGCTATTTCGAGAGTCATTTCGTCGGTCGCGCGTTGGGCATGCACACGCCGCAGTATCCCATGCGCGGGTGTCACGCCACGCCGTTTCAGGGCCACCTGCTGCGCGCGGCGAAGCGCGAGACGACATTCGCCCCCTCCTACCATTTCGTCACCGACCTGGGCACGAACGAAGCCTGGACCAATTTGCCCGGCGGCCCACAGGAGAGCTGGTTCTCGCGCTGGTATCGCAACGACATCCCTCGCTGGCTCGCCGGCGAGTACAAGCGATTGGGATTGGCGGAAGAGCGGTGATGCTCGGCTCCTGCCGAGCGTCTATCGGTTGCGGGCGGGCATCCGCCGATTGCGTACGCCGACCTTCTTTCCCGGCGCCGGTTTCGCGGCGGGACGCTCTGCCGGTCCATGTGCGGTCAAGTACACGGCCGACATCTGCCGCATGATCTTGTGCCGCAGGTCCTTGGTGAGCAGATCGCTGTGGTTCTTGCCCGGCACGACGTATACCTCCGCGTCGGCGCCGAGTTGCTTGAGCGTCTCGGCCAGCCGTCGCACCGCGCCGTCGAGATAGAAGGTGTCCAACTCGCCGGTATACACGTGCAGCTTGCCTCGCAAGCGCGGCTCGAGCGCAAGCCAGTTTTGCTCCAGCAGCCGGCAGATGTCGTATTTTGACCAGGCTTGCACGACATCGGGGTCGACCGTGCCCGATTCGCGGTCCCATAGCCGTTTGGGGAGCCCTTTTTCATCGAGCGGGCTGAAGACGGCTTCGAACGACCGCAATTGCCCTCCGCGCGCCAACACGTCGTCCATTTTTGCAAAGGAGGCGTACCAGAGGATCGGCTGCGTCCCACGCCGGGCGATAGGGCGGCGTTCGCGTGCCTCGTCGTAATACAGACTCAGCGGCGGGCTGGCATAAAGGTCGACCTGCTGCCAATCGTGAAAGTCGACCGGGTCGGGAGCAGTGCTCCAGACACCGCCGAACACGTCCGGAGCATTCACTTGCACCCATAAGCTCGACCAGCCGCCCGAGCTATGGCCGGTGATGAACCGCGCCGAGGGGGCGGCGACGGTGCGAAAGTGGGCATCGATGTAGGGAATGATTTCCTTCACCAGTGCCTCGCCGCGCGGGCCGTTCGTCGCGCTGTCGGCAAACACGTGATGCCCCCAGCGACAGTCGCCGCTGAGAAGCACGCGGATGAATTCGACTTCGCCCGGCTCGGCCGGCGGGGCACCGTCCGGGTACAGCTTGATCGCGTCGTAATGCGTGCCGCCGAAGCCAGGCACGATGTAGAGCACCGGGTAACGGCGCGCCGTCTCGCGCTGATACGTTTGCGGCAGCACTACCGCGGCGCGGTGTGCGATCGGCCGCTCGTGAAACTCGGTCAGCAGTTTGCTCTCGAGTGATACCTCTTTCAGCCAGGCGGTCTCAGCGAATTGTCTGGGCGGCACAACACGGCTCAACACGAGGTCGACGCTGGGTGATGTCTGTGGATCGACGCGCCAGTCGCGCACATCGCTGTAGACGTTGCCGCCGGCATAGGCCGACTGGTGCGTGTCGGTAGCCTGATCGAGCAACGCTTGCACGCGGTAGTTTCCTGGCGGCAAGGCCGAGATGCGGTCCGGAAAGCCGTCGGCCCGGTCATCCACAACACGCGTCAGGCCGGGCTTGAAGTTGGTGACGTCGATGGCATAGAACGGCTCGGGCGAGAACCAATCGGGACCGAAGCGCGGTTCACCCGCCGGCTTGCGCGAGAAGTAGACGAACAACCGGCCACTCAGCGGATGATCGGCGATGCGGGTGTCGAGCGTCACATTGACCGTGACCGGCTCGCCGTAGGCGACGGAGAGACAAGATGGGCCAGCGACCGCGGCGATCATGACAGCGAGGGTAATTCGGGACATGAATTTCCGGCGACGGTTCGGTTCTCGTGGCATCCTTGCACGACCTCCTGAAAGACGGCGTTGGCAGGTTAAGCATTCTACCGTTTTTGCGGCCGAGTTGCAGGCCCGCTTACCTCCCGTTACGTTGACGCGATGAAGATTCACCCGCATCGCGAACGGCGACGTGTTTATTGCGCCGGCCCCCTATTCAACGAGGCCGAGCGGCGCGAGATGGACGCCATCGGCAGCCATTTGCGGCAGAGCGGGTTCGAGCCGTTCGTGCCCCACGCCGATGGGTTGGAATTCGCCAAGGTGCACCCTTACCTGGCCGCGCAGGGACACGACGCGGCCGCCATCGGCCGGCTATTGCACGAAGCCATCTTCGCGCTCGACGTCTATCAGGTCATGGTGGGCTGCGGGTCGCTGGTGATGAACATGAACGGCCGCGTACCCGACGAAGGAGCCGTTTCGGAGGCGGCTATCGCTTGGACTCTGGGCAAGCCGATCGTCGTCTACAAGGCCGATGCCCGCAGCAAGGTCGCGGGCCGCGACAATCCGCTGGTCGTCGGGTTGAGCGGGTTCGAAACGGTCGACGAGATCGAATCGCTCGGCGAGGCCCTCGCTTCGCGCTTCGCCGCAATACAGCCCGACTCGCAGTCGAGTGTCGTCTGCCCAACGCACCTGCAACGCACGCTCGCGGCGGGTGAGCGACTTTGGGAGCGTTTGCAGGAACTTGGCGATGCGCGCCCCTCCGACCTCGTCGCCCGCGCGGTGCTGGACGATTTTGTCGCGGCGTAAAGGGCGCACGCAAGAGTGCCGACGAGAAACCATCCTGCAAATACGGGACGGCGCGCTACGGCCGCAGCCGGTTGCGGTAGCGGGCGCTCACACGATTGAGCAAGGCTCGCTCCTCTTCGGAGAGCCCATGCAAACCGACCTGATGGAGGCGAACGAGCACGTCGTCGACGCGCCGCTCCTCGTCTGCTTCCACCTTGCGGCGTCGTTCGAGCCTTTTGGCTCGGCGGTCGTCGAGCCATTTCTTCACCGGACTGGCCTGTGCCTTGCGCGAAGGGGCCGCTTTTTCCAGACTGGTGTAACCTTGAGAAAAGTCGTAGCCGAACAGCGCCTCGTCCGATTCCGCTTCGTACAGGCGGTCGATCTCTTGCTTAGCGCCGAAGAACAACAAGACGGCGACCAGCAAGAATGGCAGCGCGGCAAAACTGTAATCGCCGCTGCGATGGATCATCCAGGCCGCCACGGCCAGGCCGAGCGCCGTGAGCTGTGCCACCCGGGCGGCCAGCACCACGCCGTGCCGGAATTCATACTGCATCCAGAGCAGAGCCCGCACACCGCGCCCCGCATCGAACGGCAGTGCCGGCAAGCAGTTCACGAGCAGCAACAGCCAATTCGTCCAAAACAGCCATTCGGCCGCATTAAGCCACGTCAGACCGACGGGATCGACCGGCGGGAGCAACGGATTGAAAAGCTCCGCCAGGTTGCTTTTCTCGACGATCAACAGAGGCGCGGTCACCAGGCACACGGCCACATTGACGGCCGGACCGGCCACCGCGATAAGCCACTCACTTTGCGGATCGTGAGAAGGGTTGATCTGCGTCAGCCCCCCCAGCGGCCAAAGTACGACCTGATCGACGGCCCCGCCCACACGCCATGCCGCGAGGCAATGTCCCATTTCATGGGCCAGCACGCTGGACAGAAAGATAGCCAGTACGGCCGCCGTTTCCCAAAAGAGCTTTTCGTTGGATCCGGTCGAACCGAAGTGCAGTGCGATGAGCGCGAACAACAGGAAGAACACGTGCACGCGAATTTGCACGCCGCCCCATCGGCCCAGCGGAACATTCCAGCCCAATAAGTCACGCATTACAGACCGATGCCTGATAACCGCTGGAGTTTCTTGGAGAATCACACCGGTATAGGTATCCTAACATCGTCCCGCACAGCAGGCAACGATGGGCACGAGCGACCGTGGATGAGCCCGAAATACTGTTGAGAACCCGGCGCTTCGACGTCGTCCGCGTGCGCTACCGCACCGACGACGGCACCGTGCACGAGCGTGAAGTTGCCCGCCATCCGGGGGCGGTGACCGTGCTACCGTTGGTCGCACCAGACCGGGTTTGCCTGATCCGAAACTTTCGCGTGGCCGTGGGCCAAACACTCGTCGAGTTACCCGCCGGCACACTCGAGCCGGGCGAAGATCCGGCGGCCACCGCGCGGCGCGAGCTAGAAGAAGAGACCGGTTATCGGGCTGATACGATCGACAAGCTGTGCGAGTTCTTCATGTCGCCCGGCATTCTCAGCGAACGAATGATCGTCTTTCTCGCGACCGACCTGACGGCCGGTCCCGCCCGATTGGAAGGGGGAGAACTGATCGAGCCGTTCGTCGTTTCGTGGGGCGAGGCCATGTCGCTCATCGAGCGCGGTGAGATACGCGATTCGAAGTCGATCGCCGCACTCCTCTGGTACGACCGGTTCGGCCGACGCTGAGAAGGGCCGTCACTGCGCGCGGCGTGGGCACCCGCACGATGCCATGCCGCGAATCTTGGCACGGGCGCCAACCTCCGGCTCTGACATCCGGAATTGTTTCAAATCATTTTTATTGAAGAAGTTAGCGCCATCGCGCTGCGACTCTCTCGCCACAACTGCGCACACTCCGGCACGCAGCGTGCATTCCCGCACGTCGGTTGTCGAGAATCAGCCCACCCCACGCCCGCGGCGGATGTCGCGGACCCAACGGAACCCTACCTCGTATGAACGCCTGCGGCGGGACGACCGGTAGACAGGGTTCCTCCGTGTACACCGACTCGCTAACCACTTTTGCGGCTTGGCGATCGCGGTAGTCCCACCGACATCCGGAACGATTTCCAAAAGGACTTTTCAAAGAAGAGGTGATACTATGCGCCGAAGTTGCCGGCACGGCCGTCGTGCATTTACGTTGGTCGAGTTGCTCGTCGTCATCGCGATCATCGGCATATTGATCGCGCTGTTGCTCCCCGCGGTGCAGGCCGCCCGCGAGTCTGCTCGCCGCTCGAGTTGCACCAATAACCTGAAGCAGATCGGGTTGGCGGCACAGAATTACTTCGATGCTATTCGCGTGTTGCCGCCGGCCGGACTGAATTACGGTTGGCCGTCGGCTTACTACGATGGCAAGCCGACGAACGTGACCAATCTGAACGGCTTTATGCTCATGTTGCCCTTCATGGAGCAACAGGCGGTGTACGCCAAGTACAACTTCAACGGCTCGGCCGGTGCCTACGATCCCAACGCCATTCCGCTGGCCATGGATCCCGCGTCGTGCGGCAACGACGTCATCGTTTCGATGCAGTTACCCATCTTTTACTGTCCCAGCGACGACGGGCCGAGGGCTCAACCCTCGTCGGGTGGAGGTGACTACGGCATATCGCCCAACAGCCAGCGTTTCGGCGCCCGCACGTGCTACGAATTCAGCACCAATCCGGGATACGAACTGAGCTACGGAAACTCATGGAACTATGGGGCCGCCAATTGGAAGACGACACGCGCCCTGTTCGGCATGAACAGCGCCTCGCGACTGGATGACGTCAAGGACGGTACCAGCCACTCTACGGCCTTTATCGAAACGACGCTGTTGGTCGGCAACGGCGGTGGCAACACCTGGGGTTATCGCGGCTGGGTCATGACGGGCGTCAGCCTGTACGGCGCGGCCGGCACGGGAGTGAACGGCTGGACCGCCCCGGCGAGTTGGAGCTCGTGGTATTCGGCCCCGCCCACGGTCGGTATGGTCGTCGAATGGGGCAGCGCCGCGAGCCTGCATCCGGGCGGTTGTCAGGCGACGATGGCCGACGGCTCGGTGCAGTTCATCAGCGAAGTCGCCGACCTGCTCACGCTGGCACGACTCGGCTACATCGCCGACGGCAACACGCTCGTCGGATTCTAGATCGGCGATTCCAAATGACTTAGAGCAACCGACAAAACTAGATCGGACTCCGAGCAAATCGGCGTTTCACGGCCGATTGTTCGCCCACGGCGCTCTGGCTTCCGGGGCTTTGTCAGCCGCTCTTAACAAGTTGCCTCGGCAGCCGCCCGTCTGAACGACCAACAATGAAACAAGGAGTTTTTCTGCCATGAGACATTACCCGCTTTACATCGTCGCCGGCTTGGCGTTCGCGTCCGCCGGCTGCCAAAAATCGCCCGCGCCAGCCGTGCAGATGGTCGCCGTACAGGGAAAGGTGACGCTCGACGGGAGTCCGCTCGACGGCGCCGAAGTCGTCTTCACGACCCCGCTAATGGCGACCTTCACCGCCCAGACCTCGGCCGACGGCAGCTATCAGCTTGCGACGGCCGGCAAGGGGTCGTACACGTGCTCAGGCCCGTGCAAGGTGACCGTCAGCAAGTTTGTCATGCCGCCGGGGAAGACGGCGGAGCCGAATCGGGCCCCCCAACTGCAAGGCGCACAGCAGGTCTTGCTTCCGCGTTATGCCGACGCCGCGCAGACGACGCTGGTGGCCAACGTACCCGAGCAAGGTGGCCAGTTTGATTTTCCGCTGACGAGCAGATGACGGGCGCGCCCGGTGCGTCAGACTCCGTGCGAGAGCGGACGTAACGGCGCCGGGGCGGCTCGTTACGGCGCTCGGGAGGCACCCGTCCCGGTGGCCCTGAGCGGGATGCTCACGGCCAACTTGGGCGGAGTGGCAGCCTTCGAGAACAACACGACGAGTGTGGACGATTGGTTGTCGCCGGTCCGCTCCTCGATGAGAGCGTCTTCCGCGCCGCTCTGAGTCATGGCGGCCGATAAGCGCCCCAAAGCCTGTCCCGAAAGCCGCCCACGAAAGGCCACCGCTTTTTGCAGGCGGTCTTGGATGGCGGCCACGGACCTTTGGTTGCGCGCCTTGAACTCCAGTTGTCGGGCACGCTCTTCCGGCGTCAAGCGATCTTCGCGTTTCTTGCAAACGACGTCGCACAACGTCGCGAGGTCGTCGTCGGGTTGCTGGGTGGCGATCAGCGTGAGCGTCTCTTGTCGGGCTTCCGCCTCGAATTCGAACACGCTGCCGTCGCTGGGCAACTCGATCGGTTGGTCGTGCTTCGCGAGGCGAGGAGAATTCTTGTCGCTGGGCAGCAAACAACGCCGGCATCCCTGGCCGTCTTCGAAAAAGACGTAGACGTAGAGATCGTTCAGCGGCTGGATGCGGATGCGCATCTGGTCGCCGGCGTGAAAGGGGTGCTGCTCCGGATCGACCGGTTGGTCGGTGCCGTCCTTGTGCACCATCACCGAGTACTCTAGGCCGATCGCGCGCTCGATCGAGGTCGAGAAACCGGGAGGCGTGCCGGCGTTACTCGAGTCCTTATGTTGTCCTACATAACGCCGCAACAGATCGCGATATACGGGTTCGGCGGCTCGCGTCTGAAGAACACCAACGAGCATCAGCGCGCAGCAACAAACGCTTCGCGCCACAGCGACGTTCCAGCCTGGGCGTATCATGTCGTGCCTGGACCTGTGAGCGAGCGGTAGAACCGCACCGTCGCGCGTCAACGAAGACGCACCGCCTGTATCCACATAATAGCACTTTCGGCCAAATGCGGCAGATGCGCAAAGACCACAAATTCGTAAGGTTGCGGCCAAGACCGCCGCCTGGCAAATTCGACAAAGGCGGCGCACCCTAGTATCATTGCTGCGGTCCGGAGCACATTTGTGCGCCCGCTTTTGTGACCCGATCTACTTCACTGAGGGAAGAATGGCCCAATCGGAACTGAACCGACGCGATTTTCAGCGATTGACGATGGCAGCGCTAGGCGGCGCCTTGGCGGGGGCCGAGAGCGGGTTGGCGGCTGAAGACAAGGGCAAAGACGAAAAGAACCCCTTGCTGTCCGACCCGCACGTCTGCCGCGGCATCAATACCTGCAAGGGCAAAGGCGCCGACAAGAAGAACGCCTGTGCCGGGCAAGGCACTTGCGCCACGGCCAAGGCCCACTCGTGTCACGGCGATAACGAATGCAAAGGCCAAGGCGGCTGCGGTGCGAAGCCGGGCGAGAACGCCTGCAAAGGCAAGGGCGAGTGTGGCGTACCGCTCTCTGCCGGCACGTGGAAGAAGGCCCGCAAACGCTTCGAAGAGTTGATGAAAAAGGCCGGCAAGACGTTCGGCGACGCCCCGCCCAAAAAGAAATAGCGCTTCGCCCCTGATCGATCGCCGGCGGAAGCCTGACCAGTCCAGAGCGCGAATGGCGCTCCACAAGCCGTTCCAGGCGTCGCGTTCGACCGACGACAGCCGCTCGAACGCCGTCGGATCGCTCATGTGCGCGAAATCCTTGTCCACCAGGCAAACTGCCTAAGAGCGGCTGACACAACCCGGAAGCCGGAGCGCCCGTGGGCGAAAAATCGGCCGTGAAACGCCGATTTTTGTGGAGCGAGATCCGGTTTTGTCGGTTGCTCTAAGATCGGGGCCCTGCGCCGGATCCTCGGCAGCGAGCTTGCGAAGCGTTGCCAGATCGGTAGTCAGAAAATCGAGCGCCTGTTTGCGGAATCCAGCGCCTGTTTGCGGTATGTCGGCCGCTCAGACTGGCGCGGCGTGCAGCCCGACAACTCGTCGGCGCAGTTCATCGAGAAACATGCGACGTTGTACCGGAGATAGGTGCGAAGCAGCAGGTTACCCGTTTGACTTCTCGGGGTTTGCCGCACCACCGACCGCCGGCAGGCCACATACGACTTTCTTTCGGCGGGAGTTATGGAAAGTGAGGCTGTCGGGGCTCGAACCCGAGACCTACGGATTAAAAGTCCGTTGCTCTACCGACTGAGCTACAGCCTCAACGTCTTTACTTGCAATAACTTAGGTGAATATCGGGAATCTCCCGGACGGTTGCCGACAACCCTTTCGACAACTTTGACATCATGCCGAAGACCACCGTTCAGAAGCCCGAAAAGCCGTATCCAAAGTTCCCACTGACCGCCCATCCGAATGGACAGTGGTGCAAGAAGATCAGAGGCCAGCTTACCTACTTCGGCCGTTGGGCAGAAGACCCCGAAGGCCAAGCCGCGCTCAACCTGTACCTCGAACAACGCGACGATTTGCACGCCGGCCGGAAGCCGCGGACAACCGTCGCCGACAACCAGACGTTTGGCCATGCACTCAACTGCTTCTTGTCGGCAAAGAAGTTGGCCGAGCAGGCGGGGGAGATTCGTCCCCGCACGTACAAGGACTTTGAAAAGAGCTGCCATAAGCTGGCCGCCTCGATCGGCCGCAATCGGGCCTTAGATAGCATCGACGTTCACGACTTGGAGAAGCTTCGCGCCGACTTGGCGAAAGGGGAGCGGGGGCGAGTCAGTCCCAAGGCGTTGATGAACGAACTGACGCGCGCTCGGATGGTCTTCTTATACGCGAACGAGTATTTGCTCGAACGACCGATCAAGTACCGCAAAGTTCTCCGAGCGCCAAGCCGGAAGATCATGCGGCAGGTGGCCAACGAGATGCGGCCTCGCATGTTCGAGGCGGAAGAAATTCGCACGATGCTCGACAAAGCTGGCCTGCAGCTCAAAGCAATGATCTTGCTCGGCGTGAACGCTGGATTCGGAAATAGCGACTGCGGAACTCTGCCAATCGAACAGGTTGACCTAGAACGTGGCTGGCACAACTATTGGCGACCTAAGACCCACAACCCGCGGCGAGCTGCGCTCTGGCCTGAAACGGTTGATGCTCTGCGAGCTGTGGTGAAGGGTCGGAAGGCCGGACACGTTTTCATAACACGCGAAGGTCAACCGTGGTCGAAAGATGAAACGGGCCACAACGCGATTTCGGCCGAGTTCAGGAAGCTGCTCCAAGAACTTGGCATATACCGGAAGTACATCACGACGTTTTGCAGTTTAAGAAGAACGTTCGAGACTATCGGCGCGACTGCGGGTGAGCAAGTCGCGGTCGATCACATCATGGGCCACATCGCGCCCGCGGATGATATGGCAGCCGTCTATCGGCAGAAGATGTTCGATCAGCCGTTGCTGAAAGTCTCGCGTCATGTTCGAGACTGGTTGTTCGACAACGTCAAAATATCTTGACGATCAAGTCAGCCTTCCTCGATTTGATCCGCCGGGCCGGTTGAGGAGCAGTCGTTCTCCTGGCATCGAACTCGGCAAGTGCATCTGGTGAACCCGGTGCATCGGCCGTTTCCCTTTGCCGGCTACGTTGATCGCCTTCAATTCGCCCGACCTTATCCACCCTCGCACGGCATCGGGTGAGACGCCGTAGCGGCGGGCGATCGCGGGTGGACTTATTAGACGGTCGTCCGGCATCGCAGCCAGGGCGGCCGATAGGGCCGACTGCGCGACAATCGGGGCGACCGCCGGCGACCGGCAGCCTAGCCCTAGCCCGGGCTAGTCGATCCTGAACTTCGCGGCTAGTCGTCCGCGTTCGTCGAAGCCGAACACGTAAGTCACCGGAAGAAAGAACGTCTCGACGAAGTAGATCCGCTGCTCAACGCAGTCTCGTTGCCAGTCGTGAACGCCGAGCGTCGGCCCTGCGGCGATGAAGAGATTTCCCATTCCGCGCACAGCTTGCGGCGCGCCCAAATCCTTTTCGAGATCCGCAGCCGTGCTACCGAGTGGCGCTCGCACAAGGGCACGGTCCAAGGAGGCAATCTGCTGGCGTTTGACGACAAAGTAACCTCCCGTGGCGACGCAGGCTGTCGCCATGACGACCAGCAACGCGCGGAGGGTGAACTGTGGGCGGGGCATGGCTTCAACGTATTCCCATTAAGAACAAAAGGCTCATGGCCGCCGCAGTGAACGCCAGTACGAAACCCGCAAAATAGAACGAGTTCCGAATCGGCAGCGGGCTCGTCATGGCGCTAATCGCCCCTCGTGCGCCAGCCCAGAACGCGCCGATTAGGGCAATCACGATCCATTTATTGCTAGGCTCCCAAGCTGTCCGCTGAAATTGGCCTGCAGCCGCAAGTGCCAGAGACAGCCAGCCGGTAGCCAATAGCAGCCGGCCCAAGCTGAACTGAAACCGTCGGGTCATGGGAAGAATGGCACTAACTTAAGGGCGGCGTGGCGGTGGCCGGATGGCAGGCACGCATGGCGACTGGCTACGGGATCGCAGGCTTTGCGATGGTCAAATCGCCGAACGCTGCTGACATTGTTCGGCCATCGAAGAAACCAACTTGGATGTCAAATCGGCCTCCCATGCCTTCCGGGCCATACATCGGCGCGTCGACGTCGATGGGATAGCATCCAACGAAATCACGCTCTGCCCGATAGACCGCCTCGCCTATCGAACATTCGCCCGAGGCCAGCGTGCGGCAGACACGAATAGCAAAGTACGGTTTCTTATCACCGTTCCACTTAAAGGATCTGCCTTTGACGTGGATGGTATGCGGGCCCTTGCCCGCCGATATCGTTAGCCGGAACTCAGAATGCTTCTTCCACAGGGCGAGCGATAGGCAGACGACGGCAACGGCAATCAATAGCGATCGAAGTCGGAAGCGAAGCAGCGATCGCATGGCGACCAAACCAAGGATTTAAATCGCTCGCCCCGCCCGCCCATTAGACCGCGCCAGAGCGGCGGGGCAAAGCGCGGTGGAACCCGGCTGCGGGAAGTCGGACGCGGCTACGGCTTCGACGCGCTGTCGGCGGCCAGGTAGGCGTGGTCTAATCGTGGCGTACCGGGGCACCCCGTCAAACGCCAGCCGTAAGGGGTCGCCAGAATGACACCGCGTCAACTATTCCGCGTCGTCGCCGCCTCGCTCGGGCTCTGGTACATGCTCCGTGGCTCACTCATGCTTCTTGAAGCCTTCAGAGCAACCGACAAAACCGCATCGGGCTCAAAAAAATCGGCGTTTCACCGCCGATTCTTGCGCCCAAGGCGCTCGGACATCCGAGTTTTGTCAACTGCTCTTACGATGGCCATGCACCTGAACGAACCGTCTCCACACACCACAATGTACAGCTACGGGGTGATCGGACTGTTTCAAATGTTCATCGGCTTTTTCGTGATGTGTGGAGTGCCGGGTTTCGATCGCATGGCGTTCCCGCATCACCATCGGGAGACGGAGAGTGGTATGGCCGATGCCGGCAATTCTACAACTTCAAACTGACCGCTAGCGAGGCGCCCCCCGATGCCATTGCCCGAGTTCAGTAACACCGAAAAGGCCCTCATTTATGCCGTTAAATCCGGTGAGCAGCGTCCCGGTGTCTTCGTGATGGCCTATCTGGTCTGCGGCGTGGTGATGAGCGGTTTTGGGTGGTATCTCGAAAGCACCGAGCTGATGCTCGTGGCCATGCTGGTGGCGTGTGGCTTCAGGGCCTACGAAGAGTGGCGTGTGGCTTCAGGGCCTACGAAGAATGGAGGCAGATACAGTACGAGCCGGCGTGGCAATCGGTGCTCGCGAAGTACGAAGCAGCCATCGAAGAGGCCGACGAACTCGCAGAAAAAAATCAGATTTCAAACTGACCCACTAACCAGTCGCCGGCGGGCTATTCCTGCGTTGCTGGTTCCGGCTCGGCAAGATCGGGGCGGACCCAAAAAATCTTCGGATCCTTGCTGTCGTCATAGCCCGGCGCGAATAGATCGGATGCTTTCAGGCGCATTCGGTTTATCATGTACGGCCTGCCGTGCTGTCGCCCGATGGCCAGGCCGCCAGCAAAGCACGCCACGCAGGCCATCAACCACAGCAACGTCTTGAGGGAGAATTGGCGGGGCATGGAATCTATCGGGCGATGGGGGCTGCGGGCGGCTGTACTTTGTTCCAGACGACCGCGATCCCGCCCAACAACGCCCCCACGACAAACATGGCCAACAGCATCGCGCGGAGGGTGATTTGAGGGCGGGGCATCGGCGCTATTCCTGCGGCTCGTACTTTGCTGGACGTGTCTTCCGCAATGACTCAATTTCCCCCTGCTGCATCTCCAGCTTACCGGTCAGGAATTGGAGCTGCCGCTCGTAGTCCAAAACCATGTCCTTGTAAAACGTCGTCTGATCGATTTGCCGCCATTTCTGCTGCTCGTCCAACTTCGACTGGATTGCCATGCCAGCGTAGAAAATGGCAGGAATTGCCGGCCAGACCAGCAACGCCCTCAAGCTGAACTGAAACCGTCGGGTCATGGGGTCTGGGGGCATCGCGTTATTTCCGACGCCGCTTGCTCTTTTTTTGGAAAACAATCGTTGTCTCGCCGTCATCAAGTTTTCCGGAAGGTGGCTTTTCGCTAGTGGCTCAAAGTTTTGTTGCCCGCGATTAAGGCGGCTCATCTGCCGCTCTTGGCCAAAACCAGACGGATTCAGTCGAGGGTGGTGGCTGGCGAGGGCGCAATCGCCGGTCGCGTGAATCGGGTGTGTGGTCTCGGGTTAAAGTTGCCAGCGGTTGGCGCGCTGACGAATATGGTTCCCGTCCGGGGCGCCGAGAGTTCCTTGGCCGCGTCTTCACGCCTGCGACGCTCTCGCTCGGAGTGGATGCCGCCGAAATAGCAGGCAGCCGAGAGCATCAGCACCAGCAATGTTCTGAGACTGAATTGGAAACGCCTACGGCCATCGTCGGTGAGCCACGCGCGCTTCGGGCGTAAGGCCCTCGGGATACGCCGAGACGGCGACGCGGAGCGGAACAGCGCCAGACTTCGCGATTCATGGGCCATAGCGGTGCATCGTACCACCTCCGCGCTGCCGTCCAAATATCAACCGCAACCAGACGCTTTCGTCTCTTGCTCCCCCTCTCCTTTGGACTTAAGTCACTGTTGACTTAAGTCAGCATTGACTTATCGGCTTCGCCACGGATAATTCGTGGGCGATGAAATACGTGCCGATCGACGAATCGCTGAGAATCGCCATCAACAAGCGAATAAAGGCCGGCGAAAGCGAATACGTCATTGGCCGCGCGACTGGCGTTGGCCAATCGGTCGTCTACCGATTTAGAACCGGCAAGGGGATTTCACTGGAGAATGCGGCCAAGCTCGCGAAGTATCTCGGCTTACAGCTCAAATAGACGCATGACGCTTGCCCAACACAGCATCAAAGAGTTCATCGAACGTCCAATGGGCCGGAGGGACGCTCAGCTAGGATGACGGGCTCGAAGCCCATAGCGTCGGCCGAGCGGCCCCGAAACGTCCGGCCCTTGCCCTTGCCTTTTTCTTTCTCCAGGGAGCTTGCCCGCCGGCGATTCGTCCCGTAGCCAGTGATTCCCGTCAAATCATCCGATACTCGCGCCGCCAGCTACCGAGTAAGCTCAAGGCGTTGGTCATACCTGGTAGAATCGGGGGCATGCCCAAACTCTGCGATGCTATCGCAGCCTCTGCACTTTTCTTCGGTGGCCTCTTTGCCAAAGGGGCACTTCTAGCGCACGGGATGCCAGAAGGCGAGGCCAGATTCTGGACGTGTGTTTTTGTCGTTGTCGTGGGTGGCGGTCTCGTCTTGTTCCGTCGTTGGCAACAGCCACCTGCTTAGTCTCCGCCTCTGGTATCCTCTGGCATGGACGAGAACCCGTACAAAGCGCCGGCCGAAGACCAACCGCCCCCGCTGAAGCACGAACCACAGCAGGAGTCGCCTGGAAGGCCGACACCTTGGCTGCTCATCATCGTGCTGGGGGTTTTCTCCCTGCTCGGGCTAGGCGGAGGGCCGGCGGCGCCTATCGGTCTGTTCTTCGGCGCCGTGGCGATCTACACCTGGTATTCGTATACGTTCGGCGAGAATCGACGTGCCTAAAATCCCGGCACCCCGCTAGGCAGCCGTTTCAGGGTTTTTTGCTTGACGGGGTGGTAGCAACGCACCTGTTGGGACACCACCTACTGACTCCTGTTGGGACACCACCTACGGCTTCTCCGGCTTGATGATCGGCGTTTTTTCGGTAAGATTGCTCATTCGACTTGTCCTTGCTGGCTTGTGGCAGGCGTCGGAACAGGCGTCAACCGTTTCAGGCGTATCCTAGTGGCCGGCGAAGAAGCGTCCATGAATCGCGGGAAAAACGCGGTTCTGCCAGCATAGCTTCAATTGGCAGAGCACCGCATTCGTAATGCGGGGGTTGTGGGTTCGACTCCCACTGCTGGCTTTCACTCGGTTTTTTGTCGGTTGCTCGGCGCCGACGCCCGCGCTGGTCAACGGCGGCCCGTGGGACGTGCGGTTCACTGTAGTTTGGAGAGAGGTGCATGGTTCAGGCTCTGGAAGTCGATTTCAAGCAGTTGCTCTTGTCGGACAGTGCGTTCGACGCCGCTACCGTGCGTCGTTTGATGGACGCCCTCAGCGCCGATCCCACGAACTATCGGATCCTGCGCGAGACCGTCCAAGAGATGGAAGCCAAGCCTTCCGACAACCCTCAGGCGAAGTTGCACCTCGGCATCGCGTATTACCTGCTCGGTCGCTTCCGGCTGGCCGGTGAAACGCTGGCGGCAGCGCAAGGCGGAGTGGCCAAATACTATCTCGGCAAGGCACACTTCGCCCAAGAAGGATACCGGGCCGCCATCGAAGCCTATGAGGCCGCCAACAAGGCCGGCTACGACAGCGACGCTTGCACGCTCGGCCGCGCGGAATCCACGCGTTATTTGGGCGATCCCGCCGGCGCGCTCAAGATACTCGATGGGCTTTCGGGCGCGGTCGAGCAGACCGCCGAGTACCTGTACCAGCGCGGCGCCACCGTGGCGGCGATCGGCGGAAATCCAAACGAAGTGGTGGCCTTGCTCGAGCGGGCCGTCGAAAACGATCCCAAGCACCCCGGTGCGCTGTTCGCCTTGGCCGTCGAGAACGATCGCCGCGGCAACGACGAGACGGCGCTCGATCTGTATCAGCGTTCGACCTCGCGGTTTCCCGCGCACTTGGGCGCGCTTTTGAACCTGGCCATCCTGTATGAAGATCGCCAGCAATACGAAAAGGCCCGGCAGTGTTACCAGCGCATCTTGGACGCCTTCCCCAATCACTATCGCGCCCGGTTGTTCTTCAAAGACGCCCAAGCCTCGGGCGAGATGTATTTCGACGAAGACGCTCAGCGCCGCCGCGATCGCTTGAGCCAGGTGCTCAATCTGCCCGTGACCGATTTCGAGCTCTCGGTGCGCAGCCGCAACTGCCTGCAAAAGATGGGTCTGCTGACGCTCGGCGACCTGGCCCGCACCACCGAACAAGAGCTCCTGTCGAGCAAGAATTTCGGCGAGACGTCGCTCGTCGAGATCAAGGAGATGATGTCGTCCAAGGGGCTGTCGCTGGGCCAATTCGCGGGCGAAAAGCGAGTGCCCGACGTCGCATTCGAGCCCGAGGTGATGACGCCCGACGAGCAGGCCCTGCTGAACAAGCCGATCGCCGACCTCAATCTCTCGGTGCGTGCCCGCAAGTGCATGATCAAGCTGGGCATCAGCACCATCGGCGAGCTGCTCCGCCGCACAGGCGACGAATTGCTCGAGTGCAAGAACTTCGGTGTCACCAGCTTGAACGAGGTGCGCGAGAAGCTGACGATGCACGCGTTGAAATTGCGCGGTGACTGAGCCGGCCGAGTTCGCGTTCCGGGTCCTCCACACGGATACCGGCTGCCGCGCCCGGCGCAGCTCGTTTCGCACGCCGCACGGCGCGGTGGAGACGCCGGCCTTCATGCCGGTGGGCACGCAGGGCACGGTCAAGGGGCTGACGAGCGAGCACGTCCGCTCGACCGGCGCGCAGATGGTGCTGGCGAACACGTACCACCTGGCCTTGCGGCCCGGCGAAGGAGTGGTCGCCGAGCTCGGCGGCCTGCACTCCTTCATGGGGTGGCGCGGCCCGATCCTCACCGACAGCGGCGGTTTTCAGATCTTCAGCCTGGCGGTGATGGCGCGCATCACCGAGGAAGGCGCGCGGTTTCGTTCCCACATCGACGGAAGCTTGCTCTCGCTCTCGCCCGAGCGGGCCGTCGCCATCCAAGAAACGCTCGGTTCCGACGTGTCGATGGTGCTCGACCATGTCGTTGCCTTGCCGAACGAGCCGGCCGTCGTACGCGAGGCCACCGAACGCACGGTGCGCTGGGCCGAGCGCTCGCGCGACGCGCATCGCCGCGCCGATCAGGCGCAGTTTGGCATCGTGCAGGGCGGCCTCGACGAACCGCTACGCATGTGGTGCGCAGAGCGGTTGGCGGAGTTGGAGTTCACCGGCTATGCGATCGGCGGATTGAGCGTGGGAGAAGCGCCGGAGGAGATGTACCGTGTGCTCGATTTCACGGCTCCGGCGCTGCCCATCGACAAACCACGCTACTTGATGGGAGTCGGTCGGCCGCAAGACCTGTTAGCGGCCGTCGAGCGGGGCGTCGATCTGTTCGATTGCGTCATGCCGACGCGCAACGGCCGCAACGCCGTGGCCTTCACCGACGCGGGGCCGGTCCGTCTCCGTAACAAGCGATTCGAGCGCGATCGGCAGCCGCTCGAGGACGACTGTCACTGCCTCGCTTGCCGGCACAGCCGCGGCTACCTGCGACATCTCTTCATGGCCCGCGAGATGCTCGGCCCGGTGCTACTGTCGATCCACAACCTGACGTACTACCAGCGTCTCTTGGCGGGGGCCCGTGCCGCGATCGAAGCAGATCGCTTCGTCGAATTCCGCATTCGCAAGGAAGACGCCTGGCAATGCGGTGCGGGGCCGCTGAGCGAAGGCTGACGGCAACAGGGGCGGATCGCCTCGCTCCTTGCACCTGCCTCGGCCGAGAGTTACCCTGCAAGCGCAGGTACGATTGCCCCGAGACGGACGTCAAGCGTGGCGTCACGCGGCGCGATCGGGTTTGTCTCTCCAGGTTATTCTTGCCGAGGTACTGAGATGGACCGCCGTTCGTTCGTAACGGGTGCGGCGCTGGGAATCGTCGCGGGAGGAGCCGCAGGCTGGCTGGGTAGGCGCTCGCTCGTCGGGCACCAAGCTCCGCTCGACCTCGCAGGGGTCGCATTCGGCAACAAGCTGGGCATTCCGGGACCGTTTCCAGGACGCGTCGTGGAAGTCCACCATCCCGGATCGATCCACAACAAGAAGCGCGACCGCAACGTGGTGCGCACGATGGTCGACCGCGGCCTGCGCGATCTGGTCGGCAGCGATGATGCGACCGAGGCCTGGCGATTTTTCTTTTCGCCCGGAGATCGCGTGGGCATCAAGGTCGTGCCCGTCGGTAAGCCTGATTCGATCTCCAGCTTCGAGGTTGTTTGGGCGCTCATCGACGGCTTGCAATCCGCCGGTGTTCGCCGCCACGACATCCTCGTCTTCGAGCGCTACCGCGACGAGTTCCTGGCCTGCGGTTACGACAAGATTCTGCCCGAGGGTGTGCACTGGGAATGTTCATCGACGCAGTACGACGAATTGCAGGTCGATATCGACGGTTTTTTGCCCGGCAAGCCGAAAGATCATGTCGCGGGTTACGATCGCGACATTTACCGCGAGATGGCCTATTGCTCACCGGCGCATCAGGACGACGATCGCCGCTTTCGCTCGCACGTTTCCAAGATCATCTCGCGGAAGGTCGACAAGTTCATTTCCATCCCGGTGCTCAAGGACCACCGCTCGGCGGGCGTGACGCTCTCGCTCAAGAATCTCTCACATGGCTCGGTGAACAACGTCGCCCGCAGCCACCTCTCCGAGTTCCGTGCGGCGGTGGGCTATTATCACGGCGCGGCGGTGAACCAGTGCGGCGAGTTCATACCCGCCGCCGTCTCGCTGCCGCCGATTCGCCAAAAGGCGGTGCTACAGATCGTCGACGGGTTGCTCGGTACATGGGAAGGCGGGCCGGGGAACTGGAACAAGACGTTCGCGACCTGGGAATACAAAAGCCTGCTCTTCGCCACCGATCCCGTGGCCATCGACCACGTCGGTTGGCGGATCATCGACGCCAAGCGGGCCGAGGAGGGTTGGCCTTCGGTCGCCCGTATGGGCCTGGAGGGCGATTACCGCATGGTCGATATGGGCAATGGCATCAAGGCCCCTTCCGAGCAGTTTGAGATGCGCCAGCCCGAGCACATTCCGCTGGCCGCGACATTAGGATTGGGCATTTTCGATCCCAAGCGGATCGATCATCGCCGGATCGAGCTCGGCTGAACGGTCCGTCGGCGGCGAGGCTCAGGATCGGAATCGCTTCTTGCCGCGCTTCTTTCCCTGTTTTTCTTTCTTTCCGGCCCGGCGATGCTGGCCCGGCTGCTCTGCTTCACCACGGCCAACATCGAAATCGGCGGTGGGTCGGCGAGTAAACGGTTCGCGTTCCTCACCCGCCTCTCCATTCGCCCGCCCGCGGCGCTCGACCAATCGGAAATCGAGTTCGCGGCGGTCAACGTCGACCCGCGCCACGACCACGCGGACGCGATCGCCCAGTCGGAATTGATTGTCCTCGCGGCGACCGGAAAGGGTGTGGCTGCGGCGATCGTATTGATAGGAGTCGTCGGTCAACGACGTGAGGTGAACCAACCCTTCGGCCGGCAACTCGACGCCTTGGGCGAAGAAGCCAAACGACTCGACCCCCGTGATAACGGCGTTCAGCTCTTGGCCGATCCGCTCGCTGAGATAGTTGAGCAACTTCACCTTGGTGAGCTCGCGCTCGGCCTCTTCCGCCCTTTGCTCGCGCTCGGAGCAGTGCTCGCCGAGCACGGCCAACTGCGAGAAATCCTGGCGCGGTTTACCGCCCTTCAAGAGCAACTCTAGCAAGCGGTGGATCGTCAGATCGGGATAGCGACGGATCGGCGAGGTGAAGTGGCAGTAGCAATCGCTGGCCAGCGCGAAGTGTCCTTCTTCCTCGGGGCTGTAAACGGCTCGCTGTAGGCTGCGCAGCAGGGCATAGTTCACCGCCTGCCGTTCGGGTTGGCCGAGCACGTCGCGCAATATCTTCTGTAACTCAAAGCGGCTCTGAAGGCTTTCCGTCTGGAAACCGAGCGCGGCGACGAACTCGGTGAGGGCTTGCAGCTTGCGCGGGTCGGGAGAATGATGCACGCGCCGCAGAAAGAGCCATTCGGCCTGGTGCAGTCGCCGGGCCACGGCTTCGTTGGCGGCCAGCATGAACTCCTCGATGACCTGGTGGCTCTCGGTGTTGACCACCTTGTGCGCGCCGACGACGCGACCGTGCCGATCGAGATCGACCTTGACCTCGTCCATCGAGAGCTCGAGCGCCCCGCGCGCCAGCCGGCGGGCCCTGAGGATCATGGCCAATTCGTGCATGCGAGCGATCAGCGAATGCACCTCCGGAGTCAACCGCGATCGCCACTTCTCGCGATCGGACAGGTACTCGTCGATCTCTTCGTAAGTGAACCGGCGCTTGCTCTGGATCGCCGCCGTATGGAACTCGGAGGCCACCGGCACGCCTTCGGCGGTGAACTCGAGCAACGCAGTCTTGGTGTAGCGCACGCGGTTGGGCTGTAGGCTGGCCAAGCCATTGGAGATGATCTCCGGCAACATCGGCACGACACGATCGGGCAGATAGACGCTCGTGCCGCGCTCGTAAGCCGCCCGATCGATCGGCGTGCCCGGCCGGACGAAGTGCGACACGTCGGCGATGTGGACCCCCAGCGTCCAATGCCCGTTCGCTTCTCGTCGCAGCGAAATGGCATCGTCGAAATCCCGCGCGTCGACGGGATCGATGGTGATGATCGTCTCGGCCGTCAGATCGAGCCGACCGGCGAGGTTTGCTTCGTCGAAGCGATCGGCCTCCTGACGAGCCGCCTCCAAGACATCGTCGGTGAACGCCTCCGGCAGGTTGTACTCACGGAGGATCGAAAGCGTGTCGACGCCGGGTTCGCCGCGGCCGCCCAGCACCTCGACGATCACGCCCTCGCCTTCGTGCGTATGGGTGGGAAACCGCACCATTTCGAAGACGACCTTGTCGTCGGGCTGAGCGTTCTTGGCGCCCGGATCGCCCACCGCGATGGGTCGCGCGAAAAGACCGCCGTCGACACGCACCCAACCGGTTCCGGCCCGCTCGAAATACAAACCCACGAATTGGTGCGTTTCGCGCTCGATGATCTCGGTGATGACGCCACGAGGACCCCGCTCTCTGTCAGCTCCCTTCAAGAGACGTAGGAGCACGACGTCGCCGCTGGCTGCATCGGCGGTGTCCTGTGCGGCAACGTAGATATCCTGCTCCCGGCCCTGACCGGGCAAGGTGCCGGCGGGCCGTACAAAACCGAATCCCGCCTGGTTGCGGCGAAAGATACCCGTGATGTGTCCTTCGGTCGGCTGGCGCTTGTGCGGCTTTTGGCCGGCACCGGCGGGCGGCAGAATGCGGTGCTTATCGGCATACGTCAGCCGACCCTTCTTCACCAGGTCTTTGACGATCCGCTTGAACTCGGGCAAGCGGTACTCGGGCACATTCAGCTTCTTGGCGAGTTGCCGCGGCTTGGCCGGACGATATTTCGGCCGGCTGACAAACGAGAGTAGCTCGTTGACGAGGTCTTGATCGGCATCAGACATGGACAGCGAAACGCCGTGGCCCAGAAATCTTTTCGAGATTGCCAAAGAACCGACCACCGGTTCCCGGTCTGCCCGCGGCACCGACTCACACTTAGCTTAGAGCAACCGACAAAACCGGATTTAGCTTCACAGGAATCGGCGTTTCACGGCCGATTCTTGCGCCCAAGGCGCTCGGACCTTCGGGTTCTGTCAGCCGCTCTTAGAGCAACCGGCAAGACCGAATCGAACTCCACGAAAACCGGCGTCTCTCGGCCGATTTTTCGCACGCGGCGCTCCCCATTCAGGTTTCGTCAGTCGCTGTTACGGCCGTTGCGTTCGGCCGTGGCCAGCCACCCGTCCCGCGAGAAATCGTGCCCCTTGAAGAGCTTGCGCCCGAGACTCTGGTTGTAGGTGGTCCAGCAGCTTTCGACGTTCGGATCGTCGCGCATCAATTGCTCGAAACTGTGCAACTTGGCGTCGAGGTTGTCGAGCTGATTGAGGGCCACCGCTTCCAGCGTCATGGGCAGTTTTGGGCTGCCGTACTCGTATTGTCCGTGATGCGCGATAATCATGTGCTTCAACCGCAGGGCCAACTCCTCGGGCATCGCTTCGCCCGAGAGCCGCTCGGCCTCGCGCAACTTGGCTTCCAGCATGCCCACCCCCATCACCACGTGCCCGATGAGCTGCCCTTCGTCGGTGTAGGCAAACCCCCGATCGTAGCTCAGCTCGCCGGTCTTACCGAGATCGTGCAGGAACGCCCCCATCAGCAGCAGGTCGCCATCGAGCGCGCGGTAGAGCGGAGCCACGCGCGAGCAGACTTCCATCAGGCTGACGACATGCTCGAGCAGACCGCCGACATACGCGTGATGGTTCTTGACACCGGCCGGGGCACGCATGAATCGCCCCATGAACTCGTCGTCGATCAAGAAGCATTCGGCCAGGTTCAGCAGGTGCGCGTTGTTCATACCGCGCAACAACTCTTTCAAGCGAACCGCGAGGCGGTCGATCTCTTGCGGACCGACCGGCATGAAATCGCCGTACTCGATTTCGTCGTCCCGCGCCTTGCAGATGTTGGAGGCGATGAGTTGTAGACACCCCTGATAGAGCTGCGTGTTCCCCTCGACGCGTACGAAATCGCCATCGTCGAAGTTGCGATATTCGGACTCGGTGGCATTCCACATCCGCGCGCTGATCGTGCCGCTGCGGTCCGAAAGCTCGACCTGCAAATACAAGTTGCCGTTGCGGTTCGGCCGCAATTGCTTCTGCGAGACGAGAAAGATCTGGTCGATCGCTTCTTGGTGACCGAATTGGTTGACGAACCGACGGGGCATAGCGCGCCTTCTACCCTAGTGCAACGACGAGGTGCCGAGAACAAACAGGCCCGGCGACGTAAGGCCGGGCTGCGCATCGATTTTAGGGCTTGCATCGCGCAAGAACAAGCCGCTCCCGGCTGCTGGTAATGGGTCATTTTGAAATCTGGTTTTCCGATGTCCTCGCCCAGCTCACCACGTGAACCCAAGGGCCTTTCTCATTGCATCTTCGAATGCCTGATCGTCGAGGCTTCTTCGCAATCCCAAAATCATCTGGGCGTCCTGGCCGACCGGTACACGGAGCGGTGTCGCGGGGTCTTCGATTGCACTGGCGATGGCTAATGCGACGATTTCGGGTCCCGGTGGACCAGATGGCCCCGTCATTTTGGTATCGGTTCCGGCGCACTGCTCCCAAAGTCCGGCGTAGTCGGCTGGTCCTTGACGAGGCTCGATCCCTTTTATGCCAGTAGCGACGTTTCCGGGCTCGATTAACACGCTGCGTATTCCAAAGTGACGGACTTCCAAGTGCAGTGATTCCGTCAAGGCTTCGAGCGCGAACTTGGAGGCGCTGTAGGCTGCCCGGAGCGGCGAGGCGACTCGGCCGTTCACACTCGACACATTCACGATGACGCCGGAGCCCCGCTTTCGCCAGGCGGGCAAGACCGCCTGGATTAGGCGCAACGGGCCGAGCGTGTTTGTCTCGAACATCTGTCGGAAACGATCAAGTGGATAGCCTTCCACCGGCCCTCCGCCAGTAGTTATGCCTGCGTTGTTGACGATTGCATCGAGCGGACCAACCTCTTTGAGGCACCGCGCCACGGAGTCATCGCTGGTGACATCGAGCACATGTGCCTGGATGCCTTCCAATCCACTCAACGCGGATAGGTCGGTGGCAACGACTGAATGCCCTCGGTTGGCAAGTACCTGCGCCGTTGCCATTCCTATGCCGCGTGCCGCGCCTGTAATCAAAACCCTTAGCGCCTTTGACATTCGGAACTCCTCTTGCCTGTTGTAGCTGGTCGGTAGTGGGCTACGACTTAGTTGGTCGGCGCTCTGGCCTATTCGGCCGGACGAGTCTCGGCCGACCGCCCCGATATCTTACAGGCCATCGCCACCGCTCCGCGCCAAGCATCCAGGTCCACTTGGCCCGCGGCAGCCAACCATGATCAGGACAACTATGGCCAACGCCGTGTAACGCATGTTGGCGATCTCCGTTGACGTACCGCCCAGTAGAACATATTCAGAGCATGCCTACCCGCCCAAGCAAGAAGCGCCGCAACCAGCTCGACGACCCCATAGAGCTGGCCCGCAAGATCGTCGATCAGGCCACGGGCGACGCGCCCAAGGAAGCCGCGCCCGACCCCTACGAAGGCAAGAACCGCGCAGCCCGTCGAGTTGGGCAAGCTGGGTGGCAGCAGGGGAGGGAAGGCGCGCACGGCCAATCTCACGGTCGAGCAGCGCAAGGCTATCGCGAAGAAGGCGGCAAAGACGCGTTGGGAAGGCAAGCCCTAGTCGGCGTCGTCTGGTGGCGCTGAGTCTGGGTATTCTGTCGGCATTTCGCGTTCGGACAAATCCTTGTTGATGTCGTAATCAAACCAGGATATGTGCGCACCGTATTTTTATTGTTGTCGTTCCAACCCCGACCCCGACCATATCTCGACCAGCTACGCCGAGCGGCAGAACTTGAACATCCGCATGGAAAGCCGGCGCTGGACGCGGCTAACGAATGCGTTTTCGAAGAAGGCCGAGAACATGGCCTATCAGATCGCCATCAACTTCATGCACCACAATTTCATCCGCAAGCACATGACCTTACGCATGCCGCCCGCGATGAAGAACAGTTTGATTGAATACCCGATGACGATCGCGGATATTGTCGAAATGCTGCCGCTACCTGTGGCGAAGAAGCGCGGCCCGTATAAGAAGCGTCCCACGGATTCGGATTCGTAAATTCAAATCGACCCACTACCCGGCTGCTTGACCCGCGCCGCGCGTCGGATATGCTTGCCGGCATGGCCAAGAAGAAAGCCAAGCAGAAGCCGGCGGAGCGACCGACGGCCGCCGAGATTCTGGCACGGATGCATGCGGAGGAAGCCGAACGCCAGGCCGGCGGACGTCGCGAGCTGAGCAAACGGCGACGCAAAGAGATCAAAGATAAACAGCGGGCCGCCGCTCTCAAACTCTGGGCACCGGGCGGTCGGCTACGCAAGCTGCAAAAAGAGCGCAAGAAACAGGCCCAACAAAAACGCAAGTCGGGCCATTCGCCGCAATAAATCGCCCCGCATCGCGTTTATCTATTTGTGGTGATGAACGATCCCGGCCGCGAGGCCAACCAGCGTGAGCTCGTCTCGCGGTGGGTCCACGACCATGGGCGGAGCGTGCTGGGCTATCTCGTCGGCCTGGTACGAGATCGCTCGGCGGCCGAGGATCTGCTCCAGGATGTGTTCTGCCGCGCCTGGCAGGCGCGGCATCGTTATGTCGACACGGGCCGCGAACGAGCTTATCTGTTGCGCATCGCCGACAGGTTGGCATGCGACCGGGCACGCCGTCCGCGGAAGGTAATGCCCGCATCCGACGAAGGAATACGCCCGCTCGAGCCGGTCGACGGCGAGCGCTCTCCCTGGGAAACATTGCTTGCCGAGGAAGCTCGGGCTCAGTTGACCTCGGCCCTGAACATGCTGAACGAACCGCAGCGGCGCGTGTTGCTGTTGCGATATTACGGCGACTTGGGGTTCTCCGAGATCGCCGAGATCCTGGGAGCGCCGCTCAATACGGTGCTCAGTCATAACCATCGCGCCCTACAGGCGTTGCGCAGATTGCTCGTCGAGAAAAACGGATCATGAGCGACTCACCTTCGGGCCCCAACGACAATGCCGAGCGCGCCGCGCTCGACGAAGCGTGGGCGGCGTTCTCGCACTTGTTGGATGCGTCGCAACCAGATGTTGCCCAAAACCTGCTCGTGCGGCAGGTCTGCGGCCGCCTGGGGCGGCGTACGGCCCGTAGCCGGAGAATGGCCGTCGTCCTGGCGCTAGCCGCGTCGGTGGCCCTCGTCGTGGGCCTCGTGAGTTGGCGCCGAGTTGCACCCCACCGCGAGATCGCCCGCGCGCCGCAGGGCAGAGAATCCACCGCTGCAACTGCCGGTTTCGATTGGGACGATGAATTGGCCGACGAGATCGAGAGCGCGGCCTGGTCGTTGGGGGCCGTTCAAAGCGAAGTCCACGGCCGTTTCGAACGTGCCCGGTGGGTACAAGAAGAAATGGATGAACTGGAGTCGGAAATCGAGCTGAGTTCGCTGTAATGCACTTTGAAAGGAGATTTTCATGCTGCGTTGTTATCGATTCGCGATCGGTTTGAGCCTTGTATTGGGCTGCGCTTTGGCGGCACGCGCTCAAGACGACGTCCGCAGAGACGAGAACCGCGATGACGCTTCCCGCAGAGATACGGTGGCACCGGAGCGCGAAGAGGCAGCGGACCGTGACGCCGGTGGTGACTCCGAGCTCCGGCGCCGCGGCTTATTCGATCGTGATGCCGCACAGCGCCAACGCGAGCAGGGAGACCAGCCCGGTCGAGGCGACGAGCGCGACGCCGAGCAGCCCGGCCGCCGTGGGCGGCAACCAGCCGCGGGAGTTCGCGACGGAGGTATGCGGCCGGCCGGCGAGATGAGCACGCGAGACGCGCTCATGATGGGCACGCGAGACGTGCTCAGGGTGCATTCACGAACCTCGCCGGCGAGCCGTGGCGACATGGAACGCCTGGAGCAGACCGATCCGGAAATGTACGCATTGGCCAAGGCCGACATGGAGCTAGAACTCCAGACCAGGCAACTCGTCGAGCAATTCCACCGTGCGGCGAATGATGACGATCGCGAGCAGGTTCGACGCAAGCTGGTGGCCGTTGTCGAAAATCACTTCGCCGTCCGGCAGCAGCGTCGCGAATTGGAGATCAAGCGTCTGGAAAGCCAGTTGCAGAGGCTGCGCGACGCCGTAAAGAAACGTTCCGCCGAACGTCAAAGAATCATGGAGCAGCACATCTCACAGCTCCTCGGCACCGACGACTCGGGTTTCTAGCGCGTCAAAGCTGTCCCGATCTCCCGGGCCCGAGTCATTCGCGACTCCGGCCCGGGTCATGCTCCGCGAACCAATCCAGCACACGTCGCAGCACGTCGACCTGATGCCGGGGTTGCCGGATACTGTGCCCTTCATCGGGGTAAACGACCATTCCCGTCGGGACGTGGCGGGCCAACAGCGATTGGTGATACATCCTGCCCATCGGCAGCGGGCAGCGGCGGTCGTCGCGCGAGTGCAAGATCAACGTCGGCGTGGTGACCTGATCGACGTAGGTGATCGGACTGTGGCGCCGCATCGCGTCGGCGATTTCCCAGGGAGAGCCGCCGAGTTCCCATTGCGTCCAGCTCTGAATATCGCTCGTCCCCCACATGACGTTCAGGTCGGTGACCGCATTTTGGGCCACCGCCGCCGCAAACTGTTTGGTGTGGCCGACCAACCAACAGGTCATGTAGCCGCCGTAGCTGATGCCATAGACGAATTGCCGATGCGCATCGGCCAGCCCACGGTCGACAAGCAGGTCGATGCCCGAGAGGATATCACGCATATCGCCGCCGCCGAAATCTCGGCGATCGGCGTCCAGAAAGGCCAGGCCGTAACCGGCGGAACCACGAAAATTCGGCTGGAACACCAAGTATCCGTGCGCCGCCAGAATCTGGGCCGTGGAGCCGAAGCCGTTGGTCGACCGGCTGTGCGGCCCACCATGAGGATAGACGACGAGCGGATAGGGAGCTTTACCTCGGGGCGGTATGGTGATCGTACCTTCGAGCTGCCATTCGTCGTCGCTCCACGTGACAACCCGTTCTTCGGCCAGCCACCGCTGTTTGAGGAGTCGAGTGCTGGGCGGAGACAATCGTTCGCGCGCGGCCCAACACTGGGCGAGCGGGCTCAACGGATCCACTGTTGCCGCGTCGCAAACGCCCTGAGCCGTTTCCAGATCAACCCGCACCGTGTCGGTCTGCATGCGGCGGAAGTGGGTGTACCAGACCGCTTGCGTTCCGTCCCAGCATTCGTCGGGCAAGGGGAAGGCCGGCACGGGGTGCGGAGCGACGCTGGTCGGCGAGGCGTGGTGATCGTAAAGAATCCGTTGCGGCGGGACTGCCTCGCTGCCTTCGAGAGCCACGAGCCGCAGATTGAGAATATCGACATGGGGCCCTTTGCGCGGAGAACTCAGACAGATCAGCCGCGATCCGTCGGGCGATACACGTGGCGAGACTTCGGGTCCCGGCCCGTCGGTGACTTGCCGCTGATCGCCGCTCGCGACATCGATGGCCCAGATGTCGAAATCCTTGTTGATGCTGTGCCGCACCGCTTCGACGTCTTCGGTCTTGTTCGCGTGGCAGAACAGCGTGCGGCCGTCGGGCGACCATTGCACGTCGCCATACCAGACGGCATCGTCCGTCAGACGCCGCACATTTTTGGCGGCGTGCTCGGCCGATGCCAGATCAAGTTCGGCCACCCAGACCTGTGCCGCGCCATACCCAGTGTACCCTTCACCCTGGTCCGGCCGGACGACATAGACATCGGCCGCGAGCTCTTCGGCGGTCCGCGGGTCCCGGCCATCGTCGGCGACGAATGCCAGGAAGCGGCCGTCGGGCGAGAAAGCAACCCGTCCATAGAACGGATCGTTGAAGACACGCCCATAGGGCTTTTCACGACCCGCGAGCGGCAACGTTCGGCGACCATCGGCCGAGACGAGCCAAATGTCGGTGGCCGCGTCGGACTGCGGGGGAACGGCCGGCGTCTGTACCCAACCATCGGGACGTCCACGCGTGGAACGTATGGCGATCCAGTTGCCATCCGGCGAGAACACGGGCGACCGGGCATCGGGCTCGTCTGGTTCCAATGAACGGCCCGACGAGGGATCGCCGTCGGTAAGCCAGAGCGAAAATCGCTCGCCGCGCGTCTCGGCATCCACCCAGCGGCGAATAAAGGCCGCTCTCGATCGATCCGGCGCGATCACGACGGATTGCGGTCCCTCCATGCCGTAGAGGTCTTCCGTCGCCAACAGAGGTGCGGCGGCCAGCAGTTTTTGCAGAGCGTCGCGCATGCGCACTTCGCTGCCACGTCCGGCCCACCGCCAGTCGTGATTGAAACGCTCGGCAAATGCAATTTCCGTGGGGATGTACCCAGGCCAACATTCTCCGTAACCGATCGAGAGAACGAATGAATCGGGCGACATGCGCTGGGCCATGAGCTGGTAACCCACGAACGCCTCGCCGGGAAAGAGCACGATCTTGGCCCGGCCGATTTCGAGGCAGGCCAGATCGATCGGCTGCCCGCGTGCGATGCGATCGAGACTGCTCAGGCCCATCGCCGCCAGGATGCGATCGCCGATCTTCGCCGTACCATCGGCCAGCGTTCGTTCGAGCGGCTCGCGCGTGAACTCCGCCCCTTCATGAAACGGCAGATCGACCGGTACGGTACGAAAGGCGACCTGTTCGAGTGGAAATCGCTCGGTCGCATCCCAGGCGCGCTCCATCGCCACGTAGATACGGTCCGCCAGCACTGGCCGCATGAGCGGCGTGCCGTCGTTGTATTTGCCGGCAGTGACGTCGCCGCTGCACCCCGAGACGTAGATTTGTGCGATCCGGCTGTCGTCCTTCGCCCGCCGGCGACGAGCCAGCCCCACGAAGTCGGCACTCACGCCGCCACGGCCGTAATAGCTCATGGGGTGCGTGGCATAGGAGTGCAAGGCGACGAGCGGGGTATCGCCATGCCAGAAGCTGATCGTCTTCAGATACGGATCGATATCTCCTTCCGGTGCCTCGCTGTGCTCCCGGTTGCCGCCGGACGAACTGTAGCGGTCCCATCTCACATCGCCGGCGGAAACGATACGGCGGCTCGATGCAACTCTCTCGACCTTGGCTTGCCCGATACCGACGTGGGTCACCGGCCGCGCCGACGCGAGGCTCGCGGCCAATGCAGCAGCCGTGCGATCGATGCACGCGGCGTGAAAGGCCGTATCGTAGAGCTCGCCCGAGAGGCCAACGCCGTCCAGCAGCGTTTGGGCCCCGCTGTCGACGACGGGGGCGTCGTGCTGGTGCAGGCAACTTACCAGGACGCGATCGCGAGTGGTGCCCGCCGCCACGGCGAGCGCGTCACGCCATTGATCGTAAGCTCCGTTTCGCACCTCGCACCAGTCGAGTGCCAGGAGGACGACCGGCTCATCGGGCCCCAGCAACACAAAACCGTGAGCTTCCAGCGGGTCGTCGATGGTTTGGGCTTTGACGGGCAGAATGCCCATGCAGCGGTGGCCGAGGGGGATCGTGACGTCGGCCGAAAAGGCGGCGATGCGGTAGGCGGGCCGGGCCTCGTCAGCAGCCAAGGCCGTGCGAGACGACAGCAGGAGGACCACCGATAAAAGGGCTCGCACTCTCCTGAAAACGTGCATGGTTGCGGCCAGCAGAGGTTCGAAATTCCGTCCCGATTGTAGCCACCAAACAGCCTCCCGGAGAAATTTGCAAAAAAGTTGCAAGCGATCTGAGTCATCGTTAGACTGCCACTCTGTCGAGCCCGAGCGAATATAAGCCTCTGGAGATTGCACATGGCGAAGGCGAAGAAGAAAGCGGCCAAGAAGACGCCCGCGAGCGCATTCAAGAAAGCTGGCAAAAAGGCGGCGAAGAAGGCAGCCCCCAAGAAAGGCATGAAAAAGGCCGCCCCGAAGAGCGCGGCGCGGAAGAAGCCGGCTGCCACTAAAAAGGCCGCCAAGAAGTCGCCCAAGACAATGCCCGCCAAGAAGGCCGCCGCCAAAAAGGCCGCTCCGAAGAAGGCCGCCGTCAAGAAGAGCAAGAAGGCTCCGGCACCGCGGATGGCACCGTCCAAATCGACTCCCGCTCCGGAATCGATGGCTCCCGGCTCGAGTCCCGCCGTTTCGTCCAGCGCGGGCGACATGATGGGAGGCGCCAGCCAGCCCCAGAAGGACTACGACTCGGAATAAGCCCGTTGCGAAAAAGGGTGATGGCCCATTAAGGCTCGCGCACGACGATGACGTGCCAATGACCCGGTCCATGCACGCCCGTGGTCAGCTTCAGCTCCAGATCGCCTGTCTTGCTGGGGCCCGTGATCAACACCCAATTGCTGGGCATGTCGGACGACGATTCTTGCATCGCAGCGAAGAAATCGAACAGGTCGGGCACGATCTGATCGGCCCCGATCACCGCGATGTGAATCGGCGGCAGGAGGCTGGCCACGCGTTCCGTGCCAGGTCCGCTAGCCATCGCGAGCGTGCCTGTTTCGGCAATGGCAACCGTCGCGCTCGTAATGCCGATATCGGCCGCCAGCATCTCACCGCGCCGCTGCTCGTGGTCGGCGGCTTCGAGAACGCGATGATCGATCTGCGCGATGTTCCTGGACGCCAGCAACTCATCGAGCCCCAGCGCATCGAGAAACGGATGCCGCCAGCATAGCGCCTTCGCGGGCGAATATCTTGCGAGCAACTCGGCCAATGCGGCTCTGGCGGCCGCGCGGTCGGCCACGACCAGGCCCTGGCCCCCGACGGCGTTCACTTCGGCAACGAGCCTGCTCGGCGGATCGTCACCCGCGCCGCAATAGCCCACGTCTTCCGGCACGGGCTCGACATCGACACGGTATTTGGCACCCGATCGAGCCGCCTCGCGCACGCGGGCCAAGAACGCATCACGCCCCACGTTCACTGCCCCCATCGCACGACAACATCACGCAGTGTCTCGCCAGAATCCCATTGCCGGATGATGCGAACCACGACCTTATCGCCCTGCGACGCTTCACGCCAGCAGGTCCTTTACGATGCTGGCGCGCGTGACGCGAGCGTCGGTCAGACTCTCGTCGCTGCCGTGGTGATAATACGTCAGGCCGCGGTGGTCGAGCCCGAGAAGGTGCAAAACGGTGGCATGCAGATCGTGCACGCTCACGCGATCGATGGCCGCCTGATAGCCCACCTCGTCGGTCGCTCCATGAACATACCCACCGCGCGCCCCGCCGCCGGCCAAGAGCAAGGAAAAGGCGTTGCGATTGTGGTCGCGGCCGGAACCATTCTGCGATACGGGCAAGCGGCCGAATTCGCCCGACCAGATAACGAGCGTGTCTTCCAGCAGGCCGCGCCGCTTCAGGTCTTTGATGAGGGCGGCGGAAGGTTGGTCGCACTTACCGCAGATCGCCTCGTTCTCGGTCTTGACGTTGGAGTGCGCATCCCAGGGCTGCGATTGCGGCTTCACCGGCGGAAAGACCTGGATGAAGCGCACGCCGCTTTCGACCAGCCGCCGCGCCATCAGGCATCGCAGGCCATAGCCGGCGGTCTCCGGCCGGTCGAGCCCGTAGAGCCGTTGAGTCTCGGCGGTTTCCGTGGAAAGGTCGAGCAGCGCCCCGGCCGCAAGCTGCATTCGGGCGGCCAGTTCATAATTGCGAATGCGGGCCTCGAGTTCCGATTCGTGCGGATAGTCGAGTCGGTGTCGCTCATTCAGACGCGCCAGCACATCGAGCTGCCCGCGGCGCAGCTCCGCCGCGACCGGCTGCCGCGGCGAGAGGTTGAGAACGGGCGCGCCCTGCGTGGCCACCTCGGTCCCACGATATTCCGCGGGTAGCCAGCCGTTCTGCCAGAGCAACGTGCCGCTGGTGTTATACCCCTCGGGGTCGCGCAGCACGATGTAGGCGGGCAGGCTGTCGTTCTCCGTTCCCAACGCGTAGCTCACCCACGAGCCGAGCGCCGGCCGGCCGGGAAAGATCTTGCCCGTGTTGAGCAACACGAGCCCTTCGGTGTGGTTGTTGTGCTCCGAGAACATCGATCGCACGAGGCAGAGATCGTCGGCCACCGACCCCAGGTTGGGCAGGAGCGAGCTGATCTCCATCCCGCATTCGCCATAACGGCGAAATTCCAGCGGCGATGCCATCAACTTGTCGGAGTTTCCCTTCTGAAAGGTCTCCACGGTCATCGTCTTGCCGGACTGCCTCGTCAGTTCCGGCTTGGGATCGAATAGATCCATCTGGCTCGGACCGCCATTTTGCACGAGCATGATGACGGACCTGGCTCGCGGAGTGCCGCGAAACGCCGGCCCGCCGTCGGCCGCCCGCGCCTCGTTGCGTGCCAACAAATAGTCGAGCACCAGCGTCCCCAGACCGAGCCCCGACGCTTGCAGAAGCTCGCGGCGCGAGAGGTTTGGCGGCGAATATGGCAACGGGACGGTGGCGCGCACGGTCGGCTCCCTTTCAACGCAGGTACAGAAACTCGCTACTGTTCACAAGCGTCTGGCAGAGGCGAGACAGGGCCTCCAGCGACGCTTGCTCGACGGGCATCTCCGGACGAGCCGCGCGCACGAGAGCCGCATCCCGTTCGACCGTTTCGCGACACCAGGCCGTTTCGTCATCCGCGGGCCGGCGACCGAGCGTCAGGCGGAACGCCATGTCGATCCGTTCATCCCACGAAGCACCGGCGTTTGCCGACACCCGCGCCGCCAGCGCGGCCGATTCTTCGACGACGAAATCGTCGTTGAGCATCGTCAGTGATTGCAGCACCACGGCCGACGAATCGCGACGCGTGCAGTTCGTCGTCAGCACGGGCTGATCGAAGACCGCGAGCAAGGTCGGATGATAATTCCGCCGCATCAAGAGATAGATCGTCTTCCGAAAGCGGTCGGCCGCCTGCTCCGGCTTGATCGTGAACGATCCGTCGGGTTGCGGCACGAGTGGCACCGGCGGTCCGCCCACGCTCCGATCGAGGCGCCCACTGGCCGCCAAGATGGCGTCGCGGATGGTTTCCGATTCCAAGCGCCGTAGCCGTTGCCGCCACAAGAGCCGGTTGTCGGGATCGATCCGCGGCGCATCGGGTTGTCGTTCGACCGACATTTGCCGATAGGTGCTCGACAGCATGATCTGCTTGACGAGCGGCTTGAGTTGCCAACCGTCGGCGATCAACCGTGTGGCCAGCCAATCGAGCAGTTCCGGGTGCGTGGGCGGACTGCCGGTCAGTCCGAAATTGTCGGAAGTCTCGACGATTCCGCGGCCGAACAGATGTTGCCAGACCCGATTCACCCAGACCCGTGCCACGAGCGACGCTGCGGGCGAGCCGGGCGCGGTCAACCAGTGCGCGAGCGCCAGGCGCCGGCCGCTCGTCGCGCCAGCCGAACCGTTTCCGTTCGCATCGCGCTCCAAGTCGCCCGAGTTGCCGGCACAGAGGACGTGCGGAAATCCCGGCGCAACTTCGCTGCCCGGAGCCAGGTGATTGCCTCGCCGCAACAAACAGGTAGGAGTCGGCGGCCCGACGTCGTACACGACTTGCCAATGCGGCCACGTCCGTTTGCGGCCGTTCTGCTCGGCGATCTGCCGTTCGTAACCGCCAATCTTGTCCTTCTCTTCGGCGTTCAGCCCCGCCGCAACCTCCTCGGGGCTGATTTTGGCCAGCGCCTGGAACTTTTCGGCCAGGTAACGCTGCACCTCGGTCCTCTTTTCGACCCCGGCTGCCAGCGCGGCCTTGGTGTCGGCTCGGATCGGTTCCGGCAACGACGCGAATCTCGACTCGCGCAATCGTTCGGCACACGCCTGCTTGACCGACTCGATCTGAGCCTTCGCCGCGGCAATCTGCTGATCGAGCTCGGCATTCGTTCGCTCGGCGTCCGCCTTGGCCGCCGGCGGCAATGCGGCGAGTTGGCGATCCCGCGGTTGCAGCCATTGATGCGGGTTCAGGGCCGGTTGCAGCAAAGCCTCGAAACGGTAGTAGTCGCGCTGCGTGATCGGTTCGAATTTATGGTCGTGGCACTTGGCACAGCCGATGGTGAGTCCCAGCAGGTTGGTAACCACAATCTCCGTCGTGCGATGCAGCACACCGTAACGGATGTCGAGCGTGTTGAGCTCGTGCTCGTCCGTGTCGTCGGCGCTCACGCGCAGAAAGCCGGTGGCGATCAGCAGCTCGCGCATCGACGGCGTGAAATCGGCGGCCGAGCGCCAATCGACAAGTTCGTCGCCCGCGAGCTGCTCGGTCAGGAACCGATCGAACGGCTTATCGGCGTTGAACGACGCCACGACATAGTCGCGGTAGAGCCATTTATTCTCACCGAACTTGATCGTTCCCGCGTCATTGTCGCCTCCGAGCACATCGACGTATCCGGCCTGGTCGAGCCAATGTCGGCCCCAACGCTCTCCGAAATGGGGCGACGCCAACAAACGATCGAGCGTTTCTGACCATGCCGTTGCGGACGCATCGGCCTCGAACGCCGCAATCTCCTCCGGCGTCGGAGGCAATCCGGTGAGGTCGAACGCCGCTCGGCGCAAGAGCGCACGCGGCTCGACCGGGGGCGAAATCGTGAGTCCGCGTTCGGCAAGTTTTGTCAGAATGAAACCGTCGATAGGATTGTCGATCGGCCCGGCCCCGGAAACCGCCGGCACGCTCACCGTTCCGAGCGGCCGAAATGCCCAATGGTCGTCGGCCGAAACAACGGTAGCGGACGGCAGCAGGACCGCCGTCATACGAGTCAACACGCCGATCGCACCCAGGCGCGCAAGGCGGCTGAATCGCTCCCGCGCCGACACCGCAATAAACCGAATTCGTTGGGCCGCCATACCCCACAGCGTAACGAACGCCGGGGTGTCGGAGCAACGATTTGGAGCGCGAACCGTGATCGGCCAGATCAGTTGCGACGGGTATCGAAGCCGAGCGTCGATTCTTCGAGGGCCATCATCTGCCGATATCGTTCGACGATTTCCGGCGTGGCCACCAAGGGCAGGTTGTTTTCCAGCACGATCGTTTCGAGCGTGTTGATCAAGCGGCGATACTTCACCATGCGCAGCTCGCGCTGCTCCGATTCGTCGTTCGCGGCCTGCATTTGCTGCCGGCGGTCGTCGTAAGCCTTCCAACTCGGCAGGTTCTTCAGCTCGGCCAGCAGTTGTTCCTGATTCTCGGTCTTGAGCAACGACGATTCCGCCCAATGGCGATCATCCGCCAACTCGGGCCACTTCTCTCTCACTTCCTTCAAGAGGTCACGCCGGCCCGACCCCAGGCGCCGTCGGCCACCGCGTCTCGGAAAGCGGTCTGCGCGGCGCTCTTCGTGATTCGCCGCCATGACCGACGCCACGTCGTCTTGCAGAGCAATGCCCAACGTTTTGCAAAGTTCCGTCACAATGCGGCCCGACACCGGACGGGCTCGATCGACAAACGTTTGCAACGTGCCCGTCATTGTGGCTGGCGCGCTCTTTTCTTGTGCACCGTCGACACTCGGCGTTGGCGATGGCGAGGGCTCGGTGCTCCGCTCGGAGCCGCCTGCGCCTTCCGGAGTCTTCTCCGCTTCGGTAGTCGTTTTGGGCTTCGCGTTAAGCTGGCTGAACGTCCGCAACAGGACGTCCGACGCTCGCAACGGAATGTCGATGGTTTCGCCCGCGATCACGGCATACGCATAAGCTTCGGCCAGCGAGACAACACCGTTGCGGTCGATATCACACCCCTCGATCGGAACACCGTTGCGGGTACGCCCCGCCAGCGCGCCCCAGAAGTAACTGCTGAACTCTTCGTCGTGCTCGATGTCGGGCCGACATCCGGCGGCGGGCAGGTTGTGTTGCTGGGCGAAGAACCCTACGCGGAGTTGCGGCGCCAACCCCTTGGCCTGGTCCAAGCCCTTGAAGATCGTATGCGCGAACCCGCCGCAATAGCACTGGGCCATCACCATCACGACAGGCACGTCGGCGGGCAACTTGTCCAGCCATTCCGTGAACTCGCGGGCCGAAATCTTGCGGCGATTCCAGCAGTCGATCGTGGTATTGAACTCATCGCTCCTCGGACCTTCACTGCCATGCGCCGTCACGTAGACGATCAGGCGGTCTCCACCGCGCGCGGCTCCCGCGAAGGCGTCCAAGCCCGCCTTGATGAGCGCGGGATCGATCGGCCCGGCGATCTCGGTAACCTGATGATTCCGGTAGATCACATCGATCTCTTCACGGCGACGGTGCAAAGAGGCCAACAGATCGGTTGCCGGCAGACCGCTCGTGGCGGGCTTCTCGGCCACGATCTGCAAGTCTTCGACCGGGTCGTCGCCGTCCGCGAAATAGATGTCGTGACGACGCGATCCACGATGCCTGTCGCTGAGGAGTCGCTGGAAGAACACAACGTTCGCTTCGAGCGAAGCCTGGTTCCCCGAGCGGTCGTAGCCGCCGCCGATCGTGAGGAAGTAATCGGTCGCCAGCAACGGCTGCGAACCTGACAAGCAACCGATCGAGATCAGCAGTAGCGTCGCCGAGAACCAACTCGCTTGAGGACGGGACCGATTCGACATGCGAAGTCTTTCACCGCAAAGAATGCCATGACGGGTCAGCCGTCCCTGGCATCCACGAACCCTCCGCTACGCATCGCGCAGACTAACGCGCCCTCCGACATCGTGCCAGTCCGCCGTCGGCACGGTGGTGTCCCAAAACACGTGCGTTGCTGAGCGGCAGTCAAACGTAAACCAACAAGATTAGTCGGTTTTATTCGGGTGCCTGGGAAATGGGCAGTCACCAAGGCCATTTCGGGCGAATTGTGTGGCGGATTCCAGTAATCGGTTCGCCGGGCTTTGCCGGCTGCCCTGTGGAATTGAGGTGGATAGCCGGGCCAATCTCAAACTCTTTGCGCATTGCTTCGATCTTGGTCCCGGCGACCATGCCGCCCAAGAATGCCCCCACCACGACCATCAACCACAGCAACGTCTTCAGGGGGAACTGGCGGGGCATCGTCATTGTCTAGCTCTATTGGATCGCTGGTGTTCTTTCGTACTTCCATCCCAATGGACGTTTGCAGAGTCAAGAACTCTTCGCAGCGCAACGTTTTCTTCTTCAATGGCTGCCATTTCTGCTTCGAGTTCTACTAAGGCGGCGTCGCGCTTGGCTATCTTGCGGCCATGCTCGAAATAGATGCCCCCCAAGAACGCCCCCACGACCAGCACGGCCACCAGCAACGCGCGAAGGGTGAACTGTGGGCGGGGCATTATTGCTCACGCTTCATTCTGTTTCGACGATGCTCGCAACTGATTGCCACAAGGGCTTCGATCAGCAGTAGCATGAGGAGCCAGAGACTACAAAGCACAATCGCCACCTTCACAAAAAAAGGCACCTGGACCCAAACCGCGCAGCAAGCCGAGACGGTAGCCGTCAGCCCCAGCAACCACCGCAAGCTGAACTGAAACCGCTGCGCCATTTGGCCATTAGACCGAGCCAGAGCGGCGGGGCAACGTGGGGCGCATAAAAAACCCCGCCGCTGGCGCGCGAGGGGGCGGGAGTATCGGGGCGTCCAGAAACCCGATTGGGGTCGGGTGGCTGGGGCGGGGCGATGGTCTTTCGCGCAACGGTGGGCGGGACGTTTCGCCGACAAATCACCATTTAGTGTTAGCCCAAGTTAGAGAGTTCGAGTGCGGTTTCGAGAATTTTTAGCCGGGAACCGACCGTAAGTTCAAGGTTGATGGGGCCCGGCGTGGCAAAGGGCGATGTAGTGAAGACCTACTTTCTTGACGTCGCCCAACCCTGTG
>DASZTS010000021.1:0-56499 GCA_035547915.1 Pirellulales bacterium | reverse complement strand
GGAGTTAATCCGTGCATGTCAAGACTAGGATAAGGTTCTTCGCGTAGCCTCGAATTAAGCCACATCCTCCACCGCTTGTGTGAGCCCCCGTCAATTCCTTTGAGTTTCAGCCTTGCGACCATACTCCCCAGGCGGAGCACTCAACACTTTCGCTGCGGCTGAAAGCCTATGGGGGGGCCTTCAACCCAGTGCTCATCGTTTACAGCTAGGACTACCGGGGTATCTAATCCCGTTCGCTACCCTAGCTTTCGTGCCTCAGCGTCAGAAGAGACCCAGTGAGCCGCTTTCGCCACCGGTGTTCCTTAGGATATCAACGCATTTCACCGCTCCACCCTAAGTTCCGCTCACCTCTGTCTCCCTCGAGCACAGTAGTTTTGGGCGCAGTTCCTCGGTTAAGCCGAGGGATTTCACACCCAACTTTCTGCGCAGCCTACGCACCCTTTAAGCCCAGTGATTCCGAATAACGTTCGTACGGTTCGTCTTACCGCGGCTGCTGGCACGAACTTAGCCCGTACTTCCTCTGAGGATATGTCAAACAAATGGGAGAACCCACTTGCATTTCATCCCCTCTGACAGCGGTTTACAACCCGAAGGCCTTCATCCCGCACGCGGCGTCGCTCGGTCAGGCTTGCGCCCATTGCCGAAGATCCTCGACTGCAGCCACCCGTAGGTGTCTGGGCAGTATCTCAGTCCCAGTGACGCGGGTCGTGCTCTCACACCCACTACCCATCATTGCCTTGGTAGGCCGTTACCCCACCAACAAGCTAATAGGACGCAGACCCATCCTCCGGCGGAATCACACCTTTGATCCGGAGATATCATTCAGTATTACCTGCAGTTTCCCGCAGCTATCCTGAACCTGAGGGTAGGTAATCTACGTGTTACTGTCCCTTTCGCCGCTTTCCCCCTTGCGGGGTACACGCTCGACTTGCATGCCTAATCCACGCCGCCAACGTTCATTCTGAGCCAGGATCAAACCCTTCAATTGTTTTACGCTTAACCGAACCGCCGCCGTGTAGGCCGCGGCCGGTGGAGTAGCCAATCGAAAGCTCTGATTTTAAAAGACCCATGTCCGCCCTCCCGTGAGGAGAGAACGTCCCAGGGCCATTTGCACGGTCTTGTGCTGGCTTACAAAAATTGACTTGGGATCAACTACCAAATTGTCAAAGAACAAAAATCCCTGATTGGCTCGGATCAATTCTCAAACTGAACCGTGCCGTTCAGGGATCAGGTATTCTAGCAACCGACGAGGTCGTGTCAACAGGCGGTGAAAAAATTCTCCGTGGTTGACTTTTGCCCCGTCGACGAACTTGAATTCCCTCAGTGAGGTCGTGATTCTAGGGATCCCGCCGCGCTTTGTCCAGCGGGTGATTTTTTTCCTGTAATCGACTCACTCGCTTCGCCGTTTTGCTGCCCAAAAAGCGACGAAAACCATCATCGACTTCGACAGGGTTGAGACTTGAACACGATCAACCAACACACGTCGTCGAATGAATTGCCCGCGAGGTTCGCCGCCTCGTCCTTCTCGCCGCACGCCGAAAAACTTACCGCCGCTACGTGGTTGTCACGCCCTGCAGCAGCTATAAAGACGGCTGAAATACGACACGTATCCGCATCGATGCGGCTCCCTTGCCGGCGAGGTAAACCTTCCCATGCAGCGATTGCTTGCCGCCGTATGTAGCACGGCCCTGCTGGTCTCGGCCGTCCATGCGGCCGACAAACCCCAAGCCAAGGCCGCCAATAACAAACCGGCGGCCGCCGACCGCGCAACGCCGGCCAAGCGGGCCGCCGACGAGAAAAAACTTCGCGCGGCCGCGGCCGATTTCGCCACCGCGTACAACAAGGGTGACGCCAAAGCGATCGCCGCGCAGTTCGCGCCCGAAGCCGAAATGGTCGATCTCGACGGCAACGTCGTGCAAGGAAGAGACGCCATCGAGAAAACATTCGCCGAGCATCTCGCCGAGCCACTCTTCAAAGTCGTGGTCGAAATCGAATCGCTACGCTTCGTGGGCGATGATATCGCCGTGGAAGACGGGCATCTGATCTTCACCAACGAAGAGCAGGAAACGACCTTGCGCAGCCGTTACACCGTGGTGCATCAGCGTGCCGGCGGCGAGTGGCTGATCGTCAGCTCACGCGACGTCGTCAATCCTCACGATCGCGTGCCGCCGCACGAGCATCTCAAACAGCTCGCCTGGCTCATCGGCGATTGGGTCGAAGAACGCGGAGATTCGATCATCACGACCAACTGCCGCTGGGATGAGACCAAGAATTTTCTGCTCAGCGACTTCACCGTGAAGGTCGCCGGGCAGTCATCCATCAGCGGCACGCAGCGCATCGGCTGGGATCCGCTGACCAAGCAGATCAAGACGTGGACCTTCGACAATGACGGCGGCTATGGCGAAGGTTTTTGGCACCGCGACGGCGACCGTTGGTTGGTGAAGCTGAGTGGCGTGTCGGCGGACGGCCGCACCGGCTCGACCACGCAGATCCACGCGCGAGTGAACGATCATTCGCGCACCTGGAGTGCTATCGATCGTCTGCTGGGCGGCGAGTCGCTGCCGGATATCAGGGAAGTCACCGTGGTACGGGCCGCATCGAAACCCAAGCAGCCCGCCGCCAAGAAAACGCCGCCGCCCACGAAGGGTAAATCGAACTAAACGCAACCCGAATTAGCGAGCCCGTAGAGTCTTTCATCATGAGCAACTTCAAAAGTCTCTGCCTGCTGAGCGGCTTTGCCCTTCTCCATGTCGCATCGGTCTCGGGAATCGCGTCAGGGCACGGTGGCGGCGGACATGGTGGTGGCGGCGGACATGGTGGAGGAGGTGGACACGGCGGCGGTGGTGGGGGATTCCACGGTGGCGGCGGTGGCGGTTTTCACCCATCCGGAGCCGGAGGTTTTCATGCCGCCAGCGGAGGCGGCTTCCATGCCGAGTCGGGTGCGGCGCATTTCGCCGGCGGCACGCCGGGCTGGCATCCGGCCGGCGGTATTGCCGGTGGCGGATGGCACGGCGAGGGACTATCCGGAGGCCACGGGCCGGTCGTCGGTGGTTTGCCGGCGGGCGGCTTGGGAATCGCCCATGCGCCGATTGCGGGGGGCCATTTGGGCGGCCCGTTGCCAGGGTTCGGTGGCGGCGCGTTCGGGCACGATCCGGTCTGGCACGGAGGGTTTGGTGGTCACGGGCCCATCGTGACCGGCGGCTTTCCCGGCCACGGGCCGGGCTGGCACGGGGGCATTCCGGGCGCGGGAGGCTACTGGGGAAACGCACATCCGTACTCTTGGTACAACGGCCACTGGCACAACCATTGGTATGGCAATGGCTTTGGCGGCTACTGGGGATGGAACTATCCGCTCGCCTGGGGTCTGGCCGGCTTCGGACTGGGAAGCCTCTGGTACAACAGCGGCTATACCTCCTATTACAACCCTTACTATGCGGGCGTGCCGGCCGGCGGCGGCGTTTATAATTACGCACAGCCGATTCCCGTCGCCGCGGCGGGCGTCGCTGGCGGAGCCGGCGCAGCCGGCTTCGATCCGAATCTCGCCGATGCGGGCAATCCCGACATCGACACCGCGGTCGCCCGATTCCAAGCCGGCGACTATCCCGGCGCCCTTGTGTTGGTGGACGGGGCTATTCAGGCCCGACCGTCCGATGCCGCGGCACATGAACTGCGCGCTTTGATCTTGTTCGCGATGCAGGATTACTCGGGGGCGGCCGGAGTTATTCACTCCGTGTTGGCGATCGGGCCCGGCTGGGACTGGACGACACTCAGCAGCCTCTACTCCGATATCCAGATTTACAACACCCAATTGCAAGCGCTGGAAAACTACGTGAGCCTGCATCCGCAGGAGGCCGATGCGCGGTTCTTGCTCGCCTACCACTACATGACCGAAGGGCACTCGCAGGATGCCGCCAGTCAGCTCGAGTCGGTCGTCGGTCTCATGCCGAACGACAAGCTGGCCGCCGACCTGCTGCGCATGGTAGGCGGCGGAAACGCGGCGCCGCCGCCGGCCGCTCCACCGGTGCCTGCCCCAGGCCCCGGCGTAAAGCCGGTCGACCCAGCCACGCTGGCCGGCGACTGGCATGCCAACCGCGACGACGGTTCGGAGTTTGAACTCGACCTCGAGGCCGACAAGACCTTTACTTGGAAGTTCACTCAACAACAGCAGACGCAAACGATCTCGGGCACCTACACCCTCGATAATTCCGTCTTGGTGTTGCAGGGGACGACCAACGGAGCCATGGTCGCCCAGGTGAATGCCGCCGGCCGCGACCGGTTCACCTTCAAGCCGATGGGCGGACCGCCGGATGACCCCGGTCTGACGTTCGTCAGGTAGCCGTCACTTCAGGTAACTGCGCTCCTCAACGTCCGGCAGGTGCAGCTTGCCGTCGTCGATTCCGGGCGGACGGGGAGAACTCAGCGGGGCCTGCCAGCGGACGATGCGTGCGCCGGCGGGCACCTCTTCGAGCGGGCCGGCGAAGCCGACTTCGCCGCGGACAACTCCCTGGATCGGCACCGCTTCGTCGGCCGCCGCCAGCATGCGTCCCTCGGGGGTGCGCCAGATCGATAGCCGCGACCGGGGCGACAGGACCGAACCCTGGCCACTCCAGCGCAGGCCGCGCAGCAAAGGTCCCGGCCGCTCTTCGCCGTGAAAGACGATCAGCGCGGCCGCCGCGGGAAGGACAAATGCACAGTCCACCGCCTCGATCTCGAGGTGCCCCGGCGCAGTCGGAAGCTCGTCGCAACCCACCTGGACCAACGACCGGGCGCCCCGCAACGTCACGCGCGATAAAACCAGCGCCGCCAGCTCCTCGGCTTCCGGAAAACGATCGAACTGGATACCCGGCCCGGCCTCGACGCAGAGTACGTTGTCGAACCGTACGACCATACCGCCGACCAGGCGGCACGCCGCGGCCATCGCGACATGGCGAAAAGTGGTGTCGCGGATATCCAACTCGCCGGTCGAAAAATCGCCGTCCTCTTGTCCCGCTTCGCTTCGGCGATCGTAGCGGATGGCCACCGGGAGCGTGTCGGCCGACCAGTCGCCGACCGTCTGAAACGAGCAACCGCGCAACGACGTCTTCAAACCACGCAACGTCAGCAGCGCCGTCTCGGAGCGCAGCGGCAGCCGAGCAAAGAAGTCGATATTCTCCAAGGTGACGTCGCTTTGTAGGAGCTCTAATCCCTCCGGCGGCACTTCAATCGCGGGCCGCCGCTCGGCGTCGCCGCGTAACGTTTGCCCCGATTTCAATAGCGAGAGGTCGATCGGCGTATCCGCCGAGACCGCGACGACCGACGCCGATTCTTGCCAATCGGCGGGCACCGATGGGGTCGCAACGCGATTTGCGTTGAAATCCTGCGCCTCCTCGTCTTGCTGCGCGGCCGGTCCTTCGCCCCCGAACATGCCATCGGAGGTCTCCTCCGCCGCTACTGGCGCTGTGTCGCTCCGACGGTGATCGGGGGTTGGCAACGCGTTAGGGCGATCGGACGGCGAAGGCGCTGCGGGCCGTTGCCGCGCGGTACTTCGCCGTGTGGTTGGCCTTGGTGTTGCCGACTTTTGAACTGCCGGCCTCGCCGCGGCTACGCGCTGTGGTTCGGTTTCGTCAGCCGCCAACTGCTCCAGTCGCGGAGAGATGGCGGGCCAGGCGATGATCGTCACCGCCAGCAGAACGCCGGTCGCGGCCGCCAGCCACGTGCTGGTGCGCGGCGATCTCGGCCAGGCACCGGCCGCCCGCCCAAACCATCTGGAGCGGCGTGGGATCGATCGTAACCGTCTGGCCAACCGTTTCTGCTCCTTGGCAACGGGTTCGCCGAGCGCCGAGGCCACGACGGCAAACGAGTCCGGGCGTTCAGCCGGATCTCGCGCGAGGCAGCGCATCACCATTTCGGCCAGGGCCGCGGGCGTCTCGGGAGCAAGCTGGCGAATATCGGGGAGCTTTCCGGACTGGACCGTTCGCAGCTTGGTTTCCGCGGTCGCGCCCGCGAAGGGGGGACGGCCCGTGAGCAGATGCCACCACAGCGCGCCGCAGGCGTAGATGTCGCCGCGCACGTCGCACAGCGCATCGGGCAACAGCCGCTCCGGCGCCAGGTAGTCGTACGATTCGGCCGGCAAATCGCGGGCTCGACCACTTTCTGTCGGCCGCAAAACACCGCGCAACCCCGGTTCGGGCAAACGCACGAGGCCAGCCGCATCGAACCAGAGCTGGTCGGCCCCGATGTCGGCATGGACGATCCCGGCCCGTTCACAGGCAAGCAGCCCGTCGGCCATCTGCCGCGCGACCTCCAACGTGCTCGGCGGCGGCATGCGTCCGTGGCCCATCATCCACTGTCGTGCGGTGCGGCCCGCAAAGAATTCCGAAGCGGCCCAGAGCCGTGCGTCGTCGCGCCCATGTTGCACGAGCGGCACCAACCGGTCGGCCGGCAACTCGACGGTTCGTCGCATGAGCAGCGCCAACCGTCGCTCCGCGTCGTTGAGGTCGGTATCGGCCGACGCGATCGCCAACCGTACAAACCGCTCGCCCTCGATCTCCCGTGCACGAAACAGGGTTGCGTAGCCGAGGGTGGCCAGGCGGTCGAAGATGACGAACGGCCCGGCCTTGAGTGCCGCTCCACGGCCGGCATTGAGCTCGACGGCCTGCCAAGGTGTGAGCAGGCGGGCCTGTACCAGGGCGTCGATCCAGACTGAGTCGAATTGGGGCAAACCACCGGCCAGGCGTCTCGCACGGCCGGCCACACCGCGCAGCTCACCACCCCTGGCCAGGCCGAGACCTGCCAGCAAATCGACCAGCGCTGCGGGGGGAGAGTCCTTCACGGTGGGGCTTGCTAACAAAATTGCCGTTATGCGACAAGACGATTTTGGAGGGCGACCAGGAACGCAGGAACCGAACCGCTGGCGGCAAATCTTCGAGTGGCGTTTTGCGGCGAGCGGATCGTTCGCAATTTCCCAGCGAATGCCAAAGTCACCGCGGTTGCCACCTGGCCAGGCATCGTCGACGGACGGCCGCGCGATCGTTAGACTAAGCGCGACGTTCGAGGCTTAACGGTCCGCGGTCGTTCGATGTTTCAACTGCTGGCGATTCGTTGCGGGCTGATGGCGGCCCTGTTCGCCGATGCGCCTGTGTCGTCCACGGCCGTTCCGGGCGCGGTGACGATTACGAATTCAATCGGCATGAAACTGGTGCTGGTTCCCGCCGGCGAGTTCATGATGGGCGCCGTCGAGGACACGGCGGCGAGCCTGGCTCGCTTTCCGACGGCCAAGGCGAGCTGGTTTGCGGGCGAAACGCCCCGGCACCATGTACGCATCACGCGCGAATTCTACATGGGGATGTACGAGGTGACGCTCGGCCAGTTCCTCACCTTCTACCACGACGCCCACTACAAGATCGACAGCGAACGCGACGAGCGGCCCAACTGGGGTTACGACGCCCGGACAAAGCTCGTGCGATCGCGATCCTTCTCGCCCTGGAGCCCCGGCTGGTCGATCAACTTCAAGCATCCGGTACCCTACGTGAGCTGGAATGACGCATCCGCGTTCTGCGAGTGGCTGAGCAAGAAAGAGGGGAAGAAATACCGTTTGCCGACCGAGGCCGAGTGGGAATATGCCTGCCGCGCGGGAACGACTACGCTCTACTCGAACGGCAATACCCCGGAGCGGTTGACGGCGATTGGCAATGTCGCCGATGCCACGGCGCACGACTATTGGCCCAACGTCAATCTGGTGGTCGTCACCAACAGCGACCACAAGAAGAACATGAAGGTTCCCTTCCCCTTCCTGCGCTCGCGCGACGGTTACGTCAACACGGCCCCGGTGGGCAGGTTTCGCCCGAATGCCTTCGGGCTGTACGACATGCACGGCAACGTGGCGGAATGGTGCTCGGATTTCTACTCGGCGAAGTATTATGCCGAATCACCGGAGGACGATCCGACCGGCCCAGCAGGCGGAACGGAGCATGTGCTGCGGGGCGGCGGTTGGTACAACACTCCGGAGCGCATGCGATCGTCCAACCGCTCCCGCAGTCCGGCCGACCACCGCTTCTACATGTGGGGCTTCCGCGTCGTTTGCGAACGACCGCCCATCCACATCGATACCGAGGGTTTGAACCTGACGCGCTGACGGTCGCCCGTCGCCTTGCTGCCGGCGAGGAGCATGCCCGAACCGTGACGCCGCTTACTCCAGCTCGAGAATAACTTCGATCTCGACCGCGATATTGCCGGGCAACGAGCCCATGCCGACGGCGCTGCGGGCGCCAACGCCGTTCTCCTTGCCGAACACGTCGGCAAACAGTTCGCTAAAGCCGTTGATGACCGCCGGGTGTTGCTGGAAACTCGGGGCGGCGTTGACCATGCCCAGCGTCTTCACCACGCGACGGATGCGATCGAGGCTGCCGAGCTTGGTGCGCAGCGACGCGAGAATCGCCAATCCGGTCTGCCGCGCGGCTTGGTAGCCGGCCTGTTGATCGAGGTCGTCTCCCACGCGCCCGGTGATCATCGTGCCATCCGACTTGAGCGGCCCGTGCCCCGAGACATAACAGAGATTGCCCACCACCACCACCGGCTGATAGACGCCTGCCGGCTTCGGCGCGGGCGGCAGTTCGAGATGCAATTCCTTGATGCGTGCGTCGGCACTCACGGCAAAATCTCCTTACTAGATGAATGGAATCGATAGATGGATGGTGGCTGGGTTTGCGATTCGCGGCAGGCCCCTGCCAGGCGAATGATCTGGCAGACCGGTTCGCTCACGGTTTGCCGTCTGCCCTCTTTCCCCAAAGCTTGACGTCGTCCCAGTCGCCCGTGTCGTCGAACGATCCCAGGCCGACCTGTCCGGCGCCGAACGTGGTATCGCGCGCGGTCATCACCGGCTTTTCGAAATCGTCGAAGAATACCCGAATATCGCCTGTAGCCGCCTGGCGCGTCAGTTTGATTTGATGCCACGCATCGTCCCACGGCGTGCCTGCGCTCGTCTGGGTCGAGATCTTGGTGCGCGCCGCCCCGTTGACGATAAAAATCTGATTCGCGTGGTCATCGGTCTTCTTGCCCAGGTGCACGTAGTAGAAATGGGCGGGGTCTTGGTATCCGAAGATAACGCACAGATCGCGATGATCGTAATCGGCGCGCGTGCTGCGGGCTTTCACCGTAAGCGTGAAGTCGCTCACCGACAGATCGCGGATCAAGCTGAAGTTGAACGGACTGCGATAGGGAGGCTCATACTTGCTGGCCAGAAACTGGCTGTAGACGTGCCCTTCGCGTCCGGCGGCGATCTTCCAGGCCGCCTTGTCGGTGGGCACCCAGTGATCGGCGCCGTGTTCAAAGTCGTCGCTGAACAGGAGCGGTAAGGCTTCCTTTTCCTCGGCCGCGGACGGCCCGCTGGCGAAACCGAGGACCGCAACAAGCGCCAACACCGGCCAGCGCATCGGCCTTACACTCCCTATCAAGCGCGCAGAGGGCCTATCCATAAACCTTGGCGGGATCAAATATTCGCTGGCTGACGACCTTCAGCCCCTGATCCGTGACTTCGCGAAAAAAGCAGCTCGGATAGCCTTCGTGGCAGGCGGCCCCCCCCTGCTGGATAACCTTGAGCAGGATCGTATCGCCATCGCAGTCGACCAGTACCGACCGCACCTGCTGCGTGTTGCCGCTCTCTTCGCCCTTCCTCCAGAGTCGCTGGCGGCTGCGGCTGTAGTAGTGAGCTTCGCGCGTGGCCAACGTGCGGGCAAAGCTCTCGGCGTTCATATAGGCCAGCATCAGCACCGCTCCGGTCTCGGCGTCTTGGGCGATGGCCGGCAGCAGGCCGTCGCCTTTGGAAAAATCGGGAGCGGCGGGGGCGTTCGACATGATGGTGTCACAATTGGTCTTACGTGTTCGGTTAGCATAACCGGCCCAAGCCCTGCATGCCACCGCCGGCAGAGATCCGGCGCGTTCGTTGCGCCGAATGGTTCTCCTACAGTCGACCGCTCCGTCATCGCCGGTGTCTCGCAGCAATTGTCGCAATGACTTGAGTTGCTCGGCGGGCGCGGTCGATGGCTAGGCAAGCACGTCCCTTCTGAAGGAATCGCGGCTTTGAAAATCTCGCTGAGTGCCCTCCTGCCGGTGTTCAATAACCAGGCGACGGTCGGTTCGCTGGTTTCGCCCCTACTCGACGTTCTTGCCGAGTTCACCCACCGTTTCGAGATCGTCGTGATCGACAACGGGTCGACCGACGCTACGGCCGAGGTCTTGGCCGAACTAGCCCTGCCCTACCCGCAGATCAACCGCGTGGTGCTGCCGCGCAGGTCCGATTGGGCCAGCGTGGTGCGGGCCGGCCTGAAACACAGCACGGGCGAGATCGTGCTTCATCGCAGCGAGAGGTGCCAGAGCGGTACAGCGGGCCTGAGCGAATTATGGCAAGCCATGCGGCTGGGTGATGTGGCGGTCATCCGGCCGCGCGAGACAGCGGCACTCGGCTCGATCCCGCCCTTGCCGCCCGAGGGAGGGGCAATCGAGCCGGACTGGCAAATGGTGCGTCGGTGCGCCCTCGACGGCTGGATGCGAACCAAGTCGAGCCGCGATTGGGTCAGCTTTCTCGCCGCGCGCGGCTTCGCAGTGCAGGAGATCGATCCGCGCACCCTCGGCCCGCGCTTTGCGCCGCGGCCCAATGGCGGCCTGCGATTGCCCGTCGCGCTGGAATACGCCCGTGCAACCGCCGCCGCTGCCCAAGCGCGCTCGGCTCAGCCCGCCGCGACGCCAGCCCCATCGCCAGGGGCACCCTCGCACACCCGTCCCACGCGCCGGCCGAATTATCTGGACCGCATCAAAGCGTTCGCGTTGGGCGAATAGCCGCACGGCTTTCCGGCGGCCGAGATGAGCCAGGCCGTGAGCTCTGCGCTCCTTTGGCAGGCGGCCCGCTTGTCGGCTAGAATGGATGCTGCCCACCTTGGCGGCAGCCGACCATCCCCGACAGGCCCTCGCCCATGCGCGCTCTCGTTCTTGCTCTGTCTCTGTTCGTGACGATCGCGACGATGCCGCGCTCCGCTTCCGCGGCAGCCGGGGCGCCGATCGACTTCAATCGCGACGTGAAGCCGATCCTATCGAACGCCTGTTTCAAATGCCACGGTCCCGACGCTGCTGAGCGGAAGGGCGGCACGGACGGCTTGCGGCTCGATACTCCGCAAGGCGCGGCCATCGACCTGGGAGGGTACGCGGCGATCGTACCGGGTCAGCCCGAAAAAAGCGCGCTCCTTGCGCGGATCGTCGCCGAGGACCCCGACGAGCGTATGCCGCCGCCGGCCAGCGGAAAGCAGCTAACCCAACACGAAGTGGACCTGCTCACGCAATGGATCCGGCAAGGAGCCAAGTACGCCAGTCACTGGTCTTACGTGCGACCACAGCGCGCGGTGTTACCGCCGGTGCACGAGGTAGCTTGGCCCCGCAACGTGATTGATCACTTCATTCTCGCTCGCCTGGAGCGCGAGGGGCTCAAGCCGTCGGCCGAGGCCGATCGCTATGCGCTCATTCGCCGCTTGTCGCTCGATTTGACCGGGCTGCCGCCCACGCTGTCGGAAGTCGATGCCTTCGCGGCCGATCCCGATCCGCAAGCTTACGAAAAGCTGGTCGACCGTTTGTTGGACCGGCCGGCCTACGGCGAGCATTGGGCTCGTATGTGGCTCGATCTGGCGCGCTACGCCGACTCGGCCGGTTACGCCGACGATCCGCCCCGCACCATCTGGCTCTTCCGCGACTACGTCATCCGGGCGCTGAACGAGAACAAGCCGTTCGATCAGTTCACGATCGAGCAGATGGCCGGCGATCTGCTCCCCAATCCGACCGACGACCAACTCATCGCCACGGCGTTCCATCGCAACACGCTCACCAACAACGAGGGCGGCACCAACGACGAGGAATTCCGTAACGTGGCCGTGGTCGATCGGGTGAACACGACCATGGCCGTTTGGATGGGAACTACCATCGCCTGTGCCCAATGCCACAACCACAAGTATGATCCGATCTCGCAAGAGGAGTTTTTTCGCTTCTTCGCGATCCTCAACAACACCGACGATGCCGATCGGCGCGATGAATCCCCCTTGCTCTCGATCTACAGCGACGAACAGCGTGAGCAACGCGGGCAGTGGCAGCAAGAACTGGCCAAGCTCGACGAAACACTTCGCACGGCGACTCCCGAATTAGAGGCTGCCCGGGCGCGTTGGGAGCAGACCTTTCCGCTCGACATGAAGCGGCAAACGCTCACGCCGGCATCCGTCAAGTCGCAGGCCGGGGCGGCTACCGACATCGGCGCCGAGGGCACTGTTCAGGTCGCGGGCGGAGCGGCCAACGACACCTATACCATCGAGATCATGCCCGAAGCCAGCACCATACAGGCCGTCCAACTCGATGCACTCAGCGACGATAATTTGCCCGGAAAGGGCCCGGGCTACGCCGGAGGCAACTTCGTGATTACCCGCATCGCCGCGGCCATCGATCCGCCGGCCGGCGATGTCATCCGTGGCCGGTATGTGCGGATCGAGTTGCCCGGCAAAGACAAAATCCTCTCCCTGGCCGAGGTGCAGGTTCTGCGCGGCGAAGACAACTTGGCCCTCCGTGGCGAAGCAACGCAAAGCAGCGTTGCCGTCGACGGACCGGCAAAACTTGCCATCGATGGTAACACCGACGGTCGTTACAACGAGGCCAAATCGACCACGCACACAGAGGTCTCCGAGAATCCCTGGTGGGAAGTCGACTTGAAAGGTGAGGAGCCGATCGATCGGATCGTCGTCTTCAATCGCACCGACAACGCCCTGGAGGGACGGCTGGCGGGCTTTCGATTGATCGTGCTCAACGAACGCCGCGAGCCGGTTTGGACGCGCGAGGGCCTGGAGGCGCCCAAGCCCAAGAGCGAGTTGTCGCTCAACGGCCAGCGATCGGTCGAGTTTGCCGCGGCTATCGCCGATTTCTCGCAGGCGAATTTCGATGCCGCAGACGTACTCGACAACAAGGACCCCAAGAGGAAAGGTTGGGCCGTGGCGGGCCAACTCGGGCAGCCGCACTCCTTGACACTCGTCGCGCGCTCGCCCGTGGAGATCAAGGCCGGTGCAAAGCTGATCGTCACCATCGAGCAAGCGTCGGAGTTTGCTGGCCACACGCTGGGGCGATTCCGCCTGTCGGCGACCGACGATGCGCGCGCCGCCGAACTGGCGCGAACGCCAGCATCGGTTGTCGCCGCGCTGCGGACGGCCGCCGCGGACCGAACGACGGAGCAAAAGCAACTAATTACGCAACACTATCTGTCGATTTCTCCGGAGTTGGCGCCGACCCGCGAGCGACGGTCGGCTCTCGACAAGCAACTCGCCGAGATGCAGCCGATGACCGTGCCGGTGATGCGCGAGCTGCCGGCGGCACAGCGTCGCAAAACGCAGATCCAGCACCGCGGTAATTTTCTCGACCTAGGCAACGAAGTGACCGAGGGAACACCCGCCGTCTTTCCGCCGTTGCCCGAATCGGCGCCTCGCGATCGGCTGACGCTCGCACGGTGGTTGGTCGACGAGAACAATCCACTCACCGGTCGTGTGATTGCCAACCGCTACTGGGAGCAGCTCTTCGGCATCGGCATCGTGGCCAGCAGCGAAGAGTTCGGTTCGCAGGGTGACCTGCCGGTCCACCCCGAGCTACTCGACTGGTTAGCGACGGAGTTGATGCGGTTGAAATGGGACATGAAAGCATTCGTCAAGCTGCTGGTCATGTCGGCCGCTTACCGGCAGTCGTCGCGCGTCACGCCCGAACTCGACGCCCTCGACCCCGACAACCGCCTGTTGGCGCGTGGGCCGAGGTTTCGACTTTCGGCCGAAATGGTGCGCGATCAAGCGCTGTTGGTCGCCGGGCTGTTGAGCACGAAGATGTATGGACCGCCCGTGAAGCCGCCCCAGCCATCGCTGGGCCTCAGCGCGGCTTTCGGCAGCGGCATCGACTGGCAGACGAGTGCCGGCGAAGACCGCTATCGCCGCGGACTCTATACGACGTGGCGGCGGTCGAACCCCTATCCGTCGATGGCCACCTTTGACGCGCCGAATCGCGAGGTGTGCACGGTGCGCCGCGTCCGCACGAACACGCCGCTGCAAGCACTGGTTACGCTCAACGACCCGGTCTATGTCGAGGCTTCACAGGCACTCGCCCGCCGCATGGTTTCGTCGGGGGGACCGACGCCGCAGGAGCGGGCCAGCTACGGTTTCCGGCTGTGCGTCGCTCGGCCGCCCAGCTCCGAGGAACTCACGCGTTTGGTTCAGCTTTACGAGAAGGCGTTGGCCCGCTTTGTGAAGGATCCCGCGGAGGCGCAGAAACTGGCCACCGATCCGCTCGGTCCCGCCCCCGCCGAGATGAACGTCGCCGAACTGGCGGCGTGGACGGCCGTGAGCAACGTGCTGTTGAACATGGACGAGACGCTGATGAAGCGGTAGGGCGGTGCCCTTGTATCGTCTCGTGCCACGCCAGCAGCCGATCACTGTGCCGCTCCGCTCGCGCGGGCCTGCCGCAGAGCCGAGTTGATCATCATCAGTTCGCCGACGTTCTCCAGCGTGATCATGCCGACGAGTTGGCCGGCGTGCAGCACAGGCAGGGCCGAGCACCCGCTCTGCCGCATTCGCTGAAAGGTACCGGCCAGCATTTCCGTGTCTTCGACGGTGCCGCAGTCGGCCTCCATCACGTCGCCGACGCGCCCCGAGCCCCCCTCCGCGAGCGCCGCGATCACGTCGCTCCGGTGCAACAGCCCGACAACCGCCCCGTCGCCCACGACGGGAAAATCCTGCTGGGCGCCGGCCAGCAGTTCGGTCGTGGCCACCGCCAGGCTATCGTCGGGCGCCAGCGCGCGAAAACGAGTCATCATCGCCGCCCGCACGGGCAGGCCGCTCATGAGCGACCGCATCTGCACCAGGTGCGCTTCTTCTTGCGCGCCGAGGAAAACGAATAGGGCGATGAAAATCAGGAACGGATTGCTGCCGAACAGGCCGACGAAGCCGAGCAAGATCGCCAACATCTGGCCGACGCTGGCCGCCACTTGTGTCGAGCGCACATAGTCGCCCGAAAAATGAGCCAGCACCGCCCGCAACACGCGGCCGCCATCCATGGGGAACGCCGGTATCGAGTTGAACAGCACCAAGAACCAATTGACCCACATCAGTCGGGCCAGGAATTCGCTGAAGCGGTGGAAGGCGTCGACCGTCACATCCGACGCAGACGAGAGGCTCATGCTGCCGCCGAGCACGGTCAACACGGCGAAGAGCACCGCGGCGATGACGACGTTCACCGCCGGTCCGGCCACGGCGATCCAGAATTCCTGCACCGGATCTTCGGGCATCCGTTCCAGTCGGGCCACACCGCCGATCGGCAGCAGGGTGATGTCCTGGGTGCGCACTCCGTAACGGCGGGCGGTTAGCGCGTGTCCCAACTCGTGCAACACGATGCAGGAGAAGATGGCCACGATGAACAGCGAGCCCTGCAACGCCTCGGCGACGATTCCGTCGGCCGACTCATGGTGCTTGAGCCCGTGCACGATGTCGGCCAGCACGATCCAGCCGACCAGGATCAAGAACGTCCAATGGACGAAGATGCCGATGCCGGCAACGCTGCCAAGTTTCCAAGACCATTTCATGGGCTGTTTCCCGCGAGGGCCGTGTTGATTGTTGCCGCCTAGGGCCCGGCGTCAAGCCGCACCGCTCGTCGCAAGTCACAGGCCGAAACGATAAAATTGAGCCCGATCCGAGAGCCGGCGTCGCCGCGAGGCCTCGTTCGGCAGCCGCTTTCTGTGAGGCCCACAGCCCTTCCTTGCCTGAGACGACACCAGCATCCATGCCTGACCGAATCACCGTCGGCCTGATTACGAATCCCGAGGGGGCCCATCTATCCGACTATCTCGCGGCGCTGGCCGCAAGCGACGAAGTCGAAGCGGTCGCGTTGGCCGACCACACCGGCCAAATCGAGGCGGCGGCGAGAAAGGCCCTCGGCGAGAAGTTACACGGCATCTATCGCGATCCGGCGACGATGCTGCGCGAGACCAAGCCGGCCCTGGCCCTGGTTACGCTCGAGGCCGCCCTGGCCCCTCCGGCCATCGACGCGGCGCTGGAATTCGGTTGCCACGTATTGACCGAGAAACCGGCCTGCCTGCGGGCGGAAGATTTTGCCGCCCTGGTCGAAAAGGCGGAAAAGAAGCACCTAGAGATCATGCTGGCGCTGGCCAACCGCTTGCACGCGCCGGTGCAAGAAGCGAAGCGTCTCGTCGCGGCCGGCATGCTCGGCAAGGTCTACGGTGCCGAGTTGCACATCATCGCCGACCAGACGCGACTTAGATCTGCCGCCTACCACCGGCAATGGTACGCCCAAAAACGGCGGGCCGGCGGAGGACACCTCATCTGGCTCGGCATCCATTGGCTCGATCTGGCGCTGTATATCTCCGGACTGACCGTGCGCGACGTCGCCGGCTTCATCGCGCTGGTGGGCGGCCAACCGATCGACGTCGAGGACTCGGCGGCCGTTGTCTTACGGTTCGACAACGGTAGCCTGGGCACGCTCACCTCGGGCTACTACCTCGACCGGGGTTATCATTCGCACGTTCAGTTGTGGGGCGAGCATGGCTGGCTGCGCCTTGCGAGCTTCGAGGAACAGCCGCTCGAATGGTACAGCACCGCGGCGGGTCAGCCGGCGACGATCCAGCGATTTGCCTATCCCCAGGGGGGCCGGAGTTATACTCCGTTCGTGCGAGCCTGCGCGCGGTTCGCGGCCGGCCTGGCGCCCGCGCCCATCACGAGCCGCGAGTGTCTGCACGTGCTGCAAACGATCTTCGCCTGCTACCGGGCCGCCGAGTCGGGCCAGTCGCAACGGCTCTCAAGCAACCCCGCCGACTGAGCGGTCGTCATCGAGGCACCGTACAGATCAGCCCTGGCGAACGACACGGCCGAAGCAATACAGATCGTCTCCCGATGTCCGCCATTGAGCGTTCGCGAGGGTCAGTCCGTCGGCCAGTCGACAGACTCCAGAGCCGGCCACGGGTGAAGGCGCTGCGGTGCCGCCCAACACGCGCGGTGCCACAAACGCGTGTACTTCGTCGATCTGCCCGATGTCGGCCAGCAGTCCGAGCAGGCCAGCCCCCCCCTCGGCCAACACGTTCGTTAGACGGCGGCGGCCCAATTCGCGGAGCAACTCGCGGAGCCGATCGGCATGGCTGGAACCAGCGAGATCCAGCACCTCGCAACCGGCCTTTCGGAGCCGTTGGCGGTTTTCCGCGGGCGCGGTGGCGGCCGCGGCCACAATCAGGGGCACTTCGCTGGCCGTCTGCGCCAAACGACTGCTGATCGGCAAGCGAGCCTCCGAGTCGAAGACGATCCGGACTGCCTGCCGTGGGCCGGGCGGACGGGCCGTCAAGAGTGGATCGTCGGCGAGCGCGGTACCGCTGCCGACCAGCACCGCATCGACTCGCCCGCGCAGTTCGTGAACCACGCGCCGCGATGCCTCGCTCGATATCCAGCGGCTTTCGCCGCGATGTGTTGCGATTTTGCCGTCCAGCGTCATCGCCCACTTGGCAATCACCCAGGGCGTCTGCGATCCGATCAGCTTGAGATAGGGCGCGTTGAGCTCGCGTGCATCTTCTTCGAGCACGCCCACTTCTACCTCGATGCCCGCTGCCACCAATTCGGCCGCGCCGCGACCGGCGACCGCCGGAAACGGATCCTGCATGGCTGTCACGACTCGGGAGACGCCGGCAGCGATCAGAGCGGCGGTGCAAGGCGGCGTTTTGCCGTGATGGCAACACGGCTCGAGCGTGACGTAGGCGGTGGCGCCGGCGGCCCGTCGGCCGGCCATAGCGAGTGCGTCGACTTCTGCGTGAGGGCCGCCGAATCTTCGATGCCAACCTTCGGCGACGATTTCGGCACCGCGGGTAATCACACAGCCGACGAGCGGATTGGGTTCGACCAGGCCTCGCCCGAGCGAGGCCAACTCCAAGGCCCGCCGCATGTGCCAGCGATCGAGCTCGTGGGAATCCACGTCAGGTTCCCGGCACCCACAGCGCCGATTTCTTCGCCTCGCCGCCTTCGCCGTCGGGCGTCCAGATCTTTCCGCCCGCTGCCGCAGCGCCGCCAGGCACGACGAGCTCGCCGGCCGCCGGAGCAGCCGCACGCACCGGTCGGCCTTGTTCGTCGATCAAACCGGCGCTGTACATGAGTTGGAACAGGCGCTCGAGCACCCCCGGTTCGCTGCGATGCGCCGTGCTGATGTGTTGCACCATCTCCATAAAACCTTCCGCCTTGCCGACGGCCAGGCGCGTCGCCAATTCTTCCAGGTCCCAGCCGGCGCATGACATGCCCGCCGACTTCGACAACTGCCGCGCCGCGGCAAGGTGCGTAAGCACTTCGTCGATGTTGGCCGAAAACCCGGCCATCATGCCGCGCGCCTGGGCGCGGTTTGCCATCGACATGGTCGTTCTGGCGGCCATCTCGGGCGCCAAGCGTGAGGTAGCCACCCGTGCACGGTATTGCACAGCCCGCGGCCAGACGGCGGCCAGTTGCTCGTCGGTGAGTTGTTTCGGATCGATGCGGTGCAGACGCGTCAGCGGCAAGTCCAACAGTTCGGTCGAGGCGGGATCGACCGGTTCCATCATGGGCAGATCGAGCTGGCGCCGCAGCTCGTTGAAGTCCATCACCTCGCCATAGTTCAATTCCCAGAGCCCGATGGCGGCCAGCACGGCGATGCGCGACGTGCGGTCCGATGCGGCCTGCTTTGGCGTCCGCCCGGCAAACAAAATATTAGGCTCCTGCGGCCATCGCTCGAAAAGAAACTTGCGGCGTCGTTCGGACGCTACCAACGGGACACGGTCGGGCGGTGTATCGGCCGGCACACGCCAATTCCCGGCAATCGAGAAAGATTGTGCCGGCAATCGTCCGGCAACCTCCTCCGAGGCCACTTGCCCCAGCGCCGCGCCAACGATCTTTTGCACGGTCGCCTTGGCGGCTTCGAGGTACGTGCGGCTGCAAATCAGCTCCAAGCGCGGTTCGCGGTCGGTCTGCCTGCCGAAGAGGAGCACCAGCCCGATCACTTCAGGCATGGCGTCTTCGTTAAGCTCACGACCGCTTTCGGGCATGGGCCTGTCGAGCAGAGCGAATAAAGCCCGCGGCGGAGGCTGATCGGGATCCTCGACCTCGATATCTTCGACCGCCTCTTTCATCGCCAGCGGCGACGATGCCAAATGGGCAGCCACCGAATCGAGCTCGCTCGGCTGGTAGCGGACGCGCAACTGGTCGACCGAGGCCTCGACGATTTTTGGATCGAGTTGGAAAGCGAGCATCTCTGCCTCGACCGCCAGGTCGAGCGGAACGTCGAGCGACGCATACCGCCGCAAGGCTTCGGCGGCGCCGGCCTCGTTGGCCAGATAAGCTCGCAGGTATCCGAGGTTGCGCCAGAGGGCTGCGCAGCCCGCCGCGCGGAACATCAGCGCGTCGAATTGCTCGGCGGCCTTCAACCAATGTCCCGCGTTGGCCTCGGCGAGCGCGGCATCGAACTCCGCCTGGTACGCCACTCCAGCGGGAGCCGGCTCGAAGGCCGCGCGGATCTCTTTCAGCACGAGCGGCACGCCCGGCGACGTCTGGATGCGGTATGCAAGGATCAGCGCCTGCTGAAAATCATCTTTCACGCTGAGCTGCCAAGCCAGGTGCGCCATCGAAGCCATGATATGGCCTTCGGCGAGTAAGGCTTCGGCCACGGTGCTGACCGCCTCGAACACGCGCTGCGGCACCTGTGCGCCGCATGCCACCAACGCCTGGTGCAGTGGCCGAACCGCACTCGTCGGATCGTCGCCCTCGCTCAACACGAGTGCCCGCATGGACAGCGCCACCGGGTTGGTGGGCTGAGTCGTAAGCACACGGTCGGCCGCCCGCAGCGCTTCTTCATCCTGCTCCAGGCTGTGCAGCAGCAGTGCTTTGGAGGTCAGCAGGCAGGCGCGGTCGGGAAACTTGGCTTCTAGCTGTGTGATGTAGTCAACGCAGGCTTGTCGTTGCTCGGCGGCCAGCATGTGCTCGATCTTGCCCAACTCGTGCATCAGATCGGAGCAGCAGAATTTGAGCTTTTTACCTGTGCCGCCGGGACAAAGGGCGTAGGGATCAATCGACATCGTGGTTTGTGTTGTGCGTTCGGTGATAAGAACGGCGAGCTAGGTCGCCAGGGCGGCTCGCTTCTCGTCGATTTGCTTGAGCAGGGCCTTCATGGGATCGGCGAACTTCTGGATCCCCTCCCGCATCAGCGTCTCTTCCAACTTCTTGATATCGACGAGGCGATCGATCTCGTCGAGCACCGCGGGCGGCGGCAACTTGTCGATCTGCCGGGTCATTACGCGGCCGCTCTTTTCGACCGCTTCATTGGTGGCCGGCGGGTTCGTCTCGATGTCGCTGCCGGCAAAGGATTCGACGTACTTCCAGGGCGGATCGTCTTTCTTCTTGGTGCCGGTGCTGGCGAAGATCATTTCTTGATGCAAGGGCGTCTTCTTCGGTGCCCAGAACTCTTGGTTTTCGCGCCAGATACGCTTGGCATTGACGATACCCACCATGCCTTGCGCGGCCGGCGAAAGCTGCGGCACCGCCTTCTCGGTATAAACGTCGAGTCGCGAAACAAAAATGCTATAGACGCTCTTGAAGTGCGTAAGGCCGCTCTTGCGGCGCTGGGCGCCGCGCCAGATCGCTTCGCGGGCCTCGTGATACTGCCGGGGCGAAAAGATCAACGTGACGTTCAGAGTCACGTCGGCAGCGGCCAACTCCTCCAGGGCTCCCAGGCCGGCGGGGGTCGCGGGCACCTTGATCATCCGGTTGCTGTGACCGCGCGCCCATTGCTTACCCAGCTCGATGTAGCGGGCGACGCGCTCGTTATGCGGCGGCCCCGAGGAGGGATCCTCGAGCAGCGGATCGAGCTCGAAGCTGACGTAACCGTCGTCCCCCTTGGTCTCTTTCCAGACGGGCAAGAAGACGTCCTGCGCGTGCTTGACGAGCTTATCGGTCATCTGCCAGGCGATCGCTTCGTCGGACAGCCCTTCGCGCACGAACTGCTCGATCTCGTCGTCGAAGCGGCCGGTCTTGATCAGGTCAGCGATGATGATCGGATTCGAGGTGGCACCGGTCGCCCCGCGGCTCCGGTTCTCGACCACCAAATCGGGGTCGATCGAGTCGAGCCACACTTTGGTGCCGCAGGCGATCAAACTCCGTAAAGGCGAGGTCATGGCTGCTACTCCTTTTTCTGCGATTCGCGTGTGACGGAGGCCCAATGGGCTTTGCACAAGCCCACCGCCCCGAGCCCCCGGCGCGTGGTCTGCTTCGATGATGGACCGTTGTGCCGGCCGCGGCATCGAAGTAGCACCGCCGCCTAAGAGAATACCAGTTTTGCTGCGACCCGCCCAGGGAGCGGCGCGCGGTCGGATGAAGCAATGGGCAGCCGTCCGTTACGGCTGGCCTTCGACCAGAACGTCGGTGGCGCCGGCCGCAAAGCGGCCTCGGCCTTGAACGAAAACGCGCACATGACAGGCACCGCGCGCGTTTTCCGGTACCGTCAGATGAGCCTGGAACTTTCCTTGCGAGACGGGCACCTGCACGGCCGCGAGGCGCGTGTTGTTGGCGGCGACATACGTCCGCCGATAATCATCGGCCTCGCTTGACGCGCCATAGTCGTCGCGGGCCTGATGCTTGAAGGTCAGACGGTCGCGACGGACGACCAGTTCTACCGTCGCCCGGCCGTCGAAGGGGCATTCGCCCGCCGCGGCGATCCGATCGCCCGTGCGCACGGTTCCCGCCGCCGCCACGCGCACCTGTTCGGGATGCACCACCGAAAGCAACGGATCGCCCAGTAGATTGAAAAGGTGGACGTGCTCCAATCGCTCGGCGGCCAGGTCGCTGCCCGCCGGGCTCAAAAGCCCGGCCAGTGCATCGAACTGCTTGCTACGCTCGTCATCGCGCGCCCCAAGCACCATGTTGCGTTTGGCGTGCAGTAGCATTTCGCCGATGGTCGGCCGGAGAGAGACAAAACATTCCTTGAGCATCTCGAGGCCCAGCACGCTCATGGCATAGGGCATGGTCACGCGCGACCCACCGATGGTCGCCACCGGCCCCAGCCTGGCTCGCAGCAATTCCTCGGCAAGACAATCGGTCCGGCCATCGAATGCGGCGGTATAGCAGGCCAGGAAGAGGGCGATCGGCGGTCCGTGTGTGGCGTGTAGGCGGGGTAGGTCGTCTATGCGCAGGATCGAGTGCTCGCCACCCGGCACCTGTATGCGATCGAGCTCGCGCGGCTGCCCGTGCCCCATGTAGACCCAGAACAGGCACCCTTCGTTCATCCGGCCGACCACAGTTTGCCCAAATTCCTCCGGCGGCGGGCAATACGGGCTGCGCCAACTCGCATGGGTCAACGACGTCGCGTAGGCGGCCGGAATCCCCTCGGCGATGATCGACTTGGCGGCCGTCTCGATCGCCGTATCGAGAATCGCTCCGAAACCGCCCAGTCCGGCAATCAGGTTCACGCGGCGGCGCCATTGATCGTCCGGCGGCGTGCCGCTGCCCTCACCCGCAGCCGAACTCTCGTATGCGATCGTCTTGGCCACGATCGTAGTCAGTTGGGCGACCGAGTCCGCGCTCAGGCGGCCTACGGCCGCATCGGGCAACTCATCGTCGTCGAAGTCGGCGTACCAGTTATCGGTCGCGATCTCCGGTTCCGATCCCCATTTGACGTTGACATTCGCGGGAACGTGGTGCGTCGGCACACTGTAACCACGTCGCGAACGGTCGCCGGCCGCCGGTGGATCGGCATCACCCACCAGCACGACGAATCGCACGGAACCCGTAGCGGCCAGCTTGCGGATCTCGTCGCGGATCTCGGTCGGCTTTCGGGTGCCGTCAACTCGTGCGATGCGGCGTCCCTGGCTGCGTCGAAAATCGCACCATGCCTTCATCGTCGGCTCGAATACGGGTGGGCAGACCACCACCGTATCGACGGCCTGAGCCGGTGTCGCGAGCAGAGCGAGCAATAACCAGGAAAGCTGCACGGGCCGTTGAACAACAGAAAGAAAGGGGGCAGAGCGTTGCTCCCATGAACTCTACCGCTGTCGCCGCCCGGCGGACAAGATCAAAAGCTGGCCGGCCGCGGCCCCGCAGAGGGCCAGGCCGGCGCCGGGCGTGCTAAACTTGGTTGTCGGTTCATACCTAGGAGGCCCGCGCGTGCGCCTGTCACTCACGAATTTCGTCTTCGTTTGCGTCGCCTTCGCCGCTTCGCAAGTCCTGGCCGCGGGCGAATTGTCGCTTACGGTCGTCGATGCCGAAACGCAAACGCCGATTCCTTGCCGGCTGCACCTGCGCAACGAGAAAGACCGTGCCCAGCGTGCGGCGAAGATGCCCTTTTGGAACGACCATTTCGTGATCCCGGGAACGGTCACGCTCAAGCTGGCCAAGGGGACCTACCACTTCGAGATCGAACGTGGACCGGAATACGTGGTGCGCAACGGCTATCTCATCATCGGGAACCAGTCGAAGGACAATAAAGTCGTCGATCTGCCCCGCGCTTGCAACATGGCCGAGGAGGGGTGGTGGGCCGGCGACCTCCATGTTCACCGGCCCGTCAACGACGCCGAGTTGCTCATGCGGGCCGAAGACTTGCACGTTGCCGGCTTGAGTACCTGGTCGACGAAGAAGAACGAATGGACCGGTCGAACCCTGCCCACCCAGCCGGTCAAGCAGTTCGATAAGAACCGATACTGCGACCTCCTGGGCGGCGAAAGCGCCGACAAAGGGAGCACATTCCTTTATCTGAACGTCGATCGACCGCTGCTAACGAGATCGTCCGGCGACGGCCAGGCACCGAGTTCCCTGGCAATGGCCCGCGAGCATGAAAACGCGTGGATCGATGCCGTTCGACCGACCGCCTGGGACCTACCGGTTTGGCTGGCGACCGGCCGGGTCGATTCGATCGAGCTGGCCAACGACCAATTCTGCCGCGGCGAGATGATCGACGATGCCAACGGGCGGCCTCGCGACAAAAAGCTGATGCCCGGCCCGGTCGGAATAGGGCGCTGGACACACGAAATCTATTACCACGTGCTCAATTGCGGTCTGCGCGTGCCTCCTTCGGCCGGCAGCGGCTCGGGCGAAGCGCCGAATCCGGTCGGCTATAACCGTGTCTACGTGTGGGTCGACAAGGATCATTTCAACTACGAAACGTGGTGGAAGGGATTCAGGATGGGCCGGTCCGTCGTGACCAACGGCCCGCTCATCCGCCCCTTCGCCAACGGCCAGTTGCCCGGCCACGTCTTCACTGAGCCGGAGGGCGAAACGTTCGTCCTCGATGTGCTGCTCAACTTCACCGCCCGCGACACGATCAGCTATTTTGAGCTGATCAAGGATGGGCGCCTCGCTCAGACCGTGCGCTACGAAGAGGTGGCCAAGAGCGGCCGCTTGCCGCCGGTCAAGTTCGAATCCAGCGGCTGGCTATTGATTCGGGCCGTGACCGACGTGGAAAACACCTACCGTTTTGCCACGAGCGCGCCCTGGTATGTGGAGATGGGCGACGAGCCGCACCGCGTCAGCCGTGCCTCGGCGCAGTTCTTTCTCGACTGGCTCAACGAGCGCAAGGAGATGATCGACAAGCAGAAGACCGACTCCCCATTGGCGGCCAGCGATTGGGCCGCAGCCAGGGAGTTCTGGGAAAAGCGGCTGGCGGAAGCGAACGCCGACTAGGTCGTAGCCGACTTCGTAACGCCCACGCCCGCTTCCATGCCTTGCTGGCGGGACCGCCACAGCCAATAAAAAAACTGGCCTCGGGCAACAAAGCCACCCGAGGCCAGCCATGGAGATTCGAGGTTCGTGGGTTGCGCGGCTAGCGGTGCTTCATATATCGTGAAATCGCGTCGGGCAGGACCTGGCACACCGTTTCACGCACCTGGTGGGCCAAGGCTTCGGCCCGCCGCTCGTCGGGCAGATAGCTCTTGTAGTCTTTGTACCACGACTTATGTTTCTTCTGCGGCGCGAGCAACAACGTCACCACGGCGCCCACCCCGAGCCCGATGCCGAAACACGCGAGGGCCGAGTAGCCGGGATGATCTCCCACCATTTCGCGAGCCCGGCCATAACCCGCCCGCAGCCGGCCCTCCTGTTCTTCGATGCGCTCGGGAGCGTATTGCGACATGCGTTCATGTGCCATGTTAGCGATCCTTCCTCCTAGGTTGCCGACCGGCAGCGGCCGCCGCGTTGCCGCCACGGCGACCGCCGCCGACGTGCGAATTGGTCAATCCTCAATGGTCGTTATCGGAACGAAGCATGAGCCCGAGGACGACTCCGGTGACGACCCCCATGCCGAATACGGCTAGCATGGCCTGAGCGGGGTTCTCTCGTACTCGTTCGCCCACGCGGCCGGCGCCTTCGCGCACGCGGTCGCTCATTTCGTCATAATGGTCCCGCACGCGATTGCTGACCTGCTCATAGCCCTCACGCATCCGGTCGCTGGCCTGACTGGCGAAGCCCATCGCGGCGTCGCGGGCCTGTTCGACCGTAGACGAAGTGCCCGATGCCAGGTCGCCGATGAATTTTTCGATTTGCTCTCGGGCGACTCCCGTTCTTTCCTGGATGCGCCCTACCAACTCGTCGACGTTGCCGCCTACGATTTGCAAATCGTCGTCGGTGAGTTGCCCCCACTTCTGTTTGATCTTTCCTCGCAGTTTTTCCCACTGCCCCCGGACTTCCTGTGCATTGAGCATGGTTCGGATCCCCAAAGTGAAGGTGTTCGTGATCTCTTTGTGCGTTGTGAACGTCGAATGATCGAGCAGTGCAGAGCACAAAGCGTGCCGTGTGCCGAAGTTCCCCTTGTCCCGATACGAAAGGACCTTCCCCCTCGCTCACTCCGGCGCGCCGGAGTGCTGTAGTGCGATGGCCGTCCGCAATCTTATGGACCGACGCGCGTCATACTGGTTTCCGGCATGCCACGGCGCGTCGATTTCCCTTGGCGCATGGTTTTCCCCGGAAGCCGCCGTTATATTGAGCCGCATCGGGCGAATTAACTTCAATACGCGGGTCGCCTGAACCGGCCGAGCAAACCGCCCCGGCGACCCGTAGACAACGTTATTCGCCGCTCGGTTTTTGCGCAACCTTTCGAGAACCTATCCGACAGCGGGTGTCGCCGCGTGGAAGGTTCGCGCACCGGCCGTTTTGGCAGCACTCGAAACGAGATTGCAAAGCAGACAAGGGAGATAAGAACCGATGCGATCCACGGCAAAACGAATCGGCATGGCTGCGTTCGCAGCCGGGCTTCTTTGGACCTTTTCGGCGGCCTTCGCGGCCGACGACGAAAAGGAAAAACAGCCAGCCGATAAGCAGACGACCGAAGACAAGGACGCGAAGAAATCGGAAAAGCGGTCGGCGGGCAAGGAGGCAAAAAAGTCCGACAAGCCGTCGACTGCCTCGAAGAACAGCGTGGCCGTCTTTCGCTTGCGGGGCGATATCGTCGAAACGCCGCGTGAAGGCGGAATTCTGTTTGCAACCGAACACAGCATTTCACTGAAAGACCTCGTAGCCCGGTTGACGAAAGCGGGCGATGACGAGGCCGTGAAAGCCGTCGTCTTGTCGCTCGAAGGCGCCCATCCCTCGATCTCGCAGGCCGAAGAAGTACGGCAGGTCCTCTCCCGTGTGCGCGAGAAGGGGAAGAAGATCTACGCCCATGTCGACGAGCTTTCGATGGGTGACTATGCGCTGTTGGCCGGGGTCGATCGTCTTAGCGTCGTGCCGACCGGCGATCTATGGCTGACGGGCCTGTATGGCGAGTCGCCTTATCTGCGCGGCTTGCTCGACAAGCTGGGTGTCCAGCCCGACTTCTTGACCTGCGGCGATTATAAGAGCGCCGCCGAGATGTTCATGCGCGACGGGCCCAGTCCGCAGGCGGAGGAGATGCAGAACTGGCTCTTGGACGACCGGTTCAAGACCGAACTGCGCCTGATCGCGGAGGGGCGCCGGGTCGACGTCGAACAAGTCAAAACATGGGTCGATGGTGGTCCCTATTCGGCCTCGAAAGCGAAGGAAATGGGCCTGATCGACGCGGTCGAGCAGCACGAAGAGTTCGAGGCCGTACTCAAGAAAGAGTTTGGCGAGCAGGTCAAGTTCAATCATAACTACGGAAAGAAATCGCAGCCCGAGCTCGACCTCTCATCACCGTTGGCCGCCTTGAACATTTGGGCCGAGTTACTGGGAGGCGCGAAGAAAAAGAAGACCTACAAGGACTCGGTGGCGGTCGTTTACGTCGAGGGAGCGATCACGCTCGGCGATTCGGAAGGCAGCCCGCTCGGCGCCAGCGGGGAAACGGCCAGCAGCACGGCTCTGCGTAAAGCCCTCGACAAGGCCGCCGAAGACGACACGATCAAGGCGGTCGTGCTGCGGGTCGATTCGCCCGGCGGCTCAGCCACCGCGAGCGAGATCATTCTCAGCGCCACGAAGCGCGTGAAGGCCAAAAAGCCGTTTGTCGTGTCGATGGGCGGCGTCGCCGCCAGCGGCGGTTACTATGTGGCCTGCGGGGCCGACACGATCTATGCCGACGAGTCCACAATCACCGGCTCGATCGGCGTGGTGGGAGGCAAGCTGGCGACGAACGACTTGTGGAAAAAGGTCGGCGTCAAATGGAAGGGCTACCAGCGGGGCACCAACGCCTCGATCCTCAGCTCGATGCAAGTCTTCACGCCCGAGCAGCGGCAGCGCATGCAGGCTTGGATGGACGAAATCTACGGCGTGTTCAAAGGGCACGTCACCGAGGCCCGTGGTGACAAGTTGAAGAAGCCGATCGATGAGTTGGCGGGCGGCCGTGTGTATACGGGGCGACAGGCACTCGAATTGGGCCTCGTCGACCGCATCGGCACACTCGACGACGCGATCAAGTTCATTGCTGGCCAGGCGCAACTCAAAGAGTATGAGGTGCGCACGGTGCCCGAGCCCAAGAATTTCTTGGAACAACTGTTGGAAGATGCCGAAGGACCGAAGGACGATTCGCAGCACGTCGCGTGGGCATCGGCCAACACGCTTGTGACGGCGGCGGTGCCGTACCTCGATCGGCTGGATCCCCAACGTGTCCGCGCCGTGCTCACCGCGCTGCGTCATCTGGAAACCCTGCGGGCCGAAGGTGCCGTGTTGATGGCCCCAGAATGGGTCTGGGCGCATTGAGCCGAGCGGGAAACCGGCCGCCTTCGAGCAGATCGTCGGGCGGCCGGTTCTCATCCGTTTTTTCGAGGGAGACGTGAGCCACACCCCTTGCCTGGGTGTTTGTGCAAGGGGTAGTGAGCTTGCCGATCCGGCCGGTGCGGAATACCCTAGAAGCTGACGAGAGACCTTCCGGCGATGCGAGATAATCGTGATCGCCGGATCGGTTTTTTGGCAACCTCTGATAAGCGCTATCCGGATACGAGAATTGCAAAGATGCCACCATCTTCCCCGCCGCTCGACGAGCACGGCTTCCCGATTCCCGCGACGTTCGATGGCCGCTCGCCTCGGCGGACGGGGGCGGTCGTGGGCGTGGTCTGGAAGGCCGGGCTGGTGCTCGCCTTCATCGGCCTGCTGAGCGGCGTGCTTTGGGAGAGCGGTTTGGCCGCCGGCGCAAAGCAGTTCATCGGCGACCAGTTGATAGGCCGGGCGCTTGAAAAGCATGACTTCGGCGATGTTCAGGGCGCGCTGGTCGATCTGGAGCGCGCCGCGACTTGGTCGCCCGATAACCCGCGAATCGTCCAATATCGGGCCCGCTGGAAACTGGAGGCGAACGACGTCGCCGGCAGCCTCGCAGATTTTGATCACCTGATTCGGCTCGATCCCAGGGACGCGGACTCCTATTTGCAGCGCAGCCAGGTCTATCAGCGCCTCGACCGGCATCGCGAAGCGATCGACGATCTGACGAAGGCGATCGAATTGAGCCCCGGCCCCACGCCTCGCAACAATCGGGCGTATGCCAGGGCGATGGCCAACATCGAGCTCAACGAAGCCCTCGTCGACGTCGAGCAGGCCCTGAAGATGGTCGATGACGAACTGGCCGCCATTCAGGCAGACGGCCGCGGCGCATCGCCCACCGTTAAACTCGAGGTCACCAAGACCAAAGCCCAGAAAGCTGCCTATCTCGATACGCGAGGCTACATCTATTTCCTGCAAGACAATTGCGAGCCCGCGCTCAGGGACCTGAACCAGGCCATCGACGCCGTGCTGGAATGGCAGAACATCGTCATGGAGATCGCCAAGGTGCGGTATCGGCCGGCCCTGCAGGAGCAGTTCGATCACGAACTGGCGGTCATGTACCACCATCGCGGGCAGGTGTTGGCCAAGCTCGGCCGCGAGGCGGAGGCCAAATCCGATCTAGACCACGGTGATCGTTTGGGGTACAACCCCGCCGCCGGTGTGTTCTAGGGTCTATCCGAAAACCGCTCGAAGTGCGGGACCGTCAGCATCGCGATACCCGGCTGCGCTGGAATCGGGCGCCCCACGCTTATGCCGTGTCGTTTTGTCAGCGGATCGTGTGCCGGAGAAGTGCTGCCTACGTGGCGGGCGCGGCTGCTCGGGCCGGACGGTCTGCGGCTCGATCAATGGATCGGCAGCGGTCAGGCCCGGCTGATCAAGCATAGTCCGCGGCGCGCCGTCTATCGTGTCGATGCGGCCGACGAGCCGTTCTTCGTCAAGCATTATCGCTGCCCACGCTGGTGGCAGGCACTCGGCCACCTCTTCCGGCATACACCGTCGCGCCGCGAATTCCGCCGCGCGCAGGCCACGCTCGAGCGCAATGTTCCCACGGTCGAGCCGTTGGCCTGGGTCGAGTCGCGCCGGGCAGGAGTGCCGCGCGACAGTTTCCTTGTCACGCGCGCCGTCGCCGGCTCGTGCGCGCTGGACGAGTTTCTGCGGACGGTGCTGCCCAAGATCGAACGCGCCGCGGCGGCGCGGCTCCGTCGCAAGCTCGCCATCAGCCTCGCAAGACTCTGCGCTGTGGCACATCGCGAGGGTCTCGACCACGACGATCTGCACGCCGGGAACGTGCTGGTGCGGGTCGACAGTTGCCAAGCCACAGTGGGTGACGAACGCTTGCCGGAGTTGTTTCTCATCGACTTGCCGGGCGTGCGCCTTTCGCGGACGCTGAATCGGCGGCGTACGCTCGCCAGTCTGACGATGCTCGGCGCGGCGTGCTCGTCATGGGCCACGACATCCGACATGGTACGCTTCTTACGTGCCTACCTGGCCGAGCGGCCAGACCTGCAACGGTGCGACTGGCGCGAACTGGTGCGGCGCCTGGCGCGAGGCATACCGCCACGAATACGGCGCATCGCTCGTGATCGCGACCAACGAGCGCTGCGAACGAATCGCGATTTCTATCGACTTTCGACCGCTCGCGCAACGGGCAGGGCGGTCGCCGATTGTTCTCGCGAGCAACTCTCGGCCTTGGTCGATGTTCCCCACGAACCGATCGCCGAGAACAGCCACCGCCCTTACAAGCTGTCGCACCGCAGCATTGTGGTGCGGGCGGAATTGGAACTGGACACCGGTACCACGCCTGTGGCTTACAAACGGGTGCGGCCGCGGAACTGGTGGAAGACCTTCCTTCACTATTTTCGCCGCAATCCGGCTGTGGACGCCTGGCACTACGGTCACGCGCTCCTGCTGCGCGGTATCGCCACGGCGCGGCCGCTGGCGGTGGTCGAGCGGAAGCGCGTGGGCCTTCCCGCGGAGGGCTACCTCGCAACACAATGGATCTGCGGTGCCAAAAACCTGCACGTCTACGGTTGGGAACTGGTCGATCGACCGCCGGCGGAGCGGCGCCGCCGTACTCGCCAGGTGTGCCAGGCCTTGGGCCGATTATTGGGCCGGATGCACTCGTGGCATGTCTCGCACCGGGACTTGAAAGGCTGCAACATCCTGCTCGTCGAGCGGGCCGACGACGTCGAATGTTACCTGATCGACGCCGACAGCGTGTGGATTCCGCGCCGGCTCTGGCCCTTCTTTCGCGCGTTCAACCTCGGACGGCTGGCCACGAGCGTCGAGGCCCACGGGTGGGTCACGCGCGGCGACCGGCTACGTTTTCTACGCGCCTATCTGGCCGAGTTACGGCGGCGCGATCCGGCGGCTTGGCCGGCCGACTGGAAGCAGGGCTGGCGTGCCGTGGCCAAGGCGACGCGAACCATCGTCGGCCGATTGCGTCGCAACGGTCGCGAGATTGTCTGATCGCAGCTCTTCTCCGAAAGCCGCCGGACGAGCGGGCCCGACCAGACCGTCTACCGGTTCCGATCGTTCGCTTTTAGAGGGGCTGACAAAACCTGGAAGCCGGAGCGCCGTGGGTCAAAAATCGGCTGTGAAACGCCGATTTATCGAAACTCGATCCGATTTTGTCGGTTACTCTTAGTCTTAGAAACTGTTGCGCGAACCGAAGCCGCGCATGCAGACAATACCAGCGACCAGTGTCAGGACGAATCCGATGAACCAGCCTCTGGGCCCGAGGTGCATCACGTAGCCCATGCACGAATGCACGAACCACCATACGTTGTTCATAGCTCGATTAGCCTCGCAAAGCGGCCCCCTTCAAACCTACCTTTTTTTCAGCGGCTAAGTGGAGGCGCCAGGACGTCGGAATGCACGGAGCAGGTTGCGGAATGTGTCGACGTGCGTGGTTATGCGGTTTCAGATGGCCTTGCGAGCATGCGGCCGCGGAATATAATCGACCGTTTGCCACGCTTGGGGGCGTAGCTCAATTGGTTAGAGTACCGGACTGTCGATCCGGTGGTTGCGGGTTCGAGTCCCGTCGCCCTCGCTCAATCTAAATAGCCGCAGGTCAATGACTTGCGGCTTTTTTGTTGGCTGCCGGTTCTCCGGATTTTTCGCCGCGATTTGACCACTCGCGGTTTAGCCGTCGTTGAAGAACTCCTGGCTCGCGCCGACGTCAACGCGCACCTGGGCCACGTTCAGCCCGGAAGTCACCAAGTAATTCAGCCCGGCTGTGTCGGATGGCCGGTTCAGGAGCGCGTTGTAATACGATTCGAACTGGTCGGTACGAAACTCCGATGAGTGCAAGAAGGCGAAGGCTATTCCCTGTAGACCGATCTGTGGCAGCACGTTGATCCAGTATTGCATCTCGGCCAGCGAGGGGGTGCGGTCCAGCAGCATCAGGTAGAGCGCCTCGACGTAGCGCTCATCGGGGGTCCCCGAGCTAACGAGCGTCTGTGCCCGATCGTAGAATCCGTGCCCGCTGTCGCCCAGGAGCGCGCTGAGTACCTGTTCTTCCGATTCGGTCGCCAACAGGTTGACCCAGATCTGTTCCTCCGAACCGTTCGCCGCCCGGCCGAGGTAGGTCAAGTACCAGCTTCTGACCAAGTGATCGCGCGCTTCCTCCGAGGCATGGATGCCGCTCGCCACGGCCGCCGAGCCACCGCTGTTGAAGGCCGGTAGCCAGCTATCCAGCTCTGCTTTGCTGCCCACCCGGCCCAGGTCATCCAGGTAGAGCGTCTGGACAAAGCCCTCCGCCGCGGTCAGACCGGTCAAGGCCGTCGACCTGTCCGCTGTTTCCGGACCGGCGATGGCGTTCACCCCTGCTGCGTTGTTGAGGTCAAGCTTTTCGAAGTTTTCAAAGTTGACGTTTTGTAGGAAATTGGCCGTGAACGCGCCGGGCACCACGCGGACCGGCAGATTCGACGCCAGGTAATTAAGTTGGTCGCCGGCCGCGCCATTGCCGCCGCCGTCGAGAGTGAAGGTAATGCTCGCCGAGGGCGTGACGTTGAAGACGTCCTTACCGTTACCGCCCGTGACGAGAGCCGACTGCACCGATGTAAGGGCGATCAATGGGGCGCCGTCACGGGCGACACCGGAACTGCTGATGGTATAGGTATGCGCCACCGTTCCCCCGACGTCGGTGACTGTCAGGGTGTTTGCGCCGCCGCCCCCGTTGAAGGTCAGCCCATCCGGTAAGCTGGCCCCGTAGGTGTAGTCCAGTGTCAAGATATCGTTGCCGCTCCCTCCCTGTACCAGCACGCTGGTGCCGCTGACGGTGCCCTCGATCAACGACGCACTTCCCGCATTGGCGGCGCCAACGTTGAACGTCACGGTGCCGGCGTTGCTATCGACCGCCGTGCCGTCGGAAACCGTTACGGCAGCTCCGGCGGTCAGAGTGATCTGTTTAGAGGCGGAAACGTTGGCGCTAACCGTGATGTTGCCATTGGTGAAACACTCCAGCCCCGAGTTGGCCGTGGCGTCGAATTGCGATGCGGAAGGCGTGAACGAGATTTCTCCGGCAGGTGTGTTGCTTGTGTTCGAGGAGCCGGAGATGAGGTACACCGTGCCGGTCACACCTGAAGCCGTGGCATCGGCACCGCTAACGGTGACACTCGTCGCGTCGACGCCGCCGACGGTGAGCTGTGCTGCGGTCAATCCCGCCAACTGAGCGTTGGTAACCTGGAAGTTCGCCGTCCCGGTGCCGACGCCCACCGTGGCCGTGACCGATGGTGTCAGTTCGATCGCGCCGGTTCCGGCATCAATCGCAGCCGTGTCATTGAAGGCGGAGCCGGCCAACACGGCGTTGCCGTCAAAGATATTGACGATGCCGCTGATGAAGATTTGGCCATTGCCGGAACCAGCGGCGTTAAGGCGGGTGCTATCGGCCACGGCCGTGAGTTCTCCGCCGCTCGCCGCCAGGTTGACGGCGCCACCGAAACTGACATTATCATCGGCAAACGCCGACAACGACGTGGATGTTCCGCCGACACCGACGACACCACCCAAGACGATGCTATTCGCCGCGCCCGTCGCCGTCAGCACGGTCTTCGTAAACAGGCTGTCGGCCGGTTGGCCGAGGTTGACCGACCCGTTGTAGGTCTGCGTGCCGCTACTATTGACGATACCGCCATCGATAGCGGCCGTGCCGAAGACATTCAACGCACCGACGTCGTTAACAACCCCGTCGAAAACAGCCCCGTTTTGCACGTCCAGTTCCATGCCGTCTCCGGTAATCGGACCACCAAAGGTCACACCGCTTCCGGTGTTGGCGGTGAATGCTCCGCCCAGCGTTAACGTGCTTCCAAAGATCTCTGTCCTAGTCGCTCCGATAGCGACGGTACCCGTCGTGGCGGTAGCTCCGGTAATGGTTATGTTGGCGGGTGATAAATCGGTGGAGGCGCCGAAGCTTGCATTGCCATCGACGAACAAACTGTCAGTTCCGGCGATTTGGTCGGTGATGCCGCCGGTGAAGGTGACGGTGCTACCCATGAGATCGACGGTTGTTTCAAGCTGTACTGCATCAGAAAAGGTTTCGGTGCCGCTGGCGCAAATGCTCGCCGCGTTGAGAACGATGGGATTCGTAGTCGGATTGCTGATGGTGGCGAAGAGGTTATCGATATCGCAAATATCGCCGTTTAACGTGATGGAGCTCCCATTGCCTGAGTTGACGGTCAAACTAATGCCGCCACCGTCGATCGCATTCAGTGCGACTGCGCCAACCGTGGTACCGATCGTGAGCGTACCGCCGTCGATATTGGCGAGTGTCGTGCTGCCATCGAACGTGATGTTGCCGGTCGCAGCGTTGGCGTTCGAGGTAATGCTTGCAGCATCGTTCTGAATCGTCGCAATGCCGGTGACCGTCAAGCTGTCGAAGTCGGTGACGTTGCCGTTGAAGACGGCGTTGCCCGTGATCGTTAGCGAGTTGTTATCGTCGGTATAGCTGCTGCCGAAGACGACACCTGCGCCGCTGTCGGCGAAGTCATTTTCCCCGCCAGTGTTGATGACGGCCCCCTCGTAGGTTTGACCAGCCGTGGTCGTCGTCGTTGTGCCGCCGCCGGTACCGAAGTTGGTGGTACCGAGCACAGTCAGGTTCTGGACGGTAACATTATTTGCGAAATCGGCGTTACCGTTGATCGTCAGGCTATCGGCCGGCGTATCGACAGCAGTGTTGAAGGTGATGGTCTGGAACGCGCCGGACGCGCTGACCGCAGACAGCGTCGTGTTGCCGCCGAGGGAAACACTGGTTCCTGAGTAGGATTGTGTGCCGGCAGGGGAGGTACCGATGGTGGCAATGTCGCCGCTGAGCGCCAACCCGGTGTCGTCGGTGACGGTCAAGGTCCCGACATCGTCGATCTGCGAGCCGTTGAGCGTGAGGGCGGTGCCGGTGCCGGCGATCGTCAAGGCGTCGCTGTTCCCGATGATGCCATTGGTCGCAGCCAGGGAAAGCGTACCGGGGACAATGAGTGTGGTCGAAGCCGAGCCTAAGATCACCGGTCCGGAGTAGGTTTGAGCGCCGCTGGCGCCGTTGGTGGTACGTGTCTGGATCCCGCCATTGTTCAGGAATGTCCCGCCGGAAACCGTCAGCCCGCCAAGTGAGGTAGACGCACCGGAGAACACGGCGTTGCCCACGACCGACAGGCTGTCCTTTCCGCCGCCGGCTATGCCATCGTTGACGGCCCCGTTAAATGTTGCCGTCTTGGCGGTCAAAGTTGCGAGTTGCCCCGCCAGGCTCGTTTGGAGCTGTACGTTGCCGTTGTAAGTCTGTCCGCCGGAATTCGTGTTCGTGGTGATGTTCGCGGCGAGCTGGGTTGTGATATTGGCTCCAGTGGTAAGGGAGTTCAAAGGTGTACCGCCGCCGACGGTCGCCTGAATGTCTATGTTTTTTGCTGCTGAAGCCAAGCAAGTCAGATTCACATCGCCATCAATAGTGGCGCTGCTGCCGGAAAAGGTCAGAGCCGTGCCCGACAGTTCGAAGGCAGTGTCGGCCGTTAGCGTAACGGCTGAATTGATCGTGACGCCGCCGCCGTTGATGAAGTCGAACAGCAACGAAACATTCTGGCTGCTACTATTAACGGTCGTGAAACCGGCATAATCGTTGTTGGTTTCGTCAATCTCGATCACGTCGCCGGAGACGGATGCGTCGATCGCCGCCTGTATGGTGCTGTAAGTGCCAGAGCTGCCGACCGTTAGCGGGGCGTCCGTCGGGTTGACCGCCGTAAGTGTCAGGCCAGTCGTGTTGGTGGCGGTAAAGTCTTGAGCGCTGACGTAAAACTTGGTTGCCCCATCCGCGATCACGTTGGCAAATGTCGTCGTACCGCCGACATTCGTGGCAATCGTGTACGTGTCGGCTACCGTCGGAGTGACGAGGAAGGTAAGCGACAGGTTCGCGTCGGCCAAATTGGAACTGCTTGCGCTCACATTTCCGTACGTGGATGTCCCGTCCAACGTGCTATGGAGCATCGAGTTCGCGCTCAACGTGAATACGCCGGTCACGTCCAGGGTATCCGTCGCGGTCGTGGCCGATGCGCCAAGAGTTAAATCGCCGTTGAAGGTCACGAGGTTACCGGTCGCACCGGAGTTCAACGTGATGGGTGGCGATGTTCCGCCCAGGAAGACGTCGCCGCTGTAGGTTTGGCTGCCATCCGTAATGACGGAGGTGCCGTTGATGAAGATCCGGGTGGCAGACACATTCAGAGGAGCCAGGGAGTTCGTCACCCCGATGTCTCCCCCAAAGATCACTTCGCCGGCGACGTTCATATTCCCGATAGTCAACGCCTCGGCGCCGGCCTGGGCGCCATCGATCGTGCTCGTGAGATTCACGATGGCACCGACCGCGGTGTTCAGATCAACGCTGTTGGATAGGATTACAGGCCCATTGTAGATCTGACTGCCGACCGTCGTGACATTGCCGTTCAGCTCAATGGATGTCGGATTAGAAATCGTGGGTGAGGGCACCGTGACAATGAGCTGACCGAATGGATGAATGTTGCCCACGGCGCTCCCCAACGTTTGGCCGAAAACGACCTGAGTTCCGGCGTTGATCGTTAAGTTGGCCGGGGTGGCGCCGCTGTTGAGCAGATCGAAAAAGGTAATGCTGCCGGTCGCCGAGTTCAGCACCAGGTCATTGTCTACCGTGACGTTGCCCGAGTAGTTTTGGAACGCGATCGTATTCACAACGGTGGCGCCGGCAAAGACTGCATCTAGCTGGCGGCCAGCGCCAACGTCGAGACTGTTTAGCGGATTGTTGACGCCGATGTTGCCCTCGAACATGGTGGGGGCCGACGGGCCGGAATCGACGGTGAGATCGAATTGCGTGGAGCCGGGCGCCGAATCGATGGTGCCGTCGAACGTGGTTGCGCTATTGACGATCGTGACGGCTGCACCCACCAGCACGGGACCATTGAATGTCGCAGTACCGTTGTTTGCAACGCTGCCGATTAGGTTGATCGCGGCGCCGCTGATTGTGATATCCTGAAATTGCGAGAAGCCGCCGGCAGCCAGAGTAAATGCGCCTGTCGCGGCGGCGGCCAGCGAGTTGCCGTTGCCGACGTTTTCGGCGTTGGCGCTAGCGAAGTCGATGCCTCCGCCATTATTTGAGATCAATGTCGTATCTTGCGATATCGACACGGCGCCTGCATAGATCTGGCCGTTTGTCGTACCGCTGACGATACCCGTCGTCGCTACAGCGTAGCTCCCGCTGTCATCGAGGAAGATCGTGCCGGAAGCGGCGGATATGTCCAGCGAGTCGAGGTTCAAATCGCTGCTAACGGAGGTCGAGCCGAATGTCACGTTGCCAGTGACCGACGTTATGGCGAGGTTGGTGTTCGCGACGTTGGCATAGGTAAGAATCGTGACGTCGCCGCTTAGCGATGCGATGGTGTAATAGACCGGCAGGACACCGCTCGTAAAGTGAGCAAGAGTCGGCTCGGAGTTGCTAACCGAAGCATCTTGTTGGAAACCGAAACTTTGAATGTTCGAACTCGCTCCGCCCGCGCCTTGGAATGTGCCGTTGGTGAACACGACGGCCGACCCGCTCGCACCGGAGGTGCCGACGCCCGCGGTGTATGTCTGATTTGCGGCGCGGATCGTCGCGCCGGCGCCAAAGGTAATGTCAGCGGGAGTGCTGCTGGATTGATCGGAGGCGAGCGTCACGATTCCATTGTTGGACGAATCGCTATCTGTAATCGTGCCGTTCACCGCGAGCGCGCCGACGGCGGCAATGTCGACTTCGCCCGAGTTGTTCGTGATGTCGCCGAGCGTCAAGTTCGCGCCGCCCAGCAGGAAGATGCCGGAGGCGGCCTGCGCGGTCACCGTTGCGGTGCTCAAGTTGAGCGACTTGGTATCCTGGCCGATGGTGCCATTGATCGCGCTGAGTGTGACCGTTGGCGAAATGATGCCGCCCCCCGACGGGTCGACGATGGAACTGCCGGCAGTCGGCCCATCGTCGGCGATCGTCACGGCCGGGGCGTTCAGTGTCGCGATCGAGATATTTCCCGTAGCATTGAGCCCGATGCCGGAATCGAGCGTGATATCGATGTTCGCATTGGAACGGATCGTCGTGCCAGCGCCCATCGTGAAGGCCGCCGTTCCCGGTGTGCCCGCGCCAACAGCGGCCAGTTGCGAATTGGCGGTGAGATTCAGCGCCGTCGCGTAAGTGATGTTGGCATTGTCGATGATGGATCGGCCCGCCTGAATCGTCAGCGAGTCGCCGGAATTGCTGTCGTTGATCGCGTTGCTGATCGTGACATCGTTATTGGCTTGCAGGGTGATCGCGCCTGCGCCGATGAAAGCGCCTGGATCGATGGTGTATGTCCCGGTATTACCGAATGAAAAATCGCCTGCGCTTTGCGCCTGGATCAAAGCTGCCGCTGTATTGATGGCCCCGCCCGTCACGATCGCGAGGTCGTTCGCCAGTGCCAGCCGTTCTTCGAGGTACTCCAAAGCCAAATTCGTTGATCGGCCGAGCCTAGGACGGCTTGATTTTCCGGTTCTATCGCGCCGGCCTAACCGGCAGTCGTTCTTACTTCCTTGTGGCAATTCGTTGAACCGGTTGAAAATCATGAAGCTTCTCTCGAATCGCGTTGACGGCGTTCTCGCTTAGTCGGGTGCGCCAGCGGCGGGTCAAAAGCGGGGGACGAACAAACGCTGTCAGTTTTCGGCTCAAGAGCGGATCAGTGATGAAGACTTTGCGCCGATTTCCCAATTTGCCGCGCCAAATCCGCGCTAGCCCGCCAGCACAGAGCTAACGGAAGTGCCGGACCCGCCGCATGCAGCATCGGCCTGCTGCCAGGCATCAACTCTGATTCGCCGCCGATCGAACCGCCGTTGGGGTCGTGCCCGCCCCGCGCGAATGATTTTGACCTGGTGCAAGGGTGTCTGCTAATGTAGGTGCATGAGCACGGTTGACGAATCACATCAGGCTTTTCACCGCGGGACGGCTGCAATCTTCGCCTTGCTGACGCCCGAGCAAACACGACAACTGGCTCGTATTTAGGCTGATCCGGAAATTGCTGAACGATTGACGGACCTGTCGCAGAAGGCCAACGAAGGCGAGCTATCGGAAGCCGAACGGGCCGAGTACGAAGCGTACATTGAAGCCAATAATCTGCTTGCAGTCTTGCAGGCGGAAGCCCGCTTTAGGCTCTCCGAGCAGCGGCACTGATGAACGCCAGGACCCGCGCCGCAGTGCGGGAACGTGCGGCCGAGTGTTGCGAATACCGCCAGCGTCGTCAGATTGACTCCCCGATCGTGCCGCTGCAAGTTGAGCATGTCGTGCCGCGCAAGCGGCCGCGCTAAGGGCACGCTGCGTGAACAGGCGGCGAATGTAGGCGGATGCCGACCAAGGTGGTATTCTCCAACTTTCTTTTCCCGGCGGACCGCAGGTCACGTTCAAAGCATGAAGACGGAGGTGGTTAGCGTCGATCCGGAGCGCCCCGCGGCCGAAATCTTGGCGCGGGCGGGAGAGGTGTTGCGGCGCGGCGGTCTGGTCGCGTTCCCCACCGAAACCGTTTATGGGTTGGGTGCAAACGCACTCGACGGCGAAGCCGTCCAACGTATCTTCACCGCCAAGGGTCGACCTGCGACGAATCCCCTCATCGTACACGTGGCGACGATCGAGCAAGCTACGACGGTCGCCGAATCGTGGCCTGAAAAGGCGCAGGTTGTTGCGGCCCGGTTTTGGCCCGGACCGCTCAGCCTGGTATTGAAGAAACGGAGCGAGGTTCCAGACATCGTGACGGCCGGTGGCGAGACGGTCGCCCTGCGATCGCCCGCGCACGCGGTGGCACAGGGATTGATACGGGCGGCAGGCGTGCCCGTGGCAGCCCCCAGCGCAAATCTTTCGACGCGCATCAGTCCCACCCGCGCCGAACACGTCTTGCGCTGGCTCGACGGCAGGATCGATATGCTGCTCGATGGCGGCCCAACTTCCGGCGGCCTGGAATCGAGCGTCATCGACCTGACCGTGTCTCCTCCTCGCCTGCTCAGGCCGGGCCTCGTGTCTCCGCACGAAATCGAGGCGGCGATCGGCCCCATTGCGGTCGGGCCCAAAACGCCCGCCGCCAATTCTCGCCCTGGGCAGAGCGCCGTGGCCCGTTCCCCCGGCTTGGCGGCACGCCACTATGCGCCAACTACGCCGTTGGAATGCCGCTCCGACTCGTGGCCCTACGTTAGCCAACTATGCCAAGCCGGTTTGCACGTGGGCTGGCTGGTTTTGAAGCTACCTCCCTTCGAAACTTCCGCGGGGTTGATTGCGGTCGAACTGTCCGACGATCCGGCCGAATATGCCGCCAACCTGTATGCCGCCTTGCACCGGCTCGAAGCACTGGCACTCGATCGGATCGTCGTCGAGCTTCCACCCGATCACGAAGCCTGGCTGGCCGTTCGCGACCGTTTACAACGCGCCGCGACAGCAGACCAGAAAATCGGTTAGAATCCTGGGGCAACGCATGCCGACATGGTGGCCGCCGGTCAACGGACTGTGCCTGGCAAGTGATAAAAGTCTAACAGAGCACGAAAAAGGAAAGCGATCGATGACACGCTTCGTACTCTTCACCTGGATCACGTTGGGCTGGATTGCGACGACAGCCGCCGAAGGGGTCTGGCCGCAGTTCCGCGGGCCCGATGGACAGGGGCACGCCAGCGAGCGCGGCCTGCCGAGCAAGTGGAGCGAGACCGAGAATATCGTATGGAAGGTGCCGGTCGACGGCCTAGGTTGGTCGTCGCCGGTCGTGGCGAACAACCAAATCTGGCTGACAACGGCCCTCGATAAGGGGCATTCGCTCAGGGCGATATGCCTCGAGGCGGCCAACGGCAAGAAGGTCCACGACATCCAGGTATTTCAAAGCGATGATCCCGGCGGCATCCATACCAAGAATAGCTACGCATCGCCGACGCCCGTACTCGAGGGCGGCCGTGTGTATGTCCATTTCGGTGACCTGGGTACGGCGTGCCTGACGACCGAAGGCGAGGTGGTGTGGCGATCGACGGAGCTCAAATACAACCACGGCCACGGTCCGGCCGGATCGCCCGTCTTGTACGGCGACTTGTTGATCGTGAGCTGCGATGGCACCGACGTGCAGTACGTGGCGGCGCTCGACAAGCGAACCGGCGAGGTGCGTTGGAAGAGCGAGCGGCAAGGTCGCATGGCCTATTCCACGCCGCTCATCATCAACGTGGCCGGGCAGGACCAGCTCATCAGCACAGGCGGCAACCAGGCCGTGGCCTACGAGCCCGACTCCGGCAAGGAGATCTGGCGGGTGCGCTACGACGGCTACTCCGAGGTGCCGCGTCCGGTCTACGGCCAGGGGTTGGTGTTTCTGGCCAGCGGCTACGATACGCCCTGGCTGTATGCTGTGCGCCCCGACGGTCAGGGAGACGTGACCGACAGCCACGTGGCTTGGAAGATGCAGAAGGGGGCGCCTTTGAATCCGTCGCCTCTGCTGGAGGGCGAAGAGTTGTACCTGGTCAGCGATCAGGGGATCGCGAGTTGCCTCGATGCGAAGACGGGCGACAAGCATTGGCAGAAACGGCTGCCAGGCAACTACTCCGCTTCGCCCTTGCTGGCCGACGGAAAGATCTATTTCACCAACGAGCACGGCCTGACGACCGTGATCGAACTCGGGAAAGAATACCGCGAGCTGGCCGCCAATCAGATCGAGGGCGACACGTTGGCGTCGCTGGCCGTCTTGGACAAGGCCTTCCTTCTCCGCAGCGGTACGCACCTGTACCGCATCGAGGAGGAGTGAAGCCCATCGTCGCCGCCCTTGCTACGGCACTGGCGGTGCGCCTGCTCGTACCCGTTCTTGCCCTGCCGATCGCCCGGCCCGGTCCGCAGTTTCGCGAACCCGACACGGTGGGCTACGTGCGGGTGGCGACACAATGGTGGGAGACCGGTCGTTACGGCGCGCCGCAACAGGCGGAGATCGTGCGAACTCCGGGGTATCCCGTGTTGTTGCTCCCCGGCGTCGCCAGCGAACGGATCGAGGCGGTGACCATCGGCCTCCAGATCCTGCTCGGTTGCCTCACCGTGTGGTTTGTCTATCGCACGGCGCTGCTGGCGTTCGAGAACGAGACTGTCGCGCTCGCCGGCGCTTGGTTCATGGCATGCGAACCGGTTTCTGCCGTCTATGCTAGCAAACTGCTCAGCGAGACGTTGTTTACCACGCTCCTTGCGGCCGCGTTGTGGCTCCTGGCCCGATACTCGGTTTCACGCGGCTGGCGAGATATATTGGCGGCCGCGGTCGCCATAGCCGCTGCCGCGTATGTGCGCCCGATCGCCTATTTTCTTCCGGCCTGGGTGGGGCTATCGGTCGTGATCATTTTTTGGCGGCGTGTCGAATGGCGGCGACACCTACTTGTGCAAGCCGTGGTCTTCGTCGCCTTGGCTTTCGCTCTCCTCGTACCGTGGCAGATACGAAATTTCTTTGCGGCGGGCTATGCCGGATTCTCGGCCATCTCCGACATCAACTTGTATTACTACGAGGCATTGCCGATCGTCGCCGAACGAGAAGCCGGCGGGCCCGTGGAACGCGACGCGGTGCGCATCGAGGCCGGCGAAGGCGACCCCGCGGCCTACCTGCGGCAACACCCAGAGCAGATCGAATGGTCTGCCGCGCAGCGCTATCGATTTTTGCGACAGGAGGCGATGCGCATCATCCTGGCCCATCCGTCGGCCTGGGCCCGGGTTCATGTCGGCGGCATGTTGAATACGCTCACCGATTCGGGCCGCAACGCCTGGCTCGGCTTCTTCCGACTCGCCGACACCGGCAAACCGACCGAGGCGCCGCCCGCACGCACCTTCTGGCAACGACTGACCGACGCGGCGGCGCAGCGGCCGCGGGTGCTGGCCATTCATGGGCTACTCGCCGTCACATTGGCTATCTACCTCGGGCTCGCCTTCACGGGTGTCGTCTCTGCCGGAGGGCCGGGGGCCCGCCCGGCCGTTCTGTTAGCGCTGGCCCTGTTCACTTACTTGCTGCTCGTTTCGGGGGGCGATGCGGGCTATCACCGTTTTCGCATACCCATGACACCGGTGATCTGTCTCTTCGCGGCACAAGGTGGCAGCACGGCGGTGGCCCTCGCGCGCCGATATGGCCTGGTGCGCCGTCGGGCTACGAGCGAGCAATAATCCTAAGAGCGGCTGACAAAACCCGGACGCCGGAGCGCCGCGGGCAAAAAATCGGCGGTGAAACGCCGATTTTGTGAAGCTCGATCCGGTTTTGTCGGTTGCTCTAAAGGGGTGCGGGAACGTCGCGGCGGTTGAACGTGATAGCGGCCGCGAAGTAGGCCGCTAAACCGAGGCCGATGAGTGCGCCGTCATGGCGCAGCGATACCTGCCAGGCCGTTTCCGGGTAGATGACCAAGCTCTGCGGTTCGTAGGCGCCCAGAAACGAGACGTACATCAGCCGGTTGAAGCGGGGAGCCATGCGGGCCACGATCTTCAGCAGCAATTCGACGATATAGAACGCGCCCACGATTCCCAACGTCCGCCAGCGCTGGTTGTCGAAGGCTGAGACGAGCGTCGTGAAGGCCGCTAGGAAAAACGTCGCGGCGAAGACATTGACGGCCGCCGGAATGAAATGCCGCGGCTCCACTTCCTTTGCCAGGCCGGTGAGGACCAACCCCTGCAAGGTACCCAACCAGGCCGCCGCCGCGAGTATCGCCGAACCGGCCGTCGTGACCGTGGCATGCGTCATCAGCAGCGACGATCGCGAGACGGGTTGCGCGAGCAGCAGTTCCATCGTGCCGCGGCCGATCTCACCGCTCACCGCGTCGCTGCCACGGGCGAGCGCCCAGGTGACGATCGTAAAGATCACGACCGGGTCGATGTAGGCCAAGGCGATGCGGCCGGTCGTCGTCGCCACCTTGGCGAACGGCACGCCGACGAGCGACTCGAATTCGCGCGGCAGTGCTTGCAAGAAGACACCGAAGGCCCCCAACTCAACCAAACTGGTGAGCCACACGAACAGCCAATTGAAGCCGAACATCAAGATCGTGAGTCCGGCCAGCAGCAGACGCGCGTCGGCAACCGCCTTCGTCCACAGAGCGCGGTTCATCATCGGCTACTTATGCTCACGGCGCATGCTCAACAAGTCTTCCTGTGACGGTGGCACTGGCTGCGAGATGGTGGAACGGAGTCTTAGCTCGCGAAAATCTTGTCCATCAGCGTTGCGATCTTCGCCAGCCGTTCGCGGCCACCGCCCGGGATCTCGGCCGTGGCCCACCCGCTATAGCCGATCTCGTGGAAGGCCGTCATGACGGCGTGCCAGTCGTTGTCGCCGTCGAGCAGCTCGACTCCGAATCCCTTGCCGAGCCCTTCCTCGCGCATCTTCTTGAGGCTGTACTCCTTGATGTCGACCTTCAAGATCCGCTTGCCCAGCGTGCGAATCCAGTCTTCGGGGTAGCCGTAGCGGAGCACATTACCGACGTCGAAATAAGCGCCCACGAAGGGCGATTCGAATTCATCGAGATAGCGTGCTTCCTCGAGCGGGCTGAGCAAGAAATCGTTCCAGACGTTTTCGATGGCGATCTTGATGTTCAGTTCCTCGGCCAGCGGCAGCACCTTGCGCACTTCTTCCTGCGAGCGCTTGTAGACGTCGCCATACGAAACGCGGCCGCGCTCGACTTTGCCGGGCACGAGCAACACCGTCGTGCCGCCATAGGCCTTCGAATCTCGCAACGCTTGCTCGAGCGCGGCGACGCCGCGGGCTCGCACCGCGGGATCGGAATGCGAGAGCGTGTCGTTCCAATGCACGGAGTCGACGACGCCGTGGATCGGCAGCGACGTTTCGTCGCGGGCACGTAACACTTCCTTCTTATCAAGCGAGCTGGGCGCATCCAATTCGACGCCGTCGTAGCCGAGTTCCTTGAGGAGCTTGAATTTATCGAGCACCGAGCCGTCGAGCTGGATCATCCCCCATTTCACGGCCTTCTTCATCGTTTTCTTCGTGTTGTCGGCCGGGGCGGCCACGGCGCTCGACCAGCCCGAGGCGGCGGCCAGCATCGCGCCGGCGGATTGCACAAAACCTCGGCGATCGAGCGAACGGGGCGTCGACATGGTTGCTCCTCACGGGGGCCGGAGTATAGTGGCAAAAACAAAAACCGCTCTACGGGGTGCAGTATAATCCTCCGACCCCCGCTATCAACCGCCCGCCGCCTCCCTGGGAGAAATCGCATGCCGGCCCAGCGTACTTGTCTCCATGTGCTACATCGCGCCGTTCTCTGTTGCGCCGCGACCCTTTCGGCCGGCAGCGCGCTGGCCGCGGAGCCGTTTCCCGGCACGAAGCCGCTCGAGACGGAAGGCGATCTGGCCGACCTGATGGTACAGGGGATCGATCGTTTCTTGCTCAAGCAAATCGACGCCTCGGTCGAACGCCGCAGCCGCTACTGGAAGCGCGACGTTTCATCACCCGAGAAGTACAACGCCTCGGTGGCGGAGAACCGTAAACATCTGGCGAAGATCGTGGGAGCTTTCGACCCCCGCGAACCCGTGGCCGCGCTGGAGTACATCGAGACGACGGCGCACAAGGCGCTCGTCGGTCGCGGCCAGGATTACGATGTCTATGCGGTGCGCTGGCCCGTGCTGCGGGGAATGACCGGTGAAGGACTGCTCCTCGTCCCTCGTGACAAAAAGCCACTGGCCGACGTGGTGGCGGTGCCCGACGCCGATCAAACACCGGAGATGCTCGTGGGATTGGTACCCGGTGTCGAGCCCGACGCGCAATTCGCCCGGCGGCTGGCGGAAAGCGGTTGCCGCGTAGTCGTGCCGACGCTGATCGACCGCGCCGACACGTTTTCGATCGCCGGCGGCGGCACGCGGCCGACAAACCAACCGCACCGCGAGTTCGTCTACCGCTCGGCGTTCGAAATGGGCCGACACATCATCGGCTACGAAGTGCAAAAAATCCTGGCGCTCGTCGATTGGTTCGCGGCCGACGCACGCGGCGACGAGGCCAAGATCGGCGTATTCGGTTACGCCGAAGGGGGGCTGCTGGCATTGGTGGCCGGCGCACTCGATACGCGAATCGACGTGACGTGCGTGAGCGGTTACTTCGGTCCCCGCGAGCGGGCCTGGGAGGAACCCATCTACCGTAATGTATTCGCCTTGCTCGACGAATTCGGCGACGCAGAGTTGGCAACGCTCATCGCGCCGCGCACCCTGATCGTCGAAGCGGGCCGCGGCCCCCAGATCGACGGCCCTCCCGCGCCGCACGACGGCCGCTCCGGTGCGGCGCCGGGCAAATGGCAGTCGCCGAGCTTCGAGGCAGTAACGGCCGAGCTGAAGCGGGCCCAACGGCTCATCGAAGGCCTGCAGCCGGCCTGCTTGGAATGTGCCACGACCGAGAAGGCAGGTGGAGCAATACGACCTGGCACCGCGGCACTCGCTCCCTTTCTCAACGCCTTGGCGGAGAAGAAGCCGGCTGCGTCTGGCAAGGCGCCGAGCTACGACCGGCCCGGGTTCGACGCGCAAGACCGGTTGAAGCGACAGCTCGACGAGATGAACGAATATACGCAGCGACTGATGCGCGAAGGGGAATACACGCGGCGCAATTTATGGTCGAAGGCCAGCCGAGCGTCGGTCGACGCGTGGCGTGAGAGTTCGGCACAATACCGCAAGATGTTTGCCGACGACGTCATCGGCCGTTTCGAACTCGATCGGCTGCCCTTGAACGCACGGAGCCGCAAGGCGTACGACGAGGCCAAATACACGGGATATGAAGTCGTGCTCGACGTCTTCCCGGACGTGTTCGCCTACGGCATTCTGCTCGTCCCCAAAGATCTCAAGCAGGGGGAACAGCGGCCCGTGGTCGTGTGCCAGCACGGATTGGAAGGCCGTCCACAAGACGTCGCCGATCCGAAGATCAACAATCCGGCCTACAACCAGTACGCACTCCGCCTGGCCGAGCGCGGCTTCATCACCTTCTCGCCGCAAAATCCGTACATCTTCACCGACCGCTTCCGCACGCTACAGCGCAAGAGCAATCCGCTCCGCAAGACGTTGTTCTCCACCATCGTGCCCCAGCACCAGCAGATCGCCGATTGGCTGGCCTCGTTGCCGATGGTCGATGCCAAGCGGATCGCGTTCTATGGCCTGTCCTACGGAGGCAAGTCGGCGATGCGCATCCCGGCGCTCGTCGATCGCTACTGCCTGTCGATCTGCTCGGCCGACTTCAACGAGTGGATCTGGAAGAACACATCGACTCGCTCCCCGTATAGCTACGTCGGCACGGGCGAATATGAGATCTTCGAGTTCGACCTCGGTAACACATTCAACTATGCCGAGATGGCGGGGCTGATCGCCCCGCGGCCGTTCATGGTCGAGCGTGGCCACCACGACGGCGTGGCGCCCGACGAGTGGGTAGCCTACGAATTCGCCAAGGTGCGGCTGCTCTACTCCGACTTGAAGATACCGGAGCGGACCACGATCGAGTTCTTCGACGGCCCGCACACGATTCATGGTGTCGGCACGTTCGCCTTCCTCCACCAGCACCTCAACTGGCCCGAACCGGCCGTGCCGGCAGTGAAGTAGGACACGGCCGAGAGCCGGATCGCTATTCCGTTTTCAGCTCGACGTTCTTGGCCGTGGCGATGGCGAGCGCTATGCCGCCGGGGCCCTGATGGTTCTCGACCTTGACGATGATGGTGTTGCGGCCGGCGACGAGTGGCACGCTGAACTGATCATCGGCTTGCCCGAGGGCCCGGTCGCCCCGATATTCGTGGAGCAGGCGCCCGTTGACCCAGACCTTGCAACTATCGTCGCTGCCGAGCAGCAGCCTGGCTTCTTGTTTGGCATCGCTGTCGGCGAAGACCAAGAAGTAGTTGGTGACCGCTTCGGCGGGCACACCCAGCCGTTGGGCCAGCCTTACCTGGTCGATCGACGGATAGCCGGCCGAATTGTCGGCTTCGACCACTTGCCAACGGCAAGTTTTGCCGGCGGCGCCCGGGAACGCGGCGTTCAAGTCGGGGGCGGCGAGCGTTTTCTCGGGACCGTAATCGTGATCAACGCCGTCCTTGTTGGGGCTGGCGAAGGGGCCGAGCAGGCGAAACCGCGACACGGGCTGCAACCCGCCGGTGAGCGACGTCAGGTAGGCCAGCAGGTCGGCCGCATCCTGAGCCGTCACATCGCGCAACACCAACTCGGGCATGAGTGACTTCTGCTGAGGTTCGAGCACCTCGACGTCGGCCGCCGCCACCGTAATCAGCTTGCCCATCGCGTCCTTGAGCACCACGCGCTGGTCGCTCTTCTCGACGAGAAAGCCCGCGTAGACCTGCCCCTGGACGGTTTCGAGCAGATAGGGAATGTACTCGGGGGCGATCGCTTTGGACGGGTTGAGAATGGTTTCCAGCAACGTCGCGCGTTCGTATTTCTTGCCGATCTGGCTCAAGTCGGGGCCGGTCGTCGCGCCCACATTATGAATGCGGTGGCAGTTCTTGCACTGGGCCGCCGAGCTGTGGAAGAAGATCTCTCGGCCGCGCCCGGCATCGCCTGCCAGTGCCAGAATCTCCTCCGGCTTGATGGCCGCACCCAGCCGCTTGGGGCGTTGGTCCTCGGGAATGAATTTTTCGTAGAGCACGCGCACGTTCGAATCGGGATGGTTGGCGGCCTTGGCGATGGCCACCTTTCGCAGCTCTTCGGGCACCGTCTTCGAGTCGATCCAACGCAACATCGCCAGCGCTCCCGCGATCGACGACACGAGTTGCTCGGTTGCCTTGACCTTTGCCTCGCGGTCGACGCGAGCATCGTTCAGCACTCGCCGGACCGCGGCCCAGTCTTGCAAGTCGATGAGGGCCGCGAGTGCCGCCTGCCGCACAGGCGGGTTGGAGTCGGCGAGCAGCTTTTCGAGTGCCGGGCCGGCACCCGGCGCATGCAGTTGCACGGTCGCCTCGATCGCCTTCTGGCGCACCTCATTGTCGGCCGTCGCATCGGCGGCCAGCGCTAATACGTCGTTGGCGACCTGGTCGACGTGGTTTTCGGCGACGAGCCGCAGGGCCGGCAATCGCCATTCTTTGTCGGCCAGGAGTTTGCGAACGACCTGGTCCACGTCGGCCTGGCCTTTCAAGTCCTTCCAAGCGGTCGACAGATTGGCGGTGAGCAAGCCCACAGCGAGATTGCGCAAATCCCGGCCGGCCTTTTCGTCGACGGCGAGCTTGAGCACCGCGGCGCCGGCTTCGGGCGAGGCGCTGCCGCCCAGTTGCTTGAGCAGGACGGTGCGGGCCTGCTCATCGAGATTCGAGGCAGCCAGGCTGCGGGTGGCAAAGTCGGCCGCTTTCTTCGGATCGAGTACCTGCAAGAGAGGTAATTTGTCGAGCGACACTTTGCCCGCAGCTTCGAGCGCGGCATACAGTTCGGCCTTCCGCGCACCGGCCGCAATATGGATCGCTTCGAGTTGGTAGCGATCGCTGCCATCGTATGTCGAGGCCAGCCCGACGAGCACGCGCTCGGCCTGCGGTCCAGATAGCTTTGGCAACGCGAGCAGGACCTCGCGACGCACTTCGAGCGAGGGATCTCCCGCCATCGCCAAGATGGCATCCGTGTGCTCCGCGCCGCGACGGCGGAGAATTCGCACCGCGAGTGCCCGCATCGCGCCATCGCCGCTCTTCAACTCGTCGACGACCGAGCGCCGCGCCTCGCCACCGATGCGGTCGAGCACCCAGAGCGCGCGAGCACGAACGTTCGGCTCGCCGTCGTGGAGCAGGTTCCGCAGCGCGGCGATGCTTTCGCTGCCGCCTTGGATCAGGCGTTCGCGGGCGAGATACTGCGTGGCCAGGTTGGCATTCTTCAAGCTCTCGACGGCCTCGGCCACGGACGCGTAGGGGCCAGGTTTTCCGACGCGGGCGAGTTGCTTGCTACGCGGAACCAACCGAAAGATGCGGCCGCGGTCCGGGTCGTTATAGGCGTGGCCGCCCACGCCGCCGTCGTACCAGTCGGCCAGATAGAGGCTGCCGTCGGGGGCCGTGCAGACGTCATCGGGGCGGAAGTAATTGTCACTCTTGGTCGAAACGAAGACCCGGCTCGCGCCCGTCATTCCGTAGCCGGCCAGCTCATGCGGGTAGGCCCGTACTTCGCGCGGCCCCGGGTCGGTGTGCAGCGGCATGTTCTTGTAATCCGCACCGAAGGCGTCGCCCTCGTAATAGCAAATGCCGCTGGGCGAACCGAATCCGGTTACGACGGTGGCCGGCACAAAGCCCGGAATGTGGCCACGGAAATGCCAATGCTCGCCAAAGGGGGTACCGGGCGGAACCTTGGGAGGCGGCGCTCCGAACCAGCCGTAATTGCCCCCCTCCATGATCCAACAGATGCGGGCACTGAAGTTACCGTCGTTGTCGTTGTCGCTGCAAAAAGGCTCTCCGAACGAACTGACGCAGATTTCGTAGGGATTGCGAAAATTGACGGCCACCGTCTCGAGCTGGCTGCCGTCGAGCTCGCCGCGCAGCATCGCACCCCAGCGATACTCGATATGCGACCCGTCCTTGCCCGTGACATTGAAGCCGGTGTCGCCGTGGCTCATCCACCATTTATGGTCGGGACCGAGCACGAGGCTATGCGCACCGTGGTCGCTGTTCTTGCCGCCGAAGCCGGTGAGTACCTTTTGGGGCGGGCCGTCGGCTACCAGGTCATGGTCCTTGTCTTCGTAGAGCCACAGGTCGGGGCTGGTGGCCACATACACCTTGTCGCCGGCCACGCAGATGCTCATCGGCGCGAAAACGCCCTCGGCGAAGACGGTCATCTTGTCGGCCTTGCCGTCGCCGTCGGTATCTTCGAGCACCTTGATCTTGTCGGCCGGCGGTTCCTTGGCCTTGGCCCGATACCATTGAATCTCGGCCACCCACACGCGGCCGTTTGTATCGACATCGATCGCCGACGGGTTGGTAATCATCGGCTCGGCGGCGAACAGCGAGACCTCCATGTCGTCCGGCACGTCGATCGCCTTCAGCTCTTCTTCCGGCGGTCGTTGGGCCGCGGCCGGGGTGAGAAGACCTGAAACTGCCAACACCGCGAAAAGGGAGGGAGCGAGAGGGAAACGTCTCATCATTTGGGGAAAAGCGGGCAGGGCGGGGCGTGTTTGACGGAGTTTTGCATTGTAGCTCGGCGCCTTCGCGATTCGCAATGAAACGTCGACACCGGAGGAAGGCCACCGGCTGGCTCACATCACGGCCCAAACTGTGTTCAGCAAAAGACTTGTGGCACCCTGCTCGTGGGTCGCGAATAAAAATTGGGCGGCGCGAAAGGTGGGCGACAAGATCTTATTGGGGGCGAAGTCTGGCCGGCTCGACGTGAGCAGCCGAGACGGCGAGCAGCGCAGGGGACGAGATCGATTCATGCCGACCGCGATGGAACCAAGCCTCATGAATGGACCTGGTGTCAGTACCAAGTGCCCCCAGAAGGACGAGTTGGCCCGTTTTTCCCGCGGTGAGCTGCCGGCTGGCCGTGTTGATGAAGTGGCCATGCACCTCGACAGGTGCAGTCAGTGCCAGTCGCTGCTCGTCGCCGTCGACGGTACCACCGACAACCTCCTTGCCGAATTGCGGCAGATTCCGACGCTCACCGCGACCCAAGACGACCCATTCGGAGCCGAGATCGCCGAGCTGGAATCGAACTCCGCCGACTGGATGCGGCAGGCCTTGCAGGAGCGCCGTTCGAGCCTGACGGCAAAGGGCGTGCCGACCCGTCTGGGAGAGTATTTGGTGTCGTCGCCCATCGGGAGCGGCGGCATGGGCACCGTCTACCGAGCCGTACACGTTCGGTTGCAAAAAGAGGTAGCGCTGAAGGTGCTTTCTCCCGCCCGCTTCAACGACCCGCGCGCTCGGATCCGGTTCGAGCGCGAGATGCGAGCCGTGGGAAAACTCAGCCACCCCAATATCGTGGCCGCCACCGACGCCGGCGAAGCGGAGGGCGTGATCTATCTCGTCATGGAGCTGGTCGGCGGCATGGACCTGGCTCGGGTTCTCCAGCGCCATGGGCCGCTGCCCGTGCCCGAAGCGTGCGAGTTGATGCGCCAGACGGCCGTCGGCTTGGACTATGCGCACTCGCACGGAATGGTGCACCGCGATGTCAAGCCGTCAAATCTGTTGCTCTCCGGCGACCCCAACCAGCCGAGTCGCGGATCGGTCAAGCTCGTAGACTTGGGCCTGGCCCTGCTGAACGACGTCGAAGCCGAATCGGGAACTTCGACCAACGTCCTGATCGGCTCGCTCGATTACATGGCTCCCGAACAGGCCAACGACGCGCATAAGGTCGACCATCGGGCCGACCTTTACAGCCTGGGCTGCACACTGTTCGAACTGCTCACGGGTAGGCCCCCTTTTTCCGTGTCGGGGGGCCAGGGGCGGCTACAGAAGATCGAAGCCCACGCTCGCTCGGCAATTCCTTCGCTGAAGGACGAGTGTCCCGACGCGCCGCCGGCCTTGGATGCGCTCGTCGGTCGGTTGCTGGCCAAGGATCCCGCCCGTCGGTTTGCGACGGCCGGCGACCTGGCAACGGCCTTGCAGCCCTTCTGCGCGGGGGCCGATTTGGCACCGTTGCTCGATCTCCAGGCGCAAGCCGCGCCCGCTCGCACTGCGTCGAGCATCGCTCGACGGCCGCGGCGGAAATGGGGCATCGTCGCCGGCGGCCTGGCGGCCATGCTTGCCGCGGCCGTCATCTACGTGCAAACCGATCGGGGTACGGTCGAGATCTCCACCGACGACCAAGAAGTGCAGGTGCGCATCGAACGGGGCGGAGAACTCGTCACCATCCTCGACCAGAAACAGAACAAGGAAGTTCGCTTGCGATCGGGCGCCTACGAAGTGAAACTTGGTCAGCCCGACGAAGACTTGTCCTTGAACGCAAACGGATTCACGCTCACGCGCGGCGGACGAGAGATCGTTACCGTTCGCCGCCGGCCGCCGCCCATGCCGCAATCGCCCTTCGACGGCGACGACGCGAAAGCCGCGCAGGTCCGCTGGGCCCGCTATGTGGGTACCACGCCACAGCTCAAGGACGGCATCGGCATGGAGCTACGATTCATTCCTCCGGGCGCATTCTCGATGGAGCCGGGGTACCAGGTGAAGCTCAGCAAGCCCTTCTTCCTCGGGGCCTATGAAGTGACGTTGGGCCAATTTCGGCAATTCGTGGAGGCGACCCATTACCAGTCCGAGGTCGAGATGCCCGGTCGAGGCGGCTTCGTCATCGGCGCTGCCGAATTCATGGAAGTTCCTGGCGTGAATTGGCGGACCGCGCATCGTTCGGCCACCGACGACTACCCGGTGACGTGTATAACGTTCAACGACGCGGAACGGTTCTGCGCGTGGCTCAGCGATCGCGAGAAGAAGACGTATCGCTTGCCGACGGAAGCCGAATGGGCTTGGGCATGCCGGGCGGGCACGCAAGCCCAGTTCCCATCGGGCGACGACGAGCAGCTCGTCGACCAGTTTGAGTGGCATCGCGACAATTCCGACAAGCAGCCTCATCCGGTCGGCCAGCGGAAACCGAACGCTTGGGGCCTGTTCGACATCAACGGCAATGCCGTGGAATGGTGCCGCGACTGGCACCTTTCCACCTTGCCGCAGGCCGTCGTCACCGATCCGGCGGGGCCGGCCGAAGCGAGCATGCGCGTGTTGCGCGGCGGTTCGTTTTTCGACGGACCGTTCCAGAGCTCGCTGCGCGGTTGCTTCGTGCCGAACCACACCATGACGCACCTCGGCTTTCGCGTTTGCCGCGAACCGTAATTGCGGCCGGTCAGGGGCGCGCAGCCGTTGCGACGCGTTCGGCCGCGAGATCGCGCGGACGGGGTCGCGCCCCGCGGCTCGGTAGCGACGTGAGCACGACACACACGGTCTCCGTCGCCGCGTCGGCCCAGGCGAGCGTGCCTGTCGAGCCCGAGTGGCCGAGGGTTCGGCCGGAACAGCCGGGGCTGCCGGCTGCTCGGCCTACGGCAAACCCCAGTCCGCGCGGCGCGACATGGAGTAGCTTGCCAGTTTTTGCCGTTCCTGCTACCCTCAAACTCAACGTCGTCCACCTAACTCTTCTAGCCACGATGGCGGGTCGGACAAGCACGCGTGTGCCTTGCGTGTCTAATGCGTGGGTCCCGACGAGTCAGGTCGGCTACCTTGTGAACCCTTAGAGCGGCTGACAGAACCGGAAGCCGGAGCACCGTGGGCGAAAAATCGGCCGTGAAACGCCGATTTTTGTGGAGCTCGATCCAGTTTTGTCGGTGGCTCTTAAGGCGGTCCACTCCGAGTCGTCCGGCCTCCTTTTTTTCTCGACGATCGGACCCATCGCTTCCTGCCGCGCCTATCGTTAGTCGCGGAACGTCCGTTCAGGGCCAGGGAGTTTCCTTTGACGCGTATGGCAACGTCGTGAAGGAGCGGAGCCGCGCACTTAGCGCGGTTCGTTCCGGTTCCACCGGAACGTTTGGGAGCAATCGGGTGTTACCTCATTGGAGACAAGAGTCATGCGATCTTTGTTTCGCCGCACGTTGCAATTGAAGAAGGCGCGCCAATCAAGGAAGGGTCGAGCTTCCAAGCCGGCTTGGCCGTTGAAGTTAGGCGCCCTGGGCGTCGCGGTTGAGGAACTCGAGCATCGCATACTTTTGGCCGCCGACGTTTCGGTGGCCAAGTCAGCGCCGACCACTGGCAGTGTGGGGACGGCGGTCACCGATACGGTGACCTTGACCAATAGCGGCAGTGCCGCCGTCAGCAACGTGCCGTTCTCTGACGCGTTCGATAACGCCAATGTGTCGAATGTTTCGGCTTCGGACACGGCCGGCGACACGTTCACCTACGATAGCGGCACGAACACCTTGAATGGCACGATCACCAGTCTGGCCACTGGCGATACCACGATCACCATCGACTTCACGCCCACCGCGGCGGGCACGTTCGGTGACACGGCCTCGGTGAACGTCAGCGGTAACACGGGATCGCCGACCTCGGCCACGGGTTCGACCACCGTCTCCGCTGTCAACAGCGGCCCCGACGTTTCGGTGGCCAAGTCGGCGCCGGCCACTGGCACCGTCGGCACCGCGGTCACCGATACAGTGACCCTGACCAACGGCGGCAGCTCCGCCCTGAGCAGCGTGCCCTTCCTCGACGCCTTGGACAACGTCAACGTGTCGAATGTTTCCGCTTCGGACACGGCCGGCGACATCTTCACTTATGATAGCGGCACGAATATGTTGGGCGGCACGATCACCAGTCTGCCTACCGGCGATACCACGATCACGATCGTCTTCACGCCCACCGCGGCGGGTACGTTCGGTGACACCGCCTCGGTGAACGTCAGCGGTAACACGGGATCGCCGACTTCGGCCACGGGTTCGACCACGGTCTCCGCTGTCAACAGCCCCGACGTTTCGGTAGCCAAGTCAGCGCCGGCCACTGGCACCGTCGGCACGGCGGTCACCGATACAGTGACCCTGACCAATGGCGGCAACGCCGCCCTGAGCAGCGTGCCCTTTCTCGACGCCTTGGACAACGTCAATGTGTCGAACGTTTCGGCTTCGGACACGGCCGGCGACATCTTCACTTATGATAGCGGCACAAACACCTTGGGCGGCACGATCACCAGTCTGCCTACCGGCGATACCACGATTACCATCGTGTTCACGCCCACCGCGGCGGGCACGTTCGGTGACACCGCCTCGGTGAACGTCAGCGGTAACACGGGATCGCCGACTTCGGCCACGGGTTCGACCACGGTCTCCGCTGTCAACGGCCCCGACGTTTCAGTGGCTAAGTCAGCGCCGGCCACTGGCACCGTTGGCACCGCGGTCACCGATACAGTGACCCTGACCAACGGCGGCAACGCCGCGCTGAGCAGCGTGCCCTTCCTCGACGCCTTGGACAACGTCAATGTGTCGAATGTTTCGGCTTCGGATACGGCCGGCGACATCTTCACTTATGATAGCGGCACAAACACCTTGGGCGGTACGATCACCAGTCTGCCTACCGGCGCTACCACGATCACGATTGTGTTCACGCCCACCGCGGCGGGCACGTTCGGTGACACCGCCTCGGTGAATGTCAGCGGTAACACGGGATCGCCGACTTCGGCCATGGGTTCGACCACGGTCTCCGCTGTCAACGGCCCCGACGTTTCAGTAGCCAAGTCGGCGCCGGCCACTGGCACCGTCGGCACGGCGGTCACCGACACAGTGACCCTGACCAATGGCGGCAACGCCGCCCTGAGCAGCGTGCCGTTCCTCGACGCCTTGGACAACGTCAACGTGTCGAACGTTTCGGCTTCGGACACGGCCGGCGACATCTTCACTTATGATAGCGGCACGAACAC
>DASZTS010000020.1:0-183792 GCA_035547915.1 Pirellulales bacterium | reverse complement strand
GGGAGTTGGCTCAATATCGCCGAGAACGAACTGAGCTCCCTGACTCGCCAATGTGTTTCCGGCAGACGCTTTGCCGACATCCAAACCCTACGGAGTGAAACCTCCGCCTGGTCCTGCGACGTCAACTCCACCCAGCGTGGCATCGATTGGCAAATGAAAATCACCGACGCCCGCTGCAAACTGAAATCCATCTACCCCAAAATCAAAAACCTGACAAAGCACTAGGTTGGCTTTGCTAGGGCTGAACGTCATAACGGCTCGCTTGCTTAACCTCGTTTAAGACGGCCGATGAAGGTCGCGGTTGTCCAGGTCCAGACCGGCGACGGTGGAGTTCCTTCCGTCGAGATGGACCGCTCGCTGTCGCCATGAGCTTGCCAAACCCGCGTTGCGCCGTCAGGCTAACAGCCTGATCCATGTGGAGTACGCGCGATGCACGCTGAAAGTTCCTTGGGTGCCGGTTCGCAAGGGTTCGCGGAGGCGACCATCGTCTCGCTCTTCGCCCAGCGAGTGGAGCAGGCCGGCGACCAGCCGGCCATCCAATTTCGGGTGGGCGGCGCGTGGAAGACGCTACGTTGGGCCGACGTGGTCGACGATGTACGGCGCCTGGCCGCCGTTTTGAAGAGCTCCGGCGTCGAGCCCGGGGACCGCGTGGTGCAGTTCTCGCCCAATCGCTACGAATGGATTCTGGCCGACTTGGCGATCCAGGTAGTCCGGGCCGTCCATGTGCCCGTACATTCCTCGCTCGCGCCCGCGCAGGTCGCTTATCAGATCGCCGATAGCGGAGCGCGACTCGTCTTGCTCGCGGGGGCGGAACAAGCAGACAAATTGCTCGCCCACTTCGCCAGCACCGGCGAGACTCCGGCGGTGCAGTACCTTTGCTTCGATCGCTGTCCGGCAAGTGAGGATGGGCGACTCGTGTACCTGAGCGATCGGATGCTGCACGCCGACGAGCGGCTGGGCGAGCAACTGATGCGTCAGGCCCGCGAGCATGTGCGGCCGGACGACCTGGCGACGATCCTCTATACCTCGGGCACGACGGGCGAGCCGAAGGGGGTGATGCTCTGCCAACGCAACCTGGCTGCGAATGCCTTGGGTACGCTCGCGGCGTTCCACTGCCGGCCCGACGACCTGCGCCTGGCTTGGTTGCCGATGAGCCACATCTTTGCCCGCACGTGCGACATCTATACCTGGGTGGCCGGCGGCGGTCGGCTCGCGCTGGCGGAAGGACCGGAGACGGTCACGCCCTATTGCCGCGAACTCCATCCGACGCTCATCAATGGCGTCCCCTATTTTTTCGAGAAGGTACAACGTTACCTGGTCGACAACGGGCTGGCCGATCAGCCGGGTGTGTTGCCCTTGGCGTTCGGCGGCCGGTTGCGCGCCGCCTGCTCGGGCGGGGCTCCGCTCGCCGACCACGTGGCCCGCTTCTACAACGAGCGTGGCGTGTTCTTGGGCCAGGGCTACGGCCTCACCGAAAGTTCGCCGGTCATCACGGCGGCCACACCCGAGGCGCTGAAGATCGGCACGTCGGGCCGGCCGATTCCCGGCGTAGAAGTCAAAATCGCCGCCGACGGCGAAATACTTACTCGTGGCCCTCATGTCATGATGGGCTATTGGAAGAAACCCGCCGAGACAGCCGAGGCGCTGCGCGACGGCTGGCTGCACACGGGCGACCTCGGTGAAGTCGACGCCGACGGATTCCTCAAGATCACGGGGCGAAAGAAGGAACTCATCGTCACGGCGGCCGGCAAGAAGGCGGTCCCCAGCCATCTCGAAGGGCTGCTCAAAGCCGACCCGCTGATCGACCAGGCGGTGGTGATCGGCGACGGCCGTAGCTACCTGACCGCCCTGATCGTGCCCAATCGCGAGGCGCTCGCCGCCGAACTGAACCGATCGGGCAAGGCGCTTCCGCCGACCGAGCTTTTGGGGCATCCCGACGTTCTAGCCCTCTATCAAGAACGCATCCGCCTGCGGCTCGCCTGCGTATCGCAGTACGAGCAGATCGGCAAGTTCACCTTGCTCGATCGGCCCTTTTCGCCCGAACGGGGCGAGTTGACGCTCACCCTCAAGCTGCGGCGTGAGGCCATCTACAAGAACTTCGCCGCCGAGATCGAAGCGATGTATCGTTAGCCGTGAAGGGCTCGCTGCCGACGTCTGGCACTCTAGTTGCACTGGCCCGCAATGGATCGACGCCCTGCGGCGTCGTTCTGTAATCGTCTACAACTCTGGGCGTTTCGCGCTCGTAACACGGGAGGACGTATCGATGGGCCTGCTGCGATGGTCGTTGATTTTTCTGGTAATTGCCATGATCGCCGCCGTGTTCGGCTTCACGAATATTGCAGGCGACGCGGCCGGCATTGCCAAGGCGCTGTTCTTCATCTTCTTGGTGCTGTTCGCCGCCATCGGATTGCTCGGCGTCACCGTGTTCAAGAAGATCACGTGACGGCCGCCGCGGCCGCGGGTGTGCGCAGCAAGGGGCAGTGCGTACAATCGACGGGCGCTCGCCCGGCACGGAGTCGCTGCCGGTCACGGTATCACCTGCACAGCACCTGCGGAGGCGGTCATGAAGTCTTTTGTCTGGGCGGCGGCCTTGTTCTGGCTGGCGGCGATCGTGCATGCGGCCGAGGACTCGCCCGATAACCCGGTATACGATCATTTGGTGCGCGACGGCATTCCGATCAACGATCAGGCCGTCAAGCTCCCCGAGCCGTCGCTATCGCCCGAAGCCGACGAAGCGGCGCAAAACGAGGTGATCCACCGGGTCGCCGAAAAAAAATACAAATATGATGACTTCGTGCGCAAATCCGCCGTCGCCCCCTTTATGCTCCAAATCGACACCGCCGGAGATGCGACCGAGGGCGATCGCGTACAACGGATCGACGTTTGGTTCGTGGCCTATGGGAAGCTGAAGGACATCACCGACGAAGATCTGCTAGGCCAACTTGTCGGCGGTGGATCCACCTCGGAAAAAGGAGAGTCAGAGTCGCTCACCGACGATGAACTACGTGAGCGTGACTTGAAGGTCGACTCGACGGACGCGCGCAATGAGTCGTATTTTCGCATCGATAGTCCTCTGCTCGACAAGGTGCAGATCAGCGGCATCGGCCATGGCGTCACCACGCGCGCGCCGAACGGAGTCCTCGCCGCTTCGTTACTCGATCCCCGCTTCGCCGATGACTCCAAATATCCGAACCGTTGGAAACCCCTGGAGCGTGCATCGTCGGGAAAAAAGAGCCTCGGCAAGTCACAACCTTACGCGGGATTCGGCGGCTATTGCCAAGTCGTCACCTTATCGAAGCCGGCCGGAGCGCTCTTCATCGAGTGCCACATGGCGATCAACGAGCCGCACGATTGGTTCAACGGAACGAACCTGCTGCGCTCGAAATTGCCGGTCCTCATGCAAGACAATGTGCGTACCCTACGACGCAAACTAGCCAAATAGGCAAGCGGGCTGCTGTGGGGCGCTCGCCGCCCCATTCATGGCCTACTGCTAATAAGCTTGCCCGCTGTTCGCATTCCAGGCATGCTCGCCCGGGCTGCTGCCGGTGTGATGCGGGTGTTCCCAGAACGCATTAGCATAGTCGCCGGCCATGTACTGACCGGCCCGAATTCGCACCCGATGGCCACGCCCGTACCATCCTCCACGAAAATCGGGATAGTCCGTGGCGTATCTCCCGCCGCGAAAGTTGTTTTCATCGGGCGCGATGTAATGCCGCCCGTTCGATTCGCCGTAGGCTCGATCGAACGGATCGGGGTCGTCAAACGCCGCGCGCCGTACGGGCCGTCCATATCGATCGATCTGCACGCGCGGCGACGCGAGCTCGGGTGGACCGTAATTCCTGGCATACCGGTCGCGTGGATCTACGGGCGGGTAGCGTAATTCCCCCCGGTTATCGTAACGCCGGACAACCGGAGAGTTGCGGTCGCGATAATGCGGATAATAGGCCGCCCCGAAATCCTTTCCCGATTCGTAATAGTCGCGGTCGGACCGCCGATAGGGAACCGGATCGTCTTCGTCGTAATCTTGGGCCGCGGCCGGCAGAAAAAGCACGCTAGCCAGCAAACTCGACGTCAAAAGTAGGTATCGCATCGCCCTCCTCCTTGTGCTCGTAGTGGCTGCCCTGTCTTTTGGATGCGATGCAGATTTCGTGCCCCCGTATTTCGGCCCAAGATCGGTCCGAACGGTCCGAATCCGGGCGAGTTCGGGAACTGCGGCGGTCTGCAGTTGCGGACAGCGCTTTGCGACCAGCGAGATTCATAAAATGCTAACCTAAAACAAGTTGACACGGCTGCCGGGGCGGCCCTATCCTGCAATGGTCGCCCTGTAGGCGTCTTCCAACCATGCGAATCATTCGTCGCCGCTCTACCGCCTGGATCGCCGCTCTGGCTTATTTTGTGGCCAGCGCCTTGAGCGGTTTGCTGCACAATCATTCGCATCCTGGCCACTCCGAAGCTTGCGAAACGCACGTTGCAGGCTGCGGCGAAGCGCATCGCGACGGCCTGCCAAGCGACTCCTGCGAGACTGCATCGCTCCCCGAGCGAGGCCTTCCGCCCGACCCACTCTCGGACGAGGACTGCCCGGCGTGCCGCTTCGTAGCCCAATGTGCGGTCGTTTCCGTACCGGCTGCGGACCTCACGCCGCTCCGCGTGGTGGCCGAAGTGGGTGTCTCGGCCCCTGTCTTTTTCATCGAGCCCATTTTCTCGAATGGGTTGGCTCGTGCTCCTCCGCTCGGTTGAAAACCGGCCGTTCGCGCGCGGCACCTTCCTTAACCGAAGGTAGCTGCGAAGAGAACGGCTCAGCGAGCGACGTCGATTCGTCCGGTTTTCAACACACTTGGTGGTTGCGCCGTGCGCGGCTGCAACCCGATACTCAGGAGCCCCCGATTCATGGTCATGCGGCAAAAACGGTCCGCGTTTACTCTGGTTGAACTGCTGGTGGTGATCGCCATCATCGGCCTGTTGGTGTCTCTGTTGCTGCCCGCCGTGCAGGCGGCGCGCGAGTCGTCGCGTCGCACTTCCTGCTTCAACAACCTCAAACAGGTCGGCATTTCGATGCAGACCTATCACGACGTCTTGGGACAGTTTCCCCCGGCTTACGTGGTTTCGCCCACCACCAACACGCTGATGGGCGCCCCCGATCCGACCACGGGCGACACTGGCCCGGGTTGGGGCTTCTTGGCGATGATCCTCCCGTTCGGCGAACAGGCGCCCCTCTACAATTCGTTAAATGTCAATCTGCCTTGTTGGGCGCCGGCCAATGCCGGACCGGTGCGAACGAAGGTCGCCGCCTACGTCTGCCCGTCGGCCACGAACGTGTTGAGCACCTATAACGTCGTCGATTCGTCGGGCAATTCCTTGGCCACGTTCGCCAGTGCCAATTACGTCGGTGTCGCCGGACGATTTTCGCCCTGGCAACAGTACTTCGATCCGGCAACCGACCTTTCGACGATCAGTGTCGGTGGTGCCACGGTCGACGGCGTGCTCTATCGCAACAGCCGCACACGTCTGGCCGATATTACCGACGGCACCAGCCACACGATCATGGTTTCGGAGAAGACACCCTACCATAGCGAGTCGACCTGGGTGGGCGTCGTTCCCAACGGGGTGACATGCCCCACGTTGCGATTTGCCACCGTCGGTTGCGATCCTGCGTCGTCGCAGGTGAACGTGCACACGGGACCGACCCCCGGAGAGACACCGCCGGTCATCAAGCCCCCTTCGCAGCCACTGGCCAACACCGACGAAGTGTGGTCGAACCATCCGGAGGGCGCCAACGTGTTGTTTTGCGACGGCAGCGTGAAATTCATTCTCGACACCGTCGACAACCTGACCTGGTCTTATTACGGTACACGTGCCGCAGGGGATATTTCGCGAGACGGTACCTAAGATCGGAAGCGGGTGTACGATGAATCGGTCGCACGTGCTGGTCTGCGCGCTCGTCTCCGCAATCATTGCGGGGTGCGGCGGTCCGCCGCAGGTCGCGCCGGCCAACCGCCGGCTGATCGACGGACTGCGCACCGCGACGTCGTCGGCGCAGCCCCAATGGGTCGAGGAGAGCGCTAAGCAGCTCGAAGAGGCCAAGAGCAAGGGCACGGTATCGGATCAAGAGTATGCGGAGTTCGAGGCGATCATCACCCTGGCCCGCGCGGGCAAGTGGAAGGAGGCGGAAGCCGAAGCCATTCGCCTGGGCAAGGCACAAAAGCCGACCGCCGATGAGATCGAGCGGCTGAAGGCCCGACAAAAGCCTAGAGACTGATGTCGCAAACGCTTTAGCCCGGCGACGTGAGCGGTCGGAAGGCGCGGACGGCCGATCGCACGGCCGGGAGGAAGGCCCACACGCACCAGCCGAGCCAGACCGCCACCCCGGCCCGTTCCAGTCGAACGAAAAAGGCCGTTTCCGGTTCGCGCCACGGTCCGTTCCACCACATCATGGCGGCCAGCGGTAGGCCGACAGCCGACAACAGCCACAACCCGCGGCGGTAACGCTCGTCGTGCCGCACCAACACGGCTAAGGCGACGTAGCCGAAGGCCAGTAGGGGCACAAACCAGCGGATCGAACAGCACACGCCCGACAGGTTGTTCGAGAGCGCGCCGTAGGCCAGCCACGTTCCCGCCGCCCAACCGCCGAGTGCCAACAGTTCTGGCCGCTGAGCCGCGTGCCGCCGCCACAGCGTGACGACGCCCGGCAGAAGCAACAACAGGGATAGGTTATGCAAGACAAATCCCCGTCGCAGATCGAACAGCATACTGCTCAGGTACGCAACGAAGTGGCGCAGCGACGGATGGTTCCAAAAGCCGGTCATCGTCTCGCGGGAAAAAGGGGAACCCGGCCAGGCAAAGTATTCGACGACCGACCCGATCGGCCGGATCGTTCCGCCCACAGCATAATTCAACGCCTGGTGGAGCACGATGCAGGGTAGCGCGGCCGACGCGAACAGGACCAGGCCCGCGAACTGCCCGCGCGTCCGATAGGCGATGACCGCGAAGAGGGCCGTCAGTAACAAAGGTCCGCTGGCCTGATCGATGGCATAGCCGAGCCCACCCAACGCGCCGACCAACAACAGCCGCATCCGGTCTCGTCGCCACGACGGACCTCGCGTCTCGATGGCTTCGGCCAGCTTCAGCAAGTTCGCCGCCGCCAACATGGCTACGGCCAACAGCAGGATGTGGTCGTTCACGTGCCGCGCGTAGACCGGCGCCATGGTCGTCAGCGCGAAGCTGCCCGAGACAAGTAATCGCTCCATCGGCGTCAGTCCGAGGATTCCCGCCAGATGGAACAGGCTGGCGATGGCGATGACATAGGCCGCGCCGGCTGATACGAGTGTCATGCAATAACAGAACTCGTTGCAACGATCGCGGGCAGTGCCGCCGGCTAACTTCTGCCACGCGGCATAGGCGCCGGCCAACGCGACGGCGGGCACGGGGGGCTTATGAGAATACCAATGGCCGTCGACCCGGATCTTGTCCAACGTGCCGAAGACCCAGGCCCCGGGATCGTCTCGCGAATACGGAAAGGGTTCAACGGTGCCGACTCGCTCGTGCGGCACATCAACGAACACCGATTGATCGATGGCGAGCGTGTGGTTGTCCACCAGGCATTCGACCGTGGCCAACCGGCTCCCGTCGTTCCAACCGCCCGCATAGTTGCGAGCCCCCACCACTGCCACGATGGCGGCCACCGCAACGCACGCCACGTAACCGGTCGGCTTGTCGCGAAGACCAATCAAGGGACGTTCGGGCGTTCCAAAAAAAGAGTGGGGCGTGAGGAGCCTGGCCAACCGCGGCATCCGACGTCCGCCAGGCACGCTCGCCGAGACCTCGTCCGACAAGGGGCGTGGATGGGCGCGTACGCCGAGGGTATGGTACAAGAAACCACACAACCTCCCAACATCAGCTTTGCTCGATGCCGCTGCCTTCATCCACTTCATCCCCTTCCTCTGACGCGACAGACCGCGGACCCCACGAGACGACCGCATCGCCCCGCCGCACACCTGGGCAGGGCATCGATTACGAGTTGTTTCTCGATTGCGTCCATTGCGGACTCTGCACCGCGTCGTGCCCCACGTTTGTCGAAACGGGGAACGAGAACGACAGCCCGCGCGGCCGTATCTACTTGATGCGGGCCGTGACCGATGGCCGTCTCGAACTGACCGACGGGGTGCGGCGGCACCTGGAACTCTGCCTCGACTGTCGGGCCTGCGAGACAGCCTGCCCGTCGGGCGTGCAATATGGCAAGCTCATCGAGCCTTTCCGCGTGGAGATGGAGCAGGCTGGCGAAGGGGAGGCGAAGTCGGCCGATTGGTTCCACCGTTTTATCCTGTTCGGCCTGTTTCCTTATCCCGGCCGCATGCGAGCCGCTCTCGCGCCGGCACGGCTGGCTCAGCGTTGGGGACTCGTCGCCCTGGCCGACCGGATCGGGCTGACGCGTCTGCTGCCACGGCGGTTGCGGCAACTCGTCGACATGCTGCCGCCTCCGACTCAGGTCGAGCCGCCGCTGCCCGAGTTTTTGCCGGCGCGTGGCACGCGTCGGGCGCGCGTGGCCCTCTTCACCGGCTGCGTGGCCGATGTCATGTTTCGCTCGACGCACTGGGCCACGGCCCGCGTGCTGCAAGAGAACGGCTGCGACGTCTTCATTCCGCGCGACCAGGCGTGCTGCGGCGCGATCCACTTCCATGCGGGTGCCAGCGAGCCGGCGCGGCAGTTTGCCGACACGAACGTCGACGCCTTCGGCCGCGACGATCTCGACGCCATCGTGGTCAACGTGGCGGGTTGTGGTGCCATGCTCAAGGACTATGGTCATCATTGGCACGACGACGGCCAGGCCCGTAGGGCTCGTTTGGCGGGCAAGGTGAAGGACGTGAACGAATTTCTCGATGCGCTGGGCCTTCGGCCGCCGCATGGCGAGATCCGTACCGTGGCCACCTATCACGACGCCTGCCATCTCGGGCATGCGCAGAAAATACGCGAGGCGCCGCGTCGGTTGTTGGCGCAAATCCCCGGCCTGGAGCTGCGCGACTTGGCCGAGGGTGAGCTGTGTTGCGGGGCGGCGGGGACCTATAACCTGACCGAGCCGGAGATGGCCGGACGGCTCAGCCGCCGGAAGCTGGCCAATATTTTGAAGACCGGTGCGAGGTTGGTCCTCACCGCCAACGCCGGCTGCCTGCTGCAAATCGGCCGCGAGGCACGGCAGCAGGGCCAGCCGCTGAAGGTGATGCACCCGATCGAGTTGCTCGACCTCTCGTATCGTGGCGAGCAGCCGTAACGGGCAACGCCCTTTGTCGAGGCACGGACGCAATGCCGACGACTCGTCGCAACATCGCCCGCTTGGCCGCCGGCTGCCTCGCGGCCGCCGCCGCATTCGCTGCCTATCACTTCTATTTGCGCGACCTGATGCTCGACACGGGATTGGAACTGGGGGCGGTGAGGCCTGGGAGGACGGTCTACCGCATCGTTCCGCTGTACATCTATTGGCGGCCGCGTCTGAAGACGGGCGTGCTGATCGCGTCCGCCGTGCTGGCGACATTTGTATGGTGGCTGCGGTGGTCATTGGCCGAGCAAGGCTCGTCGTCACGCTTGCCGTTCGCTGACCGCTATCGCTTCGTCGTTGTCCTCTGGCTAGCGCACATAGCGGTAGCGGTTTCCGTGGCACTCATCGATGGCGGTCCGGCAACCCTCTGGCAGCCTTTCGACGTCCATCGCCGTAGCGACTACATCGGGGCTGTAGAGCGCATTACATCGCCGCGTTCGTTCTTGCGCGACTATCCAGGGCTGATGCCCGAGTTGCCGCTGCACTGCCGCCATCACCCTCCGGGCGGTCCCCTGCTGTTATGGCTGGTGGCCCAGATCGCCGGACCGGGGCCGCTGGCCGCCTCGCTGGCGACGATCGTTTTGGCGGGTCTCGCAACGCCGGCCGTCTATCTGCTTGCCCGCGATGTGCTCGACGAAGCACCCGCCCGCTTGGCGGCCGCCCTGTTCCTGCTTGCGCCGAACGTCGTCTGCTACTCTGCCACCTGTCTCGATGCGGTTTTCATGGTGCCGCTCGTGTGGACCTTCTATTTCTTGTGGCACGGTCGCGCGAATCGCCCCTTGCTGTGGGGCTTCGCAGGCGGCCTGACGGCATTCACCGCGGCCATGATGACGTTCTCCACTTCTTTCGTCGCACTGTGGGCTATCGTGGTCCTGGGCTTCACGGCACTGGGGGATCGTAACCGGCTCAAAAACACCTCGCTCACCTTGCTGGCCGCCATGGTCGCGGTGGTACTCGCCTACGGTCTGCTCTCGGCCTGGTCGGGCTACGAACCGCTGGCCGTTTTGCGGCAGGCCTTTGCCGGCCAAGACGAGGTGATGAAGGGACGGCGCGGACATCATTCCCTGCTGCAATCGGCGCACTTCGTCGTCACCAACCTGGTCGCCTTTCTTTTCTGTTCTGGGTTGCCGCTGGCTTGGTTGTGGGTTGGCCAAATGCGGCGGGAATTCCGTCGCACGACGGCCAGCCACGCACGTTGGCTCTTGTTGAGTTTCGGCCTGACGTTGTTGCTGGTCGACCTGGCTCCTCTCTACACTCTGGAGACGGAGCGGATCTGGATTTTTTTGGTGGGGTTTCTCGCCCTCGGCTCAGCAGCTTGTCTGGCGTCGGACCCCACTCCGCTGCATGCTTCCCCGTTGGTTTTGGCGGCGCTGTTACTCGAAGTCTTTCAGACCATCTTGATGGAAGTGCTGTTCGAGTGGGTCTGGTGACACGCTCGTGCGAAGATTTGAGCGTGGAGCGAACGGTTCGGCGCCGGGGTACAATGGCTCCGGCGATCAGGATCGTTTGTTGTCGGGCTCGCAGGCAGAACCATGAAAGAACGATTGGCGCGGCGCGATGTTCTGGCCGGGCTGGGTGCCGCCGCCGCGGGCATGGCCTTCGTCGATCGGGCCGTGGGGCAGGATCAGAACCCCGCGGCTCAGGTGGCCGATCGTGGGTCGAGCATCCGCATCACCGGTATGAAGACGTTTTGGGTCGGGCCGATCGTCTATCTGAAGATCGAGACGAACCACGGCGTGAGCGGGTGGGGCGATCTCAAGGGAGTCGATCCGCGGCCCGCCCGCGTGCTCGCGCAATCGCTGTTCGAACTGCTCGACGGGGAAAACCCGACGCGCATCGAATACCTCTGGCAGAAGCTGTACCGGGCCCATCGCGACATGCGCGACGGGGCGCTGATGGTGCACACGATCGCGGCGATCGACATAGCCCTGTGGGATCTGGCCGGCAAGCTGTGGAACGTTCCCGTCTACCGGCTACTGGGCGGTCCGACGCGCGACCGCATCCGCGTCTATCACACAGCCAAGGCGCAGAAGGTGCCGCCGCACGGCATCTACGAGCATTCTGGCACGCCCGCAGATATCGACCGCATGGTCAAAGCGATCGCCGCCGCGCGCGAGAAAGTCGGTCCCGACGGCGCCGTGATGTTCGACGCGCATTCCGCCGTCCCGCCAGCGACCTTGATCCAACTGGCATCCGCCATCAAGCCCTACGACGTGCTGTTCATCGAAGAGCCCGCCGTGCCGGGCAACATCGAGGTTTTTCGGCAGATCAAGCGGCACGTTTCGGTGCCGTTGGCGACCGGCGAACGCGATCGCACGATCTGGGGAGTCTTGCCCTACCTGCAAGAGCGTTGCATCGACGTGATCCAGCCCGATTGTTGCCACACCGGCGGCATCAGCCAGATGAAGAAGATCGCCGTACTGGCCGAGGCGTACTTCGTGCCGTTGGCGCCACATTGTACGGCGACCTTCTTGGGCATCGCGGCCAGCCTGCACGTCGTCTCGTCGGTGCCGTTGTTCCTGATCCACGAGTTCTATCCCGATAACGCCGGCTTCAACATTCCCGGCGCCACGCGCATGGCCTACGAACTCGATGCCGAAGGCTATATCGGATTGCCACCGGGACCGGGACTGGGTGTGGAAGTCGACGAAGCCAAGATCGAGGCCGAATCGCGCAAGCCGCAGACCTACAAGTGGCCCAGCCTCAAGCTCAAGGATGGCTCGATCGCAGATTATTGAAGAACTGCCGAGGGAGTAACCGCCGGGCCGGTTTCTGCCAACTCGGGGTGGTTGGCGATGAAGGCGGCTCGTCCGGGCGCTCGTGCCGCTCGGTCCGCCGCAAGATCCTCGGTGATCACGCCGTCGAGCTGACAGTTGTGAGCATCACCGGCGGATGAATCGCACAGGTAAGCTAGGTTCTACCCGCCGGTCAGGGGTCGACCGGTCGCAGCACCGCAAGGTAATCGGGATACTCGGCCTCGACCGCCTGTTTCACTCGCTGGAGTTCACGGAAACGAGGCGAGCGCGAGACGATGATGGCCGGCAAGATCAACGCCACGCAGATCGGCAGCGCGGTAATACTCCAGGCCCGCAGCCCGAGCTTGAAGGGGCTCACCAACAATACGAGCGTACTCAGGCAGCCCATCGGCATGAACAGATTCATCAGCGAGTACAGACGATGGCTCCTCGCGGGGAGCCGCTCGCGCAAGCGTTGTTCATGGAAATCTTCGGGGTATTCCATCTCATAGATCGTCAGCCGGTAGATGCCGGCGTCGATCGTGTGATGCGACCCCATGGGCGAATTCTTGCCAAGAGCCGTGTCGTCGTAGCGGAATCCGTACTCGATGCCCGTGAAGTACAGCTTGCCGCTGGGGACCGAGAAACGTTCCGTTACGCCCAGTTGGCGCGCGAAAGGGGCGTGTTGCGGCGGCACTTCGCCACTCGTACAGACGCCCAGGTTGTAGCTGCCGTCCGCTTCGGTGTCGAGCCAATAGAGCTTCCCCTCCTTGGCCAACGATTCGTTGAGAGCGACAGGATCATTGCGCGCGAGTGCATCGTAATCGTTCGGTAGCGCTGCGGGGTCGAAGACGAGCATCGACCCGGCATCGGTGCCGCCTCCGAGGACGGGGATGTCGACTTCCGGCTCACTGGCCGAGGTTGGCGAATCCATGTGCCAATTGTGGCCGTCGGCCGGCAGCGCAGCAAGCCGCGACGTGGTTACAATGAAAAACACCTCGCCAATCGCAGAGGCAACTGGCCTTTCGATGCCGCACGTCGCGTTCGTCCCTTTCACCGGGCGGCGAGTGAGGGAACAAGAACTGCCAAATCGAACTCGGCTATTCATAGGCGATGGCGGCGACGAGGTTCGTGCGGCGGGCATAGCTGATGGGTACCAGGCTCGCCGCCAGGCTGATGACGACACCCAACACAAAAACGGTAGCTAGCGCGTCCCACGGTACGACCGGCGCGAGTCGAAAGCCCATTTCCGCCTGCACGACCCAGCTCGCCGGCCACCACATCTGCCAGAGCCCCAGCGCGGCGCCGGTCAGTGCGCTCAAGGCGCCCAGCAGGCCAGCCTCCCAGGCGAGCGAAGCGTAGATCTGCCAGCTCGATGCGCCGATCGCCCTGAGCAATGCGACGTGGCGCCGGCGGCTCAGGAGCGAAATCAGCACAGTGTTGGCGATGCCGATCGCTCCCACCGCTTCGGCCACAATCGTCTGGGCATCGGCCACGCGAAACCACTGACGCAGCATCTTGGAGACGTCCGTCCGCACCTCGGCGCTCGTGTAGGCCGAAATCTGGTAGCGGTCGTGCAGCCGCGAGAGGACCTCCTCGCGCAATGCATCAACGGCGACGCCCGGTCTGGCGCCGACGTGCAAGTAGGTCAGCGTGCCATCGGACCAGAGCGAGCGGTAGACACCTCGGTCGAGCAAAACGGTGCCACGCGGCCAAGCATAGTCGTCGACCACGCGCAGAACGCGAAACGGCCGCAGGCCCGCGGGCGTCGGCAACTCGACACTGTCGCCGACGTGCAACTGGTGGAAGTACGCGAAATTCACCGAGACCGCGATGCCTCCGGCTTGCAATTGCGATTCCAATGCAGCGTTAGGCAGTCCGTCGATGATTTCCGCCAGGCCCGTCGTGTCGTACGCGGCCAGCATCACCCAATCGCCGCGATAGGGGAGCAGCACGTTTCGCCCGCCGCACACGGCGCCCACTTGCGGCAGTTCGGCAATCTCGTCGCGGAGGGACTCGGAGAAGACCGGCGTGGTCGCCAGACCGAGTGTCAGGTCGTGGACCTGCATCACGAGGTCGTAGGGCGTCATGCGCTCGACGAACCGTCGTACCTGGTTTTCCAGCGTCGACAGGCAACCCGAGACGGCGACGACCATCGAGAGGCTGGTCGCAAAGGCGACGACGGTCAGGCTGGTGCGTGCGGGAAACGAGACGATGTTGTCGAGCGCCAAGTGCCCCTCGACGCGCAGCACACGCGATGCCCAGGTGCCGAGCGCGCGGCTCCCGACGATCACGAGCGCAGGCATGGCCAACGCGGCGCTACAGAAACCTAACACGAGTCCGCATAGCGCCGAGCGGCGGTCAACCAGAAAGAAACCGCCGCTCAGCGAGGCGAACAAGAAGCCCAGCGTGGCGAACGAAGCCTGCCGGAGCACGGGCACGCGGCGCCGTTCGCCGGGTTGGAAGCCCACGAGCGCCTCGGCGGGCTGCACGCGAAATGCCAGCCAAGCCGGTACGATGGCGCCGCTCGCCGCGGCCAGCACGCCGATCAACGGCCCCAGTACCAGCGCATCGGCCGGTACCACCATCTCGCGCACATCGACCACTTGCACGAGGAGCCCTGCCAGGTCCGCGGTGCGATCGAGCAAGAACTGCGAAACGAGAATCCCCAGTCCGCATCCCAACGCGGCCGCCAGCGCCCCCATCAGGACGGCCTCGCCCAACACGAGGAGCAAGATTTGCGAACGCTCGGCGCCGACCGCCCGAAACACCACCAGTTCGCGCACCCGCTCGACGACCGAGAGATACATCGAATTGTGGATCAGGAAGATGGCCGTGAGCAATGCCAGCACGGTGACGGGGTTCAAGAGCAGCTCGAATTGCTGCAATTGGTATGAAAGTACCGGGTTCGTGCGCGGCAACGGCTGGATAAGATAGCCTGGGCCGAGACGCTCCGCGAGTTGTTCGACGGTCGCCATGCCGAGCCGAACGTCGATGCGGTCGTAGCGGCCGCGGCGGTCGAAACAATGTTGCGCGCTGCGGACGTTCAAGACCATGACCGGCATCGGCAACTCGCCGATCGCTTCTTCGTGGGGAAAGAAACCGGCGACGCGAAAATCTTGCATGCCGCCGGGCGTTTGTAGCCGTAGCGTGTGGTTCAGCTTTAGGCCGCGGCTGCGGGCAAACGTTCCGCTGAGGATTAGACGGCGCGGCAAGAGCAAAGAGGCGCGGCCCAGCTTACTCCCGCCTTCGACATGAAAGCCCCGCAACTTCGCGTCACGCACAAAGTCCATGCCGACGACGAGCACGCGCTCGTCCAAGTCGGGCGCGAAGGCCGTCTGCTCGATGACCGGGGCCGCCCGCAGTCCCTGGATTTGCTCGATGCGGGCCAGCGCTTCGGCCTCGATGCCGATGCCGTGCGTGACGCAGACGTCGGCGGAGCCGCTGAGCACGCGCGTGCTCTTCTCGATCGACACGAGCAACGAATTTTCGAGGATTCGCAGTGAGACGAAGAGCACGACCGCCGACGTCACCGCCACCAGCGCCAGCAGCGACCTCAGCCAATGCTTCTTGAGGTATGGCCACGAGCAGGCCCTAAACAACGGCAGCATCGCCTTCATGTACGTGCCCGTCTTGCAAGCGGATCAACCTGGGCGCACGACGCGCCACGCGCGGATCGTGGGTGATGACCACCACGGTCCGATTGTCTTCGCGGGCGGCCTCGCAGATCAGCCGCATCACGTTGTCGCCCGCCGCCACGTCGAGATTTCCGGTCGGCTCGTCGGCGAGCACGATCTCGGGCGAAGTCACCAAGGCCCGCGCCACGGCCACACGTTGCAACTCGCCGCCCGAAAGCTCTTCGGGCAGATGGTCGGCCCGCGCCGCCAACCCCACGCGATCGATCCAGCCGCGTACTTCGTTTCGCGCCCGTTTCGACGACCAGCCGTCGAGCAGCAGCGGCAGGGCCACATTGCGCTCGATGGTAAAGGTTGGCACGAGGTTGAAAAATTGAAAGATGAAGCCGATGCGGCGCCGGCGCCACAGGGTGCGCTGCCGTTCGCTCAGGTCGCGGGTGGTTTGGCCGCCGATCGAAACGCTTCCCGACGTCGGCAGGTCGAGCAACCCAGCGAGTGACAGGAGCGTGCTCTTTCCCGACCCGGAAGGCCCCATGATGGCGACGAATTCGCCGGGCTCGATACTTAGGGAGATGCCGTCGAGCGCTCGCACCTCGCGCTGCCCGCGGACGTAGCTCTTGGTAACTTCTCGAAACTCGATCATAGCCTCGCCGCACGGCGTTGCGCGCACCGCGTCTGAGCGAAGTATAGAGGCTTTTGCGATCGAGTGACAATCAAGCCCCAACGCCCCTTGGTCGCCAGGTACAACGGGACCGCCGGGGCGCGTCCCCCGGCGGTCGAAAGGATCCTTGCTTCGCAGGCTTCGCATGGAGACCGGAGCGCATCCGTGGGCGGTCTGTTACACGCTTCGACGAGCGGCTGCGTCGACAAGCTGACGAAATCGCCCGGCCTGCTTCGGCAACTCTAGTAGTAACGTTGCCGGAGGATCAAACCGGGCGCAGACGCCGGGGCGATTTTCGGACTGCATCGCCTTGCTATCTTTGCAGCCTTGCCAGCGTTGCTCGCATTCCCTCGTCGTCGGCGTGCGCTCTAAGATAGGCAAGGGCCGGGTCGGCGAAGCGCCCCAACCGGTCGAGCTCGCTGCGCAGAGGTTCGACGTCGGGCGACGAACAGGTTCCCATGCCGCGAACGACGGCCAGCAAGCTCTCGGCCGTTTCGGGGGTGAGCGTTTCCATACGCCCCACGAGAACGCGCACCATCTGATCGGGCGCGGGCTCGATGTGGAGCGGTATGATCTCGTCGGTCAACCGTCGCGGCACGAGGTAGAACAACCGGGCACCGGGCTCGCTGAACCAGCTCGACTGCCAAGTGTGCACCATCGCGTCGGCCTCCTTCTCGAAGAGGCCCGCGGCGACGAGCGCATGAGCCATGCGGTCGCCTAATTCCTCGCTTGCGGCCGTCTCGTCGGGTACGACAGCCTCGAGCGTGGAGTGCGCAGCGACCGAGGCATGTGCGCAAAAGTGCAGTCCCTGTTCGTCGATCATCACCAAAAACAGCCCGGCGATCGGGTCGGGGCCGTCATTGACGACGCGGAACCGGCGATCGGGCAATGCCTCCAGCCGCAAGGGGAGCGAGAAGTTACCGAGACCCCGGTAGAACAGAAACTTCTCGACATACTCGATGCCGAAGGAATCGACGGCCTTCAGCAGCGTCGCATCGGTTTCGCGGGCGAAGCCGTAATGGTCTTCGGCGGAGACTTTGGGTAGTGCTTCCCGTGCCGCGTCGTCTGCCTCCGGCTGCAAGCTGATTTTCCAGGTGAGCGAAGAATCTTTGAGCGCCTCCTGCTCGCCCGCGTAGCGGGGAGTCATCTTGATGGCGGGCGGGTAGAACTCGGTGAGCAGTCCTTGGGGAAAATCGACGCGCACGTCGAGTTGGCGCGGGTGATCGCTGTAGAAATACGTAATGGGCGTTTCCATTCGCTGCCGTGCTACCCGTTGACGCTTGCTGAAGGGGCCGCTGCCGTGCCAAGACCGGTCGTAGACGAACGGCGGCAACTCGTTTTCGATCAATGGACGGAAGTCGAGCTGGATGCCATCGCTCCCCGAAAAATTCGTAAACGTTCCCCATTCGTGGACTACCAGCGGCTGGGGAGCCGGTGGCGCGGTGGGTGCCTGCGGCGCCGAATTGGTTCGTCCCACGGCACCGACGACTCCCAAAATGCCGGTCGCCAGCAGAATTGCTATTCCTATCTTTGTTCGCATCGTCGTCTCCTTGTAAACCAGTCCACAACAAGGCCCCGAATGAGTAGACCGCGGGCGGCAAGTCATTAGCGGCGTTTTTTCGATTCGTACGTCTATTAACCCGGGCGGCTTGCTCTACTAACTATCGAGGCCTCGTTTTTCTGATTCGGGGATGCCGGATGACCGACGGGCACCTGGTGCGCCAGACCCTGGCCGGGGACCGCTCCGCTTATGAGGAGCTGGTGCGCCGGTGGTCTGCGCGCATTCTGGCCTTCTGCCACGCAAAGGTGGGCACCAGCCACGCGGCCGAAGACCTGGCGCAAGAGGCCCTGCTGCGTGGTTATCGCGGTTTGCCGACCTTGTCGAATCCCGAGCAGTTCGGTTCCTGGTTGCATGGCATTGCCTTGCGGACCTGCCTCGATTGGCTCAAACGCAAAGAGAACGGCCAGGTCGGTTTCGGGGCCATCGGTGCCACGCAAGAAGGAGTGCCCGCGCCGGACGACCTGCCGCTCGATCGACTGGCGCGCGACGAACAACTGCGGACCCTGTTGGCCGAGGTGGAAGCTCTGCCCGATGAGTGCCGCGAAGTCATCATGCTCTACTACTATCAAGACGTGACGTATCAGCAGATTGCCGACGCCCTGGGCGTGTCGGCGGCCACGGTCAACGCGCGGCTGACCAAGGCCCGCAAGCTGCTGCGCCAGCGCATGACCCGATTCGAAATGCGATCCGATGGACTGCCAGCAAGTTTTGAGTGAAGTCGAACGCCTGGTCGACGGCGAGTTGCCGGCCGCAGAGCGCGCCGCGCTCGAAGCGCACCTGGCCGAATGCGAGGGGTGCCGTGCCGCGCGCGACGCCGCGCGCCTCGACGATGCCGCGCTGCTGCGGGCCTTTCTCCCGCGCCGCCGGGCCGCGGCCGCGTTGGCAGATCGGGTCGTCGCCGAATTGCGGAGAGAACAGGGACAGGCACCGATCGAGCCAGCGCTGCGCCACCGATGGCGGTCGTGGGCGGTTCCTCTGGTCGCCGCCGCGGCGGGGTTTTTGCTAGCGGTGCTTGTGCTGCGGCCACCGTTCGGGCGGTGGCTACCGTTCGGCCAGCAGGCAAATGCGCCGTCTCGCGCGGCGTTGCCTCTGGGGCGGCTGGCCGTGGCCACCGGGCCGACCGAGATGCGTACCGCGCCGACCATCCCCTGGACGGTTTGCCCGCCGAGCGGCGAGATCGAAGCCGGCGCCGCGGTGCGCACGGCCGATTTCACCCGCTGCGAGATCGAGGCCAACAACGGTGCACAGCTCCGTCTCGATGCGGGCACTGTCATAGAGCTTCCCACGCCCGGTTGTGTACGGTTGTCTCAGGGCGAACTCTATTCGGCCATCCCGGGCGGCAGCGTCTTCAAGTGCGAAGCACAGGGCGCCGTGGTGGAAGTCGAACAGGGCAAGTTCGACGTGTCGTGTTCGCCGGGCTCGGTGTCGCTCACGGTGATCGAGGGTTCGGCGACACTGGAGTGCAAGAGTGGCACCCGCCAGGTCGCCGCCGGCGAGCGTGTGCGCCTGGCCGACGGCCATATCGAAGAGACCGCCGCGGTGGCCAATCCCCTGCAAGACACGTCCTGGATCAACGAGCTTCTTGTGCTGAAGGGCCCCGATAATCCCGAACTGGCCGAGCGGCTCAACGACATCTTGGCGCAGCTCGGTCAGGCCAAGTTGTCGTATCTGTATGAAGACGAGATCCGCCGACTGGGAAGTCGCGCCGCTTTGCCGCTGTTGCGTTACGCGGCATCGCCCCGCTCGCGGACGAAGCAAACGTCCCGCGCGGCCGCCGTGCGGATCGCCGCCGACCTGGCCGATTCGTCGGTCGTCGGCGATCTGATCGGCCTGCTCGACGACGGCGATCCGCAAGTGCGCGTCGATGCGGCCCGAGCGCTCGAACGCCTTACTGGCGTCAACCAAGGCCGGCCGAGTGATGCCTGGCGAGAAGACTTGGACGCCTGTCGACCGACGGTCGAGTCGTGGCGCACCTGGTGGCATGCGCACCAAGCGAACCACGGCAGATCGTCCGGCGGCACCGGGCGTTGAAACGGGCAGCCGCATCATACGTCGATTCCACCGGTCAGCGGGCGAAGACGAGGCGACTCCAATGACCAGCACTTGCACGGCCTGAGACTCGCCACCTGCTAGTAAGCTCCGGCGGCGCCGACCGTTCGCGGCGGTACATATCGCCCGTTGATGTAGGCCCAACCAATCTCATTGAGCGTGTCCGTGCCACCGCCGACGCCGAACAGGTTCTTGCTGATGGTCAGACTGTTGGTGCCGGCACCGCCGTCGAGGTCTATGTATTTCGACGTGAGGTAGTCGACGTTGAGGCTGTCGTTGCCATCGCCCAACGACGCCATGATCTCGTCGGTCGCGTAGACATTGGTGAGCGTGACCGAATCGTTGCCGGCGCCGGTCGAGAGGTTGACGTTGGCGTAGCTTCCGATGTCGGTCAGATGGACAGAATCGTTGCCGGCGCCGGTGTTGACCTGGATGCTTCCCTGGTTATACACGCCATCGAGCGTGGCGCCATCGACGTCCGACGACAAACCGTTCATCTGTACGGTGACGGAACCGTTGATGAAACCAGAGCCGTTCTCGATATCGACCCCGTCGGAGCCGATACCGGTGTTGATCGATAGGTTTCCGCTGCCGGCGGTACCAATGTTCGCATTGCTGATGAATACGTAGTCGGACCCGATGCCGGTGTTGATGCTCATCGACCCGGCGACATGCACGCCCCACACGACGACGTCATCAATGTCGGAGACAACCGGCGTGGTCACCGCGGCGTTCGTGGCCGCTGTCGCGATAGCGGGCGCCACCTGCGCATTGACAGGTTGGGGTGCCGAGACGTCGATGTTGACCGCGGAAACGATGGGCGACATCGCGGGGACACCCTCTCCGCCCAGAACGACTTTGTCGTTGCCGGCGCCAAAATTGACGTTCAGGCTCCCCGTGACGCGAAAATCCTGGTAGGCGCTGCCGTCTACCTTGCTCACCGAGCCATCGTTAGTGGCGTTGCCTTGCACGCGAACCAAGCCATTGGGCAACTCGGAGACGATGACCGAATTGTCTTTGCCCGCCTGGCCGGCAGCTTCGGTCAAATACAAGCTGCCGTTTTGCAAATTAGCGGCGACGTCGCCCGCCTTCAGTTCACGGGATTCGAGCGATTCCAAGGTCAAAGAACGCTTCTTCCGCAACATCGTTCTGGTCCTTTCGAACATCGAGTTTCAAAGTCGAGGAACCGCCGATGGGTCCCACCTGCTTTACCAAGCGGAGTCCGAACGGATCTGTTACGGGGCACGGAAGAAGCACGGCGGCCGTTCAAGCCCGCTCTATCGGGCGGCGGTAATACGCGATGCGCAAGAAGGCGCAGACGGCGACGGCGAGAATCGCTGTGAAGGTCCATCCGGGTAGCCCGTTTGTGGCGGCGAGTGTCTGCTCGGCGATCTCGAAGAACGGGGACTGCTCGACAAAGATCGCGGCGGCTTCGTCGTTGGCATGTGCGGCCGTGGCCGATCCGCCGACCGCGAAATCGTGGGCCAGCGCGCTGCCGCCCTTAGCAGCCCGCCAAGCGATCGCGCTGCCGCCGAACGCGAGCCACCCGAGCGCCAGGCCGCCGACGGCGAACAGACCCGCGCCGAGACCACCGACGCCGATCACGCCGAGTCCCAGTCCGCCGAATGCCAGCCCGCCGATGGCGATGCCGCCCACGGAGACGAGTCCTACGGTGACCGCACCGAACGCGATACCTCCCACGGCCACATTGCCGGAAGCGAACAGCACGCCGTAGGCCCGGTCGCCCAGCGCGATCCAGGCTACTGCTGCCGGCATGCGACGCTTGCCCGAGAGGATGTCCTCTGGCGTGGGATGCGGGTCGCTGAAGCGGATATCGATCAGCGGCAGCCCGAGCAATCGCAGTTCACTCGTCCACTGTCGCCCGACCCACCGCGATTGCCATCTGCGCAGCGGTGTCATCTCGAGTTCCGGCGCCCCGGAAGCGATCTGTTCTGCCACGATTCTCTTCCAACCGCGAACCATGCGCCACGTCCAAAAGCCCGAAGCGGCGAAGAAACCGAGCATCCAGATGCTGAACCAGATCAGGTAGGTGGTCCGACCGATCGCCTGCGGCGTCCACCAACCCAACCCGAGGGCGGCAAACGGTGCGATGAAAATGGCCAGACCGACGGTGTAGACGCTTATGGCTCGCCGATAAAAATCGCGCTCGCGCTGATAGCGGGCCGATTGCCAACCACAGTAGGTGCCGAACATCGCTCCTGCGATGCCGAGCAGTGTTCCACCGGCCGCCGACGCAGCGACGGAGGACGCGACCTTCGCGGCCGGCAGTGCCGATTTGCCGATTCCCGCTGCCGTCGCCGCGGAGGCCGTCGCCGAGCCGATGCCAGGCAACGCCGCGAGAACAACTGCGGTGAAAGCCGTGCCCGGACCCGACCGTTTGAGTGCCGCTTCGATCATTGCAATGAGATCGGCCCTCAGCATGTCGCGGCCGCGTGACAGCCGCTGTTTTACGGCAGCTTCCGAGAGATTCAAGGCGGTTGCCACACCGGCGATCGACTCCTGCTCGCGGTAGAACAACACCAGCGGCTCGCGGTAGGTGTCGGGCAAGGAGGTCAAAGCCGTCCAGACGAGACTTTCTTCCTCGTGCGATATGGCACGTTCGGCCGGTGTCGGCCCCGGCGCGGGCACATCGAGCGATTCATCGAGGGACTGGTTCTTGCGTTCCCGCCGCACGGCGGCGAGTGCCAGATTCCTTGCGATGCCACAGACCCAGGCTTTGAATTTCGCCAGATCGGCGAGTTCGCCGACCTGCCGCCAAGCCGCCAGGAAGGCATCTTGAGCCACGTCCTCGCTACGGCCAACGTCTCCCACAATGGCGTACGCCACGGCACACACCGCCGCCTGGTGTCGTGCCACCAAGACGGCAAAGGCGGAGCGATCGCCGGCACGGGTTCTCCCGGCTAGTTCGACGTCGGAGGTCGAGGCGGCGTCCACGATGAGTTCCTATTTCGAAGGAGTTCGGCGGCAGGCTCTGATACTATGTTGCGCCACTCGTACCGGCGGTGACAGAAAATGCGAAACCAGAATTTGTCACCTGGCCCGCGGAAAAGCCAACCAGGATCTGACGGGCATTGCCCCTTCCTCCGTTCAACCATTGAGAGACTATCCGAAAACCGCGCGAGATGCGGCCCGTCGACTCACAAGTCGGTTCTCGGTTAGGATCGCAGCAGGAAAAACGAACCATGTTCCAGCCATTTCATTGCGTCCTCCCGTGCTGTTTGGCCGCGGCTTTGATCGTTTGCGGTTCGGTGTCAGCACCCGCGGAGAGCCCAACCTCGTTCACTCTGGCAAACGGGTTGCACGTGCGACTCGTGCCGGAACCCGATCCGGGCAATATGTCGGTTCTGCTGGCGGTGCGGGCCGGCATGTTGCAGGAGCGGAAAGGAGAATCGCATCTGGCACACATCACCGAACACGCCACGGTCTTCGATCTGGGCGACGCGTCACTCGTCGAGACCGTGAACGACTGGTTTCCGCAGAACCGGGCGAATGCCGAAACGCTGGGCGAACTCATGTATTTCGATTTGCACGGCAAACGTGCCGATCTGCGCAAGGCACTGGCCATCGACGCGGCCAGGCTGGGCGGAATGAACTACTCCCCCGCTACGTTGGAGCGCGAGATACCGCGTGCCCTGGCCGAAGTCGAGCATTTGCTTAAGGTGCCGGGCGGCATGGGCAAGTTCGCCTTGATACCGTTCGCCCAAGCGGCCCTTTTCGGCCAATCCAAGGTACCGCTTTACCAGCGTACGAAAACGATCGGCGTAGAAGAGGTGCGCGACTTTCACGACCGTTGCTTCGGCGTCGAATCGGCCAGGTTGGTGGTCGTAGGCGACTTCGACACAGCTCAAACGCGTCGCGATATCGAAAGCCGCTTTGCACAGTTGCCCAGGGGGAAGGCTCCGCTGCCGCCACGTCCGGCCCTCGTCCCCGGTAAACGGCGCGTTCACTGGGACGTGTCCGCACGGCACTGGTTCATTGCTTGGCAGATTCCCGCGGTCGACGAGGCCGACTATCCGGCTCTCTACCTCGCCGGCCGGCTGTTGCAAGAACGGCTCTTCAATTCGACCGACCATGCCGCGAGCCGACCGCTCGTGCAGACCGATTTCGAACGCATGCTCGTCATCGGTTGCGAGGCATCCAATGCCGACAGCTTCGAGACCTTGCCCAAGCGCATCGTCGCCGAAACCGCCCGATTGAGCCAGCCGGGTGCACTGGACGACGCAACCTTGCGTTCGTTCTGTGATCAATTGGACCGTTTTCAAAGGACCGACCTCGGTAGCGTTCCCTTGCCGGCGGGACTCACACGCACCATGGGTCGGACGAATATCGAATTGCAGCGCCTGACCGTAGAGATGGTGGCCGGCGATTTCGACGACTTTTTGAAGAAGCTGAGAACCGTTTCGCCCACGGCGGCGCGGGCCGCCATTGCCAAATGGCTTTCGGCCGACCAGGCTTGCATCGTCGAAGTTCTGCCGGAGGGCGACGGTTAACCAGACATCAGCGTTTCAAACGTACCTGGCCGGTGTTTGCCGCCCCATAAACAAAAAATGCCGTCGCCGGGTGCAACCGGCGACGGCAGCGGTTTGGCTCGTCACGTTCTCATGGGAGCGTGAAACCGAATCACTCTTACGGCGTGGGGGTCGCCGAGGCGCCGGTGGCCAGTTGCGACTTGATCTGGCCGAGAATCAGGTCGAGGCCGAGGTCGAAGCCGATGGTGAGGAATTCCTCGGAGACCGACGATTGAACACTGGTCAGCGCCTGTTTGGCCTCAGCGGGTATCTGGGCATTCGGCTGCTGGAGCCCTTGCAGCACGGTGTCGAGCAGCGTCTTGAACTGCGTGGCCGTTTCCTTGTCGGTGCAGTTCAGGTCCGTGCTGATGGTGATTTGGTTTTCACCGGCATTGGCCGAGAACGTCGCGGTCGTCAACTTTGCCAGCGTGTCGGCGGTGAGTCCCATGCCCGGCGGGATCGCGTCGGCCGCCAGCGGTATGAGCGCGCCCAACGTAGCGAAGACGTAGACCTGCTGATCGTCGTCGACATTCTTCCACCCGGCGGCAAATTCGGCCGAAAGTTCCGCGTCGTCGTCGCGCTGCAACACCGCACGTAGTGTCGCGGGCGGTGCGATGGCGAGCGTCGATTCGTCGACGAGGCACAGAGCCTTGTCTTCCGCGATGTAGAGCGTGTAGTCGCCGATCGTTTCGGTATTGTCCCGGTCCTTCTCTTCGACGATGTCTTCCACGCCGACTTCGCCCGTCAGGTTGATGACCACGACGAAGTCGCGCTGGGCCGTGTCGGCGGTCACGACGATCGACTCGATATCGCGCGGCGTCAGCTTGGTCTTTTCGCCCAGCGGCTCATCGAGCTTCTTGCCGATCTCGGGAAAGTCGGCGGTGATTTTCTGGAACGCGGGGCTGGCGAGAATATCGGCCACTTGCACGACGGCCACGACGTCCGGATTGTTGGGCGCCAGGGCGATCGGTCCGTCCTCGGCTCGGGCCGACCCGGCCGCGGTCAGCAAACAGAGGGCGGCGGCCGCCGCGAAGCGCCGCGCAGGCCCTCCGCTATAGATTCGCGACTGAAACAGCATACGATTCTCCAAGATCAATGGAAGGTTCTGGGGTTCGGCCTGGGCGCATCCCGGCCTACATAATCAGGCATGATGCCCTGATAGAAGAGTAGGTCGCAAATTGAGATGAGGGGCCGATTATGACCGGCCAATCTTGCACTTGTCGCCAGCCGGCGACGCCGCACTTTCCCTCTCCGCCGACGGCCCTGCGCCGACCCGCTGTGGCACAGCGCGCGGCGCGTACCAAATCGAGTCCTCGTGAGGCGAACGGCTATGTCGCGCATAGGTGTTGTATCGATGGAACACTATCGCGGCCTATTTGGGCGATATAATCGTTGCGCTAAAGCGCGGACGACGCCGATAATCGCCAAATCAGGCTAACTCACTGCCGGGTTGTAGGCACCGGAAACGTGTGCCGGCTGGAAAGACGAGGCCGAATGTTTCGGCCAGCACGGTGAGCAGCCTTTCGTCGTCATCGATCGCAGTGACGGTCGTTTTCTCTCCTTCGATGACGGTCAACTCGCGGTTGCGGAGCAGATAACACGCGGTCGGCGATTGTTTCTGCACGGCGAGCGTCTGCACGAAGCGCGATTCGGGATGCGTCGATACATAGTGGTTGGCCATCTCGTAATCGATCGGATAATACGGGTCGAGCGAGAAGACGTAGAGATCGTGCCAGGCGCCGTCGCGCAGCGATTCGAGCACCAGGTTCCTCTCTTCTTCGCGCAGCCGGTAGTTTCTGGAAAACTGGCTCGATATCTCGCCCGGCGACATCCGCAACGGCACGAGCAGCCCGCCCGTGCCGAAACCGACATCGGCTAGCCAGTGCTCGCCGGCGATTTCGACCCCGAGCAGCATGTGCGTGCGCGGTAATAGGCGGCTGGCGCCCAGTCGCACACGGCCCGCCAACCGTCTCACGCGGAAACCGAGCCGCTCCAGCGCTGCGGCGAGCAGCGTGTTCTGTTCGAAGCAATAACCGCCACGGCGGGATGTAAGGAGCTTGGCCTGAATGCTCCGCAAGTCGATCGAAATAGGACGGCCGAGCTGGATATCGAGGTTCTCGAAGGGAATGCCGGTAGCGTGGGCCAGGTGCAGCTCTGTCAGCGTCGCAAGGGTCGGTTCGCGCGGTCCCGCATAGCCGATCCGCTCGAAATACCGGTCCAGATCCAACTCGCCGGCCGAAAATTCATCCATGACCTGAATGTTCCAAACCGTCTCGACTGCTCCGGTCGACCCGCACGCTCGGGCCAACTACAAAACCGCCTCCCAATCGACATTATAGTGCCGTGGCGCTTCGCGCGTCTGATAGAGCGCACGCTCGTCGTAGCGATATCAAACGCCCCACGGATCGCGCGCCGGGCGCGAGCGCAGCCGATTCGCCTCGTCGTCGCCGACAAATTCTTCCTTAGCCGGATCGAGCTTGAGCGGCCGTTGCAAGATCCACGACAGCGAGGCTGCATGGCAGGCGATGTGCGAGCGCCGCATTACCTCGGCATTCGCCGCCGTCTTGGCGCGCGAGCGAATGCAGTCGAAGAAGTTGCGGGCGTGGGCCGAAACGTCGAGTCCCACCACCTTCTTCGCCGGCTCGCCGAGCTCGGACTTGAGTGCGGCCGAAGAAACCTCGATCTCGCCGCTGTCGCCCGTTTCGACCGTCCCTTCGTCGCCGACGAACCGCACCGGGCAGGTGCCCAGATGCTGCACCCAACCCGGCCGTTCGCCGAACGGTGTCTTGAGGAAATCGAGCACGAGCGTCACGCCGTTGGCATAGCGGGCTGTGATCTGGTTCGCCTGCGGCTCGAATTCGATGGGCATCGTGTCGTCGGCCTTGTTCGCCCACTGGCAGAGATCGACGGTGTGGGCTCCCCAATCGAGCAGTTTCGCACCGGAATCGAAATCCCAGTAGCCGCGCCACTTGCCCGACACATACTGGGCGTTGAACGGCCGCCACGGTGCTTGGCCCAACCAGAGGTTCCAATCGACCACGTCGCGCGGCGGCGTCGGCTCGGCCGGCAGCCAGGCGTTGTCGAGCGACGGCGTGTAGACCGACGCATACAGCGTGTGGACCTTCCCTAGCTTGCCGCTGTGAGCCAGCTCGATGGCCTTCTGAAAATTGGGCACGCTGCGTCGTTGTGTGCCGGCCTGGAATACACGGCCGGTGCGCTTGATCGTCTCGTCGAGCTGTTGGCAAAGAGCGATCGTCAGCCCACACGGTTTCTCGCTATAAACGTCCTTGCCCGCTTCTGCCGCCATCATCGAGGCGGGCCCGTGCCAGCGGTCGCCCGTGGCGATCAGCACGGCATCGATGTCTTTGCGGTCGAGCAGTTCGCGGAAATCCCGATAGAGTTGGCAATCCTGGTTACCATAATGCCCGTCGACGAGGGCCTTACCCGCATCGCGGCGGCTGGCCTGTACGTCGGCGATGGCCAGGCAGCGTATATCCTTGAATTCGAGCATCGCCTTGAGGTCGTATGTGCAGCGGGGGCCGATGCCGATCACGCCCAGGTTGATTGTATCGCTCGGTGCGATCGCGCCGTCGCGGCCCAGAGCGCGGGCCGGCACGATCCAAGGTGCGGCGAAAACCGCGCTCGCCGCCGCGGACTTCCGCAAAAAATCGCGACGCGTGGCCAAGGGCTTTTTGGGGGGCATGGCAAGGCTCCTCGCAGATCGAAACGGGCGACGAAAGGGTGAAACTCAGAATAATTCGTGATCGACGAGCAGGCAACGAAACGGACCACACGCCGAAAACGTGCGTGGCTTCAACGAAGGTGCGCCTACGAGACATCAGCTCATCAGCCCGGCGATCGGCTCGGCTTCGGCGAGTAGGCGGTTGATCTCGGTCGGCACGCCGCCCGCGACACGGACTTCGCCGGTGTCGAGGAGCGTGTGCAGGATCGTACCGAGCAGGTTCTTGATGGTCACGCGCTCGGCGAGCGGTTCGCCGCCGTCGCGCGTCGATTGACCGATCACCTGCCCCTTCGGCAATCCACCGCCATACAGCAGCAAGGGAGCGAGGTTGCCCCAATGGTCGCGGCCGCCGCGGGCGTTCAGCCGCGGCGTGCGGCCCATCTCTCCGCAGACGACCACCAGGATGCGATCGTCGAGCCCGCGCGCGGCCAGGTCTTCGAATAGGGCCGAAAGTGCATAATCGAGCGGCAAGCCCATGTAGCCCATGCCTTCGGCGACTCCGGCGTTGTTGTCGTCGGCGTGCATGTCCCAGACAAAGCTGGTGGTTACCGTCACGAAGCCGCAGCCCGCCTCGCAGAGCCGCCGAGCCAACAGCAGCAGCTTGCCCAGCGTTTGCGTGTGGTCGCGGTAGTTCTTGTTGTTGTTCCAGCGTTTGCTGATCGAGTCGGGGTGAATGAGCCGGCTCGTGTCATACCGGGCTAGCGTGGCGGCGTCTTCCTTGTTCACGTCGAAGGCATCGGCCACGCTCCCCAAGATGACACGAAACGCCTGTTCGCGCAGGCGATCGACGCCGTCCGACAGACCGCCGGCATCGGCACCCCAACGCAGGCGATCGACCTGGCGAAGAATGGCCCGGCGATCGTCGAGTCGGGCGAGCGGCAACTCCAGCCGCATCGCCTGCTGCATCTCTCCCTTGCCGGCCGGCACGAAGGGCGCGACCGACTTGCCCAGCGCTCCCGTGGCCTCGAAATCGCCGAAGTTTTTGACAGCCGGTAGCGCTCCGGTGTCGATGGCCTGCGGATAGAGGGCTACGTTGGTCGGAATGCCGGTGGCGGGATGATTGGAGCCGGCGACGCGGCTGTAGATCGAGCCGATGTTCGCTCCCAAAGAATCGCGGCAGACGATCGGCTTGATGTCGTGATTGGCGTCGCCGGTGGTGAACGAGCGCACGACCGTCAGCTTGTCGGCGAGCGAAGCCAGCCGCGGAAAGGTGCCGCCGAACGTGACGCCCGGAATCCGCGTGGCGACTTCGTCCGTGACGCTGCGCACCTCGGCGGGCGCCGACATTTTGGGATCGAAGGTCTCGAACTGGCTCGGGCCGCCGTGCAGGAAGAGTAAGATGACCGACTTGTCCGTCACCAGCCGCCCGGACTGCGCCGCGGCCGAGCGCGCGGCGAGCAGATCGGAGAGTGCCAGCCCGCCCAACGTCAAACCACCGACGCGTAGAAACTCGCGCCGTCCGAACCGCCGATCGAAATCGCACAGGCGCAGCACGCCGAGTCTCCCGGGCCGCCAGTTGAGAACGTTCCAAGTAGAACGCAATTCAAGCGCTGCCGCAACGCGGAACGGCGCACCGAACGTGCCGCGACCTAGGCCAAAATCTCGTTCACGATGCGGCCGTGTACGTCGGTCAGGCGGAAATCGCGGCCCTGGAAACGATAGGTCAGCCGCGTATGGTCGAAGCCCAATAGGTGCAGCAGAGTGGCGTGTAGATCGTGTACGTGCACGGGATCGGCGGCGACGTTGAATCCCAGGTCGTCCGTCCGGCCATGCGTGTAGCCCGCCTTCATGCCGCCACCGGCCACCCAGAGGCTGAAGCAGCGATTGTGATGGTCGCGACCATCGCTGCCCCCCTGCACCATCGGCGTGCGGCCAAACTCGCCGCCCCAGATCACGAGGGTCTCGTCCAACAGTCCACGCTGCTTCAGGTCGGCCACCAGCGCGGCGCTCGCCTGGTCGGTGTCGAGCGCGTTCTGCTTGACGCCGTTGGTGAGATTGCCGTGTTGGTCCCAGACTTCGTGAAAGAGCTGCACGAATCGCACGCCTCGCTCCACCAACCGCCGGGCCAGCAGGCAGTTGCGGGCGTAGCTGGCGTCGGTCGGCGACTTGATGCCATAGCGATCGAGCGTTTCCTTCTTCTCTTGGCTGAGGTCCATCAGCTCTGGAGCGCTCGTTTGCAGGCGGTACGCCATCTCGTAGCTCTGGATCCGGGCGCTGACCTCGGGATCGAAGTCGGCGGCGAGCGACTGTTCGTTCAAGCGTTGCAAGGCATCGAGAGACGCCCGTTGTGTCTCGCGGTCGATGCCCGCCGGGTTGGACAGGTAGAGCACCGGATCGCCGGCGCTGCGAAACGGCGTGCCCCCGTAGATCGTCGGCAAGAAGCCGCAACCGTAGTTGCTCGCGCCGCCACTGGTCCCCTTCGCGCTCGTGAGCACGACGAACCCGGGCAGATCGGCCGATTCGCTCCCCAGGCCATACACGGTCCACGAGCCGAAGGCCGGGCGGCCGAACTGCTGGGAGCCGGAGTTCATCATGATCTGCGCGGGCGCGTGATTGACGGCCTCGGTCTGCATGGTGCGGATGAGGCAGAGGTCGTCGGCAATTTGGGCGGTGTGGGGCAACACCTCGCTCAACTCCATGCCGCATTGACCGTGGCGCGCGAACTTGAACTTGGGGCCGAGCAATGCCGAATTAGGATTGATAAACGCGGCCCGATAACCCTTCAGCAACTCGGGCGGCGGCAACTTGCCGTCGTGTGCGGCGAGTTCCGGCTTGTTGTCGAACAACTCTAAATGACTCGGTGCGCCGGCCTGAAACAGGTAGATCACCCGCTTCGCCTTGGCCGGAAAGTGCGGCTGCCGTGGCGCGAGTGGGTTTTCCGCCGCGTTCGGATTCGCCCGCCCCTCGGACGCGAGCAAGGAATGGGCCGCGATGCCGGCCAATCCGATGCCGCACTCGCCCAGGAACCAGCGGCGGCTGAGGTATTGGGCGCGCAGCCGGCGGAGTTGTGGAGTGAGGTCCATATGCTTGGCACTCATTTCTTGGTGATGGTTTCGTCGAGGTTCAACAACACGCGAGCCGCCAACGTCCAGGCCGCGGCATCTTGCGGCGTGGTGCCGGACGGTAATTCGGGGAGGCGCCCCGAGTCGCCGGTGGCGATCTCGCGCGGGTTCAGCCAGCCGTCGGCCAGCCGTTGCCGCCGCGATTGGAGCAGGGCGAGCACCGCCTCGCGCTCGCCGTCGGTCGGGTGGCGCGACGTACACAGGGCGAACGCATAGTCGGCCCGCTGTGTGTCGTTGCTTCCGCCCTCGCGCAATACGCGCAGGGCCAACGCCCGAGCAGCTTCGACGAAGATCGTCTCGTTGAGGGCCGTCAGCGCCGCCAGCGGCGTATTCGATCGCACGCGGCGAGCGCAGGCGAAATCCGCGTTGGGTGCATCGAAATTGGACATCACGGGGTCGGGCATCGACCGTTTGCGAAAACCGTACAGCGCGCGGCGGTAGCGCTCCGCACCTTCGGCCGGCTTCCAATATCCTGGGTAGGTGAAGTTGTAGTCGAGCACGTTCTGCGGCACGGGGGGAATGACGCTCGGACCGCCCAGCTTATGCGTGATCAGCCCCGAGACACAGAGCGCGATATCGCGCACCACTTCCGCGTCGTTGCGGAAGCGCGGCCCGCGGGCCAGCCATTGGTTGCGCGGGTCGCGCTCCAGCAGCTCGGCCGAGGCGTGCGACGATTGCCGATAGACGGCGCTCGTAACGATGGCGCGAACCAGGCGCTTCTGGCTCCAGCCGTTGTCCATGAAATCGACGGCCAGCCAATCGAGCAACTCGCGGTATTCGGGCACCGGCGCGCGTGTGCCGAAATCCTCGGACGTTTCGACGAGACCGGAACCGAACATCGCTTGCCAGACGCGGTTCACCGCCACACGGGCCGCAAGCGGCGAGCTCCGGTCGGTCAACCAGCGGGCGAATCCGAGCCGATCGCGCGGCCACTCCTCGCGGTACGGGTGAAACGCGGCCGGAGTGTGCGGCTCGACAACACGCAACGGCTGATCCCAATTGCCGCGGTCCAGGAGATACGTTTTGCGACGCTTGCCGGGCTCTTGTTCGGCCAGATGGAGGATGGAGGTCGCGGCCTGCGGGAACTTGTTCCACAGGGCGTCGATCTCGTCGTTGGTCGGCTTCGCCTCGGCCAGACTGCCGCGCCAAGCGGTAAAGATGGCCGCGTTGTCGGCGGTGGAACGCTCCGACTCGGGCGTCGCCAGCGCGAGCATCGCGGCGTGGTTGGCCGGCGGTGCCGCCGGGGCCGCATCGCGTGTCAGGCTGAAGCGGCAGCAGCCGAGCATGTCGTTCATGCGCCAGGCCACTTTCAATTGTGTGCCGGCTGGAAATTTAAGCGGCTGCTCGAACTGAATCACGGCCACAGACGGTTGATTGCGCCGGCCGATGCCGCGATCGACGGCCCACGTCGTGTCGTCGCTGCCGTCGATAAGATAGGCGACGGGGCCGCTGGCCTTCTTACCGTCGGCCTGCTTCTTCTCCGGTTCCGAAAAATCGGCCGACGCGTTCACGAGCTTTTGCTTTTCCCAATCCTTGCCGTCCGGCCGTTTGACGAACACTTCCAACTCGTTCATGCTCCACGTGCCCAGCCCACTACGGCCCGGCCCGTTGTGCGGTAGATTACGATGGTTGAGCGCCTCTAGCCGTAGCCCGGTCACGCCATCGAGTGCGGGCGACGCGATCACGAACACATCGCTGCTGGGGTGGCCTTCCATCAATAGCGATAGGTCGGCTTCCTGCGTGGGGTGGTTCAATCCGCTGATCGAGCCGAGTTCCGTCGCCACGAGCGGTTCCCAGCGGGCCTGTTTCTGGAGCATGGTCGCTTGCCAGGCGGCGAGCTCTTGTTGCCACTGCGGCCGCGCGGCCCGCAATCGTTCCTCCGCCTCGCCAATGGCGCGGCGAATGTCGGCGATTTGCCGTTCCTGGTCGGCCGTATAAACCCACGAGCGGGCTTCGTACGACGTATTGAGGAAGGCGAACATGCCGTAATACTCTTCATGCGTGAGCGGATCGAACTTGTGCGAATGGCACTGGGCGCATTGGGCGGTCAAACCCAATACAGCCTTGCCGACACAGTCGATGCGGTCGAACATCTCCACCATGCGGAACTGCTCCGGCACGATGGCCCCCTCCTCGTTGATCATGCTGTTGCGCAAAAAACCGGTGGCGATGATCTGATCCTGCGTCGCGCCGGGCAACAGGTCGCCGGCGAACTGCTCGATCACGAATTGATCGTAGGGCATGTCGCGGTTGAGCGCGGCGACCACCCAGTCACGCCACTTCCACTGTTCGCGCGGCATATCCTTTTCATAGCCATTGGTGTCGGAGTAGCGGGCGGCGTCGAGCCAGTGCCGGGCCCACTTCTCCCCATATCGCTCGCTGGCCAACAGAAGGTCGACCGTCGCCTCAAAGCCCTGCTGCTCGAAGGCTGCCAACTCTGCCGGCGAAGGAGGCAGGCCGATGAGGTCGAGATAGAGCCGCCGGCAGAGCTGCGCCGAGGTGGCCGCGGGCGAGATTGAGAGTCCGCGCTCTTTCAAACGTGAGGTCACCAAGGCGTCGATCGGGTGCCCGGAACTCTCCGGCAGATTGGCTTTTTGCGGCGGCGAAAAGGCCCAATGCGACTCGTAGTTGGCGCCGTCGCGCACCCATTGCAGTAAGGCTGCGATCTGGGAGGCCGAGAGAGGTTTTTTGTGGTCCGGCGGCGGCATCACTACATCGGGGTCGGTCGACGTGATGCGACGAATCAACTCGCTCGCTTCCGGTCGACCGGGCACGATGGCCGGCGCGCCCGAATCGCCCCCCTTCAGCGCGCTGGCGCGCTCATCGAGCCGCAGCCCGCTCTTGCGTTCGGCCGCATCGACTCCGTGACACTGGGCACAGTGCTCGGCGAAGACGGGCTCGATGTCTCGCTGAAAATCGGCAGGCGCCGCGGCGGCGTGGTGGCTTGCCGCAACGGAGGCAAGCAAGAGACAGACCAGGCGAAACAACATCGTTCGACTCACGGGTGGGCGCCGATCGGTGGTCGATCGACGACGGGCGGTGCTGGGATAGGCTCTTACCGGAGCGCCGAAAGGCGGGGCCACGATAACAGCCCCATTCGGGTCGATCCTAAGTATAACCGCCTCGGCCCTCGAAAGGGATTACCGGGCGGTTTACAAAGTGGGCAGCCCTCCAGCCGGGAGCCGCCGCACCGGATTACACAGGTTCGCCGTTGGGCCCGGCGGTGAGAGCGACCGGACCGTCCTTGGTCATGGCCACGGTATGTTCGAAGTGGGCGCTCGGGCGGCCGTCTTTCGTCACCTGGGTCCAATGGTCGGCCAACCCAACCACTTTGGCCGTGCCCACGTTGACCATCGGTTCGATGGCGATGACCAAACCGGGCCGCAGTTCGAAATCGCCGTTCTTGCGCAACTGCTTGCTGCAAAAGTTGGGCACCTGCGGCTCTTCGTGCATTTCGCGGCCGATGCCGTGGCCGACGAACGTTTCGACCACGGAGAATCCCGCGTCGCGGACGTACTTTTCCATCTCGACGGCCACTTCACTCCAGCGGCTCTTCACCTTCATCAGCTCGATGGCCAGATCGAGCGTACCCTTGGTCACGTCGAGCAGGCGCTGGTTCTCGGGGTGAATCTCGCCAACCGGCCGCGTTACGGCCGCGTCGCCGCACCACCCATCGAATTTGCATCCCGTATCGATACTGACCACGTCGCCCTCGACCAGGCGGCGCGGGCCGGGGATGCCGTGCACGACTTCCTCGTTGACGGAGATGCACGTGACGGCGGGAAACGGAACCTTGCCCGGCACCCCCTTGAAGAGAGGAATGGCGTTGTGCTCGGCGAAGAATCGTTCGATGGCCAGGTCGATTTCCGCCGTGGTGCAGCCCGGCTTGACCAGGGGGCGGGCCACCTGGTGGGCCTGCCAGACCAGCAGGCCGGCGCGGCGCATAAGGGCGATTTCTCGAGGTGATCGAAGGTTGACCACGCGGCGCTTACTCCTCGTCTGCGCGGCGCCGAAGACCATCGATCACCGCCCGAATCCGCTCAAAAACCTGGTCTGGCGTTCCCCGTCCGTCGATGACGTGAAGCAAACCCTTGTCACGATAATAGTCGACCAGAGGCCGGGTTGCCTTCCGGAAACCGCGCAAACGCTCGGCGATCACCGCCGGCTGGTCGTCGTTGCGGCCACGGCCCGCGAGGCGGCGGATCACTTCGGCCTCGTCGACGTCCAATTCTAGCGCAAGGTCCAGCGGAAGTCCCACCCGCTCCAACGTCTTGTCGAGTCCGCGGGCCTGTGCCAGCGTTCTGGGAAACCCGTCGAAAAGAACGCCCTTTTCGTAGTCGCCGTCACGGATACACTCGTTGATCAGCTTGAGAATCACATCGTCGGGCACGAGTTGCCCGGCATCCATATACGGTGCCGCTAACCGCCCGGCCTCGGTCTGATCGCGCACGGCCTGCCGCAGCACGTCGCCTGTGGAGAGGTGCGGGATGCCCAAGTACGCGAGCAGCCGTTGCGACTGAGTACCCTTGCCGGCTCCGGGAGGACCAATAAAGATCAAACGCATCGGTCACCCCGCGCCTTGACAGGGCCGGATTTTCGTCGCCTGGCACAAAACGGCCTCTGGCCGTTCGGACATGCTGGAAAGTGGCGCACCCCGCCGGTCGCCGAATTACTCGAGTAGCCCCTTGTAGTTCCTCATCACCAAATGGCTATCGATCTTCTGCACCAGGTCGAACGCCACGCTCACGGCGATGAGCAGACCGGTGCCGCCATAGAAACTGGCCAGATTGTATTCGATTTCGGCGGATGTCGACACCAGCGTGGGCATGATTGCCACCAGGGCCAAGAAGCCGGCTCCGACGTAGGTGATACGGATCATCACCTTTTCGAGATAGTCGGCCGTGCGCTTGCCGGGGCGATAGCCGGGAATGAACGAACCAAAGTTCTTCAGGTTCTCCGACATGTCCTTCGGGTTGAACGTGATAGCCGTCCAGAAGTAGCAGAAGAAATAGATCAGCACCACGTAGAGCACGTTGTGGGTGTAGGCCGAAGGGGTCATCAGCGCACTGCGCGCTTCGCCGAAAAAGCTTACGCTGGGAAATCCCTTGGCCAGCAGATCGAAAAAGAGGCCGGGGAACATGAGCAAGCTGCTGGCGAAAATGATCGGCATGACGCCGGCCTGGTTGACGCGTAGCGGAAGGTATTGCCGCGTGCCGCCACCGAAGACGCGTCGGCCGCGAACATGCTTCGCGCTTTGCATGGGGATGCGCCGCTGGCCCTGCGTGATATACACCACGCCGAACACCACCGCCACGAACAGCATGGCAAGAACCATCAGCTTGGCTACACCCATTTCGCCCGGCCCGGCTTCGAGCACGAGCTCGCCCTGGAAGATCGGCCGCAACAGGTCCATACCCGCCTTGGGCATACGGGCCAGAATACCCGCCATGATCAAGAGGCTGATGCCGTTGCCGATGCCGAACTCGTCGATCTGCTCGCCGAGCCACATCAAAAAGATGGTGCCGGCGGTCATCGTCATCACCGAGATGATGCTCCAGGAAAGCGGCAGCGCGCCATTGACCAGGAACGAGGGCTCGATCATGTCCGTACTGGCCATGAAGCGCAAGTAGAACCAGCTCTGAAAGAGGCAGAGTATCACCGTGGCGTAGCGCGTGTACTCGTTGATTTTCTTACGGCCGCTCTCGCCCTCCTTCTGGAGTTCTTCCAACGGCTTCCAAACGCTGCCGAGCAATTGAAAGATGATGGAGGCCGAGATGTAAGGCATGATGCCCAGGCCGAAGATCGTGGCTTCGTCGAGCCGCGAGGCGCTGAACGTGGCGACGTTCTTGAGAATGTCGCTGAAACCACCCGTCTCTTTGAAGAGTCCGGATTTCGACTGGTCGATGATCGGCAGTGGGATCCAGAAGCCGACTCGGTAGATCGCCAACAGTCCGAGCGTAAGCAGAATCTTCCGCCGCAACTCGGGAATCGTGAAGACGATGCGAAATTTTTCCCACATAGGGCTACCCGTCCAGGTTTACGGCGAAAGTCGGTCGTCCGAATGTGCCTGAGTTTAGCCCCCGCCTAAGGTCCACGAAAGGGCATCCGCTCGACCGGCACCGGGGCCTATTACCCCTTCGCCTTCTTCTTTCTCTTCACGACCGGCGCCCTGGGAGGCAAAGTGACCGCCTCTCCGCCGGCCGCTTTGATTTTCTCGAGCGCCGACTTGCTGAAGCGGTGGGCGGAGATCTTCAATCGCTTCTTCAGTTCGCCATCGCCCAGGATCTTTAGCTCGTCGAACCGGCCCTTGACTTTGCCGGTGGCGCGAAGCGACTCGATCGTCACCTCAGCGCCGTTCTCGAACCAGCTTTCCAGGTGACCGACGTTGACCGCCTTGACCGACACGGCCCACTGATTGTGGAAGCCGCGTTTCGGCACGCGCCGCACGAGCGGCATCTGCCCGCCCTCGAAGGCGGGGTGTGCGGTCCAGCCGGCGAGTTGGCCCTGGCCTTTGTGACCACGGCCGGCCGTCTTACCGCGACCCGAGCCGAGCCCGCGGCCGATGCGCAGCCGCTTCTTATGCTTTTTGATACCGCGATGGATGTCGCTCAGATTCATGACAACGTCACTCCCCGCAATCGCTCGACCTCCTGCTTCGACCGCAGGCTGAGCAATGCCTCAATGGTGGCCTTTACCAAGTTGGCCGGATTGGTCGAGCCAAAGCTCTTAGTCAAAATATCATGAATACCGGCTGCCTCACAAACGGCCCGGACGCTCGAGCCCGCCTTGACGCCCGTGCCCGGGGCGGCAGGAACAAGCACCACCTGCGCTGCGCCAAAGTGGCCATAGACCGTGTGTGGAATCGTCGGACCATCGAGATGCAACTCGACCATATTGCGGGTGCCGTCCTTGACGGCCTTCTCCACCGCCGGCGGCACCTCGTTGGCCTTTCCGTAACCCCAGCCGACCTTGCCGCGGCCATTGCCCACGACCACCATCGCCGAGAAGCTGAAGCGGCGTCCGCCTTTCACCACGGCGGCGCAACGTCGGATCTTGACGACCTTGTCGATCAACTCTCCACGATTACTTGTAGTGCCCGTTGACATAGGGTTTCAGGTTGAGGGGGTTCGAGGTCTCGGGTCTGACTTTTCTAGTCTGACTTCTGGTTCTATGTGCTGATCAAAGGGCCAATCCGGCTTCGCGGGCGGCCTCGGCCAGTGCCGCTATGCGGCCGTGGTATTTGTATTCGCGGCGATCGAAAGCCACGGCCTTGATGCCGGCGGCCAAGGCACGCTCGGCCAGCGCCTTTCCGACGGCTTGGGCGGCCGTTCGGTTGCCGCCGTACGAACCGGACAGGTCCTTATCGCGGGTGCTGGCGAAGACCAGTGTACGGCCTTCGTGGTCGTCGATGATCTGGGCATACATGTGCTTGTGGCTGCGAAAGATACTCAACCGCGGCCGGGTCGAATCGCGTTTGATGCGATTGCGAACGCGGAAACCTCGCCGTTGTCTCTGTCGGGCAACCGTTTTTTCGTGGTTCATGGTACTAAATGGCCCCTGCGACTTGTGTTTTGGTCCCTGCCCCCCTCAAATTACTTCGTCATCGCCTTGCCGGCCTTGCGCCGCACCTGCTCCCCGTCGTAACGAATCCCTTTCCCTTTGTACGGTTCGGGCTTGCGGACGGAACGCACCTCGGCGGCAAACTGCCCCACCTGCTGCTTGTCGGTCCCCTTGATCACGATGTGCGTCTGATCGGGGCACGTCACTTTCAACCCGGTGGGGATCGGCATGTGGATTTCGTTGGCGAATCCCACGCGCAATTGCAGGTTCGTGCCCTGCACAGCAGCCAGGTAGCCTACTCCGACGATCTCGAGTTTCTTCTCGTACCCCTCGGTGACGCCCTTCATCATGTTCTGGATCAAGGCGCGGCTCAGCCCTTGCAACGCGCGGGCTGAGCGCGACTCACCCTCGCGTGAGACGTTCACCTGCTTGGCTTCGTCATCGACCGCTACCGAGATCTCGCGGCGAAAGCCCCATTCGAGCTTGCCGAGCGGTCCTTCCACGGCCACCGTGTTGCCCTGGACGGCCACCTTGACACCCTTCGGTATGACGACCGGTTTCTTTCCGATACGCGACATTGCCGCACTCCCGATTTACCAAAGTTCGCACAGCACCTCGCCACCGAGATGCCGCTGCCGCGCCTCGCGATCGCTGATCACGCCGCGGCTCGTGCTGATGATCGAAATACCCAGTCCGTTGAGGACCGGCCGCAGGTTGTCGGCTCCGCTGTAAATCCGGCGACCGGGCTTACTCACCCGCTTGATGTGCCGGATCACGCGCTCGCCGTTGGGACCGTACTTGAGATGAATGCGCAACTGGCGGCTAGGCTTGGCTTCGAGTTCCTCGAAGTCCCAGATATAGCCCTCGCGCTTCAGCACCTCGGCCATGCCTCGCTTGACCTTGGACAAGGGCATGTCCACACTGGGCCGCTCGACACGCACCGCATTGCGAATACGGGTCAACATGTCGGCGATCGGGTCGGTCATCATCGTTCGGTTTTCCCTTTACCAGCTCGCCTTTTTCATACCGGGAATCATGCCGTTGTCGGCCAGCTTCCGCAGGCAAATGCGGCAGATGCGAAATTTTCGGTAGACGGCCCGCGGCCGGCCGCACAACTTGCAGCGCGATTCGCGGCGCGACGAAAATTTCGGCTTTCGGTTCGCCTTGGCAATCTTCGATTTACTTGCCATAAGAATTCAATCTTCGATCTAGATATTTGATTTCCGATCTCAGGATTCGGCTCTTGCCTTGCGTCCGCACCCCCAAGACCCGACTTCCTCAGCCGGCCACTCCTCAGCCGGCTGCTCGTCCTTTCGGTGTCTTGACCTCTTCTACCTTGAAGGGCAGACCCAGCCCACGCAGCAACTCGCGCGCTTCGTCGTTACTGTCCGTCGAGGTCACGAAGGTCACGTTCATCCCTTGCACGCGGGTGTACTTGTCGGGATTGATCTCCGGAAACACCAACTGCTCCGACAGACCGAGGCTGTAATTGCCATGGCCGTCGAAGGCCGTCGGACTCAAGCCGCGAAAGTCCCTCACACGCGGCAAGGCTACCGCGATCAATCGATCCATGAATTCGTACATCCGCGCCCCGCGGAGCGTCACCTTGACGCCGATTTCCATCCCTTCGCGAAGCTTGAAGTTGGCGATCGACTTGCGGCTGCGGGTGACGGCCGGCTTCTGACCGGAGATCTGCGTCAGCGCGCCGACCGCTTCTTCCAAGTGCTTCTTTTCGGAAATAGCGCTGCCTACTCCCATGTTGATGACGATCTTCTGCAACCGCGGCAGCGAGTGCGGATTCCCCCGGCCCAACCGCTCTTTGAGCGAGGGCAAGACCTGGTTTTGGTAACGTTCGAGTAAGCGTGGTGGCATGGCTGATACGGTGGGCTTCAACCCACGTGCACTTCTTTATGTCGTTTGCTTGAGGCGGACGTCGCCCGCCGTACGGCACTATTTCTTGACGGCTCCGGCCTTCTTGGCGGCTCCGGCGCGCGTTCGCGCCGGCCCCAGCGCACCGATGCCCTTGCCGCATTTGCGGCACACCCGTTCTTTGGTCCCATCGTTCGCGACCTGGCTGCCTGTGCGCGTCGGCTGATTGCACGCGGGGCACACCAGCAGCACGTTGGAGATCTGCACGGGCATCTCCTTCGACAAGCGGCCGCCCTGCGGGTTGCGCTGGCTGCGGCGAACGTGCTTGTACACCCGGTTGACTCCCTCGACCACCAGCTTGCCGGTGTCCCGGTCGATCGCCAACACCTTTCCTCTGACTCCCTTATCGTCGCCGCGAACCACTGCGACGGTATCGCCCGTTCGTATGTGCATCACACCACCTCCGCCGCCAAGCTGACGATCTTCATGAAATTCTTCTCACGCAGCTCGCGGGCCACCGCGCCGAAGATACGAGTGCCGCGCGGGTTGCCGTCGTTGTCAACGAGCACCAAGGCATTGTTGTCGAATCGCACGTAGCTGCCGTCGGTGCGACGCGTCGGCTGCTTGCAACGCACGATCACGCCGCGCACGATCGCCTTCTTCTTGATGTCGCTGCCGGGGATCACCGTCTTCACGCTGCAAATGATCACGTCGCCCAGGCCGGCGGTGCGGCGCCGGCTACCGCCGAGCACCTTGATACACATGACTTCCTTGGCGCCGGTGTTGTCGGCGACCGTCAGTCGTGTCTGCATTTGAATCATGGATCACCCACCTTCGCTCTTCGCCGCGCCTGCCACCAGCTCTTCCTCGGTCGCTGCCTTACGCCGGCTGGCGGCCCGCAACGCGGCCACATCGACGACCTGGCTCTTCTTCACCACGCGCACCAACTCCCAGCGTTTCAGCTTCGACTTCGGGGCGCATTCGACAATCTCCACCGTGTCGCCGGCGTGCGACTCCTCCTTTTCGTCGTGCACGTGGCAGACGGTACGGCGGCGCAAGTACTTGCCGTATTTCTTATGCTTCACCAGCCGCGGGATCTCCACACGGCGACTCTTGGGCGCCTTGTCGCTGGTGACAATCCCGATCTCCACTCGTTTCGGCATCAGCGTGTCCCTTTCCGAGCCCGCTCGGTCTGAATCGTCTTGATCCGCGCGATCAGGCGGCGTTGCTTACGCAGTTCGCTGGGGGCGTCGAGCCGTTCGGTCTGCGACTTGATGCGCAGGCGGAACAGATTCTCCGCGGTCTCGTTGAGCGTGAGCTGCAACTGCTCTTCGCTCATCTCTCGTAATTCGATAGCTTTTGTCATGGATAGCGTCGTCTGCTGTCTGCGTCGTCTTTCGCACCGGCAGCGTTATCGTCCCCGCCGGGTCCCTACATCGTTCGTCGTCGAATAAACCGCACGCGCACCGGCATCTTGTGGGCCAAGCGGCGGAAGCAAATCCGCGCCGCCTCTTCCGACACGCCGGAGATCTCGTACAGCACGGTGCCGGGTTTCACCACGGCGGCCCAATACTCCGGCTCACCCTTTCCCTTACCCATGCGGGTTTCCAAGGGGATCGACGTGATGGGCTTGTGCGGAAAGACGCGTATATAGAGGCGACCCTCGGTGCGCAGGTACTGCTGCGCGCTGACACGGCCGGCCTCGATCGTATTCGCGCTGATCCAACCGGCTTGCGTGGTTTGCAGGCCGAAATCGCCGAATACGACGCGGTTGCCGCGCGTCGCTTCACCTCTTATACGCCCTCTTTGGCTTTTTCGGTGCTTGACCCTCTTGGGCATCAGCGCCATGGATCTCGTCCTCTTGATACATACCTTGGTTGACCCAGACCTGCACGCCGATATGGCCTTGCGCGGTCATGGCTTCGGTAAACCCGTAATCGATCTTGGCCCGCAACGTCGAGAGCGGCATCGCCCCCGCGATCTGCTTCTCGCGACGCGCCATTTCCGAGCCGCCCAGGCGGCCGGCGAGCTGAATCTTGATTCCCTTGGCCCCCGCCTCCATCGTCTGTTCGATGGCCCGCTTCATCGTGCGGCGGAAGCTGGCTCGCTTGGCGAGTTGCTCGGCGATGTCCTCGGCCACGAGCTGCGCCTGAATCTCGGGCCGTCCGATCTCCTCGATCTTGATGTTGATGCGACGGCCGATGAGGTCTTGCATCTCGCCTTGGAGCCGTTCCACCTCTTGGCCCTTACGGCCGATGATGATGCCCGGGCGGGCCGTGTGCAGCACCACCTTCACCTCGTCGCGCGTGCGTTCGATCTCGATACGCGGGATGCCGGCGAAACGGTACTTTTCCTTGATGAACTTCCGCAGCTTGCAATCTTCGAGCAACAGCTCGCTGAACTCCTGCTTCGAGGCGTACCAGCGGCTCTTCCAGCCCGTCATGATGCCGGTGCGAAAGCCTGTCGGATGAACTTTTTGGCCCATAGCCGTTAAGTCTTGGTGGTGCGGAAGGAAGTTGGTCTGTCGTTCTTACTGTTTATTTCCGCGTCGACCGATCGACGCTCGCCCTTACCATTCATTATCGACCGCGACACGAATGTGGCTCATGCGCTTCTTGATCATGAACGCCATACCGCGCGCCCGAGGCCGAATGCGCTTGAACATCGGCCCGCCGTCGACGCGGACGTCCACGACGATCAGGTGTTGCAGGTTCTGCGCTCGCCGATCCTCGGCGTTGCCCAAGGCGCTCTTCAGCACCTTCTCCAGCAAGCGGGCGCCCCGCTGCGGCTGGTAGCGCAGGATGTCGAGCGCCTCGTCGGCATGCTTGCCGCGAATCAGGTCGGCCAGCGGCCGCACCTTGCGGGCGCTGATGCGGGCGAATCGGTGTGTCGCTTCGTAGGGCATGACCGGTTTCTATTCTGGGGTGGAGGGATTCCGCCGCTGTTTCGTACTTACTTCTTCTGACCTTTGCCGCCGTGCCCGCGGAAGGTGCGGGTGGGGGCGAATTCGCCCAGCTTGTGGCCCACCATGTCTTCCGTCACGAACACCTTCAGATGCAGCTTCCCGTTGTGGACCATGAAGGTATGGCCGACGAACTCGGGTACGATTGTGCAGGCCCGGGCCCAGGTCTTGATCGGCGACTTATCGCCCGTTTCGTTCAATCGCTGGACCTTCACAAACAACTTGGGGTTGATGAAGGGGCCTTTTTTGAGTGAGCGTCCCATGTCTTCGTTTTCTGGTCGCGGTCTTTCGGTCTCGGAGTTCTGGTCGTGGTTCCGCCCGTTGGGTCGGTCTGAACCGTTCGCTAAATCTTGAGCTGTCCGTAACGTCGCGAGCGGCGGCGGCGGACGATCGCGGAGTTCGATGGCTTGCGTCGATTGCGAGTGCGGCCACCCTTGGCCAACTTGCCGGTCGGGCTCACGGGATGCCGTCCGCCCTTGGTGCGGCCTTCACCACCACCGTGCGGATGGTCGATCGGGTTCATGGCCGTGCCGCGCACGTGCGGCCGCCAGCCCAGCCAGCGCTTGCGTCCCGCTTTGCCCAATACGATGTTCATGTGGTCGGAATTGCCGGTCGTGCCGATCGTTGCCCGGCACAAGGCGGGCACGCGGCGAATTTCACCGCTGGGCAACGTGATCTGCGCCCAGTTGGCGTCGCGGGCGGCCAGGACGGCGCTGGTACCGGCCGAGCGGCAGAGCACGCCGCCGCGGCCCGGCTGCAACTCGATGTTGTGAATGTTCATGCCCAGCGGAATACTCTTCAGGGGCAAGCAATTTCCGACCGCCGGGGGCGCTTCGGCGCCGCTCATCAGCTCCGCGCCTTCCTTCAAGCCGTTGGGGGCGATGATGTATCGCTTCTCGCCGTCGACATAGTGCAACAGGGCGATGCGGGCACTGCGGTTGGGATCATATTCGATCGAATGCACGCGGGCCGGCACGCCATCCTTGTTGCGGCGAAAATCGATCAAGCGGTATTGTCGCTTGTGTCCGCCGCCACGATGCCTGGCCGTGATGCAGCCCTGGTTGTTGCGGCCACCCTTGCGTTTCTTCGGCACGAGCAGCGTCTTTTCCGGCTTGACGCCTGGCGTCAATTCGGCGAAATCGCTCACGCTCGCCCCACGGCGGCCCGGCGTTGTCGGTTTGTATCGGCGAATTCCCATGAGATCGTATGTCGCTGGTTGAGTCTCGTTCCGGCCCGGCTCGTCGTCGCGGCCGTCCTAGCGTGATTAGAAGAAGTCGATGCGATGTTCCGGGTTGAGTTTGACGATGGCCTTCTTCCAATCCTTCGTATGTGCGCTGCGGAACCGCGTGCGGCGCGGCTTGCCCTTGCGGTTGATCGTCCGCACGTGAATCACCTTGACGTTGAACAACAACTCGACCGCGTGCCGAATGTCGTCCTTGGTGGCCAGGCGGTTCACTTCGAACGAATACGCGTTGTACCGCGTCGAGCGGTGCATCCCCTTTTCCGTCACCAGCGGTCGCAGGATGACCTGGTGCGGAGCGAGCAAGCCGCCACCCGGTTGTCCAGACGCCTGGTCGTTCTGCTGTTCTGCGGTGCTCATGACGATCCCTTTTGGCTGACGGGCCCTATCGGCAACCACCGATTCGTTGGCCGTTGCCACTCAATTCTTCGCTCTACCTTAATGACTCTCACCGGACGGCGCCGCCTTGTGCCCATTCGCCTGGGCTCGCTCGCGAATGGCATCGAGCGCCGCCTTGGTGACGAGCAGTTTGCGCGGTGCGAGCACCGTCAAGGCGTTCAAATCCGAAACGGGCGAAATCGACACGCGGTCGATATTGCGGGCGCTCTTATAGACGTTGGCATCGTAAGCGGCCGTGGCCACCAACAGGCTCGTTTCGTGGCAATTCAACGCCTTCAAGATGCCGGCCATCTCCTTGGTCTTCGGTGCCGCGAAGCTCAAGTCGTCGATGACCACCAACTCGCCGTCCCGCACCTTCGCGGCCAGCGCCATGCGGGTCGCGATCTGCAGCGCCTTGCGCGGCAGGCGATACGACCAATCGCGCGGGCGCTTCGCGAAAATATGCCCACCGCCGCGACGGACACCGCTGCGCCGCGAGCCGGCACGGGCATTTCCCGTCCCCTTCTGGCGGTACATCTTCTTGGTCGTGCCGGCAACCTCACCGCGGCTCTTCGACTTGGCCGTGCCCAAGCGTTGGTTCGACTGATACATCACCACCACATCGTGCAGCAACTGCTTGTTGATGTGCGGCGCAAGGACGGCCGGGTCGAGGTCGTAGTTACCGACCTGTTCTCCGCGGCGGTTATAAATGGGTAGACTGGCCATGACTGCCAAACCTGTCTCGTTGATTGCGCTTCTACAGCTTGTTGGTCTGCCGGATGATCACGTAGCCGCCATTCGGCCCCGGCACGGCCCCGCGAACCAGCAATAGATGATTCTCGGCGTCGATGCGCACCACCTTGATGTTCCGCATCGTGCTCTGTTCGTTGCCGTAACGGCCGGCCATGCGGCGGCCCTTGAATACGCGATGAGGAAACGTATTGCAGCCCGTCGAGCCGGCGTGCCGATGCACCTTCTTCACACCGTGGCTGGCGCGCTGTCCGCGGAACTTGTGCCGCTTGATGACACCCGAGGTGCCGCGACCCTTGGAAATGCCCGTGACATCGACGGCGCCGACCCCGTCGAAGACGGCTACCGAGAGCTCCTGGCCGATCGTGTAGCTCGCAGCGGGCTCGCGCAGTTCGCGAACAAAGCGTTTGGGCTCGCAATTGGCCCTTTCGGGAAGCTCCACTCCGCCGGTAGAGCGGCGGCGGGCGCGTTTGCTGTCGAGCTTGGCAACATGACCACGCTGACTGCGACTGGCGAGCCGGCGAGGCCGATCGCCATACCCCAACTGGACCGCCTCATACCCGTCTCGCTCGACGGATCGAAGCTGCAACACATGACACGGGCCGGCCTGGATCACCGTAACGGGGATCACCGTGCCCTTTTCGTCAAATATCTGAGTCATCCCGACCTTGCGGCCGAGCAATCCAATTGCCATCGCATTTCGCCTGTGATCTGTTGCCCGCGGGAGCTTGCGGTAAAGACCGCAACTTACCCGTCAAGCGTCCGTTTCATACGGCTCGAAACGTTGCTTCTTTGAGAAACCAGCCGGGCGAGCATCCATCGCTTGAGCCCGACCGCAACCAACCCCCATGAGCCCGGTCCGCGTTCGACGCGGCACGAGATCGCTAACCCTTTCGATATCCTAATGCCGACTCGACGCCTTGATCTTGATGTCGACGCCCGCCGGCAAACTCAACTTGTTCAATGCTTCGATCGTCTTGGCGGTCGACTGCACGATATCGATCAACCGCTTGTGTGTGCGAATCTCGAACTGCTGCCGCGCCTTCTTGTCGACGTGCGGACTGGAAAGCACGGTGTAGCGCTCGATGCGGGTCGGCAAGGGGATCGGCCCATGCACTTCGGAGCCGGTACGCTTGGCGGTATCGACGATTTCCGCCGCGCTTTGATCCAGCACGGAATGATCGTAGGCCTCCATCCGGATGCGGATTACCTCGTTCGAATGCCCAGCCACGCGTTCTCCTCGCAGACCGCCGATTACTAGCTCACACCCAATTTCGCCCGGCAAGGGGCAAACGGCCGATCCTAAGATTTTCGCCACTCGATGTCAATCGGGGCGGCCGACGATTTTTTCGTTTCGCACGGGCGCAAACCCGATCAACGTATCCGATTCTTCTAAAGATGACGCCGAGCGCGCCGATCCGAGGCCGGCCAACTACATGAAGGCTTGCCAGACTTCCTCGGGCGCGGGGCCGTAGGCGGTCGGTTCCATCGAGCAGGAGGCCCGACCCTGGCTCAGGCTGCGGATGGCGCTGGAATAGCCGAAGAGGTTGGCCAGCGGCGCTTCGGCTTCGATGATCGTATTGCGCCCGCGTACGAGCGTTTCGGTGATGATCGCCCGCCGCTGTTGCAGATCGCTGACGATGTCTCCCAGGTGTTCCTCGGGCGTAGTGATTTCGAGCTTCATGATCGGCTCGAGCAACACGATGCCGGCTTCGCGCAATCCCGTGCGGAAGGCATCGGCCGCGGCCCGCCGAAAGGCAATTTCGTTCGATCCCGTCTCGTTTGTCTGGCCGGCCAGGGCCGTCACCTTCACCTTCATGAGAGGGTAGCCGAGCGAACCGCCGCCTTCGGCTTCTTGCGATAGTGCATCGAGGACCGCCGGCAGAAACTCGGGCGGAATCCCTTCGGCCTTGCCGGGCAGCACGCTCACCGCCCGCTCCCCGGCCGCCTGTGGCTCCATGCGAATCGTCACCCGGGCGAACAACGGTTGTCCGGCGACGTGTTGATTGCACTCGCCGGTCACCTCCCTCGCCTCCTTGATCGTCTCGCGGTAGCTGACCTGCGGCTTCTTGACTTTGACATTGAGGTTGAAATCGCGCAGCAGACGGTGTTTGATCACCTCCAGGTGCAATTCACCCATGCCGCTGATGAGGGTCTGGCCGGTCTCTTCACTGGTCGCGGCGCGGAACGTCGGATCCTGCCGCTTGAGCATCTCCAGCGTATCGGCCAGCTTCTTCCGCTCGGCCGTCGTTTCGGGCTCGATGGCCATCGAAATGACGGTTTCGGGGAACTGGATCGATTCCAGCAAGATCGGCTGTTTGGCGTCGCACAACGTGTCGCCCGTGACCGAATTCCGCAAGCCGATGATGCCCACGATGTCGCCCGTCTCCACTTGCGGAACCTGCTCCCTGCGGCTGGCCTGCACATGCCAGAGCTGGGCGACGTTTTCCTTCTTGTCTTTGCCCGGATTGTAAGCCCGCGTGTTGGCCTTCAAGACACCCGAATAGATGCGTACGAAGTGCAGGTCGCCATGCTTGTCGGCCACCACTTTGAACACCAGTCCGCAGAAAGGCTCGTCGTTAGACGGTTTGCGCTCCAACTCCTTGGCCGACTTGCCAGGGTCGGTACCCTGGACGGGTGGACGATCGAGCGGGCTGGGAAGGTAATAGCCCACGGCGTCCAACAAGGGCTGGATCCCGACATGGTCGAGCGCCGAGCCGCATAACACGGGTACGATCAGCCGGTGCGTCGTCGCCTCGCGTAGCACTCGCCGCACCAGCACGTCGGGCACCGGTTCTTCGGCCAGCGCCAGCTCCATCAACTCGTTGCTGTAGTCATAGAGCCGTTCCAGCATCTGGTCGCGGTAGAGCTTGGCCTCCTCCAACAAGTCATCGGGAATCTCGCCTTCGACGACCTCCTTGCCCAGGCTTTCCGGGGTGAAGGTGAGAAACTTCATGCCGACGAGGTCGATAATGCCGCGGAACGCCCCCGCCATGTGCGGCGGACCGACTCCTACCGGAATCTGGATCGGTACGGGGTTCGCTTCCAGCCGCTCGCGAATCTCGTCCACGGTACCGTAGAAATCGGCCCCTTCGCGGTCCATTTTGTTAATGAACGCGACGCGCGGCACGTGATAACGGTCGGCCTGCCGCCACACGGTCTCGCTCTGCGCCTCGACGCCCTCGCGGGCGCTAAACACCACCACGCCGCCGTCGAGCACGCGTAGGCTGCGTTCGACCTCGGCGGTGAAATCGACGTGGCCGGGCGTGTCGATCAGGTTGACCTCGAAATCCTTCCACGGAAAGCTCACGCTGGCTGAATAGATAGTGATGCCGCGCTGTTGTTCTTCCGGGTCGAAATCGGTCTCGGTCGTTCCCTTGTCGACCTCGCCCATGCGGTGTGTGGCGCCGGCGTAGTAGAGCATGCGCTCGGTGACGGTGGTCTTGCCGGCGTCAATATGGGCGACGATGCCGATGTTTCTGAGTTTTTCCAGCTCGCGAGGCATACTGTGGATTCTGACGTAGTTGCTTGTGAAGCGTGCGATTGAGGGAGCGCCGCGCGGACCGCGGGCCAACCGGATCAGCGACAAGACACTTATCGTGTCGGTGCGCCGCCCAAACGTCAACGCCAACGGGGCCCTCTATGCACGCTGCGCGCCGAGCGCAACCAATTCACGCGAGCCGCGAGAGAATCGCGCGCGTCGTCGCGAAACGCGCCGAATTCCTTGCCCGGTGCAGCGCCGCGCCGAGTCGACGGAGGTTTGCCAAGGTTGGCCACAAAGTAGTATGCTTTGAGACTCTAAGTGGGCGTGGACCCAATCGTGGAGCCTGATAGTCAATGGCAAGAGTGAAAGCACAGGAGAGTAAAAGCGACATCGTCCGTGAGTACCTGAGGGGCAAACCGACGGCTACCGTGAACGAAATTGTCAACGACCTGAAGCCGTATGACATTTCGCAAGCGCTGGCCCAGAAGATCAAGTATAAGGACGGGTCGCGCCGCGGCCGGCGCCCCAGAAAGGGCCCGGCAGCCGAGGCGATGTCTTCGTTTACGCCACCGGCGCCTGCCGCTGGCGAAACCAAGGCCGATGCGATTCGCCGCATCGCGCAAGCCATGGGTAAGCGCGTGCGTCCGCGCGACGTCATCGCCGCCTTGAAATCGGAGGGAACGGAAGCCAGTTTCGCGCAGGTCGGTCAAGTGCTCAAAAGCATGGGCATGCGCCCGCGTCGCGGGCGTATGTCACGGACCGAAGCCGGCCTGCCTCGCGCACCTCGATCGACCGAATCGTCGACGATCTCGCTGGACGCCCTGATGGCCGCCAAGAGGTTGGCCGACCAACTCGGCGGTGTTCGGGCAGCCAAAGAAGCGATGGACGCTCTGGCAAAGCTTTCCTAGCTCGTCGGCACGCCGGAGAATGGCTTTGTGCTTCCGTGCGTCCAGCGATGCCGCCCGTGAAACGCCATCCTCCGGCGCTGCCGTGGGGCCGATCCATCCACAGCACATCGACAAAATCGGATCGAGCAAGGAAATCGGCGCCTCACCGCTGATTCTTGGCCGCGGTGCTGCGGATCTTCGCGTTCTGTCAGCCGCCTTTAGGGGCGTTGACCCACGCTCGTAATGGCTCGCCCTTGATTCCCAAAATAAGGTTGTCGGCGCAGATTTCTGCCATACCGTTGCGGCTCGACACGGTGGCGCTGGCGATGTGCGGCGCGATCACGACGTTCGGGAGTTGCAACAGCGGGTCGTCGTGCGCGGGCGGTTCGGGGTCGGTTACGTCGAGACCGGCGGCGAAAATCTCGCCCTCTTTGAGCGCGTGGTAGAGGTCCGCCTGAACGTGCAAGGGGCCGCGCGCACTGTTCACGAACACGGCCGTGGACTTCATCTTCTTGAAGGCAGCGGCGTTGAACATCCCCTGCGTCGTGGAGTTCAAATCGGCGTGCACGGACACGAAGTCCGATTCCGCCAGCAACGTATCGAAGTCGACTTGCACTGCGTGAAAATCGCGTTCGGCCGCTTCGTTGCAATAATGGTCGTGATACAACACGCGCATGTCCCAACCGCCGAAGCATTTCTTCGCCATCGCATACCCGATGCGGCCCATGCCGACGATTCCGATCGTCTTGCCGCACAAATCCTGGCCGATGTGTCCCAGCGGCTCCCATGTCTTCCAGTGCCCAGCCAGCACATAGCGATGCCCTGCCACCACGTGCCGCGCGGCCGCGATCAACAGGGCGAACGCCAGGTCGGCCGTCGCTTCGGTGAGCACTCCCGGCGTATTGCCCACACGGACGCCGCGCCGAGTCGCTTCGGGAATGTCGATGTTGTTGAAACCGACCGCGTAGTTGCTGACGACCTTGAGCTGTGGCCCGGCGGCGTCCAGAAATGCACCATCTATTTTGTCCGTCAACAGGGTTACGACGCCTTCGCAACCGCGCACCTTGGTCAGCAGCACATCTCGTGGCGGCGGCAACGGGTCCGGCCAGATTTCCGCGTCGCAGGCCGCCTGGATCCGGTCAAGTCCGGCTGCGGGAATGGCTCGCGTGACAAACACCTTGGGCCGCGACATGGATGCGTTCCTCTATATGGACTGAAGATCGTCTCGACGTGCCATCGCTCGTTGGACGCCCGGATTGTAGCGTGCGCCGGACGGACCTTAAAGCGGCTGACAAAGCTGGACATCGGAGCGCCGCGGGCGGAAAATCGGCGATGAAATGCCGATTTCTGGAGCGAGACCTCGCTTTGTCGGTTGCTCTTGAAGCGGCCGCAGTGCCGTCGCCCGTCGCACCTGTCGAACGGATTTCGGATAGACTCCAAGGAACGAACGGCACGTTCCGCGGCGCGGAGGCCGATGTCTACCCTGCGCCACGCGACCCGCCGAATAGTTTCTCGTCGGCTTCCAAAAACATGCCCGAAGCAAGCGACCACGCGTACTTCCGCCACCGAGGACGCGGCTCAGGGTTCGCGACGACTCGCTGGAGCGTCGTGCTCGCGGCCGGACGGCAAGAATCGATCGGCTCACAGCGTGCACTGGCCGACCTGTGTGATTGGTACTGGTACCCACTCTATTGTTATGTGCGTCGCCAGGGCTATTCGACGCACGACGCCCAGGACCTCACGCAGGCGTTCTTTGCGCGGCTGCTGGAGAAGAATTTCTTCTCGGACGACGTCGACCAGCAACGCGGCCGGTTCCGGGCCTTTTTGTTGGCGGCCCTGAAGCACTTTATGTCGAATGAACGAGATCGGGCCCGGGCCCAGAAGCGGGGCGGCGGACAGACCCATGTCGCCTGGGATTTTGGCGACGCCGAAGACCGCTATGCGCGCGAACCGGCCGATGGACTGACGCCCGAAAGGATCTACGAGCGCCGTTGTGCCGTGGCTCTGGTGGAGCGGGCGCTCGACCGGCTGCGCGGCCATTACGCACGGGCGGGCAAAGAAGATCTCTTCGAGCGCATCAAGGGTATTCTGACAGGTGAAGGCGCCACCTCGCCGTATGCCGACGTGGCCCGCGACCTGGGCGCGACGGCGGGGGCCGTCAAAGTTGCAGTGCACCGGCTGCGCAAACGGTTTCGTCACTTCCTGCGCGAAGAGGTCGCCCAGACCGTCGACGATCCGAGCGAGATCGAGACCGAACTGCGCGATTTGCAGGATGCTCTGGGGTGACCGTTGCATTTCGGGGTGTAACCTTTCTCGAAATTTGCTTCTGAAACAGATAGACGGGCATCCCATCTACCTGGTTTTGAGGAATCGATAATGAACACGGTTTACCGCTGCCCTCAATGCGGTGGCCCCCTGTCCTCCGGCGACGCGCAGGGTTTGTGTCCGAAATGCTTGTTGAATCTCGGAGTTGCGTCGCACGCGTCGTACGCTTCGGCTTCCACTGGCGGCATGTCAGCCGCGTCGGGCCGGCCGCTCGATCCGCCGCCGACATCGGCCTATGGTACGGCCTTCGACGCTCCGTCTCCCGAGGCGCTATCCCAACTCTTCCCGCAACTCGAGATTGTCGAACTGCTCGGTCAGGGGGGGATGGGGGCCGTTTACAAGGCACGCCAGCCGAAGCTCGACCGTTGCGTGGCGGTCAAAATCCTGCCGCGCGAGATCGCCCGGTCGACGGCCTTCGCCGACCGATTTGGCCGCGAAGCACGGGCGCTGGCCCAACTGAGCCATCCGAATATCGTCACGGTTTACGATTTCGGTGAGACCGACGGGCTGTTCTACTTCTTGATGGAGTACATCGACGGAACGGATCTGCGCCAGCTCGTCGCCTCGCGCCAACTATCACCGGAGTCGGCACTGGCTATCGTTCCGCAGGTCTGCGACGCGCTGCAATTCGCCCACTCGGAAGGGATCGTGCATCGCGACATCAAGCCCGAGAACATCCTGGTCGATAAGCGTGGCCGCGTGAAAATTGCCGATTTCGGACTGGCAAAGCTGTTGGGGACCGATGCGAATCGCGCACAAAACCTGACCGCGACCGATCAGGTGATGGGCACACCGCGTTATATGGCGCCCGAACAGATCGAGCGGCCGCAACTCGTTGACCATCGCGCCGACATCTATGCCCTGGGAGTGGTGCTCTATGAAATGCTCACGGGCGAACTGCCGCTGGGGCGATTCGCTCCCCCGTCGGCCAAGGTGCAGGTCGACGTACGGCTGGACGAAGTCGTATTCCGCGCCTTGGAGAAGGAGCCCGAGCGGCGCTACCAGCACGCCAGCGAGGTGAAGACCGCCGTCGAGCGGATCGCGGTACCTGCCTCCGCACAACGGGCCGCGGAGCGGGAGCCGGATGTGCCCGATGCGCGTGACGACGACTTTGTCATCTGCAACCCGCGCTTGCCCAAGATCGCGCAATGGATCTGTATCTACGCGTTGGTGATTTCGCCGGTGCTTTATGCGTTGAGTTTCGCCAGCATGGTGGCCTTCACCTTCAACGAAAACGACTACGTCATCGTGAGCGAGGTGTTGACCCTGCCTTTCAGCCTGCTGACGTTGGTTGTGTTGTTGATCGGTGGTTTCAAACTTCGCGCGCTGCGCCGCGGAGCCCTAGGTTGGTTGAAGGCCGGGTTCGTGATCGAAATGGTCTGGGTACCGATCTACGTGGCATTTTGGCTGGTATGGTTCGTATCGGATCCCGCGGCGTACGCGGCTTTCGACCAACCGGGGAACGGTCGCGATTTCGTCGGCCTCACCCTGCTCATGCTCTGTTACGGCTTCGATCTGTTTGCCTTGATCTGGTTGATGCGCCATGGACGAGCCCTCCCGCTCGCCTGACCCGCCAGGCGAGGACGCGGGCGATGGGCCGATGCGATTGGCGATTCATCACGCCCTTCGGAAGACCTCAGGCATGCCACCCCGCGCCCGACCCCCGCGGCGAAGAATGTGGGCCGGAAGCCGCGCAAGTGGGTTCACTGCCGTCGCGGCGCGACCTGCTGACACGCGGCCGACAAAACGGCTACACTGCCGGACGTGGGCTGCGGCGCATCGACGAGGCCGCGCAACAGAGGGAGGGATGGGAAATGGATGGCACGGACGAACACCAGTGGGCCCGGTCCAGTAGGCGTGTCGGGCGACTACGACATCCGGGGACGGCCGCACTCATGTTGCTCGCCACCTGTTGCGGGCCATTGGCGTGCAACCCGGCGACCCCTCCAGCCAAGCCAACGGCTCGCGCGGGCGAGGCCGCGGCACCGTCAACCGCACCCGAAGAGGTCGCGCCGGCGGCCCAGGCCGAGTCTCTCCAACAGACCGGTCACGGCGGCGCAAAGCGCAAGGCGGCCGAGGAAGGGACAACCACGAGCGACAACCCGACGGTCGATCAGCGAAAGGAGCAGGCGGTGACAAACACACCAAGTCAGACGGCCAAGGCGAAACCGACACAGGGCACTACACCGCTCGTGCCACGGAAGGTATTGTTCGGCAACCCCGATCGGACAGGCGCGCGGTTGAGCCCGAATGGCGCGCGGTTGGCGTATCTGGCGCCCGTCGACGGCGTGCTCAACGTGTGGGTCTGCCCCATCGACAAGCCCACGGCCGCGCGCGCGGTCACTCATGACAAGTTGCGCGGCATTCGCACCTTCTATTGGGCCTACACGAACGAACACATCGTCTACCTGCAAGACGTCGGCGGCGATGAAAACTGGCACGTGTACCTGACCGACCTGGCGTCGGCCGAAACGACCGATCTCACACCGTTCGACGAGGTCAACGCCCAGGTCAGCGCCATGAGCCACCGAGCGCCCGGCCAGATCGTCGTGTCGCTCAACGACCGCAATCCGAACGTTCACGATCTCTATCGCATCGATCTCGATTCTCGGCGGCGCGAGCTGATCGAAAAGAACACCGAGAATTTCACCAACTACGTGCTCGACGACGACCTGCGCGTGCGGTTCGCCGCGAAAATGCTTTCCGACGGCTCCAGCGAGCTGTTGCGCAAATCGGACGACGGCTGGGAGAAATTCGTCACGGTGCCGCAGGCAGACACGCTTACCACGCAGCCGGTCGGCTTCGACAAAGCGGGCGACGTGCTCTACTTCATCGACAGCCGCAAACGCAACACCGGAGCCCTGACGGCCTGGGATCTGAAAACGGGCCGGCAGTCGTTGTTGGCCGAAAACAAAGATGCGGATGTCGGCGAACTGCTGGTGCATCCCACGGAGAACACGATCGATGCCGTATCCTTCTCGTACCTCCGCAAGGAGTGGCAGTCCCTGGGCGATGGCGTGCAAGACGATCTCGACTATCTGGCGACGGTGGCCGATGGCGAGATCACGGTGGCCAGCCAGTCACTCGACAACAAACGTTGGATCGTCGCCTTCTTGCTCGACGACGGCCCGGTGAAATACTACCGATACGATCGGCCGCAGCGCAAAGCGACCTTCTTATTCAACAACCGCGACGATCTGACCGGTTGGTCGTTGGCCAAGATGCGTCCCTTGGTGATCGAGGCCCGCGACGGGCTGAAACTCGTCAGCTACCTGACGTTGCCGATCGGCGAGGATGAGAACCGTCAACCGCTCCCCCTGGTGCTCGACGTCCACGGTGGTCCGTGGGCTCGCGACGAGTGGGGCTTCAATGCCGTCCACCAATGGCTGGCCAACCGGGGTTACGCGGTGCTCAGCGTCAATTTTCGCGGATCGACCGGCTTCGGCAAGGAGTTCACCAACGCGGGCAATCGCGAGTGGGCAGGCAAGATGCACGACGATTTGCTCGACGCCGTGGAATGGGCGGTTGAGCAGAAAATCGCCGATCGCCACCGCATCGCCATCCTCGGTGGCAGCTACGGCGGGTATGCGACGCTCGTCGGTCTGACGTTCTCGCCCGAGGTGTTTGCCTGCGGCGTCGATATCGTCGGGCCGTCGAACATCCTTACGTTGCTGTCGACGATTCCGCCTTACTGGCAACCGATGGTGCAAATGTTCAAGGACCGCGTCGGCGATTTTACGACACATGAAGGCAAAACCTTCTTGGAAGAGCGATCGCCCCTCTCGCACGTCGATCGCATCGCTCGGCCGCTGTTGATCGGGCAGGGAGCCAACGACCCGCGCGTGAAGCAAGCCGAATCCGACCAGATCGTGCGCTTGATGAAACAGAAAGAGATCCCGGTGACCTACGTCCTCTATCCCGACGAGGGACACGGATTCGCGCGGCCCGAAAACCGACTGTCGTTCAACGCGGTCGTGGAAGCCTTTTTGGCGCAGCATCTGGAGGGGCGTTACGAGCCGGTCGGCGAGGATTTTGCCGGATCGACGATCAGCGTCCCTACAGGAGCCGAAGGTGTGCCGGGGCTGCCCGCGGCGCTGGCGCGCAAAAGCAAAGAGTGATCCCCGAGTGGTGCGGACACCAGTTCCTTCATGCCACGGCTTAGTGACTGCGCGGCCGGAAATCCGATTCTTCGATGGACCTCCTCACCGAAGCTAACGCCGAGCCCTACCTGCGGCAAAAGGGCTGGGTGGCCGACGACGAGCGCCTCGTGGTGCGGCGGCTGACGGGCGGGGTATCCAACGAGGTCTTGTACGTCGCACGTCCCGATCGGGCCGGCGTGGATTTCGTGCTCAAGCAGGCCCGCTCGCAGTTGCGCACGCCCGAACCGTGGTACTCCAGCGTCGAGCGCATCTGGCGCGAAGTCGATGTGCTCCGCATCTGTCAGCGATTGCTGGGTGCCGATTCGCACCCCGAGGCCGTAGCGTCTGACACCCCGGTCGCCGCCACGCCGCATGTGTTGCACGAAGATCGCGACAATTACGCTTTCGCCATGAGTGCCGCGCCGGTCGACCACCGCGTCTGGAAGGCCGATCTGCTCGCGGGCCGCGTCGAACCGGGCATCGCCGCAGCGTGTGGCCGCCTGTTGGGCCGGCTGCACGCGGGCAGTTGGCACGATCCGCGAGTGGCAGCCGAACTCGACGACAGACAGCTCTTCGACGAGTTGCGTCTCGATCCGTATTATCGATTCGTCGCCCGCCGCTACCCCGGCGACGCGCCGGCCATCGAGCGCCTGATCGACGAAACCTGGCGTGAGCGGCACTGTCTGGTGCATGCCGATTTCAGCCCCAAAAACCTGCTCGTGTACGGGGTCGATCGACACCCCACTGACGCAAACACGTCCGCTTTGGGGCCCGGCGAATCATCCACCAGTGCAAGCGGACTGCTGCTCGTCGATTTCGAGACCGGTCATTATGGCGACCCGGCTTTCGATCTGGGATTCTTTCTGAGCCACCTCGTGCTGAAAGCGGCCTACCACGCTCCGGCTCACGAAGTTTTTTTGGCGCTCACCAGCGAGTTCTGGCGCCATTATCTGGCGCAGCTACAAAACACCGTCTCGTCGTCGGATCTCGAACGGCTCGAGCACCGCGCTGTGGCCAACTTCGCCGGTTGCGCGTGGGCCCGTCTCGACGGCAAGAGTCAGATCGACTACCTGACCGATCCGCACCGCCGCGGTATCGTGCGCGGCCTGTGTCAGGAACTACTGCGGCAGCCTGCGCAAACATGGCAAAGTGTGCTTGATAAAGTCAGGCGACGGTTTGCGTAATCTGACGTCGCCGTGCGAATTCTTGCCGCCGCAATGCTCACCAGAATAAGCGGCGCTCACCTTTTCAAGCGGGATACATCCTGCTTTAATACCGCCCCCGGGAAGAGAAGCCGCTAGGAGAGCTAACCATGTCACGCCCGTTCGGTAACTACTTTTCTGCCTCTTCGTCCGGTAATCGGCGACGTGCTAAACAGCCGGCGCTGCACAGTGTTCGTCTCGAATGCCTGGAATCGCGATGGTTGCTGACGAACAACCCGATCGTCACCGTAGACACGAATCTCGGCAGTTTCCAGATCGAGTTGTTCCCGGCGTACGCGCCGGTGACCGTCGCCAACTTCCTCACCTACGTGACCGACGGCGCCTACAGCGATACGGTCTTCGACCGGTCGGAGCCGGGTAACATCGAGCAGGCCGGCGGTTATCTGTCGCAAACGCAGACGTTCAACGGGAGCACGTCGCAGTTCACACCCGTTTCGACCAACGCGCCGATTGCCTTGGAATACGACCTACCCAACGTTTTGGGCTCGGTGGCCATGGCCCGCGGCAGCGACGCCAACAGCGCCACCAGCCAATGGTTTGTCAACTTGGGCAACAACACGCAAGAATACGGGCAGGGAAACGGCGGCGGTTATGCCGTCTTCGGCCAGGTCATCGACGGCGGCATGGCTGTGCTCAATGCCATCTCGGCCCTGCCTACGACGAACGTCGACAACAACATCTTCAGCCAACTGCCGCTGGCGGCAGGCAACCAGCTCGTGCGCATCACGTCGGTGACCGTCGACAGTGTCGACGGCTCGGTGTTCACCGACGTGAACGGCAACGGCGTCTTCGACTCGGGCGAGCCGCCCCTCGCGGGGCGCACCGTGTTCATCAACCGCGACGGCAGCGGCGTGCCCGACGCTAATAATCCGTCGACCAGCACCGACTCCAACGGCAATTATTCGTTTTCGGGCTTGCTGCCCGGCACATACACGGTGGAAGAAGTGTTGCCGGCGAACGCCAGCCTGACCACGCCCATGCAAACGGTCACCGTGGCCGCCAACCAGACGGCGTCCGATGTCGATTTCGGCGAGCGCACGTCCATCGTCGGCACGGTGTTCCAAGACGCCAACGGGAACGGCCAGCTCGACTCCGGCGAGATTCCCGTCAGTGGGCGGACGGTCTTCATCGACAACGACAATAGCGGCGTGCCCGATGCCAACAATCCATCGGCCACCACCAACGCGAGCGGGCTCTACTACTTCGCCAACCTGCCAGCCGGCACGTACACGGTCACCGAGATCGTGCCGAGCGGTGTCACGCTCACCACGCCGGCCACTCGATCGGCCGTGGTGCAGAGCGGCATGACGGCGCTGAACGTGAATTTCGGCGAACAACCGCCTCCGCTCACCAACAACGAAAAGTACGTCGCTTTGCTCTTCCTCGACCTGCTTCACCGCCAGGCGGAGCCCTCGGGCGATCAGTATTGGGGCAATCTGTTGACCAACGGTCAGACGCGGCCGCAGGTGGCGCTCGAGATCGAGCACAGCCAGGAATATCTCAACGATACGGTGACGGCCCTGTTCGAGACGTTCCTGCACCGGGCTCCGGAGCCGGCGGCCCTGACGGCCTACAGCGGCTTCCTGGGTACCGGCGGCACGCCCGAGCAGATCGAGATCGGATTGGCCAGTTCGGCCGAGTACTATCAGGTGCGCGGCGGCGGAACGAACCAGGGCTTCTTGAATGCCCTGTTCAGCGACGCCCTGCACCGCCCGGCCGATGCCGGCGCCGTCAGTACGTTGTCGAGCATCGATCTGAGCAATCAGTCGCTGCGCACGCCCGTGGTTTCGGCGATCTTCGGCAGCAACGAATATCTCCAAGACCTGGTCAGCCTGCCCGGTGCGCCGAGCGCGAGTGCGGGCTTCGTGGAGTATGGCTGGTATCAGGCCTATCTCGACCGCGATGCCGAGGCCGCCGCGATCGCGAGCGCCGTGGGTGCACTGCGTGCCGGCGTTGCCGATTCGGTCTATGTGGCCAACATCATCGGCTCGCAGGAGTTCTACAACTTGGCCCAGAGCGAGATCTCGTAAAGGCCCGCCGGCGCGATCGCATTCCGCCCGCTGGCCACGATTACTCGGCATCGGTCGCCGTCGTTTTCAGGGGCAGAGTTCGGCGCGGCGGGGTGTCAGGCGGCGCGCGGCCGAAGCAACACCCGGCCGCGGATGATCCATTCGCCCAGCGTGGCCAGCGCGATGCGGTCTTCCAGGTTGGGCCGGAAGATGGTGAGCAGCAAGAGCGGCAAGTACCAGGCGATGTAAATCGTGCCGTTGGTTTGCCAGAATTGCGTGCCCAGCATGACTGCCGCGGAGCAGCTCAACAGCGTGCCCAGGTTCTTCGGCGTCGGCCAGAGCGCGAACCAGGCGCACATAATGGAATACACCGCCAGGATGGGAAGGCGGAAGGGAACCGAGGACGGGACGAAGAGCCAAAACCCTTCGACACCCGTCGAGGCCAGGCTCGTCCACCCGAACATCATCTTCACCTGGGCGAGGAAATGGGCGAAGTCGGCCGAGGTGAAGGCGAGGAGGGCCACCAGCGCCATGAGCATCGATACATAGCCGATGCCGAACCTCAGCAGGCCACGATGCCAATAAAAGCCCATCCACAACGGTAGCAAGAACAGCGGGTAATAGACCGCGCCGGTCGCCAGCCCCAACAACATGCCTGATATCAACGGTCGGCGATACGCGGCCACGGCCCATACCAAGAGCGCGGCGGGCACGACGTGATCGACCCGACCGGTCATTTGGGCCGTGTACGGCAGCAATAGATAGAGTGTCGCCGCGGCGATTCCCGTGCGGATGTTGTCGAAGTGCCACACGCCGATCAGCACCATCCCTACCACCACGGCCAGGTGCGATAGGCTGGCCATACACCGTGCGGTCGCCGCCTGCACCATATAATGCGCCCGCTCTTCGGGCACCGCGGGGTTGGCCACCGAGATAGTCTTGGTCGTGATGCTGGGAATCAGGAACAAGAGTGGATAACCGGGGCCATAGTGGGCCAGCGTGCGATCGCCGGCCGGGGCCTGTTCACGGTGCAGGAGGGCGTCGAGCATCCGCGGCCCCTCCAAGTCCGTCTCGGTCGGCTGCTTGTTGACGACGTTCACGATCAAGAAGACCAAGAGCGCCACGCCGATGAACGTCAAGCCGCCGGGCGACAGGTTTGGTTCGAGCAGTGGCCGGCGCACCATGCGCGAGTCGATCAGCATCCGCACAAGAAACCACCCGCCCACCACGAAGAGCCAGATGTAACCGCGGTAGCGGGCATCGCCCCCGTAATCGATGAGCAACAAGCCCGGCGCCATCGAGATGAGCGCAATGATGTCGACGTTGCGCATGCTCCACAGACGGCTGAACTTGAAGTAGACAGCCACGGTCAACAGCGACGACAGATACACCCAGGTTGTCAGGTTGAGCTGATAGCCCTTGAGGATCTGGTCCATGTGCCACTGCTCGAACTGGAACGCAAAGAATGTAGGAGTACCAGCGGTCGCGGCAAGCTTGCCATTGACCAGCGCGCGGAACAAGAACACCCGCGCTGTCGCGCGTAACTGCAAAGCATACGGGTTTTGGCCCGTATTGCAAGACGCAAACCGTATCCTAACAATGCTATCGAAGACAGAAGTTGCACTGTGCGAACGGTTTACGTCGATTCGCACTGGGAAGCCGGCGGCGACCAAGGCTCCGTGCGCAGAACGGCCGCTCCGCGTCAACCCACGGTGGAAAAGTTGCCGGCTCGCAGCGTTAGCCGACGAGGGAGGCAGCCGGGTTTTCGAGCAGCTTGCGCAGCGTTTGTAGAAACCGCGCAGCCGGGGCCCCGTCGACGACTCGGTGGTCGAAGGTGAGGCTGAGAGTCATCACATGGCCGGGCACGATGCGGTCGTCGTTGAGCACGACGGGCTCGCGACGCACCGAGCCGACTCCGAGAATGGCCGTCTCGGGCAGGTTGATGATCGGCGTGAAGGCGTCGATGCCGTACATCCCTAGATTGGTGACGGTGAACGTGCCGCCGCGTAGTTCGTCGGCCGTCAGCCGCCGTCCGCGCGCCTGTTCGATGAGATGGCGCGACAAGGCGGCGATTTGCTTCAGGCCCAAATGCGGCACGTTGCGAAGGACCGGCACGAGCAGGCCGGTTTCGGCGTCAACTGCGATGCCGATGTTGATCTCCGTCAGGCGGACGATCTGGTCGTCCTGCCATCGGGCATTCAGATCGGGATGGGCTTCCAGCCCCTTGGCGGCCAGCTTGACGACGATATCGGTGATGCCCGGCGGCGACTCGTGGCTGGCTGCCGCCTTGAATTGAGCACGCAGGTTGACCAGGTTGGTGGCGTCGATCGTCGTCGTCAGCGTGACGGGCGCGGTCGAACGCAAGCTGTCGAGCATGCGGCCGGCGATGGTTCGCCGCGTGGCGGAAATCGGTGCCCCGTTCGGTTCTTTGGATTCTTTCCTGTCGCCGCCGGTCGCCGGGGTGGCGAGCACGTCGCGCTCGCGGATCCGCCCGCGCCGGCCGGTGCCGGCGAGCGTCCGCCAATCGACGCCGAGCTCTTGTGCGGCCCGGCGTGCGCGCGGGCTGGCAAACGGCGCGGCCGCGTTCCGCGCCGGTTTGCCGGCTGATGGTGCCGGCTCGGCGCTTGGTTGTGATTCGCGGGCTTGATCGCTCACCGGCGGGCGATCGCTCTGCGGAGCGTGTTCGGTCTCAGGCATTGGAATTGGGCGGTTGTCGTCGCGTGCCGCCAAATAGCCGATCACCTGGCCGACCTTCACGCTCTCGCCCGGCTTCGGCGAGTCGGGTCCGATGCGGAGCACGCCGGCCTCGAACGATTCGATCTCCTGGGCGGCCTTATCGCTCTCCAACACGAAGAGCATGTCACCCTTTTCAACCCAGTCGCCTTCCCGCTTCAACCATTCGGAGAAGGTTCCTTCTTCCATCGACCAGCCCAGCCGCGGAACGGTGATCTCGATCATTGGCCTCTGCTGCGTTCGGGACGCCTTTTGGGGAGGGATCAAACCGGGCCGCGAAAGGCAGCACCGGCCGGGCCGCATCCGGGGAACCACGGAACGGCACGCCGGCCCAGTTTAACCTGCAAGAAGTGCCTTGGGCAGAGAGCGATGGCGAAAACCCTCGCGCGGGCGTTCGAGAGAGACTTACTCACTTCGCGGGCAAGCGATAGCAGGCGATCTCCTGATCGTTGCGCAGGTAGAGGCAGCCGTGGGCGATGGCCGGATGGTTCCATGTCTTGCCTTCGATGGCCTGGAACTTGACCAACTCGGTGTGCTTCTCGGGCGTGGCCGAGAGGAGCACGATTTCGCCGGATTCGGCGGTCACGAGCAGCAGGCGCGGATCGGAGAGCAGCAGCACCTGCCCGTGTCCGTAACGCCCACCCTTCCAACGCCGCTTGCCGGATTGGGCGTCGAGGCAGCAGAAGATGCCGCCGTCGAAGCCATAGGCGCAGCCGTCGAACAACACGAAATCGTTGTAGGCCGGCTTCAGTTGCTTCGTCGCCCAAACCTTGTTCACCTCCGATTTGCTTCCTTCTTGCCGCAGATCGAGCAAGACCGCTCCCAGATCCTCCGATCCGAACAGAATCTGACTCGAGTCGATGAGGGCCGGCTGCGTCGCCCGCCAGACGCCGTGGCCTGGCGCGTCATATTGCCACAACAGCTTGCCCGTCGCCGGGGCGACCGAGATCAGCCCCGCATCGCTGAGGAACAAAACCTGTTCTTCGCCGTCGAGTTGGACGGGCTGGGCCGAACTGTAGCTGATCGGCCCCGTGGCGACATGCCAGGCCGGAGAACCGTCGGCCGTATGGTAGGCCAGCAGCCCCTGCTCTTCCTTGCCACCCGCAAACGTCACGACGACGTCGGCGGCCACGAGCGGCGTGCTCGAAAAGCCCCACATCGGCAGCGGAGCGCTCGAATCCTCGGCAATGTCGCGCGACCAGACGACTTTGCCCGTGGCGGCGTCCAATCGATTGAGTACGCCAGTGGCTCCCTGCGTGTAGAGGGCGCCGTCGTCGAAGGCCGGCGTGCCACGCGGCCCGGCGCCGCTTTGGCTGTCCCAGAAGCGGGTCTTATCGGTGTGCGACCAGATTCGCTTACCGCTTTCGGCATCGAGACAGACGACGACTTCGTCTTCGCCCACCTGCTCTTGCGTGAAGAGGCGGCCACCCACCACGAGCATCGACGACCAGGCCGGGCCGATCGGTTGTCGCCAGACCAACTCGGGGGGCGACTTCTTCCAATCGGTGGCGATCTCGAGCCCGCGTACTTCGCCGTTGCGCAAAGGACCGCGGAAGGCAGTCCAATCGCCGACCTCCGCCACGACCTTATCGGCCGACTCGTCGTTCTCGTCCGTTGCGGAGTTGGCCGATGCCTCGAGATCGCGCGGGCGTGAAGCGATATATCGCTCTTCGGCCGTGGGCTCCCAGCGCCAGTGGATGTCGGCCTTGAGATCTCCGCTCAGGCCGTCCATCCGGATCAGCGAGGTGCAGGCCCACACCAGCCAGATCACGGCGACGGTTCCCCAACGGAAGAGGGCTTGCGGGAAGTGGCGCGCGATGAACGCCCACACGATCCACGCGGTGTAGGCCCAGGGGAGGCCGAAGAAGAGTATGCCGCCCGTGCTGAGTGTCTTTTGCGATACGGCGGCGGCCGCCACCGCGCCCACGATCAGTGCGGCGAAGGCGAGCAGGCGGTCGCTGCCGCGAATCGTACCGTTGGTCAACCACCAGATTGTGAACAGCAGTATGACGAGCGCGCCGACTCCGACGGTCGTCATGAACGTGGTGGTGATCGGTAACTCGCTCAGGCCGAGCCCCACGACCACGGTCCAATAGATGGTCACGAGCAGACCACCGGGCCACAGCCGCATACGCCGCCGGGCGGGCCGCTCGTTGTTCGTAGCCGCAGGGTCGCCGGGCGGTTCAGCCGCGGCAGAGGTGGCAACTTCGTCCGTCATGATCGGTTCCGGAAGTGTGTTCCGATTTTTTGTGTTTTTTGACTTCGCGCCTCTACAATCGAGTCTAGCGGCTGCGCCGAGACACGTGCAATGCCGGTTCGCCACAGCGCATCTCGTGCCTAGAATGAACGCGCAAAGTGGAGAGCGCGCGACATGTCGAACGATTCGTCAACCTTGGTCGCCGAGCGCCGACGCATCGGCACCGGCACGATTCTGCTGTCCGCAGTGTTGTTGCTGCTCGTCCTGTTCACGCTCGCGTTCTGTGGAGTGCAGTATTTGACCGGCCGAAAGGTGGCGGCCGAGTTGAGTAAGATCCGGGACGCCTCCGAACCAACGAATGCGGCCGAGTTGGAGGCATTCTACGCCCTGCCGGCGGACGTGAACGACACCACGTCGCTATGGATGGCTGCGGCCCAGACGCTCGCTACGCAAAAATGTCAGGACGATGCCGGTGGGTTGCCCTGGCTCGAGGCCGGCCCGCTGACGCCGGTCGGCACGCCTTGGCCGCATCAGGAAGCGGCCGAACAGTTTTTACAGAAATATCATGAATCTCGCGAAAAAATCCGTCAGGCGGTGACGCTGGGCGGCGCCGCGCGGTACCCCACACGGTTCCGCGACGCAATGGGCATGCGGCTGAGCGCTCAACGGGATCTACGGTTCGTCGGTTCGCTGTTGTCGCTGGAGTACGAGGTCGAGCTTCACCGCGGCGAGGGGCTGGCCGCCTGCGAGGCGGTGCACTCCATGTTCTCCCTCGCCCGCAGCCTGGAATACGAGCCGCTCATGCTGTCGCAGTTGATGCGGCTCGCCCACGACAACATGGCGTTCGGTCATTTCGAGCGGCTCATGATGAGCGTCGAGGTGCCGACCGACGGTCTTTTGCAGATCGACGAGGACCTGGCGAGAGTCCATTACGATCAGGTGCTGCGGCGTGCCCTGCTCGGCGAGCGCGCGATGGGGCTCGAAACGTTCCGCCAACCCCAGTCACTCGGCAGCGAAGCGCCGTCCGCGGCCATGACGGCGATCTTCGGCCAGGGCGATCAGGCCGTCTATCTGCAACTGATGGGCAATCTGGTCAAGGCTAGCGCCGCCGGCCCGGTGAGCCTGGACCGGGAAGCAAGAATGCTGTCTGCGACGTTCCAGCAGACGCCGGCCCTCTGGCGTTTCCCGGTCGCGAAGCTCATGTATCCGTCCATGGAAGCGTTTGCCGGCGCGGTCGCCGGGGCCATGGCCCGCCGCGACGTCACGCACACGGCGATCGCGGTCGAGCGATACCGTCGCAGCCAGGGGCGATGGCCGGCTTCGCTCGACGACCTGGTGCCCGGTTTCATCTCCCAGGTGCCGGCCGACCCGTTCGCTGCCGGGCCGCTGCGGTTCGTGGTCGGCACAGACGGTTGCCGCGTCTACAGCATCGGTCCCGATAACGTCGATCAAGGCGGGCTCGTCGAAGAGGTCAATCCGCCCAACGACATCGTGTTTCGCTTGCCGAACCGCGAAGGCCCTGTGACGCAGGATGAGTGACCGGCGGTACTCGCTCGCGAGACTGCCGCCTCGCGCAGTTCCACCGACGCGGCGCGGCCGCCACTGCGCTCCAGCGAGGTGAATTGAAAGCCGCGGTTCCCAGGATTAGTTTAGCGGGCACGGGCGGATCAGACCAAAAAGGTCGTCGAGAACGAGAGTCATCACGCCGCGCGTGCTCATGCCAGCATGACCGAGAACCCGCACCAGGTCCCGACCGTACCCGAGCGCCTCCCCCGGGGCATCGGAAGCGCCGTGATGGAAGCCGCCAAGATTGTGTTGCTATGCATCGCGGCGGCGGTGCTGTACGGCATCCTGCACGACCAGGTGACAGCCAGGGTCTGCGTCGAGTATTTCACCATCGGCCATCCGCCGGTGTTCCACACCCAGTCTCCGACGCTTCTCGCCATCGGATGGGGAATCTTCGCCACGTGGTGGGTCGGCCTGATGTTGGGAATCCCTGCCGCTCTCGTTTCGCGACTTGGTGCTTGGCCGAAGATCGATGCCGTGCGGCTCATCCGACCGATCGGCCGCTTGCTGATGATCATGGCCTGTGCCGCGCTAATCGCCGGGATTGTTGGCTATGTTTCGGCGTGCACCGGGCGGGCATGGTTGGTCGAGCCGCTCAAATTCCAAATACCGGCCGAGCGGCACGCGGTATTCATTGCCGACCTGTGTGCGCACCTGGCCTCGTATGGGGTCGGATTCGTGGGCGGAATCATCGTTTGTGGAAGGATTTTGTTCCAGCGGCGGCGGATGGCGAGGGCCGGCGGCGTGCCCACGTCGACGTGACTGAGGTGGCTCGCTGCAAACTGAATCGAGTTTTGCCGAGTCCTCGCAGATCGCGTAACCTGTGGTAGGTCCGATGCGAACCGAACGAGAAAAGATGCAGGCGGGGGAGTTGTACGATCCCCTGGACCCCGGATTGGTCCAGGCCAGGAACCGTGCCCGGGACCTGTGTTGGGACCTGAATGCCACGCGTGAGAGCGACCAGGAGACGCGCCGCCGAATCCTCGGCAAACTGTTCGGGAAGGGGGGCGATTCCGTCTGGATGCAGCCGCCGTTCTACTGCGACTACGGCTCGAATATCCTGCTCGGCGAGCGCGTCTTCTTCAACTTCAATTGCATCTTCCTCGACGTCTGCGAGATCAAGGTCGGCGACTTCACCCTCTTCGGACCGGCCGTGCAGGTCTACACCGCCACCCATCCGATGAACGCCGAGCTGCGCCGGCGGCAAGAATTCGGCAAACCTGTCGAGATCGGCGCGGACGTATGGATCGGTGGCGGCGCGATCGTCTGCCCCGGCGTGAAGATCGGCTCGAAATCGGTCATCGGCGCAGGGAGCGTAGTGACACGGGACATTCCCGCCGCCGTCTTTGCCGCGGGAAATCCTTGCCGCGTGATCCGCGAGATAACGGAATAACGGCGACTCGTAGACCCTGCCCTGCGATGTCGAGTCGCCCGATGCTTTTTGTCAACCACAAAGGTCTCTTTGCGCGGAAGCGACCAGGTGTGTTTGCACCGGCAAGGCGCGACGCGGGTCCGGCGATAAAATGAAACGCCATGAACAACGCCCAAATCGCCAACGTCTTCGACGAGATCGCCGACCTGCTGGAGATCGAGAACGCCAATCAATTCCGCGTGCGGGCCTATCGTAACGGCGCCCGGGCCGTGCGCGACATGACCGAGCCGGTGGAAGCCCTGCTCGCCGACGAAGACCGCAAACTGACCGACATCCCAGGCATCGGCAAGGATCTGGCCGAGAAGATCGTCACGCTGTGCGAGACCGGAAGCGTGCCGTTACACCAAGAATTGCTGGCCAAGATTCCCGTCTCGGTCCTCACCCTGATGCGCGTGCCGGGCGTGGGACCAAAAAAGGCCGCCGCCCTGCACCACGACTTGAAGATCAGCACGCTCGACGAGCTGCGCGAGGCGTGCATGTCCAACCGCGTGCGCGAACTGAAGGGGTTCGGCGAGAAGACCGAGCTGATCATTCTGGCCGGCCTGGCCCAGGCCAACTCGATACAACAGCGTCTCACGTGGGCCGAGGCCGACGACTTCGCTCGGTCGCTGTTGGCCCATCTGCGCTCCTGCCCCAGCATCCGCCAACTCGAGCCGGCGGGCAGCTATCGTCGCGGCCGTGACACCGTGGCCGATCTCGATTTCCTGGTCGTCTCCGACAACCCCGCCGAAGTGATGGACCGGCTGGCGGCTTTCGCAGGCGTCGAGACACTCATCGGCCGCGGCGATACGAAGATGTCGGTGCGGCTGGCGGGCGGCCTGCAAGTGGACCTGCGCGTCGTGCCCAAAGAATCGTTCGGGGCGGCGTGGCAATATTTCACCGGCTCGAAGGACCACAACGTGGTGCTGCGCGGTCTGGCCAAGAACCGCGGGCTGAAGATCAACGAGTACGGCGTGTTCCGCGGCGATCAGTACGTCGCCGGCCACACGGAAGCCGACGTCTACGCGGCCCTCGATCTGCCCTGCTTTCCGCCCGAGCTGCGCGAAGCGCGGCGCGAGTTCGACTGGGCCGAGTCGGGCAAGTTACCTGCCCTGATCGAACGGGACGACATCCTGGGCGACCTGCACATGCACACGGTGGCCACGGACGGCAAGGCGACGTTGGAGGAGATGGTTGCCGCCGCCAAACAGCGCGGGCTCAAATACATCGCCATCACCGACCACTCGAAGCGCGTCTCGATGGCCAACGGGCTCGATGCCGACCGGTTGCGCGAGCAATGGGCCGAGATCGATCGGCTCAATCGCCGGTTGAAGGGAATCACCGTGCTCAAGGGGGTCGAAGTCGACATCTTGGAGAAGGGAGGCTTGGACCTCGACGACGATGTGCTGAGCGAGGCCGATTGGGTCGTGGCCAGCGTGCACTACGGTCAGAAGCAGCCCCGCGAACAGATCACGCGCCGCATCGTGGACGCGCTCGCCAATCCGCACGTCTGTGCCATCGCCCATCCCACGGGCAGGCTCATCAACAAGCGGCAGGCGTACGATGTCGACCTCGATGCCGTTTTCAAAACGGCCCGTAAGCACGGCAAGTTTCTGGAGCTGAACTCCCACCCGATGCGGCTCGATCTGGACGACGTGGCCTGCGCGGCGGCACAGCAACACGGCATACCGATCGTGATTTCGACCGACGCGCACGACACCGAAGGGCTCGACAAGCTCCGCTACGGCATCTTGCAGGCCCGCCGGGCCGGTTTGACGAAAGCCGACGTCGTCAACACGCGCCCTTGGAAAGCCGTGCGGAAATTACTTGGCCGCGACTGAGGCGCGCATGGGGACAGGCTTCTTCGTTCTACCTTGTGCCGCTCCCGTTCGGCACGAAGAGGAAACTCGCGGCGGCAGAGCGCTCAGCTATACGTTCCCATGATGTTCTGGTCGAAATCGACGATGGAGCCGGTCATCAGGCCGGCCCGATCGGAAAGGAGGAAGGCGACCACCTGCGCGGCCTCCTGCGGTTTGACGAGGCGGCCGAAGGGCTGGTTCGCTTCGGCCTTGGCCAGCCAGTCGGCCGGCGCATCGTGAAACCTTTTTTGGATGGTGTCTTCGCCCGGCGTGTCCATCCAGCCGAGATTCAGGCCGTTCACGCGGATGCGATTCTTGATCACCGATTGCGCGACGTTCTTGGTGAGCGTGACCAGCGCGCCTTTCGACGCCGAATAGGGGCTCAAGAACGGCTGCCCGCCGTAGCTCGACATACTGATGATGTTGACGATCGCCCCCGGAATGCCGTGCTCGATCATCGTGTGCAGGACGCCCTGCATCAAAAAGAAGGGAGCCCGCACGTTGAGGGCGAAGATGCGATCGAACCCTTCCGGCGTGGTGTCGAGAATCGTCCCGCGCTGGCTCGTCGCCGCACTGTTGACTAGAAAATCGATGCGGCCGAACGTGTCGCGGGCCGTCTGGACGATTTTCTGGCAGTCCTCAACGCGCGCCAGATCGGCCGGTACATATTCTGTGCGACAGCCGCGGGCCGAAAACTCGCTGGCCAGACGGCGCCCGTTGTCGGCATTGCGCCCGCAGATCACCAGCCCGGAGATCATCGCCTCATCGATCAACCGACGGGCGATGGCCTCGCCGAGCCCTTGTGTGGAACCGGTGACGACGGCGATTCTTTCTACGGATGGTGTCATTCGAGCGAACCGTTCTCGGTATCTTCTTCAGCACGGTTCCTCGGCCACTACAGACCAAGTGCTGCGAAACCTGCACCTCGGACGGCAAGTCGCCAACCGATGTGGCATCTCGTCGTCAAACATCATGCCGATCCCAATGAACGTAAAAAGCAAGCCGGGAACGAGCAATCGCGGGGCGACGAAATGCTCTCTCGCGACATCCCCGCGTCAATGATCTTGGCGGCCGAAGAACCTGCGCGGATCGAAACGCGACGTTATGGTAGAAGGCCGATCTGCCTCTCGCAACCGGTCGAGCTGCGGGTCGGCGGGGTTCGCGGCCCAATCGTAGGTCTTCGCCAGTGCCATCCGCACCGTCGAAGTGATGGTCTGGCGGCTGACCGGCTTGGTGAGGAACGAAAAAGCGTCGGCACGCAGGGCCTGTTCGACGAGTTGCTCGTCGGGCTCGGCCGACATCAGGATGCACGGCAACGGCGAGCGGAGCTGCTTCGCCATCCGCAAGGTTTCCAACCCGGTCAGCCGCGGCATGTGCATGTCGAGCAACACCAGGTGCACGTCGCTGGTACGGATGATGTCGAGTGCCTCGGCGCCGTTCTCGGCCAGCAGCGTGCAAAAACCTTCGGGCTCGAAGACGCCGCGCAATGTCTCGCGGAATCCGCGATCGTCGTCGGTGATCAAGATCGAAGCGTGCATGGCATGTCTCGCACAGGCGTATCAGCATGACGGCGCCCTATTCCGTCGGCACCGGACCCACCTGGTCGCCTTGCTACCCAGTCACCCAGCCACGGAGCCCAGTCTCGCGGCAGACGGCGTGCAAGCGTGCAACTGCGATACCAAGGGCGTAAAGCAGTCGGCCCCGCCGCAAGCGTGCCTGCCTTAAAGGCTGTTTTCCGTTGCCCTTATAGCATGGTGTTTCGCCCCATGAAAGATAATTTAGGTCAAATTTGCCGAGGCTGTCAGCGGTGTTCCACGCGGCCACTGCCAAACCGGCAGGCAGTTCGGTTTGTCGCTTGTAAGAGCGGCCCGCAACCTTATACTGCGAATTATTCAGTGTCGGCAGACCCGTTCCGCTCGCTCGTCGCCGCCTGCGGGCGGCCGATTAAGGACAATCAAGTTGGAAACCTCGCCTAAAAATGCGCCGCCGGCTCCGGAGGCGTCGCACTTCTTCGGCCGCCACGAATTCCTCTGGCGGCGGCTCCATTCGCTGAGTGGTATTGTGCCCGTAGGGGCCTATATGTGCGTCCACCTGATCACCAATGCCACGGTGTTGGGAGGGCCGCAGACGTTCCAAGAAAAGGTGAATACGATCCACAGCCTCGGCTGGATCTTGCCGTTCGTCGAGTGGACGTTCATTTTCATCCCGATCATCTTTCACGCCGCGCTGGGAATCGTGCGGGCGGTGAACTGCGAGACCAACACGGGCGCCTACCGCTACGGCAGCAACGTTCGCTATACGCTCCAGCGTGTGACGGCCTGGATCGCGCTGTTTTTCATCGCTTGGCATGTGTTCCACATGCACGGCTGGCTGCACAACGATTTTTGGGTAAAGAACGTGGCCCAGAATCTGGGCGGTGCCAAGTTCAGCGCCGAACACGCCACGTCGAGCGCGGCCGAGGCCTTCCAGCCGCTACTCGTCAAAATCTTGTATGCCATCGGCGTGCTGGCCTGCGTCTATCACCTGGCCAACGGCCTATGGACGTCGGGAATTACCTGGGGAATCTGGACGACGCCCGCCGCCCAGCGGCGTGCCGACTATGCCTGCGCAGGGTTCGGCGTCGTGTTCGCCTTCATCGGCTTGAGCGCCCTGTTCGGCATGAGCCGGGCCGATCTGGTCGAAGCCAAGGCCGTTGAGCAGGCGCAAATCGAACAGCGTGAGGCGATGGCCCAACGCATCAAGCAGATCGAGGCGGAGGAACGCAGCCGGCCGCAACCGTCGGGCGATGAGACGGCCCAGTTACCGGACGCCCAAGTGCCGGACACGGCGAAACAAGAATAGAGATGCTGAGATAGTCCATCACCCGGCGGGCCAGGCCATCTCGCGGACAACGACCGAAGAAGGCCGCTGGCTACGGTGGTCTTGCATAGAATTACGGAAAACGAGGTAGAGCGCCGATGGCGAAGCAGAGGGTATTGATCGTGGGAGGCGGTTTGGCCGGGTTGGCCGCCGCCATGAAGCTGGCCGAGTTGGGCGTCGATGTCGACCTGATGAGCCTCACGCCGGTCAAGCGGTCGCACAGTGTCTGCGCACAGGGTGGCATCAATACCGTCAACAGCACCACCCGCCAGCAGGGCGACAGCGAGTGGCTGCACTTCGACGACACGGTCTACGGCGGCGACTTCTTGCAACATCAGCCGCCGGTCAAGGAGATGACCGAGTGGGGGCCCAAGATCATCGACATGATGGATCGCTTGGGAGTCACGTTCAACCGCACCGCCGAGGGTTTTCGCGACCATCGTCGGTTCGGCGGCACACTGTTCAAGCGCACGGCTTTCGCCGGCGCCACGACGGGTCAGCAGTTGCTCTACGCACTCGACGAACAGGTGCGTCGCTGGGAAACCGAAGGGCGAATCGTCAAATACGAGTTCTGGGATTTCTTGGCGCCCATCCTCGACGACAACGGCGTGTGCCGGGGCGCCGTCTGCCAGGACATGGTGACGATGGAAATCCGATCGTTCACCGCCGATGCCGTGCTGGTGGCGTCGGGCGGCTGCGGCCTGATCTACGGCCGCTCGACCATGTCGATGGCCTGCACGGGGAGTGCGGCCAGCCGGTGCTTCCGGGCTGGTGCGAAATACGGCAATCCCGAGTTCATCCAGGTCCACCCGACGGCCGTGCCCGGCGCCGATAAGCTCCGCTTGATGAGCGAAAGCGCCCGCGGCGAGGGGGGCCGTGTGTGGGTCTCGCGCCGGCCGCAAGACCCGCGCGATCCGCGGCAGATTCCGGAAGCAGAGCGATACTATTTCTTGGAAGAGCGCTATCCCAAGTACGGCAATCTCGTGCCCCGCGACATTGCCACGCGCGAGATCTTCAACGTCTGCACCGTCGAGGGACTGAGCGTCGAAAAGGACCGCATGTGCGTCTACCTCGACGTCACGCACCTGCCGCGGGCGATGCTCGACCAGAAGCTCGCGGGCATCTTGGAGATCTACGAGAAATTCCAGGGTGTCGATCCGCGCGACGTGCCGATGAAGATCTTCCCGGCCGTCCACTATTCGATGGGCGGGCTGTGGGTCGATTACGAGCGCACCTCCGCGGGCGGGTTGAAGGTCGGTTCGCCGCGCAACCAGGTGACGAACATACCCGGCCTCTACGCCTTGGGAGAGTGCGACTACCAATACCACGGTGCGAATCGGTTGGGCGCCAACTCTTTGTTGAGCTGCATCTTCAGCGGGCTGATGGCCGCGCCTGGCGTGCAAAACCTGCTCAAGTCCCTGTCGGGCAAGTCCGCCGCCGATCAGCCCGCCGGCCTCTATGAGACGGCGCGTAAGCAACAGCAGCGCGAGCACGATCGGTTGCTCAAGCACGCCTCCGGTGGCGAGAACCCGTACCTGCTGCACCAAGAGTTGGGTCAGATCATGACTCGCGCCGCCACCGTCGTGCGGCACAACAGCGTACTGCGCGAAGCCCTGGGACAGGTGAGCGAGTTGGCCCAGCGGGCTGAGCGTTGCTCCTTGTCGGACACCGGCAACTGGACCAACCAGAATGTCGTGTTCACCAAGGCACTGCGCGACATGTTCCCGCTGGCCAAGGCCATCTTGAAGGGAGCACTCGAACGCGACGAATGCCGCGGCGCGCATTACAAGCCCGATTTCGCCTTGCCGGGCCTGACCTCCACGTCGCCCAGTGAGCATCGTCGCGAGGCCGAAGCCTGGTGCGATCAGTTCGAGGCCAACACGCGGAAGTGGCTCAAGTCGACGATCGCGGTATGTCGGAACGGCGAACCGGAGCTCAGCTACGAAGACGTCGATACCTCGTTGATCGCACCGCGCCCGCGCCTGTATGGTCTCGTCGGCGCGGAGATCATCGAGGAAGTGTGGAAGCAGCGGCAGGCGGGCAAGCACTCTTCGTCCGACGGCAACGGGTCGACCGTCAAGACGGCGGTCGGTGCCGCCTCCTAGCGCGTCTCCGAAGTCGAGTCGGCTCCGCCCGATACCGATCTAAGTCGAAAATCCAGCAGCCCAAACCAATACTCCGAAATCAACACTCGATGGATCACGCGACCACCACCAGCCACGGACAGCATGCCTCGCACGATGCCCATGAGCACAACGGCCATTCGGCCGGCGCCACGACGTTTTCGGTTCGCGTTCTGAGGCAAGACGGCCCCGGCGAGCCGAGCTATTGGGAACGCCATACCGTGGTGCGTGAAAACGACATGAACGTGATCAGTGTGTTGCAGCGGATCGCCGCGCAGGCACGCACCTCGGACGGTACCGCGGTGGCGCCCGTGGCCTGGGATTGCAACTGCCTCGAAGAGGTCTGCGGCGCCTGCACAATGCTCGTCAACGGTCGCGTGCGGCAGGCCTGCACGGCCTTGGTCGACCGTCTGTTGGCCGACGAACCGGGCGAGATCGAGCTGCGCCCGGTGACCAAGTTCCCGGTCGTCCGAGACTTGATGGTCGACCGTTCGCGATTGTTTCGCGCCTTGCAGAAGGTCAAAGCCTGGATCCCGGTCGATGGCTATCACGACATGGGCCCCGGTCCGCGTCAATCTCCGGAAGAACAGCAGCGCGCCTATCCGCTGAGCCAGTGCATGAGCTGTGGCTGCTGTCTCGAGGCATGTCCGCAATACCTCAAGGTGGAAGTGGAACGGGCCGAAGGCGAGTCGGACGAGCAGTTCGCGGAGCGTCGTCACGCCGCCTACGACCGGCATTTCGTGGGTGCCCATGCCATCAGCCAGGTGGTTCTCTTCAACACCCATCCCACGGGCGCGCTGAGCGCCGGCGAGCGTCTCGACGCCTTGATGGCGGAAGGGGGCTTGCAGGTTTGCGGCAACGCTCAGAATTGCGTGGCCGTCTGCCCGAAGGAGATTCCGCTCACGACGTCGATCGGCCGTGCTGGCCGTGCGACCACGCTGCACTCGATCAAACGCTGGTTCGACCGCTAATCGATCGGCGGCCGTGCGACAGAGCGGTCTCGCGGTGCCGCGGCGCGTTCGTCATCAATTGCCATCGGTGCGGTCAGTTACTCGCCTCGTTCGAAGCTTCCTTGGTCGGCGACGCCTTCGTCTCCAACCACCGCGCCCGCAGCAGGTTGCCGTGACGTTGCGGTGATTCGATCTGCCGATATACTTCGACGGCGTCGGACGTCAAACCCAAGGCCTCTTGAGCACGGGCCAGGTTATAGAGGGCGCCACTGCGCCAGGGGCTGTTTTGGTTGACGTCGAGCGTCCGCTTGCTGAAATGGTCGGCCGCCGTCTTGTAATTCTTCTGCTCGAAGGCGATCAAACCCAGCCAATAGCTGGCGTCGTGCTTGGCGACCGGTGCCACATGCACGTAGTGGTTGACCGCCGTCTGCCATTCGTCCGGGGTCACCTTCCCACGCAGGTCTTCCTCTTCCACGGGCGTGAGGACCGGTCCTCGCCCCATATCGGCGTCGGCAAGACGGGACAGTTGGTAATACCTCAGCGCTCCGTCCTCGCCGACAAACTCGCCCAACAGGTGACGCACGCGCGCCTTCCACAGGGCCGGCAGTAATTCGACCTTCTTCTTCACCTGCTTCGGAAAGGGGACGACGAATGGTTCGAAGTCGATTGCTAGCCGCTGCCTGCCGCTCTTGCCCAACCGTGCCTGGTCGGCCAGCCGCTCGTAAGGAAGGGGCCAGAGCCGCACGTCGGCCACGTGCTTGGCGCTGCGCAGCCGACCGGCCAGCGCCGAAGCATCGAGCGAGAGCGTGACGTTCTGCTCTCCCGCCAACTGCGATTCCAGCAAGGCCATGCGCTGCGACAGATACAGGGGCGACGCCTCGATGAGCACCGTCAGGTTCTGCACATCGGCGGAACTCTTTCCGTAGTGGTGATCGTCGTCGAGATCGAGCTGCCGCAGCAGGCTGTCATCGGCCGCGACCTGCGCCAGCGTAGCGATCCCCTGACCGCCCGGCCCGGGCACCGGCAGCCCCAGCGCGGGCTCGAACAGGTAGAAATCCCCTTCGTGGAAGAGGGCCGGCAGCCAGGGTTGGATCGCGGCGTTCTTGTCGGCATTCGTCTCCGTGCCTGTGGGGGTGGCCAGCATGACGACGTCGAGCCCTTGCTGCCGGGCCATCAAGGCGAACAGCCAGGCTCGGTCGATAGCCGGGCCGTGTCCCAGCAGCATTGTCTGCCATGCCTGCCGGGGGATGGCGTCGTCGTCCGGGTCGAGTTGGATATTGCGCACGATCCAATCGAAGATCCGCTGCGCCCGCTCCAGGTCCTCCGCGGAGCCGCCAGCCGCCCAGTTCGAGGCATCGCGCAGCCAGATGGCCTGCCGCAAATCGATTCCGTCGGCCCGCCCGAACCCCATGTCGGCCAGTTCTTTGAGTTGCGAGGACTTCTGCAAATCGGCGGGTAGCGTGTTGATGAGCGGCTCGCGTCGCCAGTCGGCCAGCGGCACCTGTAGGACGATCCATTGGTTCAGTTGGGGCACGAGTGCCGGAGCGACACCGCTTTCCAACGCGCGGAGTGCCGCTTCGTTGAGGTCGATGATATCCCACGACGTCGATTCGACCGCGTCCGACTCCGTCGGGTGATTGATCAGGCCGGCGATATAATCGAGGATCGTCACTGCCTGTTCGATCTTGGCCGTGTTGTCGTCGGCCGAGCTAGAAGCCTTTGGTGGTGCCGAGTCGTTGCAGCCGACCAGCAGAGAGAGAGCGATGAGTGGGGCGGCGAATCTAAGCACGCAAGGTCTCCACGGCTTCGCGCAGGCGGACCAACCTGCGTAAGAGCGGCGCAAAATCATCAAGAGGCACCATGTTCGGCCCGTCACTGGGCGATTTATCCGGATCGGGGTGAGTCTCAAAAAACAGCCCGTCGCAGCCGACGGCGGTCGCGGCCCGAGCCAGGGGTTCTACCATCGCGCGGTTTCCCCCCGTCGAAGATCCCAGACCTCCAGGCTCTTGTACGCTGTGAGTGGCGTCAAAGATCACGGGCACACCCAAACTTTGCATTTGGGGAATGGCCCGCATGTCGTTGACCAGCCGCCCGTACCCAAAGAACGTGCCCCGTTCGCACAGTAGCACGTTCCCGCAGCCGGCGTCCTGTAGCTTGGCGACGACATGCCGCATGTCCCAGGGGGCCATGAATTGCCCCTTTTTCACGTTCACCGGTCTGCCGGTCGCGGCGGCAGCGATCAGCAGATCGCTCTGGCGGGCTAGAAAGGCAGGTATTTGGAGCAAGTCGACCACTTCGGCGACTGCGGCCGCTTGGTGCGATTCATGGATGTCGGTCGTGACCGGTAGGCCCGTCTCCTGCTTCACCTTCTCGAGTATTTTGAGGCCGCCCTCGAGTCCGACGCCACGAAAGGCCGAGCCGCTCGTGCGGTTGGCCTTGTCGAACGAGGCCTTGAACACCAGTTGGATCGGCAATTCCGAGGCGATCGTCCGCAGCCGATCGGCGATGGCCAAGGCCAGCTCTGTGGTTTCGAGAACGCACGGTCCTGCTACGACCAACAACGGTTGGCCGGCTCCGCAACGGTAATCGCCGATTACGGCAGGGTTGTTTGCCACCAAGAAAGTCCTTCTATGCGAGCTTTTCGCAATCCGAACATGGTACACACACCGGCTTCGGAGCGACACCCGCCGACATGTCACGTGTCTCGCGCCGAAGTGCTGCCATCGTGGCTTTGGCAGGCGCGCTTCTTGGCCAAGCACACGTGACGGAGTCTCGATTTGAGAGGCAAATTCGGCTGCTCGCTTCGATTATGCGGGCACAGCGGCAGCTCTAAACTCGACACGATCGAGGCTAACTTGTGGCGGCGACACGAGTTCCTTTGCACCGACGCCGCATTCGACTCTCGGTTTGAGACGCTTGGCGTCGTCGAAATTGCGTTGCAGCGAATCGCGACACAATCCACTGCGGAATGACGCTCCGAAAACGGGGCGATTCGTCCTGCGACGGCCGCGTCCCTGTTTGAAACTCTGCACCTTAAATCGTTTTTCAAAAACGATTTGCGATCGACGGGCGGTGCAAAATAGCGGCTTGGTCCGATATGGCACGACGAGTGCAAAAGAGTTAGTCGCTCGCCTACGACGAGCGCTAACTTCGACTGGCCCGCGGGGCCTCTGACGACTACTGGCTTGACGGTTGACTTGCCCCTGACCGTCATGCATCAAGCCAATGCGTATGTGGCGCGTCAGAGGCCCCCGTTTTTTTTTGGGCCAATCGCGAAGAAAAACCGGCTCCGGTCTGCTGGCACAACCGAGCGATGTCCCCAATGTAGGTAGGGCCGGCAACCGGTGCAAGTTTTTTGCGTTCCGGGGGGTTACCGTTACCGACGTCTGTGGATTGTGCAGAGTCGGGGATGCGCAAGCCGAGAACTGCGCAAAAGCGAGATGCGCGGAGCAGAGGCGGAGAGGACTTTCGCGGTCTAGGTGCCGCTAGCGCACTTCGATACGGTTCGTGAGCGGCTTTTCGTCTGCCAAATCCATCGCGGCCTGTTGGGCGAGTTGCTTCGTGTAGAAGGTCTCGCACTGGCCGTCGAGGTAGACACCGTCGCGTCGGACTTCGACGCGGAGGTTTTGCACCGAGCCGGCGGTACGCCGTTTCACGACCCGGGCGATGCGGACGGCCAGACGGTCGCCGCGCACCTCGTCGCGGGCTTCGTGCTCTCGACTCGGCTCGCCTTCGGTGAAAACCGCCGGAGGTACGTTCGCGGGAACGGCCGGTCGGTTCAATTGCTGATCCATTTCTGATTCCTTAGAGCGCCTGTTTCCTTACAGCCGCCGACTTGCAAGGGGGCGAACTTCGCGCGGAAATCGTCGCGGGGCCGCCGCACGAGCGTGGCAAGCTTTCCATGTGTTGAGGGGCAAGAAATAACGCTTCCGTACAACAATCGAGGTTTCGGTGTCGACGAGCGGGGCGCCCGTCGCCAGCCAAACTTTGGGCAGGATGGCGTTGCTCGTCGCTCGCACACTGCCGCGAGGCTCACAAACACCACAGATGGCCAACATACGCGGGCCAGGCGGGGAGTATTCCTTTTCGATCTCCGCATGTCCGGATTCCCTCCTTGGGTCAGGACTATGACGCAACCACTTTATGGCGCCTGGACATGGCCTGTCAAGTAGGCCGAAGCCGTGGCAGTGCTTCTGTTCGCTCCTCTGTCAACCAAAAACTGCGAGACCCGTGGTGAGCGCGCTGCCGGGAAAGAGTGAGCTACAACGCCAGAACGAAACTCGCCTCACACCAATTCATTCTGGGCGCTTGCTCGTAGCGATCGTCATCATTGCGGCAGTTTGTGCCACCGGGGTACAGATGTCTTCGCTGACCGCGCTCGCGGCGAGCGCGGAGGTTTCACTTCGGCTGCCAGCCTGTCGACACGGCCACTGCTTCTCAAATAGTTCTATTGAAATCGACCATTTGTGTCGGTTTTGTGTGGCAATGGTTCAAATCGTATCACTGCGAGCGCAGGTAGCCGCTAATAATCGCCGATTCTCTTTTGGCCGCGAATTTCGTCTCAAAATATCCTTGCGTTAACGCGGACCAGGTCGTAGCACTCATCCCGAAACGCTCGGCGGGGCGCACTTTTCAACGCTTTGGAGAGATGCCCATGCTTCGTATCGTTCCGTTGCTCGTCATGCCACTGATGATCGCCACGCAAACTGCGTTACAGGCGGTCGAGATCGGCGACTCCGTCCTCGCCGTCTGGGACGCGGACAACGTCTACTTTGTTGGCACCGCAGTCGAAAAGGCGGAGGGCGGCTTCCGCATCATCTTCGAGGACGGCGAAACCAAGGTCGTCGCCGAGAACCAGATCCGGAAGAACGACCTCGAAGTTGGCAGCAAGGTTTTCGCGCGCTGGGCCGATGGTCGGTTTTACCCAGGCAAGATTGCGAAAGCCGTCGGGCGGGTCTTTTACATCCACTACGACGACGGCGATAAGGGTTGGGCGCCCCTCTCCTGGATCGCGGTGAAGGACTAGCTGGCTCTCGAAGCCGAGCCGGACGCGGCTTTCTTGAAACGCGCGCGACGGCACGCCATGAACCTTTGGTCGCCAGATCGCCGTCGTAGCCCATCACTCCAGCCGGTCGCGGTCGATCCGATAGAGCACGATGAGGTCGGCGCGCGATTCGTCGAGGGTGGCGGGCACGACTACCGAATGGCCGAGGTCGTCGACGATTGTCTTCTCTGGCCACGGCTGCGATACGTGTTGGGCCACGGCGGCTGCCGGCAAGTAATCAAGGAGAGTCGGCAGGTTCAGATCGTTCGGCACTGTGGCTACCGGCTCTAAGCATTCGATGTGGTGTTGAAGGGCCCGCAGTGCGGACTGGTGGTTCTCGCCAAAGATTCCCCAAAAGTCGACAGCGAGGTAACACGCGCGTCCTTCCTCGACGTGCGGCAACCAGAGATCGAAGGGCACCGCCTCCAAAGGTGCCCATTCGCGCTCGACATAGAGCGTCATCGCCGGCAGGCCCTGACAGAGCACGACCGCGTCGGCCGGAACGTTTGCAGTCCAGATCGCGTCGCCCAACGCTCGATAGGATTGCCGGCACGACCAGCGATCCCACGCGCCCCGACTGGGAAGCCAACCAAACGGTTGCCAGATCAAGGCCGCCGCGCAGGCGCCCAGGCTCGTCGAAGCTAGGACGACGCGAGCGGTCTTATTCGCCTGCGCGCCGAAGGTCGGAGTGCGGTCGGTCAGCGCGCGTGTTGCCACGCGGGTTTGGCCGAGGGCCGTGCCGACGAGCCACACGGCCAGAACGATCGTCGCGGGCAACGCGGGGACCAGCAGCCGGGTGTACGGATGGTAGAACGGCGTGAGGATCAAAAACGCGCCCGCCCAGACGGCAAACAAGATCTCCGTCCAACGTCCGAACGCCAGCGCCGGCCCGATGGCCGCCGCCGCCACGAAGAGTATCAAGGCATCGCAGCCCAACACGACGGCCGCCACCAGCGCAGAAACGGCCACGACCAGGCTCGCTACGCGGGTGGTCACGCGCCGTCCGGACCGTCCCCGGTCGGCGGTCCAACCGCGGGCCAGATACCATCCAGCCGCGATCGCCAAAACCAACACGCTCGTCAGCCAGCCGTAATGCCGAAAGGCGGTGAGTGACTCAGCCAAGCGCAGAGCGCGCCGCGGCCAATCGGCAATGCGCCCGACATATTGCCAATGATTCGCCGTCACCGCGCCATAGCCGCCGGGATACGTCCGCTCGACGTGTAGATACCAGGGAGCGAAGCAAGCCAGCGCCAACAGTGCGGCCGCTCCGATCGCCAGCAACAAGCCGATTCGTCCGAAGTCGCCGTCCGCACCGGGACCGGAGGCGTCCGCCTTCTCTGGCAGGAGCCAACCGCGGACGCGCGATATCATCCAGGCCGTCGCGGCGATGGCGATCAGCATCCAGCCGTTATACTTGGTGTTCCAGGCGGCGCCGGCCGCCAGGCCGAAGGCCAACATCCAAACAATCTGCCGGCCAATCCGCCGGTCAGTCGACGCGCCCTCGCGCGTCGAAGGGGGGGCGTTTTCGACGCCGACCAGGCGGGCCAGCGCATAGGCCCCTGCCACGAACCAGAAAGTGAGCGGCACGTCGGTGAGCGCCATGCGCGAAAACGCGACGTGCAGATCGCTGGCCGCCAGCAATCCGGCTCCGACCAGCGCGAATTGCTCGCCATATAGGCGGCGCAGCAAAGCAAAATAGAGCGCGACGGTGGCGCTGCCCAGGGCGGCCGAAAGATAGATGCCCATGATCGGCCATTTCGTGCCCGTGAGGGCGAACGTTCCGGCCACCAACCAGGGAAAGAGCGGCGGCGCCTGCAGCGGCTGGGCGAGTGGGAAATGCCAGAGACCGTGGAGCCAGACCCCGAAAGCCCCGGAGACGAGCACGCCTTCATCGAAATGATGGAGCGACAACTGGCCGATCTGCTGCCAGCGCAGCCCCACCGCCAGCGCGACGACCACCGCAAGCCGCAGCTTCGCTAGGCGTGACACTTCGCTCGCACTTCGTCCACCGTGAAGACAACTGGCCCAGTTTAACTGCTGAGAGGTTGTCGAAGAACCGCCCGGCGCGTCACATTTTTCCCGAACGGTCAGGTCGCTTTCGGACTTCAAGTCCGGAGTTCAATGCATCTTCGCCGATGCCTATGCCCGTCGATCTGCGCAAATCGGCAGAACTTCACACGAAATGGCCGATTGCGCGATCGAGTAAGGTCGATCATCGAGTGGCCCGCGAAAATTATTTTGCTTTGTCTCGCGAGATTTTCTTGACAAAGCCATTTGACGTGTCAGAATGAAGTCGTCGGGGCAACCCGACGGGCCCTGTCCAGGTACCTGCCCCGCCTGCGACGGGGTTTTTTTGTCCCCGTGGCGAATGAGCCCCGCGATACCAACGGGGCGTAACGGCAGCCTTCAGCCGCGCTCGGCCGGTTGGCCCGCTGATAATTCGCCCGTCAGACGATCTTGCATGGCCTGTACGGTCATGTCCTCCAACCGCAGGGCTTCCATCGCCCGTACTGCGGCATCGGCGGCCTGGATGGTGGTGATGCACGGCACACCGTGCGAGACCGCCGCGGCACGAATCCGCCCTTCATCGGTGCGGGCTCCCTTGCCGCTCGGCGTGTTGATGATGAGTTGGATCTCGCCGTCGATCAGCAGGTCGAGCAGGTTCGGGTGACCTTCTTGCAGTTTCTTCACCTGCCTGACGGCAATGCCCGCCTCGGCCAGTAGTTTGGCCGTGCCGCCCGTGGCGATGAGCTGGAAACCGAGCTCGGTGAGTTTGCTTCCCAAGCCGACCGCGTGACGCTTGGTGCGGTCCGAAAGGCTGATGAAGATGGTTCCCGACTTCGGCAGCACGACTCCCGCGGCGAGTTGGCTCTTGGCGAACGCGATCGAAAACCGTTCGCTGGTTCCCATCACCTCGCCCGTGGAGCGCATCTCGGGTCCGAGCACAATGTCCACACCGGCAAACTTGACGAACGGGAAGACGCTCTCCTTCACCGACACATGGCTGGGAATCGGCGCCGAATCGATCCCCTGCTGAACCAACGAGACACCGGCCATGATCTTGGCGGCGATCTTTGCCAGCGGCATGCCGATCGCCTTCGACACGAAGGGGACGGTGCGGCTGGCACGCGGGTTGACCTCCAGTACGTAGACGTTCTGCTTACCGTCCTCTTGCTTGACGGCGAACTGGATGTTCATCAACCCTTTGACCTGCATCAGCCGGGCCAGCTTTTCCGTCGCTTCGCGAATCTCGGCCACCACGGGGCCGAGCAGGCTGTAGGGCGGGATGGCGCAGGCCGAGTCGCCCGAGTGTACGCCGGCCTCTTCGATGTGCTCCATCACGCCGGCGACGATGGTACGCTTGCCGTCGCTCAGCGCATCGACGTCGACCTCGACGGCGTCTTCCAAGAATCGATCGATCAGCACCGGCTTGCCTTCGGCGACGACGAACGCATCTCGCACGAAACGCTCGAGTTGGGCTTGGTCGTAACAGATCTCCATGGCCCGGCCGCCCAGTACAAAACTGGGACGGACGAGTGCCGGAAAGCCGATCTTGGCGGCCTCTGCCCGGGCCTGGTCCATCGTGCGGGCGATACCGTTGGCGGGCTGCCGTAGGTCGAGCCGCCGCAAGATATCGGCGAATTTTTCGCGATCCTCGGCGTCTTCGATCGTGTCGACACTGGTGCCGATGATCGGCACGCCCGCCGTGGCCAGCGCCCGCGCCAGGTTCAGCGGTGTCTGGCCGCCAAACTGTACGATCACGCCGTCGGGCTGGACCCGATCGCAGATATTGAGCACGTCCTCCGTTGTCAGCGGCTCGAAGAAGAGCAGGTCGCTGGTGTCGTAATCGGTGCTCACCGTCTCGGGATTGCTGTTGACCATCACCGATTCGATGCCCAGTTCGCGGAGCGCGAAACTCGCTTGGCAGCAGCAATAGTCGAATTCGATCCCCTGTCCGATGCGGTTCGGTCCGCCCCCCAGGATCATGATCCGCTTGCCGCCGGCCGGCTTGGGTGGCGTTTCGTCCTCGTCTTCGTAGGTCGAATAGTAGTACGGCGTGTAGGCTTCGAACTCGGCCGCGCAGGTGTCGACCGATTTGAAGGTGGCCACCACGCCCTGCCGCTTGCGTTCGGCCCGCACGGTCGTTTCGGGTACGCCAAAGATCGTCGCCAACTGGCGATCGGAGAACCCGAACTGCTTGGCCTTCTTCAACAACTCGCGGCTGACCTCGTGCCACCCTTGTAGTCCGCGCAGCTCCCCTTCCAACTCGACGATCTCTTTGAGATTGTCCAAGAACCAGGGATCGATGGCCGTCAGGTCGTGCACTTCCTCGACTGTCATGCCATCTTTGAAAGCGTATCGCAGATACCAGACCCGTTCGGCGCTGGGCACGGCCATCTTGGCGCGAATCTCTTCGCGCGAGGGCTCCTGCGGGGTGCACCACAGATCTTTCGCGTCGCAGCCAAACCCGAAACTGCCTACCTCCAGGCCACGCAGCGCCTTCTGGAACGATTCCTTGAACGTGCGGCCGATGGCCATCGTCTCGCCGACGCTCTTCATCTGCGTGGTCAGCTTGGCGTCGGCCTCGGGGAACTTTTCGAAGGCGAAGCGCGGGATCTTCGTCACCACGTAGTCGATCGTCGGCTCGAAGCAGGCCTTCGTCTCGCGGGTGATGTCGTTGGCCAACTCGTGCAGCCGGTAGCCGACTGCCAGCTTGGCGGCGATCTTGGCGATCGGAAAGCCGGTGGCCTTCGAGGCCAACGCACTGGAACGACTGACGCGCGGGTTCATCTCGATCACGATCATGCGGCCGTTGGCCGGGTTGATGGCGAACTGGATGTTCGAACCGCCCGTCTCGACGCCGATCTCGCGGATGACGGCCAGCGAAGCATCGCGCATCCGCTGATACTCTTTGTCGGACAGCGTCTGGGCGGGTGCCACGGTGATCGAGTCGCCGGTGTGGACGCCCATCGGGTCGAAGTTCTCGATCGAGCAGACGATGACGACGTTGTCGTCGACGTCGCGCATGACCTCCATCTCGTATTCTTTCCAGCCCAGGATCGACTCCTCGAGCAGCACCTCGCTGATCGGCGAGAAGTCGAGCCCGCGGCGGACCATCTGGTCGAACTCTTCGCGATTGAAGGCCACTCCGCTCCCCGTGCCGCCGAGCGTGAAGCTGGGGCGCACCACGCAGGGCAGGCCGATTTTCTGGAGAGCTTCGCGGGCCTCTTGGATGCTGTGCACCGTCTGGCCGCGGCAGACCTCCAGCCCGATCTTTTCCATGGCTTGCTTGAACTGCTCGCGTTCCTCGGCCTTGGCGATGACGTCTGGCTTGGCGCCGATCATCTCCACGCCGAACTGGCGCAGCACGCCCTTGCGTTCCAGTTCCATCGCCAGGTTCAGCCCGGTCTGGCCACCGAGCGTGGGGAGCAACGCGTCGGGCCGTTCGGCCTCGATCACCTTGGCGACCATCTCCCACGAGAGCGGCTCGATATAGGTGCGATCGGCGGTGCCCGGATCGGTCATGATCGTGGCGGGGTTCGAGTTGATGAGTACGACCTCATAACCCTCTTCGCGCAGCGCCTTGCAGGCCTGCGTGCCCGAATAATCGAACTCGCACGCTTGGCCGATGATGATCGGCCCGGAGCCGATCAGCATAATTTTGCGGAGATCATCACGACGCGGCACAGACCAACCCTTCTTGCAAAACCTGATTCGAGGGCAAAAGCCCCCTTGCGGGAACCGTTCACTGTAAAATCCCTCGATAATACCGCGCCAGCCGCACGGTCTCAAGGGTCGGTTGGCGGCGTGTAACCGGTGGCTTGTTGTTCGCCCGGCAGGATTGGGTCCAGTAGAATCGCCTCACTGGTTTCGTATTCCCGACATGTGATCGGATGGGTTGACGGGTAGCCGAACGAGAACCTTTGATGAGCTTGGCTCGCGATTCGGCAGCCGTAGTAGCTGCTCGACAGAAAGAATCTGGCGTGGAGATCACCAATGCTCGACACGGATTTGATCGCTCGCATCAAGCAACGAGCGAAGGCCCGGGCTACTCGAATCGACAACAGCCATACCCAGGTGCCGCCCCGCTTTCCACCGGCCACTGCGGCCGAGTTGGTCGCGGCAGGGCATTCACTTGGATTTACGCTGCCGACGGCCCTGGCCGACGTCTATCTCGGCGTCGGCAACGGCGGTTTCGGGCCAGGCTACGGGCTGATCGGCCTGCCGGCGGCTTTCTCGATGATGGCGACAAGTCGATCGTCGAACTTTACCGGTCGTATCAGGTGGAAAGTCCCGACGGTCCGATCTGCCAATGGCCCGACCGCCTTGTGCACGTGTGCAATTGGGGGTGTGCGATCTACTCGTGCATCGATTGCAACGCTGGTTCCATCATCACCTTCGATCTTGGCCAACAGCCCGAGGGAGATCCGATAAGCCTGGGTTCGCTCAGTCACATTCCAGTGTCGAAGCTTGGTTTGAAGACTGGGTCAGTGGCGTCCGGCTCTGGGACAAGATGTACGAACGCGTGCCGGGCGACGACTTGGTTGTGACGAACCCCTTTACGCGAGAGAAAGTCGCATTCCCCAAGGTCCGGCTTCGGCGGTAGGCTCGCCAGCGACGGACCATTATTCGGAGCCGGCGTTCCCGTTCAACACACCGTGCACCGCTGGCGCCTCGCGTGCTCACTCGAGAGACAATTGCTTTTGACTCAGCTCAAAGGCTCCTATGCGGATTGGCTTTGGCGTAACGGAGCACTTCGATGCCTTGATGAACGAACTTCGCCTCCAAGGCCATGCCGAGCTTTTCCGCCACGCGAATCGATGGGCGATTGTCCGGTTGGATGACGGAGATCAACCGGTCGAATCGGAACCGCGTCCAACCATAATCCATGACGGCCCGCGCGATCTCGGTGGCCAACCCACGGCCCCAATAGTCCGGCCGTAGCCGCCAGCCGAGTTCCACGTCGGGCTGAAAACCATCAGAAAATCCACAGAAGCCGATCAGCTCGGTGTCGGCACGGTGAATGACTGGCCAGAGAATCCAGCCCCGGGTCTTCGCCGTTTCGATCCCGCGCCAAACGAACTGCTGAACGCGTTCGTCGCTCCACAGCTCGCCGCGACCGATGTATTTCAGCACACGCGGGTCGGTCGCCAGCGGCTTGAACCGCTTCCAATCATCGTGCGCCCACTCGCGGACGAAGAGGCGTTCGGTTTCGAGAAGGATCATGATTCAAGAAATGCTCGGCGTCCATTCCGGCGGCGGAAGCCTGCTCGCCTCAAGGGGCCTTCGCTTTCGCTTGCATCAGCCAAAGCTGCGCGTTGAGCCGATACCACGTGCACCCACTCGCAGACGAAGAGGCGCTCGGTTTCAAGAAGGATCATGATTCAAGAAATACTCGGCGTCCATTCCGACGGCGGAAGCCTGCTCGCCTCAACGGGCCTTCGCTTTCGCTTGCATCAGCCAAAGCTGCGCGTTGAGCCGATGCCACTCGGCGTCCATCACGGCCGATTTCGGTAGCAGATCGGTGGCCAATTGCTTGACCTTCTCTTCTAGGACCGATATGCGCTCGAGGTGCTCAGCGAGGGCAGCGACCTCGTCAGCCTGGTTTTGATGCAGATTTCGCTGGGCCTCGAGCCAACGAAGGGACTATTGATAGGCATCCTCCGGCTTCCCGACGTAGATCAGAACGTTTCCCTGCCTCTTGGTCTCGTTGAGATGCTCCGATGCGGCTTTGTAGCCGTTCCGGGCCACTTCCAGGCGCGCTTCAAGCACTGACTTCATGTCGTCGACTTTTTTTGGCTGCCTTGCTGGCTCGGCGGTTGGTTGCCTTACGGACGTCGGCTTGCGGATGGTTTTCTCGTCGGCCGGTTTGTCCCCCGCAGGTCCGAGCGCTCCGGCGATTTCACAGAGACCGGCGATCAGCAGACACACTAACGCGATCCGCACTTTCTTGAGGCACGCCATAGTTCGCTCCTCCGGCAAGAAACAGGGCACAAGACCGAGGTCGACTCGCAAGGCGCCATTCTACACCTTCCGCGAATTTTGTGTGGAAATCCCTCGAGGTGATGACCAGACGAAAAAATAAGCTCCGTGAATCACGTAGGTAAACGGGAGGCGTGAGCCTCCCGGTGGTGCATACTATGCCCTCTCTCTTTAGCAGTCGATTCAAAGCACAACTTACCCGCACGCTGACGCGAGCCGCTCGCCTAGAGAGCAAATGGAGAATTATTTTCCATCCGGTGCTGACCGCACCTGCGGCGGGGTCTCAAGGGGCCGATGTGCAATGTGCAGGATTGCGTCTGCGATTTGTCGGGCTCCCGCTGCGAGACCGACGACACGGTCTCACCTGATCGCGCCGTCAGTTTATGCTTCGAACGGTTGCCGGGGTGCGCGTTGCCGATTAGGTTGAGGCGCGAAATCGCTCACTCCGAAAACCGCCCGGAATAGACACTTGAACGCCATGCGAATGCTGATGGTCGTCGCCGTGATCGCCGCGACCGCAACCGCAGCCGAGGGACAAGTGCCGCGCTCGTGCGCCGACGACGCGGACGACTATCTGCGCTGCCTACAGATCGACGCCTTGGCCAAGGGCCATGCCGCCTGGGGACGCTGGGGGATTCAACCGGGTCGCTACGCGGGCTGGATCCGGCATTCCAACCGGCTCATTCCCATCTACACGTTCGGCCTGTCGCTCGATGGCTTCACGGGCAAGAAGAGCGTTTATCGGGATCCCGAACAGATCAAGCGGCTCTACGGCCGCTTGCCCGAGGGCAGCCTCAATGAGCAGGCCCAGTATTTCGACCAGACCGACGTCTACCGTCTGCAAAAGCAAGCCGTGGCGGCGGGCAAGAAATACGTCGTGCTGTTCATCTTCGACGGCATGGACTGGCAGACCACCCGCGCGGCCGCCGTCTATCAGAGCGGCAAGGTGGCTTACGATTCGGGGCGGGGCACGGGGCTCGCGTTTCAAGACTATCGGGGCGTCGATACCGATTTTGGATATTTCGTCTCCAGCCCGCACAACGACAAGACCAATGTCGACGCCGACGCGCAGACGGTGCTCAACCCCGGCGGAACGATTCCGGGTGGCTATGATTTTCGCCGGGGTGGCGATGCGCCCTGGTCGACGCCCGCCGAGCCGGCCTATCTGATCGGCGAGTCATTGGAGAACAAGCAGGCCGTTACCGATTCGGCCGCGTCGGCGACCTCGATGACCTGCGGCATCAAGACCTACAACGATGCCATCAATGTCGATTCCCAGGGGCGGCAACTCGTTCCGCTACCGCGCGAGCTGCAAGACGAAGGGTTTGCCATCGGTGTCGTGACGAGCGTGCCGATCAGCCACGCGACGCCCGCCGCGGCCTACGCCAACAACGTCTCGCGCGACGATTACCAGGATCTGACGCGCGACATGCTCGGCCTGCCGTCGATCGCCCACCGCGAGCAGCCGCTGACCGGTGTCGATGTGCTGATCGGCGCCGGCTGGGGACATGACGGCCTGCTGGCCGACGGCCAAGGAGCGAATTTTGTGCGCGGTAACAAGTACCTGACGAAGGACGATCTGGCGCGGATCGACGCCGAACGAGGTGGGCGTTACGTGGTCGCCCAGCGTACACCGGGTCAGAACGGCGCCGAGGTGCTGCGGGCTGCGGTCGAGAAAGCGCGGGAGGGGCGGCGTCTGCTCGGCTTCTTCGGGATGCGCACGGGGCACCTGCCCTTTCGGACGGCCGACGGCAAATACAATCCGGCGCCCGGCGTGACCATGAGCGCGGAGTTTTACAGCGACGCCGACGTGGCCGAGAACCCGACGTTGGCCGACATGACACAAGCCGCGCTCGACGTACTCACCGAGAACTCGCAGAAATTCTGGCTGATGGTCGAAGCGGGGGATGTCGATTGGGCCAACCACGACGACAACCTCGACTGCTCGATCGGCGCCGTCCTCAGCGGCGACGCGGCGTTTCGCGCCATTACCGCTTGGGCCGAACGCCATCATTGCTGGGACGACACGGCCCTCATCGTGACGGCCGACCACGGCCATTTCCTGGTGCTCGACGATCCGGCGGCGCTCATTGGGCCTGAGCGGAAAGAAGCAGGGCAACAAGGCACGGCCTCACGATAGGGCAGCGACGTTATTCCCGTCGGCCAACATTGCCCGCGCCGGGGGCATGAACAATGGTGGGGGCGCTGCCACAACCATCCGGACCCTGATAATTCCGCGCGGCCGCGCGGGCGAGTACAATCGTCGTGTTCCCGTCGGCAATCCCGACCCGCTCGCAACACCCGAAACCGCACGACCGACTCATGCTCAACCGCCGCACCCTTTTGCAAACGACGCCCGCCCTCGCCTCGCTGGCCGCTTTATCCGGAACGGCCGATGCTGCCGAAGACACCCGCCAACTCGGACGCACGCCCCACACGAAATTCGCCGTCAATATCGAGATGTGGTGGACGAAACTCGATTTCCTCGATCGCATCCGCGCGGCCGCCGAATTCGGTTTCCCGGCCATCGAATTCTGGCCGTGGCGCAAACGCGACCTCGACGCCATCGCCCGATTGACGCAAGAGCTCGGCCTGGAGATCGCGCAGTTCACCGCCTGGCCGTTCGAGCCGGGCATGAACGACCCGAAGAATCACGACGCCGTCGTCGAGGAGATCGAGGCGAGTTGCCAGGCGGCCAAGAAACTGAAGTGCAAGAAGATGACGGTCGTCGGCGGCAACGACCAGCCGGGCATGGCGCAGGAGGAGATGCACGCCAACATCATCAAGGCCCTCAAGCGTGTCGCACCCATCGCGGAGAAACACGATGTGATGCTCATCCTGGAGTCGATGAACATCCGCGTCGACCACAAAGGCCACTGCCTCTACGGCAGCGGGCCGGCGGTCCGCATCTGCCGCGAGGTCGGCTCATCGCACGTGAAGATCAATTGGGACCTGTATCACATGCAGATCAGCGAAGGCGACCTGTGCGGACACCTCAAGGACGGCTTCGACCAGATAGGCTATCTGCAACTGGCCGACCATCCAGGGCGCAACGAACCGGGAACGGGCGAGGTCCACTACAACCGCGTGCTCCGGCAGGCGTATGAACTCGGCTACCGGGGCTACGTGGGGCTCGAGTGCGTGCCGAAGACGACCGAACTGGCCGCCGCCCGCGCCGTGGCCGCCGCCGATATTTGGTAGATGTCGCCGTGGAAGTGATCGACGGCTATGCGCACTGCGGACTCTCCAAGTACGAACCGATCGAGCGCGTAAAAGAGGTGTTGGCGGCCGCCGGCGTCGACCGGGCCGTGCTCGTGCAGCACTTGGGTGAGTTCGACAATTCGTACCTCGCCGGCATCGCATCGGCCGACTCGCAGCATTTCGCCGCCGTCTGCCTCGTCGACCATCGACCGGCCGATTGTGTGCGAACGCTCGAGCGCTGGTGCTCATCCGGACATTTCCGCGGCTTTCGTCTGACGGCCGAGGCACTCGCCGCCCGGCCCGCCTTGGCAGACGCGGCGGTCGAGTTGGGTCTGATCCTGGTGCTCTTCGCACCGCAGGGAATCGAGCCGGTCGCCAGATCGCTAACAAGCCTCTTCGAACGCTACCCTCTTGTTCGTCTGGTGGTATCACATCTCGGGCAGCCCGATCCGGCCGACTCGCCGGCATTTTCCAAGTCGCAAGCCCTGCTGCGACTGGCCGAGCATCCTCACGTTCACGTCCAGCTCTCGGGCATGAAGATGTTCTGCGACTGGCCGCACGAACCGCTCTATCCGCTCATCAACCAGTTGCTCAAGCGATTTGGAGCGGAACGCACCTACTGGGGCTCGAATTTTCCGGTCGTCGGCGACGTGAGCGACTACCGCCACGATCTGGCGCTGTTGCTGGAAGGAAAACTTCCCATCGCCGCGGGCGACGTACAGGCGGTGGCGGCAACCAACGCCAAGAGACTGTGGTTTCCCGAGAACGCCTAACGGCTGTCCGGGCAACCGCGGGTATCGGTGACGGCTGGAGGCACCGGCGGTGTGACGCGGCCATACAAGAAATCGTATTCGTCGCGAGTGAGCAGGGCCGCCAGGCGGTTATCCCAGACAAGGTCGGCCTCGACCTTCTGCAATTGTGCCAAGCGGTAGTCCGCCAGCCGGCGAAACTGCCGACGCCGATCGACGAAGAGCGGGCACAGCACCTGAATCGGCGACGTCCCGCGCAGGATGGCCCGCATCACCGGATCGAGAAGTAGCATCCGGCGTTGAGTTTCGTCTCGATTGATGCGATGACCGCTGGTAGTCCCAGCACGTCAGGAATACGTGCATCGCACGCATCACCTGCGTGCCGATATTCCAGATCGCGTAGATCAACAGGCCGCCGCTGCTGACGAATAGGAATAGGAGCAGCAACACGTAGAGCAGATCGAGGAATCGCTATTCCATGGGGTTCAGTACTCCTTTGCAGACTTAGCAACCGTGGTGCGGCGAACGCCGTTGGTGTCTCGCTGCCCCCTACGAACCTTGATCGTCGGCCTTTGGCTCGCGCCGCAGGCACCACTGCATGGCATTTCGGAGCAGACGCTGGTACATGGGGTGGAGCAGCGATTCTCGCGTATGGCCGCTGGCCAGATGGCAGAGCCGGCCGCGCCCCGGTTCGCGGGTCCAGCCTGCCGCCGCCGTTTGGCCTTCGTCCGATCGGCTTTGCAGGAGGAGATGAACCTTGGTTTCGTCGTACGTCGGCGCGTGCTGCTCGTCGGCCACGAAGAACTTCGACACCCCGCGAGTCACCGGATGTTCGCGGTCCACGACCTCGACGCAAAAGCGCTCCAGCGGCCCATGGCCCGTGTACGCCCCGCCCACGAGATTCAGATAGGGACCTTGATCGGGATACAGTCCCATCGAATTGTGCAAGTTCAAGAAGCCGCCGCCCTGTTCGACAAACCCGACGACCGCGTGCTGTTGCTCCTCGGTCATCCACACATAGGGCTCGCCGTCTGTGGGCACGGGGCGCTGCAAACCGTCGCGGAGGATGACGAGCAGCTTCACGTGCGCCAGGTTTTCTGCCGACAGGGCGCGAACGTCGACCGCGAAATGCGGAACAATGCCCGTGGCGGCGAAGGCGGGACGCAACCCGTCCTCGATGTGCCCCGGTTCGTGCGGTTGATCTCCGATCAACACCAGCGCATGTGCCACTCGATCGTCGGCCGTGGGTGGGTGGCCACCAAACGGTGCATGCGGCACCGTCAACTCGCGATAGACGTGCTCCAGGTCGTCGTTCGTCGGCCCGTCGTAAGGCGCCCACGCCAGATCGGCCAGCAGAACGGAACCGAGCGGCGGCAGCGCCGAGAGCGGCCGTCCTTGGGCGATCGTGTAACCTATCTGTCGCCGCAATTCGCTGAGAAAAAGTGCTTGGCGTTCCAGCCGTTCTGGTCCTCCCCACGAACCGCGGCCGGGTACAACGACTGCCGGATCGATATGACGGAGCACCGCCAGTCGCTCCTGCCACAGCGCGGTATCACTCTCGGTCAGCGGCGCGCGGGGACCGTGCGTGACCAAAGGACCGGCAAACAACACGTTCCGCCCGGCCAGATAGAGTGCGGCACCGGCCTGACTCGCCACCCCATCGCAGGGAATCAGTTCGACATCCGCGGCGCCGTCGCCGAGCGACGTTTTGGCCTCGCAGATCCGCACAACGCCGGCCGGAACGCCGCCGCCGGCGACGAGGCGCTCCGCCAACGCGGCACTCGTCGTCACCGAAGTCACGCCGTGATCCAACAATGACCTGACAATGACCTCATCGCCCGTTTGCCATTGCGTGAGCACCAACCGGGTCGCCGGGGCACCGCACGTCTTGGCGACCACCGCCAGATAGTCGGGCACGGATACACCGCGGGGCAGATCGACCAACCAGGTTTCGTCGCCCCCGGCAAACCAGCCGCAGTTCGCCGAGCCATACCGGTCCGCGAAGCCGGCCACGTAAACGTTGGGAGCGACCCGCTCCAGGTGCGGCAGCAGCGACGTCGCCTGCGTGGGCAACTCGGCGTCGGAAGGATGCGCGAACTTCGCGGGAGCCAGCACCCGGGTGACGATCTCATGGGCGAACTGGTTGAGCCTTTCGGCATATTTCGCGGCATCGGCGTCTGCGGCGAAACGGGCCATCAGCCGTTCTCGTTGGGCCAACGAATCGAAGGTGAACAACCAGGTGATCTCGGCCCAGTCTCCGACATCCGTCGTCCACGGCCCGATGAGATGGAATCCGTGCCGCTCGAGCAAAGCTCGTCCCGGTCCGGTCATGTACTGTAGGTAGTCGCGCTGCCTGGCCAGCGCGACATGGTGCCGCTCGTGGACGACAAAAGCCGCGCTTTCGGGCAACGGTGGCGGTACGGCACCCCGCGCGAGCCGGAGGAAGCGGTTGCTCTCTCCGACCAGCAGCGGATCTCGCGCGGCGACGAACCGGGCGAACCGCTCATCCTTGCCGAGCATGGCGATGGCCCGTTCGAAGGCCGCCATGTCGTCGTATTCCCAGATCGTCGTCTGCTCGTACAGATCGCCCACAGCGGTGGTCCACCAACCGACCATCCGGCCGCCCGCTTCGCGAAACAAGGGAAGCCCCTGCCGCTCGATCAGTTGCCCGTAATCGGTCCCGCGATTTGGTTGGATATGGATCCGCCATTCCCCGTAGACCTTCTCGGCATGCGTGTCTTTCTCCTCAGGCGGTGGTTTCTTCTCTTCCGCCGCAGCAGCGATGCCGACGGCGAACAGCAACGCCAGGATCGGAGGCAGGGTACGACGATTCATGGGCGGCCTTCTTTGCGGGCGACCTCAAGCGAGGTTTGGCCTCGTTACGGGGTGACAATCCGAAAGGAATCGGCAACGTCTGCAACAACAGACGTTTCGTACGGCTAGACACTTCGGTCCCGCCGTGGCCACATGCATTCGTCGAGCTGCTTGGCTCGCCGGTGATGCGCGAACTCTTACGTGGTCTTGGGGCGCGCGATGTTCACGTAGGCGTGCACGTGGGGCGAGCCGCGGAAGTGCCAGACGAAACCGGGGCCTTCCAACCGCCAAATGTCCCATTCGGTGTCGTTCCCCAGGTTGCCCGCCTGGTAGAAGGCGGCGTGGAGCTTCTCCAACCCGCCCTCCGCCTTGAGGATCGCCAGCGCCTCGTCGACATCTTCTTGACGATAGGGGGCCAGGATGACTTTCATCACCTCCTCGACGAGTCCCTGCTGATCTTTCGACAGGTCGCCGACCGCAATCCCGGGAAACGCCGCCTGCGGACCTTGGACGGGCACCTGGCTTTCGGGAGGTGCTTTGGGGAGCAGAGCCTTTTCACGCTGCTTGCCGTCGAGCGCTGCGAACACCTCGTTGGCCTTCTTCGTCTGATAATAGAAAACGTTGCCCGGCAGGCCGGCCTCGCCGTCGCCTTCTCCGTGGCCGTAGATGATCGGCCCACCGAAGGCGACGTTTTGCACGCTATCGCCGTCGGCCCGGATCGTCAGGTGCCGGCCCGTCATCTCGAATTCGAACTGCCCCGTGCCGGGCGTGCCGAACAAGGCCACGTGGTACTGGCCGATCCCGCCATCGTCGTCGGCCATCTGCTTGAGGAACCGCTCGTAGCCGTCGGGGCTGGTCACACCCCGAAAGATCTCGTCGATCGTCGCCTGCTGTTCCTTGGAGAAGAAGTCGGCGATGGTCGGCTTGGTGATCGCCCAGTTGGCGTTGATCTTCTCACGCAAGGGATGGTCGAATGCGAAGCAAATCTCCTTGCGCTGGGCGTCGGTGAGCGAATCGTGCAAGCGCTTGGCGGCCGTTTCGGCGGTGCTGGTGGCGGTGGGAGCCGCCATCACCTTGGGCAGGACCGGCATCGCGGAAGCCGCCACCGCGGCGCCACCCACCGCTCTGACGAAGTCGCGTCGGGTCCAGCCAGTGTCGCATTCCGGGCAGATCGTCCGTTTGTCGTGGTTCATTACCGCAGCTCCTGGTGGGGTCGATGCACAAGCCAGAACGACCGGTTCTGTCTCGGCCAGTATAGCAAAGGTCGTCGGCAACCCAACGATTGGGAGCGGCCAGGTGGACGGATCGCACCGCGCGGCGGTCGCTTCTGGGCCGTTGGTTTCGCCCCGCTTATTACGGGGCGCCACCCGGCGCGCCACCGGGTCCACCCGCGCCACCTTGACCGGCCATTAGTTTTTTGGCGGCGTCCATGGCGGCCTTGTATTCCTTGGGGTCGATCGTGCCATTCGAGTTGGTATCGATCTTATCAAACCAGGGAGACGGGTTCTCTTCGCGGGTCAGGACGCCGTCGCCATCCTTATCCTGTTCCTTGAACGTAGGAAGCTTGAAGCCTCCGGCGCCGCCGGGAGCGTTTGGTTTGCCACCCGCCGGGGCCGTCGCACCGCCTGCGGTTCCTCCGGCTGGGCTGCTCGTCGCCCCGGCGGCCGGGCTGCCGCCCGGCGCAGCGGAAGTTCCACCGGCCGGCGCGGTGGCCGTTCCGCCGGCCGCTGTCTTGGCCGGATTGGAGCCGAATCGCTTACTGCTGTCGACGGCCTGCGCCTCGGCATGTTCGTCCTTGGCGTCGGGCACGTCGGCCCGCGGGTTGAGCAGTACGAGTTCCCCTTCTTTCAAACCGTCGATGATTTCGATCACCGTATCATTGGTCCCACCGAGCACGAGATCCCGCACCTCGATGCCGGTCGGCGTCTGCACGTAGGCGTGGAACTTGCGGCCACTCTCGACGACGCATTGCACGGGGACCTGCAGCACGCCCTGCTTTTCGTCGACGAGGATCTCGATCTCCGCGGTCATGCCGGGCTTGAGATCCTCGGGCTCGCCGTCGATCTTGATGAGCGTCGCGTACTCCTTGACGTTGCCCTGGAACCAATTCGCGGCCTCGGGTTGGTTGGCGATCGAGGTGATCGCGCCTTGGAATTCGCGATCTTGGATCTTGATGCGGGCCCGCATGCCGAGTCGGAGCTGATCGACCTTCGTTTCGTGCACGAGCGTCTTGACCTGCATGTTCTTCAGGTCGGGCAGCCGCAAGATGGCCTGGAACTGATTGACCTGCGCTCCCAAGTCGACCTTCGGCCCCTGCTGGAACATGCGGTTCGCGTTGTCGTTGGCATACACCACCATGCCGGCCTGCGGCGCCACGATCGTGCATTCCTTGAGCTGGTCTTCCAGCCGCTGTAGCTTGTTCGATTCGTTCTTCAGCGCGGCCAGGTCCGACTCCATCAGCGCCTGCGCGCTATCGCGCTTGCTCGTCAGGTCTTCCAGCGTCTTCAGCCGCGTGAATTTCTGCGCCACGGCCTTCTTGCGCTCGGCGATCGTCAGGTGCAGCTTCGCCTGTTCGACGGCAAACTCCTTCGATTCCACGTCGAGCCCCGCCACGTAACCCTTGCGGTGCATCTTGCGGCTGTAGAAGAGCTGGTTCTGGGCGCTCGACAGATCCTGCTGGGCCACCGTGATATCGGCTTCGTGCTCTTCCATTTCCTGCGGGAAGGTGCCCTGCTCGTATTCATCGACGGCGATCTTGGCGGCCGCGAAATTCTTCTCGGAGGTGATCTTGGCGGCTACCGCCTTGGCCTTGACGATCTGTTGGGCCAATACCGAATCTTCCAACGACGACGAATCGAGCCGCACGAGCTGCTCGCCTTCTTCCACGTGGCTGCCGTCCGGCACGATCTCCAGAATGGTGATCGGCCCCGGCACCTTGCACTTCAATTCCACATTGTTCGCGCTTTCCACGTTGCCGTCTTCGGTGACGGTGATCAGCAGGTCGCCCTTCTTGACGGGCGTCGTCAGCATGCGCCCGGTCCCGCTGCCGTTTTCGCTGGCATAGAAACGCCCCACGGAAAGATAGAGAACGCCGCCGGCGCCGAGCATTCCTACGAAGGTGAGCACCCAGTTAAACCACCGGCTCCCGTTGCGGCGCGGAGAACGGCCGGCGAAGCCGTTCTGCGGGCGCTGCGAAACGCCTGGTTCTTCAGCGGTCGTCGTGGCCATGCTTAAGACTCCTGAAAACTCCGAGAGCGTGGCGGTCGGATCGCGCACGTCCGACCGAGGCGGAAACTTCTTCGCGGGCCGGTGGGCGGGCCCCTCAACGCGCCAGGAAATGGTTCTTGGCGATGTAAACGATAATACCTTGGACGGCAACCGACGGCTTCAAAATAAGACTCCGAAGTTCGCTCTCGGCCGATCCGAAAACGGCAGGGAAACAAACATCCCGACGCCCCCTTTCGGATTTAACGTCTAGCTGACGACGGCTATGGGTGCAAATTCCACCTCAGAGCGACGGACGGAACCTGGGAGCTGCGGCACCATCGGTAAAAAATCGGCCTTGAAACACGATTTTTTTGTAGCTCGATCCGATTTTGTCGGTTGCTCCAAAACGGTATTCGCTAGCCGAACTTGATTATTACCGACAGGCCGCGTGCCTGACAACGTGAACTCGAGCCGGGGGACGAGCGATCTTCGAGCGCCGTCTCACAAATTCTTGGCGATGTACCGCGGGCCTCGTTATGTTCATCGAATGACGACACCCCCAGACCCGCTGGCAGACACGGCCAGCGAGCGCCGTGTGCTGCCTGTCCACCCCAATCGTTCGTCGGAGACCATCGCCTTGGCGGACGGCGGGGTCATTCTCTACGATGACGCGTTCTTGCCGCAGGACCTCGCCGATCGTTACTTCCAAGAATTGCGCGATACATGCACCTGGGATCAGAAGAAGGCGGCTTTCGGGCGGATGCAGCCCCGGCTCACAGCGTCGTATGGCGACGAAGGAGCGACCTATTCCTACTCCGGCACCGAAAACTGGGCACTCCCTTGGACGCCGACGCTGCTCGAGATCAAGCGGGCGATCGAGGCCGTGCAGGGTCGCTACAACTACTGCCTGTTGAATCGCTATCGTTCGGGCGCCGACAGCGTGGGGATGCACGCCGACAATGAGCCGGGCATGGGCAACGTCATCGGGTCGCTCTCGCTCGGGGCGATACGCACGTTTCGCATTAAGCACAACCGATCGAAGGAGACACGTGCCTTCGAGCTGCGCAACGGAACGCTACTCATCATGGCCGGAACGATGCAACAGTATTGGAAACACGAGGTCCCCAAGACGACCGAGCACGTCGGCGAGAGAATCAACCTGACGTTCAGATGGATCGAGGTATAGAGCCCCGCGAGAAGCCACGATCAACGCCGCTACGCCAGCACGATATCGCCCTTCGTGGTGGCCACGATCGCGAACAGTTCTTGCTGCTCGACCGGGGGAACTTCGAACCGATCGAGCGACGCCTGCAAGTCGTCTAGGAACACCCGCCACTCGCTCTCGGTGATCCGCAGGTGCTCGTGCGATTCGCGCATGGCCTTGCCCGTGTATTGTTGCGGGCCTCCCGTCGCCCAACAGACCATCTCGGTCACGAGGTATTTGAAACCGGCCTTGGGCAGCCGATGGTGGGCCTCGTCGATCGCCGGATTGGCATTGAGGGCCGGGTTGTCCATAAGCCGGTCAACCAGATCGTCGACGATGGCCGCGATGTGGTAGACGCCGCCGAGGCGGTTGTAGAGGGTCATCGGTTCGTCAGGCATCGTCTTGCTCGCTTCGAGACATCGTCGACCGGTGCGTGTCAGGGCCGATTTTCCGATCGTCGCTTCCGCCCGTCAATCGTCATTTCACGGCCAGCACCGCGTCGAGGTGGCTAGGCGTCTTCGAGCGGCGAAACGCCTCGATCAGGTCGAGAATGTTGGCGGGATCGGGTGCAGTCATCGGCGCAGCTTCGATTTTCTCGTCGGATGAAGTCGGCCCCAGGATGAGGAGTGTGGAATGAATCGTCAACCAGCGGGACTTGGAGCAACCGACGAAACCGGATCGAGCTCTAAAAAATCGGCGGTCCTCGAGTAGACTAAGCGCCAACGACCGGCTTACATCCAGAGGACCTCATGTCGCTCGCAAACCTGTATTTCTCGGGCTGGCTACAGCCGGGGACGACTCATTCGATCGACGTCGGTGGCCTGAGCCGCAGCTACGTGGTGCATGTGCCGAAGGGCCACGACGCGGCGGCGGAGTTGCCCGTGGTGCTGGCGTTGCATGGGGCCACCATGAACGGACCGATGATGGCCTGGTTTTGCGACCTGAATCGGAAGGCCGACGAAGCGGGCTTCATCGCCGTCTATCCCAACGGGACCGGCAAGCGTTCCTCCTTGTTCTGGAACGGTGGAAACTGCTGCGGCTCGGCCATGCAGAACAAGGTGGACGACGTCGGTTTCATCGATGCCCTGCTCGACGATCTGGGGCGAGCTTATCGGATCGATACGCGGCGGGTGTACGCCGCGGGAATGTCGAACGGAGGCATCATGGTCTATCGCCTGGCGGCGGAACTCGCGCACCGCATCGCCGCCATCGCACCGGTGGCCGGTTGTCGGGAATCGGAACTTGGCCAGCCGAAACGGCCGGTGTCCATCCTCCATTTCCACGGTACGCAAGACGAGTTCGTGCCGTATACCGGTGGCGTCGGAAGGAAGAGCATCACCGGCACCGATTTCCGTTCGGTGGAGGAGTCGATTAGGGCGTGGGTGGATTGGAACGGCTGCGAAGCGGATCCGCGGATCGATGTCTTGTCGCAGGAGGGCGACGAACTTGCCGTCACGCGAAAGACCTATGGCGCGGGAAAGGAGGGGACGGAGGTCGTGCTCGTAACGATCGACGGCGGAGGCCATACCTGGCCGGGCAGGAAAGGACCGGCAAGGTTCCTCGGCAGATCGGCGCTGAACATCTCGGCCAACGACCTGATGTGGGAGTTTTTCCAAAAGCACCCGCTCCCCTGAGCAGGCGAACGGTTACGCGCCCCGGTTCAGCCGAGCGATCCCGCGCACTTCGCCGGATCGACGATCGTCCGCTCTGGCTCATCTCCGGCATAGACCCAGATCATCGCCATCGGCTGGTTCGACCGATTCAAGAAGCGATGCGGCCGGCCGCGCGGTATGCACGCGGTGCCCATATCCGACAATTCATATTCGCGCCCCGCAACCTGACAGACGGCCCGTCCCGCCACAATGGTGATCGATTCGTCGTAGGCGTGATAGTGACACGGCAGCGACGCGCCGGGTTCGAAAACACCGTATCCGCCGCAAACGCCGCGCGATCCGAAACGCCGCGCGAACAGGTCGCGGAAATGGGCCTGCGGGGCCAATTCATAGACGGGCGCCTGCTCGAACCGCACGAGCGTTTCGGGCCCGGCAGGATCGCTCTCCACACGGTCTTCGACGGCGAATTCCTCCGACACCGCCTCGCGCGTGGGGCTGTCCGAGGCGAACGACGAGTGCAATACCGCCGGCACATCGGACGACGGGTTGTGGGCCGCGTGCGGTGTGTCGGCAGGGATATGGATGGTATCGTACGGACGCAGGACGTATCGGCGACCGGCAACGGACACCTGCGCACTGCCCGCGAGCACAACCAGCACCTCGCTGAACGGGTGCCGGTGATAGGGGAGCGTGGCGCCGGGGCGAAAGTTCGCCAACGACGTCGTCAGCCCTTGGGCGCCCATCGCCCCGGTCGCAAGAACTTGCACCTCGACTCCCGCGGCCAACTCGCGCCGCTCCGCCTCGGCCAGTCGCGTGATGATTTCGGTTCGCTCCATAAAATCAATTCCCTTCGCCGGACAAGCCGGGCCTCTGCTGGGCGCTATTGGGTGACCAATAGGCCGCATTCTGAGGTAAAGCCGGCGGGGAAGAAAGGGGATGCGTGCCCGGCCGGTTGGCAAGCTACGGTTCCAAGAAGGCCCGCAGACTGGTCTGATGCTTGCCCGAACGGAGCTTGTCGACCGCACGGCGTTCGATTTGCCGGACGCGCTCGCCTGAGACCCCGAGCAACCGGCCCACCTCGTCGAGCGTACGAAACTGTTGGTCGCCCAGGCCGAAGCGCAGCTCGATCACACGGCGTTCCCGCTCCTTCAAACCCGTCAGCACCTTGTCGACCAGATGCGAGAGCGCTTCTCGGTCGACCTCGTCCGTCGGTTCGTGTGCGTCCTGCACCAGTTCACCGAGCGTACCCCCGGTATCGGGCGCGGCGAGGTCGAGCGACAGCAGGGGACGATCGAAGTTCAAGAGCGTTTCGGCGTCTTGTTCGGGCAAGCCACAAGCTTCGAGCTCTTCTTCCGCCGTCGGAACGCGGCCATGCTCCTTGATCCAGTCCCGCCGGATCTTGTGCAACCGATGGATCGATCGTACCTTCTCGCGTGGCAGGGTGATGAGGCCGTTCTGGTTGGTCAGCGACCGCCAGATCGATTGCTTGATCCACCACGTCGCATACGTCGTGAACCGATACCCCAACGGCTCGAATTTGTCGACGGCCCTCATCAATCCGGCGTTTCCCTCTTGCACCAGATCGAGCAGTTCTGGGCCTTTACGGGCATAACGCTTGGCGATGGAGACGACCAACCGCAGATTATGTCGCGCGAGGCGATGCTTGAGTGCTTCGTACCGCGCCACGCAGGTGCCGGTCAGCGTCATCCACCGCCTCAATCGTCGCGGCCTCATCCCCGTCAGCTCGATCAACTGGGCCAGTTCCGCTTGTACTTGGGGTTGCGCGGTGCTCTGGCTGGCCAACGATCGACAGAGCCACTGCATCCGCTCATTGATCGCCGCGAGTTGTCGCAAATGCGGGTAGACCATCTTCAGACGCAGCTTGGCCTCCCAGACGAGCCCTGCCGCGACCTGGCAGCGGATTTTCAATCGCTGCGCGTACGGTTGCTGCCAGGCCGCGCGGCCGTCGTCCTCGAAGAACCGTGCGGCATCTCTGCGGTTGCGAGCCACGGCTCGCTCCAAGCGCCAAACGATTTGCGGAAGGACATCCATGACCTCTCGATAGGCGGCCTGGTCGAAGACCGTGGTTTCCAGCGTGCGGTCGGCGCGTAATTGCCCTCGACAGACGCTGCTCAGAATGTCGGTTGCGGCGGCGAGCATGTAAGGGTTCGCCAGTACCAGCCGTCGTAGGCGGCGGCGGGCGACCTGCATCTGTCGCGCGATCGCCGATTCTTCCTCGACAGACAGGATGGGATAGTGGCGGAGTTGTTCGAGATAGTCGCGGAGTGGATCGTTGCCGGTGCCGGCCCCCTTTCTACCGGTCGTGGCAGGCGCCTGGCGGCGCCGCGTAAATCTCAATGTGTCATTCATTTCTTGGGTATCCTTTCTTGCCCTCCACCCCTCAACGCGACAAATCGTTCGCAACCCCGCAAAAAAACGAACCGATCCAGGCATGCCTTTGCCCATCATTTGGGGTGTTAAGGCGATGCCGGCTGTTAGAATGGAGCGTGTATCGCTGCGCGGCGTGCCCGATGGTTCTTGGCGAACGCCGCATGGAGAGTCGTGATGGCCATCGATCGGGCGCGAGGCGCTCAGCGGCAAATTGCGGACAGCGTCGGGTCGCCCGGCCGACCGGTCGACGGGCTCGTGCCGCTGGTGTACGACGAGCTGCGCCGCCTGGCGGCGCATTACCTGCGCCGCGAGTCTCCGGGCAATTCCTGGCAGCCGACGGCACTCGTGCACGAAGCCTTCCTCAAGCTGGCCGGCCAACGTCGTGTGGACTGGCAAGGCCGCACGCACGTGTTGGCCATCGGGGCCGGAGCGATGCGGCGCATCCTCGTCGATCACGCCAAGCACAAAGGGCGGGTCAAACGCGGCGGCGGCCTCAAGCGCATCCAGCTAGACGAAACGACGGCCCTCTCGCCCGAGCGTGACGAAGACCTGCTGGCCGTCGACGAGGCCCTCGAAAAGCTGGCCCTCATCGACGAGCGGCAGGCATCGATCGTCGAACTGCGGTTCTTCGGCGGCCTGACGGTGGAGGAAGTGGCCGAGGTGCTCGGGCTTTCCAAGCGCACCGTCGAAAGCGAGTGGACGATGGTCCGCGCCTGGCTGCGTCGCGAGCTGTCGAAGGACGATTGCTCGTGAGCCAGGATCTCCACACTCGCGCCAAGAGCGTCTTCCTGCGCGCCGTGGAGTTGCCCGCCGCGGCCCGTGGTCCGTTCGTCGATCGGATCTGCCGCGACGACCCGTCCCTGCACGCCGAAGTCAAATCGCTGTTGGCCCACCATCACACCGAGACCTTCATCGCCTCGCCGGGGGAGACGACCAAGCTCGGTGGGAGCGAACCGACACCGCCCAGCGCGGCAAGATCGACCGTTCTGAGCCGCGCTCTGTGGGCGATCGTTCGGCTCCGGCCTCAGGGTCAGGTCGCGCTCGGCGCCCTGTTGGCCATCCTCGTGCTTGCAACGATCGGAGGGTGGGTTCACCACGGCACCGAGGTGACGCTACGGCAAATCCTCGGCGAAAAGCTGCGCGGCATGCTCGACGCCGACATCGCCGCCGTGGAGCTGTGGATCGAGAGCAAAAAGGCAAAGGCTCGCCAATGGGCGGGCGATCGAGACCTGAACGATGCGGTGCAAGCCCTGCTGCGGATCGATGCGACGCGGACGGACTCGCGTCAACGGCTACTCGCGGCGCCGCAGCAAGCCGCGCTGAGCAAAGCACTGGGCGAGCTGGTCGAATCGGAAATCGAATGTCTGGTGTGGGACCGGACACAAACCGTCATCGGCGACACATCGAGCGCGGCTGAATCGCTCGCTCAGACGGCGACACCGTTCGGCGGAAAGCTGCTCAGCCAGGTCTTCCACGGCGAGGCGATTCTCTGTGTCGAGCGGCCGGCCGAGCCCTTCGTGCGCGGCTCGGCCGTCACCCTCGACGGCCCACAGTTGGCGGTCCTCTGTCCGTTGACCAGCGATGACGACCGCATCGTGGCGGCCCTCATGGTCCGCCATATCGACCGCGAATCGGAGTTGGAACGCATTCTGGGCTACGTGCACACCGGCGAGACGGGCGAATGTTACGCCTTCGATCGGGAAGGGCTGATGCTCACCGAGAGCCGCTTCGACGACGCATTGATGCGGGTCGGCCTGATTCCACCGAGCGCCGAGGGACGCTCGGCAACCGTGGTATCGCTGCGCGACCCGGGCGGCGACCTCATGGCCGGTTATAAGCCGAAGCGTGCGATCGCCGCCTGCCCTCTCACGAAGATGGCCGCCCACGCCCTGGCCGGTGAAAACGGCATCGATCTGGACGGTTATCGCGACTACCGGGGCGTGAAGGTCATCGGTGCCTGGAAGTGGCTATCCCAATACGGCTTCGGCATGGCGATCGAGATCGATCGTTGGGAGGCGTTCGCGCCGCTCAAATATCTTGATGTGGCGTTCGGCGCCGTGTTGGGATTGCTGGCGGTCACGCTGGCGGCGGTCGTCGTGTCTTGGTTTTCGATCGCCCGCCTGCGGCGCGAAGTCACCGCGGCGCGGCAGCTCGGTTCGTATACTCTGGAGGAGTTGATCGGCGAAGGCGGCATGGGGCAGGTCTATCGAGCGCGGCATTCTTTGCTGAAGCGTCCGACGGCCGTGAAGGTGCTCAAACCGGGGCACGATTCGCCGGCGATGCTGGCCCGCTTCGAGCGCGAGGTGCAGCTCAGCAGCCAATTGACCCATCCGAACACGATCGAGATCTACGATTATGGCCGCACCCCGGAAGGCGTGTTCTATTACGCCATGGAGTACATCGACGGGCTGAACCTGGCGCAGGTGGTCGCCCTGGCGGGGCCGCTGCCGTCGGCACGCGTGGTCCACATCCTGCGGCAGATTTGCGGATCGCTGCGCGAGGCCCATGCCTTGGACCTCATCCACCGCGACATCAAGCCGCAGAACATCATGCTCGCCTGCCGTGGCGGCGAGGCCGACGTCATCAAGGTGCTCGACTTCGGCCTGGTGAAGCAGGTCGCCCACGTGGGCGCCGTAGGTGCATCGAGCCAGACCGTGCTGGCGGGAACGCCGCTCTACATGTCGCCTGAGCGATTGCTAGACCAACACGCCGTCGACGCCCGCAGCGACCTCTATTCCGTCGGCGCGGTCGGGTTCAAACTGCTCACGGGCGAGGACCCGTTTTCTGCCGACAGCCCCACTTCGCTCTTCGCGCAGATCCTCGAACTCCCCGCGCCGCGCCCCTCGCAACATACCGAGAATGCCATTCCCCAGGCGCTCGACGATCTCATCGTGTCGTGTCTGGCGAAACGTGCCGACGACCGTCCCTCGGGCAGCGCGTCGCTATTGGAGATATTGACCGGTTTGGCCGCGGCGGAACCGTGGTCACAACAGCAAGCCTTCGACTGGTGGAAGACGGTGGGCGGCGCAGAGCGGTCGGACTAGCCGCGGCTCAGTTGGCGATCGTGCGGCGGCTCAGGCGAGGGATCGATTTTCCGCCAGGAGATGGCGTGCTTTCTTCGCTGCGCGATTTCATGATGCGATCGACCAGATCGGACCGAATGATCTCGTCGGCGAAGGCATTGCCGACCAGTTCGTTGCCGGCCTTCGTGTAATGGACGTCATCGTAGAGGTAGGTCGACGTCTTCGGCATGAGGCGTTCCAGGTCGACCAGTTCGACGCCGCCGTCTGTGGCAACCCGGCGCGTGGTGTCATTGAAACGGGACATGCCGTCGACCAGCGAATGCAGCGACAGGTGCTGACCGTCGAAATAATGAGAGAGTTGAAAACCGAGCACCTCGCGCTCGGTGGGCGTCAGATCGTCGCGGTAGAGCGATGGTTGCGTCCCCAGCAACACGTGCATCCCTTTGGCCCGCCCGATGAGAACGAAGTCGCGCAGATTGCGCTCGAACGCGGGGAGGCTCTTCCATTCGGTCATCTCCACCGCACGGGTCTTGGGATAGAACAGGGTACGCATCCCCTTCAGCCCCGTTCCGTCGGGGCCGTCGAGACGCATCTGATCGAAACGTAGATCGGAGCACCAATAGCCAGTCGCCGCCCGCGCCAACATCGACGACTTCGACCCGCCCGCGGCGAGGTTGGAAAACGCGCCGTGGTAGTGGCGGTAATCGGGCCAATACGGTCCCTCGCCGAACATATCGGGCGTGAGGCTGCGCACCAGGTCGTTGATGCCATGGAACATAATCACCAGGTCGGGCGCGAAGTCCTGCCCCAGGAAGAGGAGTTTGATCGTGTCGTGCTCGGTCGTATGCCACTCGGCCCCGAGGTTTTGGACTTCCACCCGGTATTGCGGATAGGCCGCTTGCAACCGCGACTCGAGCACCCGGCAATGCGTCTGCTCATAGGGAACGGTGCCGCAATAGACGGTCGAGCCGCCGAACACGAAGACGCGGAACGTGTCGGGGCGCTTGTTCAGCTCGATATCGTCGCCGCGAAAGCCCCAGCGGTTGATATGCAGGTCGGTGTCGTTCGGCCGCGGAACGTTCTGCAAGTAAGGATGAAACGCGTTGGGGTTGAAACCGAGAACCTGTCTATAGACCAAGTGGGATGTCAGCGCCTCGGTCAGCAGGTAAAACCCGACCAAGGCGCAGAGGACGGTGGCCAACTTACGTCTCGGTCGGATGACGATGCGGCGGCCGGCCGATGTCCGTATCTCGTGCGTGACGCTGCAGAATCTCGCCAACCAATAGAACGAGGGGATGAGCACGAAGAAGATGAATGCCAGAACGCTCGAGTAACGTGCGTTGTATTTGCCGAAAAACACCGGCTTTTGAGACGTATGCAGCAAAAAACCGAGCGCGAGGACGAAGACCGCCAGTGTGGCGAGCCTGGGCAGCCAGAGCGCCCAGCGCGAGGGAGTGGATTGAGGCAATGGATGCATAAAAGTGGCACCGCGGCCAAAGGCGAGCATTGTGCCGACGTCGCCCGGCCGCGGAGGGGGCGACGAGGCGGGGATTATAGTGTCATGCCCCCGTCTTGCTACAATACTGAAAAGTCGTTCCACAGCGTCGCCGTAGGCGCGAACCACGCCGCCGGCCAAAAAACAGTCTCTCTTCCTTGGCGAACGTCTCCTCGTGTACCCGGTTGCCAACGCCCTTCGACCCCGTATTTCCCGCCGCCATGCCTTGAGCGTCGGCGGACTGGGGCTGCTCGGCCTCAATCTGCCGCGGCTTTGGGGAGGCGAAGCACGTGCCACCCTGCGCGCCCGCGCAAAGTCGGTAATCTTCCTCTATCAATTCGGCGGTCCGAGCCATGTCGACCTTTTCGACATGAAGCCCGCGGCGCCGGAAAAGATCCGAGGTCCCCTGCGGCCCACTGCAACGAAGGTGCCAGGCCTCGAGATCTGCGAGTTGCTGCCGCGCGTGGCGCAGGTGATGGACAAGGTTACGCTGGTGCGCAGCGTGCACCACGGGATGAAGAACCACAACTCGGCCTCGTATTATGCCCTCACCGGCCGGGCTCCGCCGCTCGACGATATTCGTCTGCGCGACTCGCTCGACCTCTTCCCGGCGTACGGGTCGGTCGTCGACCGATTGGCGCCGGTCGAGGGCATCCCAACCTTTGCGGCCTATCCCTATGTGATCCGCGACGGTGCCGTGACGCCCGGCCAGCATGCGAGTTTTCTGGGCAAGGCGCACGATCCACTGCTGGTCACGGCCGATCCCAACAGTGAGCAATTCCGCTTACCGGAACTGAGCTTGCCGGCGAACCTGCCGCTGGCTCGTGTCGAACATCGCCGCGGGTTGCAGAAGCTGATCGACCGCCAGAGCCGGTTGCTCGACGAATCGGCCACCGCGCAGGGCATCGACGCCTACTATGAACGGGCTCTGGCCATGCTCAATTCGCCGCGCGTGAGCCGGGCATTTGACCTGTCGGCCGAACCGGCCGCACTGCGCGATCGATACGGCCGACACACCTACGGACAAAGCTGCCTCTTGGCACGGCGGCTGGTAGAAGCGGGCGTTCGCTTCGTGAACGTCTATTTTTCCGAGTCGATCGGCGGGCAGAGCACAACCTCCGGCGGCTGGGACACCCACGGTTTCAACAACACGCGGATGTTTCCGATCATCGAGAAGTATCATCTGCCGATCACCGACCAGACACTGCCGACCCTGTTGACCGATCTCGACGATCGCGGGCTGCTCGACGAGACGCTCGTGGTGTGGATGGGCGAATTCGGCCGCACGCCGCGGATCAACGACAGCATCAGCCGCGACCATTGGCCGGACTGTTATAGCGTGTTGCTCGCCGGCGGCGGCGTGAAACGGGGATTCGTGTACGGCGCCTCGGACAAGAATGCCGCGCTGCCCGACCGTGATCCGGTTCGCCCCGACGATCTGGCGGCAACCATGTTCTACCTGCTGGGCATCGATCCGCAGACGGAGGTCTACGACCGTGCCAACCGTCCGCTGGTCATCGCGGCGGGGAGTCCGATCCAGGGAGTGATGGCCTAGCAACGGGGCCGGTCGTCGCACCGGAATAACGATGCAATCCACACGCAACCTTCTTGTCCGTGCCGCGGTCGTGCTGGTCCTCGCCGGTTGCAACCGCGGTCCGAACACGGTGCCGGCGGTGAGCCAAACATCGCCGGCGGCTGAAACGCCCGAGCAGGCCCCGGCGGACAACGCGATTGGGGCTCCCAGCGATAGCCCCTCGCCGCCTCTGTCCGAACCGGTCGAACCGTCCACGGCGGCCACTCCACCGCCAGCCGATGTACCGCAGGAATCGAGCGAAACGGAGGGCGATGCAGGTGGTTCAACGACTGCGGACCGCCAAGCCGCGGACGATCTCTCGTCCGAGCGGCTGGCGCTGTTCTTGCCGGAAGGCATGCTCATCGTCGAGCTGCGGATGACGATCGACGGCCAGCCCTATCGTTCGGCACGCGAGGAGTTGGTCGACGACGCGCTCAAGCGGGCCGACCACGATGGCGACGGCCGGGCGACCTGGGACGAAGTCTTTACCGATCCCAAGCGCACCTTCCTCCAGCGTTACGACCTGTCGACGCGCGACGTGAACCGTAAGGAGTTCATGAAGACGTACGATACCAACCAGAACGGCCTGATCGATCGCGGCGAGGCGCGGCGCATTGTCGCGCGCGCCAAGAGCGCGGGTGAAGCGTTTTCGCTCGATGGCTCAACGCAGTACCGGCATGCGAACCAGCGCGAGTCGATCGTGCGGACGATGCTCGACACCAACGAGGATGAGGTGCTGGACGGTGCCGAACTCGATGCGGCCGAGCAGCGCTTGTTTGCCCGCGACGCCAACGACGACCACATCGTCAGTTGGACGGAACTCGACGATTCGCTGGCGGGCGACGAGCAAGCGATGAACATGCGGCAGTACGCTTACCTGAACCAACCGGCCGCCTTCAGGCTGGGTGCGCGGGCCGATTGGGACGGCATCGTCTATGCGTTGTCGGAACGCTATCTGTCGGGAAACCGGTTGGACGAAAACGCGCCACCTTTGATCGCGTCGCTGGCCGCCAAACTCGATGCCGACCACGATGGGCAATTCACCTACGAAGAGTTTCGGGGGCTCGACCGAATCGAACCGCATCTCGTGCTGGCGGCCAATTTCGGCCAGGTTGGCGACCTGCTCGCCGGTCTCTCGCTGGTACGGTTGGCCGACGAATTGGGTCCCGCCGACGAGGTCGTATCGCACGCGCCGCACGGGCTGGTTCTGAAGTTGGCCGACTCCCGTCTGCGCATCGTGCTCGACGACCGGCAACCCGCCGGCGAGCCTTCCGCCGAGGCCCAATTCAATTCGTTCGACAAGGATAAGAACGGCTACCTCGACAAAGAGGAAGTCGAGGGGGCGGCACCGGACGTGGCCAAACTGTTCGACGAGGCCGACGAGAACGCCGACGCCAAGGTCTTTTTGAACGAATTCCTGGCCTTCCGTCGGCGGCAGCAGCCGCAATCGAGCGCGGTGCACGCCCTGGCCGAGGACGACCAAGACGTGCTCTTTCCGCTCTTGGACGCCAATCAGGACGGCCGCCTGACCGCACGCGAGTTGCAGGCTGCTCGGCAGGCGCTGATGGTTCTCGATACCGACGGCGACGGGCGGCTCGGTCTCGACGAGCTTCCCGGCGGAATGACGCTCTCGATCGGCCGTGGAACAGCAAACATGTCGATGCGGCGCGTCATGGCGATGGCCGACATGCCCGCCGAGAACTCGCAGGGTCCGGCTTGGTTCGTGCAAATGGACGCCAACCGAGATCACGAGGTCAGTCTGGATGAATTTCCCGGAACAGGCGACAAATTCCGCAAACTCGACCTCGACGGCGATGGTTTTCTTTCGGCCAGCGAAGCGCAAGCTTCGGCCACCCACTAAGCCGACGACCGGCGGACAAAACACGCAAGTCGGAGCGCGAAAAATCGACCGAGAAACGCCGATTTTTTCGAAGCGAGATGTGGTTTCGTCGGTTGCTCTAAATTCGGAATCGTCGATAAGGCTGGCTTTTTCGTTCTGCGCGGTAACCTAAAGGCCGCACGTGACGCTCGTAGCCGTATCGATTTATCGGCGCCGGTGCAAAAGCGATTCACGCGCCGGATCGATCGGCGGTCTTAATTGTGGTCGCCCGTGCCCGGTCACAGTCGTGCTCACGCCAATTCTCGGCAAAGCGGACACTTGAATAAAAATTCTGCGATTTGGCATTATTGGTGCAAAGTTCTATGCTTCCTTGAGGAAGGGCCTCTACCTAAGGAAACATTTTGTGGGAGGGTGTGCGGTGACCACACGGCTTCGTTCAACGGTGGCATTTGCGGTAGCTTTGCTGTGTTTCGGCGTCGTTCCGGTCTCGGCCCAGGAATGGGCGCGGAAGATGTTCAAGGAGACGCAGTACAATTTCGGCAGCGTGGCTCGCGGCGCGAAGACCGAACACCGTTTCAAGTTCGAAAACCTGTATATGGAAGACATCCACGTCGCGGGCATTCGCGCGAGCTGCGGATGCACGACCCCGTGGGTCACGAAAGACACGATCAAGACGTATGAGACATCGGAGATCGTTGCCCACTTCAACACCGACCGCTTCAGCGGCCAGCGCGGTGCCACGCTCACCGTCACCATCGACCGACCCTATGCGGCCGAGGTTCAGTTGCGCGTCGACGGCTACATCCGCACCGACGTCGTGGTCGATCCGGGCAGCATCGAATTCGGCTCGCTGGACCAGGGGCGACAGGCCCAGAAGAAAGTGAACGTGAACTACGCCGGACGCGGCGACTGGAAGATCACCGACGTTCAATCGAGCAGCCCGTACATCAAGGCGACCGCGACCGAGAAGAGCCGGCAGAACGGCCAGGTCAGCTACCGCTTGAATGTGTCGCTCACCCCCGACGCACCGGCCGGCTATCTGCAAGATCAGCTCATCCTGGTCACGAACGACCGTAATTACACCCATGTGCCCGTGGCCGTCGAAGGGCGAATCGTGCCGGAGTTGGTCGTCAATCCTCCATTGGTGGCCATGGGCCGCTTGCAGCCAGGCCAGACCGTCCGCAAACAGATCGTAATCCAGGGAAAAGAGCCGTTCCGCATCACCCACGTGGAATGCGACAACGACGCGTTTCAGGCAGACCTGAGTGCTAACACCGGGCACGAAGCGAAGCTCGTGCATTTAGTACCCATCTTGTTTGTCGCCGGCACGAAGCCTGGTAAAATGACGGGTAAGATCCGGATCGAAACCGACCTGCACGGTGGGGCAACGACGGATGTCCGGGCAACCGCCCTGGTGGTTGCCACCGAGATCACCGCCGCCGAACCCGCCCGTACTTCGAGGAGTGATCGATGAGACAGACCATCGCCGTGGTGACTCTTTTTGTCGTGTTAGGCGTATGCTCGCTGGCTTCGGCCCAGGGCGTCGTGTACGAGACCTACAGTCCCGTCGTGGTGCAATCGCCCGTGGTGGTTGACGCCTGGCGGCCCGTCGTGACCAATTACGGTTACAGTCCGCCCGTTTCGACCCCGAGCTTCACGTCGTATTCGGCGAACTATGGCAACTACGGCGCGGCCGTGAGCTACTACGCTCCGCCCGTGACCGCTTACAGCCCGGTCGTGACCGAATCGGTCACGGCATATAGTCCGGCGGTTACGGCTTATAGTCCGGTCACCACGACATACGCCCCTGTGACGACGTATCGCCCGGTGGTCACGTACAGCCCGGTCGTGAGGAGCTATTACACTCCCTATGTCGTCACGCCGCGATATGTGCCGGGACAGCCGGTGCGGAATTTCTTCCGGGCCATGGGACCGTAGTCGCAAGAGCGACCGGCAAAATCGGATTGATTGCGAAGAATCGGCGGTTCACCGCCGATTTTTTTGCGCGCGGTGCGATCGGCTGTGTGGCGTCGTCACCTGTCCCCATAGCCATGCGGATGGGCGGAGTGCCAGCGCCAGGCCGTGGCTACGATCGCATCGAGTTCGCCGTACTTTGGCGTCCATCCGAGCGTGGTGCGCGCTCGGCGCGAGTCGGCGACCAGCTCGGGAGGGTCGCCGCTGCGACGCGGTCCGATCTCGGTGGGAATCTCGCGGGCGGTCACGCGCCGGCAGGCATCGACCACTTCGCGCACGCTGTGCCCATGGCCGGTGCCCAGATTGAGCCGGATGCCTTCGCCCGGGCGGAGCCGCTCGAGCGCCAATGCGTGGGCACTGGCCAGGTCGTCGACGTGGATGTAATCTCGGATGCACGTTCCGTCGGGAGTGGGGTAGTCGTCGCCGAAGATCGTGATCCGCTCGCGCTGTCCCAGGGCGACCTGGAGCACGATCGGAATCAGGTGTGATTCGGGCAGGTGGTCTTCCCCCAGGTCACCGCGCGGATTTGCTCCGGCCGCGTTGAAGTATCGCAGCGCGGCATAGGCGAAGCCGTAAGCATGAGCGTAATCGTCCAGCGCCCGCTCGATCGCCAGCTTCGTGAACCCGTAAGGATTGATGGGCCGCTGCGGCTCGTCCTCGCTGATGGGCACGCGTTCCGGCGCGCCGTATGTGGCGGTGGTGCTGGAAAAAACGATCTTGCTCACGTTCGCATTGCGCATGGCCTGGAGCAACGATAAGCTGCCGACCACGTTATTGCGGTAATACTTCGCCGGATCGGTCACCGACTCGCCCACCAGTGCGAAGGCCGCGAAATGCATGACGGCCTCGATCTTCTTGTCGCGCAGCGTGGATGTGAGCTTCGCCTCATCGTGTAGGTCGCCCTCGATGAGCCGTCCGGGCAAGGCCGCGGCGCGATGTCCCTGGCTGAGGTTGTCGTAGATCCAGATCTCGTGGCCCATGAGGTCGAGATGGCGGGCGGCGTGGCTGCCCACGTACCCCGCTCCGCCCGTGACCAGAATCTTCATGGTTGTCCTTTCCGTCGGATGCGAATCTCTGGCCGGGGAACTCCACCCCAGCGGCTACCGGCCGAGATTTTAACAGATTTTGGCGAGTTGTCGGGCCGGAATGGCCGATGGTGCAAAGTTGCAGCCCCGTGCCGGCGACTCGCCATGGCGCGGCAACGGCGGCTCGGTCGCCGGTACGACGCTCCCGAACAGGACGAAACCGATGGTGAAGAAACCGACCACGTCCACCGCCGCCCCTCTTCAGCGGGCGGAACATCCGTGGGTGGGGGCATTCGTCGACTACCTGCGCACGGAATGCCACCTGGCCGACAATACCGTGATGGCCTATCGCCGCGATCTAAAGCGGTTCTACGAGTGGCTCGGCGGGCGAAAGATTCCCGCGCTCAACGTTCAGGATCTGGCCGACTATGCGGGCTGGTTACATCAACGCAGATTGGCGCCGGCCAGCCTGGGGCGGCACCTGGTGTCGCTCAAGCTCTTCTTCCGTTATCTACAGTTGGAGGGGACGCTCAGGGACAATTACGTCGAGTTGCTCGGCAGCCAGAAGCTGTGGCAGAGGGTGCCCAAGGTGCTGCCGCCGGAACTGATCGATCGGATGCTCGCGGCGCCCCGGGTGAGCGACCCTTGTTGGCGGCGCGATCGGGCGATGCTCGAACTGCTCTACGCCACCGGCTGCCGTGCATCGGAACTGTCGACGCTCAAACTCCGCGACGTGCACCTCGACGACGGTTACTGCCTGTGCCATGGCAAGGGCGACAAGGAGCGGCTCGTTCCGCTGGGTAGGCGGGCGGTCGAGGCCGTGAAAGATTATCTGCAACACGAACGGCCGGCGCTCGCCGCGCGTACGTCGCCGGCGCCGATCTGGCTGTTGCTCTCGCGGCGCGGCCAGCGGTTGCGGAGAGAACGCATCTGGGAGCTGATCAAGGAGTACGCCCGTCGCGCGGGGGCGCCGGATAGTGTCAGCCCGCACACGCTACGGCACAGCTTCGCCACGCACGTGCTGGCCGGAGGCGCCGACTTGCGGCAGGTGCAGGAGATGCTGGGTCACGCCAGCATCGCCACCACGCAGATCTACACACACGTCGATCCGGCGCGTCTCAAGGCCGTGCACCGCAAGTTCCACCCGCGGGCGTGAGTCGGGCGGCACACGAAAGCCCGGTCGCGTTCGTCATCCACCCTGCTTGGGCGGAGCGAATTTCAGCTTCTCGATGAGCTTGACGACGTGGCCCGAAGCGTCGACATGCCCGGAGATGGCCGTGATCGCGTCGACGACGTTCTCGTAGTGCAGGTTGTAATCGGCGTCGATCTCGCACTCCGCCTGCGCCGCCATGGAATTGGGGCCCGTGTCCGTCCCCACCAGGTTCAGGATCTCGGTATGCAGGTCGCGGTAGTTACGGAGCTGACGCTCGCCCATGCTGATCCCGCTCAGGTTGCCTTGGGCATCGGCCGCAAGCCGCAGCTTGATGGGCGGTAATTCGACCTGTTGTTCGGAACTCGATGCGGCGGCGATCGGCATCTTGATGTTGAAGTCGCCTTCCTGCGAGACGATCTTGAAACTCATCACGAAGAACGTCAGCAACTGGAAGACGACGTCGATCATCGGCGTCATCTGCATTTCGACCTTGTCGTTGCCCGAAGCGGCGGATTTGCGTATTTTCATAGCGTGCTCATGTCCTGTCGGGTAGGCACCGCCCGCGACAATGCTCTCTGCCTATCGCGAACGGGGCCGAATGGATCGCCCGAACTCCATCCATCATGGACCGCGCGCTTCTTGTTTGGCGCGCAAGGAAAACTTCTCGAAACCCTGTTCCTGACACTTCTTAATCAATTCTTGCACGAGGCCCGTCTTGGTGCCGCGGTCGGCCCGGATGATCACCGATGCTTCGGACGGGACCTTATCTTGCCGCCTGATGATTTCGGACTCCGTACGCAGGTAGCGCGACATGTCGGCGATGGGCACTTTATCGCCGCCGAGCAACACGTTCCCCTCTTCCGTCAACTGCAGAATCAGCGGGGCTTCGACCGGTGCGTCGGGCGGCTTGGCCAACTCGCTGGACGGCAACTTGATCCGCTGATCCTGGTCCCCTTCCGCGAAATTGATGAGCACCATGAAGAAAGCGATCAACTGAAAGGTCATGTCGATCATCGGCGTCATGTCGCCTTCCGCCGAGATGTCGAATTTCTTTCGCTTGGCCATGTGCTGCGTCCTGGATTGACCGGCCCGGGCCGGCTGCTCGCTCGAAAAGTTTGTTTGGAGAAACGCCCGTGGAGTGAGTGGCGGTCAAATCGGCCGTTCGGCGGTCAAATCGGCAGGTGAACTGTGCCGGTCTGACATCCGTCGCGGACGACTGCGCCCGCGCTACGCTTTCTTCATGGGCAGCTTGCTCATCAACCCTTCGCTGACGATGCCCACTTCGAGCGTCAAGCGGGCCATGCGGTTGCGCATGATGCCGAACAAGGCGATGGCCGGGATGGCGAGCCACAGGCCGACCAGTGTCGTGATCAAGGCCATCGAAATACCTTGGGCCAACTCGGAGGGCTTGGGTTGCGTGGTGCTCTGGGCGATAACTTGAAACGACACGACCATGCCGTCGACCGTGCCCAGCAGGCCGACCATCGGGCTGATCGTGCCGATCAGGGCGATATAGCCAAGGCGGTGTTCGAGCTTCATCGTCTCCTCTTCACCCACCTCTTGCATCGCCTCGATGGCCTGTGCATATCCCTGCGAAAGCTTGGCCAGACCGGCTGCCAACACGTGTCCCAGGAACGAATCGTCGTTCTTGGCCAGGTCGTAAGCCTCCTGATACTTCTTCTCGTTCAGATTGGCCTCGAAGGCCTCGACGAGTTCCATCGGCACGATGCTCGAACGCCGCAACGTGAGGACGTTCATCACGATCAGCGCCACGAACGTGAAGGAAAGCGCCAGGAAGGCCACGACATATTTGGGTCCGAGAGCCTTATAGAAAAACGTGAGCTGGCTTTCTCGCTTGGGCGCCCCTGCATCGCCCGCGGCGGCGTCGCCGGCCCCCTCTTCCTGCGCCTGGGCGACCGAGGGGCCGGCCAAACTCAGGAAGCCGTAATCACAAAGGCCGAGGAGCAGCAGCCCACAAATCGCCGCGCCCAGCCAACCGGTCAGATACCGAGGTCGCATTAGTCTGTTCTCCGAAGATGTAGGGGGGGTATGGGGTCAGGTGTGCTCACCGCGCCCCTAGAGTTTGGCCCATGTACTGTTGGGATAACGTTCCTTGAGCATCGCCGACGCCTGCGTGGCGCGGTCGATCTTTTTCAGTTCCTGCCAGAGCGAAGCCAGGTTCCAGAGCGCCTCGGCGTGCCACTGCGGGTTCGAGAAATAGAGCACGTCGACGTGCAAGAAGGCGAGCAGCGCCTGCTTCGTGTGGTTGGGTAGCTGGCGGTAGCAGTTACCCAGCACCACGTAAGCCCAAGCGTGCAAGTCGACCTCCTCGGCAGGCAACTTCGAGATGACCGTCTCCGCCAGCTTGATGCCCTCGTCGGGCTTGCCCGTTTGCGCCAGACAGGCTGCCTTGCCGAGCATGGCGGCCAGCTTTTGCGATTCGGGCGACTTGTCCTGATCGGTCAACCCAAGCGCCGTTTCGAATTCCTTCAAAGCGGGTTCGTACTTCTTTTCCGCCAGCTTGGCGCGTCCCGTGTCGATGCCGGCCTTGATCTTCCAAGCAGCCGCCGGGGCGGTGCTCAGAGCCTTATAGAAGTTCGTGGCCGCATCGTATCTGCCCAGCGCCACCAGCAGGTCGCCGGCCAATTCGTTCGCCGGGTAGTAGTGATAACTATTGGAGTTGGCATCGATGAACTCCTTCACCTGGCGGCCCGCAGCGCCTACGTCGCCGCTGCCGCCCAACGCCAGCCGCGCGGTGCAATAGGCCCGCAGGTATTGAACCTCTCCCTTGACCTCGGCCTTCTCGATGGAATCGACATCCAAACGATCGAGCGCCTTGAGGGCATTTTCGTAGGCGCCGTTGTTCGCCTGATTGCGAATCAGGTTGAGCTGTGCCGGCTCGTCCGCGAGGCGGATCGATTCGATCTCGAAGGTGGGCACCGTCTCTTCCTTGCCCCCCTTCTCGTACTTCACCTCGTCCTTGCTGATCGAGGAGATCGAGCACTTGATGGGCGTCTCGCCCGTCTTCTTAATGGTATCGTCGGCGGCCCGCGACCAGGCGGGCACGGCGAGTACGCAAGCGGCCAATGCCGCAACGCGTGTAGTTTTCATGGAGAGATCGACTCCTCGGCAGTTCCAAGACTAACTGTTCGTGACGATTCGCTTACTTTGCCGCGCCGGTGCTGACCGGCTTGACCGAGCCCGCCGACTTGCTTGCTTCTTCGGGCAAGCCGGTCGGCTTCGAGTTGCCTTGTAGTTGCTGCACGTTGCGCAGCAAGGTATCAAACTTTTTGTGCCACTCGGGGCCTCCCAACCGCGGGCGCAGGCGATACGTGAACACGATATCGCGTTCCGCCTTGCTCAGGCTGTCGGTGCGTTCGGGGCCGCTCTTTTTCTTGGCCAGCTCCACGTAGCATTTCGCCTGGTTGTAGCGCGCCTCGTAAAAGGCATCCGACGTCTTTTGCGACTGCGTGCGGACGGCAATCTTCGCCCATCCCCAGAGGAGGTTCTCTTCGCGGCCTTCCTGGTTCTTCTGCTTCACGTCGCCGGCGATCGCCTTCATGAAGTACTCGGGCTTCTCGACGCCCCAATCTTGAAAGTTGCGAGCGGCTTCGCTCTGCGCATCGATCAGGTTCGATTTTCCCTTGAGCACCTCGACGAGCAAATCGTACGCTTGCTTGTATTGCCGCATACGCCGATGGGTGCGGGCCATGCGCAGTTTGACGGCGGGCACCGCTCCGGCCGTGGCGAAGTCTTTCTCCGAGGTTGCCGTGGCGATGATCTTCTCGTCGGTCTTCAGCGATTTGTCGAAATAAGCCTTGGCCTCGGCGGGCGGTTCCTTGGCTTCGACGGGGGAGGCGCCGCTTCCCAGACTGAAATAGGTCTCGGCCACCCAGCTCAGCGAGCTGAAAGTGTTCCCCTTGGCTCGCGAGGAAATGCGGTCGAGGAACAGCTCGAAACCCTTCGAGACGGCGGCCAATTCGTCGGCCTTCTGTTCCTGTCGTAGCCGCTGTAACTGTTGCTCCAGTTCCCGCCCCAGGGCGATATAGATGCGCGTCAATTGGCCGGCGGCGTTGGCGTCGCCCCCCTCCGCCACCAACTTGTCGAGCGCTTCCATGGTGCTCTCGGCCTTGTCGAGCGCCTGGGTAGCGACATAGGCCCGCAAAGCCAGTTTGTAAGCGTCGATGCCGAAATTCCCCAGCTTCGCCACCGGATCGCCGGCGGTGACCAAGGTCAACGGACCGAGCTTGGCATCGTTCAGCAGGTCGATGGCCTGAGCGGCTTGCCCCGATTCGATCTGGATCTGGGCCAGAGATAGTGCAGCCGCCGCGACGGTGAGCGTGACCGGCACCGTGCCGGCGTCGATCCCGACACGGGCCCGCTTCAAGCCGTCGGAAAGGAATGTGCTTGCCGATTTGAACATCTCGTCGAGTTCGGCCTGAGGGAGCCGATCCGACTCGTCTCGGCGCGCGGCCCGCAGATAGGCCGCCCACAACGCCTGGCCGGCCTTCAGCTCGGCCTCGCCGCGGCGCGGCGAATCGGCGGGAATCTTCTGCAAATACTCGAGCGCCTTGTCGATCTGGTCGGCGGCCAGAGAAATCTGCAGCAGCAGGCTCCACGCCTCGTCGGCCTCTTCGCCGCCGGGCCAGGCCGAGGTGATGAAGTCGGCGATCTCGACCATCTTGTCGCGGTCGACTTCGTTGTTTAATTGGGCCTTGCGACCGGCTTCGTACGTCTGGGCGTAGGCCGCCATGGCGATCTTGGCGCACTGCCGACCGCCCTGGCTCTTGGGATAGTTCTTGGCGACGAACTCGCCGAGAATGGCCGAGTCGTAGTAATTGCCCCCTTGGAAGTCGAGATAGCACAGGTAATAGCGGGCGATGTTGACGCTATCGAGCGGCGTCTCGTCGTCGCGCAGCTCGAGCGCGCGGCGGAAGTAGCCGGTGGCCTCTTGGCCGAACTGCTGGGCCTCGCCCTTGTACTTGGGTATGTTCTCCTCGTCCTTCATCTCCGCCGCGACCTTGACCTGCGCCAACCGGTCTTGTTGGCGGTCGAGAAGTTCCTTGGCCCGGTCGAGCGACTCGGCGAAATTGGCCGGTTCTTTCTGCTCCTCTCCCTCGGTGCCCAGCAGTTTGCGATAGAGCTGCTGCGCATCGTCGCGGTAGGGATTCTTGTACGACGGCGCCTTGGCGACCCACTGCGTCTGCTTCCTCGCGGCGAGCAAGAGCGCCTTCTTGCGTTGCAGGTCCTCGGCATTGGTCAGCGTGTCGGCCAGTCGGTAGTTGGCCAAGGCCGTGAAATACGTGATCCCCAGTCCGTCGGGCGTGCGCGAGTCGGCGGGCAGGGCCTTCTCGAGCCACTCGTCACCGCGTTGCACGGCCGATTCGTAATTCTTTTCGTTGTCCGACGTCAGGCACTTGAGTGTGAGGTGCAAGGCCGTCGTCCGGAGAGCATGCATGGGTCCTTCGTCGGGTTGCGAAAGGAGCGTCTCGTAGTTGCCGATGGCCCGCTTCGTGTCGCCCAGATCCTGATAGCAGTTGCCCTCCTGCAGTCGGGCCATCAGGCCGACGAGATACTTGCGACGCTTGTCGTAGATCGCTTTGTACTTGTCGGCCGCATCCTGCATCAGTTTCTTGTTCTCAGGTGATCCGTCGGGGTAGCTTCGCGCGAGTTCCCGCACGATACCGGCCGACAACATCTGGGCGCGCAGCAGGTCGCCACGAGCCTGTTCACGCAGATCGAACTTTGCGGCTTCTTTCTTCTTATCGATAAACTTCGGGAACTCCTTGGAGCGTGCGTCGAACTTCGTCTCCGCTTCGTCGAAGACCTTCTTGGCCTGTTCGAGCATGTCGCGGCCTTGCTTCGTGAGAGCATCCTTCTTGGTCGCGTTGGCCGGTCGCGCGGCCTGGTCGAGCAGGCTGCGACCGCGCTCCACGAGCACGTTGCCGAGTTCGGTCTCGGCGGTGGCGGCCTTAGGATTCGAAGGGTTCGTCTTGATGAAATCCGCGAAGCGGTCGCGGGCCCGGTCGAGCAGTTTCGTCTTGGCGGTCGCGTCGTTCTCGGCCCGAGCGTTGTCGACGAGCAGTCGTCCTTCCTCGAAGGCCAGTTCCTGCTTCTGCCCCTCCGTGATCAGCGGGCTCGTCTGCATCAAGCCGAGGTAATCGAGCGCGACGTCGAACAGCCCTTGTTCCTTGAGCCCTTCGAGGAAGCGCTCGTACGCTTCTTCCGCGGCGATCGGACCGGCCTGGAGCCAAAGGACGCATGCCAGAGCGGCGCTGGCCAGCAGAACGAATCGGCGGCCAGTACAGAATGGAATCCTCATCCCAATCGTCCTCGAAGCAATGAGAAGCAAGCCACGGCCGGCGGGTTCCGGCGACCGGAGGCCAGGCTACATACGTGAGATTTCACCGAAACATCCAGCTTATAAAGTGCAACCGCGCGAAGCAAGGAAGTCTTTCTCCGGCTCGCCCAAAAACCATTCTTGACGGCCCCTGAAATGGGTTGCTTTTCGCCGCCCCGAGACCACCGATTCACAGGCTACCCATGAACGTTCTGGGTAGCCGCGCGATGCGTTCCGCCGCCGTCACCATCTCGATAAATTCGCGCCAACCGGCCCGCTCGTGGACCATGGGCTCGATGCGCCGCGCCCGTGCGGCAATCTCGGCCAGCGTCACCTCCGCGGCGAAGGGAGACCGGGCGAAATGCTCGGCGGCCAAGGCCACGAGAGCCGCTTGCTGCCAGACGACCGGGGCCGTATCGAAATCGGCGGCAAACATCCCGGCTCGCAGTACGGCCGTGACATCGCGACGCGGCCGAGGATTGCTCCCGAGCGTCGCGTTCGCCTCCACGATCGAAACGCTCGCCAAATCGGCTTGTCGATCGTACGGTCCTGAGAGTTCGATTTCGCACAGCACGATCGCCGCCTTGTTCCCCGCAAAGAACGTTTGGTCCGACCATTCGTTGTCATCGTCAAGATCGGTTCGACCGTCACCATCATTTGAGAGGCCATAGCCGATCACGCGATATCCCCGCACCCGCTCGGCATCGAATCGGATCGAAACACGCCACCCTCGAGTTACATCCGCAGATGGCTCCGAGCTTCCGCATTGGGGTTCGGAGACATTCGCGGCGATCATTACAAGCCAGCGGGTGTTGTCGCCGCGGCCTTCGATACCGATCGACCCGAACGGACTCGGCGCCGCGACGAGCAAGAGCGGCGGCAGATCGCTCAGCCCGTAATCGATGCCGGCCAAGAACTCTTCTACGCGGACGGCCGAGGGAGCGGGGAGGCGGCCTGCACCGAGTTCATGGCGGAACAGTCGGTAACCGGTGTCGTCGGTCGCCAGCGGCACCTCGATGGGCGGTCCCGCCGTAACTTGGAGCCACGGCAACAACCCGGTTTGCCGCCAGAAGGCACCATGCCGATCGGCATGGTCAGAACGACCAACGCCGCCGACCGCAATGGACGGGCGTTCGATCGACCACGTGTCGTATGCCATGAGCGGTCCCGAGATCGCCGGTTGTGGTCCGGCAGCCAGGGCGGCAGCGGTGCCGCCGCCGTCGATCATCAACGGCTCGTCCGGGGCGACAGACGATGGCGATACGTCTATCCGCTCAGCCGAACCTGCATCGGCCGCAAGGGCATCGATGTCGATCAGAGGCGGATCGACGTCGTCCGATACTTGTTCCAGTAGCGGTTCCGTTCGATCGAGCGCCGTGGCCAGCACCGGCGGTGATTCACCTGCCCAGGCGCGCTCGGCGAATCGCGCCGCGACGAAGACGACGACCGCGAAGACATACGAAAGGCTGACCGCGAAGACCAGCACCGCGGCCGCGGCCTGCCGCAAAGGAACAGCCCACCTTGGCCGGTAACGAACCGGCCGCGCTAAGCTCCGTTCCAATCCCGCGGGCACGGGAACGTCAGCCAGAGCGGCATCGAGATCATCATCGTGGGCCAGCGGAACGGCCCGCAGCCGAACGAACAAATCGGCCGGCAACGGCACGTTGTTGAGTCGGGCGGCCAAGTCGGGGTCGATCGGTGAGGAAAACATCGTTCTCGGAGCCTAACGGCAAACTTTCAGGACCCGTTCAGCGGTAACACGGAGATCGGATCGCACCAAATCAAAGCTCCCGGCTGATGGTCAACCAGTGGCGACGCAATTGTTGCCGAGCGCGGCTGACGCGCGATAGCACGGTTCCGAGCGGCACGTTCAGCAGGTCCGCGGCCTCTTGATGGGTCAGTTCACCCACCACCACCAAGAGCAACGTTTCTCGCAATTCGACCGGCAAGCGCGAGAGCGCCTGCTGCATCTCGTCGGTATAGGGATCGAGCGCCGAATCGTTTCCCTCGACCAGCGGTTCGCCCACGGGCATGACCAACCGGCCGAGCGACCAGGATCGCCGACGACGACGGTCCACCACGCGACGCCGCAGGATGGCCGCCAACCAGGCCCGTTCGCCCCGGCCTGCCTCGTATCTCCGGCGGCTGTTCCATGCCGAGCGGAAGGTATCTTGGACGATATCCTCCGCCTCGTGGCGGTCGCCCGTCAGTCGATACGCCAGCCGGTACATGGCCGGGCCATGCTCCGACACCAGGCGATTGAATTCGGCGAGCGAGAGCGACACGGAGCGGCGGTCGACGAGACAACGACGGATACCGACTCAGCACACATTGATTCTATTCGCGCGCGGGCGGCAGGATTATTCCCCATCTTGGCAAGTCAGATTCTGCCCAGGGGCGGCGCAAGGAACGCCATGACAGCGACAGGCAGGCGAGCGGCCGTGGGCTAGAGCGGCTGCCGCAGTCGGGCAACGCCCGTGTCGCGGTCGGGGAATATCTGCCAGATCATGTCGAGCTTGCTGGCCCGCAACACGTCGCCGCACACCTCGTTGACGTGGCAGACGGCCAACTCGCCGTGGCGATCGCGCAGCCGCTTCCAGGCCCGGATCAGCAATCCCAGGAAATGCGAGCCGATGAACGTCGTGCGCCCCATGTCGAGCAGCACCTTGGGTGGATCGGCCTGTGCCACCGCTCCGAGCAACACCTGGCCCAAGTCGTTGAGTTTCACGATATCGAGCGAATCGTATTCCGCATCGATCTCGACGATCGTGATGCCCTCCTGTTTGTAGACTCTGGCCATTTCAAGTCTCGCGGCGTTTGATCATCACGATCTCATTGCCCCGCTCGTTGTGACGCACCTCGTCCATGAACGCCCGGATCAGCATCAGGCCGCGCCCGGAGCATCGCTCGAGGTTGGCCGGATCGGTCGGATCGGGCACATCGTGGGGGTCGAACCCCGGCCCGGCGTCGCGTACGAGGAAGGTCATATCCTGGGCGCTCAGCGATATTTCGAAGTGCACGGTGCGGCTCCGATACGGTTCTTCGCGGCGTCGCTCTTCGGCCAGCGCGTAATAACGACGGCTGTCCTGCTCGCGCAATTCCGAACCGATTTCGAGGTTGCCGTGGTAGAGCGCGTTGAGCAACGATTCCTCCAAGGCGATCGCGATGCGAATGCGGCCCGTCTCGTCGCACAGTTTCAGTTTCGTGATCTGCTGCTGCACGTGGTCGACCACGGCCGGAATCAGGCTCGGATCGTTATCCAGCACGAACGTCCAATGATTGCGCGTCACGCACTCCATCATCCGGGCGTGATGGCGCTCGGCCCGCGAAGTCGCCAAAACGTTCTCGACGGTGGAAGCCAACTCGCGAGCCAACCGCGATTTCGGCACATAGCTCGACGCGCCCGAGGCCAGCGCCTGTACGGCGATCTCCTCGCTCCCCTGCGCCGTCATCAGGATCACGGGCACGAGCGGATGGTGCTCACGCACATGGCGCACGAGTTCCAAGCCGCTCATCACGGGCATCTGTAGATCGGTCAGCACCAAATCGGGCGGCGAGATCTTGATCTGCTCGGCCGCATCGGCCCCGTCGACCGCGTAGAGAAACGCCAGGTGCTCGTTCTTTTCCAATACGCCTTGCGCCAACCGCCGATCGACGGCGGAATCGTCGACTATGAGTATCGTCGGCATACTTCTCGCCTAAAAAAGTGCCCGTTCGCCGGCGGGCCAGACGCCTTGGCAGCGGACCGACGAAGCGCCGCTTATTCTAACGCCCCCTCGAGATGACGCCAACTTGCGACGATTCGGCCCCGAGCCTTCATGGTGGCCCAACGTCGACAAATGCCCTAGCGGAGCGGCTCTTCCGTGGCCTCAACGGGGTGCAGTTCGGCCAAACCCAACGCTTCGGCTCGCTCATGAACGAGAAATACGACGGCACTGTCGTCGACGTACACGCGCCGGTATTGCCCAAGACGTGATAGGCCCCGTTGCAAGGGCCCGTTATTCGCCAGATAGGGTAGCGAAATCAAGATCGCGGGCGGTTCGACGTCGCCGCTCGCGTCGGGCTCGATGCCCTGGGTCAGGCTATCGAGCACGTGCGGATCTCCGACCACGATCTGCCCTTCGATGGCCAGGTAGCGTTCGAGCGTCGCGTGCGTGTTCACCTCCAGCCGCGCATCGGCGAACACCTTCTGCCGCGGGCCGTTATGAAAGATGTAAACGGCGGCGGCACCTTCGTCGATCGCGTAGCAGCGGCGGGGCATGCCCGGCCGGCCCAGAAACTCCGCCGCCTCGTGCGGAAAGGCGTTGGGAATCTCGCCCACACCGAACCATCGCGGGAGTTCCGCCGGGCGCATGACCGACAGAAGGTTGCACGGCACGCCGAGGAGCAAGATCCCGAGCGCGGCGGCGGTGCTGACCGGGCCGAGCCTGAGACGACCTTCGCCCGGCCTATGTCCGGCCAACCATTCGCCCACGTTGGCCCGCAGCACCGTCGTGGCCGCCAGGCCGAACAACATCGCATTGCGGTTGGCCGCCCAACCCAACCAGGCGAAGAGGGCGAATAGGCTCAAGCGATAGAGGTCGAGTCGCCCGCGGACCAGACGCGGCACAAAGCTCAGACAACCGAGCACGAACAACACCAACAGCATGCACGTCGTCAGGTTTTGCGTCAAAGCGCCGACGCCGAACCGCTCGATGAATTCCCCCAAGCCGCGAAATTCGCCGGAGAACTGTGCATAGAACGGCTTCTCGGGGCCCTCGATGCGTTTCACCAGCGTGAACGGCAGCAGAGGACCGTCGAATCCATAAGGATTCGCCAGAGCGGCGGCGGCCATCAGCCCGCCAACGAGCGCCAAGCGATAAAAGGTGGCCTTGGTGGGCGGAGGCGAACTGTCATCGCCTCCGGAAGCGAACCACCAACGAGCCACCTCGCCCAGGAAAAAACAGTTCCACAGCACGAGTCCCAACACGAACAGCCCTTGCACATTGATCCATAGAAGTTGGATCGCCGGCAGGAACCAGAGCAACCGTGGCCGCGCGCGGGCGTGAAACAGGATCGTCAGTTCGGCGGCCAGGAACAGGAACGAGAACATCTCGGGCCGCACGAGATTGCGTTCCGAGAAGATGAGCAGCGCCGGCAACCAGCAGGCGGCCGCCTGCCACGCCGGCCAGCCACGGCGAGTGGCCATCAATGCCGATGCAAAGGTGGCTACGGCGAACAGACTCTTCGTCACGACGAGAGCAGGGGTTCCGCCCAGATGCCAGACGGCGGCGGCGAATAGCTGAAAGCCCCAATGGAGATCGGTCCACGGGCTATCGGGATTGGTGTAAGTGAACCAATCGGTGCGCGGCACCTGCCCGCGCTCGTAGATCAACTGCCCGGTGCGCAGGTGCCACCAGATATCGGGGTCTTCCAACTGAACGCAGCCGACCAGGAAGACGAGCACCAGGAACGCGGCGTACCACGGCGCCTCACCCCATCGCACGCCGTCCGACCACAAGTCCCGCCAAGACGGTGTGCCGCCCGCGGCCGGGGCCGCTTCGTGCGAGGCTGGGCGGGCTCGGGCCGTCATTTTGGCAGCAGCGCGGCCAGGTCGGGATGCGGGCGGCTGATGACGTCGGCGAGAATCAACTTGCCGCCGAGCCGTTCGACCGTTTGCTTGCCGGCGGCGATCGCTGCCTGCACCGCGGCCACATCGCCGCGCACCATGATGGTGACGTACGCAGCGCCGATCTTCTCCTTGCCCACCAGCGTTACCGCCGCCGACTTCAGCATTTCGTCGGTCGCGTGCAGGGCCGCGACGAGCCCCTGTGTTTCGAGCAGCCCCAGAGCATCGGATGGATTCATGGAAACCTCGTGTGGTATGCGAGCGTCGTAAACTTCAAGCAGCGGACTGAAGGCCGGCGGCTGACTGGCAACTTGAACGGTTTCGGGCAAGGGACCCGGCAGCCATGACCAGAAGACGGTCGTGCCCATCTGCCGTCCGGCCGCCGCGCCGGCTTCGGCCGCTTCGCGGACCGCGTCGGCCGGCCCCGCGAGTTTGATGCACTGAGCCGCCCCGTCGGTGCTCTCGATGCCGATGATGCGCACGCCGGCGGACTTCACGCAGCGGTCGGCGGCGATGAGGGCAGGCGAAAGATTACCGATCTCGAGGAGCGCGAGCGCCGTCATGCCAGACCTCGACGTTTCAACTCGGCCATCACGCCTTGCACGATCTGGTCGACCGCCTTGGCATCGGGCCGTCTACCGCCGGGCGGGCAACCGCCGATCGGTTCATCCGCAAACCCCTCTTCGGCCAGCATGCATTGCAGGGTCTCGCGCAGTGCGGCGATCTGCACCTGCTGCGTATCGCTCAGGGGCTGCCGGCCCGCGCCGGCTTGGAATCCGCGCAAGGTCAGCGCCGCCCTGAAACCTTCGGGAAAGTCGGCCGAAAAGAGCATGGCGTCGAAGAGGCCGATGAGCTTGTATTGCAGCTCCCGGGCTTCGTCCAGGCGGCCGGCTGTGGTCAGGTCGTAGAGCTTTCGGGTCAGCTCGGGCACGATGCCGGCCGTGGCATTCGTGCCGCCATCGCAACCGATGAGGAGCATGGGCATGAGCGCCGCGTCCCAACCGGTGAGAAAGCTGAAGTCGGGCCGATTCGGGCGGACGGCCTTGATCATGCGGATCATGTTCGGCAGATCACCCGAAGAATCTTTGATGGCCACGACGCGCTCGAATTCTTCGCTGAGGCGCTGGATCGTCGGCACGTCGATGGGCGACGCGAACATCGGAATGTTGTAGAGCGTGATATCGACCGGCGAATGCCGCGCGATGTCGCGGAAGTAGGCGTACACGCTGGCCGGGCTGAGGCGATAGTAATAGGGCGAGACAATGGCCACCGCCCGCACGCCGAGGCCGTGGTAATACTCGCACGCCGCCACCGTCTCGCGCACGTTGGCTTCGGCGGCGCCGGCCAGAATCGGCACACGGCCGCGCGTCTGGTCGGCCATGATGGCGATGATGCGTCGCCGTTCTTCGGGCGAGAAACGCGTGAACTCGCCGGTGGAACCGTTGGGATACAGCCCGTGTACACCGCGCTCGATGAGCCAGTCGGTGTAACGCCGCAACTCCGGCTCGTTGATCTCGCCGCGCGCGTCGAGCGGCACGATGTTGGGTGTGAAGATACCTCGTAATCGCTCGGCCGGCATGACGGTTCGCTAAAGGGGGCGCAACGGTTCGTATCGTGAAAAGAGTAGGCCATGCCGGCCGGCGCCGCAACGAGCGACCCCATTCCCTGCCCCATACGTACTGGCCTTCCGCTTATCAGCACCGCCGACGAACTGGTCGATCGGACCCCAACTCCAGGTCCAAACCAACCTGTCCTTTTCACGGACACAGGCGACGCAACGTACTGCCATGAATAAACTTATAGCAAGGCGAGTAAACCGCGGGAGTTCTCGGTACATCAATTGCTTCCGCCGACGAAAAAGCTCTGGCTTTTGCAAGGGCTCGCAGGATACTTGGAGATCGCCTTCGTAGACGGATAGGCGACGACTTGCGGGCCGGCTAGAAGGGAGATGCTCTCGTGGAACCGGCTTTTGACGCCAACCCACTGATCGAGCCGGTGGAGGGTTGGCCTCGCGGCAAGGGCGAACCACTTTACATCGTGGGTATCGGCGCCTCCGCGGGGGGACTCGAATCGCTGGAACAGATGTTCCGCAACATGCCGCGCGATTCGAACCTGGCGTTCGTCGTCATCCAGCACCTGTCTCCCGACTTCAAGAGTTTCATGGACGAGCTGCTGGCCCGGCAGACCGACATCCCGGTGTGCCGCGCCGAGCATGAGATGGTGGTCGAGCCCAACCACATCTACCTGATTCCGCCACGGAAAGACATGATCATTTCCGGGTGTAAGCTGCTGCTGACCGACAAGGACCCCAAGCAGGCGCTGACCCTGCCCATCGATCATTTCTTCCGATCGCTCGCCCAAGACGCCGGCTCGCGCGCCATGGCCGTCGTCTTGTCGGGGAGTGGAAGCGACGGGTCGCGCGGCATCCGCGACATCCACGCCGCCGGCGGCCTGGTGATCTGCGAGAGCCTGAGCACGGCCAAGTTCGACGGCATGCCGGTCAGCGCCATCGAGACCGGCGTGGTCGATCTGGAGCTGCCGCCGGAACAGATCGCCGAGGCGCTCGTCCGGCACGCTCGCACGCTGGCCAATCCCGGAGTGGACGGCTCCGTCGACGTCGACCACCAAGGGTTCGCCGAAATCTTCGAATTGCTCAATCAAGAATACGGCCTGGACTTCTCGCACTACAAAAGCACGACGGTGGGGCGCCGCATTCAGCGCCGTCTGCCGATCAACAAGATCGACAGTCTGCGCGAATACACCGAAAAGTTGCGAGACGACGCGGTCGAATTGAATGCGTTGTACAAAGACCTGTTGATCGGCGTCACCCGTTTCTTCCGCGACCCGGGCGCCTTCGCCAAGCTCGAGGAAGTGGTCTTTCCCGAGTTGCTGCGCAAGGTACCACGCGAGCAGGAGATTCGCGTCTGGGTCACCGGCTGTGCGACGGGCGAGGAAGCGTACAGCGTGGCCATGTTGCTGCACGAGCAGTTGGAGGCGGCCGGCCGCCCGATCAACGCCAAAGTGTTCGCCACCGACGCCCACCGCGGCTCGCTGGAAATCGCCAGTCTCGGCGTGTACGGCGACGACGCGCTGGCCGACGTGGGAGAACGCCGGCTCGCGCGCTACTTCCACCGCCAGGCCGATGGCTATCACGTCGGGCAGGAACTGCGGCAGATGATCGTGTTCGCGCCGCACAACCTGTTGAAGGACGCCCCATTCACCAAGCTCGACCTGGTCACGTGCCGCAACCTGCTCATCTATTTGCAACCACTCGCGCAGAAAAAGACGCTCTCGCTGTTGCACTTCGGCCTGAAAGTCGACGGCATCCTGTTGCTGGGTCCCAGCGAGACGCCCGGCGAGTTGCAGGAAGAATTCTCGCCCCTGGACGACCATTGGAAGCTGTATCGCAAGAGGCGCGACGTGGCCCTCTCGGCCGACGCCCGTCAGCCGCTGCGCTCGCCGGGTGTGCGCGGGCGATCGCCCCTCCTTGTCGCGCCGCCGCGGACCATGGCCGACGCTACACTGGTGGCCGCCTACGACACCCTGCTGGGACGCTACATGCCTCCCGGCTTTCTCATCAGCGACCGTCGCGAGCTTCTGCACGTGTTCGGCGACGGCGACAAGTTCCTTCGCATACGCCCGGGCCGGTCGAGTACCGACGTATTCGACCTGTTGCACGACGAATTCCGCGCGGGGGTGACCGGAGCCATCCAGAAGGCCAGCAAGGAGCTGGTGCCCGTGCAGTATTCGGGGGTGCGGGCCACGCTCGATGGACGCGAAGCCGTCTACCGCGTCTCGGCCGAACCCGTCGAGAACCGTCGCAGCAAGAGCGTGCAGGTGCTCGTCTCCATCGTCGAACTGGCCCAACCCTCGGAGGACGAGATCGCCGAGGGGCGGCGTGCCACGCCCGATTCGGACGTCCGGCAGCTTTCGCGCGACCGGATCGAGAACCTGGAAGCGGAGTTGCGGTACACGAAGGAAAACCTGCAAGCGACCATCGAACAACTCGAGACGAGCAACGAAGAGTTGCAGGCCACGAATGAAGAGTTGATGGCCTCAAACGAAGAGCTACAGAGCACGAACGAGGAGTTGCACTCGGTCAACGAAGAGCTGTACACCGTAAACGCCGAGTATCAGAACAAGATCGCGGAGTTGGTCGAGCTGCATGCCGATCTCGAGAGCCTGCTGGCCTCGACGGAGGTGGGCACCATCTTCCTCGACCAGGACATGAGGATTCGCAAATTCACGCCGTCGATCAGCCGTGCGTTCCAGTTGTTGCCGCAAGACGTCGGACGCCGCATCGACAGCTTCGCACACCGTTTGCACGCCGACCTGGTGCAGGACATCGAGGTGGTGTTGCGCGGCGGTGCGCCGTGCCATCGCGAAGTACTCGATCGCGACGGTCGCTGTTACCTGCTGCGTATCTTTCCCTACCAGACGCCCAAGGGGATCAACGGTGCCGTGTTGACGCTGGTCGAGGTCAGTGCGCTGAAAGAGGCCGAATCGGCCCTGGCGGAAGCCGTGCGCCGCCGCGATCAGTTCCTGGCGATGCTCTCGCATGAATTGCGCAATCCACTCAATGCCGTGGTGAGCGCGGCGTCGCTGTTGGCGGTGCCTGATGCACCGCACCAAACCGTGCTGCACGCCCAGGAGATCATTCGCCGCCAGAGCGAGCAGATGGCGCGGCTGCTGGATGAACTGCTCGATGTGTCGCGCATGACGCAGAACAAGATGCAGCTACGCAAATGCCCGTTCGACCTGCGGCGGTCGATCAACGACGCGATCGCGGCGGTCGAAGCACGTCTGCGGCAGCGAAACATCGAATTCACGCAGCGCATCGCCGACGGTCCGCTCTATGTGAACGGCGATTCCGCCCGGCTACAACAGGCAATTACGAACCTGCTCGACAACGCCTGCAAATACACGCCCGCCGGCGGACATATCTGGCTGTCGGCTCAGCCGGAGGGTGATGAGGTGGTGGTGCGCATCAAGGATACCGGCATCGGTATCGAGCCGGCCTTGCTGGAGAAGGTCTTCGACCTCTTCGTGCAGACCGAACGCACGCTCGATCGCGCATCGGGCGGCATGGGTGTCGGGCTGACGCTCGTGCGGTCGATCGCTCAGCTTCACGACGGGAACGTCGAGGCGCACAGCGCCGGCACCGGGTGCGGCAGTGAATTTGTGTTGCACGTTCCCGCGGCGCCGCCCTCGATCGGCGCCGCCGCGGAGAACGCGCCCGTCGACACGCCCGTCGGCCAAGGCAAACTGGTGGTGGTCATCGATGATGAGACCGACAACCGCGAGATGTTACAGGCGCTGCTCCAGCTCCACGGCTATCACGTCCGCTCGGCCAGCAACGGTCAAGAAGGGGTCGAATTGATCGAGCGTCTCCATCCCCAGGCGGCGCTCATCGATATCGGCCTGCCGGGCATGAGTGGCTACGAGGTGGCGGAACACGTGCGGCGAAATCTGATGGACGACCGCACCTACCTGGTCGCCGTGACCGGCTATGGCCAGCGCGAAGACGTGCAACAGGCGTTCGAACGCGGCTTCGATCGCCACATCGTCAAACCGCTGACGATCGACAAGCTGCGCGATGTGCTGGCCGAATGTGCCGCCGAGCACCGGCTGGCCGGCCAATTGCGCAATGCCGATGCGGAGCCGCTCGCCTCCGAAACGGCTTCGCCCTAGCGCGCCTCCGGCGCAGCGAGCAAGCGGCACAACCGTTCCAGCGCCAGCTCATACGCCTCGGCGTGGGCGACAAATCTGAAACGACGCTCGGTGGGCCCCCACACGTCGATCGAGATGTCCAGACGGTCGCGGGGCAGGCAAGCCGTGATACGCTCCGCCCATTCGATGACCACGATGGCCGGAGTATCGCCGGCGAGGTATTCTTCCGCGCCGAGTTGCCAAAACTCTTCGTCGCTGCGCACCCGGTAAGCGTCGAAATGGAAGAGCGGGATCGTGCCCGAATATTCGTGGACCAGCACAAAAGTGGGACTCGTCACCTCCGCCGGATCGATGCCCAACCCGACGGCGATGGCTTGCACCAGCCGTGTCTTGCCGGCACCGAGAGGGCCGTTCAGGGCAACGGTCGCCGGTCGCGGCAACACGCTCGCCAGGGCGACGCCGAGCCTTTCTGTCGCCGAAATGTCAGGGGCTGCGAGCGACCAACTCTTCATACCGCCCTACGACACCAGTAGCCGATCGACCAGCGCGAGGGCTTCGTCGCGGTCATGGATCTGTTGCTCCAACTGCGCGTCCCGCACCGCGTCGAGCAACGTCTTGTATCGCTTCCCCTGGGGAACGCCGTGACGGATCAGATCGTCGCCCGTGAGCAGCGGCGCCGGGTCGAGTTCCTCGGGCGAGACTTGCAGCCGGCGGCGGCAATAGTCGACGTGCGCCGGATCGTGGCCTCCGGCGTCGGCGATCGCCGCGTGCAAGGAGAGCAATTCCTCGATGCCCGGGCTGATGAGCAGCCTCTGCAACCGGGGCCAGGGCATCGCCTCCGCGGGAACCAGCGAACGGTGCTTCTCCACGAGCCAAACCGCCCGGTCCGTCTCCTTATTCGACAGACGCCAACGCGCGGACACCTGCTCGACGATCGCGGCGGCCGACCGGGTCCCCTCGCCTTCCGGAGCTTCTCCGCGTCGCCAAGCCACGGCGTGCAACAGTGCGGCCAGGGCCAACGAGAAACTCGGTTCGGCGAGCCGATCGAGCACGACCAGTGTCCGCTGCCAAAGATTGCCCAGCTCCGGTCGGTCGGCCCGCACGGGCGTCTCCGTCAGGGGCAGTAACTCCGGCAAGATCTCGGCCAACAATCCGGTCTGCCGCAACAGTTCGACGCCGGCGGCTCGCCCTGGCAGTACGAGAAGCCCGCGCATCTCCTGGGCGATGCGCTCGGCGCTGACCACCACCACCGACGGGGCCAATTCGCGGATGGCGGTACTCGTCGGCTCGTCCAACTCGAAGTCGAATGTGGCCGCGAAGCGCACACCTCGCAGCATGCGTAGTTTGTCTTCGTTGAACCGAGCCCGCGGATCGCCGATGGCCCGTACCTTCTTTCGCTTGAGATCCTCCACGCCGCCCACGTAGTCGATGACGCGCGCTCCCTCGTCCGCGGAGAACGGGTCGTAGAAGAGGCCGTTGATCGTGAAATCCCGTCGCTGGGCGTCTTCCTCCGCGGTGGTAAAGGTTACGCCGTCGGGGTGCCGGCCGTCGCTGTAGCCGACTTCGTGACGAAACGTCGTCACTTCGACGATGCCCGCCGGCTTGGGGCCGACGACCGCCACGACGCCGAAGGCCGCGCCGATGTCGAGCGTCGTGCGGCGGCCGAACACCTGACGGATCTCCGGCGGCCGCGCGTTGGTGGCTACGTCGAAATCCTTGGGTTGTCGGCCGAGCAACGCGTCTCGCACGCAACCGCCGGCCCAATAGGCTTCGAATCCGGCTTCGCGCAGGCGCCGGACGACCGACAGGGCGAATTCGCGTTGCTGATTCGGATCGCGCTCGGCCACGAGGAATTGAGTAAGCTTGGAGGCCTGTGAAACGCCGGCATTATAACACGCTTTTTGCCGCCTGCCGCGGCAGGGTACAATTCCGACCGGTTCAAATCCCAAGGTTTCAATTTGTCATGACCGAACTCCCCCTGGAAATCTCTTGTCAGACGGTCAAAGCCATGCTCGACCGGGGCGATGACTTCGTGCTGGTCGATTGTCGCGAGTCGGATGAATATGCCGTGGCGCGCATCGAGGCTGCCCGGCTCGTGCCGATGAGCGAGATTCAAGAGCGCCTGCCCGAACTCGAATCCGACCGCTCCCGACAGATCGTCGTTCACTGTCATCACGGAGGTCGCAGCCTGCGTGTCGCCCAATACCTTCGGAAGAACGGGTTCGCCGGCGCGCAGAGCATGTCCGGCGGCATCGATGAATGGTCGACGGCGATCGACCCCAGCGTCGCCCGCTATTAAACCGAGCGACGACGGCTTAGCGAGCCCACGCGGCGGGATCGGCAAACGCGCTACTTTTCGTCACCCGACTTTGGCGTAAATCCAAAGCCCGAACGGAACACCGTTCGGACTTTCTTTTTTGCGCGCAGGAGGTCTCACTCGTCTTGCGGCACGTGCGCCCATGGCCTGCGGGTGGAACCTACGTGGGCCGTGTAACCGTCAGTGTGGATAAAGCGGTCTGCCGACCGCTCCTGCGGCGGGCTCGGGCGGATTGCTGCTGTAGGCCGAGGAGTCGATGATCGCTTTCTCGACCTGCGTTTCGGTCTCACTCTCGTCGAGATCCGTCACATAAGGCGTCGTGTCGGGCAAAGGCGACACTCCCTGGAAATACTCGCCGAAGAGGAAGTCGACCAGGTCGACGTGCTTCTCGTGCGTGTCGTAGAACTGCGAGGCAATCTGCAGGCGGGTCTCGTTCGTGGGCGGAGACATCAGGCCGACCCAGTAATCGAGCCCGTTCTGCTCCGCGGATCGATTCAGGACTCGCTGGTAGAGCAACTCGACGAAGCCGGTATTCGTATCGCCAGCGTCGTCGAAGAATTCTTTCGAGGCAAGAATGTTCTCGACAACATCGCGCGGGTCGCCCTCGGTTTGCCAATCATTGACCCAGTAAGCCAGGCCGCTGGGATCGGTGTCGCGATCGAGGTACTGCTCGTAAAACTGCGTAACCAAGGGGTCGAGCCGTTCGGTACTGTTGAAGATGCCCGTCGCCACCACGTCGAGCGGTTGCCCCGCATCGAGTTGCGCCGTCCAATAAATCAAGCCGCTGTCTTCCGCCGAGCGATGCAGCACCTGGTGGTAGAGCTTATCGACCAGGCTGGCATGGTACGAAAGCAAGGTGACGGTCACCGTATTGCCCATCGTAGCGCCTTCGCTCACCTGGTAAGTGAAACGGTCGATGCCCTGAAAGGTAGCGCCGGGTGCGTAGGAGAACGAACCGTCCGGGTGCAAGGTAAGCGTGCCGTTCGTCGGCTGAGATACCAACGTCGCCACGAGGTTTTGCGGCTGGCCGCCGGCCGACGTATCGTTGGCCAACACGCTCGTCGCACCCGATCCGCTAAATGGGCCGCTTGCTCCGAGTACGAACGTGTCGGGATTGGCGGTGGGGGCAGCCGTGGTGGCGGAGGCGACGGCCGCGTTCTCGTTCATGGTCTGGCTGCTGCCTCCCTTGTCGTCGACCGTGACGGTCAGGGAGTAGGCGCCGGCCTCAGCGTAAACATGGCCGGCGGCGACGGTGAACGTCCGATCGGAGACGGTGATTTCCGAACCGCTCACGGTCGTCGGCATCGTGTGGTCTCCCCAATCAATGGTGACGGCAAAATCGCCGACCGTGCTGTTGGGGTTGTCATCGCTAAAGGTGGCGACAACGCCGCTGAAGGTGGCGCCCGCCGTCGCGGCGACGCTGACCGGGGTCATACGGAGTGCGGCGTCCGCGACGTCGGCCGTGCCGGCGATGGTTCCGAAATCACCGCTGGCATCCTTCACGGTAATGCGGAATTGGTAGACGCCATCCTCGGCATAGAGGTGTGCGCCGCTCACGGTGTAATTGCCGCCACTGCCCGTCAAACTCAGTCCCGAGGTGCTACCGCTGCCGTCCCCCCAATCGACCGCAGTTACCGTGAAATCGGTCGCTGTCGCGGTCGTGTTGGCGTCGGTGAAGGTGGCGCCGCTCAGCGTGGCAGGAGTGACGCCCTCGACTCCGCCCGTGGCAGACGCCGCCGTTACGCCGATCAAGTCCGTTGAATCGACGTTGATCTCCACCTGCGCACTACCCGCCGAGAAATCGGCAGTGTCGGTGGGCGTAAACGCGACGTTGAGCATCTGGTTCGCCCCAGCGTTCAGGATGGCACCGTCGGCGGGCGTCTTTCCGTCAGCCAGTGTATAGCTGAACGTCCCGGGCACGTTTGCCGTGGCATCGAGCTGGGTGGCTCCCAGCGGTGTCCCGTAAGTGATGTCGGGCGGGTTGGACCACGTGATGACCGGCATCGCCTGCGTCACCGTCAGCGTGCCATTCTGGAACGCGAATGCGTAGTCGACGGCAGTCAGCGTTCCCAATGCCGCGATGATCGGGTGGGCGCCGACGCGGCTTGTACTCGTGGCGTCGGTGCTCAGACTGGCCGCGCCATCGACCACGCTGGATGCATCCCCGTTGACGAAACCACCGATCGTATCGGTGAAGGTTGGGTTGGGCGCGCCATAGGCCCTGCTGGCATTGTTGGCCGTGACGGTCAGTGTGGCTGGCGTGACGGTCAGTTCGCCCGGCACATACCTGATCGTATAGTCCGCATCGACAGCGCCGCTGGCCGTGATGGTGTAAGGGCTGCCCGACACGTGACTGGTGGCCGTGGCGGTGGTGGACAGGCTCGGCAGGGTCGTCAGGCTGGCGGCGCTGTCGCCGTTGACGAAGCCGGAGTAGCTGGCCGTGAGCGCCGGCAGCGCCGCGCCATACACCTTGCGCTTGTCATCGGCGGTGATGGTCAGTGGCGCCGCCGTGACCGTCAGTGAGCCGGCGACATAAGTGATCGTATAGTCGGCATCGACAGCGCCGCTGGCCGTGATGGCATAGGGACTGTCCGACACATGGCTGCCCACGGTCGCCGTCGTCGAGAGGCTCGGCGGCATGGTCAGGCTGGCGGGGCTGTCAGCGTTGACGAAGCCGGAGTAGCTGGCGGTCAGCGTCGGCAAGGCCGCTCCGTAGACCTTGCTCTTATCGTCGGCGGTGATGGTCAGCGACGCCGGGTCGACGTTGATTTCGACCTGGACCGTCTCCGTCGCGTAATCGGCCGAATCAGTGGGCTTGAAAGTCGCGATGAGTACCTGGTCTTGTCCGGCGTGCAGCACGGCGCCGGAGGCCGGGGTCGTGCCGTCGGCCAGCGTATAGGCGAAGCTGCCGGGAATACTGGCGTTCGCGTCGAGTTGCATAGAGCTGAGCGCCGTGCCGTAGGTAACGTCGGCCGGATTGGCCCAAGTGATGCTCGGCGCGGTGAACGACTCGGGCGGCGAGTGCGTGTCGGTGACCGTGCCACCGGCGCCGGTGGCCACGAGCCGAAAGTAATAGGTTGTGCCCGCGGTCAGACCGGTTGCGGCGCCGGACACCTGTTGCGTGGTTGAGCCGCTCAGCGGCGAAGGCGTCGCGGGGATCGCCGTGGGCGAAAACTCAACCACCCGATCGTGGTTGTAGTCGGCGACGAAGACATCTCCGGCGGCGTCCACCGCCACGCCGAACGGATTGCTGAACCCTGAGCCGATGGTGTCGATCGTGCTATTAGGCAGGATCTCCTTTACGGCGTTGTTGCCTGAGTCGGCGACGAAGACGTCTCCGGCCGCGTCCACCGCCACGCCCGCCGGCAAGCTAAACCCTGAGCCGAGAATCTTGACCGTCCCGTTGGGCAGGATCTCCTTGACGGCATTGTTACCGTAATCGGCGACGAAGACGTCGCCGGCTGTATCCACCGTCACGCCGGTCGGTTTGTTGAACCCCGAGCCGATGGTCTTGATGGTGCCGTTGGGCAGGATCTCCTTGACGGCGTTGTTGCCATAATCGGCCACGAACACGTCGCCGGCCGCGTCCACCGCCACGCCAAACGGACTGGCAAACCCGGAGCCAACCGTAGTGATGGTGCCATTGGGTAGAATCTTCTCGACGGCGTTGCTTCCCGAATCGGCGACGAAGACGTCTCCGGCCGTGTCCATCCCCAGGCCGTACGGCGCGCTAACCCCCGAGGCGATGTTCTTGATCGTGCCATTGGGCAGGACCTCTTTGATGGCGTTGTTGCCCGAGTCGGCGACGAAGACGTCTCCGTCCGCATCGATCACTACCCCAGCCGGATCGGCAAACCCCGATCCAATGGTGGATTCGACGGTCGGCGTGAATGTCTCATCCGTCGAAAACTGAAAATAGGCCGTGGTTGTCGAACCGTTCGGATCGACCGAGCCGTTGAGGATCGCGCCGGTCGGAACGGGTGTCGCCGCGCTCGTCTGCACGCTCGGGGGAGTCGGCGTGGTGAACGATTCGGGAGGGGTTTGGGAATCGGCGACGGTGCCGCCGGCACTGGTGGTCACGACCCGGAAATAGTACGTTGTGCCTGCGGTCAGACCGGTTATTGCTTGGGACACGGATTGGGAGGTCGAGCCGCTCAACGATGCTGGCGTGGCGGCGACGGTCGGGGGCGAAATCTCGACGATCGAATTGCCTTGGTTGGCGACGAAGACGTCGCCCGCCGCATCCACCGCCACGGTTGACGGAACGTTGATTCCCGAGCCAATCGTCCGGATCGTGCCACTGGGCAGTACCTCCTTCACGGCGTTGTTGCCCGAGTCGGCGACAAAGATGTCGCCGGCCGCGTCCACCGCCACGCCCAAGGGGAAGTCAAACCCGGAGCCGATCGTCTTGATCGTGCCGTCGGGCAGTACCTCTTTCACGGCGTCGTTGAAATCGTCGGCCACGAATACATCGCCGGCTGTATCCACCGCCACGCCTTGCGGATTGTTGAATCCGGTGGCGATCGTCTTGACCGCGCCATTGGCAAGGACTTCCTTGACCGCGTTGTTACCCTTGTCGACGACGAAGACGTCGCCGGCCGCGTCCACCGCGATGCCGGTTGGATTCTTAAACCCGGAGCCGATCCTCTTGATCGTGCCATTGGGCAGAACCTCATCGACGGCGTTGTCGAAGAAGTCGGTTACGAAGACATCGCCCGCTCCATCCACTGCCACGCCTACCGGATCGTTGTACCCGGATCCGATCGCCTTGATCGTGCCATTGGGTGAAACCTCTTTGGCGACCTGCTGGACGGAATCGGTGACGAAGACATCGCCGGCCGCGTCCACTGCCACACCGGATGGATCATTGAGCCCCGCGACGACGGTCCTTTCGACGGTGGGCGTGAACGTCGCGTCGGTCGAGTATTGAAAATAGGCCGTGGTTGTAGAACTGTTGGGATTGACTGAGCCATTGAGTGTGGCCCCGGTCGCCGAGACAGGATCCGCCGCGGCCGTCTGCACGCTGGGCGGAGTCAAGGTGGTAAACGACTTAGGAGGGCTCTGCGAATCGGCCACGGTGGCCACCGTAGCGGCCGCCACAACGCGGTAGAAGTAGGTCGTGTCGCCAGTCAGGCCGTTCAGCGCCGCCGAAACGGTCGTGGACGTCGAACCGCTCACCGTCGCGGGCGTGGCGGCTACGCTCGGCGGGGAAAGCTCGACGACCGTTTTCTTGGTGATGTCACCGACCAAGACGTCTCCGGCCGCGTCCACCGCCACGCCGGCCGGCTGGGAGAAGCCAGAACCGAGTGTCTGAATCGTGCCGCCCGGTAGGATTTCCTTGACGGCGCCGTTGCCATAGTCGGCTACGAAAACATCCCCCAACGCATCCACCGCCACGGCGGCCGGTTGCGAGAAGCCGGAACCGAGAGTCTGGATCGTGCCACCCCGCAAAATCTCCTTGACGGCATTGTTGCCGTAGTCGGCCACGAAGACGTCGCCCGACGCATCGACCGCCACCCCGGTCGGATTCTTGAAGCCGGAGCCGAGAGTCTGCACCGCCCCACTCGGCAGGATCTTCTTGACGGCGTTGTTGCCGTAGTCGGCCACGAAGACATCGCCCGCCGCATCCACCGCCACGCCCGTCGGATCCTTGAAGCCGGAGCCGAGCGTCTGCATCGTGCCGCCCGGCAGGATTTCCTCGATGACGCTGTTGTCGAAGTCGGCCACAAAGACGTCGCCAGCGGCATCCACCGCCACGCCTTCAGGCGATCCGAAACCGGAGCCGAGCGTCTGAATCGTGCCACTGCGCAGAACTTCTTTGACGGCGCTGTTGCCGGGATCGGCCACGAAGACATCGCCCGCCGCATCCACCGCCACGCCGAACGGATCGGCGAAGCCGGAGCCGAGCGTGGATTCGACCGTGGGTATAAAGCTGGGGTCGGTCGAGTATTGGAACGTCACGGTGGCGTTCTGCCCTTGCGGTTTAACGGTTGCCGTCAGCGTGGCGCCTGTCGACGAGACCGAATTGGCCGCCTGCGTGGCGACATCCATGAGCGGAGTGGTGAACGATTGCGGCGGCCCCTGCGTGTCGACCACGGTGCCCGCGGCATCGGTCACCGCGGCACGGTAGAAATAGGTCGTGTCCTGAGTCAAACCCGTCAGTGCCGCCGAAATGGTTCTGGTCGTCGAACCGCTCACCGTTGCGGGCGTGGCCGCCACACTCGTTGGAGATAGCTCGACCACTCCGCTTTTGTCGATGTCGCCCACAAAGACGTTACCCGCCGCATCGACCGCCACGCCGCCCGCGCCAGAGAAGCCGGAGCCGAGCGTCTGAATCTCGCCGTCCGGCAGGATTTCTTTGACGGCGGCGTTTGCGACGTCGGTCACAAAGACATCGCCCGCCGCATCCACCGCCACACTGGTCGGGATACCGAAGCCGGACCCGAGCGTCTGAATTTCGCCGCCGGGCACGAATTCCTTGAGCGCAAAGAACTTGTCTGCCACGAAGATATGCCCTGCCGCATCGACTGCTACGCCGGTCGGATCGGTAAAGCCGGATCCGACCGTCCAAACTGGGCCATCCTTTATGATTTCTTCGATGGCATTGTTGCCGCTGTCGGCCACGAAGACATTGCCCGCCGCATCGACCGCCAGACCGACCGGTTGGTCAAAGTTAAAATCGATCCTCTGGATGGTGCCGTTGGGCAGGATCTCCTTGACAGCATTGTTGCCAAAATCGGCCACGAACACGTCGCCGTCCGCGTCCACCGCCACACCTGACGGACTGACAAACCCAGAGCCGATCGTGTGGATGGTGCCATCGGGTTGAATCTCCTCGATGGCGTTGTTGCCCAAATCAGCGACGAAGACATCTCCGGCCGCGTCCACCGCTACGCCGTACGGGAGGTTGAGCCCCGAGCCGATCGTTTTTTCGACGGTAGGAGTGAAGGATGGATTGGTCGAGTATTGAAAGTAGGCCGTAGCGGTCGAGCCGCCGGGATTCACGCTGCCGTGGAGCGTGGCACCGGTTGCCGAAATCGAGCTGGCGGCGTCGGTGGCGACCGTGACCGATAACAGCGTGCGGCATTCCAGCGGCTCGATCCTCGGCGTAAACAAGCGCTGTGCGCCACCCGAAATAGGAGTTGACCGGCAACCACGACGCTTTGGCCCCGGCTGTACCGGCCGCTCAGGGGAAGCGGCCAAAAACTGAAACCGGCCCGATCGTGCACGCAACGCGAACATGGCGGAAACCTCCTGAATTGCAATTCATCGATACCGCGAAGGCCAGCCTGCCGTGCTTCGCGGGCCGCTCCTAGTTGCGCGCGACCTGTCACGTGCCGACGGCGAAAATGGGAGCGAATGGCCGAAGCGCCTCCCTTCCCGGCGGTTGCATCGCTGGCAGACGGTGCGACGGCCGGGTCGGCAGGCCGTATGAGCCAAGGATTCCGGGCAATCGATCTTCACGGCAGCCGGCGAGATTGCCGGTATCGAGCCCGGGCGATACGCGCGGCAGATGGAACAGGCCAGGCAACCATTGCTGCCGCGCCGTTCGGCGAGCTAAGCGGCTCGTGGCCCTGGAGGTTCTGGTCGAGCGTCAGGTTCGGTTGCCGGCGCCGGCGAGATCCGCTAGCGGAGTCTCCCGCCCGCGTAGGCCGGCAGCCGGAACCGGTGCCGACGTTGGCAGATCCTTGATCTCGACCTTGCGAAACCGCACGACGCCTTTTTCTTTGAAGTGCTGCAATGCGATATGTCCGCTCGCGAAACTGTCGTCCGCATCGGTGTAATCGACCGTGGTCTGGCCGTTGACCTTCAAAACCAGGTGATTGCCCTCCGCGATGATCTCGAGGGTGAACCACTCCCCAGGCTCGACGAGCATGTCGGTGACTCGCCCGTCGGCGAATCCCCATAAGCCGCCGGTGTTGTAATCTTCCTGGTGCTCGCCCAGGATTTGTGCCTCGTACGGGATCGGACCTTTGAGTCGTTCAAAGGGGACGCGGAAGAAGATGCCGCTGTCCTCGGCGGCGGTCATGTTGGCTTCGGCGCGCAAATGGAAGTCTCTGAAGTCGCCGCGCTGGGAGTAGAGATTCGATGGCGCCGGCCCCTGGCCCACGAGGATGCCCCGGTCCACCGACCACGAATTCGGATCGCCGGGAAGCGTCTTCCAGCCGGTCAGGTCCTTGCCGTTGAAGAGCGTGGCCCAACCTGTTTCGGCTTCGACGGCGGGCTCGTGGGTCGGTCTAGGCTCGTTCGTCGGTCTAGGATAGATCAATAGGGCGAACAGCACTCCGGCCAGGACCGTCACCGCTGCGATCCCCTTTAGCCAACGCCCGGCGCGATTGGTCGAACCCGTGGTGCGGCCAGTAACCTTCGGCGGCACATCGTGTGGGTATTCGAGCGGGTCGTGATGGCCCGATGTGGGTGAGTCGAAGGACTGTACGGCCAGGAGCGGCAAGTTGCTGCCGGCCGCGAACGGTTGCAGGGCGGCCGCCAGTTCTTCGGCCGAGGCGAATCGTTTTTCCGGCTTCTTGGCCAGCAGTCTGGCGACGATCTGCGCCAGCTCGCGCGGCACGTCATCGCGCAGCTTGTCGACGGCCGGTGGTATCTCACTTTCGTGGGCCTTCAGTTTTTGCAACGGTGTCTTGTAGTGTGACGCGGGAAAAGGTGTTTGCGCCGTCAACAACTGAAAGAGGGTGCAGCCGAGGCTGTAGAGATCGGCACGACCATCGACCGCATGGGGATCGTCGGCCTGTTCGGGCGCCATGTAGTCGAACGATCCCAACATCAGGCCGGCCGAGGTCGTAGCTTCGCGCACCTGCATGGGATTTTGCAGCAGAGCGAGTCCCAGGTCGAGAATCTTGACGGTGCCGCCGCGGGCCAGGATCAGGTTCGACGCCTTGATGTCGCGATGGATGAGCCCGTGCTGATGGATGCTGGCGAGTCCGAGGGAGGCCTGGCGAATCATCTCGCAGGCATCGGCGATGGCCTGTGGACCGCGCTTTTGCAACAGCCGCGCCGCGTCGATTCCTTCCACGAGTTCCATCACAAGAAAATGGGTCCCATCCGTCTCGCCCGCGTCGGTGGCTTGCACGACGTTGGGGTGGTTGATCTTACCCACAGCTTTCATCTCCCGCCGAAATCGAGCCAGAGCTTCCGGCTTGTGCATCCGCCCGTCTCCGAGCACCTTCAAGGCCACGAGCCGCTCCAGCCGTGTGTGTAGCGCCCGATAAACGATTCCCATGCCCCCCTCACCGATGCGCTCCAGGATCTGGTACTCGCGAAAACGGGTTCCCGGCGGCAGGGTGGGCGCACGCGGCTTTCCGGCAGCCGGTGCTCCGAACTCGATACCCGCGATATCGCCGGCTTCCACGGAGATCGGCTCCGCGGAACCCTTGAGCTCGCGCAGCCAACCGACCAAGTCGTCGCCGACGTCGGATAGCGACTCGATCAACGAGGAGCAAGCCTCGCAGGTTTGCACGTGATCGGCCACGGTTTGCCAGGCTTCGGCGGAGAGCGTACCGAGGCCGAGCGAGGTCAGATTCTCCCGCGACGGGCACGGCGATGTCCGAGCCAATGGATCCATGACGCTATTCCACGATCAGCTCACAAAACTCCTCGCGCAGCCGGCGCAGAAGGCGCCCCTTGGCCAGGTAGACACTGTTGAGGCTGATGCCCAGGGCGGTGGCCACGTCGCCCGCGGCTTGTCCTTCCACGACCACCAACCAAAACGCTTGCCAGGTGCGCTCCTCGACATCGTTGCGAATCAGCCCCAGGGCACGGCGGAGCAGCTCGTGTCGCTCGCTCGACGCCTCGGCGGCACTCGACTCGTCCAAGAGCGGCTCCGACACCTCCGCCCAGCGTTTGTGCGCGGTCGTTCCCCCTTCGGCCGGAATGCCGCGGCGCCGCCAGAACGCGAGCAATTGCTTCCTGGTGATTCCACGCAGCCAGCCTCGAAACGAGTGGCGTCCCTGGTCGCGATCGAAACGCTCTACATTGCGTGCCAAGGCGCGAAACACTTCCTGGCACACATCCGCCGCGTCTTCCTCTTGCAAGCCCGCTTGCCGGCACCAGATCAAGACCAACGGCTGAAACAGACATACCGCTCGCGACCAGGCTTCCTGTTCGCCCACCTTGAGTCGTGCCAGAATGCTCGTCGATACGGAGGCAGACGGATCCACACCATCTCTCCACGACTATCGTTGTCCGGAACCTGTCACAGGAGCGTTCGGCAGGTTAGTTTAGTCGCTCGGTCGGCGGACGCAAGTTGTGAGCTTTCAGCTACTTCCGCCATTTATATGCGAAAAGACGTGGCCGGTCGCGCGCAACTGCCATCAAAGGTGCTTTCGTCGTGAAGTTCCGGAACGTGGTTCGCGAAAGGACGGACAGCGTGTCCGTAATGGCTCCGCCGAACAATCCGATGTACTGCGCGAAAGAAGCCCACAGCATGGCGAGAAACGCTGGCACCTCCGACGGACTTGTCTCCCACAAAAGTGGCCACCATTTTCATGACCATGGTCGCCGTGCTGAGCGGCGTGCAGATGCTAATGGACATTTGGCGGAGATTGAACCGCGACGATGCACACCGCGGCCAACAACGTGGAGCAGACCCCTCGCCGGTTAATCGCCACGGGTTCCCGCTTGCTCTGCCCTGTCCCGCCCCCGCGCCATGCGACGATACCGACTGGCCCACTTCGCGAGCTGTCGTTTTTCGTCCGTTGGTCGGTTTCCGCTCTGCTGCGCCGTGCGGTAAGTTGGTACACTTCTGCTACACACGCTGGCCGCGCGACTGCCCTTTTGTTAAAATGTGCGACCGGTGTGACAGGGCACGCAAAACGGCGTAAATTCTTGGCCGGCAATGCGAAAGCAGCGTGACCCAAGCATGAGCCCACGTGGCGGAATTGGCAGACGCGCTAGATTCAGGGTCTAGTGTCCTCACGGACGTACAGGTTCAAGTCCTGTCGTGGGCATTGTTCGTATTCAAACGACTATCGGGCGCGGCACAAGGTTGCCTGCATCGCATAAGTCGCCCCAGGGAGCGCAGACACTTTCTGTCTGCCTGGGGGCATCTCACACGTGAACCGCTTTGGAGCCGCCTCCGGACCTCTCCAAGTGGCCGAAAAGCGGTATGACAGTTCGCTCGCGGCGCTTCAGCAGTTTGCGCCGCCCGGTTAACCCGTTCGATGCGCTATGAACGCGGTGACTGATGTGTTCCCGCCATGCCGGGCGTGAGCCTCGATCAGCAGTGCCGTTGCCTCTCGTGACGCAGAGCAACATCCGCGGCCGCACGACCGCCGATCGCTGCCTTGATCGCTGCCCAGGTTGATTGACTTCCCGTGAGCGTTCGGTGTCCTCACCGAAATGCGCGTTCAAACCCATCGTTGGGAGATTCTGAGATAGCCTCGTAGACGTTGGTAAACACGCGCGGCTCCGCATGGTTGATCGACGCCTGGAAACCCATCCGAAAAGCCCCCTTTTAGCCCGCAAATTACCCACTGAAGCGCCCCATTTCGCCATTCTGTGGCCGTCCCCGCGCGGCCACATTTTTTCCGTCGCAGTCGTCGCGATTTTTTCTAAGTCGTTCTGGCCAGTGCTGTTGCGCGAAGAAGATCAGTATTGACTCAACCCGTGACACGGCTATAATTCCCGCGCATGGCAAATTCGGCAAGCTTGGCAGGGACGGATAAGCCTGTCGAATGCAAAAGCGCTAGGTTGTGAACGATTTACGGACACAGCGAGCTAAGGGCTAAGTTCCGTTTTGGCGTTACATGGAGGAATAGGAACTTCCGTCATCTGTCGCGTCGACAGCCCTGGGGAAGTCCCGCTGAGACTAGCCTCACCATCGGCTAGGAAGAAGGGTGGTTAGGGTACTATGAAGACGGTGTTCACGACGGGAGAAGCAGCCAAAATCTGCAAGGTCAGCCAACAGACGATCATCCGTTGCTTCGACTCAGGACAACTCAAAGGTTTTCGCGTGCCGGGCAGCCGCTTCCGACGCATCCCGCGCGATCAGTTGTTCCATTTCATGCGCGACAACGGCATTCCGACCGACGCTCTCGAGAGCGGCAAGCGTAAGGTACTGCTCGTCGACGACGACGAAGAATTGGTCGAACTGATCACCGACGTGCTGGAGCGTGACGGTCGCTTCGAAGTGCGCACCGCCAACAACGGCTTCGACGCCGGCATGATGGTGAAGGAATATCGCCCCGACCTGATCGTGCTCGACGTCATGCTGCCGGACATCAACGGCAAGGAAGTTTGCCAGCGGGTTCGCAGCGACAACACGATGGACGAGGTGCGCATCATCTGCATCTCGGGCATGGTCGAAGAAGACAAGATCGACGACCTGCGATTGGCCGGTGCCAACGACTTCCTGCACAAGCCGTTCGAGGTCGAGGCGCTCATCGATCGCATGTGCCAATTGCTCGAGTTGGAAACAGCCTCGACAGCCCGCTGAGCCGCCCGCGCGGAATCGTCGCCGAACCGGTCTGTGCGGCGGTCTTGCCAGTTCGCCCAGTCGATCTCTTCGTCGCCTCGACCAGGCCGCGAAGAGAGCCGGCAGCGGGCCGTGGTCATGACCTTACCGAACCGGTTTCTGGCGAGTTCCGAATCGAATGTTGTGGTTGCCCGCACGGGTCGCAGGAGACTGGCGTTTGCCGCTCGCCGACGAGTCGGCGCCGGCGCTCCTGTCGGCGATCGCGGGTGGTGACGAGACGCACACGACCGCTTCCGTCCGCGAGGCGCTCGCGCACGATCCGGCATTGGCCCTCTGGGCGACCCGGTCGGCCGTGGCGGAGCGCAGCGACGGTTTGCGCTCGATCGACGCGCTCGCAGGTTGGCTGATAGAGAACGCCGGACGGATCGTGCGCTGGCCGGAAGGGGCAAGCGAGACGCCGGACGACGAAGCCTGGTGTGGCCGCTATCGCCGCCTGCGTTCCCTGAGCCTGGCAGTCGCGCGCGAAGCGCGGCGGCTGGCCGATCAGCCCGCGCTGGCCGAGCAGGCGTTCTTGGGCGGTCTGCTCGGCGCGGCCGACCAATGGAAGTCGCTCGATCCGTCGTATGACGGTGGGCACGAGACCGCGCACGATCCGTCCGCTCCGTTCGCCGAGCGGATGCAGGACGCGGCAGCGATCGCTATAGATCGCGACGTGGCGGCGTTGGTAGCCCGGGCTCGGCAATCGCTGGACGAAACGGCGGTCCTGGCCGAGTACGAGCGGTTCGCCGGCGGCAGGCCGGGCCCCACACAGCTCGCCGAGGTGGCGCGGTGCCTGCCGGTGCTATCGGCACAACTCGGTCGGTCTTCCGCAGCCGATTTCGACAAGCGGCTCGAAACAGCCAAGTTGGCGGCGCTCGGCGAGTTCGCGGCCGGCGCAGGGCATGAGATCAACAATCCGATTGCCGTCATCGCCGGCCGAGCACAGCTCCTGCTGCGCGAAGAATCCGATCCGCAACGTCGGCACGAGCTGGCCGTCATCAACAGCCAGGCGATGCGCGTCTATGAGATGATCGCCGACCTGATGCTCTTCGCCAGGCCACCGTTGCCGGCGTTCAGCCCGTGCGATGTCGGCACAGTCGTGCGCCAGGTGGCCGACGAGCTGCGCCCGAAGGCCGACGAACGGCAGGTCACACTCCGGCTCGAGTTGCCCGCTGATGAAATCGTCGTCGAAGCCGACCGAACGCAGTTATCGCTGGTGGTGCGGGCGCTGTGCGAGAACGCGCTCGCCGCGGTCGATCAAGGCGGCACGATTTCGATACGCGCTGCGCAAGATCGCACAGAAGGGGAATGCGAACCACCCGGCATCGTCGTCGAGGTTACCGATGATGGACTGGGTATTGCCGACGAGGCCCGACAGCACCTGTTCGACCCGTTCTACAGTGGCCGCCAGGCGGGGCGCGGACTGGGGATGGGGTTGTCCAAGGCTTGGCGCATCGTGAAGAACCACGGAGGCCGTATCGATGCCCACAGCCAATCGGGCCGTGGTGCCACGTTCGTCGTCGTCTTGCCGAGCCAGCGTTGACGGCGGCGCCGAATCGTCTGGCGCCTGTGGCAAAAAGGCTAAGCGATCACGACAAGGTCGTGTGCATCGTCACCGTCCGATCGAGCGACGTCTCACGGCCGAGCGAGCCTTCCGGAGAGGATTCCTGTACCTCCCCGGGCTCCTGCCATTCCCCGCGCAACTCGGAGAGTACGCGTGATAGCACGCCGTTCTTGCTCCACCGCTGATACCAGCGATGGATGGTACTATCGTCGCCGAACTCCTTTGGCAACTTGTTCCAGTGGCAACCGGTCCGCAGCCGGTACACAATGCCGTTGAGCACGCGCCGCCAATCGGCCGGCTTGCGCCCTGGCCCCTTCCGCGGCGGGGAATCCTCCAGCAGGATAGGATAGATCCGTTTCCACGCCTCGTCGGAGATGCGCCAAATCGGTTCGTGATCGTCGTCAAATCTCAGCTCGGTTGTCATCCTAACTCGTCTCCTTGGCCCTCTTAACTGTCTGAACCGAGACGCAAGTTGCATACCGGCGCGGCAGGCACGACGAAAAAGGCCGTTTTGCCCGCAAAACGCACGAAAATAATGCGCATTGGGGGGCCAAGCCTCTACCAGGAGGTGGTTGCGCGCCGACCGATGCGACGGGTCGCGCCCGAGATCGGCAGCGGCCATGCGTCCACAAGCAAAGTCGGTATCCCCGCGGCGAGGAGTAAAGACTGAATCGCGCGATCGACGCGCGGGGCGTTCAACCGCCGCGGAAGCCGCCGTTGACGAACAGCACCTGCCCCGTGATGAATGAGGCCGCGGGCGAAACGAGAAACAGCGCGGCGTGGGCCACGTCGTCGGGCGTGCCCCAGCGGCGGAGCAAGCTCTCCCGCTCGGCACGCTCTTGCCAATATTCGCTGGCCCCATCTCCCCAAGCCGTCTTGATCCAGCCGGGCGCGACGCAGTTCACACGCACGGCGGGCGCCAACGATCGCGCCAGGCTGCGCGTGAAGGCCATCACGGCGCCCTTGGTCGCGGCGAAAAGTTCGCCGCTGTCGCCGGCCATGCCGTGCTCGGCCTGATCCCAGCCGACGTTCACGATCGCGCCCGATCCGCCGGCCAGCATGCGCGCCCCGGCCAATCGGCTGAGCCGCATCGTGGCCGTGACGTCGACACGCCAGAGCTGCTCCAGCTTCTTCTCGAACGACCAACGCGCCGGTTCGCCCGTCAGCACGTCGGCACCGGCGTTGTTGATCCAGATGTCGATGCCCCCGCGCCATGCCCAAGCCCGTTCGACCAGCGGCTCATGCGTCGCCCGATCGGCCAGGTCACAGAGCATAACGTCGGCCGCGCGGCCAAGCTCGCGAACCTCTCCGGCGACCACCTCGGCCGCCTCGCGCGATCTGCGGGCGTGCACCAGAACGTTCGCACCGGCCGCCGCCAGCGCCAGCCCCATCGCCCGCCCGATGCCGCTCGAAGAACCCGTCACCAAGGCGTTTTTTCCGGCCAGATCGATATTCATAGGGAGGGGTGTGTTTTGAACCCGTTTCGCGGGCCAAACTGCTGCCAGCGTGAGGTATATATTACCATAGACCTCTTTCATCCCCCGGTCTCGCCGCCCGCATGGCCTCGGCCAACCATCCGCTCAAGCCGTTTGAGATCAGCGACCGGCTGGACGAAACGGCGTTCGCCTTCCGCGGCTACAACCAGACCAATCTGGGCCGCACGCCAGAGATGCTGGCCCACCCGGCCTATGGCAGCACGATCGAACGCTGGCTCCGCGAAGCGAGCCGGATCACGAGCGACGTGTTGCACACCCATGTCGACCTGATCGAGCGGGTGCGTTTGAAGCACGAGAGCACGCCCGACACCTTTGCGCAAGACATCGGTCTGATCCTGGCAGTGGAACTGGCGCAGATCGAACTGATGGAGCAGTTGTTCGCCATTCCCTACCGCCACGGCCGCCTGGCCATGGGCTACAGCCTGGGCGAAGTGGCGGCGCTCGTTTGCGGCGGGGTCTACGCGCTGCGCGACGTCCTGCCGCCGCTGATCGGCATGGCACAGGAGGCCGCCGAGTTGGCCCGCGACGTGACGATGGGCGTCGTCTTCGCGCGCGGCAAGGCTCTCGACATGGAGGGGGTCGAACGGCTCTGCCTGGAAATCACCACGCAGGGTCGCGGTATCATCGCCATCTCCTCGTACCTCTCGCCCAACACGGTGCTGTTGCTCGGACAGGGCGATACCGTCGACCGGTTCAAGATGCTGATGGGGCAGTATCTGCCGGGCGAGATCAACCTGCGCAAAAACAAGGGGGTCTGGCCGCCGTTGCATACGCCCATCCTTTGGCAGAGGTCGATCCCCAACCGCGCCAGCCTGGGCATCTACTCGGTGGGCGGCGGGTTCCACGCGCCGGTACCGCCGATCGTCTCGCTCGTGACGGGCAAGGTCAGCTACAACGACTTCAACAGCCGGGCACTACTCAACCGCTGGATCGACGAGCCGCAGCGCCTGTGGGACGGCATGTACGAGTTGTTGTCGCAGGGGATCGAGTTGGTCATCCATGTCGGTGCCGATCCGAACCTGCTTCCCAACACCTTCAAACGGCTCAGCGACAACGTGACGGCCGAGCTCGGCGGCCGCTCGCTGCGCAAGTTGGGGATGCGGGCGGTGTCGAACATGATCGCCCGCCCCTGGATGGCCAAGATGATGTCGGCCCGCGCGGCCGTCCTGCGCGCACCCTATCTCACGCACATCATTCTCGAAGATTGGCTGCTCGCGCAGGACCGGCCGAAGTAGCGGCCAAAGGCGGAAGGCCGCGGCTATGACCTTGTGGCCCCGCCGAAGGCGACAATCGCCATTTCGATAGGCTTGGCGTGCCCCCCAGCCTGTTCGTTCGTTTGACCAGGAGCTGCATGGGGCTTATTTCGTTCTCCGTCCCGTAGAATCGGATTGTCGCAACACGCGCGAAACAGATAAAATAGGACGTCTGGAGTCGGAGGAAAGCGAGAGGCACTACGTGATTATCGATGGCCGTGCACTTGGAGTTCGTACTTCCCGGTCCACCGATCTCAAATCAGCAGAGTTCGCCCGCGGGGAAGATGAACCTGATGACGTGGCACGGCGTCATCGCCGGGGCGGTCACTCCCCTCTGGGGGACAAAGCCGATACTCACAGGAGAACTCAAGGCGGTCATCATCAACTTCTTCGCGGGGAACAAGCCATCCGTCGACGTGGACAACATGTCGAAGCCGATTCTCGATGAGATGGAGACGGTCATTTACAACAATGATCGACAGATTCGCCAGGCAGAGATCACCCATGTGAAAATCGGGGCCGCTTTCTCGATCATGGGCGTCTCCAAGATCCTGGTCAACGCCATCCAGGCGGGTTCGCAATTCGTGTATGTGCGGATCGAGGACCCCGTAGACCCATTCCCATTGCCGCAGTGATGCCATGGATATCGAACAGCGTCTCATCGACATAGGCGATCGGTACCGTTCACAGGGGTATCAGGTCGTCGTACGGCCCGAGGCAAACGACTTGCCGGACTTCGCCAAGACGTTCAAGGTTGAGATCGTGGCAAGACGGGCCGATGGCTCCGCTCTCGTGTCCGTGAAGAAAAGCCCCAAAGAACTCGAAGCCGATCCGAACGTTCCTAAGTACGCGGAGATGACGGAAATGCGCCCAGGATGGCGTCTGGACGTCGTGGTACTCGCTCCGAATGACGAGACCAAGGTGCCCGACAATCGCGATGCCGTGGAGCCATCCGAGGAAGATTTCCGCGAGAAGTTTGAAACCGTTCAGCGGTTGCTCGATGCGGACGTTAATCAGCAGGCCCTGGTCCTCGCTTGGTCGATCCTGGAAGCCGCCATGCGGAGGCGGCTCCAAGCAGAAGGCGAAGATGCGGGCTGGGGGAGCTCGCCACGGACAATGATGAACGAACTCCTGTCGGCTGGCGTGCTCTCGAACAGCGATTTTCGGGACCTAGAGGGGCTATTCCGAGCAAGGAGCGCCATCGTGCATGGGTTCACTACGCCAATCATCGAGCCCGTTGCCGTCAATTTTATTATCGAGGTCGCTCACAAGCTTCTCGATCAATCGAACCCAGTCAAACTGCCCGCTTGAAGATAAGACTCCTTTGCGAGTCGTCCCCGTACGTGCGTTCAAAACGCATCACTACCGCCGCGTGAGCAGCCTTGCCAAGGCGTCTGTCGGCCATGAGAATGGCCGTGCGTAAGATGCGGTGACCTTTTCCCCATAGCCGGCGGAGTGCGCGCCGCTCGACGAATGATCAAATCAAGCGTAACGGTAAGTCTGGTGCCAGAGGCCCGTGGGGGGCCGTTCGTCTTCTGGGACGATCTGCCGGCGGCGTGCCGCAAGGCGCGCGAGCTCGGCTTCGACGCGATCGAGGTCTTCCCGCCGGCGGCTGACGCGGTCGAACCCGAGCATCTGCGGACCCTGCTCGGCGATCACGGCCTGTCGCTGGCCGCGGTCGGAACGGGCGCGGGATGGGTGAAGGGGAAACTCCACCTGAGCCTGCCCGATGCAGCGGCTCGCGCCAAGGCTCAGACCTTCATCCGATCGATCATCGATCTGGCCGGTGGTCTCGGCGCGCCGGCCATCATCGGCTCGATGCAGGGTCGCAGCGGCGACGGCGTCGATCACGCCACGGCCACCGGCTATCTCGCGGAGGCACTCGACGCGCTGGGCGAGCACGCCCGCCAATACCAGGTGCCGCTGATCTACGAGCCGCTCAACCGCTATGAGACGAACATGGCGAACACGGTGGAAGCGGGCGTGCGACTACTCGAACGGCTTTCGACGCGCAACGTCGTGTTGCTGGCCGACCTGTTTCACATGAACATCGAGGAGACGAATCTGGCCGACGCGATTCGCCGCGGCGGCCGCCATATCGGCCACGTACACTTCGTCGATTCCAACCGCCGGCCCGCCGGAATGGGACACCTCGACTTCGCTCCCATCGCCGCGGCGCTCGTCGAGATCGGCTATACCGGATATGCCTCGGCCGAGGCGTTCGCCTATCCCGATTCCGACGGCGCCGCGCGACAGACGATCGCGGCCTTCCGGACACATTTCCGTGCGAGCCGATGACGTGGCGCCCGCCGCTCCCAGCCGCCAACTGACGCTGTTCGACACGACCTCGATCATCGTCGGCATCATCATCGGTTCGAGCGTGTACGTCACGGCTCCGATGATTGCCAAGAACGTGCCCAGCACGTTTTCGTTCCTCGCCGTGTGGCTGATGGGCGGAGCGTTCGCCCTCGTGGGTTCGCTCTGTTATGCCGAATTGGCGACGGCACTGCCCGCCGACGGCGGCGATTACATCTTCTTGTCACGCGCTTACGGCCGTCCGGTCGGCTTCCTCTTCGCGTGGTGCGAGCTGTGGTTGGTGCGGCCGGGAGCCATCGGCTCGTTAGCCTACGTGTTCGCGGAGTATGCCGACCAGCTTGTCCCGCTCGGGCGACACGCGCCGGTGATCTACGCCGCCGGTGTCACCGCATTGATCACCGCCGCCAATCTGCTCGGCGTGATGACCGGCAAGTGGCTTCAAAACGTCCTGACGTTGGCCAAGGTGTTGGGCCTCTTGGCGGTGATCGTGGTCGGCTTTTCGGTGACAGCCCCCGCCGTGGAGGCCGGTGCCGGACCGGCGTCCGAGCCCCTCTCCGGCGCCGAAACCAACTGGGGCCTGGCGATGATCTTCATTCTGTATGCCTACGGGGGCTGGAACGACATGGCGTTCGTCGGCGCAGAGGTCAGCGACCCCGACAAGAACATCCTTCGTGCGTTGGTGCTGGGCACGGCGGCCGTCACGGGCATCTACCTCCTCATCAACGCCTCGTTCTTACACGCCCTCGGTCTCGACGGTGTGCGGGGCGCGTCGGCGCTCGCTGCCGACGTCGTGGGGCTCCGCTGGGGAAGCACGGGCGCCAAGGCCGTCAGCCTGCTCGTCGCCGTTTCGGCGCTGGGCGCGGTCAACGGCATGACGTTCACCGCGGCCCGCATCTACTACGCCCTGGGCACGCGCCATCGGCTGTTCGCCCCGCTCGGCGTGTGGAGTTCCCGCTTCGACGGCCCGATCCGGGCACTCGTCCTGCAAGGCGTCATCACGTTGGGTCTCGTTATCAGTGTCGGTTGGTCGGCGGAAGGAAAGGCAAAGGAGGGGTTCACCTCGATGGCGAACTTTACGATGCCACCCTTCTGGTTCTTCCTGTTGCTGGTCGCGCTGGCGGTCATCGTGCTTCGCTGGCGCGAACCGAACCTCCCACGACCCTACCGTACCGTGGCATTTCCCTTGCTGCCGCTCATCTTCGGTGCAGGCGCCGCGTACATGCTCTGGTCGAGCTACCTCTATGCCCGCGACAAATTCGCGCCCCAGGCGTATTGGACGTTCGCCGCACTCGGCGCCGGCGTCGTCGCCTGCGTCATCGATCGTCTGCTCGGCCCGTCCGCGAACGAATAGTCGTGCCGATCGCAATCGTGCCGATTGATCCGATGGGTCGTTTCCCCCGCACGTTCTTGACCGCGCCGGCACAAGCTTCTATTCTGCGACCTGATTACTCCCGCCCACCATGCAGAATTACCCATGCCCCGAGTTCTTGTTCTCGATACCCTGGCCCGCGAGGGTCTCGATCTGCTCGCCGCCGCGCCGGGAATCGAGTATGAGGTACGCACCGGCCTGGCGGGAGACGATCTGCGCTCGGCCCTGGCCGAAGCCGACGGTGCCATCCTGCGCAGCGGGGTCAAGATCACGGCGGAGAGCCTCGCCGGCAATCGTCGATTAAAGGCGATCGTGCGGGCGGGCGTCGGCACGGACAACATCGACAAGGTGGCTGCCACCCGGTTGGGCATCGTGGTGATGAACACGCCCACCGGGAACACGCTCAGCACGGCCGAGCACACGATCGCCATGATGATGGCCCTGTCGAGGAACATCGCTGCCGCCAACCAGAGCCTGGTCGAGGGTCGCTGGGAGCGAAATAAATACATGGGCACGCAGCTCGCCGACAAGACGATCGGCGTCGTCGGCCTGGGCCGCATCGGCCAGGCTGTCGCCATGCGTTGCCGGGCGCTGGAAATGCGCGTGTTGGGCTACGACCCGTTCGTGACGCAAGACCGCGCACGCGAACTGGGTGTCGAGATGTTCGCCACCGTCCCCGCGATGCTGCCGCACGTCGACTATCTCACGGTCCACACACCGCTCACGCCGGAGACCCGCAATCTGGTCGGAGCGAAGGAGTTGGAATTGCTGCGGCCCGGCGTACGGCTGATCAACTGCGCCCGCGGCGGCATCTACGACGAGGCGGCGCTCGTCGAAGGGTTGCGGTCCGGCAAGCTCGGCGGGGTGGCGCTCGACGTCTTCGCGCAGGAACCGTGCACGACCAGCCCCCTGTTCGGCATGCCGAACGTTCTCTGCACGCCCCACCTGGGTGCCAGCACGGAAGAAGCCCAGACGCAGGTGGCCGCCGAGGGCGCGCAACTGCTCATCGATTTCCTCACCAGCGGTGCCATCCGGCACGCGGTCAACGTCGTCTCGCTCGATCCCAAAAAGCTGGCCGGCCTGCGAGACCATCTCGACGTGGCCTATCGGCTCGGGTTGCTGCTGGCGCAACTTGATCGCACGCCGGCCAAGGCCTGCCGGCTCACCTACCGCGGCGAGGTGGCAAGCAAGGACACCAAGCTGGTCACGGCAACCGTCGCCGCGGGCCTGCTCCAACAGTCGCTCGAAGACGAAATCAACTTCGTCAATGCCGAGGTGCTGCTCCGCGAGCGGGGGATCGAACTGACCGAACAATCGACGAGCGACCGCAGCGCGTTCAACTCCGTCATCACGGCGGAGTTGGTCACGCAGTCGCGGACGTACAAGGTGGCCGGCACGTTCTTCGGCCACCAGATGGCCCGGCTGGTGCAGATCGACGACTACCGACTCGACGCCTTCCTGGATGGGATTCTGTTGATCTTCACCCACCGCGACGTGCCCGGCATTATCGGCAAAGTCGGCACCATCTTCGGCCAGCATCGCGTGAACATCGCGCAGATGGCCGTGGGCCGGTCGCAGCCCGGCGGCGACGCCATCGGCGTATTGAATCTCGACAGCCGACCGCCGGCCGTGGCTGTCGAGGAGGTGTCCGCGCATCCCGACGTTCTGAGTGTGAGCATCATCGAGTTACCTCTCGCGGGGGAGCTGCCCGCCTGGTTGCAAGGCTGATCGGCAGATCCGGCATCTTCCGCAGGCCGGTCGCAGAATCGCGGCGCCGAGCAATCGTTTCTTTTTATCAGTCTGCCGCCGCGCGCCGACATTAGATGCCGGGTAGCAGGGAGGCCGCCCTCGGCGGCGGCCACTTCCAACGGCACGTCGCTTGCAACGTCATCGGTTTGCAATCCTGACACGCCTGCTCCCCTTCTTCACAAAACGATCATGGCCGACATGCAACTTGCCGAGCGAGTCCACTCCGTCCTCGAAAAGAACCCCCACGTGCCGTCGCGCAACCTGCGGTTTGAAACCAACGCCGGGCACGTCGTTCTCAAGGGTGTCGTTCGCTCGTACTACCAGAAGTTGATGGCCCAGGAAGCGCTGCTGCACGTCGAGGGTGTCGAGCAGGTCGAAAACCAGCTCGAAGTGCGGGCGAGCTGATCGCCTGTCACACCGCGGCGAATGGCCCAACGCCTTCTCAGGCCGGCGCGGGCTGCGGCACATCCGCCAGCGCTCGCACGGCCGCGACCAGGTCGAGATCCTGTCGCGGGAAGACGGTGCGCAGATCGAGGTAGAGCCGCTCTTCGCGGACGCGCCCGACGACCGCGGGCTGGCCGTTGCGCAGCCGAGACGCCAAGCGATCGACGCTCATCTCGGCGGGCGTCAGCGCCACACACCAGGTGGCCAGTTTCTGCGTCGGCACCGCGCCTCCGCCCAGGTACGTCACATCCTCGACGACGTCCGCGGCGGCGATCGCCGCACCGGTGGCCATCTGTGGGGCCAAACGCTCGGCCCGGTTTCGCAAGTTTTCCAGCGGCGCGCTCAAGAGCTGAAGCAAGGGGACGCGGTGCCGGGCCTGCTCCGGGTCGCGATAGAGCCGTAGCGTGGCACCGAGCGCCGCCAGCGTCAGCTTGTCGACGCGCAGCGCTCGGGTGAGCGGATGTCGGGCGATTCTGTCGACCAGCTCGCGGCGGCCGACGATGATGCCGCTCTGCGGCCCCCCCAACAGCTTATCCCCGCTGAACAGCACCAGATCGGCACCGTGCTTGATGCTCGCCGAGGCCAACGGCTCGTCGCTGAAGCCGAATTGCGCAAAGTCGACGACGGCCCCTGAGCCGATGTCGTGGATCACCGGCAGGTTTTTCGCGCGGCCGAGCTTGGCCAGTTCGGCCAACGGCACGCTTTCGGCGAAGCCGACGACCACGAAGTTGCTGGGATGCACGAGCAACAGGGCCGCCGTGCGCTCGTCGATCGCCCGCTCGTAGTCGTCCAGACGCGTCTTGTTCGTGGTGCCCACCTCGCGCAACACTGCGCCGCTGGTGGACATCACCTCGGGCAGGCGATAACTACCACCGATCTCGATCAGCTCCCCGCGCGAGACGATCACCTCGCGGCCGGCCGCCAGCGCGGCCAGCGACAGCATCGTCGCACCGGCGTTGTTGTTCACCACGAGCGCCGCCTCGGCGCCCGTCAACTCGGCCAGCAACCCTTCGACGGCCAGCACCCGTTGCGAGCGTTGACCGCTGGCGAGATCGAGTTCGACGCTGGCGTAGTCGCGGGCCACGGCCACCATCTCGGCGATCGCCTCTTCGGCCAAGGGCGCTCGGCCCAGCCCGGTGTGCAACAAGACTCCCGTGGCGTTGATCACGGGCCGCAAGCGAGGTTTCTCTGCTTCGAGAATACGCTCGGCGATGCGCTGGGCCAGATCTTTGACGTCCGGGAATTTGACCTCGGCGGCGGCGTGCTGGATGTCGCTCCGCAGGTCGTCGAGAAACGACCTTACCCGCGTGACGACGACATGGTGGCTGACTCGCGAAACGAGCCCCTTGAGCGGCGGACTTTCCAGCAACTCGTTCACAGACGGCAGACTGCGGAGCAGGTGGCTGGCCATGTTCGCGGTTCCTCGCTCTAAGTTGGGCTCTTTCGTTGGAATATGACAGGGCAGCCGCACCCGATCAAGCCGCGGATACGGGCCGGAGAGGAACGCCGACGCATCGTTCTGTGCAAGAAAAATAGCGCCCGCCAAGCCGACGGCGATCTAATCTCGTCGATGTGAATGAGATGGTTTCATCGGCCCGTAAATAGCCCGGTTGCAAGTCGTTTCATTGCCGCCGGTGTGTGGTCGTAGAATGCGAGGGACGTGCGCCCCGGTGCCCAAGCTCGTCCGGACGTATGCCGATCGCGGAGAAACCTGCCAGAGGAACACGCCGTTTCCCATGCGCGCTGGAGGTGCTCCGGGTTGCGCTCGACTACGGAACCTGCGCGGCCGCGGTGTTGAAACCGTATCGCACCGGCAAGTACGCCGCGTGTGCCGAACAGGTCGCCGCCTCTGCTGCTGTCGCGCACCGCCGGCGAAACTCAAAGCAATCGGCAGTCTGCCCTCAGGGAGCAGGTAGGAGCTACCCTGCTGTCCTTCGGCCTACACCAACCTGACGTTCTCGGCACACGGACCTTTCGGCCCTTGACCTTCCGTGAAGGACACCTTCTGGCCTTCGTGCAGTTCATCGAAGCGAACGCCTTGGAGCGCCTTTGAATGGAAGAACAAGTCTTTGGGACCGCCCGTGCTGATGAAACCAAATCCCTTGTCCGTCAACTTTTTGATCGTGCCTTCGGCCATTTTGAACATTTCTCGGTGGACTATCGGCGGCCCGCCAACCGGCACATTGCCGACCAGCCGCCGCCACTTGTTGCCGAGATTGTACCTGCACCAGGACCGCGACGTAATGGGCTGTACCGCTAGAACTCGTCAGAGCAACCGACAAAACCGCATCGAGCGCCGAAAAAATCGGCGTTTCACGCCCGATTCTTCGCCCGTGGCGCCCCGACCTCCGGGTTTTGTCAGCCGCTCGTGGAGTCTGTCCCCTCGCGAGTTGTTTCATTGCCGCCGGTGGGCGGTATAGAATGCGGGGGACGCTCGCCCGGGTGCCCAAGCTCGTCCAGCCAAATGCCGAATCGCTGATGAATTTGGAAAAGTTCGCGAACGAGAAATCGCAGCACGTCGGACGGACCGGGTGACATTGATGCGTTCTTTGGCAGCCATTCACACCTGTCCACAGGGGAAGCCTGGCAGGGGAGTCGGCCATTTCCCGTGCGTCGTAGCAGTGGCATGGGTTGCGCTCGGGCACGCGACGAGCTATGGAGCCGACGTAGCCGAGGCGGCGAAACTCTATCGCACCGGCAAATATGCGGTGTGCGCCGAACAGGCCGCCAAGGCGATCCGCGCCGGCGAGATCAACGAGACGTGGCCTCTGCTGCAGATCAAGAGCGAGCTGGCGCTGGGGCGTTATGCCGACGCGCGGAAGACGTTGGAACTCGCCTTGGCGCGGTTTCCGGTGAGCGCGCAACTGCGTTGGCTGGGTCGACACGTCTACCGGTTCAACAACCTGCCCGACCGCGCAGAGAAGATGACGGCGGAACTGGGCGATCTCGTGCGCCAATCGGCGTGGCGTTACCGCGACGCGGTGAATGAGGTGGTTATCGGCCAGTTCTTGTTGGCGCAGGGTGTCGATCCCAAGAAAGTGCTCGATCAGCTCTACAACGACGCGAAGAAACAGCAGCCGAACTTGGCCGATCCCTGGCTGGCCAGCGGCGAATTGGCGCTCGATAAGAACGATTACGCGTTGGCCGCCGAGGCCTTCGCCCAGGCGGTCAAACTGGCCGACGACGATCCCGATGCGCAATTGGGCTTGGCGCGAGCCTATGCGCCGAGCGATGCCAAGCTGGCGGAGAAGGCCATCCAGGCCGCGCTCGACATCAACCCGAACCATGTCGACAGCCTGCTCTACGTGGTCGACGACCACATCGACGCCGAGCGGTATGGCGAGGCGGCGCAATGGCTCGACCGGGTCGGGGGCATCAACCCGGAACATCCGCGCCACTGGGCCTATCGAGCCATCCTGGCACACCTCAACAACGAGCCGGACAAGGAGGCCGAAGCTCGGCGGGCGGCCCTCCGCTGGTGGGCCACGAATCCCGAAGTCGATCACCTGATCGGCGCCAAGTTGTCGCAAAAGTATCGATTCGCCGAGGGTGCTCGTTATCAGCGTCAGTCGCTCGCGTTCGACCCCGCATACCTGCCTGCCAAGATCCAACTGGCCCAAGACCTGTTGCGATTGGGCGACGAGGCGGACGGCTGGCCGCTGGCCAACGAGGTCTACGACCAGGACGGCTACAACGTGTTGGCGCACAACTTGGTCGAGCTGCACGACAGCCTCGGCAAGTTTCGCACGCTCGAAGAAGACGGATTTGTCGTGCGGATGGAGGAGCACGAGGCGAGCATCTACGGGAAGCGGGTGCTCGATCTGCTCAAGCGGGCCAAGCAGCGGCTGTGCGAAAAATACGACGTGCGGCTCGAGCAGCCCGTGGTGGTCGAACTCTTTCCCCGCCAGCAGGATTTCGCCATTCGCACGTTCGGCATGCCCGGCGGTGCGGGATTCTTGGGTGTTTGTTTCGGCCGTGTCATCACGGCCAACAGCCCCGCGTCGCAGGGCGAGCACCCCGCCAACTGGGAAGCCACGCTGTGGCACGAGTTCTGTCACGTGGTGACGCTCCACAAGACGAACAACAAGATGCCGCGTTGGCTGAGCGAGGGCCTGTCTGTCTACGAAGAGCGGCAGGCCGATCCGACCTGGGGGCAGACGATCAACCCCCGCTACCGCGCGATGATGTTGGGCGACGAACTGACGCCGGTCAGCGAGCTCAGTGGCGCGTTTTTGCACCCGCCGACGCCCTTGCACTTGCAGTTCGCCTACTACGAGTCGTCGCTGGTGGCGGAGTTCCTCGTCGAGAAGTACGGTCTGCCGACGGTTAAGCGAATTCTGGTCGACCTGGGAGTCGGTATGCCCGTCAACGAATCGCTGGCTCGTTACGCCGGCTCGCTCGCCGCGCTCGATCAGGAGTTTGCCGAGTTCGCCCGCGAGCGCGCGAACAAGTTGGCCCCGCAGGCCGATTGGTCGGACCCGGCCCCGAAATTGCCGGCCGCGGCGAAGGCCGCCGCCATCGCCGACTGGCTCGAAGATCACCCGAACAATTACGGCGGCCTGCGACGGCTGGCGGTGAAGCTCATCGGCGATAAACAATGGCAGGCCGCGCAAGCGCCACTGCAACGGATGATCGAGCTCTACCCGGAAAGCGGCGGACCCGAAAGCCCCTACGCGCTGCTCGCCGCCACCTGGCGGGAGTTGGGCGACCGCCAGCAGGAGCGGCTGGCGTTAGAGAAACTCGCTTCGCTCACGGGCGACGACCCGCACGCGCTGAGCCGGCTCACCGAACTGGCCTTCGAGGGTGAAGATTGGCAGGCCGTGATGAAGTACGGCGATCGGCTGCTGGCGATCAATCCCTTGCGGCCGGCGCCGTATCGCTGGCTGGCGACCGCGGCCCAGCGGACCGACGCCACGCAGGCTGCCATCGAGGCCTGGCGAGGCCTGCTCGCCCTCGATCCGCTCGATCCGGCCGAGGCGCACTATCAGTTGGCCGTGCTGTTGCACAAGACGGGCGACCTGCCGGCGGCCAAGCGCCAGGCGCTCGAAGCGTTGGAGGAGGCTCCCCGCTATCGTGCGGCGCAGCGGGAGTTGCTGGCAATTATCGGCGAGATGGAAGATAAAGGTGGCGAGGCGGATAACACACCCTCCGGAAGGTCGCGATGAAACTCCGATTTCGGATATCGCTGCTCGTGGTGATCTGCGTCCTCTCGGTCGGCGCGCTGGCCTTCGCTCAGCGCGGTTGGCGTCGGCAGATGATGGTCGACCCGGATCTGACCGATCGCCGCGGGGTGCCGGATTGGGAAAACGATAAGGAATTCAAGGACGACGTCTTTACGTTCGTCCGGGTCAAATACTCGTCCGAGGGCTACGGCTGGAGTAGGTGGGCCGTCGATTGGCCCGACAGCGACCTGAACTTTCCGTTCCGCCTGCACGAGCTGACATCGCTCGAGGTGTCGCCGCAGCCCAAGATCCTCGAGCTGACGGACGAGGAGATCTTCGATTATCCGTTTCTCTATCTCATCGAGCCCGGCAGCATGATGCTCAGCGAAGCCGAAGTAGCGGGCTTGCGGCGTTACTTGCTGAACGGCGGCTTTCTGATGGTCGACGACTTCTGGGGAGAATACGAATGGCAGGTGTTCTATCAGAACATCAAGCGGGTCTTCCCCGACCGTGAGCCGGTCGAGTTGCCGCTCGAACACGAAATCTTTCACTGCGTGTACGACCTGAAGCAGAAGCCGCAGATCCCCAGCATCCACGCCTGGTGGAGCGGCCGCACCTCCGAACGGCCCGACGCTCAGGAGGCACACTACCGAGCGTTGTTCGACGACAAGGGGCGGATGATGTCGATCATCTGCCATAACACCGACCTGGGCGACGGCTGGGAGCGCGAGGGGGAGGATCCCTCCTACTTCCGCGAGATGTCGGAGAAATGGGCCTATCCGCTGGGCATCAACATCGTGACGTATGCGATGACGCACTGAAAACGATCCGATATACGATATTGTCGTGCGTGCGACATTGGCCGCCAGCCGTGAATTAGCAACAGGATCTCCAACAAATGCCGACCGATGTCGATCCCTTTCAAGCCGAACAACAGATCGTCGAGCAGATCCGGCTCGGCCGGCGGCGGATCGACGCCGAGTTGGCCAAGGTCATCGTCGGCCAGAAGGCCGTCATCGAACAGCTCCTCATCAGCCTGTTCGCGGGCGGGCACTGCCTGATCACCGGCGCGCCGGGGCTGGCCAAGACGCTCCTCGTGCGTTCGATCGCGCAGATCTTTCATCTCAAGTTCCAGCGGATCCAATTCACGCCCGACCTCATGCCCGCCGACATCACGGGCACGGAGATCCTCGAGCAGACGGCCGAGGGGCATCGGCGGATGCAGTTCGTCAAGGGACCGATCTTCGCCAACGTCATCCTGGCCGACGAGATCAACCGCACGCCCCCCAAGACGCAGGCCGCCTTGCTGGAGGCGATGCAAGAACATCAAGTGACCGTCGGCGGCGTGCGCTACACGTTCGAGGAACCGTTCTTCGTGCTGGCCACGCAGAACCCGATCGAGATGGAGGGAACGTATCCGTTGCCCGAGGCCCAACTCGATCGCTTCATGTTCAACGTCGAGATCGACTACCTGCCGGAAGACGACGAGGTGGCGGTCGTGAAACAGACGACCTCGCGCCGGCCCGATCCGATCGAGCCGCTCTATACGGGCGAAGACGTGCGAAACTTCCACGACGTCGTGCGCCGCGTGCCCGTGGCCGACGCCCTGGTGCGTTATGCCGTGCGTCTGGCGGCCGCCAGCCGGCCCGGTCAGCCGGGCTCGCCGAGCTTCGTCGACGAGTGGGTGAGTTGGGGCGCGGGGACTCGCGCGGCCCAATTCCTCGTGCTCGGCGCCAAGGTGCGTGCCTTGTTCGAGGGCCGCGCGCACGTCGTCGTCGACGACATTCGCGCCCTGGTCCACGCCACGCTACGCCACCGCATCCTGGTCGGCTATCGGGCCGAGGCCGAAGGCGTCTCGGTCGACCAGGTCATCGATCGACTGTTGGAGGCGGTGCCAGCCCCTGGCGCAGCGAGTTAGTTGGCCGCATCTTTCTTCTCCCGTAGAAGCGGCATCTTGCTTCTCCCGTAGAAGCGGCATCTTGCCGCTTTGTCCCGGCCCATGGCGCAGCGAGTCAGTTGGCTGCATAACGGTGCTCGGCACGCGGTCTCTAGCGGCAGGCGATCACTATTTCACGCCATGGTCGCCGAACCATTTGAGCATCCGCTTCCAGCCGTCGGCCGCCGGCTCGGCGCGGTACGAGGGGCGATAGTCGGCGAAGAAGGCGTGCGGAGTGTCGGGGTAGACGACGATCTCCGCGGACTGCTTCCCTTCCTTCAAGGCTGCGCGCATCTTCTCGACCGACTCGAGCGGGATGCCGGTATCGGCCTCGCCGTATAGTCCCAGAACAGGGCACTTGATCGAGGCTGCTATGTCGACGGGATGCTTGGGGTGCAATTCGTCTTTGTCGCCGACCAACCTGCCGTACCAGGCCACCCCCGCCTTCAGCTTCGAGTTGTGTGCGGCGTAGAGCCACACGATGCGGCCGCCCCAGCAAAAGCCGGTGATTCCCAACCGCGCCACGTCACCTTTCTTCGACTTCTCGGCCCACGCGACCGTGGCGTCGAGATCCGACATGACCTGCGCGTCGGGCACCTTGGAGACGACCTTGGAGAAGATTTCACGGAAGTCGGTGATCTTCGAGACATCGCCCTGGCGGGCGTAGAGTTCCGGAGCGATGGCCAGGTAACCCTGCTTCGCCAAGCGTCGGCAAACGTCCTTGATGTGCTCGTGGACGCCGAAGATCTCCTGCACGACGAGAGCGACCGGGAAGGGACCGCCTTTTTCGGGCATCGCCCGGTAGGCCGGAATCGTGCCGTCGGCCGTTTCGATCTTGACCTCGCCGGCCTCCAGACCGTTCGTATCCGTCGTGATCGTTTCGGCCGAGACGGGCTGTACCGCCAGGGCAAAGCCGCCCGCCAGCGTGGTCATCACAAAACCGCGACGCGTGAAGTCGGACTTCGGCAGCAAACTCTTCAGGTCATCGTGCATGGCAGGGTTCCCTTCGGTAGAACAGCGTTTGCAAGATAACCTACCGGGCGCGACGGAAGTTGCAAGTGTTGCCCGCGCTCCACCATCCGGGTCCTGTCCGGCCGGTATTACAAATCGCGCCCTTCGAGGGGCTCGGCATCCGGCGGATGGTGTATGTGCGGGCGGCTCTCCAACTCGGGACCGAGATCGTGGCAGGCCGCGATGACGGCATAGAACACACGCCGTGCCTGCGGATAGTCGCCCAGCTCTTCCAACAGCTCGCTGTTGTGTCCGCCGAACAGGCCCCCCTCTTCCTGTCGCAGTTCGCCCATGTGTTCCATCACCCGGTGATGCAGGTCGAGCGGCGGATCATCAAGAATCTCGGCGGCCCGGCGTTCCACCAGATCGAACGCCCGCGGATCGCGCATGGTCTGCGGCGCCAGCGCCGTGAAATGCCGCGCCGTCTGCATGAAAGCCTTCAAGAAATCCAGGTCGGTTTGGTCGGGCATCGGTGGCGCGCTCCACGGTTCGGGTCCGTTCGGCCAGACGGCAAACGTATTGTAACCGTTCGGTCACTTTCCGTCGTGGAGGCGGCGCGGCCGATGGAACCGCATCAAGAGAGCCGGAGAGAAGCCGGCTCGTCGCCGACTATCGTTTCGCCTCGGCCTGGCGGCGGGCGGCGATGGCCGCCGTGCCGAACCGATCGGCGCGACCGGGCGAAGACGAGGCTATCCACGTGCCGAGGGCTTCGTCGCCCAGCCGGCTGGAGAGCCCGGCGGCCGCCTCGGCGAGCAGATGTTGGCCGTCGCCGAAATCGGTGTCGTCGCACCAATGACTGGCGTCGAACACGGGCACACCGTATTCGTTTTTCAACCCAGCCAGATAATGCCCCAGTTTCTCTTGGGCACGAATCACGTCGCCGTCGCGCGTCTCCTCGGCTTCGGGCATGAGCAGCAAGGCTGCCGAGATCCCTTCGCTGCGGCAGATCGAGAGCATTTCCCGCAACGCCCGATCGGTCCGAGCACTCACCTCGAAATCGCGGTAACCGGGAGCATAGGCCTGGCGGCACATCTCCGCCCGTTGCTTACGCAGGGCTTCGTCGGGACGTGGCCACGACAACGGCACCCAACCGAGCGGCGTGGTCAGGTCGAGCCTCATCAGGTTCAGGTTCACGAGGTCGAGCCCCGTCCGCGCGGGGGCCCAAGAGGCGGCGTAGCGGCGGATGAACTCGCTGCGCAGTTCGTAGCACGCGGCCGCCCGGTAGCGCAGCCAATGTTGCCACGTCGCAAGCGGATTCTCGAGATACTCGTTCAGGACGCATAGGTCCCGAGCGTCGCAACGTTCGATGGCGGGGATGTGACCGGCGGCCAACTCGGGCGCTTCGTTGAGCAACCCCGGATGGACTTCGATGACGACCCACCGCGGTCGGATTCCGGCGTCGAGCAGCCGGTGCAGATAGACCAGTTCGTAGACCGGCCCGCCGCCCAAGATCCCAAAATTGTAGACCAACGGCGCGTCGGCGGCCTGATCGGCGAAGACGGTATCCGAACGCAGCCCATAGGCGGTCCGCGAGCTGCCGAGCAAGAGCATCAGCGGACGGTCGGGGGCCTGGCGCACCTGGTCCCGGAGGAAAGCCAGTTTGCGGCCGTATTCCGGCTCACGGAGGGCCGGCTCGATCCGGTCGACGGTGAAGTTGACCAGCGCTTCGAGCAAGGCAATTCCGACCAAGCCCCAAGCCAGACTGAGCATTCCGCGGCGCTTGAATCGCCGGCGCGCGCCGGCCTGCCTCACGCGGTACCGCTCGACGGATAAAGGAGCTTCGTCCTCCATGCCCGTCATAGATCGTCAAACCTACGCGACCGCCATAAATCCTTTTTCTCGTTTTAAAGGAACATCTCGCCACAGTTCGCCCATTTGGCCGTTCGGATGGCTTTTTCCACACCTCGACACATCGCTGCAACGAACAGCCACACATGGACTTACGGACCATTCCGGCGCGAGAGAGTTCCTTGGCCTTCGCCGCCAGCCCTTCTCAGGGCCACTTCGGTTCGCGCTTTTCAAGAAAGGCCGCCAGCCCTTCGGCGGCCGCGTCGGTCGTGCGCGCCGTGGCGCTCACGGCGGCCCCGGCGGTCAATAGGGTGGGAAGCTGCTCGGCGATCATCTCGTTGAGCAGCCTCTTGGTGAGTTGGAGAGCTTCGCCCGCGCAGCGACTGCATTGCGCGGCGATTTCGATCGCTCGGGGCCAAAGCACGTCCGGCCCGGTCAGTTCGTGGAAGATCCCCACACGATGCGCCTCCTGGGCATCGATCGTCGCGGCGCTCAGCAGCAGTCGCGCCGCCTGCCCTCCGCCCAGTCGAAAACACAACAGCGGCGCCACGATGCCCGCCACGATGCCGCGCAGCGGCTCCGGCAACCCGAATCGTGCTTCATTCGACGCCACGACGATGTCGCAGGCCAACAGCAACCCGGCGCCACCGGCCATGGCGGGGCCGTTCACCGCCGCGATCAACGGTTTGGGGAAACGCCACATCGTCTCGATCAGGTCGCGATACAGGTCGGCATCGGCTTGCCAACGCTGGCGTGCGTCCTCCTCCTGGCCCGCGGCGAGCATCTCTTGTAGATCCATACCGGCACAGAAGGCGGCACCCGCGCCGGTGAGGATCACGGCCCGCACGTTGCGCTGCAGGTGCAAGTCGCCCAGCGCCTCGCGCAATTCATCGAGCATGGCCCGGTTGAGCGCATTGCGCTTCTCCGGACGGTTCAGGATGATGGTGCCCGCCTGTTGGTGGATGTTGATGCGGACGAACGGTGCCGTCATGGTTGAATCGAACTCCGACCGAGGCCGCCGGGGCTAACAAAGAGATTTCGACAGGCCCGCCAGCAAGAGCCCTCATTGCAAGACGGTACCACGAGCGGCTTTCCGTCATGTCGACGATACCGATGGCGAGCGGTACGTCGATTCCATCCGAGCGTTATACTTAAGTGGACGGGAAGCCGGCAAGCAGGAAGGACCGTTTCGCACGTATGAAGCTGTTCATGAGGCAAAGGGACGAAGTGCGCCCGGCAGGGTATTGTCTTTGTCGCAGCCCGCTCATCTTTTGGCGCACGGCATTCATCGCGCTGCTCTCTGTTGCACCACTCTTTGTTGCCCCGCTGGACGGAGTGTGCGGCGAAAGCGACTTCAACGTCGCCGAGGCCCGCAAAGCGGTGGTCTTCGTACGGCGTATCACACCGGGCCGCGAGGTGGCGCTCGGCTCGGGGTTCTTGGTATCGACCGACGGCGTGATCTACACCAGCCGGCACGTGGTGGAACCGAACGATTCGACGTCGCGCGGCACGGTGTTGCTGATCGGTGTTCCGTCGAAGCGCGACCCCGACGATCTCGACTGGTTCCGCGCCGCACTCGTGTATCGCGCGCCGAAGGACGAAAACCTCGATTTCGCCATCCTGAAAATCGCGGCCCAGCCCGGCTATGGCCCGTTCCACGCGTTGCCGCTCTCGCACGACAAGCTTCCGCTCGGCTCCAGCGTGGCCGTGATCGGTTACCCCTACATCCACGAGAACGAAGCCGTGCTGTCGTTCAACAAGGGAAGTGTGTCGTCGACGCGTGTCCGCTTCAGCGGCAAATCGTACTACCAGACCGACGCGGCCGTGAATCAGGGAAATTCGGGTGGACCGTTATTGAACGCCAAAGGGCAGGCGGTGGGCATCGTCACGCTCAAGGAGCTCAAGGCCGAGAACGTCGGCTTCGCGCTATACCTCGACGAAGTACGTGCCGCGGCGGCAACTGCCGCGGCGGACTCGTCGGACGTCCATCCCTCGCCCGGTCCGGTCGATCCGCGGCGGTTGGAGTTGCCGCTGGCCATCGCACCGCGCGCCGCCAACTGGAACGTCGAGCGGGGGCGCACCCGCGAGGAAGACAAATTCCTGATCCTCGACAGCCACGGCGGGCCGTATTGGGTTTCCAGCCGCGAGCCCTTGCCCGAGAATTTCCAGCTCGTGATTTCCTGCGCCGTCGAACACCTGCAAGGTGCGCAAAAGATCGGCGCGGAACAGCGCAAGGATCTGCGGCGGATCTATGTGCGCCTCGGCGCGGCGAGCGATGTATCGATCGAGCAGGGCGGCGGCTACACGTTGCTGTCGAGCCATGTGGGCACGTCGCTCTATCGCGGCTCCCAACTCGTGAAGGGTGTGCGCGAGGGAAATCCGTCGGCCAAGCTGTTCCGGCTGGCGATCACGCGACAGCGCGGCGAGATCGAAGTGGCCATGGATGGCAAGGTGTTGTTCACCTACCAGGACGATCGGCCGTTGTCGGTACGACGCCCGTTCTCGATCGGCGGCTTCCTGTCTCGCCTCTATTTGGGAGACGTGACGGTGATCGATCTCGACAAAGACCAGGCCATACCCCTCGATCAACCGCCTGCGCCGGCCGAGGCGGCCTCCGTGAACCCGTGACGCGGGGATCCCTCAGCCGACCAACTGCACGGCGCGGCGGACGTACTCGACGCCCGAATAGACCGTGAGCGCCAGCGCGCTCCAGACACAGATCGGCAACAGATAGCGGAGCCACTCCGGCTCACTGCCGGCAGCATAGGAGAGCGAGAACAGGCTGACGCCCGCGGCGAAGCACTGCGCGACCATCTTCAACTTGCCGGACATGGCCGCCGAGAAATCGGCCCCCTGTTGCTCCAAAAAGCCACGCAGCGCCGTAATCAGCAACTCGCGGCCGACGACCACGACCGCCATCCACCCGGCGATGCCCGAACGGGGCTCGGCCACCAGGCAGGTGAACGCGCCGCAGATGATGATCTTGTCGACGAACGGATCGAGGATTCGCCCCAGCACGGTGACCAGTCCGTATTTGCGGGCAAAATAACCGTCGAGCCAATCGGTCGCCGACGCTACCACGAAAACCACCAGGCTGGTCAGCCAGTATTGGTAGGTGATCAGGCCGAACAACACGATGGCGAGCGCCAATCGCGAGATGGTGAGTTGGTTCGGCAGGTTAAAGATGGCCGAACGAGACTGCGGCTTGGTACCCTGTGGCTCGGTGCTGACTGACATGCATCGCCCGTTTAACGAGGTTTGCCGACGGCTGCCCCGATTAAATCATAGTCGCGCGAAGCCACGATTTCACAGCTCACTATCTGGCCGGGGCGTAATTTCTTGCCCGTCACGTAGACCACGCCGTCCACGTCCGGCGCGTCGGCATAGGAGCGACCGATCCAAGCGTTCCGTTCGTCCGGCACCGGACGGTCGATGAGCACGTCGAGTTGCTTGCCGATTTGCCGGTCGTTCCAGGCGAAGGCGACCTCCTGCTGCGCGGCCATCAACCGCTCGCGTCGCGAGTTCTTGAGATCCTCGTCCAAGTGCTCGCCCAAGCGGGCCGACGGCGTATCGGCCTCGTAGGAATACGTGAATACGCCGAGCCGCTCGAAACGCTGCTCCCGCACGAATTCGACGAGTTCGTCGAATTGCGCGTCGGTCTCGCCCGGGAAACCGACCAGAAACGTCGTCCGCAGGACCAGATCGGGAATCGCCTTTCGCAGACGTGCCAGCAGGGCCTCGGTATCGGTGCGGTTCACCCGCCGCTGCATGCGCCGCAGCATCACGTCGTTGATGTGTTGCAGTGGCAGGTCGAGGTAGGGAACGATCTTCGGGCTCTGCGCCAGAACGTCGACCAGTTCGTCGCCGAAGTACATCGGGTAGAGGTACATCACGCGGATCCAATCGAGCCCCTCGATGCGATCGAGTTCGGCGAGCAATTCGGCCAACCGCGGACGGCCATACAGATCGATGCCGTAGTAGGTCGTGTCCTGGGCGACGATGTTCAGCTCGCGCACACCGTCGCGAACCAGTTCGCGCGCTTCCGCAACGACCTCTTCGATCGGCTTCGTGGCGTGCTTGCCACGCATCTTCGGGATCGCACAGAAGGTGCAGAGGCGATCGCACCCCTCGGAGATTTTGAGAAAGGCGAAATGCCGTGGGGTGATTCGCAGTCGGTCGGTGTCGGGCAACGGGTGCGACGGGGCCGGCCGAAATACCGTGCGTTGTTCGACCAGGCCGCCCAAGAGGCGGTCGGCCACCTTGGTGACGTGCTCGCGGCCGAACACACCCACCAGATGGTCGATGTCGGGGCACTTTTCGAGGAGCGCTTCTTTCTCTCGCTCGGCGAGGCAGCCCGACACGATGACGCCCTTGGTACCGCCGCGGCGTTTGAGGTCGAGCATCTCGTGGATCGCCGCGTACGATTCGTCGCGGGCACGCTCGATGAAGCCGCACGTGTTCACGACCACAAAGTCGGCCCCTTCCGGCTCATTCACCAGCCGGTAGCCGTCCAATTGCAGCAGTCCGAGCATGCGCTCGCTATCGACCAGATTCTTCGGGCAGCCGAGGCTGATAAACGAATAACTGCCCTTCGTTTCGGGTGCCGAACTCGTCTTTGACTTCATGTTCCCATCCTATCTGAACGCCCGCTCAGAGGGAACCGCTCGCGCTCGACGAATTCGCCCCTTCACCCGGTGTTAGCCGAAAACGTCTGCCGCCCCGCCGCAGCCGCCCGGACACTCTCGGTCAGGTCCGATACCGAGAGCGGCTTGGCCAGCACGGCGACCGCTCCGGCCCGTCTCAGGTCTCGTACGTCATCGCATCTCGGAAAGTCCAACAAGGCGAGAACCGCGGCACCCGCGAAACGGCCGATCATCTGCCGACAGATCGCGGGAAGGTCTGGCCCCGGTAATCCAGCGTCCCAAACGACCACTTGGACACCCTCGACCGCGTTCTGAGGAATCGTCCGGAATATGACCGTCGACATACCGGCAGATAGGCAGGCGGCTGCCAGCCAGTCGGCCTGCTCTCGATGAGCGCTGAGGACCGCGAGGCTGCCGGCAATGGCATCGTGGCGATGAAGGGTCGAATGCAGCAAGCGCTCTTCCGCGCTGGCCGTGAGAGGTTGGCTGAAAACGGTCAGTTCGCCCGCGGCCAGCCGCCGGACTTCTTGCACCAACCGGCTCTGCCCCTGGTGCCAAGGAACGCGCGTGACGCCCGGCCAGGGCGCCGCGCTGCGCGTCTCGCCGTCGCACCAGCTTCCCAACAAGGCGACCAGCGGCGCCAGCGGCGCACACCGACGCAGCACCTCGACCGACGCCGCGGAATACTGCCCCGGCCGCGCTTGGGCAATAATGATCAGATCGACCGGGGTCGCGTCCGACGCGAGTTGCCGAATGGCGGAATCCAACGACGACTCGCGGACGACTTCGCCGATCCGCCCGATTTCAGCCACCGTGGCGGCGAATTCGTCGCGGTCGAAATCGCCCGTGAGCAAGATGCGCACTAACGGAGCGCTCCTTCCGCCCGTGCGAACGCCTCGCGCACACTCGGCGCGTCGGGCGCGGAGCGTAGGTCGTAGATAAATGCGGACGAGTTGAGCAGTCGGCTGAGGCGGGCCAGCGTTTGCAGGTGGCCACGGTCGTCCGTCGAACAGATCAAGAAGAACAGATCGGTGAGCGTACCCCGGCTGCCGCCGAAAGGAATACCGGCCTCGGTGCGGCCAAACGCCAAGAAAGCCTGCTCGAGGATGTTGGCCAGCGGACGGCGTGGATGGAGCAGGGCGACGCCGTTGTCCAACGCGGTCGGGTGCATTTCTTCCCGGCTGCGGACCGCATCGGACATCTTCTGAGGATCCCACAACCAGCCGGTGCTGGCGGCCAGATCGATGAGCGAATCGATCACCGAATTGCGCGTGCGGGCGGCCAGCGGCACCTGAATCGCCTCGGTCGGCAGCATGTCGGCCAACGACATGACGGCCGACGCATCGCCTCCGGCGGCCCGCATCGCCCCTTCGACGCGCTCGAGTTCCTCTTCCTCGGAGAGGCCGATGCGATTCTCCAGCCAGTGATGGATCTCAGGCCGCGAGAATCGCCAATCGCCCGCGATGCGGCGGCCGGGCAGCTTGCCCCGCTCGACGAGTCGGGCGACTTGCGCCGCGTCGAGATGCAGGTAGGCCGCCAGCGATTCGAGGTCGAAGTCATCCATGGATCATCGCGGCGGTAGGAGCCATTCATCGATCAATGTTGTTCCTGCCGCGTTCCGACCGCCAGCCTCCCCTGCCAGGTGTCGCGGCGGACGAATTCCGCGTCCACCGCCGCGCGGAGCGCCGGCTTGTCGAGGCACCAGGCCGGTCCGACCAAATAATCCGGCGGCGCGTCGCCGCTGATCCGTTCCACCAGGCAGGTAGGCGGCAGCAGTTCGAGGAAATCGACGAGCGTCGAAACATAGTCGTCGCGCTCGAACAGCGTCACCTCGCCCGCAGTCACCCAATCGGCCAGCGGCGTGTTCCGGACGGCGTAGAGGTTGTGGATTTTGACCGCATCGACCTGCAACCGGGCCAGCTCCCGCGCGGTGGCCAGCATGTCGTCTCGCGTCTCGCCGGGCAGCCCCAAGATGACGTGCGCGGCGATTTCGAATCCACGTCCTCGGCTGCGGTCGACGGCGTCGAGGAAGGCCGCGTGTCCATGGCCCCGGTTCATCCACGACAACGATCGATCGTGCATGGTCTGCATGCCATACTCGACCGAAACGTACGTCCGCCCGGCCAACTCGCCGAGGAGGTCGAGCACCTCGTTTGGCACGCAATCGGGACGGGTGCCCACGACCAATCCGACAACCTCGGCATGGTCGATCGCTTCCTCATAGAGCCGCCGCAGCCGATCGACCGGGGCATAGGTGTTCGTAGCCGGCTGGAAATAGGCCAAAAACCGGGCCACGTTGGGATACCGTCGCCGCAAGAGGTCCATTCCCTGCGCAAGCTGGCCGGCGATGGTGGCCCGCGGCAGACGCCGGCTGGGGCTGAAGCTGCGGTTATCGCAGAATACGCACCCCCCGGTAGCTACGGTACCGTCGACGTTCGGACAGGTCATGCCGGCGTCGAGGCTGACCTTCTGGACCCTGCCGCCGAAGCGTTGACGGAGATGGTGATTGTACGCGAAATACCGCAGTCCCGCGGAGCGCCAATCGAGAACGGCGGTCTTAACCATCGGCTTGAGAACGTTGACGCACAAAGGCGCCAGACCTAAACTCAGGAATGCGAGTCGCGCCGTACAGGTTAGCAAACCCGGAGGCGCCGCGGAACAGGTAGCAGGGGGACCAAATGCAGACGTTCGGCGAGCTGATTCCTTTAGGTGGCGGCGATCCTATTCCTTTGCTCAAGAAGAGCTTGCTCGTCGGTCGTCGCGAAAGCTGCGACATCGTGCTACGGTTCCCGAATGTCTCGGCCCACCATTGCCAGTTTACGTTGATGAGCGGCTACTGGTACGTGCGTGATCTGCAGAGTCGCAACGGTGTTAAGGTAAATAATCTGAAAGTTACGGAAAAACGTCTCGATCCGGGCGACTCCGTGGCGGTGGCCAAGCACCGCTTCCAGATCCAGTACTCGCCGGCCGACCTGGGTGCCGTCGGCCCTCCGCCGACCGACGGCGACCGCAACGAGATTTTCCAGAAATCGCTGCTCGAGCGGGCTGGGTTGCTCAAGGAGCCAGAGGAAAAATTCACCAAGGGCGTCAAGCCCATTCCGGAGCAGCGCCGCTACGACATCCTCAACGACGGTCCGGGGCAGATCAAGGATCCCAACAAACCGGTCTGAATCGCTTGGCGAAGCGGAAGAACAAGCAGCTACGCGCCGACTTTCGCAAGAACCGTACGTCGCGTGCGCGCCAAGGCGACCTGACGCGAAAGTTCCAGACCGAGGACGTGGCGGACGATGCGGCCCGCGACGAAAGGCTGAGCGGCAAGGGCGAACTCACCCGCAAGCGCACCGTGCGCGGCCTACAGACGAGCGACGACTCCGGGCTGAGCGTGTTGCTCGACGTCGACGAATCGACGTGCCTGCACGGGCGTGTGCTGGCCGTGCACGGGCTGACGAGTACCGTCGTCGCCGATGACGGGACCTCCTATCAATGTGCCGTGCGGCGGTTGCTCAAGACGCTCCACACCGACCTGCGGCACGTCGTCGCCGCGGGCGACCGGGTGCTTTTCAGGCCGGCCGACACCAGCACCGGCATCATCGAACGGATCGAACCCCGACGCGGGGTGCTCTGCCGCGAGTCCCGCGGCCGAAAACACGTGCTCGTGGCGAACGTCGATCAACTGGTGATCGTCGCCAGCGCAGCCGAACCTTATTTGAAGCCCAACCTGATCGATCGCTTTCTCGTGTCGGCCGAGCAAGGACACCTGAAGGCGGTGATCTGCATCAACAAGGTCGACCTCGTCGACCTCGCGGCGTTGCAACCGCTCGTGGGCATCTACTCGCAGATGGGGTACATGGTATTGCTGGCGAGTGCCCATACCGGCATGGGCGTCGACCGACTGCGCCAGACTCTCGCCGGCAAGCAAACGGTGATCGCGGGACAGAGCGGCGTCGGCAAATCGTCGCTCTTGAACGCCGTGCAACCCGGCCTGGGTCTCGCCGTGTCGAAGGTCAGCGCGGAGACGCAAAAGGGCCGCCATACGACGACGACGGCCCGCTTGATCCCCCTCGACGGTGTCGGTTACGTCGTCGACACGCCCGGCATCCGTCAATTTCAATTATGGGACGTGATTCCCGCCGAGGTCGCGGGCCTGTATCGCGACCTGCGGCCGCTGGTCAGCCTCTGCGCCTTTCCCGATTGCACACACAACCACGAATCGGGCTGTGCGGTCAAAGACGCGGTCGCCGACGGCTGGCTCGATGCGCGGCGCTACGAAAGCTATTTGCATCTTTTCGCCGGCGAAACGGCTTGATGCGAAAGGTCCCTGCCGAGCGGCAGGGTGGTGTCCCAACGGGTGCCTAGCGGGGTGCGCGGAAATTTGGCAGAAGGGTCGCAATCTTTCTGGCGGCGGTCTTTCCTCAGAACCCCGATACTCCGCCCCGTCGCGCGCCACCGGCGGGGTTTTTTATGCGCTCTACGTTGCCCCGCTGCTCTGGCGCGGTCTAATGGCGTTGCGCGGCCAACGGGAGCGGATCAAACCAGATGGACGACCAGAACTCATACCGACCTTCGGAGGGAGCGCAGCCGACTGGGCAAAACGCAATCCAAGCGCTGCGGACGACCCGCTGGATTCTGTGGACGCTCATGACGCTAGCCGCCGTCTCGGTGCCTTACATGGTACTTAGCTTTATCGGCGCCCTGTGGGCCGCCAAGTTCTTCGATGACAGTCGCCGATACTACACGGGAAGCGCCGTTTTGCGGCTCACTGCCATTCCCGTAGCGTGCGTGCTGCTCTGGCAGTTCTTCAGTCTTGATCGGACGTTGCGAACGGTCGCTTCGGATTGGCGAGTTGAACCGTTGCTGCTTACCCTCAAAGGGTTCACCTTGATTATATCGCTCGCCTTCGCGGCATACTGGATCGTCCTTACCGTTGGCGAACGACTGCTGATCCATCTCGCCGTTGAGTAGGCCACCGACTTTTTGTGCCGCCTTCCATTCCCGCGTTGAAGGCTCGGATTGTCTGCGACTACTTTTCAGGCACGGCCACTGGCCCAAACTTCCTTAAGCCAGTGCCATTCACCCCATGACCCAACCCCATGACCAACGGTTGCAGTTCAGCTTGAGGGCTTTGCTGGTCGTGACGTCGATTGTCGCGATTGTCTGCGCGATATGGGTGCATCTGCCAGCAGCCGTTCGCGTGACTATTATCACCGGTGCATGTGCCCTGTTTTGGTCGATGTTTGACCTTGAACTCTGGGCATTGCTACCACCCTACGGCAATCCGCCAGAGCAAACAGGCCCGCGATACAAGGTCAAATGGCGACGACGTGGTGAGAAGACGAGTCGAGAATGATGACCCGTCCCCAATTTACCCTCCGTGCGTTGCTGCTGGCCATGCTGGCGGGCGGCTGCTTCTTTGGCGGGATTCGGTTTGAAAGAGAATTGGAGCGGCGCCGGCGAGCCGAAGAGAAAAAAGTAGAGCCGCCCGAATTCATGTACGGATCGCGGTAGCTGGCGGTCGACTCAGACCCGACAACTGCCCATTTCCCGAGCACCGCAATAAAACAGACTAATCTTGCCGGTTTACGTTTAACAGGCCGGTCAGCAACGCACCTCTTGGGACCAGCGGCAGCGAGACGTTGCGAATCACGGCCTCGCGGTCTAGCATGCGTCCTGGGTGGGCAGTCAGATTCTCCTTCGTTGCGAGACGACCATGCTCATTTTTGATGCCCACCTCGATCTCAGCATGAACGCCTTGGAGTGGAACCGTGATCTGACACGGCCCTTGGCGGAGATCCGCCGCCGCGAAGCCGGTCGGACCGACAAAGTCGATCGCGCCCAAGGCACCGTGTCGCTCCCCGAGATGCGCCGCGGTCGGGTGGGACTGTGCGTCGCGACCCTCATCGCGCGGTACGTCAAACCCGACAATCCGTTGCCCGGCTGGCATAGTCCGCGGATCGCATGGGCGCAAACGCAGGGGCAGCTCGCCTGGTATCGGGCCATGGAAGAGGCGGGGGAAATGGTGCAGATCACCGATATCGCCTCGCTCGATCGCCAGGTCGCTTTGTGGAAGGACCCTCCGGTCGACCGAGCGCCGATCGGCTATGTGCTGAGCCTCGAAGGTGCCGACTCCATCTTGACGCCGGCGCGGCTGGAGCGTTCGTACGAAGAGGGGCTGCGAGCCGTGGGACCGGCTCACTACGGACCGGGCACCTATGCTTTCGGGACACACTCGTCGGGGGGCATCGGTGCCGCGGGGCGGGAACTCCTATCCGAGATGGATCGGCTCGGCATGATCCTCGACGCCACCCATCTCTGCGACGTCAGCTTTTGGGAAGCGCTCGACCACTTCCAGGGGCCGGTCTGGGCCAGCCACTCCAATTGCCGCGCCCTGGTGCCCGAAGAGCGCCAGTTCAGCGACGAGCAGATCAAGGCGCTCATCGGGCGCGGGGCCGTGATCGGGGCGGCGCTCGATGCCTGGATGATGGTGCCCGGCTGGATCCGTGGCAAGACGACGCCCGAGGAAGCAGGGGTCAAGCTGGCTCACATGGTGGACCATATCGATCACGTCTGCCAGTTGGCCGGCAATGCCCGTCACGCTGCCATCGGCACCGACCTGGACGGCGGTTTTGGGCGCGAGCAATCTCCCGGGGATCTGGAGAGCATCGCCGATCTACAGCGCCTGCCCGACATGCTGCGGCAACGCGGCTACAGCGAGAGCGACGTGGAAGGGATCATGCACCACAACTGGATCCGCTTCCTGCGAACCGCCTGGCGTGGCGGGAGCTGAAGTGTCACCGCTTGCGCAGGCCGACTTTCCGTCAAACGGTTGCCCGTCCGCGGACTGTGAAAGTAAGCGAATCGCTTCGAATAGGGCTGGTGTTGGGGCGCGTGCAGATAGCGTCCCCATAGGCCCCATTTACTCTCGATCAGAACCTGATCCTGATCGACGAATTTGACCACGCCGGTGTGCATCACTTTGCCGTCGACCTCGCTGCGATAGACAATCACGTCGTTGGCCTGAGGACGATCGACACGCAGGTAACCATTGTCCGACAAGATCTGTTCGACGGCCGTTTCACGCACGATGTAGCGGCCGCCGGCGAACACCCATCCGTGGCAATTCGACTGAGCATCGCCGGGAGCCTGGCAGATCACGGAATGGCTGAAGCATGTGCTCTGCTCGGGATTGGCGCCGGCAGCCTTCGCGCGTTCCATCCAGGAATGGCTGACTCGGTAAACAGGGACGGCCCGGCCCGTGTCGGTAACGAGATGGGCGTCGCCGATCTCGACCAGGTCACCGTCCTTGATGTCGCCCGCCGAGACACGAGCTTCGTCGAACTCGGTCACGTGGGTACCACGATCGATATGCGCCGACGACATCGTCAGCAGCCACGTTCCCTCGACGATCAGAAACAGGGTCCACCGTACGCTGCGATCGGAGGAGCGTGCGTTGGAAGTCGATGTAAGGACCACCGACGATAAGCACCAGGCCACCAACGAGCCACCGGTGAGCAGGATGACCGCTCGCAACACGGCCAACTGATCTTCGGTCCAACCGGTGTCCCAGGGCCATTTAGCGGCCTTCACCGTGAGCACCACCAAACCGAACACCAAGGCCCACTTAAAGACATGACCAGTGGTGCCGCCCGCGCGACGAATCGATAGGACCGCCACGGCGGCCAAGAGCACCAGGCTGAAGCCGAAAAAATACGACCACAGCCAGGGTACGCATGTATAAGGATCGGCCATCAGTGCTACATAAGCACCAAGAGGCGCCATGCCTGCGCGAACCGAACGGCTCGCTCACGTCCGCGGTTGCCCATGCCACCCCCGGCTAGGCCGATTCGCCGCCGGCATGGAATCGTTCGCGCTTAGGCGCGCACCGCTCCAGCTAAACGCCTGTGGTGATGCTCTTTCCGTGTGTCCGCAACTCGTTGTCCTGCCAGAATCTGGCCGTAAACAAGTCCAGTGGGCTAACACCTGCCAAGGGTTACAAGCGCCGCCGCACGTTTTGCCGAACCGATGCCAGCGTCCCAAGTTGGCAGGTTATTTCAAATTGGTCGGCTGCTTACTCCCTTTTTCGACCCCCAGGAGTTCGACCTCGAAGATGAGGGTGGCATTGGGTGGAATCGCCCCCGGGCGGCCTTCGGCGCCATACGCCAACGCGGGCGGGATAACGATCTGCCATTTGTCGCCCACCTTCATCAACAGCAGGGCTTCCGTCATGCCGGGCACAAGCTGTCCTACGGGAAACGGGGCAGGCTGTCCCCGTTTGTAGGAACTGTCGAATTCCTCGCCGCTGATCAGCGTCCCCTTGTAATGAACCTTGGCCGTGTCGGTCTTCTTGGGGGACTCGCCTTTGCCGCTCTTGAGAATCTTGTATTGCAGGCCGCTGGGCAGCGTCTTCACGCCCTCTTTCTTCTTATTGGCGGCCAAGAAGGCGGTACCTTCTTCTTTGTTGACCGCCGCCTGCTCCTTTCGCTTGGCGGTGTATTTCTCCTCGATGAACTTTTGGAGCCTGGGCCCCATCTCGTGCATCTCTTCCTCCGTCATCGACGGCTCTTTTCCTTCCAGACCCGCCCGGAAGGCGGCCACCATCGTATCGATATCCAGATCGACTCCGTATTCCTGGATCAAACTCCGGTGAATCTCGCGACCATTCCGGAAACCCTGCATATAACTGAGCGTCTTCACCAATTCCGCCTCGTCGTCGGCCGTCAGCTTGACGGCCACGCCCCTCTTGTTCTCTTTCTTGGCGGGCTTCGCGGCCGGAGTCTCGTCATCCTCGGAGGCCGAGTCGGCCGGATCGTCGTCCGACGCTTTGCCGGGATTCGCCTTCGACTTGGCCGACGTTTCGTCCGCTTGGTCCTCGTCCGGCTGGGCGCCGATGACCAGTGATCCGGCCAAAGCCGCCGCGCAAAACACCATGAAGAAAACTCGCATAGATTTCCTTTGTCGATAAAAGGGTACAACCGGTTTGGCCGGACAGCTTGTAAAAACAGCTAACCTGTGGGGTAAAGCTCGGAGGCGCGATCCGCCGCCCGTCACTTCCACCGTCCTCAGTTCTCCGCGACGCGGCGCTCCGTGATCTCGATGGCTTTCAGCAGTCCGCGTGCCTTGTTCAAGGTCTCCTGATACTCCTCGGCCGGCACGCTGTCGGCCACGATGCCCGCTCCCACCTGAACATACGCCTGATCGCCGTCGATCACCACCGTTCGCAGGGCGATGCACGTGTCCATGTTGCCGCTGAAATCAAAATATCCCACGGCGCCCGCATACGGCCCGCGCCGGTGCGGTTCCAACTCGTCGATGATCTGCATGGCCCGCACCTTGGGAGCGCCCGACACCGTGCCGGCGGGCAGACAGGCCCGCAGGGCGTCGAAGGCGTCGCGCCCGTCGGCCAGCGTGCCGGTCACGTTCGACGTGATGTGCATCACGTGGCTGTAGCGCTCGATCGTCATGACGTCGGTCAACTCGACGGTGCCGAAGCGAGCCACGCGGCCGACGTCGTTGCGCCCCAGATCGACGAGCATCACATGTTCGGCCCGCTCCTTCGGATCGGCCAGTAGCTCTTCGGCCAACCGGCGGTCTTCCTCTTCGGTGGCGCCGCGGCGGCGCGTGCCGGCCAAGGGCCGCACGGTCACCCGGCCGTCCATCACGCGCACCAAAATCTCCGGCGAGCTGCCCACCAACGTCACTTGGGGCGTGCGCAAATAAAACATAAACGGGCTGGGATTCACCACTCGCAGCGTGCGATAGATTTCAAACGGCGGCGAATGCACCGTCGTTTGCAGCCGCTGGCTCAGGACGACCTGGAAGATATCGCCGGCCCGAATGTATTCGAGGCACTTTTCGACGGCCGCCTCGAAATCTCCCTCTTGGAAATTCGATCGATAGCTCAACCGCGGATCGCCTTGCAGATCGATGTCGGTCGGCCGCAACTCGAGTTCGGGCGAAGAGAGCCTTGCCACCAATTCGTCGACCCGGCGGCAAGCGTCGGCATAGGCCGCGCGGAGATCGGAGTCGCGGCCGCCATCGAGCCGCGCCAGGGCCACGACGGCCAGCGTCTTGCGCACGTTGTCGAAGACGACGATGTGGTCGAAGAAGGCGAACGCCAAATCAGGCAATTGGCGGTCGTCTTCGGGGGCGTTGGGCAGACGCTCCGTGTAGCGGACCGTGTCGTAGCCCGCGTACCCCACGGCGCCGCCGCAGAAGGGGGGCAGTTCGGGCAGCGTTGCGGCTCGCATGGCGCCCAGGCGCCGTTGCAGTTCGGCCAGCGGATCGTCGCTATCGAATTCTTCGACGCTCGGTTGGGAAGCCGAAAGATCGGTCACTGCCACGCGATTGCCGCGGGCCTCGATCAGCAAATAGGGGTCGCCCGCCAGGAAGCTGTAGCGCCCGACCTTCTCTCCCCCGATGACGCTCTCGAACAGACAGGCCGAGGCGCCGGAGTCGATCTTGCGAAAGGCCGTCACCGGCGTCAGCGTATCGCCGGCCAACTGCCGGTAAACGGGTACGAGTTGGACGCCGTCGGCAAGACGGCTAAACGTTTCAAAGTCAGGGCGA
>DASZTS010000019.1:0-36259 GCA_035547915.1 Pirellulales bacterium | reverse complement strand
CATGATCTTGGCCTCCTCGGTGGGTTGGGTTCTACCCCTTCCATCCTACCCCGGAGGCCGCCTTCTTTTCTGCTAGCACTCCCAACGCATCTCCTTGGCATTCAAGCGCTTCGCGCCAGCGGAAGGCGAGTTGCAACCATTGAAGCTTACGGGCACGAGCGCAATCTCATCGTCACCGGGCGCAAAGTTTATCTCGGCGGGTCCGGACGCCGAGGGCTCAGCGACTTGGCCGATTACGGGCGGAGCAAGGAACAACGTTACGACTACCGAGCTCCAGAAAAGAAATCCACATGAGAGGGTGTGCGTTCCGAACGCCGCCGCCAGCAACGCTCGCATGCTGAACTGGAATCGTCTCATGGCGGCCAAACCTACCGCGCCCGCCGCTCCCCAAGCCAGAGCAGTTCGATTTGGAGGATCTTTTTCGCGATCAGCCCGGAAGCAATCGACCAACGCAGCCGCCATACGAGAGCTGCCGCAAAACCTTGTCGCCAGAAAGCGACCGGACGCACTACATTCGAGTTCCCGCTGTCGCCTTGATGATTGATCATCAGTGCGCCGGACCAACGCCGAGAAGGTAAGAAGCGAGTAAGATGGGCAGCAGCAGGAGGGGGCGGCGAGGCGATGTCGTGGAGTTGCCGCACTTCGCCGGCGTGGCCAGGGCAGTGAATACGAGCTCGTGCAGCAGTCTGAGGCGATGGTCAAGGGGTAATTGGCCTGGCCATTAGTCGGCGCGGCCGGCAGGTCGGCTGAGGCGATGAGAGAGGAATGGAAATGGATTCTGGGCGACGCAGGGCTGGACGTTTCGGCCGACGGTCGATGATGCAGATGCCGTTCATTTTGGTCGTCCTGCTTGCCCAATCTTCAGGGCAGGCCGCTCCGCGGAAAATGTCGTATCTGGAGAACGGCATTATCAAGGTGGGAGCGGATCTCGACCGGGGCGGAAGCATCGGATTCCTGGCCGATGTCAAAAGAGGCGAGAACGTCGTCAACGTGCACGACCTCGGCAGGTGGATCGGTCAGTCGTACTATTCCGGCCCGCAGCCGTTCGGCACCGCGCACCCAGGATGGAGTGGGTGGCCCTGGAACCCGGTCAGTGCCGGAAACGTCTACGGCAATCCATCGCGGTTGGTCGAGACGACAAACAACGGCACGACGTTGTACATCAAGTCGATCCCGATGCAATGGGCGTTGGACGACGTGCCAGGCGATTGCACCTTCGAGACGTGGATAACGCTAGACGGCAGAGCGGTTCGTGTCCGTAATCGGTTGACGAATAATCGCCAGGACAAGAAACAGTATCCCGCGATAGATCAGGAACTGCCGGCGATCTACACCATCGGCAAGTTGCATCGGTTGATGAGCTACACGGGCGAAACCCCGTTCGTCGAGGAATCGTGGACAGAGATTGCCAAGAAGCCGGCGAAGGATGGAAAGCCCGATTGGGAGACATTTTTAGCTACCGAGCATTGGGCAGCGCTCGTGGACGATGACGATTGGGGATTGGGAATCATCCACCCCAACGTCGTTCGGTTCACGGGTGGCTACTACGGCGTTCCGAATATGGGCGGGCCTGACGACGACCCGTGTGGCTACGTTGCCCCGGTCCGTCAAGAGATCTTGGACCACGATATCGTCTACGAATACCACTACACGCTCGTGCTGGATTCGCTGGCGAACATTCGTAGCGAAGCCTACAGACAGCGCCCCGAGTCGAACCTGCCGAACTACCACTTCGCCAGAGATCGCCAGCATTGGTGGTTTCTCAATGCCGAAGACGCCGGGTATCCGATCGACGGACGCCTAGCGGTGAAGGTCGAACGGGACGATGCGCAGATGTTCGGGCCAGAGAACTTCTGGGACGCAGCCGACGTACCGAAGATCTATATCCGGGCTGCTTACCGCACCAAGAACACAACCGCTGAACTCTTTTGGCAGGGAGCGGCCGACGAAGGCTTTCCGGCCAACCAAAGCGTCCGATTCCAAGTCGAGCCGGACGGTCGATGGCGGACTTACGAAGTCGACCTTTCCGCTTCGCCAGCCTATCGAGGCAAAATCAGGCGGCTCCGCTTCGACCCCGTCGAAGCCGGTGGCGTGGGCGAAACAGTCGAGGTGGAATCCATCTCTGCCAAGAAGGATTAGCCCGACGCGCGGTCTGCATTGCCGCTCCGATGACGAGATGCACGGATGCCGCACATTCGCCGGGCAACCACCGCTCATTCCGCCGTCAACAATGTTAGCTGTTGACAACCCGACTTGCTTCGAGTTGAACTGGAATTGCCGGGGCAGGTGGCACGATAGCCGAAGTCGGCCGCGATACTCGCGCGTTTGTCCGGCCAATGGGGGCGTGATGACGCGGTCGCTTGCAAGTCGCCTCGGATCGGCTCGAGTTGGTTGGCTAGCTCGAGACGTCGATGTCGTGCCGATCTTTCTTTCGTGCGGCGACGCGTAATCTGGCTCGATGCCCCGGGACGTCGAACTCGCGCTGGAAAAGAAAGACGAGCAACCCGGCTTGGAGTAAGAGGCTCACCTTGAAGAAAACTCACGAAGAATTATTCAATACTGACCATTTCGCGAGGGGCGACGGAGACTGCGTGCTCGTGATCGGCGCCGGTGTCAGCGGCCTGACGAGCGCCTTGTGCTTGGCTCGCGCGGGATTTCGCGTGACATTGGTCGCGGATCGGTTCGCGCCGGCCGTAACGTCCGTCGTGGCCGGGGCTTTGTGGGAATGGCCGCCGGCGGTTTGCGGCCAGCATCAAGATACCGAGTCGTTGCGTCGCGCAAAGGAGTGGAGCGAAACGTCGTACCACACATTCACGGGACTGGCCCGCGAGCCACAGACCGGTGTATTCCTCAGGCCGGTGACCTTCTACTTCCGGCGTCCGCTTGACGAGGATGCCGTGCAGAGCCGGAAGGTGAACGAATACAAGGAAAAGGTCGAGCGATTCCGTCACGATGCGGCCTTGATCGCCGAACATGGCATCAACCCGACGCTCGGCTTCCGCGACGCCTATACCCACCTGGCGCCGATGGTCGACACCGACGTCTATCTCGGCTGGTTGTTGGACGAGGTGCGGCGGATGGGCTGCCGGATTGTCGAAGAGAAACTCGTCGGCTCGCTGCGGGACGAGGAGACGACGCTCCTGCGGCGGTATGGGGCGACCGCCATCGTTCATTGTGCCGGCTTGGGGGCGCGCGAGTTGACGGACGATCCGATGACTCCCCTTCGAGGCGCGATCATCCGCGTCCGCAACGACGGAACCACCATCCCGCGGATCACGGAAGCACATTGCGTCTCGCACGGCGGTTCGACGGAGGAGCGAGGCTTCGTCTTCATCGTGCCGCGTGGCGAAAACATGCTCATCCTCGGCGGACTGGCCGAACCCGACGAGTGGAGCCTCGACATCGACCTCGACAACTACGAACCCGTGCGCGAGATATATCGTCGCTGCGTCGACTTTCTGCCGGCGTTGCGGGGCGCGGTAATCGATGCGGCCGAACCCGTCCGTATCGGGCTGCGACCGTTCCGCCGCAACGGGGTCCGCCTGGAGCACGAAGCGGGCACCCGCATCATCCACAATTACGGGCACGGCGGCTCCGGCGTGACATACTCGTGGGGATGCGGATCAGAGGTCGCGAAACACGTCGAAGGGCTCCTTGGCGGGAAAGAAAAAGTCCGTCGCCCGGCAGGCATTGGCGCGTCGATTGCGCGACGAGGCATTTAACCGCCTTCGCTACGACGTCTAAAACGAAGCGCCGTACGCTATCCCGGCTTCAGGGCACGTGTGGCGATGAAGGTGTCGATGTAGCGAGAGAGGATATCGAACTCCTGCTTGGGGTAACGATCCTCGTACATGGCGGTGAGGAGGAATCCCGCGTCGAGTTGGCCGCCGATCTGGTCGTCGAGCGTGTGGGCGAACTCGAGCGGTTGCAATGGGTCGAGGATGATCCGCCGCAGGTCTTCCTCATCGAGATCGTGGAGGTCCGAATACGGAATACGGTGGCAGACCTCCACGCTCCCGTTTTGCATCCGTTCGTCGGCGAAGAGGTAGCGTAGCGGATTGGTGAAGCCGGCCAGCAGAATGCCGCCCGGCCGCAGCACGCGAAAGCACTCATGCCAGACGGGGCGAACCGCCGGCACGAAGCAATTCGAGCACGGATGGACGATCAGGCCGAAGGCTTCGTCGGAGAATTGCGACAGGTCGGCCATGTCGCCTTCGACCGTCTCGATCGCCAGCCTCTCGCGGTCGGCAACAAGACGGTCCTGTTCGAGCTGGCGCGGTGAGTTGTCGAAGACCGTCACGACGGCACCCGCGGCGGCGAGCAACGGCCCTTGCTGTCCGCCACCCGAGGCCAGGCAAAGCGTCTGGGTTCCCTTCAAGGGCGGGAACCACGCCATCGGAACCGGCTTCGTCGGCGTCAACAGCAGGTCGAACCGGCCGTTGCGAGCCTCGGCCACGGCTGCGCGGTCGATGGGCAGCGTCCAGCGATCGCGCTTCTCGACCTTCTTGTTCCAAGCGGCCCGGTTATGCGAGCGGGTATCCATACGCGAATCCGACGGTGTCAGAGCGGCTGACAAAACCGGGAAGTCGGAGCGCCGTGGGCGAAATGTCGCCCGTGAAACGCCGATTTTCGGGAGCTCGATCCGGTCCTGTCGGTTGCTCTTAGATCAGATCACGAGCAGCGTATCAGTGAACAATCGTTGAAACAACGGGGGAGGGCGGGAAACGACGGCTCGATGTCGTCAGCTTGCGTTATCGTCGGCACTGCCCGTCAGCGTCTTGACCATGTAGATCGATCCGCCCCCCTGCGCGTCCGCCGGATAGACGGCCTGCCCGAAGCCGAATCGGCCGTAGATCGCACGGGCTCGCGGGTTGTTCTCCTGGACCTCCAACGTGAGCTTGCAGCATCCCATCCGCCTGGCTTCGTCTTCGATCGCCGCGAGCAACGAGCGCCCCAACCCACGGCCACGGAACTCGGGGTCGATGTAGAAGTCGCTTATGTTGAGCAGCGGGCGTGCGGCGAACGTGGAGAATCCGCCGAAGCACGTGGCGATGCCGCGGGGCAGCGTGGTTTGCAAAAGCAAGAAGACCAAGGTCGTGGGGTGATTCCTAAGCCCGTCGACCAGGTTCGCCCGCGCGAAATCGGAAAGGGGCTTGCCGTCGCCCATCGGGTCCCTCGAATAGGCATCCATCATCGCCAGGACCGCACCTTGATGGTGCGCATTCAATAGATCGGCTTTGACAATCTGCATGTCTGGCATGGCGCCCGTGGGTCGGAGATGCTTTGAAAGGTCGGCTTTAGCTCGGATTCCGCACGCAAGGGGCCAATCCTAGCACATCCGGAGTTCAAATAGCACGAGATGTGGCGGTCGGGGGAAGCGCCTGGCAATCGGTAGAGCCTGGCGGTCCAGTGCCGGCGTAGTTCCTCGGGGCCATACGTGCCAGATTTCCCATGAAACGGTGCCGCATTGAAGAAAGCGGAGTGCGCACCGCGATCGTGCGCTCCCAGCAACGAAACGAGCCCGTCTCAACGACGGGCTCGATCGTCCACTATGAACTTGCTGCGTACTTCGCGCTCAACGAACCAAGAAGCCCCTTCGGGCCATCCGCCGCTGCTGGCCGGGAGTCAGACCATAGGCCTGATAGACCTGCGTGCGATAAGCGGGGGTGGCGAAGGCCGGATATTGTTCGGCCGTGTAGGTCGGCACCTGCTCGAATCGATCGGGCGCGATATGGACCACAGCCAATCGCTTGTCGAGGTTGAACCGGACAGCGTCCCAAGGAACGGTCACAAGTTGGCCGTCGCTGTTGGCCACGATCAGGTAATCGACGTTGCCGTGGTCGTCCAACACGATGTCGTCGACCGTGCCCACAGCGCGGTCACCCTGGATGTTCACCTTCGAACCCAGGATCTGCTTAGCCCGGACGGTCTGGGCCTGCTCGGCGCCCGGCGGGCCCTGCGGCGGCTGAGCCCCTGGTGCGCCCGGCGGCGGGGGTGGAGGCGGCTGCTGTTGGGCCGATACCAGACTCACGCCGACCAAGGCGGTCAGCAAAGCACCAAACATTATTCTGCGCGTCAACATAAAGGCTCTCCGAAACGAAAAAGGATTCGGGGGCGAATCTCCACGCGGAGGTTCGCGCATGTCTCTCCCGCGGCCGCAACCGTCGTGCCCATCCGCTCTTTTTAGAGAAGCGGCCAATGCGGAATTGGGCTCCGAAAGATCGGCGTTTCAGGGCCGATCTTTTGCCCGCGGCACTCCGGCGTCGGGGGTTTGTCAACCGCTTTGGAGCAGCGACAACCCCAGACAGGCCTTGGCCCCCCGCCTAGATCCCGTCGTAGAACGAACGAGGTGGCATGAACGAAATCCCGTCGGTGTTGTAATGAGCGATTCTCACATTCGGTCGCCACATGACGGCATCGACCACCTTCTGCCAATCAGGCTGGAGATAGGGAACCATCTCCTCATCGACCAGAACCAGGTCGACGTCGCGGCATCCCGCCGACAGAGCAAACGGATGCCCCTCGAAGACCACGACGTTGTGCCCGAGGTACGCCAGCCCGACGAGCAAGCCCAAGAACGGTATCATCTCGTTCATGGCGAGCGGATCCAGAGCGTCCTGGCCGACAACGTCCGTGAAAGCGATCGCGACGATCTGCCGCGGCGCTTCTTGGCCAATCATCGCGCAGAGCCCCTCCGTCATCTCCGGACCACACGAGCCGGGTGCGGGACAAGCCAGCGGCACGACGAGGCGTCCGGGCGTAATGACCGCCACGCATCGTCGCAAGCTACCGTCCGGGAACGGCAATTGGGCCGCGCTCAATTGCCGCGCGATCTGCAATGCGCCTTCGAATTGCCCTGGTTCGTTGTCGACCCCCGGCATGTATTTGTTCACGACAGCCGAATCCTTTCAAAGCGAGAAATGACCGGGTCGCCAGATTAAGAGTTTCCGGGCCAGCCTTTTCTATGGTAGCGGGGGCGGAATGAGATGCCGCAGGGCCGTCGTCATTCGGCGTGCTGCGCCAGCAGCAAATAGACGGCCATGACAAAACCCATGCCGGCCATGATCGCTGCGAAGATCAGCCCCAAGCGGCTACCGCCGATCGGTTCGCCACGCTCCAAGCGGCCGACGACCTTTTGATGTCGTACGGCGGCCAGAATGGTCGTGGCAACGCCGAGCGTTACGAGCCCTACCCCAACCCAGAGCGAAAAGCGACCTTGTGGTGCCTCGGCGTGGTTTCGCAACGCCGCGAGCTGCCGCAGGAACAGTCCGAACCTCGCGACAACGAATCCGAAGCCCATCATCGCCAAGCCGGTTCGAACCCAAGCCAACAGCGTTCGCTCGGCGGCCAGGTAAGTACGAGGATCAACTTCCGGGGGCTGTTGCGGCATCACGGTCTCCTCGCGTTCGAGATTGTCGATTCCGTTCGAGCAGTCTAGGCGCCGATTACGACCAGGCCAATTGTGGCTTTGTGGCTGGCCGCTGATACCGCCCAGATAGACGCGGGCAGTCATCTTGGGTTCGGTGCAGAAACCCGGCTAAAATCACTCTTTGGCCCGACGGTTTCCGTTCAGCTTCAGGTGGATCTAGTGCGATGAACATTTCGTCGCGAACCCCAAAAGGGCAACCGAATCTTTGCCCTGTCTGCAAAAGCGAGGTCCTTATCGAGCCGTCGCACCCCGTGGCAGATGTCCACTATGGCGATGCGCCGTGCCCGAACTGTGGGACGCTCTTGTGGTTCATTTACGATGAAGCAGGATCGCGGCTACATCGAGCGGACGAAATCGAGGCGTTGGCCAAACGGGTCGTTCATGCCTTTGGCAGGGCCAGGGGGACGGAGCAGGCTGGACGGACTTCGGGTCGTTGGATGAGTTGGGTGCCGACTCGCTGGATGCGGTAGAGCTTGTGATGGAGGTAGAGTCCGAATTCGGCATCAAGATTCCCGACGACGATGCCAGGCGGTTGACGACCGTTTCCGATGCCATTGCATACCTCCAATCGCGTCTCCAACAAAGTTAAACCGCGTGCCCCAATTCACGCTCCGCACTTTGCTGGAGGCCATGTTGGTCGTGGGGGCGTTCTTTTGGAGGGCTCATGCTAGATTCTTCACCACACTAATGTCCCACCAGCCGGCAAGGACGGCTAAACCGCTGGGTGTCTCAGCGGAAATCGCGCGACTGGCTGGTCAGGACCAACTTCAGGTCATCGAGTTTGCCGACCAGCAGGTGGATCACCTGGTCGTGCCGTTCGAGCCGGCCGTGGGCAATCATGGCTACGGCGGTCGTCGCCACGCGGCGGAAACGCTCCCAAATGTCCGGCCGCACGACCAGGTTGGCCACGCCGGTTTCGTCTTCGAGGGTGACGAAGGTGATGCCGCGGGCCGTGCCGGGCCGTTGCCGCAGCAAGACAAGGCCACCCACGCGCAGCCATGAGCCATTGTCAGCCGTCGCCAAGTCCTTGGCCAAGGTCACCTTCAACTCGTCGAGCCGCGGTCGCAGGAATGCCATGGGATGTCCCTTCAACGACAGCCCCGCCGTGCCGTAGTCGGCCAAAACCTCTTCGCAGGGTGCCATGATCGGCAGCCCAATAGGTCGTAGCTCCGGTTCATCGGCAGCCAGTTGGTCGAACAGAGGCATCGCACGGTCGCGATGCTGGCCCAAGGCCTGCCAGAGAGCGCCGCGACGATCCATCTTCAACGAGCCGAAGGCGTCGGCCTTGGCCAAGCGCATGATCGTGGCCCGGCCCAACCCGGTGCGTCGGGCAAAATCCTCTACCGAACGGAACTCACCGCGGCGGCGGGCAGATTCGATTGTCCTCGCCTCCCTCTCGGGCAAACCGCGAAGCTGTCGCAGGCCGAGGCGCAGGGCACATCCCGCATGCGAGCGCTCGAGCGTGCAGTCCCAACCACTGGCGTTGACGTCGGCCGGCCGTACCTCGACGCCGTGCTCGCGGGCGTCGCGCACGAGCTGTGCCGGGGCGTAAAACCCCATCGGTTGGCTGTTGATCAGGGCGGCCGCAAAAGCATCGGGGTAATAATGCTTCAACCATGCCGAAACGTATACCAGCAGGGCGAAGCTTGCCGAATGGGATTCGGGGAAGCCGTATTCGCCGAAACCGCTGATCTGTTTGAAGACACGTTCTGCGTATTCCTTCGAAAAGCCGCGGGCGATCATGCCATCGCACAGCTTTTGGTGGAATCGGTCGATCAGCCCCGGCCGTCGCCAGCCGCCCATGGCCCGCCGCAACTGGTCGGCCTCGCCCGGCGAGAACCCCGCGGCCACCACGGCCAGCCGCATCGCCTGCTCTTGGAAGATCGGCACGCCGAGGGTCTTGGAGAGCACGTTGCGAATCTCGTCGTTCGGAAACTCGACCGGCTCCAGACCTCTGCGTCGCCGCAGATAGGGATGCACCATGTTCCCCTGGATCGGCCCCGGCCGCACGATCGCCACCTCGATCACCAGGTCGTAAAACCTCTCGGGGCGCAGACGCGGCAACATACTCATCTGAGCTCGGCTCTCGATCTGAAAGACGCCCATCGTGTCGGCCCGACAGATCATGCCGTACACGGCTTCGTCGTCTTGCGGAATGCTGGCCAGCGTGAGCCAGCGGCCATAATGTTGCTCGACCAACGCAAAGCATTTGCGGATGGCCGTGAGCATACCGAGCGCCAGGCAATCGACCTTGAGAATCTTCAACTCGTCGAGATCGTCCTTGTCCCATTCGATCACGGTGCGGTCGGGCATGGCGGCGTTCTCGATCGGCACCAGCTCCGAGAGGAGGCCGCGCGTCATCACCATGCCCCCCACGTGCTGCGACAGGTGCCGGGGAAAACCGACCAGCTCGTTGACCAGGTAAACCAGGCGCCGCACGTTCGGCGCGTTTGGATCAAATTCCGCTTCGACCAGTCGTTGTGCGAGGGCCGTTTCTTCGGCTCGGGGATCGACCAGTTTGGCCAGCCGGTCCACTTCCTCTAACGAAAAGCCGAGTGCCTTGCCCACGTCGCGCACCGCCGAGCGGCAACGATAGGTGATGACCTCGGCCGTCATCCCGACGCGATCGCGACCATATTTCTGGTAGACGTACTGGAGCACCTCTTCGCGCCGTTCGTGCTCGAAGTCGATGTCGATGTCCGGCGCCTCGTTGCGTTCTCGGCTCACAAAGCGCTCGAAGAATACGTCCATCTGTCCCGGGTCGACGGACGTCACGCCCAGGCAATAGCAAACGGCCGAATTGGCGGCCGAGCCACGTCCCTGGCAGAGGATGTCGCGCGAGCGGGCGAAATGCACCAGATCCCAGACGGTCAGAAAGTAGGCCTCGTAGCGCAGATCGGCGATGAGCTTCAGTTCATGCTCGATCAGGTTCCGCACTTTGTTGGGAATGCCGGCGGGATAGCGGTTCGCGGCTCCCTGCCAGACGAGTCCGTGCAGATAGTCGAGCGGCGTCGTGCCGGCCGGACAAAGTTCTTCGGGATATTCATACTGCAACTCTTCGAGCGAGAACTTGCAACGGTCGGCGACTTCGATCGTGCGGCGCAGGCAATCGGGTGCGTCGACGAAGATGGCCGCCAATTCCTCGCGGGGTTTTAGGTGACGTTCGGCGTTGGCGAACAGCAGCTCACCCGCCTCGGCCACGGTGATGCCCGATCGAACGGCAGTCAGCACATCCTCCAATGCCCGCCGCGCGGGCACGTGGTAACGCACGTCGTTGGCCGCGACCGGCGGTACGCCCGCCCGGCGAGCCTCTGCGATCCGTTGCGCCAGCTTCTTCCGGTCATCGGGGCCGTAGTGCAATTCGACCAGGGCATAACTGCGATCGCCGAACAACTCTCGATAGGCGTCGAGCCCTTTCACGCCGCGCGACAATCGAACGCGGGCCTGGTGCTCTTCCGGAGACGATTCCGGCGTCGGCGCTGCGTCAGGGGCCGCTCGGTCCAGCACACAGGCCAGCAGACCGGCCGCGTGATCGGCCAAATCGTCGAAGGTCAGGTGACACTCGCCCTTGGGCGCTCGCCGCTTGCCGAGCGTCAACAGTCGAGCGAGCCGGGCGTAGCTTGGCCGATCGGGAGCCAGGAGCACCACGCCGCAGGCGTCGCTCGGCCAGATCTCTGCCCCAATCAGGAGCTTGAGGTCGACGTTCTTGGCCGCGATGTGCGCTCGCACCACGCCGGCCAGACTGTGCCGGTCGGTGACGGCCAGCGCCCGGTAGCCGAGCCGCGCCGCCTGCAGCGCCAACTCATCGGGATGCGATGCCCCTTCGAGGAAGGAAAAATTCGATTTTGCGTGCAGTTCGGCATAGGCCGGCCCAGTATCGTTATATGGCGACAGGACAGTCTGAGGCGGACGTCGTTTGGCGGGCTGTGGATCGGGCATGGTTCACGCAAAGGCTCCGTGACAAAACCACCGACCGTCGGTGAGCTGGCGAAAGAGCCAGAACCATTGCCCGTCGCCGGTCTCGACGCGGTAATAATCGCGGCCGACACTTCGCCCGCGCCACCAGCCGGTCTGGATCCGCTCCGGTCCCCAGGCGCGCGCGACGTGGTGCTGCTCGCCGCTGAGAGAAAAGGCCGCCGGCGGACCATGAGGCGCCACCGATACCACCTCCACGGGCAACGGCTTAGCGGCCAACGATAATGGCCTCGTGAGCGGTCCAGGATGCGCCGCGATGGTTTGCTCGGAGGATTTTCGACGGCTCGGCTTTTTCTTTCTCAACGGCGCACTACCAGCCGGCCGCTGTTCGCCTACGAGGGGTATGTATCGCCAAGCCAGTTCGGGTTGGGCCTCGGGCAAAAGTCGCGGGCGAACGACGGAATGGCGTCCCAGGCGGCTGGCAAGCCGATCGACCAACAACGCCGTTTCGCGTGGGTTGTCTTGTTGGCGAAGGTCGTCGAACAACGCCTGCTGATAATATTCCAGGGGCGCGACGATGGTGACCGAGACGCACAGCGACGTGATCGGCTCGGCCAGCGGACGACAGGTCGCCTGCCACTGGGTCTCGATCAGTTCGACCAGGTGACGCGCCGCCGCGCTGGGGCGATACAGGCCCACCTTGATCTGACCGGGTGGGTTGCTCTCGCAGCGCCATCGGAAGACGAGTTCTTGCACACCTTGCCGACGCGACGACAACTGCCGCGTGATCTGTTCCAACCGTTCTTGCAGGACTTGCTGGACAAGATCGGGGCAATCGGTGGGATATTCGAAGGTCCATTCCGCTTCGATCTCGGGCGGCGGATGATGGGCCGCGATGACTTCGTCCGCCGCGCCGGTGGCCTGATCGAGCCGCTGGAGGATCGCCGCCCCGAACCGCGCCGCCAGGCTTTCACGCGGCAATTCCAGCAGTTGTCCTATCTGCCGCAAGCCCAGGTCGTTCAAGTCCGACACGCAGCCGGGCGAAAGACGCAAAGCCTCGATGGGCAGACCGCCGATCGCCGCCCGGCTTTGGCCCGTGGGGACGATAATGGGCGAACCGGGAGGTATCCCTCGGTCCGTTTCATAGTGTGCCAAGGCCCAAGCGGCGCCCGGGGTATCGGCCAGGGCGAGGCATGTCGTCCAGCCGCGTCGGCCGAACTCTTGCCGCACGTGCGCCACGAGCGTTTCCTCACCGCAGAACAGCGGCGCCAGACCGGTCACGTCGAAGAGCAGGCTGTCCGGCGGTTCGCCGTCTGCGATGCCGACCGTCGGGCTGAACGATTCGCACCAGGGCACGAGCCGCTGGAGGGCTTCGCGATCGCCAAGCTCAGGCTCCCGGCGCGCGCGCCGCTGCCGGGGCCAATCGGGCAACCGCACGCATAACACCCGTTTCATCGTCGATCTCCAACTCCAGACTTCTTGCCGCGGTCAATTCCTCGGCCACCGTGCCGCGCGTCCAGAGCACCTCCACGCTCAATCGCCGTCCCGCCGTGCCCACCCTCGATTCGACCCAGAGCCGCGATTCGGCCCAACAAGGCTCGCCGCGGACCGACGCGGGACGCACCAGCAATCCCACGCCGCCGCTCGCTTCGGCCGCCAATTGCAGCCGCCGCATCGCACGCTGCCCGAGCCGAGCGGTGGCGCACAGCACCGCCCCGACCCCGCCGGTGCGCAAGGCCTGGTCGAGCGCCCAGCTCTCGTCGCGTGCCGCCAGCGCGCGCACCACGATGAGCCGCTCGACATCAATACCCGCCCGCGCGGCGGCCGGCGGATAGAACGTCCCCTGCCCGTCGACCACAACCAGGGGGCCGTGGCGCCTGCACGCTTCCCGCGCAGCGACCAGCGCCAGCCAGGTCGTGCCGCCGGCTTGCGTCGGAGCGAGCCATTCGACCAGGCCCCCGCGTGACAAGCCGTCTCCGGGCAGCAGCCGGTCGAGCGGCGAGCAACCCGTGGAGAACGGCGAGCGGTCTGTCGCCCGTCTGGCACCCCGGAACCGATGCAGTTGTTCGCGCAGCTCGGCCACGAGCTGGGCCTTGGCGGAAGTTGCGGAGGAGTTCGATCTCGGCTTCACGGCAGGTTCGCTCAGACGGCTGTGCGATGGTAATGTACATATGTATCCAGTTTCGGTCAATCGAATCTGGACGAGTGTTTTCATATAGCTGACCGGAAGATGGGTAACCCGTGAGCCCGATCGAAAAAGCCCCCGGCATCTGCAAGCCATCCGAACTCGAACGGTTCGACGAAAGCGCCTCGCAAGCCGTTGCAGACACAGAGACCACGGGGCCGGCGCCGACCGGTAACAGTGCCCCGAAGAGCCGAGGCACGCTATGGATGATTTTGGCGCAACCGGCAGAACTGGATCGAACTCTACCTCATCGGCGCTTTACGGCCGCTGTTGCCCGCGGCGCTCGGGCTTCTGGGATTTGCCGGTTGCTCTAAAACTTGATCAAGGGAAGGCCGCTGGCTTCGTCCTGTTGCCGCTCGAGCCTGGCCGCCGTCGATTCGACAATCATCATTTCGAGCGTTGGTCGTACGATCGCATCGACAAGATGTCCGCCGTGCGCGGTGCCGTCGCGTTTGCCGACGACGATGTGGGCGTGCAATTTCGGGCCGTCCTTCGAGGATACGATGTTGCCGGCCAACGACAAAAGTTCCACTTGTTCCGCCACGTGGATCTTCTCGTATTCCTTCTTTTGCCAATCGAAGTAGCCCAAGGTCAATTCACGCAGCGCTCCTATCGCGGTGAAGCTGGCGGTGCGGATCTGTTGCTTCTTCGCAAAATCGAGCAGTGCGCCGGTCACTTCTTCGCCGGTGTCCAATACGAGCACATAGGTGATCTCGTCCGCCTCTTCGTGCAACCGTTTCGACTTCATAGCATTCCTCCACTCGAGGTGGTGCCCGAGAGAGCCATTTCGTGCCGCGGCCGGCCTCCTCACGTAATTACTTCTTCTTCGACGATTTCTTCGATTTCTTCCGCGCCGGAACCTTTGCGCCCTTTTTCCTGGCCTTCGAAAGACCGATCGCGATCGCCTGTTTGCGGCTCTTGGCCTTGCCTTTCTTGCCGCTACGTTGCGTCCCCTTCTTGGTCTTGCTGACGGCCTTCTTCACTTCTCGTTTTGCCGTTGAACCGTACTTCGCCATTGCAGGATCTCCTCGATGGATCGGAACAGAAGCCGCGCCGTGGTTCCGGCGGTGCAACGACGATGCCGGATCGCTGCTCGTTCCGCACGACGGGAAAACCAAGGCAGCTATTCTCAACCTCCTCCGCTCTTTCGACGAACTGGGCTCTTTCGACGAGCAGTCTTCGACTCACCCGGATGCCGCCCTTCGAGCAACGCCAAGACAGCGGCCTCATCGACCGAGAGTCGCGAGGCCGTCCCGCGCAGCCGACGAGTCGCCTTTCGCGCCAGCGCGTCGACGAACGTGCGCTCCAGATACGACTCGATCACCGCCGGGTGGATGTAGCATTTGCGGCAGACGGCCTTGGTATTTCCGAGCTGCTCGGCTACGACTTCGACCGCGCGATTGATGTTGCGTTTGGCCGCCGTCTCGGAATCAAAGTCCGCGAGGCCGTGCAAGGCGCGAACGGCCAGGGAGGTGCCGGCCCAGGTGCGAAAATCCTTCGCCGTGAAGTCTCGGCCTGATATTGCTCGGAGATATTCGTTCACATCGCCCGATCCCACATCGTGCACCTTGCCGTCATCGCCCACATAGACGAACAGATCCTGACCGGGCAGATCCTGACACCTGCGCACGATCCTTGCCAACCGCGCATCGTCTACGTGGACTTCTCGTTCCACGCCGCTCTTGCCACGAAAGCCGAAGTGTAATGTCGTACCACGCACCCGCACGTGGCGGTTGCGAATCGTGGTCAACCCGAACGAACCGTTCTGCCTGGCGTATTCGTCGTTGCCGATCCGGATGAGCGTCGTTTCGAGCAACCGTACGATCGTCGCCAGCACCTTCTCACGCGGCATGCCCCGCAATGCCAGGTCGCGACGAACGCGCCGCCGAATGCGAGGTAGGCTCCGCGCGAAGTCGATCGTATGCGAGAACTTGGTTTCGTCACGCACTTCGCGCCAGCGCGGATGATATCGGTATTGCTTGCGTCCACGGGCGTCGCGTCCCGTGGCTTGCAAATGCCCTTGAGCCACGGGGCATATCCAGACACACTCCCATGCCGGTGGTATCGCCAGCGACCGAATACGAGCGAGCGTCTTCCGGTCGCGCACTTGCCGACCGGTCGGCGCCAGATAGCGGAAGGTCGCCCCCGACTTGCGCCGCTGAATACCCGGTCCTCGGTCGTCGACATACCGCAAACCGATGCTCCGAGCGACAGCGTCCGCACCGGTCGGCTCTCGAACCCGGATCGATTTCGCGCGCACGGCAACGCTCAAGTAACTCGACCGCCTTCCGCCCGATGCACGATTCAATCGCTACGGATTCGGCGGATTCTCACCCTTGGTCTTTACCGTGTCCTTCTCCTCGACCGTTGTGGTGCCCTGCGGGCTCCTCACCGTTTCCGTCTTCGTCGTGGTTGCTTTCTCACCACAACCCGAGGTCATTGCCACAGCAAGCGACAGACAGAACGCGAACGAGATCAAACGTTTCATGACGGACCTTCGCTACCTTTCAATTGAGGGAATGTTTTCAACCGTTGGTCAACGGAATCGCGGCGACACGAGAGCAGTTTGTGTGCCGCGAGCCGGCACAAGCAAAAAGTCGCGAATGCTGGCGGGTGCAGGCCGATGCGCGTATGTAGCCCCGGTGAGACCGGCACGTTTGTTGCTCGCTCCGTGACCGGTTTCGCCCGCCACGAAGACAGGAGCTACGGTCTTCGAGCGAGTGCGACCATCTTTGCTCGGGTCGGGACAAACCCGTCGTTTCACTGTTCACCGTGGGAATTCGCGGTGGCGAGCGATCTTGCTATCAAGGCCTTCGATTGGCCGAGGAGGTTGATGTGGCCGGTGTGAAAAAGAAAGTGCGTTATGCGGTGATCGGGCTGGGGTATTTCGCCCAAGCGGCGATCCTGCCGGCCTTCTCGCGCGCCAAGAACTCGGAGTTGACCGCACTCGTTTCCGGCGATTCAGCGAAGCTCAGCGAGCTGGGCGAGAAGTATGGAGTCGAACTGCTCTCGTCCTACGAAGACGTCGGCCACATGCTCTCCGTTGGCGCCGTCGACGCCGTATATATCGCCTTGCCGAACAGCATGCACCGCGAATACACCTTGCGCGCGGCCGAGCAGCGTGTGCATGTGCTCTGCGAAAAGCCGATGGCGGTCACGGAGGCCGAATGCCAGGAAATGATCCGCGCGTGCGACGAAAATCGTGTCAAGTTAATGATCGCCTACCGCCTCCATTTCGAGGCAGCTAACCTGCGAGCGGTCGAGATCGCCAAGTCGGGGCAGCTCGGCGACCTGCGATTCTTCAGCTCCGACTTCAGCCAACAGGTGAAGGAGGGGAACATTCGACTACAGCGTGATTTGGGGGGCGGCACCCTCTACGACCTCGGCGTCTACTGCATCAACGCCGCGCGGTATCTGTTCCGCGACGAACCGACCGAGGTGTTCGCCTTCAGCGGCAGCAACGGCGAAGCCCGATTTCGGGAGGTCGATGAAATGACAACCTGCGTGCTGCGGTTTCCCAACGATCGACTGGCCACGTTCACGACCAGTTTCGGAGCAACGAACGTCGACACCTTCCAACTCTTGGGAACGAAAGGCCGTCTACGGCTCGACCCGGCCTACGACTTCGATGCCAAGTTGAAATTGACGACACAGATCGAGGGGAGCAGCAAACAGCAGAGTTTTCCGAAGCGCGATCATGTCGCGGCCGAGCTGATCTACTTCTCCGACTGCATCTTGAAAGACGAGCCGCCGGAACCGGACGGTTGGGAGGGACTTGCCGACGTGCGTATCGTGCGGGCTCTTTATCACGCGGCCGAAACCGGCCAGCCCGTGCGGCTCGAGCCGTTCGAACGCCCGCGCCGGCCGGAGGCCGAACAACAGATCGATCGGCCGGCCGGTTGGTTTAAGCCCGAGCTTGTCGGCGCGGAAAGTCCGAGCGGGGCGTCGTAAGACCGGTTGACACCCCCCCAAGCCGGAGCGGCGCAGGTGAAAAATCGGAGCGTGAAACGCTGCTCTTTTGGGAGCTCGATCCGCTTTTGTAGGTTGCCCAGAGAGCGGTTCGGACTCTTCAACACTCGAACCGGTGAGTCGGATTATCGCCTCAGGGAAGCATCCGGACTGGGTATGACGCGGTTCGCGACACTCGTCCGCTGTTCGCCTCGTCGCAGGAGCGAGGCCAGATAGCCGTCCCAATCCGGGCGCGGCGTGTTCAAGATCGGTTCCAAAACTTCGTTGCCTAGCCGCCTGCTGAACTCGATTGCGCCGACCAGTCGTAAATGGTGTCCGTCGACGAAGCCTTCGTCGTCTACCCAATCGCGGGCGTCGATCAAGGGCACGTCGAACTCGGCGCACAGTTCGTCGAGGTGATGACGGATCTGCTGCTCGGCCGCCGCCGGATAATAGCCCTGGAACGTCTTCCCCTCCGGCATCCAAACCAGCACCGCGGCGACCTGTTCTTCACGGCAACGACGGAGCAGGTCGTGCTGAGCCCGACACGCCCCCTCGCAAAGTTCGAAACGTTGCAGCGGCTCGCCAAAATCCCTCTGGGCGTACTCCGTGCTGCGGCGGCGATCTTCAGCGGTGAGCACTTTGACGTTGCGCGGTTTCCAGCCCGAGCGGTCGACCTCCCGGTCGCCGTCGAGCCGCAGCCAGAAAGGCAACATATGCGGCATCAGCCGGCTGGCGATGGCACTGCGATGGCTATGGCAGGGAATCGGCCAATTCTGCAACCAATCGTGGCGCAATTCGTCCACCGGCATGCCATAGCGTCCGACGAGATCGATCTCGCCGTACCAGAGCCGGTCGGCGCAAAAATAGCCGGATTCCACGGGCCGGCCCGCCACGCCGTTGAGCATCGTCGGGGTGACTTCGACAAGCGCCAGGTCGGGCTTGGCTCCGGCCGCGATCAGCCGTTCGAAATGCAGCACACTGGCCACCGGACCGGCCGCGGGTACGCCGAAGTTAAAGACCACCAGGGGGCGGTGGAACTCCTCACTAAGTTTTGCTTCGAGCTCGGTGGAGTTGAAGCCGTCTTGCACGTGCGAGCTGCCGAGCATCACGATGCTCAACGGCCGCGTCCCTGCGGTTGCCGTCCGGCGAACGAGCTGTTCGGCCCGGGAGGCGAAGCGTGGATCGCGCAACCCGGGCAACCAGTATTCGATCGCCACGGCCAGCCCCACCTGGGCCACCGCAAACAGCGCGAGCGACCACAACACGTCCGCGCGCGAGCATCGTGCCAATCGCCGGTGCAATTTCATGTCACTTCAGAACTGAAAGTAGATGAACGCCGTGTCCGCGCCTGGGTTGAAGAGCAAGACGAAGCTGAGCATGGCCGCATAGCTCAACCCACGCAACAGCGAGGGAAGCGCCATGAACGGCCGCCGCCAACGTTCGCGGTCTGCCAACAGGTGAGCGACGAAGATCATCGCCGCGGGTACCCAGAGCGCGATCAACGACAAGTGATGACCTCCGCCCGCATGGTGCCAGAACAGATGGCGATACATCTGGCCGGCGCACGCCAGTGTCGGCGCGCGGAAGATAACCAAGCTCACGGAGAAGGCCGTGAACGTGCCGGCGATGCGCAGTGCGGTCCCCGCCTCACTTTGCAGCAGCCGGTCCAAAACGGGCCTCTGCTGACAGAACTTGCGGAAGTCGCGGTGGAGGCAGAGCCAGACGCCCTGGACCGCACCAAAGACCACATAATGCCAGCTCGCCCCGTGCCACAGGCCGCACAAGGTCATCGTGATCAGTAAGCCACCATAGACTCGCCAGCGCGTTCCGCCCTGCGACAACGGCACAAAGACATAATCGCGCAGCCAGCTCGACAAGGAAATATGCCAACGACGCCAAAACAGCGAGATGTTCGGCGACGCGTACGGCAAGTCAAAATTCTTGGCCAGCTTATAGCCCAACATATGGGCCGAGCCGATGGCCATGTCGGAATAGCCCGAAAAGTCGCCATAGACCTGCAAGGCATATGCCAGAATGCCGGCCCAATGCGCGGCCGTGTTGAAGTGATCGGGGTCGGCGAACAGCGGATCAGCGAAGAGCGCCATCCGATCGGCGATGACCAGCTTCTTGAACAACCCGAGCAGGAAGTATTGCACTCCCACGTTCAGCCGCATCCAGTCCCAGCGTTTCGTGCGGCGGATCTGCGGCAAGAAATCCTTGGCCCGCACGATCGGTCCCGCCACGAGGTGCGGAAAGAACAGGATGAACAACAGGAAGTGGTCGAGGTTCTTCTCCGCCGGGATGTGACGGCGATAGACATCGACCGTGTAATTGATGGCCTCGAATGTATAGAAGGAGATGCCGATCGGCACGATCACGTTCAGCACGGGGAGCGATACCGACGCGCCCCATGCGGTGAGTGCCTCTTGCAACGAACTCAGGAAGAAGTTGGCGTATTTGAAGTAGACCAACAGCCCAAGATTCATCGTCAGGCTCAGGCCCAAGAGGGCTCGCCGTGCCGAGAGACTAGAGACGCGGTCCATCTCACGGGCAAGTATATAGTCGGCCAAGGACGAGACGCACACGATCGCCGCCAGCCATCGATTCCAGCTCGCGTAGAAATAAACGCTGGCCGCCAGCAGGAGCCAGACGCGCACACGGCGCCACGGCATGCTCCAATAGACGGCGAAGATGGCGACGAAGAAAACGAGGTATTGCTTCGAGCAGAAAAACATAGCGCGGAGGTCCCGGCGAACCACCTAGGGATTCGACTCATTGCTGCGGCAAAAGTGCTTGCTGCGGTAAACGGCGCGATTCTGAAACCGTTTGGTGGCGAAAAGTGCCTCGAGCCGCGCCACCATCGTCGATCCGTTTATCCCTACCCCCTCTTGGGTTATCGTCGCCCCATTGGCAGATCTTGTGCAATATTCGGGATTTGCCGCTTGTGCCGTTTTGGAGGGTATGTGGCGACCCGAGATTTAGGCCATTTTCGCGCCCCCGCCGGGTCTTCTCCGCGGTGACCTGGGCAAGGCGCGCAATATCTCGCCAAGATGAACTCCGCCGCACGTGCCGCCGGCCGTCTGCGAGCGAGATCGGCGACCACCTCGCGGAAAGCACGGTGTTGCAACTCGGCACTCAGCAGAACATCATAATTACAAGATGCCGGATGAATTCCGATTCGCTTCTTGAAGATTTCGATAAGCCGCACCACCGACTGCCGACACCTGCGATGCCCTTTACGATCCAGCACATCTACCGACCGATTTGGAAGATTTGGCGGAAGCGGCGATTCGACCTTTTTCTGCGCCTGCTCGGCCCGCGCCCGACGGACACGCTGCTCGATGTCGGCGGCTATCCATCTTCTTGGACGACACATCCCCAGTGTGTGGCACGGATCGACGTTCTCAACGTCGACGAGGTTTTGTCGGCGAACGCGCAAACGCCGGAGCACAGCATTCAGAGGCTCCGCGCCGACGGCTGTGCCCTGCCGATGGCCGACAGCAGCTACGATATCGGATTCTCCAACAGCGTCATCGAACACGTCGGTTCATGGGAGCGTCAGCAGGAGTTCGCCGCGGAGATTCGCCGCGTTGCCAAAAGGCTTTGGGTACAAACACCTGCCTACGAATGCCCGATCGAGCCGCACTATTTGTCGCCGATCGTCCACTACCTTCCCCGTTCGCTCCAGAAATCGATCGTGCGATGGTGTACGCCGTGGGGCTGGATCGAGCGGCCGAACCGCGACCAGATCAACTCGATGGTCGACTCCACGCGGCTGCTGCGGAAGTCGGAGATGCGCCGCCTCTTTCCCGATTGCGAGATCGTCACGGAACGGATCCTCTGGTTCCTTCCGAAGTCGTACATCGCCTTCAGGACGAGCGAGCAGGCGACGGCCTGACCGGATTGCGTAACGCAGTTCCACCGACAACCCGCTGAGGCACACTGCGGATTGTCGTTACGCATCATCAACCGGCACGAGCAAGGCTGATCCTTGATGCCAAGGCTGGCGGCCTACTTTTTCGCCGCGATTCGACAGCGCGCCACAGGCACAACCATACCCCGCCGCGGCTGAGCTTGTTTGTTGGATACGTGGACAGTAAAAAACTGTTACGGATAACCCTACTGCTGCTCAAGAATCAGAAAAAAAGCACATGTCCACCGAAACCAAATATATCTTGAACCATACCGCCGGCGGCGGCACGTCGAATCGCGACTGGTGGCCGAACGAGTTGAGAGTCGATCTGCTGCACCAGCATTCCTCCAAGTCCAATCCGATGGGCGAGGACTTCGACTACGCCAAGGAGTTCAAGAGCCTCGACCTGGCCGCGGTGAAAAAAGATCTCGCCGCGCTGATGACCGACTCGCAGGCTTGGTGGCCGGCGGACTTCGGCCACTACGGGCCTCTGTTCATTCGCATGGCGTGGCACAGCGCCGGCACCTACCGCACGGGGGACGGCCGCGGAGGCGGTGGCAGGGGCCAACAGCGCTTCGCGCCGCTCAATAGCTGGCCGGATAACGTCAGCCTCGACAAGGCACGCCGCCTGCTCTGGCCCATCAAGCAGAAGTATGGCCGCAAGCTCTCGTGGGCCGACCTGATCATCCTGACCGGTAACGTCGCCCTGGAAACCATGGGATTCAAGACGTTCGGTTTCGCCGGCGGTCGCGTGGATACGTGGGAACCCGATCAGGACGTCTATTGGGGCGCCGAGACGACCTGGCTGGCCGACAAACGCTACTCTGGCGACCGGGATCTCGAAAACCCTCTCGCCGCCGTGCAGATGGGACTGATCTATGTCAACCCGGAAGGCCCGAACGGCAATCCCGACCCGGTCGCCGCGGCCCGCGATATCCGCGAAACGTTCGGTCGCATGGCGATGAACGACGAGGAGACGGTGGCCCTCATCGCCGGCGGCCATACATTCGGCAAAACCCACGGGGCCGCCCCGGCTTCGCATTGCGGACCCGACACGGAAGCCGCCGGCCTTGAAGAGCAGGGTCTGGGTTGGCGGAACAGCTTCGGCACCGGCGTTGGCCCCGATGCCATCACCAGCGGCCTGGAAGTGACCTGGACCACGACTCCCACCAAGTGGAGCAACAACTTCCTCGAGAACCTGTTCAACTACGAATGGGAACTGACGAAGAGCCCGGCCGGTGCGAATCAGTGGCGGCCGAAGAACGGCGCGGGTGCCGGCACGGTGCCGCATGCCTTCGACAAGTCCAAGCGGATCGGCCCATCGATGCTGACGACCGACCTCGCGCTGCGGTTCGATCCCGCTTATGAGAAGATCTCGCGGCGTTTCAAGGACAACCCGGCTCAACTCGCCGATGCTTTCTCGCGAGCCTGGTTCAAGCTGACGCACCGCGACATGGGCCCTCGTGCGCGGTATCTCGGCCCCGAGGTTCCCGCCGAAGAGCTGATCTGGCAGGACCCCATCCCCGCGGTGAATCACAAATTGATCGAAGCGCAGGATATCGCCTTCTTGAAGGACAAGATCCTGGCTTCCGGTCTGTCGGTGTCGGAGTTGGTTTCCACCGCCTGGGCGTCGGCATCGACGTTCCGTGGTTCCGACATGCGCGGCGGCGCCAACGGCGCCCGCGTTCGCCTGGCACCACAGAAGGATTGGGAAGTGAATCAGCCTGCCCAACTGACAAAGGTGCTCAAGACCCTGGAAGGCATCCAGAGCGCGTTCAACGGTGCCCAAACCGGCGGCAAGAAGGTCTCGCTGGCCGACCTGATCGTCTTGGCCGGCTGCGCGGGCATCGAGCGAGCCGCCAAGAACGCCGACCATCCCGTCTCGGTTCCTTTCACGCCGGGACGCATGGACGCCTCGCAGGAACAAACCGAGGTTCCATCCTTCGACGCGCTCGAACCGATCGCGGACGGTTTCCGCAACTACCTCAAGGGCAAATACAGCATTCCGGCCGAAGCCTTGTTGATCGACAAGGCACAATTACTGACGCTGTCTGCGCCCGAGATGACGGTACTCATCGGCGGGCTGCGTGTGCTGAAGACTAACGTCGGCGGCACGCAGCACGGTGTCTTCACCAAGCGACCGGAGGCGCTGACGAACGACTTCTTCGTGAACCTGCTCGACATGGGCACGCGGTGGAAGGCGGTCTCGAAGGACGCGGACGTGTTCGAGGGTCGCTGTTGCAAGACGGGCGAACTGAAATGGACTGCCACGCGCGTCGATCTCGTCTTCGGTTCCAACTCGCAGCTTCGCGCCGTCGCCGAAGTCTACGGATGTGCCGACGCGCAGAAGAAGTTTGTCGACGACTTCGTGGCGGCCTGGAACAAGGTGATGAACCTCGACCGGTTCGACCTCCACGGATCGTAATGTAGTGGCAACAAACTCGGTCGGAGGAGCGCGATGACGATGCCGCGACAACCGGCAAAGCTTTCTCGACGGGGCGTGCTGGAAGTCGGCTACTCGACGGCCCTCGGTGCCGGAATCGCCGGCATGGCAGGGCGCGTGGCGGGTGCCGCTGAGTCGTCGCACGCGGCGCACTCTTCGGCGACGCCGCCGGCCAAGTCGGTGCTGTTCCTATTTCTATTCGGAGGGCCTAGCCAGCTCGATACGCTGGATCCGAAACCAGAGGCTCCCGCCGAGGTGCGTGGCGAGTTTCGCCCGATCGATACGGCCGTCAGCGGGTTGCAGATCTGCGAGCACCTGCCCCTGTTGGCCCAGCGTATGAACCGCTGGGCGCTGATTCGTTCGCTCACGTGTAATCCGAGTTTTGGCGATCATCGCCTGGCGGTGCACGGCTTGTTGGGAGGGATCGACGAGTTGCCGGCCGGCGCGGGCTTGGCGGCCTCGCGGCGCGATTGGCCTTCGTGGTGCGCCGGGGTCGAGCATGTGCGGAGCGGCAGTGAAGGTCTGCCCGCCAGCGTCGTATTGCCCGGCGAAGTCGTCGATCCGGGCACGGGCCTGTATCCGGGGCAGAACGGCGGTTGGCTGGGATCGCGCTGCGATCCGTATCAGATCCGCGATAACCCGGCCGACCCCAAGTATCGTGTCGACGCGAGCCTGCAAATGCCGTCCGGTGTGACGATCGAACAGCTCGCGTCGAAGAAGACGCTGCTGGCCGATCTCGAACGGCAACAGGCGGCGCTCGTGGCGGCCGGCGAGGAAGATTCGTACGACAACCGGCGCACGGAGGCCTTTCGTGTTCTGACGAGCGGCCGGCTCTCGCAGGCACTCGACGTCGAACGCGAGCCGGCGGCCGTGCGCGATCGCTACGGGCGGCACGTCTTCGGCCAGTCGATGCTCATGGCGCGGCGGTTGATCGAGGCCGGCGTACGGATCGTGCAGGCCAACGTCAGCTATCAGGCGCTGTGGGACACGCACTACAACAATTTCACGGCTCTGCGTGGCCTGCTACCACACCTCGATCGCGGCGTCTCGAACTTGATCGACGATATGGCGGCCAGCGGCCTGCTCGACGAGACGCTCGTGGTGATGATGGGTGAATTCGGCCGCACGCCCAAGCTGGTGCCGCCGAACGGATCGGTCCCCTACTTCACCAGCCCCGGCCGCGACCATTGGATGTCGTGCTTCTCGGGGATGTTTGCGGGAGCGGGAGTTCGCGGTGGCCAGGTCATCGGTCGCTCCGACGCGGTGGCTGCCTATCCGGTGACCCGTCCCTATCGCCACTCCGATGTCGCCGCCACGGTCTACACTGCGTTGGGGATCGACCCGGCGATTGAGATCGAGGACCCGCAGGGTCGCCCACTACGACTCAACAGCGGCCGCGTCATCGAAGCGCTCTATAGCGGCCGAGAGACGTAGACCGGCGGTCGCTTCAGCGGTTGCCCTTCTTCGCCGCGGTCTAAAATGCTGCCTGCCACGGCCATCGTCTGCAGTTTCACAACTCGCCGGATTCTTTTTTTGGGTGCTCTGGCATGATAGTCGCTCTAGATTACGGTGCTTTTTGATGAAGGCTTTCAGCGAAAACCGTCTGAGAGAATCGTTATGCCATACGCGCTTCAATTGAAAGAATTGGACGAGCATGTCGTCGAAGTCGTCTCGGAAGACGAGCCATCGCTGGCGGTTATCCGAGACGAGACCCAATTGCACGGATATGCGGTCGGCGAGATACACCACAGGGGCGAGGGATTCTACTTTCTCGCCCGATCGGACGAGCCCGGCAAGGCTCGAGAATTCTTGATGGGTTTGTCCGACGTGCACACGACGGCCCGTTGAAATGCCGTCGTTCGTTGCGCTGGTCGTTGCACCACGCCATGCGGACAGCGTCTCGCACTCGCCGGCGCGGCCGATTCGAGCCGCACAATCGTGGCGCCTCTGCGTCCCCAACCTCGTTTGACCGGCGTATAGACGGCAGGTTCGGGCCCGCGTCAAGACAGCCTGCTGCTAAGGTGTGAACCTTGAGCATGCCCCAACCCTCGTCGGCCCAGGTGGTGGCGAAGATCTTCCCGCGCATTCGAAAATCAGGGCAGCCATGTGGGCGCTCTCGCTCGCTTCCGGCAGACCGAGAGCTATCTTGCGGAAGTCATCAACCGACACACCGCGTCGCTTTTTTCATCCACGTAGGCTGGCAATGCCTACAAGCGTCGCCCATCGCCGCGAACTTCGAAATCGAAGACCGGCGCGGGTCTCGAAGGTACGGCGGCAATCGGTGTCGTTTGGAACTGCATCGTTCTCAGGCGGATGCGGTCGGGGTAGTTCCGAAAGCGTCCCGCACGAGCTTCGGTAGTACGTCGCCTGCCTTGCCGGGCAGCCAGCATCCCTCGCTCGCTTGCGGATCGATGACGATCACCATGGCACCGGCCTCCGCGGCCTGGAGAGGAAGCATGGCCGCCGGGTAGACGGCTCCCGACGTTCCCACGGACAACAACAGATCGCATTGGCCGACGGCCTGGCACGCCTTCTTCCAGGCCGGTTCTGCCATGCTGTCGCCGAATAGTACCAGGTTCGGTCGATGTCGCCCGCGCCAATCGAGCGGATAGGAACGCCGCAGTCTACGAAAGAGCCCGAACACCGAGCATTCGTGCGAGATATATCGTCGCAGAGCTTCCGAGATGCGCAGCAGATCGTTTCGCTCGAGACGTTGCACCAGCTCGCCGGTAGATACATCCACCACCTCCAAAAGCGAGCCGTGGACCTCGAGCACGTGCTGCGACCCGGCCGACTGATGAAGGCCGTCGATGTTCTGTGTCACCACGGTCGTTTCGATGCGAGTGCCGAGTTGGACCGCAGCGAAGTGACCGGCATTCGCCGCTGCTTTGGCGATCGGTTCCACGACGTTCAGCACAAACTCCGCGACGGCACGCGGATCGGTGAGCGCCGTCTGCAACAGGCCCCGCCAGGTAGCAAAGGCTTCTGGTGGAAACCGCTGCCAAAAGCCGTCGGCATCGCGAAAGGTGGGGATACCACTTTCCGCCGAGATTCCGGCTCCGGTAAATACGACGATTCTTTGCGCCTTGCGCAACGCCAAGACGGCAGTGATCCAATTGTCGGTACTCATATCGCAAACTCTCCGCACGCTTCGGCATGATATCCGTTCGGCCACCCGCCGTCTCTTCGAGTCTGGACAACCTGGCGGCTCTTTTGTTCAGTCGGTTGCTCCGAGAAACCTGTCTCGCTTGCTTGCCGTGCGGCTACGGGCATATCATGCGGCCAGCGCGGGAACGTTTCCCGCGGCGCTATCTACTTTCAGGAGCATGGTCTATGCGCAAGTTAAGTTTCGCTCTAGGTATTGCGCTCGTCGGAGCGGCCCCCGGTTGGGCCGACGATGGGCCGGAGAAGAAGCCGCCGGCCAAAGATGTCGCGCCGGCCAAGGACGACGCGAAAGAAAAGGACGTCGCCGAACAGATCCAGGACGTGCAAACGGAGTTTTCCAAGAAGGCCCAGGGGATCGTCGCGCGGTACCGCGCGGCGGAGGACAACGAAGAGCGGCAGAAAATCCTCCAGGAGTACCGGTCGCTACAGACGGAGATGAATTCGCAGATCGCGGCAATTGTCGACAAGAACTCCGACAACCCGGCGATCTTCCCCGCGCTGCAACAGTTGGTCCAAGTGCCGGAGCAAAGTGCCAAGGCAACCGCCCTGTTGATCAAGCACCACGTCAGCAACCCGCAGATCGGTACGACCTGTCTAATGCTCGGCAGGCAAGGCGTGAAGGATGCCGAGCCTTTGTTGCGCGCGGTGGCCGAGAAGTCCAAATCCGACGAGGCCAAAGGACTCGCATTGCTGGGCCTCGGGCAGTTGTTGCTGTCGCAGGCCGACAACGAGGCCGCCGATGATACACGGCGCGAGAAGCTGCGCGGCGAAGCGCAAGAGGCTCTGAAGAAGGTCGTGCGTGACTACCCCGACGTCAAGGCCTTTCAGCGCAAGGCGGGCGATTGGGCCTCGGCCGTGCTGTTCGAGGTCGAACATCTTTCCGTCGGCCTACCGGTGCCCGATCTGGCCGGTGAAGATCTGGAAGGCCAGGAATTCAAGCTCAGTGATTACCGGGGCAAGGTGGTGTTCCTCGACTTCTGGGCGCATTGGTGAGGCGCCTGCGTGGCAATGTTGCCGCACGAGCGGTCGCTCGTGAAACGCTTGGCCGATAAGCCGTTTGCTCTGATTGGCGTCAATGGCGATCAAGCCAACGACGAGTTGCAGAAAAAGAATGAAGAACAACAGATCACCTGGCGCTCTTTCAAAAACGACCGAGGTGACAATAAGGCCATCGCCGAAGAATGGAACGTGCAAGGTTGGCCGACCCTCTACCTGATCGACCACAAGGGCGTGATCCGCCGCAAGTGGCTCGGTTCGCCCGGCGACGAAACGCTCGATAAGGAGATCGATACCCTTGTGGCGGCGGCCGAAAAGGATAGCGGTCAGAAGAACGATTAGTCGAGTTCGGTGCCGAAATGACGAGCTTGCCACCATGTCCATCCCGCCGCCGGTTGTGCCGGCCTTGTTGGGCGGCTTGTCTCGGATTGGTTGCGGGAATCGGCGTTGCATCGCGGGGCGAAGATCGGTTCGTCACACCGACTTTGCCCCGCGATACGCTCATCGCCGAACTCTCGCTTGATGTCTTGCCACTCGGTCTGCCCGATCGGACGCCCGCGCCCGACGACAACCGTTTGACACCCGAACGCGTTCGTCTGGGGCGCAAGCTCTTCTTCGATCCGATCTTGTCGGCGGATGGAACGGTGGCCTGTGCGAGTTGCCACGACCCTGCCCACGGTTTCGCCAGCGCCGAGCCCCGGAGCGTCGGCATCCACGGTCGCAGAGGAAAACGCAACGCTCCTTCGCTCCTCAATCGGGCCAACGGCACATCGTTCTTCTGGGACGGACGGACCGCGACGCTCGAAGAACAGGCGCTCGAGCCGATCGCCAATCCGCTGGAACTCGGCGGCTCGCTCAGCGATGCCGTCGGTCGGGTCGCCGCCAATACCGTGTACCGAGAAGCGTTTTCCGCCACCTATACCGACGGCGTGACCTCCCAAAACGTAGGACGAGCGCTGGCCGCCTTCGAACGTGTATTGCTCTCGGGCGATAGCCGCGTCGATCGATTCCAAGCGGGCGACGCCGGGGCGTTGACGGCAAACGAGCGCAAGGGACTTTGGCTGTTCGAAAGCCGCGCTCAGTGTTGGCGTTGCCATCGCGGTGCCAACTATAGCGACGAAGCCTTTCACAACACGGGCGTCGCCGCCTTGCAAGCAGAACCAGACCCAGGACGATACGCGGTCAGTCGCGATGAAGCGGATCGAGGCCGGTTTAAGACTCCCGGCCTGCGCGACATTTCACGTACGGCCCCCTATATGCACGACGGCAGCCTGGCGACGCTGCGCGACGTTGTCCGATATTACAATCAAGGCACGACGGCTAATCCGCACCTCGATCTGGCCATCAAGCCGCTCGGCCTTTCACCCGAAGAAATCGACCACTTGGTTGCGTTTCTGCAAGCGCTCGACGGCGAGCCATCGCTCTTCGATCGGCACGACGGGTCAGCCCCTGAATGAAGGAACGCCCACCCATGTCATCCCGCGATCCAATTCCAGCCGCATATCAGCCGACCGCACCGCGGCAAGGCGACCTGGGAGACAAAACCGAGCCGTTCGTCTCGACCAATGCAAATACAATCGAGCCGTCAGAGCGGCCGGAGCCTCGCTGGGGCTTTTGGGCCACGACGGGTTTCAGCCTGGTGGTGCTCGGCACGTTCTTGATCTTACAGACGGTGGCGGCGATCTTGTTCATGGTCGTCCACATTGGCGTGAGCGGCCAGGCTTTCGACCTTGCCGATGCCGAGTCGCTCACCTCGAACGGACTCCTGATCTCGATCGCGACGCTGGTTTCCATGCCACCCTGCGCGGCACTCGTCGCGCTCTTCGCCAAGCTGAAGCGCGGGGCTACCCTGCGCGGATACCTGGGATTGCGAACCTTCTCGGTCCGTCAGGGTTTGACCTGGCTCGGTGCCACGGTGGTCTATGTCGCGGTGTGCGATGGATTGACCTATGTGGTCGGCCGGCCGGTCGTGCCCGAATTCGTGGCGAATGCCTACGAGTCGGCGGTCGTCCTGCCCGTGTTGTGGATCGCCCTCGTCGTCGCGGCGCCCCTGTTCGAAGAAGTTTTCTTTCGCGGATTCATGCTCGAAGGGTTTCGCTACACGCGGCTAGGTCCGTGGGGCGCGATCTTGCTCACCTCGCTCGTTTGGTCGGCAATCCACGTCCAATACGACGCTTTTCAAATCGGCGGGATTTTCCTGGGTGGGTTGCTACTGGGCGCCGCAAGAATCCGCACGGGATCGGTGTTCCTCACGATGGCAATGCACGCATTACAAAACGTGATCGCCACCGTCGAAGCGGCGGTCTACGTCCACCTCCAGCAAGCGGCCGGCGGCTGAAATCGCGGCGATGCTACCCGGCTCGCTCTCAGCGCGGCCCGGCCGATACCCCCCTTGCGCGCGATCGTTACACCAGTTGGTCCTTGGTGCGGCCGGCCTTGTACTTGGTCCACCAGCGTTGCGGCGCGCCCGTCTTGAATAGGCTCATCAACGCAGCCAGCGCGAAAGAGCCGGCGCCCAACAGCAGATAATCGAGACCGGCCAGGAGGGGCCGTAACAGCACGTAGGCGCGTTGCCCCGCCACGCCGCCGAACAGAACGACATCGACACCGGCCGCGGCAAAATAACGCTTATTGCCGACCGCTCGGCCGTACGCGAATGCCAGCCCGGCCGTCGCCAGCGGGTAGCCGAACGCCAGGAGAGAACCGTGGGGCCAATCACCCGCGCGGCGCTCCAACTCGGGAAGCCACGCCGACCAGGCAATCGCCGATACGCAGAGCATCACGCTGCCGAGTTCCTGCAGTGTTTTGGCGAACCAATCGCGCGGCGAACTGCCCAGAACGAGTACCACAACTAGCAGGAGGTGCCAAGGGACGGCGCCCATCCCTTCCTCGAGCCAGCTTTGTCGGTATTCGCTGGTGAAAGCGGCCAGCACGAGGCCGGCGGCGACGAACCATCTGGCCGTGCTGCGGCGCGTCAGCGTGGGAATGAGCACGATGAGGGCGCAGGCGACGATCGGCCACGGATTCGGATGGGCCGGGTCGCTCAATTGCGCGAGCGGCCGAATCATCGATAGGGCAGCCACGGAGACACCCAGCCAATCGATCGCACCGGCCAAACGCCGCACGGCGGCCAGTGCATAGAACGCGATGCACGCGGTGAGCGTGAGGTACACCGGTTCGCCGCCGAGCACCGTGTAAAACTCGCGAAAGAACAGTTTTTGCCAGAAAGTGTCCGCCGGTCGGCAGGCGGCCAGCGCGAGCAGCCCCAGCGGCATGGCCAGCGCCAAGATGCGAACTCGCCGTCGGCGCGTGACGACGGCTGCTTCGAGCAGCAGCAGGTTGACGGCCAACAAGGGCGGCACCAGGAAATAGGGCCGAAAGAGGCTATCCAGCCCCGGCACGGCGTGAAACGACAGGCATAGATAGTAGTGCCGCAGTCCGGCGGCGACTCCCAGAATCACAAACAGCGACCAGGGAAAGAGTGGCCAGCGCCAAGGGGTGCCGTTGTGCTCGACGTAGCTGGCGCCCCGGTGCATGACGGGCAACAAGGCCAAGATGGCGAGCGATGCAGCCAGCGAGAATCCCAGCAAGGTCCACGGCAGCAGCCGGTCCCATGAGTGTACGAGTACGGGCACGATCGCCAGCGGATAGAGGAAGAATAGGGCGAGGAACAGGTGATACGACAAGCGGAGCCAGCCGCGCAGGCGGATGCCCAACGCGTAGAGCAACCCTTCGCTGACGAACAGGGCGAACAGGTAACTGCCCACGAAGTTCTCGATCCCGGTTTGCAGGTCTCGCGCGCTACCGGCATCGAAGCCGGCCAGCGATAGGTCGCATGCCACCGAGATGGCCACGAACAAGAGTACGATGATGAGCAGGATCGTCCGTGCGTCATTCCAAACGCTGCCCAAGCGGATGATCAGCCAGGCCGTACCCGATAGGAGCAGCGCGAAGGACATCAGGCCGAGGATCAGGGCCCGCGTCTGAAAGGCATCGCCGCCCAGGAACGACACACGCAATCCATAGAGCACGAGCGCGGCGCTGATCACATAGAACGGATTGTGGTTGTACAGAAACCTGGCAAAATCTGGGGCGCCGGCGGGCGCGTGGCCGGCGAAAGGCGAGTCCGCGGGTGGCTGGAACGGATGACCAGACGACTCTTCGTGCATACATCACCTCACACGGTTGCTCGTCGGAGCACCGGTCGGGCGGTCACGAAAGAACAATGTTAGCAATGTTGGCAGGCCGGTAGGGGGCCTGAATGGACAACCGCCAACCGAATGCACGCCGACAAGACAGGAAAAACAGCCAGAACGACCGAAAAGATTTGATGCGAAGGGCCGAACGGTCCTTCGTTGCATTATCGGCGTCGCGCGAAGTTCGGGCAAGTTTTGTCTCGGCGGTTAGCACCACCCTGACTCGACGGCGATCCGAATCAGGTCGGCTCGGTGTTTAGCTCCGACCCTCTGCATGATCTTGGCTCGGCGAACGGCCACCGTGCGGAGGCTAATGCCGAGTTCCTTCGCGATCTGCGGATTGCTGGTGCCGGCGACCGTCAGGTGCACCAGCCGCATTTCGATGTCGGATAGCTGGCCGTCGTCCGCCGTCCACGGCCCATCGCCGGCGAGTGCCGAGACGTCTTTCTGGATGGCCTCCGCCAGCACAGCCGCTGGATAGGATTTTTCCACGACGTCGACCACACCGGCTTTCATCAGGGAGACGGCCCGGGCAAAGTCGCCACCTTCGACCAGCGCCACGCATCGGGCCGACGGAGACTTGGATATCAACCGGTTCACGAACGTCAAAGGATCGAGTGCCGGGGATGCGGCATCCAAGACCACGCAGCCCCCGTGGAGGCCGGCCTTATCAAAGAGATCAGCCAGGGAACTATCGGCCGCATCGATGGCCAGCACTACGGCTCCTCGTTGGCGCAGCTCCGTGGCCAGAGCACTCTTGGTTTCTTCATCGCAGCCCACCAGCCAAACCTGTCCATCCATCCGTTGTCGATCATCCCCGCATTCGCTTCCACAGGCCCCGCGCGGTCGGAGGACAAATCGGCTCCCGTGCGTTCATCCTCCGCACCCGGATCGGGATCCTTGATTGAATTTCCATGGCAATCGCCTCCTAGCAAGCTTTGTGCCACAGTTGCGTCTGCTGCCGCGAATGGTGCCTGGGCCGTCGGCGCAGTCGACTCAGGCCGTGCGCGGCCAGGGGCGCGGCGCAAGAAAAGAGGGCCAAGCACGTGCCCGGCCGCTCGCGGTTTGCTTCAGAGCGGCTGACAAAACTCAGCAAAGAAAGTCAGCGGAACGCGCCGCCGTGAGAATCGCCGAGAACGGATCGAGAGTTGGCCCGTCGCTGCCGGGGCCGAGAAAAGGAACAGGTAAACGGCTGAGACGAATCCGTCGAACTCGTCAGTCGATCTCGACCGTGGATGTCCGCCGCCTGACGCCTTGAGTGAAGCCTAACTCACACATCTCCACAGAGCGGCCGACCGGCGGCAGGCCGGCTCGCAGGCGAAACGTGCGGTGACTCCAACTGGCGCGGATCCTGGCACAGCAGGCGACGATTTCCGCAGGGGTCGGAATGTGCGGCATCTTCGTGACGATCCGTTCTTCCATGCTTCGAACTTCGTCCATGTAACCCATCCTCGCCTATCCAGGTAAGTTACGCGTGGCTGCCATCTGCCACTGGTGCGGCACTGTAGCTCAAGGCCGTGAGGGCGACGTTAGGCCAAGCCTAGAGCCGCATGAGTTTCGCGCTCGCGGGCTGCGCGAATCAGGCGAAGAGGCCCGTGATGGGCCGGCCCATCGATACAGTACGAGGTCGGCCTTCCAGGTCGTGGTATTCTGTCGACGGGTCGATGCCGAGCGCCCAGAACATGGTGGCCGCGACGTCCCACGGACTGACGCGATCGCGGACCGGCTCCCCCGCGAAACGGTCGGAACCGCCGAACGCTCCGCCCCGTGCCACGCCGGCCCCGGCCAGCATGGCCGAATAGACGCCGGCCCAATGCTTACGGCCGGGCGTGCGTCCGGCGAACTTCGGCTCTAACGCGACCTGTGGTGCCCGGCCGAACTCGCCCATGCACACAACCAGCGTCTGGTCGAGCAGGCCACGCGCGTCCAAGTCTTCGATGAGTGCCGAGAGGGCCTGGTCGAAACGCGGCAGCAAATGGACACGCAGGGCCTCGAAATTGTCGTTATGCGTGTCCCAGCCGTAGGCATCGGTATCGTTCGCGTCGCGGTCCTGGCCGCGGTTACTGTGGTTGCACATCACGGTGATGAGAGGCACACCTGCTTCGACCAGCCGACGAGCGAGCAGACAGGCCTGGCCCGATCGGTTGCGGCCATAGCGATCGCGCAGCGACTCCGACTCGGCCGCCAGGTCGAACGCTTGACGGCAACGTGGTGAGGCTAGCACTTCGAACGCCTGTCGGTAGAGTTGGTCCATTTCCGTGCATTCGGCACGGGCCGACGACGCTGCGGCGCCAATACAGGCTCGTTCGACGGCCCTGCGCAAGTCTTGGCGAGCGGCTAACCGCTCGACGGGCAGGTCGACGTGTGGCGCCAAGTCGGGCACGGCTTCGGCACCGCCGCTGACATCGCCTAGCACGAGCGGCTCGTACTGCCGTCCCAAGAAACCGCCGTCCTGTCCTGGGCCGATCTCGAACGGAACGAGCGCCGGCCCGTTCACGTGGACCGCTTCATAGGGGAACGCGCGCGTCGGCCGCACCCTCTTCAGCACCGCGCCGAGCGTCGGTTCATCGGTGGGGCGCGGCGGCGGGTTTGACGATTTCTGTGGATGCGGCCGGCCCGTCAGCGCCAAGTAGCCGGCCGAGCCGTGGTCCAAGTCGTCGTGCGACAGACTGCGCACGATCGTATACCGGTCTGCCAACGCGGCCAGTCGGGGCATGTGCTCGCCGACGAAGACGCCGGGCACCGACGTAGCGATTGCCCGGAACTCGCCGCGGACGATTTCCGGCGCAGCGGGTTTGGGATCCCACGTCTCGAGCTGGCTCTGCCCGCCGCTGGCGTAGACGAAAATGATCGACTTGGCCTTGCCGAAGCCGGCCAGCATCGGCCCGGCACCGACGCCGCTCGTTAACCCGGCCAGACAGGCGGTGCCGCCCCATCCGCCGATGCGTAGCCACTCGCGGCGAGTGAACGTGCAACCCGGGCCATGAGTCGTGAAGATGCGGATCAAGAGAGTACCCGTCTGGGTCGACGGCTAGCGTCCTTCCGCCAGCCGCTACCACAATACCACGCTTCGGCGGGTGGTGTCGTCACCGTGAGTTGGATGATTTCGCAACAGTCGCGAGGGCCGCCCCTAAAAGTCCCACTTGGGCAGAAACTCGGCGTGGTATCGGCGTCGGCCCGCGAACAACGATGCCTGGTATCATTGATCGGCAGGTCATAACGGATCGCCGCGGCAAGATCTGGCAGTTCAAGATACGGCACGATCCCTAGCCGCGCCCATCCCCAACCGACGCGATCCATCTCGCCCCAAAGTGACATGTCGAGAGCCACACAGCGCTCCAGGCACGTCGTGGTAATTGGTTAGCGCGAGCCTAATTTGCTTGCGGTTGCTCATGCATTGTGTGTGACGTGCAGTTTGACGGACCTGTTGCACGGCGGGCAGCAGCAGGCCGGCCAAGAGAGAGAATGGCCATTACCACGAGCAACTCGACCAAGACGATTCCCGCCTTTGTGCGGACTTGTCGTTTTAACTGACGCACACCAATGCATGGATGTACCGCGCTAGCGAACGGTCTGACGAGTGTATAGTCGTCCGCTATCACCACTATGACATGAAGATGACATCCCTATCATGCAAACAGGACTAGGATGTCAACTGTCCGATTCGCTATCCGGCCCGATCTCACGCGGTGTAGAGCAGACTGACACGCACCGCGCTCGCCTGGCTACACAGTTAGCCTAGTAATTTACCGGTTCTCAATGTGAACACCCATAGAAGACGTCAATGATCATGCAGCCATTTGCGGAAGTTATTTTTTTCGTCAATTCCCCGGAGACGAGCCGAGTGCGCTGGTCGGCTAATTGCTAACGATCGGCTAACAGGACGCACAACGACTCGCATGTCACCTATCCACCGCGTCTTAACTAAATCAAAGTTAATCCACCGCCTCTGGCGGTGAGAACTGCACAGGCTCTGCCGTTTCCGGCGTGGTTATGAAAAGATCCTCCCCTTGAAGAAGGCCCCGAGGGGCGGGGAGGATCATCGTGAAAGACTGGCGTAGCCAAG
>DASZTS010000018.1:0-123933 GCA_035547915.1 Pirellulales bacterium | reverse complement strand
GCTGCGCGCGCAAGCTTGGCGCGCGCGCAAAACCCCCCTGCAGACGTAGCGCGCGCGCTTCAGAAACCTAGCGCGCGCAAAGCCCCGAGTGCGCGCAAGGACCCGGCGCGCGCCCGCGCAAAGACAAGATCAGCCGACATCGGCCGTTTGGAGCGGAGACCCCGGGGCACCTACTTCCCACCTAACGGGGTTGTTTCTGGGCGAGCCAAAGGCGCGCGGAAAATTGGCGGTCGGCTCCCGCGGTATGGTATCCTGAGGGCCCGATTTCCCCCGCTTTACGTCCCGCCACGATTTGCACGCTTTTCCGGAACCACCGGGGCACCGGAACCGACAACATCGCAACGCCCGTCCTCGGATGGGCCCACCTACCATGCCGCACCGATTATCGCTCGCCGCCTCGCTCGTATTGGCCGCCGTCACGGTGGCGCCGGCCCAGGAATGGAGCCGCTTCCGCGGCCCGAACGGTACCGGCGTGAGCGAAGCGAATATCCCCGCCGAATGGTCCGACGACGAACTGAATTGGCGCGTCGAGTTACCGGGCATCGGACACTCGTCGCCCGTTCTGTGGGGCGACAAGATCTTCCTCACCAGTGCCTTCGAGGACACGGCGCTGCGGCTCGTCCTCTGTCTGCGGGCCGGCGACGGAGAGATCGTCTGGCAACGTAAGTATCCTTCGTCGTTGCACTCCAAGCACAAATTCAACAGCTTCGCGTCGAGCACTCCCTGCGTCGACGCCGAGCACGTCTATTGCTGCTGGTCGACCCCCGACGAATACACGCTCGTGGCGCTCGATCACGACGGCCGCGAGGCCTGGCAAGCGAAGCTCGGCCCGTTCGTCAGCCAACATAGCTGCGGCGTCTCGCCGGTGGTCTACGGCGACCTGGTGGTGTTGGGCAACGACCAGGGAGACGAAAACCATCAAGGCACCAGCTCGCTCGTCGCCGTCGATCGCCGCACGGGCGAGCGGCGTTGGAAACTCGATCGCCGCACGGCGACGGTGGCCTATTCGACCCCCTGCGTCTACCAGCCGAAGGGGGACGAGCCCGAGCTGATCTTCAACAGCGAAGCGCACGGCATCACCAGCATCGATCCGGCGAGCGGTCGCGTGAATTGGGAGATCGGTGTCCTCGCCAAGCGGAGCGTCAGCTCACCCGTCATCGCCGGCGGCTTGATCTTCGGCTCGTGCGGATCGGGCGGGGGCGGCAACTATGTGGTCGCGGTGCGTCCGCCTCACGACAAAGGGTCGTCGCCCGAGATCGCCTACAAGGTGACCACCTCCGCACCGTATGTACCCACGCCCGTGGCGCTGGGCGACTTGATCTTCCTCTGGAGCGACAACGGCATCGTCACCTGCCTGCGGGCGGCGACCGGTGAATCGGTGTGGCAGAAGCGGGTGGGCGGCAACTACCACGGCTCGCCGGTCTGCGTCGGCGGCAGATTATATTGCCTGCGCGAGGACGGCGAAGTGACGGTCGTGGCGGCCAGCGATCACTATGAGTTGCTCGGCCGCAACCAACTGGGCGAGGAGACCCGCAGCACGCCTGCCGTGGCCGGCGGCCGAATGTACCTGCGGAGCTGCTCGCACCTCGTTTCCGTAGGCGGCAAGGACGCGAAGTAGCGCGGCCCGGCGTCGGCCCGCCTCCGAGTGAGCGGAGCCTGGCCTAGAGACGCAGCATCTCGCGGAAGCCCGTCGTCACGGCCTGGGGATTCAACAGCACCTGCCAACCCACGCAGGTTGCCAACAGAAAGCATCCCAGCGCCAACACGACTCCCCAGGCGTTCGCCGGCGACTCCGTCTGACGCAGACGCGAGGCGAGCGCCGATTCGAGTCGTCGCCAGCCGGAAAAGCTCTGATCGTCGCCCGTCGCCACGAGCGAGACGTTCTTCAGCGCCGGGCTCGACTCGAGATAGAATTCGACGTGCAGCTTGGGCAGGGCCAGGCTCGTGCCCGCCCAGCGTGCGTCGGGGTCGAGTTCGTCGATCGCTCCCGCCAGCAACGGCCGCAGGCGTTCGAGCGTGAAATTGTAGATCGTCAGGCGCGGCCGTACCAGCAGGGCGGCCAACGAGACGCACAGACCATACATCACCAACAACAGCAACCACACGTATCCCTTGTAGGCGTGGATCGCTTGTTCGGGCAACAACAATTCAACCGGGCCGACGAGGATCATCCCCGCGACGCCCACACCGAGCGCCGCCAGGTCGCGTGCGCCCGATACCAGAAACGGCCGCCGCGACAGGTTGATCCACGCCAGCACGAGCAGGTACACCGTCAGCGGGCCGAGCGCCAAGCACAACCGAAAGCCGTCCATGCAACTCTCGACAAAAAGGGAACAAAAACGGAGCCAAGAATCAATCTAGACGGCGCCGCGAGCATGGTCAAACGTGCAAGACGCACGGTGGTGTCCCAAACAACTGCGTTGCTACCACCCCGTCAAGCAAAAACCCTGAAACGACTGCCTAGCACTGACCTTCTATTTTGAAGGGGATGCCGACTATTCAAAGCGACTGAACGACCACATCACCCTGTTCCTTTCTCTAGAAACCAACGAGATAGTCGGCTGCCGCATTAAGGGTGTCCGAGAGCTATTGCAGGACCTGCCAAACTACGTTCAGGTCAATCACGGCCCTATCCAACTCACGATCCTGTTTTTGGCCTTTCGCGGCGGTGCGGACAAAGAGGTCTCCCAGCAAATCAACGAGCTTGCAAAGGCTGCTGCCGAACGGGAAATGGTTCTTGAACCGTGCCTCTAGCGTAGGCACCTTCCCAGCGTCGGGGTTTTTTACGCCCTCGACGTTGCCCCGCCGCTCTGGCGCGGTCTAATGGCCTTCGGGGCGAGCACGTCAACGAGTGACCGCCATATGCCCGGCCGCATGCAAGTCAGAAGGGCGCTCTTTGAGTGGGGCGCGATCGTATCCGCTTCCTTGTTGGTTGCGTTGCTGACCGTTTGGGGATGCTCTCTGGTGGGGATCGGTTGGGATTTCTGGCCGGCATGGACCAACTACGATCTTTCCGTTTCAAACGGAAGCATTTTGGTTGGCAATGATCTAAGTGCCTGGGACAGGATTGAGACGTGGGAGAGTGGAGCGTCCGATGGCAAGGTTTCTGGCACGCTGTCACGGTACTCGTTCGGTGTCCCAGGAATCGGATATCGGTATATCAACCTTGTCTGGCACGCCCCAATGCGCAGGCTACGATTTTCAATCCTGATACCTGCATTCGTCACAGCGATCGCGACAATGGCGCTGTTTCTGGCATATCGACGAACAATAAGGCAGCTCAATCTTGCAGCGACTAGCGCCACCCGATCGGGTGTGCCTGAAAAGTAGGCACGCCCCACCGCCGAAACTCCCTTAAGCTAGTGCCATTCCCGATGACCCGACGGTTTCAGTTCAGCTTGAACAGCAAGGTGGGATGGTTCGTGGCGTTCGCGGTCGGCACAATCCCCGGTGTTGTGTGGGCGACTGCGTTGACGTTGCTCGACCCCGCGGAGCGTGACTGGTGGTTCCTTGCGGTAGCGATCGGAATCGAAACCGGCGTTGTCACCGTTCTCGCGAAACGGTGGCTCGATCAGCAGTGAAGCGCCCACGCTTCACCCTCCGCGCGTTGCTGGTCCTGATGCTGGCGGTCGCCTGCTTCTTTGGGGGCATCCGTTTCGAGCGGGAGAGGCGATGGCACCAAGAAAACGATGAACCGTGGTTTTGGGGTTTGACGCTTCCCGACGGTTTGACGCTTCCCGACATTGAACAGCAGGAAGTTGCGCCTGGTGACACGTTGAGAAGGGATAAGAACGGCAAGCCGCTGCCCACTTCCCAGGCACCAGAATAAAACCGACTAATCCCGCCGGTTTACGTTTGACAGCCGGTCAGCAACGCAGGTGTTGGGACACCACCAGACGCACGAGGGGGCTAAAGGTGCGTGCCCCAGCCCCATGCGCATCGATTCAAGGGTATGCCGGCCGCCAGCGCGCGTGCGGCCTGGATGTCGCCACCACTTGGGAACGCGTGGAGGCCCATCGTTCATTTGGACCTGGTCTGGGGAAACTGAGGAGGACGACGATCTTCCTCTAGCTTCTTGCGTTCTTCATCGGTGAGCGGGGCCTTGAATTTCACGGAATAGGTTCGATCCGCGTCGATCTGCAACTCCGTGGCCGGCAGCCATGCATTATCGGCCCCGTAGTTTTGTCGCGAACGAAAGAAGACCATGTCCACGCCGGTGACCTTCGAGCTGGCTTTCGAGTAGTAGATGCAGACGTAGGTGTGATTCTTGTCGATGATCGCATTCAGGTTCGCGCGATCGGGGTCCCCTTCTACAAAGGCAAAGCCTCCCTCGCCGAACCCAATCTCGCGGCTCGATAACGCCTTCTTCGCATCCTCGAGGCTTTGTCCGATGTATATCTTTGCCTCCGTGTCGACGGCTTGATTCCCAGCCTTTCGTTGCTGGGCAAATCCAGCGCTGGCTGCGATTGCCGCCGCCAACGCCGCCGGTAAGAGTGCATTCCGCATGGTCGCCTCCTGTTGCCAATCGACGAACGTCGAAGACGCGATTGCCTGCCAGCGATTATACGTCGGGTGCGGTCCGCGCGGGCGGTCAAACTTGCCCCGCCGCCCTGGCACGGTCTAATGGAACTTGTGAGCGGTCACCACCCCGCGGCCAAAAAAAAATCCGGCCAGCTCGGTAGCGACCACGCCAAAAGCGGGCTCGCGGAAATAGCCCGCTCCTTAACCGAACTTTCTGGGCAACGGACTGCCGATTCTTTTACGCCCCGACTGAGTGTCATCCAGCGGATTCCCGCCAGCTCGGTCACTTTCAACGCCAGCGGTCGTCGTATACGATTCGGTCGGCAGCGTGATGGCCTGGAAAAGAACCGCGGTCGCGATGTCGGCGAGCGCGAACACCGGTTTTTCGATAGATTCGGAGAGGAGACGACGTGCAGTCCGAGACGATTCAACCTGTTTTGCTCGCGGGCCGTTGGCAGACGGCCAACGCGGCCGGTACGTTCCGGTCGGAGAACCCGACGACCAAGGCGCCGCTCGACGAATTCTCCTTCCCGATCAGCACCTGGGCGGACTGCGAATTGGCCCTCGATCAGGCCGTCGAGGCGGCCGAGGTGTTGCGGGCAACGCCCGCGGAAACGATCGCGCAGTTCCTGGAACGATTCGCCGCGCGGATCGAAGCCCGCTCGGCCGAGCTGTGCCAGACCGCTCATCGCGAGACGGGCTATCCCATCTCGCCCCGCCTGGCCGACGTGGAGTTGCCTCGCACGGCGGGGCAACTGCGCCAGGCCGCCGAGGCCGCTCGCGAAGGTTCGTGGAGCATGCCGACCATCGACACGAAGGCCAATATCCGCTCCTGCTTCTTGCCGTTGGGGCCGGTGTGCGTGTTCGGGCCGAATAACTTTCCCTTCGCGTTCGGCAGCATCTCGGGCGGCGATTTTGCCGCCGCGATCGCCGCCGGTAATCCCGTGATCGCGAAGGCCAATTCGTCGCATCCGGCGACCACCCGTCTCTTCGCCCAAGAAGCGCAATCGGCCGCCGACGAAACGGGCCTTCCGCCGGGAACGGTTCAGCTCCTCTACCGCCTCGGCCATGCCGACGGCGAACGCCTGGTGGCCGATGCCCGCGTGGGTGCGACGGGCTACACGGGCAGCCGTTCCGCGGGGCTCGCGCTCAAGGCGGCCGCCGATGCCGCCGGCAAGCCGATCTACTTGGAGCTTTCGAGCGTCAACCCCGTCGCCATCCTGCCGGGGGCGCTCAAGGAACGGGCCGACAAGATCGCCGACGAATTCGCGACAAGCTGCCTGATGGGAACCGGCCAATTCTGCACCAACCCCGGCCTGGTGTTGCTCTTGGCCGGCGATGCGACCGACCGGTTCGTCGACGCCCTCCGCCAGCGCTTCGAACAGGCACCGCCGGGGGTGTTGCTCACCAAGGCCGTGGCCATGTCGCTCGCCAAGAGCGTGGCGGAACTGACCTCCGCCGGAGCCCAGCCTCTGACCGGCGGCAAGCCGGCCGACGGCGCGGGTTATCGGTTCGCCAATACGCTGCTCAAGGTCGACGGCAAGGCCTTCCTCGCCGATCCGCATCGTCTGCAAACCGAAGCCTTCGGCAATGCGTCGTTGGTCGTCGTCGCCGACGGCGCCCAGCAGGCCGCGCAGGTGATCGACGCCCTCGAAGGCAACCTGACCGGCTGTATCTATTCCGATACGTCGGGGAGCGACGACCGCCTGTACGATGAGTTGGCCCCGCCGATGCGCCGGCGGGTGGGCCGCTTGCTCAACGACAAGATGCCGACCGGCGTGGCCGTCAGTACCGCGATGAACCACGGCGGGCCGTACCCGGCGACCGGGCATCCGGGCTTCACCGCCGTCGGCATTCCCGCCTCGTTGCACCGCTTCGCCATGCTGGCCTGCTACGATAACGTTCGTGCGCATCGGCTGCCCCCCGCGTTGCAGAACAAGAACCCCAACGGCCGGATGTGGCGGTTGATCGACGGTCGCTGGACGCAGGCAGACGTGACGACCGGTTAGGGAACCTTCGTCCCCTCGTGGTCCCCTCGATCGCCGCTTTCCTTTGTCGCGCGCCGACCTTACGATCGATAGGAGCGGATCAGCCACGATGATTGTGAGGCCGCCGGTACCATGTCGGACAAGAATAAGAATCCTTTGACCCCAGCCCAGGCCGCCGCTTATGAGCGCGATGGCTACATCCTCATGCGTTCGCTCTTCGACGCCGAGGAGATGGCCATCCTGCTGGAATACGCCCGTCGCGACGAGAGCCTGATGGCCAGCGCCTACGGCCGCAAGGACGCGAGCGGCCGCGAGACGCGGCTCGCGTTGTGGAACCAGCCGGGCGAGGATCTGTATGGCCTGTTTTCGCGTTCGCCGCGGATCGTCGATCGAGCCGAGCAGCTCTTGGGGGGCGAGGTCTATCATTATCACTCGAAGATGATGCTCAAGGAGCCGTACGTCGGCGGTGCCTGGGAATGGCACCAGGACTACGGCTACTGGTACAACAACGGCTGCCTCTATCCGCTGTTGTTGAGCTGCCTCATCGCGGTCGATCGGGCCAACCGCGAGAACGGTTGCCTGCAGGTGCTGCGCGGCTCGCATCTGATGGGGCGCATCGACCATGGAAAGACGGGCGACCAGACCGGTGCCGATCTGGAGCGGGTCGAAGCGGCCCTGGAACGCCTCGAACTGGTCTACGTCGAGGCCGAACCCGGCGACGCCCTCTTCTTCCATTGCAACCTGCTGCATCGCTCCGACCAGAACCTGTCGGCCAACCCACGTTGGTCGCTGATCTGCTGCTACAACGCCGCCCGCAACGATCCTTACAAGGAATCGCGCCATCCGCGCTACACGCCGCTGGTGAAAGCCTCGGATCGGGCCATCAAAGAATGGCAAAGGTGACGCGGCGCGCCGCGGACGGTGAGTATCGCTGAATCGAGCGGTGTTTCCCCGGTCGGGCTCAACGGGGGCACGCGCACAGGGCCCGCGGCGAGACGATCTGTATCGCGTCGGGCACGACCTCGATCACAACCGGCGCGAAATCGGCCGCCTCGCCGTCGATCTCCAAGGGAACCGGCTCGGCGGCCGCGAGCACGATGCGTCGGGCGCGGCCGAACTGTACGTCGCGCCGCTGCCGATGGCGATTGCGCCAGACACTCAATGCGTACGCGGCCAACGGCAGGTTCCCGGGCCGCTCGAAGACGATCCAATCGAGCAGCCCATCATGCGGATCGGCATCGAACGCGAGCGGTAGATTGCTGGCATATTGCGGCATGTTGAAGACCATGCACAAGGCTGCGCGTAACCGTCGACCGTCGGCGTCGATCTCCAACATGGGATAGCGATAGTACAACGCCGACGACAGGATCGGCGCGGCGTAGCTTGCGCTGCGCACCCGCCGCAGCCCATCGTTCTGCTGCCGCCAGCGTGCCAGACGATGGGCCGCGTCGCCGTCGAAGCCGGCGCTGGCGACGATGGCGAACAATCGATCTCCCGCGCGGCCGAGGTCCATCCGCCGTGTCTGACCGGTGACGATCACGTCCGCGGCGTGCCGCGGATCGCGGCAGCAGCCGAACTGGCGCGAGAAGAGGTTCTCGTTGCCGAGCGGGAACATGAACACGGGCAATCGGTTCTGGAGATTGATCACACGATTGAGCGTGCCGTCGCCGCCGGCGGCAACCACGACGCGGTACTGCTCGGCGGCCGCCGGATCGGCGGCGACTTCCACCAATTCCTCGAGGTCCCAGATGATGCGGCAGTCGAGCTGCCGCTCGTGCAGAGCGGCGGCCAACGCTTCGACGCAGGTCCGGTTCTCCCTCGCCCCGCTGTACGGATTGGCGACGACGATCGCGCCGCGGGGCAAAGAATGTGCCGCGTTCTCGGTGTCGCTCATAGGGCATCCCTACCGAATGACTGTCGACCAAAACTCAGAATGACGTTCTTTCGACCGAAACAATCGATTTCGCGGGCAGACCGCGGGCGCACGAGTATACCGCGACTCGGTCGGGCGGGAGTTGCGAAATCGGCAACCTTCCTAAAAACGTTCTTATTTGACCGGCGGGCTACAATTGAAATGGCCATGTGGAGCGGGCCGTTCTTTCTCACTGGCCAAGCCGGAGGCGCGTGAGAATCCAACGCCGCTCAAAATGGGTCCGACGGCTTTGGAACTCGCCGCCATGTGGTCAGGGTCGTCTCCACGCCCTCCAACCGTGGGCGACCCCGGCCCCCGGCATTTCGCGTTCCCATCCAACGCGCGAGCACGCCGGCTGCATGCTCCAACCAACGTGCGGCCCGAAAGAAATCAGGCACGTCTCAGGATCAGAACGTTCAGCAGCTCGCCGAGCATCGCCAGAGCCGTGGTGACGACCGCCGTGATGACCAGGGCCTTGACGTAGAGCAACGCGAGGCTCGTTGCCTGTCCGCGCCGGCCTGTTCGTCGCGCGGTCGCACCATCGACCGGCGCCTTGTAAGGGTTCTGGTGCATGCCGCGCACCGCACCACGATGGCAGGAGACTACCTGCCTGCGAACGCGATCCACCACAGCACCGCACCCATCAATCCCAGGCAGATATCGACGACCGAATCCTGGTGGTCGTGGCCGATGACGCTTCCGGCGAACAGCCCCGCAAGGCTGCCGCACGCCGCCCACTGGAGTAATCGGCCGCCCGCTGGCGTGCCTTGTCGAGCAAAGAACATGAGGAAGATCGCGAAGACTGCGATCATCGACAGGAGCATCCGCAGGGAGAAGGTGCGAGCACCGTCAACCGGCGCCTTGTACGGGTTCTCGTCCATGCCCCGTAGTGTAACACGGCACGATCGAAAAGCATCACTACCGCTCTCGTCGCGCGGACCACCAGCCGCCCCGCCGACGCGCGTCATCGCCGTGGTCATCCACCCCGGTCTGCTCGTTGTCGCCTGCCTTGCACCCTCATCGTCAGGTTCTGCGGGCTGGAGGCGCATCCCCCCTGCCGTAATCTTCACCCTTACTTGCCATCTAGCTTTGATTTGCAACAAGCAGCCAATGGATTTGACCTAAATCTGGTCTTACTATATGGTTAAGAGCGGCTGACAGAACCCGAAAGTCCGAGCGCCTGGGGCGCAAGAATCGGCCGTGAAACGCCGATTCCTGTGAAGCTAAATCCGGTTTTGTCGGTTGGTCTAAGTAATTACCCTGCGCGCCGTGGCGATCTTTTTCCGGCTGGTTAGGCAATGCAACTGGATTTCGCATTTCTGTCGCAGATGGCCGATTTCCTGACCGACGACAAGTTGGTCGCATGGGGTATCGGGATCGCCGGCTTGGAGGCATCGACGATGCCATTTCAGGCGTCTCCGATGGCCTTGGTTGCACGGCTTTTACTGCTTCCAGAAGAACGGGATCACGGTCACACCTATGCGGTCAAGGTAATCTACCCGAACGGCGAGGAGACGTTTCTTTGCCAAGACGAGCCGCTGAACACCAGGCACCGTTCCCCTGGTCAACCATCCGGCGCGAATCTGCTCGTGTCTCTGACCATCTTCTATTCATCGGCCGGTGTCTACAGATTTCAGCTCCTGCTCGATGGTCACACCGTGAAGGATATTCCGCTCGAGGTGTTTCACGTTCCCGGACCAGCGGGCCATACATCGCTTACGGAGGCATCGCAAGATGCAGATGGAACACGACCATCGACTATTCGGACATGATAAAGCGAATTGGGTTTACGCCCGGTTTACGCCCCGAGCGATACTGGAACAAATTGCTGTGGAAATGGCACACCGCGTCAAGGAGAAGCGCCCGCAGCGCGAATCGCACTAGCCGGCGTGCGTCATTCTTGGATGGCGCCTGTCATCGTTGGCTCCCATCGAGTTCACAGCGATCCGCGTCTTGGCGGCGCAGCAGACTCATAACCTCGTCGCCATGCTGAACGGGCCGGCTGATCGGCGCTGGTCGTTTGACGACCCATTCGCGGCGGCTCTTGGTCTTTCACCACACTGTTAGCCCGCTACCGGCCCGATGGTGGCGGCCCGATGGTCGCATGGATTTTAGGAGCCATTTGGGTCATACTGGCGACCGCGAACCCGTTCTATGTCCTGGCCCGCTATGTCCCTGATGGAAGCATCTCGCGTCGAAACGCCCGCCGTGGCGGCAGCCGCTGCCCGGCGAGTGCCGGGTACGCACATCCCGTGTTACGTATTCGAGTCCAACCGCGAGCTGGCGCGACATGTCGCCGAGTCGCTCGCGAGCGTCATCCGCGAGCGAAACGCCTTCGGCCAGAAGGCCGTGCTCGGGCTCCCGACCGGTTCGACGCCCGTGGGCGTGTATCGCGAACTGATCCGGCTGCACCGCGACGAAGGTCTCGACTTCTCCGGAGTCGTCACCTTCAACCTCGACGAATACTACGGGTTGCAGCCCGACCAACTGCAAAGCTACCACCGCTGGATGTTCGTGCACTTCTTCGACCACATCAACCTCCCGCGGAACCAGATCCATATCCCCGACGGCACGGTGGCGCTCGACGACGTCGATGAATATTGCCGCCGCTACGAAGACGCCATCGAGCGTGTGGGCGGTATCGACGTGCAACTCTTGGGGATCGGCCGCAACGGGCACATCGGCTTCAACGAGCCGTTCAGCGTGCGCAACAGCCGCACGCGGTTGGCGACGCTCGATCCGGTCACGCGCAGAGACGCCGCGAGTGATTTCTTCAGCGAAGAGAATGTGCCGCAGCAGGCCATCACGATGGGGCTGGGCACCATCTTCGATGCCCGTCGTGTCATCTTGATCGCGCTGGGCGAGCACAAGGCGGCCATCATCCGCGAGACGGCCGAGGGGCCGATGAGCGACCGCGTGCCGGCCAGTTTTCTGCGCGACCATCCGGCCGCCAGCATCCTGCTCGACGAAGCGGCCGCCGGCGGACTCACCGGCGTGGCGACCCCCTGGGTGTTGGGCAACGTCGTCTGGACCGATCCGCTCATCAAGCGGGCGGTGCTATGGCTGAGCGAGAAGACGGGGAAGGCCCTGCTCAAGCTCGACGACAACGATTTCCGCGAACACAACCTGCACCAGTTGCTGCGACATCATGGTCCCGCCCAGCGCGTGGCCCATCGCGTCTTTCGTTGGATGATGGATACGATCGAATACCATCCGGGCGGCCGCGAGCAGAAGAAGATCATCTGCTTCAGCCCCCACCCCGACGACGACGTGATCAGCATGGGCGGCACGCTGATCCGGCTGGTGGAAGATCAACACGAGGTGCACGTCGCCTACATGACCAGCGGCAACATCGCCGTCTTCGACCACGACGCGCAGCGGGTGGCCGATCTGGTCGTCGAGTTCAATCGACGCTTCAGCATCGATCAAGAGAAATCGCTGGCCGTCGAGACCGACGTGCACGAGTCGCTGCGCCGCAAGTCGCCGGGCGACCCCGACACCGAGACGGTGCTGGCCATCAAGGCGCTGATTCGCTGGAGCGAGGCCAAGGCGGGGGCCATCGTCTGCGGCTGCCGCGAAGAGCATCTGCACTTCCTCGACTTGCCCTTCTACCGGACCGGCACCATCGCCAAGAACCCCGTCGGCGGCGACGACGTGCGGATCATTCGCGAACTGATCGAGCGCGTCGGTCCGCAACAGATCTACGTCGCGGGCGATCTATCGGACCCGCACGGCACGCACCGCGTGTGCGCCGAAGCGATCCTGCTGGCGCTGCGAGAGATCGCGGCCTCGCGGAAGCCGATGCCCGAGGTGCTGCTCTATCGAGGTGCCTGGCAAGAATGGGCGCCGGACGAGATCGAGATCGCGGTGCCCCTCAGCCCCACCGATCTGGCCAGGAAGAAGAAGGCCATCTTTCGCCACGAGTCGCAGAAGGATACGGCGCTGTTCCCCGGTTCCGACGCGCGCGAGTTCTGGCAACGGGCCGAGGACCGCAATCGCCACACGGCCGGTTGCTACAATCAGCTCGGGCTGCCCGAATACTTCGCCATGGAGGGTTTCGTGCGCTGGAAGGGCGAGACGATCTAGGCGTCGTTCATGCAACTGGCCCGGCACGAGAAGCGGATCGTCGCTCTGTGTTTGGTCGGTTGTTTCGCTCTGGCGGCCGGTTCGGCGGCCCAGAAATCGGTCACGGTCGATGAATACCAGGCGCTGCCGCACGGGCTGGCGATCTGCAAGACCGGCGATTTTCACCTGGCGACGGGTGTGCCGGTGCTGCCGAGCGTGCTGCCGGCACTGCCGCTGTTGGCGACCGAGGCACGGCTCTTCACGGCAAACATGCCGGCCTATACGAGCTCGTGGCAATGTGGCCTGCAATTCGTCGTCGAAAACGGCTTCGAGCGGGATCCTGGTTCGGGCCGACCCCTGCCTTCCGGCCGCTACCACGACTACTTCTTGCTCGGGCGGCTGACATCGATCGCCGTCCTGCTCCTCACCTGTGGGCTGGCGTACGGATATTCGCGAAGCCTTCACGGGCCGATCGCGGGCCTGCTGACGCTCGCCGTGGCGTGCCTCTCGCCGAACCTGCTCGCGCACGGGCGGCTCGTGACTCCCGATATTTTTTTGGCGGCTGCGGCGCTCGGTTCGCTCTGGGCGTTCGACCGGCTGCTTTTGGCGCCGAATTGCGCCAGGTCCTGCACGCTGGGCATTTGCCTCGGTTTGGCGGCGCTCTGCAAGCTCACCGGATTATTGTTGTTCGTCCTGATTCCGTTCTGCTCCATGTGCTTCTGGCTGGCCGATTACCTGCACTCGCGGCGCGACACGCCGATCGCCAATCGCAGGCAGCGTATCTGGCCCTTCTTGCTCTTGTCTCTCCTCGTGGGCGTGATCGTGATCAACGCCGGCTACCTGTTCGACGGCACCTGCACCTCGCTCGGCCGCTTCCGCTTCGAGAGCGTGCTGATGCACAGATTCGCAGCCCTGTTGCCGGCATGGCTGCCGGTCCCACTGCCGCGCTACTTCTTCCAAGGTATCGATGCCCAGCTCGCCGAGTCGGGCTACGCGGCCTACCTCATGGGACGGTTCAACGAGACCGGTTTTTACTCGTACTATCTCGTGGCGCTGTTGGTGAAAACCCCACTGCCGATCCTCCTTTTGTGCGGCCTGGCCTGGTTCCGCGTCGGTCGGCCGACGCGCCGCGAGATGCCGCTCGTCGTGGTCGCGGCCCTGATGTTGTTGTTCTTCTCTCTGTCGCGGCACAAGAACATCGGCGTGCGATACGTGCTCTTCTTGGAGCCGATGATGGCGATATGGATCGGCCGCCTACTGATCGATTCGGCCGCACCGCGCACCTGGCTGCGGCGAACGGTCATCGTCGCGGTGGGCTGCCTGGCGGCCGTTACGCTCACGAGCTGGCCGCACTTCCTACCGTATTTCAACTGGGTGAGCGGTGGTCCCGCTCATGGGCACCGCTGGCTGCTCGACTCGAACCTGGATTGGGGGCAGGATCTGGTCGCCCTGCGCCGTTACATGGAGCGCGAGGGGATCGAGGGGATCGACCTGGCGCATTTCGGACGCGTGCCGCCGGAGGTGTACGGCATACGCTACCGCACGCTGCGCGCGGGCGAGAGACGCCAGAATCCTCACGTGGCGATCAGTGCGAATCTGCTCTGGGGCCTGATGAACGTCGTCAACGGCGACCTGAACTATTGGCCCGACGACTCCGACGCCTACCGGGCGTTTCGCGGTCTGCGGCCGAAAGCGGTCCTCGGTCACAGCATCTACGTTTTCGAGATCGCCGACCAGGAGCCGGGCGGATAACGCCCCCGGCCCGCTCGCGGTTTGTGATGGCGCCGGTTGGCAGCCTGTCCGCCGCGTGGAATAATGCGGCAGCAAGAATCGATCGGCGGCACAAGGATTCTGTCATGAGCGAAGCGAATCTGTTCCTCGGCACCGTGGGTGAAGGCGTGTGGCGCAGCACCGACGGCGGCGAGACCTGGAACCGCGCGAGCAAGGGGATGTTCGTCGAATGCGACGTCCGGGCGCTGGCCGTCCATCCTACTCGTCCGGAGGTTCTCTATGCGGGTACCAACGAAGGCGTCTATCGCACGCAGAACGGCGGCGACGACTGGACGCTGCTCGGCGGCCCGCTCGACAAGCTTGTGACGTGGGTCCTGCTCGTCGTTCCGCATGCGAGCGACACGCTGTTCGCGGGCACACGACCGCCGCTCATCTTCCGTTCGACCGACGCCGGGCGCAATTGGCACAAGACCGATGCCTTGCCGGCCCAGGAGTGCCCGGGCATTCTCTTCAATCGCGTCACCACGCTGCGGACCGATCCCTTCGAGCGCGAACGGCTGTGGGCGGGCGTTGAAATCGACGGCGTCTGGACCAGCCGCGACGGCGGCGCCAGTTGGAACCGCGTCGGCCAGGGACTTTCGTCGGCCGATATCCACGGGCTGGCGATCGTTCCGCGGGGCGACCGCCGAGTGCTCTTGGCCACGACCAACAACGACCTGAACATAAGCCACGACGACGGTCATACCTGGCAGCCGCAGAAGGTGGGGCGGCAGTTCGGCTACGATTATTGTCGCGGATTGGTGCAACGGCCCGACCGCCCGGAGGTTCTCTTCCTGGGCAACGGCGACGGCCCGCCCGGCAGTATCGGCGCGGCGTGGCGCAGCCTCGATGGCGGAGGGAGCTGGCATAAACTGGCTCTGCCGGTCGTGCCGAATTCGACGATCTGGGATTTTGCCTTCAACCCGGCTTCGCCCGACAATGTCTATGCCTACAGCGTCAGCGGCGAAGTCTATCACTCGGCCGATGGCGGCGAGCGTTGGCGCAAGCTGCCGCGCGAGTTCGGCGAGATCCGCGCGATCGCTTGCAGCGCCGGCGCGACGAGTTAGCGCCGTCCGCTGAAATCCGACGCGCCAATTCCGATCGGGCAGACGCCTGCCGTCGGCTGCTCTGACCGACTGGACGCTGTTATTCTTTCATCCAGCACGTGCACACCATTTCATGAACATTGAAAGTAAGCCTTTCATGAGAACGCTCGCCCCGCTCATCTTTCTGGCTCTGCTGAGCAACTCGCCCACGCTGGCCGCCGCCGCCGAACGCGATGCGGTTGTCATCGACTCGATGGACGAATTACCGCCGGGCGTGCCAACGGAAAAGGTCGCCGTCCGGAGCGTGGAAGGGAAGATCGGCCGTGCGGCGAACATCCGCTTCGACGACGATTGCCAGGGCGTTTATGTGCAAACCCGTTCGCGCGGCACGGCTGAATGGGACGAGGCCGAAGGATTCTCTTTTTGGGTCCAGGGTGACGGTTCCGATCATCTCGGCGGCATCGAGTTCGTCTGGAACGACGATTACGCGCTGCGCTATGCGTTCGCCTTCCCGATCGACAGCACGGAATGGCGCAAGATCGTCGTGCGGTGGCGAGACCTGGTGCCCGAGACGGCCAATCCGGCGGCGGTTCCGATCGACGCGAAGGGTGGCAACGCTCCCTCGAAGTTAGGCGCGATCTGGTTCGGCAAGTGGTGGTACTGGCGAGATTACGCTGCGCACTCGTATGCGATCGATCAGATTCAACTGGAGTATGCGATCGACGCCGGCGATCAAGACCATCGTCCTGCCGCAGCGCCTCTCGCTCGCGTCGGGGCGAAGATCGCGCGAAAGGAGCCGATCAAGATTGTATTGATGGGCGATTCGCTCACCGACCTGCACCACTGGGCCAATCGCGAGCAGAATTGGCCGGCCATGCTCAAAGATCGGTTGGCGGCCATCGGGGTCGATGCGACGATCATCAATACGGCGATCGGCGGCACCGAGTTGCGGCAGAACCTGGTGTTGATTCCGCGTTGGTCGCGGAAGGACCAGGACGCCGACCTCGTCGTCGTCTGCTTCGGCGGCAACGACTGGTCTTCGGGCATGCGCGGACCGATGTTCGAGCAGACGAACCGCGACGCCATCGATCGCATCCGTTACGCCACGGGCGGCGGTGCCGATGTATTGATCTGCACCACCTGCCCCGGCGTCGAGCGCTGGGACACGATGGCGGAGCTTTCGTCCGCCTGCCGCGCCGCGGCGCGGGCGAAGAACGCGGCGCTCGCCGACATCGACGCCGCCTTTCACTCCGCGGCGCGAAACGTCGACGAGCGCGAGCGTCTCTTCGTGCCCGACAAGACGCACCTCAGCCCGGCCGGACATCGGCTCTTCGCCGCGACGGTGTTCGAGCGACTGCGCACCCCTTGAGAAAATCGCGACAGAATTCCTATACTACGCTGGGCCAATTTGTGCTCCACGACGACGCGATGCGAACGTCGTGATCGCCCGCGATTCCGCGGCGATTCCCGCCGCCCGTGATTCTTCCATGCGCGCTTCTACGCCCCTGGTAGGCACGTCGCCGATCGGCTATTTTTTGTGCATTCTCGCTTGGCAATAGCGACTTGTTCTTACAGGGATTCGTATACAAGGCGGTGAACATGAAGCAGATTCCAAAGCGGCGTGCCTCGATGATGTTGTTGGCGATGCTGGCCCTGAGTTGCGCGGCGGGGGCCGGCTGGCTGCAAGTAGGAGGATACCAAGCGATAGCGGCACTCGGCGCGACCGAGCCGGACCATAAAGCCGTCGAGCTCTGGGAACCGATTACCAGCGATCGGTACGAGACCTATGAAAAGGTTGCCCTCGCTGCCAACGTCGTGGTCGCCCTCGCCGGGCTGGCGTACGCCCTGATGCTCGTGGGCCAGGTGAAGAATGCTCCCCAGGGCACCAGCCGCATGCAAGAGATCGCGCAGGCCGTGCGCGAAGGTGCCGATGCTTATCTCTTCCGGCAGTTCCGCGTCGTCGGTTTGCTGATCATCGTGATCACGGTCGGTCTCTATTTCGCCGCGATGCAGACGCCCGGCACCGATCCGAAGATTGCATGGGGTCGCGCCATCTCGTTCTTGGTCGGGTCGATCTTCTCGGCGACGGTCGGTTTCGTGGGAATGCGGTTGGCCACCATCGGCAACCTGCGCGTGGCGGCGGCCGCCCAGACCAGCTTCGGCGGTGCCTTGCAGCTCGGTTACCGCACCGGCACGATCACCGGCATGCTCACCGATGGTCTGGGCCTGCTCGGCGGCTCGATCATCTTCTTGATGTACGGCGAGCATGCCTATGAGGCGCTGCTCGGCTTCGGCTTCGGCGGCACGCTGCTGGCATTGTTCATGCGCGTGGGCGGAGGCATCTATACGAAGGCGGCCGACGTGGGCGCCGACCTCGTGGGCAAGCTCGAGGCCGGTATCCCCGAAGACGATCCGCGCAATGCCGCCACGATCGCCGACAACGTGGGCGACAACGTGGGCGACTGTGCCGGCATGGCCGCCGACATCTTCGAAAGCTACGAAGTGACGATCGTGGCCGCCATGATCCTCGGCATCGCGAGCTTCGGCCACAAAGGCGTGATCTTTCCGTTGTTGGTGCGGGCCATCGGCGTGATCGCCAGCATCATCAGCACCTACAGCGTGCGCGCGGGCGACAAGGGCGCGGCGGCCGAGGCGATGAAGAGCGTCAACCGCGGCTTCGTCATCGGCTCGGTCATCAGCGTGGTCGGATTCATCGCGCTCGGTTGGGCCTACCTGAACTTCAACCAGGCCTACCTCGACGAATACCCGCAAGCGATGGCCGGATTTCCGGGACACACGGCCGAAAACGTCACGGCCGGCCTGCCCACCTGGGCCACCTTCGGCATCGCCGGACTCGACATGCGGCCCGCTTGGACCTGCCTGGTGGGCATCATCCTGGCCGTGTTTCTCAACAAATGCACCGAGTATTACACCGGCACCGAATATTCGCCGGTGAAGAGCCTGGCTAAGAGCTGTACCACGGGGCACGCCACGAACATCATCCAAGGCTTCGCCGTGGGGTACGAAAGTACGGTGGCCGCGGTGTTCATCATCGCGGGTGCGCTGTTGGCCAGCGTGTTGATCTACGCGGGCACCAACGCCACGTTCGTGGCCTTCGGCGTCGCCATGTGCGGCATCGGTATGCTCACCTTGACGGGAAATACCATCTCGATGGACGTGTTCGGCCCGGTCGCCGACAACGCCAACGGCATCGGCGAGATGGGGTACGACCCCCAGGCGATGGGCGAGAAGAATTACAAGGAGGCGCGGCAGATCCTGGCCGACCTCGACGCCGTGGGGAATACGACCAAGGCCATCACCAAGGGCATCGCCATCGGCTCGGCCGTGATCGCCGCCGTGTCACTGTTCAACAGCTTCATCGTGTCGGTCGGTTCGGGCGGACAGGGTGAGTCGGCCACCATCACGGAAGACGTCTATGCCAAGGTCTCGTCGTTGTTGACGGTCTCCAATCCGCACCTGTTCATCGGCATGCTCATCGGCGGATCGGTGCCGTTCTTGTTCAGCTCGATGACGATCCGTGCCGTCGGCCGCGCTGCCTTCCTGATCGTCAAAGAGTGCCGTGCGCAGTTCCGCGACAAGGCGATCTGGGAAGGGACCAAGAAGCCCGATTACGGGCGTGTGGTCGATATCTGCACCACGGCCGCCCAGAAGGAACTCGTCGGTCCCGCGCTGCTGGCCATCCTGGTGCCGATGCTCGTGGGCTTCGGGCTCGGTACGATTGCCCTGGCTGGATTCTTGGCGGGCATGATCGTTTCCGGTCAGCTATTGGCCGTGTTCATGGCGAACGCCGGCGGTGCGTGGGACAACGCCAAGAAGACCGTCGAAGACGAGCCGAAGAACGCGGAAGCCAATACCGGTAAGGGGAGCGAGAAGCACAAGGCGGCCATCACGGGCGACACCGTGGGCGACCCGCTCAAGGACACGGCGGGCCCGGCCATCAATCCGCTCATCAAGGTGATGAACATGGTGAGCCTGCTGATCATCGGGTTGATCCTGCCCTACGACAGCGAGCTGATCCAACGGATGGGAGAGGCCTGGCAGCAAACGCATTTCAAGGAGGGGGCCAAGACGCACGACCAGTTGTTCTGGGGAGCGATCGCCGTGTCGGCACTGGGGCTCATTTGGGCCATCTGGCAATCGAAACGCGAAACGCCCGACATGCAAGGATAGCGCTTCGGCTCCCGCGATCGATTTATTGCCCATGAGAGAACGGCAGGCACAAACCTGCCGTTCTTTTTTGTTGCGCGCGCGGCGCAGCCGATCCGCGTCCCAACGGGCTTTATCGGCCGGGCATCTTCTTGCCCTTGAGCTGATAGACATAGGCCAGAATCTCGGCGACCGCGGCGTACATCTTGGCCGGGATCGGATGGTTGATCTCGACCTCCTTGTAGAGCAGTTGGGCCAGCGGTTTCTTCTCCACGATCGGCACCCCATTTTCGAGCGCCAGTTTGCGAATGCGCGTGGCGAGCACACCCGCGCCTTTGGCCACGACGATGGGAGCGGCCATCTCGGTCGGATCGTATTGTACGGCGATGGCCAGTTCGGTCGGGTTGGTGATCACCACGTCGGCTTTCGGCACCGCCGAGTTCACGCGGCCCAATACGAGCTGACGCTGCGCGGCGCGGCGCCGGCCGATGACCTGGGGATCTCCCTGGAGGTTTCTCATCTCCTCGCGCACTTCTTGCGTCGTCATGCGCAGGTCTTGTTCCTGCCGCCACCATTGAAAGCCGTAATCGAACAGCGCCAGCATCAGCAGCGCGAAAGCGATCTTGATGCCGGTCCAGATGAGCGAGTCGCTGATGAACGCCGCGATCTGCCCCAATTCGAGACCGACCAGCGCCAATACATCGTCGATCTGGTCGGACAGGCTGGCGTAGGCCACCGCGGCCACGAGCGCCAGCTTGAACAGACCGAACAGCAGCCGCATCACGCTCGGCAAGGAAAACACGCGGCTGAATCCTTGCAGCGGGTCGATGCGGGTCAGATCGGGAATGAGCTTTTCCGGCAAGAACAACAGCCCGACCTGCGCCAGGCTGGTGCAGACCGCGACGGCGAGCATGGTGAGCAAGAGCGGCAACAGGGCCGGCGCCAACGACGACATCACGCTCGAGAATTCGGTCGTGAGCGACCCGACGTCGGTTTCCAGCCAGGCATCGCCCCCTAGGTAGCGATCGGCGAACACGCCCAACACCGTGACCACCGAGCCGCCCAGCCACAGCATGGCCACCAGCGCCCCCAGCAACAGCGCCGCCGAGCCGAGGTCTTGGCTCTGCGCAACGTGACCCTGTTCGCGCGCCTGCTGGCGCCGATACTGGGTTGCTTCCTGCGACTTTTCCCCGTCCTGTTCGGGCACGTCTCAGAAGGTCGAAATCGAGGGTCAGAAGAATTTTGAAAAAGCCGATCGGCGCATGACCGTTTCCGCGCATCGTCGCGATGGTTCCTGCCGACTCGGAGCGAAACGCGAACCGTGTACGCGATTCCGCATCACCGCTCACGGATCTCCGCGGCCGCGCCCAGGGCGTTCAATACGGTTTGGAGCGCGGGTTCCATCTCGTCTTGAAAGAGCCAGGCCATGCCCGCGAGCGAGGCGGAGAGGATGCCGAACGTCGTCATCGCGTTGACGCCGAAGCCGAGCGCCATCACGTTCAATTGCGGCAGTGTGCGACTGATGATGCCGAGCACGAGCGACGCCAACAAGAGCGCCACGGTCGCCGGAGCCGCCACGCGAATGCCGAGCGAGAAGCTTTGCACCAGCAAGGTCACGGTGCAGTCGGTGAGCGAGGTGGCCATGCCCATGCTGCCCGGGGGGATCGTTTGAAAGGTATCCAGAAAACCACCCATCGCCAGGCGGTGCCCCCCGGCCAGCAAGAAGATGGCCAGCGCCAGCATGTAGAGCAACTGCGACAACAGCGGCACGTTGGCATCAAGCCCGGGACTGTAGAGGTCGGCCAGGGTCATGCCGCTCATCTGCCCGACGATCTGACCGGCGAGCTGGACGCCCGAGAACAGCAGCACCGTGGCCGAGCCGAACAGAAAACCGACGAACAGTTCGGCGCCCAGCGCCGGGATGTAGCCCGCCACCGTCAGCGGCGGCGTGACCGGCGTATCGATTTGGCCGGGATAGATAAGCGCCGCGAGCATCAGCCCGAGCATCACGCGAACCTGCGTCGGCAGTTCATTGGTTCCGAACGGCGGCCCGGCGATGACGATGCCGCTGGTGCGGGTCAGCACCAGGGCGAACAGATACAGATGATGCTGCGTGAGTTCGAACAATCACAGAGTTTCCGGGATGCCGCCGATGACGTCTTGCACGTACTGGACGAGTTGGTTCAGCAGCCACGGCAGGCTGTAAGCCAGCACGAATACCATGGCCACGATCCTCGGCACGAAGGAGACCGTCTGCTCGTGGATCTGGGTGAGTGCCTGCAACAGGCCCACGACGAGCCCCACGAGCAGTCCCGCTATGAGCACCGGGGCGCTGATCACCAGCGCCACCAAGATGGCTTCGCGACCCAGATCGACGGCATCGGACACGTCCATGGCCGAATTCTCGACTTTCAACGGATCCGATTACGGATCGCTCTTCTTATGCCACGGCATACGCAGCAGGCGCTTACCGTAGCGAACCTCGAGTCCGGCCGTCAGGGCCACGTAATGAAACGTGTTCACGGCGCCGCCGGCAAAGGTCAACTCATCGATCATGTCGATGCGCAGCGCCAGCCGTTCGTTGAGCTGGTATTTCAGGCCACCGCCGAACGGAAACAGCAGCAACGTGTCGAGGTGATGCCGGTTCAGGTCGTCCTGGAAATAGAAATCGCTCCAACCGATACCGGTCGTGAGGAACGGGCGCCAGCGGGCATCGCCCAAGGGATACCACATCACGCGGTATTCGCCGGTCACGCTCAGCCCCTGTTGGAGCGGCTGATGCTGGCCGTTGGTGAGGATCAGGTCTCCGAAACCCAACCGCTTTTCGATCCCCCAATAATGGTCGTAATCCCAGCCGAAATTGGCGCCGCCATAGAAGCTCGGGCGCTGCAACACATGGCCGTTGATGAGCGGCCCGCCGTTCGTAGCGCCGGCGAAGCCGCTGATCGAGAACGGCTGCGAACGCCAGCTTCCGGTCTTGAGTGGACCGCCGATGCCGCGGTCCTTGCGTGAGTCGGGGGTGGGACTCCAACCCGGAATCAGCCCCTCCGGAAGCCAACTCGAAAGCACGGCGCGCGTCGAGTTCGGTGCCGGCACGGGCTGCGCCGGCATCGGCGCGACCTGCGACGGCAACGGTTCGGGCGGCTGCGCAGACTGGCCGAGATATTCGCGGGGCGGCCGCTGCAAGCCCCGATAGGCCGGGGCGGGGTCGGTAAATACCTGGTCCTCGGGCGATTCTTCGGCGGAGACCGATCCGCCGGCGGGTGATCGCAACGGTGGCCAGTCGCCGTCGTCGGTCGTGCCGGCGCCGGGCGCGATCGCGAGTGCCTGCCCGCACACCGTCACACACCATAGCCAGACCATCAGCCCGGCCGGTGTTGGGTGACGCGTCGATTTTACCATTTGGCCCTCACTCGGAGCGCAACCACGCACACCCAGGCTACGCCGCCGCCCGCAAACGATTTGTTTGCGCTGCCGGATCATTCACCTTCGTCTTCACCAGATCGATCAGGGCGCCCACCGTGCGGCTGTCGGTCAGTTCGGCATTGGTCAAGCGAACCTGGAAATGACTCTCGACGCGCATCAGCAGGCTGACCAGGTCCACGGAGTCGAGCGCGAAATCCTCGGCCAAGAGGGCATCGTCGTCCAACGATGCCAGGCTTTGGTTGGTCTCTTCTTCGAAGATCGTTTTCAGCACAACGCGGATCTGCTCGCGATTCATCGATTGGCCGTATGGTTTGAAGGGATGTCCCGGGTTTGAATTGTGGTAGGTATCAAAGTCCGGTAATTGCCACAACCTCAGTAATCGGTGTTGACACGAAACACGGCTCCGAAGAACCTTGCGCACTTGCCCCCTTCTGGGGACGGTCGTTCCCTTCATCGCCGGTGGCCTTCCGTGTTGTTGTGCGCCCTCGTCGTGGCCCTTTCACTCGGCGCCGACCCCGCGCCCGTGGGCGGTGGTCCGGCTTGGCAGCCGCCGAGCGCACCGGCCCCGGCCGAATACCAGCTCAGGAATTGGCAATGGCGTGATGGCGAGTTGCAATCGGACATGCCGGCCGACCCCGACCCCGCGCTGCCGCCGCCGGCGGGTGCCACGTCGAACACCCGAGCTCCCGCGCACTACGAAGAAACGGCCGCCTACTACGATCCCTTTTCGCGGCAGCTCGCCTACGGCAATGCCGGTTATCAGCCCTACCGCCTGGGTTGGTATTTCGCGGATGAGATGGTGTCGGTTCCGACGTCGGCCGTGCGCGACGTCAGCGGCTCGTTTCAGGACTTGCAATACAACGCCTGGGCCCGTTACGCGCGGCTGGTAGGCTCCCGCCATCTCTTCGCCTGGACGGGAGCTTGGAACACGTCCTGGTGGACCGGCCCCTCGGGAGTCGCCCTGCCGCCGGGCGCCGACCAACTCGTCTCCGACGTGCAGGTCAGTTCGCTCCACTCGGGCGCCTGGAATTGGCAGGCGGGTATCACGCCGCAGATCAACGCCGATTTTCGCCGCTCTCTCGATCACAACGCCTACATGGTCGACGGTCGGTTCGCGGTGCTCTACCAGGCGTCGCCCACGGTGCGGGTCGCGGGCGGTTGCGCCTACTGGAACCGCGTGCACGGCATCCTCATCCCCTACGGCGGCCTCATCTGGGCCCCCGATAGTCGCTGGGAATTTCGGATGTTTTTCCCGCAATCGCGCATCAGCCGCTATTACGGCAAGGTGGCGGACAAGGATGTCTGGACCTATGCCTCCGCGGGTTATCAGGTGCAGGCGTGGCAGGTCTCGATCCAAGACACGCCATCGGCCAAGACCCGCATGCAGATGAGCGACCTGCAATTCATGCTCGGCACCTCGGCATCGGCGGGGAAGTGGACGGCCTTCGCCGAAGGAGGCTTGATTTCGGACCGGCGCGTGCTGTTTCGCTCGCACGCACCCACGTTCAACATCAACGACAACGCACTCATGCGCATCGGGTTGCTCTACTGATGCCATTTGTCTTGTCGCCATATCGACAATCTTGTATTGTCCCCCTCTTAGAGCGGCTGGCAGAAGCCGGGGCACCGTGGAGGAAAAATCGGCCGTGAAACGCCGATTTGTCGGAAGCCCAGGGCCGGTTTTGTCCGTTGCTCTCACACACTCCGCAACAAGGATGTTTGTATGCCGAAGAGGGAGTCGTTGCCGATAGACAACCTGGTCAATGGTTTGCGGCAGAGCAAGCTCGTCAAGTTCTACGAGCAGCTCAACGACCGCTTCGGCCCCGTTCATCTCAAGGAATTGCCCGTGGCCGCCGTGGGGCCGCATCGCGAGATGCGCATCGGCAAGCACGATCTGGTCAATTTCGGCTTCGACAGCTTCTTGGGGCTCGATCAGCATCCGCGCGTAAAAGAGGCGCTCGTCCGAGGCGCCGACCGCTGGGGCACCCAGTTTGGCGCATCGCGGGCGTTCGCGAGCTGCCAGACCGAGGTCGAGCTCGAAGCCAGGATCGCCCGCTGGATAGGCACCGAAGCGGCGCTCGTCTTCCCCTCGGTAACGCTGGCGAATCTAGGAGCGCTGCCGGGCCTGGTCGATACGCAAGACCTGCTGGTGGTCGACGAATATGCCCACAATTCCATCATGGAAGGCGCGAAGCTGGCGCGGGCCAACGGGGTGCGCGTCTGTTCGTTCACCCATGACGACCCGAGCGCACTCGAGCAGGTTCTCAAGGATGCGCGGCCCTATCGGTCGGCCGTCGTGGCGATCGACGGCGTCTATAGCATGAGCGGGGCCATCGCCGACATGGCGGGACTCGATAAGGTCGCCCGGCAACACGACGCGGTCTTGTATATCGACGACGCCCACGCCACGGCCGTGATGGGTGACTGCGGCCGCGGGACAGTGTTCGATGCGTTGGGGAATTACGACAACGCCATCGTCCTGGGTTGCTTCTCGAAGGCCTGCTCCGCCTTCGGGGCGTTCGTCGCTTGCTCGCGCAAGCTGCAACGGCTCTTGAAAATGCGTTCGACGACGTACATCTTCGGCGGCCCGGTTCCGCCGCCCTACCTGGAAGCCATTGCGGCCGTCATCGACCTGCTGTGCTCCGACGATTACACGGCCTTGCGCAGCCAGCTCGACGAGAACATCTCGCGTGCCGTCTGCGGCCTGCGGAATCTGGGTCTGGTGCTGCTCGGCGGCGAATCGCCCATCGTCTCCATTCTGGTAGGCGACGAAGAAGACACGTTTCAGGCCGGCAAGTTCCTGTTCGATCGCGGGTTTTATGTGCAGTCGGTCACGTTCCCGGCGGTGCCCTATCACGCCGGCGTGCTGCGCGTGCAGATCAATTCCAATCATACGCGCGAGGCGATCGACGGGTTGCTCGCCGCGTTCGGTGAATTGAAGCAAGTGATCCATCTGCCGACGAGCGACGACGTGCCACACCTCCGTATCGCGGCTTAGGATCGACGAGAACCGATTTAGATGGGGCGTGCCGCTCGCCCACGGACGTCCAATTCAATCACCTGGGGCCGTTTCCTGGCAATCTGACGGTTCCCTTTTGTCACGGGCGACACCTTGGAGAAAGCGAATTCATGCGCTGGTGCGACGATCGACACAAACGCTGCTCGGGCCGCCCGCCGATCGCGGCCATCGTCGTCGGCCTCCTGGCGAGCTGCTGCTGGCTCGGTGTGCCGGCATACGGCCAGGCCACGGTGAGCGAGGAAGTCCGAGAATTCGAGATCCTCGTCAAAGATAAACCCGCCGGTAAGAGCACCCTCCGCATCAGCGACCTTGCCGACGGCACCACCAACGTGGTCAGCGAGGTCCACGTTAAGCTCAATTACCTGGTGTTCGTCTATCGCTATGACTTCTCGGGCCAAGAGAAGTGGCGCGGCGCACGCTTGCTCTCGTCCGAAAACCGAGCCACCGACGACGGCAAGAAATTCGATGCGAGCGCAAAACTCGAGGCCGACCGCTACCGCATCGAAGCCAACGGCCGCGCCCGAGGCGAGCCGGTGATCGACATGACCACCGACTATTGGCGTGCTCCCGAAATGAACGAAAGCCGGCGGCTGACGCTGATGAACGCCGACCGGGGAACGATCCACACGGTCAGGGTCGAGCGACTCGCGCCCGAAACATTGACGCTGGGTATGCAGCAGGTCAACTGTTCGCACTATCGCTTCACCGGCGATGTGCAGGCCGAGCTCTGGTATGACGGGCAGAACCGGCTCGTCCGCCAGAAGTCGGTCGAAGACGGCTACCCGACGGAATTGCGTTTGACCCGGCTCAATCGGGAGATGCCCCGGACGGCACAAAACGCTCCCTTGGGGTCGCCGCCGTTGCGGTAATCGACCGCACCGATCGTCGCCAAACGCCGCATCCCTCGCGCCAGCCGCCTACCATGGTCGATTCAAAGGCAAAGTCACCGTCGAGCACCGCTCCCTTCGAGTTGGCGATCGTGGCCCACGGCTCGGCCAGTCTGTCTGCCGAGGAACTCGTCGCCCTGCGACAGCGATCGATCGACCGGTTCTCCGCCCAACTACGGCCCCAACTGCTCAAGCATAGCGACGAGCAGACCCTGGCCGCGGCCGTCGCCCTAGACCGGGCGATCGGGCAGATGGCGCAGTGCCCTTGTTTTGCGGAATGGGCGGTCGTTTCGGCGACTCAATACCTGGGGCGTGCGGCCTTCGCCGCCGTCGTCGACAAATACCAGATCGATGGTCCGTGGGGCGTATCGGTCCAGGTCATTCCTCATACGAGTCCGCATGCCGTAGCCAGTACGTTGAGCATGGGGCTTGCCAGCCACGGGCCAAGCATCGGCGCGGGAACGGCGCCGGGCGAAGAGCCACAAGCGGTCCTGACGGCGGCGACGCTGTTGAAGCGGGCCGACATAGCCGGCGCTTGGATCGTCTTCAGCGGGTGGTCGTACAAGCCCAAGACGGCGGACGCATCCCCGCAGCCGACCTGTGTGGCTGCCGTGCTGGCGGTCAGCCTACCGCATGTCGCGGCCGGTGCAGACACGGCCTCGGTGGGACGCATCATGATTCAGACTCGGCCGCGTCTTGAAGAGTCGGAACCCGACCAACGTGCCACGGAAAACCTGACCCAGTGGCTGGTGTCGGCGGGGAATTCGCCGCGATCGGCCGCGCCCTGCTGCCACTCCTTCTCCACTGCCGGCATGTCGCTCTCCATCGAACTCGGCGCGCCGGCCCATCGTGCGCCGGCCGCGACGGTTGCGATCGAGCCACGCGCACGCGATTCCGGCCACCTCGCCCGTTCACCGTGCCAACCCCAACCCGCGTTGGAACCATGATGGTCGCTTCCCCAAAGAACTGGATTACCGGCGTCGGCGCGCTCAGTGCACTCGGGGTCGGCTTCGAAGAAATCTCGGCAAACCTGCTGGCCGGCAAGAGCGGGATCCGCGAGGTCACCGACTTCGACGTAACGCAGCATCCCTGTCGTATCGCCGCGACGATCGACGTGCCGACGCGCCCTCGCGAACTGGACCAGAGCGCCTACGATCGTCTTTGTCCGTTGGAACAGTGCATCGCGACCTGTTGCGTGCAATCTCTGCTCGACGCAAACCTATGGCCCCGCCGGAGCGAGTTGAGGATAGGGCTCGTCCTCGGAGTGGCGGCCGAATGGATGTTGCACTGGGACTGCGATCAGCGCAGCGGCGGCCAATTGCTCCGGGAACTGGCGCCCGATCGCCGGCCGGCGATCGAGTTGGTGTTGGAACTGCTGGGCCTCACCGGCCCGACCGTCTCGGTCGCCGCGGCCTGCGCCAGCGCCAACCAGGCGCTCGGCCTGGCGTGCCATTGGCTCGAATTGGGCTGGGTCGATGTCTGTCTGGCGGGAGCGTTCGATCTGGGCGTCACGCCTTATTCGTTGGCCAGCTTTGGCAACCTGCGAGCGCTATCGCGCCGCAACGATGAGCCGACCTTGGCCGTGCGACCGTTCGATTCCGACCGCGATGGCATGGTATTGGGAGAAGGTGGCGCCGTTTTCGCATTAGAGCGGGCGGCGGAGGCACCGCTCGACGTGCGCCGCGTCTATGCCGAAGTAGCCGGTATCGGCATGACGAGCGACGCCCATCACCTGGTCTGTCCGAATCCCGATCCGACGCACGCGGTGGCGGCGATTCACCAGGCGCTGCGTTACGCGCGCGTCGACGTCGGCGAGATCGACTACATCAACGCACACGCCACGGGCACGCCGGTGGGCGATGCCTGCGAAGCGCGCATGCTGCGGACCGTGCTCGGGCCGCACGTCGCCAAGACCGCGGTGAGCTCGACCAAGAGCATGACCGGCCATCTCCTGGGAGCGGCGGCCGCCATCGAGGCCCTGGCCTGTCTGACCGCCATCGAACATGGCGCGATCCCGCCCACCATCAACCTCGATCGCCCCGATCCCGAATGTCAGTTGGACCACGTCGCCAATTCCGCCCGTGAACAACCGGTGCGGATCGCCGTATCGAATTCTTTCGGTTTCGGCGGCCACAACACGTCGCTGGTGTTGAAGGCCGCCGCCTAGGCAACCCGTTTTGGGTCATCTCTCGTCGCTCTCTGCCGATTTTTCGGCTTATGAGGGACCTGCCTTTGCGAGCGGCCGGGCTCTCTTGCCCTCACCGTCGGAAACAACGGTCCGATGCTATGTTTGCAGAGCCTTAGGCAACCCGTTCCCGTCAGCCACGCTGCACTCTGCAATGTCGCAACCGATCGCGTCGTTGTACGCCACGGCCTTACCGACCGCCGCCGAACCGCCGCTCACGGTATCGTCGTCGTCCGGATCGCAACCACCGCAACCGGAGCCGGCGAGTTCGTCGCGATTCGAGGTCCTGCGGGCTCACGCCGCCGGCGGCTTGGGACAGGTATCGGTCGCGCTCGATAAGGAATTGCACCGCAAGGTGGCTTTGAAGGAGATCCATCCGCGCCTGGCCGATCGGCCCGACAGCCGGGCCCGCTTCCTGCTCGAAGCGGAAGTGACCGGTAGCTTGGAGCACCCGGGCGTGGTGCCCGTTTATAGCCTGGGACAATGGCCCGACGGCCGGCCCTACTACGTCATGCGCTTGATACGCGGCGAGAGCCTGGAAGACGCCGTTCGACACTTCCACGAGTTCGACTGTTGTATCGGAGGCTGCACCGGGAGTGCCGGCGAGTTGGGCCTGCGCAAGCTACTGCGGCGTTTCATCGACGTCTGCAACGCGGTCGATTATGCCCACAGCCGCGGAGTGCTGCACCGCGACATCAAGCCGTCTAACGTCATGCTCGGCCCCTACGGCGAAACGCTGGTGGTGGATTGGGGCCTGGCGAAGACCGCTGCTTGCCGTGAGGAATTGCCGAACGTGGTCGAAAGCCTGCTCGCGCCGCAAGCGGCGGGCAGCACTCCGGCGACGCGCATCGGCAGCGCCCTGGGTACGCCCGCCTACATGAGCCCCGAACAGGCCGCGGGAGCCCTCGATCTGCTCGGCCCGGCCAGCGACGTCTATAGCCTGGGTGCCACGCTCTATGCGATCCTGACCGGTCGTCCGCCGTTCATCGGCGACGATTTCGCTACGGTACGCCGCCTGATCCTGGAAGGGGTTTTCCCATCGCCGCGGTGCGTGAACGCCACGCTCCCGCGCCCGTTGGAGGCGATCTGCCTCAAGGCGATGGCGCTCGAGCCGGGACAGCGCTATGCGTCGGCCCGAGCGCTCGCGGAGGATATCGAAAAATGGCTCGCCGATGCCCCCGTCGCCGCTTATCGCGAAAGCCGTTTCGAGCGCGCCGCACGCGCCCTGCGCCGCCACCGCACCTGGACGTTCGCCGGGGCTGCCTCGCTGTTGGTCATCACGATGGTTGCCGTGGCCGCCAGCTTTTTCATCAATCGCGCGCGGCTACAAGCAGAGGAGGCGCATCAGCAGCGTGTGTTGGCGCAGATCGACCTTCTCACGAACGCAGAGCCGGCCGCCGTTCCGCTCATTATCGAAAATCTCCGCCCGTATGACGCCGAGGTGACGCCCCGATTGCGCGCCATGCGTGCCCGCGGCAACCTGGGCACACACCAGAGAATGCGCCTCGATATGGCGCTCGTCGAACACGATCCCTCACTGGTGGGCGAGCTCGGGGCGGCTCTTCTGACCTGCCAATACGACGATTTTCCCGTGTTGCGAGACCGCCTGCGGCCACATGCTTCCGAATTGGCCGAACAACTCTGGCAGACGCTGCACGACATACACGCCAACTTGACGGCCCGTTTTCGCGCGGGGCTGGCACTGGCGAGCTACTCGCCCGACTCCGACCGATGGACCGACGAGGACGCGGTGTTCCTCGCCCAGACCTTGCTGTCCAGGGGAATCGAGCGCCAACGCGAGCTTCGGACCGAGGTCTACCCCATCGCGGCACGGCTCTTGCCAGAGGTTTACCGTCTCTTCAAGGACGAAGAGCAACCGAGCGAAGTGCGTCACGCCGCAACCGCCGCATTGGCCGATTGGGCGGCAACCCAACCGCAGTTGTTGGCGGCCGCCATAAGCGAGGCGAGCCCCGAACAGTTCACGGTCCTTTTGCCGGCGCTGGCCAACGCCGATCGGACCGCGGTCGTTGCCACGTTGCGCGATAGCATCCGCCGGCAGCCGCGGTCCGGCGGCCAGATGACGGAGGAGGAGAGGGTGGTCTTGGGCCGCCGTCGGGCGGCGGCTGCCATCGCCCTGTTGCGCATCGGTGAAGATCCGCTGCTGGCGGAACTGTTCACGCCGGACGATGATCCCGAGAGCCAAACGCAATTCGTGGCGGGTCTGAAGCCAAGGGGCGTTAAACCGGCCGCGTTGATCGCCTGCCTCGATCGCGCCCCGCGCACGCAAGAGAAGGTACGGAGCGGCTTGATCCTGGGCCTGGGTGAATTCGCCTTCGACGAGTTGTCCACGTTGGATCGGGAAAACCTGGTGGAACGACTCGATGCGTGGTATCGCGCCGACCCCAGTTCCGTCATTCATGCAGCCTGCGGATGGCTCCTGCGCAACTGGGAGTCGGCCGACCGCGCCTACCGCTTCGATCACGCACCGCATGCCGCCGATTACCGTCCCGGCCGGCAGTGGTTCTTGGAACAGGTGGGCGCGCCTGTCGGCCCCGGCATGTCGCTGACGATGATCGTCTTCCGGCCCGGCGAATTCCTGATGGGCTCGCCGCTCACGGAGTGCGACCGCCAGGCACACGAGACGCAACACCGCGTGAAGCTGACACGCCCGTTCGCCATCGCCGATCGGATCGTTTCGCGAGCGCTTTACTACCGATTTATTCACGAAAGCCGAGGGGCGGCCGCGGCACAGGCATACCTGGCGTCGGTCGAGGAGATGACGGCGGACGACAAGCATCCCGCGACCGGTCTGAACTGGTATGACGCCGTGTTGCTCGTACGCTGGCTCACGGCCGAGTCGGGAATGGCTGAGAGCGATCAGTGTTATGCCGACCCCGCCACGCTCGAGCTCGATGCACATGGCTATCCGACCGACCGACAGTGGCCCTTCCATCCCGAGCGTCGTGGTTTCCGTCTACCGACCGAGGCGGAATGGGAATACGCATGCCGAGCCGGCACGATCACGGCCTTCAGCTTCGGCAGCGACCCATCGGTCGCCGGAGACTACGGTTGGTTTCAAGGCAATTCGTCGGGCAGCCTCCGGTCCTCGGCCTGTTTGAGGCCCACCGGAAGCGGGCTGGTATCGATGCACGGAAACAGCGCCGAGTGGTGTCATGACTGGCTGGGATTCATCCCGGGCGGTACGGGCGTCGACCCGGTCGGGGCGGTCGATGGACCGTGCCGGGCGATCCGCAGCGGATCCTATCTGAGCGGCGTCTCGCTATCGCGCTCCGCCAGCCGCGCCGGCCTGCCGCCCGAGTTCGCCGCACCCTACGCGGGCGTGCGCGTGGTGCGCACGCTCACGGAATAATCGGTACGCTCACTCGCGCTCATGTACCGGTTGACCGCCCACGTAGGTTGCCAACACGCGCGTCTGCCGAACATCGTCGACCGGACAACCCAGGATGTCGCGGTCAATGAGGATGAAGTCGGCCAGTTTGCCCGCCTCGAGCGAACCGGTGCGGTCGTCGAGGAACATGATCTTGGCGTTGTTGATCGTGTAGAAACGGATTGCCTCTTCGCGCGATAGGGCCTCTTCGGGATGCAGAGGTGCGTCGTGCCAACGCGCCCGCCGCGTGAGGGTCACCCACATTCCCAACCAAGGGTCGTAGGGATTGATCGAGCGCAGCGATCCGATCTTTTGCATGTGGTCGCTGCCACCACCGGCCGTCACACCCGCGGCGAACAGGGAGTGCAACGGCTGGAAGTACCGCAAGCGATCGTAGCCGAACTGGGCCACGAGCGTGCGGGTGTCGAGGTACAGCCAGGCGGGCTGGATATCGACCATCACTCCCAGCCGGGCCGCCTGCTCGATCGCCCGGCGGTTCATGAAGTTGGAATGGGTCACGCAGGGGCGCGTCGCGGCGATCGGCGTGGTGCGGTTCACTTCCTCATAGGCGTCGATCAGCGCTTCCACGGCACCATCGCCCACACTGTGGGCCGTGAATTGCAAACCGTTCTCGACCGCGGCGCGAACGATCGGCACCAGCACGTCCGGCTCGATGTAGCGCAGGCCGCGGTAGCCCGCGTCGTCGATGGCGTAGATGCGGCTCACGCCCCACGGCTGGAGCATGTAGGCGCTGCCGGTCAGCATGCCGCCGTCCAAGAACGTCTTGATGCCGATGATCCGCAGTCGATCGTCGCCCCGGCAGAGCGGATCGGCCGCCACGGCTTCGATCGCCGCCACGATGTCGCTCGTCTTTCCCGCGGTATCGACGTGCTGTGAAATCCGTACGCGTACCGGCAGCTTGCCCGCCGCGTGTAGGCGACGAAGCTGGGCGACCCCGTCGGCACCGGCGTTGCGATCGATGATCGACGTGATGCCGACCGAGGCATAGTCGTGCAACAGGGCGAGCAACCGCTCGTCCTGCTGCCGCGGCGTGGCCTTCGTTTCGGGCGAGACCACCTTCAGGTATCGCATGGCACTGCGCAGGATGCCGGTCGGCTCGCCGGTCAGCGGATCCTTTTCGATCTTGCCGGCGCCCGTGACCCGAAAATCTCTGTCGATGCCGCTCTCGGCCAAGGCCAACGTATTGGCCGAGGCATCGGGACCGGTGGAAAACACGACGGGGTGTTTCGGCGCGGCGGCGTCGAGCTCGGCCTTGGTCGGGTAGCGTTGCTCTCGCAGACGCGTGATGAACACCTGCCGAACGACGATCCACTGCCCTTCCGCGAGCACTGCGGCGCGAGACCTGATGTAGTCGAGCACGTCGGCGATCGACTCCATCTCCGGCACAGGGTGATCGAACTCGATCATCGCCGCGTCGGCGGGATGGACGTGAGAATCGCCCAAGCCAGGCAACACCATGCCGCCGCGCAGATCGACGACCTTGGTTCGGTCGCCACGCGTCTTCTGAACCTCGGCGTCGGAGCCGACCGCCAGAATGCGGCCATCCTTGACGGCCAGCGCCTCGCACAGCGAAAACTCTCGATCGACCGTGACGACCTTGCCGTGTTCGAGGATCAGATCGGCCTGCTCCGCGGCCGGCGCGGCGAGCGGCAACAATCCGATCAGCCACGCTGCAAGCAACGCTCGGGAAAGCTCGGATGACATGGCGGGCAACGTGTCAGAGGGGCTCGGTGGGAATCAACGGAACGGGAGGGAAGCAAAAAATCGGAATGAGCAGCGACAACCAACCCAATATAGTCCGCTTTCGCCCCAGCTCGACCCGATCATCGGCCGTGGGGGGATGCTTTATGCCGAGCACCACCACGAGCGTGAGCATGACGAGCCAACCGTATTGTTTCGCCAAGACGACGAACAAGATCGTCATCACGACCATCGCGCGCGCCACCCAATGGGCCCTCTTGCCCAACAAGGCATACACGACGTGGCCGCCGTCGAGTTGACCGATGGGTAGCATGTTCAGGCCCGTGACCAGCATGCCGACCCAGCCGGCGACGACGAGCGGGTTCGCGTAGACGATCAGGCGCGAGTCGGGCGGAACGTCGGGACGCAACCAGGCAACCAATATTTTGAAGATCAATGGGTCGCCGAAGTGCATCCCGCCCAGACTGGCGTCGCTCGACGCGGGAAAGGGCGTGGCGGTGAGCAGGCCGAGGCACGTCAACGGCAGGGCGATCGCCAGCCCGGCCAGGGGGCCGGTCAAACCGATGTCGAACAGCTCCTTGCGATCGGCCTGCGAACCGCCCAGAGCGATGATCGCGCCCATCGTTCCCAGGGGAGTGATCGGCAGCGGTATGAAGAACGGCAGGCTGGCCGGCACGCCGTATCGCACGGCCTGCAAGAAATGGCCCATCTCGTGCGCGAGCAGGATACCCATCACCGCCAACATATACGCGGCACCTTGGCCACTATGCTCGCGCAGCATCTTGACCGGCTCGGTGAGCATGGCCAAAAAATCCCAACTGCTCATGCCGACGAAGAACGTCGAGAGGCAGGTCGCCGCGAACAGGATGATCGGCAGCTTGACTTTGCGCTTGCGTGGAGGGCGACCGGTGCTGGGAATCGCCGGCGAAATAGGTGCTCGCGGCAGCGTATCGAGAGCCGGCGAGGTTGCCGCGCGGACGAGAATCGGTGTCGAAGTGATCACCGGTTCCCGCCCCGGCACCGGTGGCGAATCAGCAGCATCCTCCGAAGAATCGCTTGGGCGCCGATTGCCTACGGCCGAGGCCGTCTCTCCCCGATTTTCGCTCGTATTCTCCATGTACCCAGAATAACAAAAAGCGCTCACCGGTGCAGGCGAACAGGCTTTCTGCTATTGCCCGCCCACCGCTTCTGCCACTATTGTCTCGCCCGCTTATTCGCAAGAATCGCGCGCTGCGCTCATCGGTTTTGTCACCGCCTGGCAGGGTCCACGATGTACCGACTCGTCCCTCGACTTGTGTTCCCCTGGCTGCTCGTGGCGCACACGGTGCTGACGGCCGGCGACCGCTCGGCCGCGCTGCCGGTCGGTTGCTATGTGTTGGCCCGGCGTCCTGGCGTTCGCTTCCACGTGCAGAATAAAGACGTCGGCGAGATGCCCGCCGGGCTGATCCAACGCGTTCAGAAGGTGCAGGGCGATTGGGCCTGGCTGGGCCGCGGCTGGGTGTTGCAACGCGACCTAATTCGGGCGGAGCGAGCGATCGAATTCTTCACCTCCGAGATCAAACGAAAACCAACGGCATTCGCCTATGTCGCACGAGCCGGCGCCACCGCCAAACCAGGTATTGCGCTGCCGGACGTCGATCGCGACTTGGATGCGGCGTTGCGGCTCGATCGCGATTTCGCAGCCGCGTATTGGCAGCGAGGCATACAGCTCTACATGTGCAGGGATTTCAGCAACGCGATCGACGCCTATGACGAAGCTATCTTTTTGGACCCGAAGCTCGCCGACGCCTACAACGACCGTGGCGGCGCCTGGGTTTGGAGCGGACGAAAGGACAAGGCCGTTAAGGACTTCGAGCGAGCGATTCGACTCTGCCCGAGATTGGCCAAGGCTCATGCGAACCGTGCGATCTTGCTCGACGAGAAAGGTGAACGCGAGCTAGCGTTCTCGTCCGCCTCCGAGTCGCTCAAGCACGATCCGGCGGAGTTGCAGGCATGCCTGGTCATCGGTCGCTATTGGGTGGCCAAAGGTGACGACGATCGAGCACTCGCCGCCTATGGCAAAGCGATTGAGTGCGATCCGGAATGTGGAGACGCCTATCTCGCACGCGGCAAGCTCTATTCACAACAGGCCGACTTTCAGAAGGCCCTCATTGACCTGGATAGGGCAATCGAGCTCATGCCGAAAGACTTCGCGGCACGCGACGCCCGTGGATATGTCTACTACCGTCTGAACGAGCCCGAAAAGTCACGCGCCGAGCATTTGGCCGCGACTCGGTTACGGCCGTCGTCCGCGGTGGCCCAAACCCTGGCCACCGATTCCGGCGACAAGAAAGACTCGGACAAGAAGAAGCCTGCGACCGCGTCGTCCTTCAATTCGCAGGCCACTGCCACCAACGACAAGACGGACAAATCGTGGGTGCCGGACGTGAAGCCCAACCCCGCCAGAGAACTCGATCGCGCAGCTCGACGCGCAGCGACCTCCGCCGATGAACGCTATTTGAACGCCGCCAAGGCGGTTGAAGACGCTACCGAGGCGTGCCAGACCACCGACTGGGAGCGGGCCGATTTCATCGACACCTTGGCGGCGGCGTACGCCGCGGCGGGCGATTTCGAAGAGGCGGTCAAGTGGCAGACCAAGGCCATCCAACTCGGCAACTTGAGTCCGACCATGCGTTCCGAGGCTTCGGAACGGCTCGAGCTCTACAAGGCTCAAAAACGTTGCCGCGAAGAAAAACCCGGCTGGCTGGCCCGAGACCCGAATCCCGGCAGTTCGGTGCGATGAAATCCCCCGGCACGGCGTGCAGTCCGCATCCGGCTGCCGCGATCTCTCCAGCATTCTGCCCTTGCGTGACGCCGCCAAGGCGCCTATTTTCTCGCCACTCATTCGTAGAGCAACCGACAAAACCAGGGCGTTCCGGCTTTCAGGTTCTGTCGGCCGCTGTCAGACATTTGCGTCTAACTCGGTAAATCGCCGGCAGGGTTCATCATGCACAGACACATCGCTCAATTCGTGTTGCCCTGGTTGCTGGTGGCACCCACGGCCTTCGCGGCCGACGGCCCGGGGAGCGATCTGACGACGGGCTGCGTCGTGCTGGCCAGGCGGCCCGGTGTGCAGTTCCGTATCGAGACGACGCGTTCCGGCCCGATGCACGCCGGGCTCATGGAACGCGTGCAGAAGGTACAGGGCGATTGGCTCTGGCTCGGTCGTGGCTGGGTGCAGCGTCGCGACGTCGTGCCTATCTGGGAAGCCGTCGAATATTTCACGGTGCAGATCGAGCAGAAGCCGACGGCCTTCGCCCATACGGCCAGAGCGGCTGCCTCGGCAAAACGAGGAGCGTTCCCCGAAGAGGCGGACGGCGACATCGCCAAAGCCTTGGCGCTCGACCCCGACTTTGCCTCGGCGCATTGGCAAAGAGGGCTGTCCTTGGCCCAGAAGAACGATTTCGAGCGTGCCATCAAGGCCTACGATGAAGCGATACGCCTCGATCCCGGCCTCGCGCAGGTTTACCACGATCGCGGTCATGCCTGGTGGGCGACGAGGAACGTCGACAGGGCGCTCAAGGACTTCGATCAAGCGGTGCGAGTTTGCCCAAGGCTGGCGTCAGCCTATGCGTCTCGTGGCCTGCTGCTGCACTTCCGCGGTCAACATGAACAGGCGTTTGCCGAGGCGCGCGAAGCGGTCAAGCATGATCCAGCGAATGCGATGGCCCACGTCGACATCGGCTGGTATTGGTCCGAAGAAGGCGACGACGAACGTGCGATCGCCGCATATACCGAGGCCATCCGCGTCGATCGCACCTGCGGTCAGGCACGGCTTCAACGCGGACGGCTCTATTCACTCAACGGAGAGTATCGCAAAGCCGTCGTCGATCTCAATCAAGCGGTCCAACTCATGCCCGGAAACATCGAGGCGCTCGAAGCCCGGGCCTACGTATATTACGAACTCGGAGCGGCGGAAAAGTCGAGTGCCGACCGCGTCGCCATAGCCCGCCTGCGCCGGGCCGGCACCGCGCCACAACCCGCCTACGCCGACTCGCCCGACCAGTTCGTACTCTCCATCGGCGAGAGGTTCGGAGACTTCGGTAAGAGCGAGGACATGGCGGGAGACGTCACCGTTCAAGCCGACTCTGTTGGCACAACCCAGATGCCGACCCCGACAATTGATTCCGCGGACGACCATGAACTATCCGAGGAGGCGATCGATCTCACGAGATTGATGTCTCGCGTGGTCCCTCTCAACAATGCCGCTTGGCGCGCGGCCACATCGGCGGACGAGCGATACCTCGATGGCGCGCGAGCGGTCGAATTCGCAACCGAAGCCTGCGAACTGACCGAATGGCAACAACCGGCCTTCATAGACACGCTGGCCGCCGCCTATGCCGAAGCGGGTGACTTCGATTCGGCCATCAAGTGGCAAGCCAAGGCCGTCGAGATGCTGCCCGAAGATACCTCGGTGAAGGCCCAAGCCGAGGATCGTCTCGAACTGTATCGGGCCCACAAGCCCTACCGTGAGGACCGATTCGGCAGGTTGGCGCGCGATCCGCGTGCGGACGATGACGTACAATAACCCTGGCAAACCGGGAGCCTGTCCGAAAACCGGCCGGCACGTGGGATCGTCCACCTCGTGATGCCGATCGTCGGATAGGCATGTATCGTACGTAACGTCATGGCCCGCGTCCTCCACGTCATACCCACGCTCGATCGGTCCGGCGCCGAGAAACAGCTCGTGCTGCTGGTCAAGGGGCTCGCGCGCGAGGAGTTCGATCCGCACGTGTGCGTGCTTACGCGCACCGGCCCCTACGAAGCCGAATTGCGCGAGGCGGGCGTGCCGATCACGGTCATCGGCAAGCCGCACAAGGTCGATCCGGCCGCGTTTCTGCGCCTGAAACGGCGCATCGCCGCGCTACGCCCCGACCTGGTCCACACCTGGTTGTTCGCGGCCAACAGCTATGGTCGTGCCGCGGCGCTGGCCGCGGGAACGAAACACGTTGTCGCCGCGGAGCGATGCGTCGATCCGTGGAAGGTCTGGCACGAGTTGGCCATCGATCGTTGGTTGGCCCGCCGCACCGACCGCATCGTGGTGAACAGCACGGGAATTCGTGAGTTCTATGCGCGGCACGGGTTGCCGCACGAAAAATTCGTCGTCATCCCCAACGGCGTACCCGCGCCGGAGCCGTGTACGATCGGCCGCGAACCGTTGCTGGCCGAGCTCGGGTTGCCACCGACCGCCCGGCTGATCGGTGCCGTGGGGCGCCTGTGTCCGCAGAAGCGTGTCAAGGACCTGATCTGGGCCGCCGATCTGCTCAAGGTCGTGCGCGACGATGTCCATCTGCTGATCGTCGGCGACGGGCCCCACCGCGAGCGTTTGGAGCAGTTCCGGCGCCAGGTGCGCATCGAAGACAAGGTCCATTTCCTCGGCCATCGCTCCGACGTACCACGCTTGCTCCCCCATTTCGACCTGCTGTGGTTGGCCAGCGAATACGAAGGGCTGCCGAACGTCATCATGGAGGCGATGGCGGCCGAGGTGCCCGTGGTGGCCACCGATATCCCGGGCAATCGCGATCTGGTCGTTTCCGACGAAACGGGCTACCTGGTGCCGCTCGGCGACCGCGCGGCCTTCGCGCGGCAGGCGAACAAACTGCTCGAAGACGCGGCCTTGGCGCGCCGCCTGGGCGAGGCTGGCCGACGGCGGGTGCTGACGGAGTTCACCGTCGAGCGGATGGTCGAGCGACATGCACAGCTCTACCGTGAGGTGCTTTCCGGGCCGGGCGCCTGATCGACCGTGCTCACGAAGAGCGGCTGACACAACCCGCGAGTCGGAGCGCCGTGGCGAAAAATCGGCCGTGAAACGCCGATTTTTGGAGCGCGATCCGGTTTGGTCGGTTGCTCTAAGAGCGGCTGACAGAACCCGAAAGTCCGAGCGCCTGGGGCGCAAGAATCGGCCGTGAAACGCCGATTCTTGTGAAGCTAAATCCGGTTTTGTCGGTTGCTCTAAGAGCACTGGCGGGCTCGCCCGCATGGACGTTATTTTGATGGGCTGTTACAAGTCCCGACGATGCACGCGGCGTCGCCGGCATCTCGGGAAGTTGTTCCTGAACCCTTCGAGTTTCGCTTGTCATCCGTGACCGTGTTGCTATGCCCGATCTGAGTCGTCAAGACGTGGCCGCCGGCGCGCACACGATCGTGGTCAAGGTCGGGACGCGCATCCTGACGCGTGCCGACGGCCGGCTCAACGAAGAGCGGATCGCCGCGCTGACGGAAGAGATCCACCAGGTCATGCAACTCGGCCGCAAGGTCGTGCTGGTCAGTTCCGGCGCGGTCGGAGCCGGCATGGGCGCCTTGGGGCTGACCGAGCGGCCCCGCGACCTTGCGCATCTGCAAGCCGTGGCCGCCGTCGGTCAGAGTCAATTGGTGCAGACCTACGACCGCGCGTTGCGTGCCCATGGGCGGCACGCCGGCCAGGTGTTGCTCATCGCCGACGATCTCGACGACCGCACGCGTTACCTGAACGTGCGCAATACCCTCTTGCGGCTACTGGAATACGGGGCCGTGCCGATCATCAACGAGAACGATACGGTCAGCGTCGAAGAGTTACAGACGACGTTCGGCGACAACGATCGCCTCGCCGCCATGGTGACCAACCTGCTGCGAGCACCGCTCCTCGTGCTCCTCTCCGACGTCGACGGCTTATACGACGGCGACCCGCGCTCGTCCGACGCCAAGTTGATCGCGACCGTGCCGAAGATCGATGAGACGGTGTTGGGCCTGGTGCGCGATCGGCGCACGGGGCTTAGCAAAGGTGGCATGGCGAGCAAGTTGGCTGCTGCCAAGATGTGTGCCCTGGCCGGCGAAAACACCATCATCGCCAATGGCCGCGAGCCGGGTGCCCTGTCGCGGATCGTGGCGGGCGAACTCGAAGGAACGCTGGTCATGGCGCAGGGCCAGACGCTGACGTCATGGAAGCGTTGGATCGGCTTCACGGCCCAGCCGCGCGGACAACTCGTGCTCGACGAGGGGGCGCGTCGGGCCATCGAGAAACAGGGACGCAGCCTGCTCGCCATAGGAATCGTCGACTGCCTGGGCGACTTCAACAAGGGCGACGTCTTGGCGCTGCGCGACGCCGCGGGCGCCGAGTTCGCCCGCGGGTTGACGAATTACGCGGCCGCCGACGTGCAACGGATCAAGGGTCTGAAGACCGATGCCATCGCCGCGGCGCTCGGCCATTGTCCCTATCAAGAAGTCATCCACCGCGACAACATGGTGGTCACGGCGTAGCGCCAGACGCCGATCTCCATCGGCTGATTGCGTAACCGGAACCTCTTTCCGCTATACTGTCTGGTAGCTGATCCTCGCGTCCCTCGCCGACATGCGGCAGTGTCGGCTCGAGCGGACGCTCTCGTCGAGGACGCGTCATGAACGTGACCGGTGCGACGCAGCGGATTCCTCTAGGAGTTGGGCGAAGCTCCGTCCCACGTTCGGCCCGTCGGTGGATGGCCAAAGCATCCTGCGGCGCTACCTGTGCCGCGGTCGTGTGGATGATGGGCAGCGGCGTTTGGTCGGCTTATCATCATCGCCCCATCACCGTAACCGTGAAACGCGACGATCTCGTCCTTTCCCTCTGCCACGACGGGGCTGTCGAAAGCGGTGACAACATGGCTGTCAAAAACCGCGTGCGCGGAGTGCAAAGTATCCTTCGGATGGTGCCCGACGGCAGTTACGTCCGCCGAGGCGATCTGCTCGTGCGGCTGGACAGCACCTCGCTCGAAGAGGCCCTCGCGGCTGAACGCGCGGAACTGGCCAAAACCGAGGTGGCCGTGATCCGATCGCGGAGGCAATTGAAAGCGGCGGACGTTGCCGTCGACGAATATGGCAACGGAATCTATGAGGAGCAGCGGCTCCAGTTGCAGAATGGCATCCTGGAGGCACAGCGCGAGCTGACGAAGACTGAGCATTCGCTGCAGAAGGTTCAGATCATGTATCGCATGGCGTTCATCTCGCGGCCCCACGTCACCCAGATGGAACTGGCCGTCGAGAAAGCACAGTCCGACTTAGTGTCGGCGAAGCTTAAGAAAGAGGTCCTGGAAGAATTCACGCAGGCCAAGGTGCTGATGGACTTGACCAGCAAACGCGACATCGTGGCCGCCCGATTAAAGTCGGAGGAATCGATCACGCGGGATCGAGCCGCCAAGATAGCTCGGCTGGAGGAGGACCTGACGAACTGTGAGATTCTGGCGCCGCGAGACGGCATGGTCGTCTATGCCGATGTGCCGACCGGCGCGACGGAACAAAAGATACCCATCTATGAGGGCGCGTGGGTGCGCCAAAATCAAACGCTGCTGCATCTCGCCAATCTGGCGCAGATGCAGGTTCGGGTCCTTGTGCCGCAGACCGAGCGCAATCGGGTTCGTCGTGGTCAGCGAGCGTACCTCAGGGTGCTCGATCAGGATCTACACGGCAAGGTGGCCTCCGTCGCCGACCGGCCGGAGCCCGCCCAACCTACCGATGACGACCTCCCGCGGTTCGCGGTCGTCATCACTTTCGACGGCCGCCGCGAGCGATTGAAGCCGGGCTTGACGGCTGAAGTCGAAATACTTGTCGACCACAGGAAGGACGCGCTCGTGATTCCACTACTCTGCGTGGTCGACGGTTCGGACAGGTCTTACGTGTGGGTTTCCGGTTGGCGCGGGGTGATGAGGCGAGAGATCGCGCTCGGCATGGCAACCGACGCGTTGGTCGAGGTGATCGGCGGCCTGGACGGAGGAGAGAAGGTGATCTTGAACCCGCAGCAGTAAGGCTTGCCGGGACTGCGCGATCCCTGCGGCCTTGTCCCGGCAAACGTCCTATTGCGCCACGGCGTGCGACTCGCCTTCCACAAGGTCGGCCGCGTGCGCTTGCTGCATGATCTCTTCGGTGCTCGAGGGATCGACTTCGCGGCAACTCGCCGCCAGCCGCTCCGACAACTCGCGGAGCTCGGCCTGCCAGGCGGCCGTCTCGACCCCGGGCGGGGTGACGGCGGCGAATTCTTCGCACAACAGGATCAGCCGCAGCAGGTGCCGGAAGATGAGCCCCTCCTGCTTGATCAGGTCGCGCGACTTCACGTAGCTGTTGAAGTTGCCGCCGAAGAAGAATAGCTCGCCGGCCACCCACACGCCCTGCGACTCGACGTCGCCCACGTCGGGATACAGGGCGTCGAAGAGCAGACGTAGCTTCTCGGCCAGAACCGGTGGCCGTTCGGGCGGCTCATCGCGGTCGAAGCGGTCGCGCTCGTCTTCGTCGTCATCGTCCGACGGAGGAGCGATCATCAGGCCGCGAGCGATCAGCTCGTCGTCGAGCCGCGTCGCGGCCAGCGGACCGGGCGGCAGATCGCGCGGAACCCGCACATGCTTAAGCACCGGCCCCGGCAGGCCGAGCACGCTTTCGAACACCTGCAACCGCTCGGTGCGGTCGGCAATGCCGAGCTGCTCGACCAGAAAGGCACCATAGAGCGGATTGACGCTGCGAAAGGCCAATAGCCGCGGCAGTGTTTCGGTCGGCTGGGCCAGTCGCGGCGAATAGCGCGGCGGCGGGGGCGGCGGTTCGGCCGTCGCGGCGGGTTGCAGCATGCCTAACAACCCTTTCGCCGGTGCCGCCGCGACGGGGCGCTGCTCTTCTTCCGCCTTGGGCTCAGGCGGCTCGGGATCGAGTTTCACGTATCCTCCCGACCAGAGGGTGAGTAGCATCCGGTCGAGCACCTGTTCACCCGCGCGAATCCGCGGTTCATCCATCAGCCGCTTGCGCACCAGTTTGCGAATCAGATCGACTTCCGGCGAAATCGTCAACAAATAGGCCAACAACCGCCACGGGAGCCGGCCCTTGCTGTACAGCTTGCCGGCCGGGGCCAGCTTGAGTTTCTCGAACTGCTGCTCGTTCCAATAAACATGGTTCTCGCGTCGGGTCGGTCGCTTCTTCTTGAGGGCCTTCTTGGCCTTCAGCAGGCCGGGATCCTTGGTGTCTTCCGGAATCGCGTCGTACTTTTGCTTCCAGCGCAGGATCTTCACGTCGTCTTCGTGGGCCAGCGCGAAGACGTAGCCGCGATCGTCGAATTGCGGCCGCCCGGCCCGGCCGAACATCTGGTGGGCCGAGCTCGCTTCGAGCAGCTTCTCTTCGCCCGGTTTGCCTTTGACCAACGACGTGAGCACGACGCTCCGGGCGGGCAGGTTGATGCCGGCCGCCAGCGTCTCCGTGCAGACGCACACGGCCAGCAGTTTGCGCTGAAACAGATGTTCGACGACCCGGCGATACTTCGGCAAGAGTCCCGCGTGATGCACGCCCACGCCGCGCATCAAGAGCTGCTTGAGCTTGGTGCCGGCGCCCTGCGATAAATCCAGCCGGTTCACCTCATCCAGCAGCCTCGACCGCGTCGACTCGCCCAGGAGGTGGCACCCTTTGAGCTGTTCCGCCACGTTCCAGCACTCGTCGCGGTTGAAGCAAAAAATAAGCGCCGGCGTCTGCCGGCCCGCGTCGTCGCCCGCCGAGATGCGGGTGGCAAACTCGTTCAGCAGTTCGTCGGGAACCCATTGAAACGTGAGCGGCACGCGGCGCTCCGTCCCTTCGACCAATTCGATCTTGCGGCCGTGGCAACGGTCGAGCCAGTTTACGAACTCCAGCGAGTTGCCCACCGTCGCCGAGAGGAGCAGCAAGCGCACGTGAGGCGGCAGCATACCGAGCGAGAGTTCCCAAACGATGCCCCGTTCGATGTCGCCGAAGCTGTGGAACTCGTCCATCACCACCGCGCTGACTTGCGAGAAATCGAAGGCGCTCTGGTGCAGCAGACGATTCAGCAGGATTTCGGCGACGACAACCAAGACGCGGGCCTTGGGGTTTACCCGGCGATTGCCCGTCACCAATCCGACGTCGTCTGGCGAAAAACCCCAGCGGACGGCGGCCGCCTGCATCTCGGCGAACTTCTGTTCGGTGAGAGCGATGAGCGGCGTCGTGTAATAAGCGACGGTGCCGTTGTGCAGCGCTTCGAACAGGGCCGCTTCGGCGATGAGCGTCTTGCCCGTGCCGGTCGGGGCGCAGACCAGCACGCCCTGCTTGGCGGTGAACCAGGCGAGCAGGGCCTCTTCCTGGACCGGGTAGGGAGGATAGGGGAGTTGCTCGAGGTATGCTTCCGCGAGCCCATCGCGCGTGAGGGTGCTGGACATGCACGAAGTGTACGCTGAATGAGGCGGGCTTGGATAGCGCTCCCGCGCTCATCCAGGTCCGCGATCACCAGTTCGCTCGGTCACACGGCTGAACGACGCGTGCGCCGATGCGATCGGCCGCTCGACGCTAACGAGCCGCCTTCTTTGTCGAGGGTTGCAGCGTGACCTTGGTGCTCTGCATCGGCTTATTGAGATAGGCGAACAGGTCGGATATCTCGGCCAGCGTCAGCGTGTTGAGCAGGCCCTCGGGCATGGCCGACACCTTGCTCGGCGAGGTCTCGCTGATCTCGTCGTTGGGGATCGTCACCTTCTCACCGCTCGATTGCAGAATGACCACCGCCTCTTCGCCCGACGGGGCCACGAGCCCGGTATAGGTCTTACCGCCAGTCGTGACAACGGTCTTGCTCACGTATTGGTCGGAGATGATTTGCGACGGGAACAGGATCGATTCCAGTATCTCCTTGCGCTGGAAACGCTGGCTGACCATCGAGAGGTCGGGGCCGACACCTTCGCCGCGGCCGCCGAAGCGGTGACACTTGGCGCATTGTGCCTTCTGGAACACCTTGCCGCCGTTGACCACGTCGCCCGTCTCGCCCTCGCTGCTCGTCAGATGGCCGAGCAACTCCTGGTAGCTCCACTTCGCCGATTCGGCTTCTAGCGGCAGGCGAGGAGTGGGTTCATCGGGGTACTTTTCCTCGAACCAGCCTTGCCAGGAGGCCAGAGCGACATCCCAGGTGGCATCGGATTCCGAAACGTCGTCGCCCAACCACTTCTTCAACAACTTGACTGCTACGGCCCCGCCGTTGTCGCCCAAGCGGAGTCCGCACAAGATCACCTGCCGGACCGGCTCGGGCTCGTCCGTCTGACGGTCGGAGGCGTAGAGCTGGTTGAGCACCTCCTGCGCGGCCACTCCTTCGACGATCGACAGCGAACGCAACAGGTACGGCCAGTTCTCGGCCGTCGGGTCTTGGGCCAGGCCCATTGCCAGATCTTCGCGACGTTCCGGTGTTTCGTCGTATTGTTTCCGCAGATGCGCCATCGCCTTCGAGTCGCGACTGCGTGCCAAGACCGCCACGATGGCGGTGCCCAGTCGTTTAGCATCGACCGAGTCGGCGCGGAGCAGACGCTTGTCGAGCGCGATGAGTTGCTTGATCGCGTCTTCACCCGGGTCCTCCGGCAAAGACGCAAGCACCCACACGGCATGGTGTGGGAAGCGCGTGGCGTGCGCAAGGACCTGCGCCTTTTCCTCGTCCGAGAACCCGGCGACGAAGTCGCGGGCAAAGTTGTCGATGTAACCGGCGAAGCTATGCCCACCCTCGACGCCGTGGGCCTCTTCGTAGAACTCCAGCAGGCTCAGCTTCTGTTCGGCGGTCCAGCCATGCTTTATGAACCGCAGGTGGGTCGCCAGGTGAACGCGTTCTTCGACCGGCAGGTTGCGCTTCAGTTCGGCCATGGCCCGCGGCAGGATGCTCGGTTCTTGCAGGTAGACCAACAGCCGGATCAGCTCGCGATCGATGCGCTGCTCGCGGTCGAGTGGTTCGTTGGCCGGATATTCGTCGGCGAGCTGTCGGCAAAGTTCGGGCACGTTTTGCCGGTGCAGGTGGCCCCGGTCGAGGCCCAACTGCAAGATGCGCAGCAGCGAGACGAAGTCGGGATCGCTCATCTCACCCCGCATCAATTCACTGGCCTTCGTCAGCACGGAGTCGAGCGTGGCGTCGGGCGGATCCAAGGCCAGCAATGCCGGAGCTCCACGCAAGAAGACGGCGGGGTTCTTGGCCTTGATGATGTATCGCTCCCATTGATCGGCGGGCAACGATTGAAGGGCCCGCGCGGCCGCCCAGGGCACCGCGCGGCCTTTCTCGGCCAGCAACTTGGCAACGCGCTCGGCGGGCGGCGGATATCCGCCACGCACCAGCGACTCGCAGGCGATACGACGGACGCGCGGGTCGCCGTCGCCCAACAGCTCTTCGAGACGGGTGCGGGTCGCCGCGTCGGTGTGAATGCCCATCAGGTAGGCCGCTTTGGCACGCAGTCCGGCCTGTTCATCCTTCGAGAGCGAAACGAGTAGCTTGGTCGTCGGAAACGGACCGACGAGTTGCATCAACTCCAGGGCTCGCACGCGATCGGCCGGGCTATGCCGGCGCGACTCGGCGATGGCCACGAGTTGACGTTCCCACTCCGCGCCCAGCGATTGTTGCACGGTGGCGATCTTCTGCCGTGCCCAAGCGCTGTAGAGCTGCGGCTGCCGCAGCGCGGTCATCACACCGCTCACCTTGGGCTGCGGCGGAACCTTACCGGTCCAGACAACACGGTAGATACCGCCTTCGGTTCCGCGTCCTCCCGTGCTGAAGTACAGCCAGCCGTCGGGTCCGACGGCCAGGTCGGTCGCGTTGAGCGGATGCCCTTCGAGGAAGACTTCGCTCTTGGCGGAATAAGAACCCTCGCCCGGCGTCATGCGGATGGCCAGGATGCGCCCCTGCGACCAGTCGCAAGCGAAGAGCGCGTTGTGATAACGAACCGGGAATTGCAGGTGGTTGTAGAATTCGAGACCGGCAGGTGATCCGCGGCCGGTGTCGAGTACGGAACCGAGGCTATCGACGTAATAGTCGGGCCATTTGGCCCAGCCGCTGCGCCAGCCGAATTCGGCCCCGGCGATGACGTGGTTGACGCGCGTCGGGCGATACCAGGGGAGTCCGATATCCCATTCCATGTCGGCGTCGTAGGTGAACAGCTCTCCTTCGCCGTTGAAGGCGATGTCGTATGCGTTCCGCAAGCCGCCGGCAAAGAGCTGCACGAAGCTTCCTTCGACGTTCGTGCGCAGAACGGCTCCGCCCGGTGCCTTGATGCCGGCCGCGTGACCGTTGGCGTCTTCGTACTTCGGCTGCACGAGGTCGCCCTCGTAGTAGTGATGGTACGGGCTGCTCGGGTCGTATTCGGCCTTGGGCGAGGTGTGATTGCCGATAACCAGGTAGATCAGCCCGTCGGGACCGAGCAACGGCGCGTGGGCCCCATGTTCGCCCACCGATTGTTGGAAGCCGAACAATAACTTGATGTCGTCGATGTCGCCGTTCTGGTCGTCGTCCGAGAGCCGGTAAAGACCGTGGCCATCCGGACCCTCGCCGACGACGAAGACCTGACCGTTGAGGGCCAGGATGCCCTGGCAACTTTTCACATCGTCGCAGTAGGTCGTCACGGTATCGACGAGACCGTCGTCGTTCTTGTCGACGATGAGCAGCAGGGGGCCGCCTTCTCGCGAGGCGAGAATCTCGCCCCACTCGTTGAAGGACATGGCGATCAACGAACCCGCTTCATCGGGTCCGACCACCGCTTCGACACGGAATTCGGAACCCAACAGAAAGCGGCCGTCTCCTCCGCTGTCGGTCGCCACCTGTCCTGCCCAGGGGGGCGTCGTTGAGAAGGGGCCGAAACTGCGGGCGGGTACCCATTGACCGTCGTTGAAATCGATGCGGTGCCAACCGTCGTTTCCTTTGAGACTGGTCTTCCAGCTCTTATCGGAAAAGAGGAGCTGTTCGACGCCGCCCGGCGCCACCAGCTTGATGCGCACGGCCAATCCGGCCGAACCGCCGCTGTTGTTGGTCGCCTTGACCGCTATCACGTTACGACCGGCGTGCAGTTGTTCGCCGATGTCGTGGCTCTTCATCAGCCGCCACTCGTTTCCGGCGGCGAAGTGCCGGCCGTTGACATAGAGCTCGTACTGATCGTCGCAGCTTATCTCGAGCGTACCCTTGTAGTCGTCCGGCAGATTGAAGGTCTTGCGGAAGTAACAACTGGCGAGGGGAACGGCGTCTTTGCCGTGTGCGGGCGACCAGATCCAATTGGGCTCGGCCGGCGGTTTGGGGGCAGCCGCCACCGCCAGTGCCGCGGGAGCGAGCACAGCCGCCAAAAAGAGCCCTGAGACCTGACGAAAGCGGTAAAGCACGTCCATGGTTCCGCTCGCGATTGCTAAGTGGTGATCGGTTCGGCCGCTCAATCCGAGGCGGCCAAAGTAAGACGGAGAAAAAGTGGGCCATAAAGTAGCGAGATTGCCCCGGCGGGGCAACGCGAGCTTGCCGGCTGACTCAAAGGCTTGTAAGACAAGCGGTTAAGATTCGACGACCGTGTCAGCCCGTCATCGACAGACGCTGATGCTTACCGCCGCCGAAAGGCGGCCTGCCGTCGGACATCGGCCGCGTCGGCGGAAAGCAACTGCTCGATCCAGCCCCGCGCGCTGTCGGCCGTGCTCTGCATGCGGGTCGTCCAAAGCGACCTGGGCAGGCCGAGCGAATCGAAGGCATCGTAACCAAGAGCGCCGACGATCGCGGCGGCAATCTTATCGTTGAGAGCCTGGTTGCCGCTCGCTGCCGCCGACAGCGCACGCGTTTCGGCCCGCAACGAGGCGAAGACGATCGACCAGGCAACGCCTCCCTGGCGCCAGCCCTGCTCACCGCGGAAGTCGCGGGCGAACTCGCCGGCTACATCGGCATCGAAGGCAAATTCCGCGACATCGCCGTGAACGTGCAGGTAGCCGATGAGCATGTCGTTCCAACGTTCCGACCTGCGCCGCAAGCGGTTGAGGGCATCGCCTGCGGGCAAACCGACGAACGGCCCGCGCACGAGCAGGGTCAGAGCGCGGCGCCGCGCTTCGAGGTGGCCCAAGAGGACGCTGCGTGCGACCGGCTCCGCGTCGGCCGTCTTACGCCGCCGGTCGTCGAGCGTGACGATGGCTGTCCAAACGCGAGTCAGCACCTCGCTCGCCAGAATCTCCGCCACCGTCGAATAGGCGTCGGTTTCGGGTTGCGGACCGTTCGCGTCGTCGGTCGACGCGTCCGCTTCATGGCTGGCTGGGTCGGCAAGCCGTTTGAGAGCTTGTGCCCAGCGCTGTTGCCGACACTTCGAAGCCGACCAGTATTGCGCGACCATTTCGGGCGCAAGACCACATTCGCTCTGAAAGAATAACGGTGCTCGCGCTGTCACGATCGCGGCCAGCTCGATCAGCTCACCCGTGTGCATAGATACCTAGAGGATGTGGTCGGGTGGTCATGGTATAGCGTGCGTAGCGGGGATCGCAGACGGCAAACCCGCCGTTTCGACGGGATCGGATTACCAGCGCGCGGCGGGAGAGCCCGAGGGGACGAAGGCTCTCCCGCCGCACATGGCAGAAGACGGGAACCAGACGCAACGCAAGGCGAATGCCAAGAACGGTTCGGCGCGGCGCGCCGGCACCGTTAATACTTACAAGGCAAGGAGTAACGTTGTTCCGCGGAAAGGGCGCGACGATGCCCGGCGGCTGGTCGGACGTTGCCGATTGTCAACACTTGCGGCGGAAAAGCCACGTGTTGTCGGAAAACGACGTCACGCCGTGGCGGCTCGCCGCATCAAGCGGCCCGCGCGGGCGCGGTCGGTGTACTGGTAGCCCGGCGTTTGGACGGCATGCAGAGGCCGATGACGAACAACAACAATCCCACGGCACCCACACCTCCGCCGAGCATGATCCACTGCATGAGGGACGCGGTATATCTATCCAAAAAATCGAGCTGCATTTCGTCCGACGGCCGCTGAATTCCTACTTGCAGTTCGTGCCACCGCTCGATCGATTGCTCGGGGGTGAGCTGATCGACGCTCTGCCGGTTGATCGCCTCGTAGTCGGGCAACAGGGTAATCGGCTCGGGCAACTGTAGCCAGAAATAGAGTGCCAACAACGCGGCGGCGGTAATGACGGTACCACCCAAGAACATCAGCCCCTGGCGCGGTCCCCAGTTATTGGTCGGCGCCGCAAGATGCGGAGGCGGAGCGCGTTCGACGCGCTCGAGACCGGCCAGGCCCCGCATCGCGGGCACGGTCAGTTTGCTTCCGCACGCACAATTCACCGTCAGGCCGGCCTGACTGGAATCGACTTCGTTCTTCTGGCCGCACGTACAAGGCAGCAGGTAATGTGTCGCCATTGGTCTCGCTTACTCAGGGACAGCCGATCCGCGATTCGCCCACCAGGGCAAGGTAATGCCGCCGTCGATGGCCAGGCTGGAACCGGTGATGTAATCGCTGGCCGGATCGCACAAAAAAACCACGCCGCGCGCGATTTCATCCGGCCGGCCCATACGCTTCCAGGGCAGTTTGGACGCCCCGGTCATCAGTTGTTCTTCACTGGCGAACTTTCGCTCACCGGGCGTATCGATCCAGCCGGGATGGATCACGTTGACGCGAATGCGGTGGTCGACCAACTCGATGGCCGCGGTGCGGGCCATGTGGTCGATCGCGGCCTTGGACATGTTGTAGGCCATCGAGCGCGGCACGGCCACGAACGCATGCGGCGAGCTGACGACCACGATCGCCCCACCCCCGCCCTGTTCGATCATTTGCTGCGAGGCCGCCCTCAGGAGGTAAAACGCCCCCCACATCGTGACGTCGATGGTGCGGCGAAATCCCGCCATATCGGCCGTATAGAACGGCTCGCGGTCGCTATAGGCCGCGTTGGTCACGGCGATATCGAGTCTTCCGAAGCGGCCGACCGTCTCGGCCACCATTTTTTCGACTTCCGCCTGGTCGGCCACGTCGCCCGGCACCAGCAGTGCCCGGCGCCCCAGTCGGCCGATCTGCTCGGCCAACTCCTCGGCCTCGGCGGCCGCCGAGCGGTAGTTGATCGCCACATCGCAGCCCGCCTCGGCCAGGCCCAGCGCCGTCGCGCGACCGATGCCCCGACTGGCGCCGGTGACAATCGCAATCTTGCCTGAGAGTTCGGACAACTCGATACCTTTTGGTGAAGCCGCACGAGCGTACTGGAATCCTTCATGCTAGTCGGGCGGACGCTGCGCCGAAAGGGCCCAGCGGAGGGGGGAAGAACCGATACCCGCGGAACAACATCTCGCGTATCGGTCCAGGCACTACCCCAAGAGCGGGAACGCTACGCGGCCTTCGGCTCGCTGTGCAGGGCGACCGGCGGACAGTCGAAATTCCGCGTCGAGCGGATCGAATACGGCTGCTTGCCCTGGCATTCGTAGTAGGTGCGCACGCTCACTTCGCCGAGCATGCCGAGCACGAAGAATTGCAAGCCGGCGAGCGTGGCGAAGACCGTCAAGAGCAAGAGCGGATTGCCGGTCATATCGACTCCCGCCACGAGCTTCATGACCGCTGTCGCCAGCGCGGCCAGCCCACCGACCGCCAGGCTGGCCAGCCCCATGCCGCCGAACAGCTTCATCGGGCTGGTCTGGTACTGAATCATGTACTTGACGGTGATCAGATCGAGCACCACTCGCACGGTGCGCGAAATGCCGTATTTCGAAGTGCCGAATTGCCGCGCGCGATGGTTGGTCACGACCTCGGCGCAGCGGGCCCCGCGCCAATGGGCCAGAATGGGGATGAAGCGATGCATCTCGCCGTAGAGTTGCAACTCCTGGGCGATCTCATGACGCATCGCCTTGAGGGTGCAGCCCAGGTCGTGCACCGGAAAACCGGTGGTCCGCGAGATGATCCAGTTGGCGATCCGTGAGGGTATCTTGCGGCTCAGCAGCGCGTCGTGCCGTTCGCGCCGCCAGCCGTGCACCAGGTCGTACCCCTCATCGAACTTGGCGAGCAGCATCGGAATGTCGGCCGGATCGTTCTGCAAGTCGGCGTCGAGGGTAACGATGACGTCGCCCGTGGCCATGTGCATGCCGGCGTTCATGGCGGCCGTTTGGCCGAAGTTGCGCCGGAAGTGAACGACCTTGACGGCCTGATCACGACGAGCGAGGTCGTCGAGCGCCTCCGAAGTGCCATCGGTCGAGCCATCGTCGACGAGCACGATTTCGTGCCGCGCCGGCAGAGAGCGGCAGACCGACGACACCGACTCGTACAGAAGCTCGATGTTTTCGATCTCGTTGTAGATCGGGATGACAATGGAGACGATCACAAGGGCGCTCGCGTGGGGGCCGGGCTTTAATAGGGCTTTACGGTGGTCCGCTGGGCGGTCATGCCGGCGTGTCCGAGCACGACGACGTCGATGGCGCCGGTGCGAAGGAAACGGGGCCGGCGGGCGACAATGGCAACATCGCCGGGCAGGCGGGAACGCAGTTCTTCGTAGCGGCGGCTATCGGTCACGACCAAGGCGCGCGGTGAGCTTTGCAGATGCTTGAGCGCGTCGTCGGCGAGCATGAACTGCGGTACTCGCTGATGAGCGTAGTAGACCAGGCTGGGAGTCGAAAAATCGAAAGCGGCCGGTTCGTACCCCGAGTCGCCGGAACGCAGCACGTCTACCAGGGCGGCACTATTCTGGTGACGGCTCGCCCGCACCGCGGCAAACCCGAACGCCGAAACCATGAATGCGAGCGCCGCCACCGCCAGCGCGACAGCCGCCCGTTGCGGCTTGCTGACGGCCCAGAATGCCGCGGGAACGATGCCCGCCAGCAAAGTCAGTCCGGCCAGGCCGATCACCTCCTCGCCGGGCAAGAGATAGTGAGCGACGATCGGCAACACGATCGCGAGCAGCGCGCCGGCCAAACCCAACGAGACGATGCTCTGCCTCAGAAACCAGCGACTCACCGAACTCGGCTGGGCGAGCCACGCATCGATCCAGGCCGCCGTCATCACGGCCAGCGCGGGATACGCGGGCGTCACATAGCTGGGCAGCTTCGTTCCCGAGAACGAAAAGAAGCCGATCCACGTACCGGCCCAGCAGGCCAGGAAGAGGTAGGCCGCCCACGACGGCGACTGGCGCACCAGCTTCGCGGTGCGCACCACCGCCTGCGGCAAGAACGTCGACCAGGGAAAGAAGCCGAACAGAACGGCCGGAACGTAGAACCAGAAAGGCCCGCGATGCCCTTCCATGGGGCTGAGGTAGCGGCCGACATTATGCTGCCCGAAGAAGCCGGCCAGCCACCTGCCGTCGGTCTGCAAGCCGACCACCACATACCAGGGCACCGCGATCGCGCCGACCACGAACAGGGCCGTGATGGGCCGCAGTCGCCAAGCGGCCACCAACCACGCGACCGGAGACAGATAGCGCAAATATCGACGCGCCGCCGGCGCCGAGGCCGGAGCGGCCAGAGCCTGCCGCACGCAGGCGACATAGATGACGAGCACGAGGGTCGGCAGCACGACCACCACGGGCCCCTTGGCCAACACGCCGACGCCCATCGCGGCATACATCGCCACATATCCGAGCCACGTCCGCGGCAGATAATCGGCGAGCCGATTAGCGCCCGCGAGCGTCGCGTTGCGTCCCCAGGTTGCTTGCACGAACGCCAGCATGGCGAGCGTGCTGAAAAAGATCATCAACGAGTCGGGCGTGGCTGCGCGTCCGGCGATGACGAACATCAGCGAACTGGCCATCATCCAACCCGACCAGAAGGCCGTTCGCGCATTGAACAGCAGCCGGCCGAGGTGATAGGTAGCGAGCGTGGTGCCGATAGCCGCCACGGCCGACCAGAGCCGGGCCGCAAACTCGTTGTCGCCGAACACCTGATAGGCCGACATCATCAGCCAGTAGATCAGGATGGGCTTGTCGCAACGCAGATCGCCGTTGAAGGTGGGAACGATCCAATCGCCGCGGTTGAACATCTCGCGGGCACATTGCGCGTTCTTTGGCTCGTCGTCGTCCCAGAGTCGGGCGGCACCCAGGTTGACGAAGAAGATCAGCGCCGCCGCCGCGACAAGGACACATTGTTGACGACTAGGTGACCACATACTCTCGACGTTTTGCAGAGCTTGCCACTTGCGCGGTTTAGCCGGTCGAATGCCGGTCGGCAGAGGGCGGGAGTTTACGGACGCTTTTATCGTCAGGACAACATCAATACTGAACTTTTGCCCGGGAGGGATTCATGGTATGCAGTTGCCGATGGACAGCGCCTGCCGGTCTCCTGCCGAACTTGCCGAGTTAGCGCCGCTCCCGTCGGCGGCGCAGAGTGGCATTCGGTCGACCGGCCGTTTCGATCTGCGGCTGTGGCTCGGGCCGCCCGTCGTATTGCTGCTGCTGGCCGCGGCGGCGTTGGCCATCGATATCCCCGTCGCGCAGTGGGCCCTGGGTCGGAACTATCCGCGGGCCGTGCGCGAGCTGATGAGCCTGGCCGAGGCTTGGGGGCACGGCGTAGGCGTGTCGATCGTCTTGTTGACCGTCTATACGCTCGACCCCGCGCGACGCCGCGACCTGCCCCGCGCCATCCTGACGGTCGCCGCGGCCGGGTGTGGCGCGAACCTGGTCAAGCTGCTCATCGCGCGCACCCGACCAGGAGCCACCGATCTTCTCCACGTTCACACGTGGGAGACCTTCGTCGGCTGGTTGCCGTTCGGGCGTTCCGGCAGCGGCTTCCAGAGCTTCCCCTCGGCGCACACGGCCACCGCCGTAGGACTGGCGCTCGTGCTCGGCTGGCTCTACCCCCGAGGCCGCTGGCTCTTCGGCGTATTCGCGGTTGCCGTCGGTATCCAACGGGTCTTCGCCAGCGCCCACTATCCCAGCGACGTGTTGGCCGGCGCCGCCGTGGGATGGCTGTGCGCCTGGGCGATATTGCGACTGCGAAGATCGCCGGCGTCTCAGAGCGGCTGACCCGCAAGCGCGAGCGCCGCGGCCTTCCGGTGGCATGGCTGCCGGGCGAGATAACGCGGCGTTACGGTTCCTGGGGAGGAGCCAGCAACTCGAATTCGAGCAGTTGCTGGTCGCGCAGGATGGTGACCTTCGCCTTGTCGGCGCGATCGATGTGTTCCAGTTCGGTCGTCAGCGCTCGGCACGATTGCACGAGACGGCCGTTGACGAAGACGATGAGGTCGTCCGGTGCCAGGCCCGCCGTGGCCGCCGACGAGTCGGCCAGCACGCGTTCGACGAAGGGCGGTGTGCGGTCGAGCACGTCGGGCACCATGACCAGACCGAGCAAGGGCGCGCTCAAGGCGTGCTTCGGTTTGGCTGCCGTTTCGTTGGTCGAAGCGGGCACAAATTTACCGGCGCGAATGGCGTCGATCGTGGGCACCAGCTCGCCGATCGGCACGGCATAGTTGAGCCACGTATTGGTCTGCGAGTTGCGCAGTTCCTTGCCGAGCATGCCCGCCAATTGGCCCCGACGGTCCGTTAGCGCGCCCCCTTGAGCGCCAGGGTTGTTGGTCATGGCGTCCAAGATATAGGCGACACCGTGGTAGGGCGTGTCGAACGTGCCGCGGCGAGCTTCCAGCGGCGCGGTCACGGCCACGACGCCGTGCTGCACGCTGGCGGGCTCGCTGCCGGTGGCGACACCGAACAGGTTGCTGAAGGCCAGCACGCGCGCGCCGACGGCCAAGTCGGCCGATCGTCCCAGATCGAAATAGGGCAGATCGACCGCGTCGATCTTGAGCACGGCGACCTCCAACCGCGGGTCGGCGCCGAGCAGCTTCGCGTCGAACTTGCGGCCATCGTCGAGCGTGACACCGACGTATTCGGTATCGAGCACGTAGCTCCAGGCGGTGACGATCTGCCCGTCGGCCGAGATCAAGAAGCCGCTCTGATAGGCCTCCAATCCACGAAAACCACCCGCCCCGTAGATCTTCACGATCTTCGGTTCCACCTGCTGGATGACGTCGGCCAACGAATCGGCACAGAAGGCCGGCGGCGACGACACCAAGCAGATCGCCAGCGACAGGAGCGAAGATAGCGGGGCGAGGCGCATCGGCCACATCATTCGACTTGCTCCTTCATGTTGACGGAGGTCAACGTGAAAAGTCCGTAGATGTTGTCGCCGTAACGGACCAACATGCGGCTCGGCATGTCACGGCCGTCGACGGCCCGATAGTCGGTGAAGTGCAATTCGCAGGGGTCGTCGTCGGGACCGAGATAGAGCTCGACGACGAGCAAGTGGCCCGAGGTCGAGTCGACGAGAAAGTGGCTTTCCACGCCGCCGAACGCCCCGATGAGCATATCGACCATTCCGGGATGACCGGGGAGCGGCAGCGAGCCGTAATAATCGAGATTGCCGAATCCCGTGGGCCCCTTCACGAGCAATCTTCGCCAGACGTAGAGGGCTGCCAGCAGTCCGCCACTGGCCGGCGGATCTGAAGCGGCGGCGAGATCGTCGTCGACGGGAATGCTCGTCGGACCACCGGGCAGCGTGCATGCCACGAGATGGTCGGAGATGCGCAGCTCGGTGTCGTCGTCTTCCAGCAGCCGACCGCGCAACAGCCACTCTCCGCCGAGCGTGGTGAAATCACCCCGGCCGGTGAGCGTCTGCCATACACGATCGCGATTCAGTCGGTTGTAGTAATAGTTGGCGTAGCCGCGGCGCGGATCGCGATGCTGCTTGACGACCTCGGGCAATTCCTTCTTTTCGGCCTCATCCGCCGTCGGCAGCTTGGGCAACGGCATCGGTCGCTTGGGATCGTCCTTGGGCTCCGGCTTATCCGACGGCTTGGGCTTCGGTCCGGGCGGCTCGAAAGCCGGCTTGCCCGCTACCTTGTCGATCAGTTCTTGGGCTCCATGCACGCCGGCCAACCGCACGAAGACGTCGTAACGCTCGCCGCGGCGGCGAAACGACAGCGGCACCCGCCACCCCTTGGGAAAGGTGCCCAGGATGTTCTTGAAACCATTGACGGTTTGGATGGAACGGCCGCCGAACTCGAGCAATTCGTCGCCATATCGCAGGCCGCGCCGAAAGGCGTCGCTCGTCTCCAAAATATCGGTCACGACGACGCGGCCGTCTTCCTGACTGGCTACGCGGGCACCGAGCGTCGCGTGGTCGACGATGCGCCCGCTACGCAGGCAGCCCATGAACTTCTTGATCTGGTTGAGCGAGATCGCGTAGCCGACACCCACGTTCACGCGGCCGCGCTTTTCGAACGAACCACGGCCGTTGATACCGATCAGTCGGCCCGCGCTGTCGAAGAGCGGCCCCCCCGAGTTGCCAGGATTGATCGAGGCGTCGGTCTGAATGCAATCGGCGTATTCAAGCAGGGTGCCTGCCGGATATTGATAACGATGCACGCCCGACACGATGCCGTAGGTGACGGTCGGCCGGAAATCGGTGGCCAACAAGAAGGGATTGCCGATGACAAACACCCAGTCGCCGGCGCGGACCTCATCGCTGTCGCCGAACGTGGCGGCGGGGAAGTCGTCGCGGCCGAAGAGCTGGATCAGCGCCACGTCGCCGACGGGATCGATTCCGACCACGACGGCATCGTACAGTTCGCCGTTCGACATGCCGCATTTGAGACCCTCGCCGGCCCCCGCCACGACGTGAAAGTTCGTCAGCGCGTAGCCATCGGCCGAGATGACGACACCCGAGCCGCCCCCCTGGCCGTTGTTGGTGAAGATGGCGATCGTGGCCTGCTGCGCCTTGGCGATCACGGCCACGCGCTCGCTCTCGGCATCGAGCACGCTCTTTTCCACGTCGCCCCACGCACCGCATGTGGCGAACAGCACGATCGCGACACCGCCGAACGCGCGGCGCGTCCACCGCGAAGCGTCCGAGCGCCTAGGATTGTGCCACGGGGCGTGGGAACGAGGTCGGCCGTTCATTGCAGAATCCTTGCATCGCACAGGTCGAACAGATCCATGACGTCACCGCCGGGGCCGAAGTCGGCCACGATCTTCAATCGGCTCACGCCGGTCAGGTCGACATTGATGGCCAACGGTTCTTGATTGCCCGTCACGTCACTCTCCACGAGCGGTTTGCCGTCTCCGTAAATCAGCAGCCGCACCGCGCCGGCCGGCCGGCCGCGCGAGTCGATGCCGGCGACGGCGATCAACCGCTTGAACTGACCGGGGGGCAGACGGTAAACCAATTCGGAACGGCTACACATCGCCACGCCCTTGGCATAGACCGTCGCGCCGATCCTCAATTCGCCGCCGTCGACCGCCTCGTTGAAGCGCGGCAGGAACGAACGCTTGACGCTGTCTGGCAGGTTCGGTCCCGATACGTAGCCGGTCCAGGTCGCCGACTCGGGCTGCAAGTCACTCAGATATTGTACCCGCGCCGTGAGGGCCGCGATTTGATCGAGCGCGACCGAACGCTTCAAGCCGGCCGGACTGGTCACCTCCAATTTGTCGTCGACCAGCTTCGCACGGGCCACCTCGAAGCGCGACCCGGCCAGGTCGACCAGTTGGCAGATGCTGGCGGGCAATTCCTTCCCCACGGCATGGTAATAGACCAAGCCCGCCACCCTCGCCCGCTTCACCGAGAGGTCCTCGTCGTCGAGCTTGAAGGCGACGGTTGTGTCGGTTATGTCACCCAGAACACCCGCCTGGTAGTCGAGCGCGCCCTTCTTGTGGATCACGATCAGGTCGCCGGTCGGCTCGTCGACCGTGATGTTGGCCCACTGCGACGCAAGCTCCCCCTCGAACTGTTGAAACCGCACGTAGGCGATCGCCGCGGTCGGTAATTCCACGACCTGTTCGCCGCCCAGTTCGATCTTCGCCACACGCTCTTGCACGGTATAGCGCGCGCCGAGGAGCTGCGATCCGTCGATCAGTTCGAGCCATACGGCCGGCTTGGTGCCAGGTGGCTGCGGTCGGTTGACGCGCGAAACATCCGACAAGCGGGCGAGAGGGATCTTGACCTTCTCTTGCGGAGTCTCAAACTCGACACCGTCGGCACCGAACGCGACGAGATTGCCGTAATAGGTCTGTCCGTCCGTAGTCTGCAATTGAAAGTCGGCGCTCGCCGTCAGGACGGTCGCCAACACGTACGCGCTCAGAATCATCGTTGTTCCGACTCCGCCGCCAATTTGCGGAAGTACTGCTCGATCGCATCACGATAATGCGGGGGAAAGTCCTTGCCGATCTGCTGGAGTGCCTCTTCGCGCTGCTTGGGCGGCAGGTCGCCCCAACCGGAAGTGTTGCCGATGCGGCGGCGGTCGACTTCGCCGGCGCCTTGCATCCGAGCGATACGGCTATCGGGCATGGCTTGGCTCGGCTGCGGCATCGCTCCGCCCGAGGGACTCTGCGACTGCTGTTGCTGTTGCCGGTCTTCCATCTCCTTGATCAGTTTATCGAGCGCGGCAATGACGTCGTCTTCCACCTGCCGCACCTTCTTGCCGGCGCGGCCCAGGGCCAGCCTGCGGCGCACGTCGTCCATCTGCCGCGAGATGTGATCGAGCGATTCCTCTTTCAATCCCTCGAGATCGTTCTTCATCAAGGCAGCCACCGCACGGTAGCGATTGGGCACCTGCTCGACCTTGTCGAGCAGCGATGCGATGATCTTCAACCCTTCTTGTTTGTTGAGCAGGCGGTGGTAGACGACCGCCTGGTAGAAGAGCAGCGTGGCGGGATCGACCACGGCCGCAGGCTGTAGCCTATCGAGCTGAATCAGCGCCTCGTCGTAGAGCCGTTCTTGCGCGAGCCAACGCCCATAAAAGAGGCGTAGGTTGTCGCGTTCGAAGGCAGGCAGTTGGTCTCCCTTGAGCCATTCCTGCGGTGCCAGCGGACCGGCCGGGCGCGATTTGGAACAGAGAGCCGATAGCGCCGCCGCCCGTTCGTCGACCGCGCTGAACGTTTTGACCAAGCGATCGAGCACGTCGGCCGATACCGCGCCGTCCTGCCAGAACGCCTCGGCCGCCTGACGAGCCGTGTCGTCGGCTTGTTGCGCAGCGACCCAATCCAGGGCCTGCTGCCGGATTTCGTCGACCGTGCGCGGCCGCAGCTTCGGTTCCGAAGCGATCGGTCCCAGATCGGCGACACCCGCCGCCAGCGCGCCCAGGACGCAAGCAACCAATACCGCGGCCGACGTCGTGAGCCGAACGAGTGTTATCATTGGTTCTTTCCCAGCACGATATCGCGGGTTGTGCGATAGATCCGTTCTTCCCGCGCGCTCAGTTTTTCCAAGGCATCGACCAACTCGGCCTTCTCGGCCTGGCCTTCCTCGCCGTCGACGAGCTTCGAGAAGTTCTCCGTCCGCTTATTCACCCGCATCTGCAAGGCCCGGATCATCTTCAGTTCGGCGATGGCATCGACCAGCGGAGGATCTTGCTGCTCGCCCGAGGGTTGGTCTGCCGATTTCTGTTTCTTCTCTTCGTTTTCCTTCTGCGCCTTCTTGAAGGCGGCGATCATCTCCTCCAGCGCGGCGATGATGTCTTGCTCGGTGAGCTGCGTGAGCTGGTCGACCTTTCCTTCGGCCAGTCTCGCGGCGACCTGCTCCATGTCCTCCCGCAATTCTTGGACGGCCTCCGGGAATGCAACCGACGTGCCATCCTCGCGCAGGAGCGTCTCGGCACCGGTCAGCTCGTCGAGGATCGCCCGCTGCTGACGGCTCAATCGCCCGGCCTCGATCTCGTCATTGTGCGTGCGATCCTCGGGCTTCACACGGTCGACGCGGACGGTTCCTTCGTGCACCTCCGTCTCCATCTGTAGCATCTTGCGGAAACGGGCTTCGAGGAGCGCCAAGGCCCGTTCGACTTCCTCTTCGCGCAATTGACGCAACACCTCTTCCAAGCGGGCCCGCGCCTCTTCCAGCTTGCGGCGAGCCTGCTCCTGGTCTTGCGCGGCGCCATCGCGATTGGCCTCCTCAAGCTTCTTGCGCGCTTCTTCCATCGCTTGCTCGGCCTCACGCACGCGCTGGCGGGCTTGCTCGTTTTCCGAGGGGGGCGATTCGGACGGTTCGCCTTGTTCGCCGCCGGACTGCTGGCCGGGCGATGGCTGGGGTGGCTGCTGCTGCGACTGACCGCCCTTCGATTTCTGCTCTTTGCCCTTTTCGCCTTCCGGTTGCTCTCCGTTGGGTTGTTTACCGTCGGGCGGTTGTCCGTCGGGTTGACCTTCGCCGGGCTGCTTGCCCTGCGATTTCTGGGGGTTGGGCGACTTCTCAGCGTCAGGAGATTTCTCGGCGTCGGACGATTTCTGAGGATCCTCGGAAGGCGATTTGTCGGGCGATTTGCCGTCGGGGTGCTCGCCCTTTGGCTTATCTGTCGGCTTGCCCTGATCGCCGGAGTTCTGATCGTCGGATTTGCCGGCGTCGTCGTCGGATTTGCCGGAGCCGTCCTTTTGGTCCCCCTCGGCGGGGTCCTTCATCTCGTCGGCCAACTTGCGTGTCTGCTCTCCCAGCTTCCCTTGGCCCGGAGCCAGCTTCTTCAGATCGCCGCCGCTTTGCGTCTGACCCTCGATCTGCTGCTGCTTGTTGATCAGCTCATTGAGGCGCCGGATCTGCTCCTTGATGCGTTCCCGTTCGTTCTTCAGCCGATCGCCCCGTTGTTCGCTGAGCAGCAGATCGAGCAGGTGCTTGAGGTCCTTTTCGACGTCCTTCTGATTGGTGACCGCGGTGGCCAGTTGTTCGCGTTTGAGCAGATCGACGAGCCGGTCGAACTGCACGCCGATGAGCTTGTCTTTGCTCTGACCGACCGCCTTGCGCAGCAGCGCGGCGCGCTTGGGATCGGTCGACGCGGTCAGCTCCGACATGCGGAGCAAGACCTCTTCGAACCGCTGATACTTGCGCAGGACCTGTTCCTGGGCCAAGGGCAATTCGGCGCTGGCGTTGCCAGCGCTGGTCTCGTCGGCCGGAGCCTTCTCCGGGGCGGCGGGTGTGTCGGCCGGAGCCGCGGCGAGCGCTCCGCGGCCGATGAGGAGACACAGAACCGAAACGACGGCTCGGATGGATGCGGTCATGATCGGCTCGCAAAAAAACCGGGGCAAGATCGACCTACTCTCGAAACAGGCCCGCACGGCAAACCGGGACTTGTAGTCTACGCCTCTCAATCTTCGTCTTCCAACAGCGATCGCACCTTCTTGGTCCGCTGCTTGCGTGTCTGCTCCGACACCTGTTCCTGGGCGGAGATGATCTCGCGCAGCAGGTCGATCGCTTCGTTGAAACTCTCCAGTTCCAGCATCTGATCGCGGACTTTCTGCATCGCCAGGATTATTGTATCAGCTTGCTCGATGGCCGGCTTGGCGGTGGCGGGCGCCGTCTCCGCCAAGGGCTGGGTCTTCAATGCCGCGAGGCGGCGGTCGAACTCGCTGAACTCGATCTCGACGATCCGTTTCAAGGGGTCGGAGATCCGGTCCTTCAACCGGATGCGCAGCTCCTCGGTGTCGACGCGGTTGTTGACCAACTCGGCGCGAATGCCGTCGAACGCGGCCGCCACGCCGCGGGTCTCTTCGGCGTTCTTCTGGCCGTTCTGTTGGGCGCGTTCCACCCGCAACCGGTTGCGCTGCACGACGGCCTCGGGCGAGGCTTCTTCCGCCGCTGCGTCCGCGGCCGGCGTTTCGCCGGAATCGTTGGAATTCGTCTCCGGCTTTTTGTTCTCAGGCGCCTTGCCGGCCGCTTCCAACTCGGCCAAAGAATCGCGTGTCTCGACCAACTCTTGCAGGATGGCTTCGAATCGCTGCCGCAGGTTCAGTTCGCGCGTCTCCAACAACGAGAGCAATTGGTCGGGACGGACGACATCGAGCAGAAAACGCTCGCCGGCGGCCACGTTGGGCTCCGCGTCGGCAGGGGGAGCGCGATTGTCGGCCGCCTTGCTCCCGATCAGCAGTTTTTGGCCCGGTTCGAGGTCGAGCTGGGTGACCTCGAACGCCTGATTCACGTCGACCTGGCTGTGCCCCGCCGGATCGACCAGCGGGCTCTCGCGCGGTTCTTCCTGGTCGATGGAATACTCGAGCCAGATCCGGTCGACGCCATAATCATCTTCGACCTTGCCGACCAATGGCAAACGCGCCCGCGGGGTGATCGCCGAGCCGATTCCATCGAGTTGCACGTCGATCTGTGGCGATTCGTCGGGCACGGCGGTCAACGCGAGCTGGATCGGACCTCGGTTTCGCACGCCGTCCTGGTCGAGCAACGAGAACGTCAGCGTCTGGTCGGCGGCCAACCGGTCGATGACGAATTCGAAGTCACGGCCGCCATCGAGGGTGATCTTGCGCGATTGCGGCGCATCGTCGGCCAGGTAGCCGATCTGTACCTCGGCCAGCGGCTTGGTAGCCCGCGCCCGAACGGTCACATGCGTGCCGATCGGCAACGGCGTGACGCCCGTCACGGGCACCTCGGCGGGCACTCGTTTCATATAGCCCGGATATTCACAGGCCAGCGTGAGGCTGATGCTCGGGCTCTCCACGACGCGCAACCGCAGGCCGCGCAGGCGGGCATCGCCCCCGACGACGTCGAAGGTCACGCCGGACAGCACGCTGCTGAAGACGTAGCGGTAGTCCTGAAAATCGTCGGTGCCGGGCGTCGCCACCCCTTCGCGCACCATGGTGCCACGATCGCGCTTGCCGTCGTCGGTGCGGTAGCGCACCTCCACCACCTGCGGCACGACCAGGCCCGGCGCGGCTTCGGCCTGCACATGGATGTCAAAATCCATGCCCCGGGCCACGACGTGCTCGCGCTCCGGGTTATCGAAACCCTCGATGCGCAGATGTGTTTTGCGCGGCCAGGGGTCGTCGGTGACGGTTGCCAGCCGGCGCAGGCCGAACCGCAACGTATCGGGCGAAGCCAACGCGACGCTGACGACCGTCAGAAGAACAAATGCCGCTGCGCCCGTTGCGCGAAGGAGCGGACGGCGGTTGAACACCGCGCCCACGTCGAGCTGCCGTGTCCGCCGCGACGCCTCCTCACATGTCTCGCGGGCCATCTGGCGGCCGGCCGTATCGAATTCACCGCTTCTCGTGCGTGCCGAGGTCAACTCGACCGCCGTCACCAGACTATCTTGCAGGTTGCCGAATCGCCGCTCCAACAAGATGGCCATGCTCTGATCGCTCAGCCGCACCAACACACGGCGGACGAGGAACCAGGCGAGCGCCGCCAGCACGAAGGCCGCCGCCAAGCCGACCAGTGCCTGCCGGACGACTCGCGGCGGCTCGAATAACCAGTCCGCGGCGAGGGCCGACCAGAAGGAGATGCCCAGCACCGCCACGGTGAGCGAGAGCCCCTCGAACCACACATAGCGGCGGATCCGGCGCCGTACCGCCGCCAGTAACTGGCGGATGCCTGGGGCGAGTTGCGGCGGGCTCTCCGTTGACATTTATTCGGTTAGCTTGGCGTTAGGCGGTCGTAACTTCCATTCTACATCACGCCCCAAACGGACAAACGTAACAGACGGCGAACGCCTGCGGCCGTGCGGTCCTCCCGTCCGAATTATGCCACAAACGACCGGCCGTGCATACGAAACGGCTTGGGCTGTCGGAAGTTAAGTGGCGAGCGGTCGCCGTGGACGTTACGTGCCGGAGTCCCGATAACGGCCACGCGTATTGACATTCGCATCTTCTTGCCAGATAATTAGACAGTTATCTAAATATCTAACGCACATGGCAGCCATCGTGCACAACGAGGTTTTCAAAGCCCTGGCCGATCCGACCCGCCGCGAAATCTTGCGGTTGCTCGGCCACGGCGAGCAGAGCGCCGGACAACTCGCCGAACGGTTCGATATGTCCAAGCCGTCGATGTCGCACCATTTCTCCGTCCTCAAACAGGCCGACCTGGTGCAAAGCCGGCGTGAGGGACAGCAGATCTTCTATTCGCTCAACACCACCGTCGTCCAAGACGTCCTGACATGGCTCTGGGACGTCTTCGGGAGCCGGGGCGAAACGCAAGCGTCGAGGGATCCCACATGACACGCGTCTATCTGGTTCTTTCCGCCGGGGTGACACTCGCCGTGTGGGTTGCCGCGCTGGCGGCCTATCCCTATCTGCCCGAACAGGTGCCGATCCATTGGAATATACGGGGCGAGGTCGACGGATACGGGGCCAAACAATGGGCCATCTTCTTGACGCCCGCTGCCATGATCGGGCTGTTGGCCCTCTTCCGGCTGCTCCCTTGGCTCTCGCCGAAATCGTTCACGCTCGACACGTTCCGCGGCACCTACGAATTCGTCGTCGCCCTGTCGATGGGGCTCATGGCCTACATCCACGCGCTCCTCTTGTGGGCGGCTTGGGCGGGGCCGGTCGACCTGGGTCGCGCCCTGTCGGGCGGTATTTGTCTCTTCTTCGTGCTCATCGGAAATGTGTTGGGCAAGGTGCGGCGGAATTTCTTCATGGGTGTGCGCACGCCTTGGACCTTGGCCAGCGAGCGGGTGTGGATCGATACGCACCGGCTGGCGGCGCGGCTCTTCGTCGCGGCCGGGGTGATCGGTTTCCTGCTCTGCCTGCTGCTCGGCGGACCGGCTGCGATCGCCGGCACCGTAGCTCTGATAATCGTGGCCGCCTTCGTTCCCGTCTTCTACTCGCTCATCCACTACAAGCGACTCGAACGCGACGGGCTGGCTTGACCGGCCCTCCTTTGGCAGCCGCTTCCGTTCGGCATCGCAGGTCGGTGAGTAACCTACAGAACCGCTGCCCGAGTTCGTTCGCCGCGAGAGTCGCTGTCGCGCGCGGGGTTTTCCGACCAACGTCGGGTAGCCCTAGTAGTCGACGAGCGCGAACTGCCGCGAGGCGCCGGCGAGCAAGACGAACATGAAGACGACCGATGCGGCGAGCGAAGCCCAGGGATGGAAATCGCCGTGATCCTTCACAGTCTGGAAGGCGCCGTTCTGACCGAACGAATCGGCGGCTTCCAGCGCGTCGTAGAGCACGATTCCCAGGTCGGCCGGCTTGGGGAGTATCCAATAGCCGGCCTCGACCATGTCGACCGCGCGGGTGGTGAACTTCGCATCCTCGGGCTGGTAGGTCTCGGCCAGCACGGCGTGCCGTCCGAAGTTCATGCCCCAGCAAACCAGCCAGAATACGATCGAGCCGAACACGCAGACCACCGTGCTGCGACTCGTCACAGCCAGCACCATCGAGAAGCTGAAGAAGACGGCGAAGTGGACGAGCAGCAAGGGGATGCTCCACAGATAGGCGGCGTCCCAAATACCCGTCCGCAGGCCCAGTGCCATCCAGGTGCCGCCCACGAAGAACAGGGCGTGCGCCAACACAAAACACAGCACTCCGGCGAACTTTCCGCCCGCCAGTAGCCAACGCGAAGCGGGCTTGGCGAGCAGCACCGCCACGTTGCGACCATCGAGGAAGCCGGGCAGGAAGCCGGCCGTCCAGATGAGCGCCAGCAGCAAGCCGCACGTATCGGCCACGCCGCAGGCCAGCAGCAACTGCAAGAAATGCACAGCCCGCCGGCCGTCGCGTGCCAAGGGGAGATCGATCGCGCCGAAGGCGATCGTCATGTGGCCATCGACGATCGTCACGCCCGACTTGGCAGCCCGTTCATGGTCTTGGGCATCGCGGTCGTTATGCGGTAAAAAATCCTCCGTCTCGCCCGGCAGCGCGAGCTGCGCCGGTGCGTGAACCGTGACACTCGCGCAGAGCGCGATGCACACCAGGCTGACGCAGGCCAGGATCCAGAAGACGCCGTGGGCCAGCGACTGCCGAAAGGTGTCTCGCACCAGCCAGACGACGACTCGAAGCCGCTCGCGGAATGTCATACGCAGACCAACTCCTCTTCCGTGCGATACAGGGGTTCCACCGCCTTCTCGAACGACCGTCCGTCTCCGGCCGTCAGTTCCTCGGGTGCGCCGAAGAACACGACCCGTCCCTCGCGCAACACGGCTACCCGGTCGCACAGGTTTTCGATATCGGCCAGGGCGTGCGAAACCAGCAGAGCGCTGCGGCCGCGCCGACGCTGCTCCGCGAGCGCTCCGAAGACGAGCCGCCGCGCGACGAGGTCCATGCCCTCGGTCGGTTCGTCGAAGACGAGCAGCTCGGGCTCGTTCAGCAAGGCCTGGGCCAACGCCAGGCGCTGCACCATGCCCTTGCTGTAGCGTGCGATCGGTTCACGATCGCGGTCGGCCAGGCCGACCTGTTCCAGCAGCTTCGCGCCCCGCTCACGAACCGTCCGAGCCCGCAGCCCCGAGAGGGCGCCGTAATAGTCCAGCAGCCCTCGTGCCGTGAGATATCGCGGCAGCGACTGGCTCTCATGGATATAACCGACCCGCGCCAATGTGCGGCGGTCGTGCCAGGGACTGCCCAGGCGGGTGATCTTGCCCGCCGTGGGGCGGCAGATGGTCAACAGCAGCTTGACGAGCGTGCTCTTGCCCGCCCGGTTCGGGCCGACGATGCCCGTGATCTCGCCCGCGGGAATGCGCAGCGTCACGTCATCGACCGCCGTGACCGACCTGTTCCACCAACGGCCCGGATAACGCTTCGTTACGTTAACAAACTGGGCGACCGTTTCTGGCATGGCATCCTTCCTCGTGCATTCCTTCATCCATCACTGGATGAGCGACACCGGCACCGTACTCTCCAAGATGTTCGTAAACGCCGTCTGCAAGGCCGTGACGTTGTACGACTGTGAGCCGTTGATAATCTTATAGCTCGGCATTCCGTCGTTGACGCTGCCGATGCTTTGCATGTTCTGTAGCGTTTGGATGGTGGTCGAGTCGACGAGTGGTCCAAAGCTGATGCAATGGATCAGCACGGGATGGCTGGCGGTGCTGAACCCCGGGAGCCCCGTGGCTGGGCTAGCCGTATTACAAAGGTTCTTGCAGAGAGTCGTGATCTGCGATGTCACGGCGCTGCTATTGTTGTCGCTCCACCCACCTCCGCTGACCCCGGTGGGGTATGTGTTGCTGGCGTTACCCGGAGTATAGAGAATGTTGTAGTACGAACTATTCACGCCGGTAGTAACGTTCACGCTGTTGGTGAAACCGGCGCTGGCCGTCGCGTTTGGTGCGCCGTCCGTTTCGAAGATGACAATTTTTTGCGCCCCTGGGCGTCCATTCCCACCCGCGAGACCCGCCGGCGAGCCAAAGCTGGAGCACGTACTCGACGAGCTGAATTGGTTGTACGCCTGCATCAAGGCCATCGAATAGCACGTGCCGCCGAAGGCGCGAGGAACATTCAGGTTGTCGGAGTCGTACGGCGTGACCGTTGTCTTGCCACCCGTAACGGTCGCCGCGGGATACCAGAGCGAGGCGATCATGTCTGAATAGTCTTGCCCCAGGCCGACACGTGCGCAATTGAAACGGCCGCCGCTCGTATCGCTCGCGCCCGACATGGGCATGCTGAACATAATCAGCGACACATAGTCGTTCGGATGGTTGCTCTGAATGTCGTTCAACGCGGCCTGGATGCCGAGTTTGCACTCGTACATCGGTGACTCGTGGCAGGTGCCGGGCCACCAGCAATACCGATCGCCGGTCGACGTCACCTGGAAGAGCTTGTAGTTGTCGAGGAAGTCGATCATCGTCAACGGCCCGAACCAGAAGTTCAAAAGGGGCCGCGTCGGATTGTCTGCGTAGCACATGTAAGGCGGCGGGTTACTTGAACTGCCACCGCTGCTGCCACCACCACTGCTTCCGCCACTTCCGCCACCGCCACCACCGCCGCTACCACCACCTCCCCAACCGCCCCAACCGCCGAACTGCGTGGCCCCGGTCAGCAATCCGGGCAACCCGGTCGGAATCAGTGCGGCCGTCGAGCGGGTGCTGTCGAGTGCCGCGAAAAGCGATTCGGACTTGGGCACGCCAAGCTGGGCGGCTTGGCCATTTCCGAGGCTTGAATTACGCGTGATGTTGATCGTTCCCCAAGTGACGTCTTGACCGTAGCCGGTGTCGCCGTTCTGCGCGTTGTTGATGATCGTATACTGATTGACGCCGGTGGCCGAGAGACCCAGCACGTAATCGATGTAGTCCTTCCAGAAGCGTTGATTCAGATCGGACGGCGGCCAAGTCGTCGTGCTGATCGTCGTGGGAATCGATGTGTAGTAGACGATCTTCCCCGATTGCAACGTCGATGGAAACGGGTTCGGTCCGACGTTGGTAATAAAGTTCAAGATCGCGTTATAGTCGATCGAGTAGGTCGAACTGCTAGGTGCCTGCCAGTTGCCATTCGAGTCCCACAGCAGCGAATTGTCGGGCGAACCGTTGCTGGGAAAATTGAAATAGGTCGATCGCCAGTCGTGGAGTGGGTCCGGGGGCCAGATGAAAAACGTTTTGCCATAATAACCGGGGCCCTGCGTGTAGCCGTTGAAGGTCTTATTCGTGTACCCCTGGTAACCTTTCGTTTCGAACGTGCTGTCGTAACTCGAGGTCGTCGGGCTGGTAATGCCCAGCATCTGTGCCAGCGTCTGGGCATACGTGCTCGAGGTGTTCTTCCCGGTCGTCAAGTAATTGTCGCCGCCGGGCGTCGTAGCATAACCGCTCGAAGCCGCGGTAAAGGCAGGCGTGCCATTACTGTCCTGATAAAAGTCCGCGCACAGGGGCGGACGGCCATCGCTCGTGGTCGCGGTGACGTTTGCGGGTAGGAACGGAGCGGTGTACGAGGTGGCGTACATCGAACCGGCACCGAACGCGGAGTAATGGCCGAAGGATGGAACGTTGGTGTCGTAATTGTTGACCGTATTGTTCAACGTGCAGAATTGGTTTCCGGTACCCGAATAGCCGAGGAACGTTCCGAAGCGCATCGAACCCGAAAAATCGAGGATGATGGCGATGTCGCGGGGCCGATGCACGGCGGTGGCCTGCGTTTGCAACGAGGGAACGCTGATGCCCAGCACCTTCGCAAACGGGAGGCTGCTGCTCACGTTGGCGGTTGTCGTGGCTTGGACCATGCTCCAATTGCCCGTGGCGCCAGACGGATTGCCTTGGAATTGCTGCGCCGAGGCGTTGTACGCATAGCGGCCGACGGTGACGGCAACCTGCGACGACTGGACGTTCGACCAGAGTATCTTGTTGGCCGTGGCGGCTTGTTGTGCTGCGGGCGCGACGGCCGAATAGTTGTTGTTCGCGCCGTTCGCGGTGTTGCCGTTCAGCATGCGTACCCCGGCCAAAGCCGCCAGATCGCTCGCGTCCTGGCATTGAGTGCGGGCGATCGCCAACAATCCCACGTCCACCGACAAGGCCAGGAAAGCCATCATCGGCACGAGGAAAACCACCATCAACACGAGTGCGTTTCCGCGACGATCGTCACGGCGGCGAAGCTTCATGGCTGCAACCTCTTTCAATTACCTTCGCAAATCATGACCACCGTGGCAGTTACCGGAATGCTGCTGGGAAAGGAAAGCAGCTTGGGTACGGTAACTTGAAAATTGCCCTTAACCTGGACGGCAATGTATTGGCCTGGGTCGGCGTTGGTCCAGGTGCCGATGTTGGTTCCCTGGTTGTCCGACTGGTAGACCGAGATGGATTGACTCGTCAATTGCTGTCCCGCCAGAAAACTCGTGACGACATTCGTGACGTCGGTGGTAGCGTTGCCGGTGGTCACACCGTTGAGCGTCACCGGATTGACGTGGGTCACCGCATAGCGACACCCTTCGCGGGCCGCGTTCGTCACCACTTGCAGGCACAGGACATAGCGCCCGTATTCCATGATGCCGAACAGGAAGAGCAACATCAGCGGCAACACAAACGCCGACTCGACGATCGCTCCGCCCCACCGTCCGTTGGCCGCATTGCGACGCCGGCGCCGGGTTCGGCCGATTTGAGCCTGCCTGCAAATCACGTTGGTCACTTCCGGTTCCTAATACGGCAGTTGCGTACTGACGGTAATTTGCGAATCGACCAGCGATACCCAAGTCGCGCTGGCCGAAAGTTGATTGGTGCCCGTGAAATTGAGCGCGCACCATTGCAAACTATTGAATGCCGCGCCCGATGGAATCGTTACGGTGACCTGGAACTTATCCCCCGGCTCGGCACCACTGGGATCGGTCCAAGTATCGCTACTCAGGTTCGTGACTTGGATTTGGGCGCCACTCACCGCCGCGGCAGGCAGCCCGGCGGCGGTCAAGTAGTTGGTCACGGTCGACTGCACCATGGCAACGGTGATGGGCGTGTTGATGCCACCGATGTTCAAGTTGCCCAGAGCCGCGTATCGCGCCCCTTCGCGGGCCCCGTTCGTCAGGATCTGGGTCACCTGCACCATCCGCCCGACTTGCCACATGCCGAGCATCAAGGTCACCAGGAGGGGCATGCAGAACGCGGCTTCGACGGCGGCGTTGCCGCGTCGGCTGGCCAACCTGGTCGGCCGCCTGGGACGGGCGCCATCGTTGCGATCAAGCGGGTTGCGATGGGACATACACGAGAGATAGGAAAGTAGCGCGATTTGGCAGCTTGCTATGGAACACTACCTTGCGTATCGACTGTGAGCAAATCAGCCAAGCGCGACGGCGGAAAGAGGCCTTTGACGTCGCCTCATCCGCAACCTACGCTTCTGCTGGCTCAGCGTGGGACAGGAGCCCGAGAGCGGCTAAGACGTCGAAGGTTCGGGCCGGTTACTCTCAAGACCGATCGGCGCATCGCATTTTCTCGATCGCCGGGAGAGTTCTTTCACCCTCTAGATGACCTCGGCGATCGACTGGCCTACGTCGAGAATCGGCACGGGCCGGCCGGCGTGGTCGGGGAATGCGATCGTAGGATCGATCCCCAGCACGTGATAGATCGTGGCGAGGAGGTCGTCCGGCGTCAAAGGCCGTTGCACGGGATATTCGGCACGGGCGTTCGTCGCGCCCACCACCTGGCCAGCACGTAAACCGCCGCCGGCCAACATGACCGAAATGGCCGATCCCCAATGATCGCGGCCGGGAATCGGAATGCCCGGCTGGCCGGTGTTGATTCTTGGGGTGCGGCCGAACTCGCCCATCACCACCACCAGCACGCGGTTCAGGAGCGAACGCTCGGCCAGATCGTCGAGTAGGCCGCCCACGGCTTGATCGAGGGGTCCCAGCTTGTAACCGTGTCCTTTGTCGATGTTCGAGTGGTCGTCCCAATGCGGCATGTCGACCGTGACGAACGTCACGCCGGCCTCGACCAGTCGGCGGGCCATGAGCGTATATCGCCCCCAGGGGCTCGCGCCGTAGCGCTCAGCGATACGCGGATCTTCCTTCTCCAGATCAAAAGCTTCTTGGGCCCTGCCGCTGAGGATCATCTCGACCGCCTGCTGTTGGTATCGGTCGAGCGAAGCCATCACGCCCGATTGGTCGACGTCGCGGCGAAGCTTGTCGAAACTCGCCAGCAGGTTGCCACGACCTTCGATGCGCCCGGCTTGCGCCTGGCGGAACTCATCGAAGCACCGCGGCCGCATGATCTGGATATTGCTGTTGGCCGGCAGGTACTTTTGCTGCGTATCGACATCGAACGGGTTGTAGGCCGTGCCGAGATAGGCCGCGCCCTGGTAGCCGGGGAAGAGATAGACGCTCTGCGCCGCCGGCAAACCGACGTAGGGCGGCAGCCCCGCCGCGTTGGCGCCGCGCATCTTGGCGGTGATCGAACCGACCGAGGGGTATTTTTGCGGTAGATTCACCGCCGTCGAGCCGAAGCGGCCCGTGAGCATCCAATGCGCGCCCGCGAAGTGGTCGCCCGTGTCGTGGTGCAGCGAACGAACGAGCACCATCTTGTCGGCATGCCGAGCATGGTTCGGCAGACGGTCGGCGATGCGAATGCCCGGCACGTTCGTCTCGATCGTGCCATAGGGACCGCGGTATTCGACCGGCGCCTCGGGCTTGGGGTCGTAGGTCTCCAACTGGCTGGGGCCGCCGTCGAGCCAGAGTAGAATCACCGCGGTGTCGCGGCGAGCGGCAGCGCCGGCCGCCCTGAGTTTCAACAGGTCGGCCAGGCCCAACCCACCGACGCCGAGAAAGCCGGCCTTCAGCGCACTCCGGCGACTGATTCCCCGGCAGTTTTCGCCTACCAAGCGATCGCGAAAGGCGAGCATCGTTCTTGGTTCCTTTCCCTTCGGAGGCTTCCCCAGCCGCCATCTTAACCCGGTCGGGATGATCGCCAAATCCGTGCGGCCGTGTTCGCGCGCGGAGAGGCAGCGCGATCGTGATACGGAATGCACCCGATTGCTTGCGCGATGGCCGTGAAGACCTACTGCCCGCCGGATGCTTCCGGCCGAGCCGATTTCTTCGCGGCGATGCAGAAGAGATGCTGTTCGCCGCGAAGCAAGATACCGTACGAGATCGGAACGGGCGAACCGATGATCGACTCGGCCATGTCGTTTTCGGACAACAATGTGAAGGTGTCGTTGGCGATGCTCGCGACGAACACCGCGCCGTCTTCGCGCGGCGCGTAAATCTTGTCTCCGGCGATCAGCGGCGAGGCATAGAAGTTCGTGCGATGCTTGGGAAAGGCCCCTTCCCAGATCGTCTTACCGGTGGCCGGATCGATGCTCACGACCTGGCCACGGTCGCGCACGAGAATGACTTGGCCCTTGTAAGCAGCCGGACTCGGGACGAACGTGCCAATATCGTCTCGCCTCCATACGTGGTTGGTCTGCGTGACGTCGCCGCTCCCGGTCAATCGAATCCCGTGAAGTCTCGGAATTCCTCGATCGTTGCGACCGTAGGCGATCACCACCATATCGCCCACGATCACGGGCGTCGCGATCGCGGGCCAGAGCGCGTTCGCATCGGGATTGAAATTGCCGCACGACCACGAGACCTGTCCGTCGGTCGCGCTGTGAATCGTCAGATGTTCGGCCCCCCAGACCAGGATCGATTCTTTCCCCTGGTGCTGGAGGACGAGCGGCGTGGCATAGCCGTGGTCGCATTCGGTGGGCGTCGAATAATTTCGGGCGACCTTCCATGCCATCTCTCCGGTCTCTTTGTCGAACGCGGCCAACCACGACTCGCCTTGGTGCATGCGGGCCATGATGACGTACTTGTCGGTCAATACGGGCGACGTGCCATGATCCCAGAACAGCGTGTCTTTGCCGAAACGCTCCACGAGGTCGGTCTTCCACCGCACCTTTCCGTCGAGGCCGACGGCCGCGAACGTGCCGCTCTTGAAGAAGACGAAGACCGCGTTCCCGTCCGTCACCGGCGAGGCGTTGCTTCCAGAACCGTTGCGATGCTTGCCGGGGTTCTCCTTGCCGAATACCGCCCGCCATCGCTCGGCCCCGTCCAGGTCGTAGCAGAGCAGCGCGTCGTCTCCGTCGGCCGGAGAGGTCAGATAGATCGTCCCGTTGAGCAAAATGGGCGCGGAACAACCCTTGCCCGGCAGTGAGGTGCGCCAGAGGTATTTTTCGGCACCGAACTCAACGGGATAATTCCCCTTCTCGATGCTCCCGGTCGCCAGAGGCCCGCGCCACGAAGGCCAGTCCCCGACTTCCGCCGCCATCCCCGATCGCACCGAAAAGAGAACCAACCCGACGATCGCAACGAGAATTCTGTGTGGCACGTTATCGAAATCCCTTGAAAACGGCGTGAAGCAATCCCGCGGCGTCAGTATACCGCGGCCGGCGGCCGTGCGAAAAGCGATCTGGGATGAGCTAAGCTCTCGGTGGCTCAATTTGCTGAGCGAGAGCGACAACATTTAGAGCAACCGACAAAACCGGAGCTCGCTCCACAAAAATCGGCGTTTCACGGCCGATTTTTCGCCCACGGGCGCTCCGGCTTCCGGGTTTTGTCAGCCGCTCTTAGGCGCCGCCGACGTTGATGTTCTATGGCATCGAGTCGCAAGGCTCGGCGATTCCGAGGACCGGTGTCGCGGCCGGGAAGTGCGCCGCGGGGAACCAATGCTCGACGACCTGCCGTTTGCCGACCGTCGTCCAGCGTTCGACGCGGTCGTCGTCGAAATGGATGACCATCGAGCCATCCTCGAAGATCACCTTGCCACCCGCCGTCCGTTGGGGCTCGGCGACGGTGGCCGTCCCATCGTCGCGAATGACACACATTTCCGTCACGCCGTTGGCAAAATCGATACTCCACTTACCGACCCGCGGATCGCATCGGCGCATCGGCTGCCGCACAAGCCCATCAACGGCGGTGCGCGCAATTTCGGTGCTCCAGATGGTGGTCGTCGAGGTTTCCTCCTGCGACCAGGCCGGATAATGGCCAATGGCGACCTTCACCGCCTGCCAATCGTCGGCCGGAACATGCACGACAAAGGTCGCCGAACTTCTGGCCGCGAGTTCGACATTGCCCATCCCTGTGCCGCAAAACCCATGCGGATTGGGCTGCCATTTTCCATCTCGCTCGATTTCGATTTGGAAAAGCGGAGAAATGCACTTGGCGGTCAGCGGTGGATCGAACGAATCCGGAGCGTAGCCCGTGTAGCGGATCGACGCATCGTTCGGGTTGACGACTTCCAGGGTCAGCGCCATGAGTTGCCCATCTTCAGAATCAGTCCGGGCCGCACCGATGAGCGTAAATATCGGAGGTTTTACCGTAGAAGCCTCGGAGCGAGGTTCGTCGCCAGCGGCGAAGCCGGCGTTGGCCAGCCACGCGAGCACCAAAAGACGGAGTTGCAAATTGGGTCGACGCATCTCTTTCCTCTCCTTGCGACAGAAAACGGCAGCCCCCCACTATCGACGCCAAGAGTGACAAAAAAGTTTCCGGTGCGCGGGTCAAAACTCTTCTCCGAAGGCCACAGCACCGGTCACGCCAAGCTGGTAGGCGGAGACGCGCCGCTCGAAGAAATTGGTCAGTTCCTGCACATCCTGCAGGTCCATGAAGGCGAATGGGTTCCGCGATCCGTAGACGGGCGCGATGCTCAGGGCTTCGAGCCGACGATCGGCGACGTATTCCAGATAACTTCGCAGGTTGGTCAGGCTGAGGCCGGCCACACCCATGCCGAGCACATCCTGGGCGAACGCGGTCTCGCATTCGACCGCCTCGTGGAGCATATCCACGATCTGCCGCTCAAGCTCCGAATCGAACAAGCCCGGTTCCTCGCGCCGCACGGTATCGATGACCTGGAAGGCGAAGGCCATGTGGGCGCTCTCGTCGCGAAAGACCCAATTCGTGCCGGTTGCCAGGCCGTGCAGCAGCCCCTTCGACCGCAAGAAATAAACGTAAGCGAACGCGGCGAAGAAGAACAACCCCTCGATGCAGGCCGCGAAGCAAACCAGGTTGAGCAAGAATGCCCGCCGGTCGGCTCGCGCTGTCAGTTGATCGAGTCCCTCGACGGAATCAATCCACTTGAAGCAAAAATCGGCCTTTCGCTTGATCGACGGAATATTATCGATGGCAGCGAACGCGGCTTCTCGCTCGGCCATGTCCGGCAGATAGTTGTCGAGCAGCGTCAGGTAGAACTGAACGTGCAACGCTTCCTCGTACAATTGCCGCGAGAGGTACATCCTCGCTTCGGGGGCGTTGACGTGCTTGTACAAATTGAGAACCAGGTTGTTGCCGACGATCGAGTCGCCCGTGGCGAAGAAGGCCACCAGCCGGTGGATCAGATGCCGTTCGGCGGGAGTGACGTGCGACCGTAAGTCGGTCAAGTCTGTGGAAAAATCGACCTCTTCCACCGTCCACGTATTGCGGATCGCGTCCTTATACCTCTCGAAGAAGTCAGGGTATCGCATCGGCCGCAGAGTCAGGTTCATGCCAGGATCGAGCAACATCGTTTAAACCTCCGTGCGTGTGGTTGAACTGGATCGATTACTGACAGGCTTCGCAGGCGTCGGGATTCTCCAGCGAACAGGCGACGTCCTGTGCCAAAGTGGCCGGCTGCTGCATGACCGTCGTCTTGGCGATCGCCGTGGCGGGTCGGGAGCGAAGGTAGTACGTCGTCTTGAGCCCCTTCTTCCAAACGTACATATACATCGAAGACATCTTGCCGATGGTCGGGTTCTCGAGGAACAGATTGAGCGACTGGCTCTGGTCGACGAACGGGCCCCGTTCCGCGGCCATGTCGATCAGCGACCGCATCGGAATCTCCCATGCCGTCCGATAGATGGCCCGCAGCTCTGCCGGCAATTGTTCGATCCCTTGCACCGACCCGTCGGCCAACTTGATCCGAGCACGGATCGACTCGGTCCACAGACCGATCGCCTTCAGGTCGTCGACCAGGTAACGGTTGACTTGCAGGAACTCACCGGACAGTGTTTCCCGCTTGAACAGATTCGACACTTGCGGCTCGACGCACTCATAGGCACCCACGATCGAGGCGATGGTCGCGGTCGGGGCGACTGCCACGAGGAGTGAGTTGCGTAGTCCCACGCGACGGACGCGTTCTCGTAATACTTGCCAACGGGCCGGGTCGGCCGGTGTCACGCCCCACAGGTCTAACTGCAATGCGCCACGAGCAGCACGTGTTTCCCCGAAATTCGGATGAGGACCGTGGCTCTCGGCCAGATCGCAGGAGGTCGTCAGCGCGTGGTAGTAGATCTCCTCCTGAATGCGTTGCGACAAGTCGCGGGCGGCGGGCGCGTCGAACGGCAGCCGGAGTTGGAAGAACACGTCCTGAAGCCCCATGACGCCGAGCCCCACCGGCCGCCAGCGCTGATTGGAAGCGGCGGCCTCGGGCGTCGGGTAGAAGTTGATGTCGATCACCCGGTCGAGGAACCGGACGGCGGTCTGCACGGTGTTGGCGAGCCTCTCGAAATCGAATTCGTCGCCCGTCATGTGCCGCGCCAGGTTCACGGAACCGAGGTTACAGACGGCCGTTTCGCCGGCGGATGTCACTTCCACGATCTCGGTACAGAGGTTGGAACTGTGGACCACCGCGCCGCGGTCGCCGGAACTCGTTTGATTGCAGGTCCGGTTGCAGGCATCCTTGAAGGTCATCCAGCCGTTGCCGGTTTCGGCGAGCGTCTTCATCATGCGGGCATAGAGATCGCGCGCGGGTACACGCTTCGTCGCCAACCCCTGTGCTTCCGCTTGCTGATAAGCCGCATCGAACGCTTCGCCAAAAAGGTCGGACAGGTGGGGGACGGCCTTCGGGTCGAACAGCGACCACTCCTCGCCGGCCTCGACGCGTCGCATGAAGAGGTCCGGTACCCAATTGGCCAGGTTCAGGTTGTAGGTACGCCGGGCCGGATCGCCTGTGTTGTCTCGCAACTCCAAAAACTCCTCCACGTCGGCGTGCCACGTTTCCAGGTATACGCAGCAGGCCCCCTTCCGCTTCCCGCCCTGATTGACGGCGGCAACCGACGAATCGAGCGTCTTCAACCATGGCACCACACCGTTGCTGTGCCCGTTCGTACCGCGGATCAGCGAGCCGCGTGCGCGGATGCGGTGATAGGCCAATCCGATGCCGCCGGCAAACTTGGAGAGCTTGGCCACGTCGGCATACCGGCTGTAGATCGCCTCGAGGTCGTCGGCCGGCGAATCGAGCAGGTAGCAGGACGACATCTGCGGCCGAGCGGTGCCCGAGTTGAACAGAGTCGGCGTGCTAGGCAGGTAGCGGTGAGCGGCCATCAAGCGATAGAAGTCGATCGCGTCGGAGGCACTTTCGGCCAGGCCGCACGCCACTCGCAGGAAGAAATACGCGGGCGTTTCGATCACGCGGCGCGATTCTGGGTGGCGGAGCAGGTAGCGGTCGTAGACCGTCCGCAGGCCGAAGTACTCGAACAGATCGAGCGACGGATCGTCGGCCGCTGCGTTCAGTTTTCGCGAGTTATCCGCGATGAAAGCTTGTGTGGCATCGGCCACCAGTCCGTGGCGATGGCCGGCCGCTACGGATTGCGAAAACGAATGGATGTCCTGATTGGTCACTTCCTTGTCGATGTAGGTCGCCAGCAGCCGGGCCGCCAGCCGAGAGTATTCGGGCTCTTCGGCGATCAGGCCGGCGGCGGTCTGGATCGACAATCGGTCGAGTTCGGCGGTGGTCGCCCCATCGTACAACCCGCCGATCGTCTTGACGGCCACGCGCATGGGATCGACGTGCGACAACCCTCCGGCGCATCGCAACACGGCCCGCACGATCTTGTTGACATCGACGGTTTCGAGCGATCCGTTACGCTTGCGGACCTGCATCACGGTGGCCGAGTCAGCAGATCGCACGAAGGCCGAATCCGGTGGGAGGACCGGTGCTGAAATACTCATGGGTTCCTGTCCTTATCGAGATGTGCACGAGCGCTTCTTGCCGCCGCGACCATCGTGGCCAGCGCGGGCTTAACTTCTTCCCAACGTCTCGTCTTCAAGCCGCAGTCCGGGTTCACCCACACCTGATCGGGTGAGAGCACGGCCAGCGCTTTGGCGAGCAACTGTTCGATCTCCGGCTGTGTCGGCACGCGCGGGGAATGGATGTCGTACACGCCCGGTCCGATCTCGTTCGGATACCTGAAGTCGCCGAACGCGGCGAGTAGTTCCATCTGCGATCGCGAAGTCTCGATGGAAATCACATCGGCATCGAGCGCGGCGATCGAATCGATGACGTCGTTGAACTCGCAATAACACATGTGGGTATGAATCTGCGTGTCGTCGCGGGCGACGCTTGCCGCCAATCGGAAGGCATCGACCGCCCAGCGCAGGTATGCGGCCCATTCGCTCCGCCGTAGCGGCAGCCCTTCGCGCAAGGCCGGCTCGTCGATCTGGATAATGGCCGCGCCGCCTGCCTCCAGGTCGGCCACCTCGTCGCGAACGCTGAGCGCGATCTGCCAGCAGGTGTCCCTGCGCGGCTGGTCGTCGCGGACGAACGACCAGTGGAGGATGGTCACCGGCCCGGTCAGCATTCCCTTGACGGGCCGTGTTGTGAGAGACTGGGCGTATTGCGTCCAGGCCGTCGTCATCGGCGCGCGTCGCGCCACGTCGCCGAAGATGATGGGCGGCTTGACGCACCGCGATCCGTAACTTTGTACCCAGCCGTTGGCCGTGAATACGAACCCGTCGAGCTGCTCGCCGAAGTACTCGACCATGTCGTTCCGCTCGAACTCGCCGTGCACCAGCACGTCGAGCCCGACCTCCTCCTGCCAGCGGATCGCATCAGCGGTCTTTTCCTTCAAGAAGGCATCGTATTCGGCCGCCGACAGCATGCCGTTCTTGCGTGCCGCGCGCGCCTTGCGCACATCCTCGGTCTGGGGAAACGACCCGATCGTTGTCGTTGGGAAGGCCGGCAGCGACAGCCGTGCTCGTTGGGCCTTCCGCCGCTCGGAATAGGCGTGCGGGCGGCCGAGCATCGCCGGTGTGATTGCAGCGAGCCTCGCGCGGACGGCCGAGTTGTGCGTGTGCGGTGAGGACCGGCGACGGTCGATGGCTGTCTGGTTAGCGGCAAGTTCGCTGGCCACGGCCTGCCGCCCGTCGCCTAACGCACGCGCGATGATGGAAACCTCTTCGATCTTTTGCTTCGCGAACGCCAGCCACTCTCGCACCTCCCCGTCGAGGCTGGTTTCGTCGTCGAGGTCGATCGGCACATGCAGCAAGGAACAGGAGGGGGCGATCAGGACCCGCTCGCCGCCGAGATGCTTTACCGCTTTCTCCGCCCGATCGAGGGCCGGCACCAGGTCGGTTCTCCATACATTGCGACCGTCGACGAGGCCCAACGACAGCGTCAAGCCCGCGGGAACAACGGAGAGGGCCGCATCGAGTTGTTCCGGTGCCCGAACGAGATCGAGATGCACGGCGTGGACGGGAAGCTTGAGCACGCGCGGCAGGATCTCACCGAGCGAACCGAAATAGGTCGCCAGAAGCACCTTGATCGCCGGTGCGGCGATAGCCAGTTTGGCGTAGGCTCGCTCCACCGCGGAGACGACACGATCGTCGACGTCGGTGACGAGGCAGGGTTCGTCGATCTGCACCCACTCGGCGCCTGCGGCCGCAAGCCCGCGGAGCAATTCTTCGTAGACCGGCACGAGAGTCGGCAGAAGGTCTAGCGGCTCCATTCCCGGCGTCTTCGCCTTGCCGAGCAGCAGGAAGGAGACTGGACCGACCAGGACCGGACGAGCCGGAACTCCGAGCGACTTGGCCTCGTTGAATTCGTCCAGCGGCTTCGTGGAGGCCAGTCGGAAGGGCTGCTGTTCGTGGAATTCCGGAACGAGGTAGTGATAGTTGGTATCGAACCACTTCGTCATCTCCAGCGCCACGGGCCCGGGCCGCCCGTCGCATCCCTTACCGCCACGCGCCATCGCGAAGTAGCGTTCCAGGTCGTTCGTGATGCCGGCGAAGCGGTCGGGCACGACACCCACCATGACCGCTGTGTCGAGAATGTGGTCGTACAACGAAAAGTCGTTGCAGGGGACATACGACAAGCCCGCGGTCCGCTGGAGTTCCCAGTGCGATCGTCGAATCTGCTGAGCGGTAGCTTGCAGTTGCTCGGCCGAGCCCTTGCCCGACCAGGATAGTTCCAGGGCCTTCTTCAATTCGCGGTTGCGGCCCATCCGCGGAAAACCGAGATTCGTCGCCGATGCCAAAGAATGGCTGAGCATGGTGCGAACAGTCCTTTCTGCCAGGTCCGGGCAAGAGTGATGACCCCGGACGGCAGACGCGAGCAGGATTGCTCCGCGCGATTTTCTGCGCGAGCACGAAACGGACTGATCCTGCCAGCGCGGCGGCCTAGGTCCGAGGCACCACGGTGTTCTTCCTGACAGGCAGGTCTTCTGACTTACGGCTCGTAACGTGGTTCAGGCGGCCTTCCCACGACTCACGTCGCAGTGGCAAAGTGCCTGGACCTCTCGCCGAATACAGCAGCGGCCCTGTGCCGGATTCTCACCGGCTTCCCTTTCCATCCCCGAGCGATAAACCGCACGGAGAACCTGTCAGACCGGACTGTTCTAGCGATGCACTGAGCGGGCGTCAAGCACCGCCGCCGATAGCAAACGATCGCTTGTCCGGCGCTGGCCAATCTCTCCGCGGATTGAGGGGTTTCGGTCCTCGGCGCGAGAAAACGATTATCCGTTCGAGCGCAAGGCTTACCTCCTCACTCGTTGCTTGCCATCCGCCGCGAGGGCGGTCAGAATGCTGAGGCTGGCGGTGCGACAACCGGTTACCACGTCTTCAGACACTTTTCGAAAACCGGTCGAAATGCGGAATATCAGCATCGCAACAACACCGGTGCTCGGATAGGCAGTTTTCACTCCCACATCGAAAGGCGATTTCATGAGAGGCATCTTTTGCCCCGTTCTCTTCGTAGTCCTCGCATGCCAACCGAATGCGCCGGCGAGTGCCGCCGATGATGCCAAGGCGGTGGTCGACAAGGCTATCCAGGCGATGGGAGGAGAGGCCAAGTTCGGCGCGGCCAAAGCGTTCACCTGGAAGACGAAGGGAACTTTCCGCTTCGGTGAGAATGAAAGCAGCTTCACCGCGGAATCGACGTGGGCGGGGATCGACAAGTTCCGCCAGGAATTCTCCGGCGACTTCGGCGGAAATCCGTTCAAGGTCGTCGTCGTGATCAATGGCGATCACGGCTGGCGCACGTTCGGCGACACTCCCATGGAAATCACCGGCGACGATCTGACGAACGAGAAACGGACCATCTATCTGCAAACGATTCCCGCGGGCCTCATCCTCCCGTTGAAGTCGAAGGAGTTTAAGATCGAATTGGCCGAGGCGGCGAATGAAAGCGACGAGGTTGCCACCAAAGTAACCGGTCCCGATGGCAAGGATTTCAAACTCTTCTTCAGCAAGAAGACCCATTTGCCGGTAAGGGCCGTCGCCAACGTGCGCTCTTTCAACGGCGAGGAATTCACTCAAGAAACGACCTACAGCGAATTCAAAGACTTCGGCGGCATCAAGAAGGCGACGAAGCACGAAGCCAAACGCGACGGGAACACCTTCGTCGAAGCCGAAGTCACCGAGTTCAAGGCACTCGACCAGGTCGATCCCGAGAGATTTGCCGAGCCGAAATAGCTTCTGATCGTTGAGCATTCCTCCGCTCCCGAGCGGCGCTTAACAATACGTGGCGCGCTTCCGTTCCAGGCGGTCGGATGACGCGCCGGCGGGCTAAGCTGCGCCTTCCTGTGGAAGCGAGCGACTGCTACGGTGGGCGACGGATGCCAGCGAACGTCGCCTTGCCGGGTGTGCGCCCGCGCCACGTCAAAGAGCTGCGCTCCGATTCGAGCGAACGAGCAAAAATCCCCCGCGTCGTCCGGGGGAAAGCTGCCCAGCCCCGCGTTCGCACTCATCGCAAGCGAAGTTCTCGCGAGCAACCAGATCGAACCTGGCAGTGCCAGAAACCTCGGGCGATCAAGTAGTTAGCGCGCGGCGTCGTTCACGGTAGTGGCACGCGTTCGGTCGACGGCACATCATTCGCCTCTCTATCGCAGAGCACGGTCAGAAATCGTTTCTGGCGAAATGTGACGAGACGTTGCTTGAAGGAGCATTACGATGATACGAAGACGAGGAGCGTGGATGGGGTTGTTTAAGGGCACGTTGCTTCCCGCATGCCTTGCCTGCTTGGCGACAAGCGGCCAGTTGCAGGCACAAGGTCCCCGCGATGGTGAATCGAAAACGGTGCGCGGAACGATCGAGTCGATGACGACCGCTCCCAAGGGTGAAGTCGACGGCGCGGTACTCGACGACGACACGATTCTGCACTGGCCGCCACACCTCGAAGGCCGGTTTGCCGACGCAATACAGCGCGGAGACCGAGTTACGGCGAAGGGAACCCTGCGTACCAGTCCCGAAGGAGACGTCCGTCTCGAAGTTCGCACCTTGACCAACGACGACACCAACGTCACGGTGAAGAACGACGAGCGTCGTCCTGGTCCGGGTCGCCGCGAAGAGCGTCCTGCGCCGCCGCGGCGACGCGCCCCCAAGGAAACAATCCGTGGCACGGTCGACCGCACAACCACCGCGCCAAAAGGTGAGGTGGATGGCGCCGTGCTCGACGACGGTACGATTCTGCATTGGCCGCCGCATCTTGCCGATCGCTTCGCCGCGGTCGTGAAGCGCGGCGATAAAGTGGAAGCGATCGGCTTTGCCGAAACGACGCCCAAGGGGGACGAGCATTTCGAGGTCGCGTCGCTCACGAATTTACGAACCGATGCCTCGGCGGAGAATGACGAGCTCGTGGCCCGACGCGACGCGCCCGCGCAACGTGCGGGCGATCGCGGACGACGATCGGCAGACGCAGATCGAGCCGAGCGCATTCGCGATCTGAAAAAGCAACTCGCACGCCTGCAACGAGAAATCGAGCAACTCGAACAGGATCGGTAAGCGCGGCCGACAAACCCGGAAGCCTGAGCAAGAAAAGAGTCGGCCGTGAAACGCAGGTTTTTCGCAGCTCGATCCGGTTTTGTCGGTTGCTCTACACTAGATGGACGGAACGACCGACCGCGGGTGACATGGCCCGCGGTCGCGTCATTCCGCCGGCTGTCATCCGCCCATGGCTTTGATTAAGCGAAGACTGTCCGTTCCGCTATCGTTGCAGCTCACGCTGCTGGCCGCTCTCTTTTTCGGCTCCTTGGCCGCCCTGGTCTACGATGTCTTTACGGCGCGAGCCGCACCCGAGTTGGAGCGGGCCGCGCGCAATCGCCTGCGCGAAGCCAGTTCCGCGATGGCCGCGGCCGCTGGAACGTTGGTGGACCATCGCCCGGATGTGAGCACCGTCGACGAATGGCATCGGCATAGCCGCCGATTTGGGCAGATCACGGAACAGGTGCTGAGCAAGCAACCAGGAGTCGAGGGTGGTTTCTATCTGAACGGCGCATTGGACCGTTTCGCCGGATATGCCTTCCCGACCGACCGTCCGAAGCGAAAACAGCATCCCGACAAGAGCGATCCGCCACCATTGGAGGAGCCCTACATCCGGATACAAGTGCGCGACAGTCTCACACTGCCGTCCGGCGAAGTATCGGTTTCGATCCGAGACGTCGGTCCCAGTCGCGTCATGATCGTCACCGAGCCGGTGGGCACCGTGCGCCCCGCGGCCGCCGCGACATGGGTCATGTATCGCCTCGTCGATCCACGACTGCTCGATCGTCAGGTCCGCCGTTATCAGACCTCGACCGCCTTGGCACTGGCCGGGCTGCTGCTCGCCCTGGGGCTGACCGCGCGATTGGGCATCAACCTCAAACGCGAACAGCGCGAACAAACGCGTCTCCGCGACGAACTGCGGCGGTCGGAGCGATTGGCGTCGTTGGGCAAGTTGCTGGCCGGCGTGGCACACGAGATACGCAACCCATTGGCCGCCATCCGCTCGACCGTCCAGCTCTGGCAGCGGATGCCGGAGCGAGCCACCACGCCCGAATCCCTGGTTGCCGTGGTGCATGCCGTCGATCGGCTCAATGATACTGTGACCCAACTGCTACAGTTTTCGCGGGCCGACGGTACCGCTCATGTATCGATCGACGTCAACGCTTTACTCCGCGAAACGTTGGAACTGTTCGCGGTGCAGGCCGCCCAGCAAGGTGTCGAAATCGATGCCCACTTGAGTGCGAACTTGCCGGACATCGCTGGCTCCGATGCGGCGCTGCGGCAGGTCTTCGCCAATTTGATCACGAATGCACTCGATGCCATGCCCGCGGGTGGACGGTTAGAGGTCACGACACGGTCCGAGCCCACGGGCGGCGATGCCGTCATCGATTTTGCCGATACCGGCGACGGCATTGCCGCAGACATCGCGCCGCGCCTATTCGAACCATTCTTTACGACTCGTCCGCAGGGAACGGGCCTGGGGCTCGCCATTTGCCGCGAGATCGTGATCCAACACAGTGGTACTATTGAACTCGTTCCCGGCACGGAGAAGGGGGCTCGTTTCCGTATCACACTGCCAACCGATTCCTGACGAAATGTCGCACACGCGCAGCCAGGCAACCATTCTCGTCGCCGACGACGATGCCACCATTCGCGCGAATCTGGCGCTGCTGCTTTCGGCCGAGGGGTATGCGGTCCGGCAGGCCGAAAACGGGCGGAAAGCGGCCGAAATGCTGGCAGAGCCGGACGTGAATTTGGTGCTGCTCGACCTGAAAATGCCCGAGTTGGACGGGTTCGGTGTGCTGCGCGAGTGTCAGAACGAACTGGAAGAGACGCCGGTCATCGTCGTCACGGCGTTCGGCGGCAGTCAGGGCGCCATCGAGGCCATGAAGCTCGGCGCCTTCGATTACATCACCAAGCCGTTCGACCTCGACGAAGTGCTCATCACGGTGAAACGCGCACTCACCCAGCAAGCCCTGATCGCCCAAGTGCGCGCGATGGAAATCGAGCGGGCCGACGAGCGGGCCGACGTCGCGGATGAGGAACTCGTCGGCCGAACTCCGGCCATGATGGAAGTGTTCAAGACGATTGGCCGTGTGGCGACCACGCACGAACCCGTGTTGATCTTGGGCGAGAGCGGCACGGGTAAGGAACTGGTCGCCAACGCCATCCATGCGAATTCGCCGCGTGCGGGCCGACCTTTCATCAAGGTGAATTGCGCGGCACTCAGCCCGACGTTGCTGGAAAGCGAACTGTTCGGACACGAGCGGGGCGCCTTCACGGGTGCCGTGGCGCAGCGCGTCGGCCGCTTTGAACAAGCCGACGGCGGCACGCTGTTTCTCGACGAGATCGGCGATCTGGATATCGATTTACAGGCCAAGCTGCTCCGCGTCGTTCAAACCGGGAGTTTCGAGCGCGTAGGCGGCAACCAGACGGTGAGGTCGAACGTGCGAATCGTTTCCGCCACCAATCGCGACCTGGCCGCCATGATCGCCGACGAGAAATTCCGCGCCGATCTCTGGTACCGTCTCAACGTCGTGACGATCGAATTGCCGATGCTCGCCGACCGCCGAGACGACATTCCGCTCATCGCCGAGCACATCATCGCTCGTTTGGCGAAGAAATACGAATGGCCTCGCCTCGCGCTTTCGCCCGACGCATCTGCTTGGCTCGCGCAACAGCCGTGGCCAGGAAACGTGCGTGAATTGCAGAATGTGCTCGCCCGCGCGGCAGCCTTGGCCAGAGGGCGATTGATCCTGCGCGACGACCTGGCACCGGCCACCGCGCCGCGCTCGCCCGTCAGACCATCTACACCCGAAGGTGGCTGGCAGCTCAAAGAAATCCTGGCAGAAACGGAGCAGCGCGTGATCGCCCAGGCGCTGGAAAGCGCAAATTGGAACCGCACGCATGCCGCACGTCAGTTAGGCATCAGCCGCCGGCAACTCTTCGACAAGATTCGCCAATACAATCTGCGGCCGACGTCGTGACCGCTGGTCTGGATTGAACTCGTCGCCATCGTTGGCGAAGCCGCGTTTCATTGCGAAGGCGTCGCTATCTTCTTGGGCAAATCTCTCCCGCCACGCGGGGGCTTTGCGCCCACTTGCCGGGCGATAAGCAAATCGCGACTCATGGGAACGCTATGAACACGGCCATTTCTTGCGGTGATGTTTTTCCATCGGTTGTCGAGCGACGAAGGCATGTCGATTGCGAAGTGCATGGCAAGTTCTCCTGGTGACAATGCAGGCCCAAAGAATTGCTCGGATGATTCCATGAACTTGCGCAACAGCCTCGCACTGTATGGATCGTATTTGCTGGGAATGGCGGGCATCGGTTTTACGCTGCCGTTCCTGCCCCTCTACCTGAGCCAAAAGGGATTGTCGGACGGGCAAATCGGCATCGTATCGACGCTCGCCGCCTTGACCAGTTTGGCGCAGTTTCCCATCGGACTGTGGGCGGATCGTTGGCAGTGGCGTAAACCGTTTCTCGTGGCGGCGCTCGTCCTGCTGGCTGTCGCGACGATGTTACTGCCGGTCGCGCACAGTATCGTCTGGCTCGGCGTCCTGGTGACGCTGTTCGCGGAAAATGGCATCTGCCGCGCCGTGATAGAAAGCCTGGCGGGTGCCGAAGCCGCATCGCTCGCTGCGCCGGATCGTGTGGGCTCGGCGCTGGGCGCCCTGCGGTTCTTTCGGCCGGTAGGTGTCGTCATCGTGGCGCTTGCTGGCGGATTGTGGGCAGAACGGCACGGCGTCGGTTCAATCCTCATTTGGTTGGTCGCTCTGCAATGTCTGGCAGTGATCCTCGGTCTGATGATTCACGAACGAAATCGCTTGGCGGAACGATCGATCGTGGAGCAATCGCCGGCGCGAGTTGGCGGATACGATCGTGCGCTGTGGGCCTTTATCGTGGCGATGGTGCTGTTTCACTTCTGCAATGCCCCGGCGGGCGTCTATCTCGGCCTGTTTTTGACGCGCGATCTGGAGGCTCCCACCCGCGTGCTTTCTTATGCGTTCGTGGTCAGCATGGTGGCGTGGACTTTGATCGTACGACCGGCGGGCCGTTTGGCCGACCGCATCGGTCGACGACCGCTACTGATCGTGTGTTGGGTCGCCATGTCGGCGCGTCTGGCTCTGCTCGCCCGAGCCGAGGCAGCGTGGCAGGTTCTTGCCGTGCAGGTGCTCGACGGTGTGTGTAGCGGTCTGTTTTCCGTGGTGGCGGGTACCTGGGTGACCGATCGGCTCGGCGATGCCCGACGCGTGAGTGAAGCGCAGGTTATCGTTGGCACATCGCTGGTCTTTGGCTCAGCTTTGGGACCGGCGGTTTCGGCTCTGCTCGTCGAAGCATTGGGGTATCGCGGCCTGTTCGGCACCTTAGCGATCGTGGGCGGGCTGGCAACGCTCGTGTTGCTAGCCTTGGTCCCTGAGACATTGCGCCTTAACTCGGCCGACACCGATCTTTCTGAGCGTACAACCGCCGACCAGGCACGCCTTCGGCGATCGACCGGCCCCAATTTGCACGTAGCAACCGCCTCCGACGACCATGACTGATCCCGATCCCACAATGTTGCTGACGACGCTGATCTTCGCCGCCACGTATTTCGGCCTTGCGATCGGCAAGGTACCCGGCCTGAGGGTCGATCGCGCCGGCATCGCGTTGATCGGGGCCGCGGCCGTGTTAGCAAGCGGACTGCTCGACCTTCCCGACGCCGCCCGCGCGGTCGACTATCAAACCATCGTGCTGCTATTCAGCATGATGGTGGTCGTCGCATACCTGAACCTATCCGGATTCTTCGCCGTGGTGACCGAAGCAATCGCCGACTATTTCGGCGCGCCGATGCCGATGCTCGCCACCACCATCGGGCTCTCCGGGTTTTTGTCGGCCTTCCTCGTGAACGATGTCGTGTGCGTGGCCTTGACGCCGCTGGTCGTCGGCCTGTGCCGAAGATTGAGGCGGCCACCGATGCCCTACCTGATCGGCCTGGCAGCCGCGGCCAATGTCGGCTCGGTGGCCACGATCACCGGCAATCCTCAAAACATCATGATCGGTTCGTTCTCGGGGATCTCGTATCTTCGATTCTGTGCGAAGCTCGGTCCGATCGCACTCGTCGGACTGGTGGTCACGTTTATCGTGGTGGCCTGGGTATATCGAAAGCAATTGGTTGTCGCGCCGTGGTCTAGCCCCAGGCGTCGGCCACTCGTGCAGGTTCACCGCCCGCTCTTGGTCAAGAGCGTCGCTATCACGTTGGCTACGGTCGTGTTGTTCTTCGCCGGGCAACCGATCAGCTTGGTCGCCCTGACCGCGGCGGGGGTCATGATGCTGAGCCGCGTCCGACCGGAGAAGATCTATCGCGCCGTCGATTGGCCATTGCTGGTGATGTTCACCGGCCTCTTCGTAGTCGTTCACGCCTTCGAGGTCAACGTCGTGCATGCCTGGAACCTGGATCGCTGGCAATCGTTGCGGCAATCGCCGGTGGTGATGGTGAGCGGTTTGTCGGTCGGGCTCTCGAATCTTGTCTCGAACGTGCCGGCGGTGTTGCTCTTCAAGCCGTTGATCGAAGTAACTTCTCAGCAAGAGCGGGCGTGGCTGGCGCTATCCATGTCGAGCACGCTCGCTGGGAACCTCACGTTGCTCGGTTCGGTCGCAAATCTGATCGTGGTGGAAAGCGCCCGGCGCTCCGGCGCGGAGATCAGCTTCTTGGAATATCTAAAAGTTGGCCTGCCGCTGACCCTGCTCACCACCGGCCTGGGCGTGGCTTGGCTTCAATGGGTCAGCTATTAGAAAAATCGCTGGGCTTCTTGGCTGTATGCCAATTACGGACATGTCGGCGCGCCGCTCGCGTTAGGCGCGCTCTTTGCACGAATCGGCACGGGCAGTGGGCCGGCGTACGGATCTCCGATCGACCGGCCGCCTGGACGATTGGCGTGTGATGAATGACAACGGTCGGAAATGCAACCTTGCATCGCGACGATGGCCACGACGAGTCGGATCGTCTGTTGGACGACCCCAGCTTCCCGAACGCCTTTCAATATGTCGTCGATGCCGGCGGGGCGCGCCCGACGGTGGAGAAGCCCGACGAGGAGCAGCAGCGCCAAGAGCGGAAAGCACGTCTCCGCAAGCGGCTGGTGGTGGGAGCGATCGTCATCGCGGTGCTCGCCGTCGGCGCGTACTTCGGCATTCCGCGCCTGATCGAGTTCTTCAACACGGTCGATACCGATGATGCCTTCATCGCCGCCCATCTGACGAATGTCGGCCCGCGGGTGTCGGGGCTTGTGACCAAGGTACTCGTCGACGAAGACGATTACGTCGAGCCCGGCACCCTCCTTGTGCTGCTCGATCGCGAGCCATTCGAAGTTACGCTGGCCCAACGCGAAGCCGCCGTGGAAGAAGCCGGGGCGAATCTGGCGGAAGCCCGCGCCAATGTAAAAGCCCAGCTCTCACGTGCCCGCGCGAACTGGTTTAGCCGCAAAAGCTCACAAGAGCGGCTGCGGAGGCAGGTCGCGGAATTGCGGGCCGACGTGGCGACCTTGCGGGCCCGGCAATCGAGCCTGCACCTGGCCGAACTCGACCAGCAACGGATCGCGGCCTTGGTTCGCAAGGGCTCGGCCACCCAGGCGGAGCTCGACGACCGCGACAACCAACTCCGCGTGGCACAAGAAGACGTCCGCGAGGCCTGGGCGGAGGTGCAGGAGACTCGGGCCGGATTGGGGCTGCCGCCGGATACCGAAAAGCCGCTCGACGTGCCCGAGAATCTTGAGGCGCAGCAATCGACCATCCAAGAAGCCGTCTCGAACATCGGCAATGCGCTGTCGCAGGTCGGTATTCCCTTCGACTTGCATCACCTGACGCCCGATGAGACCTTCGAACAGGTCATTCACATGGATTCCGACGAAGGGCTGGAGGCGGCCTTCGACCGGATCGTCGAGCGGGCACCGGCGACGCAGGTGGCCCAGGCGTCGCTGGCCGAAGCCAAGGCCGATCTGCGGGAGGCCCGACTCAACCTCAGTTACACGGAAATCCGCTCGGAGATCGCGGGATATATCGAGCATCGCTCCGTCCATCCCGGAAACCACGTGCAGCCCGGCCAGACGTTGTTGTCGGCGCGTCCGCTGCATGTCTGGGTGGATGCGAACTTCAAGGAGACACAACTTCAATACATCCGCATCGGCCTGCCCGTCGACCTGCACGTCGATGCGTACCCCGATCGTGTCTTTCCGGGGCGCGTCGTCGGTTTCAGCCCGGCGACCGGCGCGGCCGGCGCGCTGCTGCCACCAGAGAACGCGACGGGCAACTACATCAAGGTCGTGCAACGGCTGCCCGTGCGGATCGAATTGACCGAGCCACCGCCGCGCGACACGCCGCTCTTCGTCGGCCTTTCCGTCGTGCCGGTTGTGCGTTTCAAGGAACGACCGACCGGCAGCGAAGCAGGCCAGCGGTTGCGCGCGGTCGGCGATACCTTGCCGCCCGACGAAGGCGCCGGTCCCGCGGCAATCCACCGGAGCGAGACCTCCGCCGACGAGGCACCATGAGCCGCCCGCAGCAGAGTTCGGCCGTCGCTCCGGGCGTCAATCCCTGGATCGTCGCGCTGACGGTCACCATGGCTACGTTCATGGAGGTGCTCGACACAACGATCGCCAACGTCGCCCTGCCGCACATCGCCGGCGGCCTGGGGGCGGGCAAGAGCCAGAGCACGTGGGTGCTGACCAGCTATCTCGTCGCCAACGCCATCGTGCTGCCGCTCTCCGGCTGGTTCTCGAACCTCATCGGACGCAAGCGCTTTTACATGGCTTGCGTGTTTCTCTTCACGGTCAGTTCGGCACTGTGCGGTATGTCGCGCACGCTCGAGGAGTTGATCTTCTTCCGCATCCTGCAAGGAGCCGGCGGCGGTGGGCTACAACCATCGGAACAGGGGATCCTGGTCGATACTTTTCCGCCGGAAAAACGGGGCATGGCCATGGCCGTCTACGGCGTCGCCGTCGTGGTGGCCCCGGTCCTCGGTCCCACGCTGGGCGGCTGGATCACCGATAACTATACCTGGCATTGGCTGTTCTTCATCAACATACCGGTCGGTTGCCTCTCGCTGTTGCTCACCAGCGTCATCGTGCAAGATCCTCCGCATATGGCCGAAGAGCGGGCCCGTTCTCGGCGGTCGGGCTTCAAGATCGACTACGTCGGCATCTGCCTGGTGACACTCACCTTCGGATCGCTGGAGGTCGTTTATGCCAAGGGGCAGGAATACGACTGGTTCTGGTCCGAATTCGTCATGACGTTCATGGCGATCGCGGTGGTCGGGCTGGTGGTGCTCGTGATCTGGGAACTGCGGCACCCACAGCCGATTCTCAACCTGCGGCTCTTGAAGGAGCGTAATTTCGCCGTCACGGCGGTGATCATCTTCATCGCCTTCGGTGCCCTTTACGGCAGCAACGCCAACCTGCCGCAGATGCTGCAAGAGCTGTTCGGCTACGATGCCACACGGGCGGGGCTGGTGATGTCGCCCACGGCGCTGTTTCCGATGGCCGCGATGCCGGTGGTCGGTTTCCTGTTGGGGCGCAAGACCGACGCCCGCTGGCTGATCGGGTTCGGATTGATCTGTGTGACGGCCGGCTCATACTGGCAGGCGTTGCTGAACCTGGAGGCCTCGCCCTACACGATCATCGTGCCGCGTTCGTTGCAACTCTTCGGCATGGGTTTTCTGTTCGTGCCTCTCAACACGGCCGCCTATGTCTATATCTCGGCCAACCAGACCAGCAACGCCAGCGGGCTTTTCAATCTGGTGCGGAACGAAGGCGCCAGCTTCGGCATCGCCGTAGCGACGACCATGCTCGATCGCCGCTCACAGTTCCATCAACTGCGGCTGGTGGAGCACATTCACTCGGCGAATCCCCACGTCGCGACGACGCTCGGCGCGCTGACAGGCCAACTGGATACCGCGATCGGTACGGCCCCCGCGGCGGCCGATCGTCAGGGATTCGCCATGCTCTATCAGATGGTCCGTGAACAGGCGCGCTTGATGTCGTATCTGGACGTCTTCTGGCTGGCCGCCGTCGGCGCGGCGATCGTCTTTCCGCTGGTATTCGTCATGCGCCGCGCCGTCAGCGAATCGGGCCTGGCGACGCACTAGCCGCGCCGGTCTAGCCAAATGGATCACTCGTGCCGCCCGTTCGACGCGGTGGGTGACAGAAGGTTCTCTCCCGGAAGAGGAAGTGGCGCTTCGGCCGCTTGCTCGTGCAGTTCGCGGGCTTCGCTCCGCAACCCGCCCTCCGCTGCGACCGACGGCTTGCAACTCTCGCCACTACACGTCTCGGCGGGAGCCGACGTAGCGCGGACGCTTTTCGCGTCCTGATTCGCACGCTTCTTCTGGTCATCCTGATAAACCACAATGCCCTTCGGGAAGGCGATTTGTTGGATGCCATCCGGCGAGAGCATTTTGGCTTCTTGCAACGCGCTTTTGACCTGACGCATGGCGGAGGAGCGCACCTTCAGGTCGCTGTATTGTCGCGCGTCGACCCAGAAATAGATGCGCAGGACGACCGACGCGGCATCGAGTTCGTCGACGAGCACCATCGGTTCTGGGTCTTGGAGGATCGCGGGATGTTGGTGCAGGACCGAAATGGCGGCATCCTGGGCCGCGTTCACGGAGTCGAGGTACCCTATGCGCACGACGAACTCCTGCCGCATCTTGGGGTTTGCCGTCAGGTTGTGGATCGTGCTCTTATAGACGGTCGAATTCGGCACGAGCACGTAGGTTCCGTCGAACGCCATCAACACGGTGCCGCGCGTGGTGACGCGCTGCACGAAGCCTTGCTTGCCGTCCACCTCGATCAGGTCGCCGGTCCTGAAGGGGTTCTGCACGCTGATCAGAATACTCGCCAGAAAGTTTTCCAGGATGTCGCGGAACGCGATACCGAGCACTAACCCCGCGAGGCCCGTCCCTCCCAAAATCGTCAGCGCCAGCCGGCTCAGCCCGGAGACTTGCAGAACCAGGTAGAGCCCGCAGAGAAAGACGGGTATCGCGAGCGTACGCGAGGCAACTTCGATGATCAAAGCATTGTGTAACCGTCGTTGCAGGACGACCTCCCCCATGCGCCGCGTCAGTTTGGCCGCGAACCAAGCCAAGATGAGGATTATCAGGGCCAATACGACTAGCGGCGAGGTGCGCACGGCTTCTTTCGCCATCGAGCGAAGCTGCCCCACCGCCGGACGCACATCGAGGATGGGCGGCTCTTGGAGGTCGATTTGATTGACCACCGCCACCACGTCCTCCGTTTTCTCGGCCAGCGATCCGGCCCATTTTTTATAGTCATCGGAGGACGTCTTCCCGGCCAAGAAGACCACACCTTCGTTGACCTTCACCTTGGCGTTGTCGAACCAGCCCGTCGCGTCGAGGATACGTTGCAGGCGACGCGCGATCTGGTCGTCGTGCGCTACGGGCTCGACGTCAACCTTCTGGGGCGTCTGCGGCGCGGCAGGCTTGGCCGGCTGCGGCGCCGTCGTTTGCGCCTGCGCCGAAGGGACCGCCGACACGAGCAACAGGCAGATGAGATACGACACGATTGTTCTTCCTCCCATGTAACCGTTCACCTCCTTGAGGGGTTACGAATCAATACTGGCAAATGCTATGGGCCGCGTTCGAAAAGGTATGCGGGGCGTTCCTGTACGGCCCGTCACGCTGGCAAGTACCAACGCGCTGACAGGTGCGGTTACAGGACCGTAGGCGAGCTTTGCGCACCAAGCCGTGCATGTCGCCTGGATGCGATTGGCCGCCTAACGGCCAAGACGGCCACAACACCGACCGCTAATCTGGCGCCCGGCGATGCGCGCAAGGCCTTCATCGACGACGTCCGCAGAGCGAAAGTCGAACAAGAAATCTCGTGCGCTTCAACGTTCGGTGGGATAGCCTGCGGTCGGTTGTTGCGATTCCTCTGGCAAGTCGGGCTCGCCGACGAACGCTTCGCGGCACTGTTCGCTACAGAAGTAATAACGATGACCGTCGACATCCGCGGTCAGGGCTGTCGCTTCGTCGACTTCCATGTGGCAAACGGGATCGGTGGCCATGGAATGTTCTCCTGCGGATTTCGGAAACTGGGCTGACCCAGTGCAAGACTGGTGCCATCGTTGAGCCAGAAGACGCTCCCGGGTCCGTTCTCCGCCGGCATGACCAACGGCATTGGTCCGGCTGGTGGCGCAAGATCGAGCAACCCCAGCGAGCACGGCGCCCGCCATTATTGAGCCCCAAGTTTTCATCGCGACTTCGTCGCATAGCCCACGTGATTGCGTGGCATTTGGCACGTTGACTGCGTTATATTGTTGGCGACAATCGACGCGGGTTCGCGTCGTTCTCGATAAAAGCAATGGCGGGCAGGTCGAAGGCGTAGCCGTTTACACCGCGCGAAGAGCTCCGGTTAGACGGCCGCGCCTCTTTTTTTCGGCCTGTGCCAGGCCGGGTGGCGAAGGAGATTCTGAGTGAGCAACAAGTCAAAACAGGGCGGACATAAGGCGGAGCAGGCGTCGGAGGAGCGATGGCGGCCGCACCAAGATTGGCGAGTTTTCGTCGCTGTCGTACTCATGCTCGTCGCTATGGTGGTCTATCTCATGACGATGGACGAATCGCTCTTACCGACGTCTCCGACCGAGCAGCCAGTCCCGGCCGAGCCAACTCGATAAGAAGAGACCGCACCGGCGGATGTCAGCGCCGGTGCGGCTTTCGCCTACACGCCGCGGAAGGTCGTCCACCAGTCTCAGACAGCCACCAGCTCATGTCTAAGACTCAATTCGCTCGGTGAGGGCGGCGCCGCGCGGATGTCTTCTGCCGCTCATTCTTCTCCTGCAGAATCTCCTTCGCCTTTTCGAGTTCTCGTTTCTGGCTGGCGGAGAGGTTCTTGCCCGCGCGGTTGATGTAGAACTGCACCATCCTGATCCCCGAGCCGATGCCCTTCGGGCTGACTTTCTTGCTGGCCATCGACCTGGCTATCGTCTTGGCGTCTTGCTTGAAGAGGTCTTTTTCGGGAAAGGTCGACTCGGTCTTCACCTTACCACTCCAGCGTCGACTGCTACCCTTCGCGTGGCTCCGCGGTGTGGTCGCTTTCGATCTTCGTTTCGCTTTGGCCATGAGGTTTGACTCCCGAACGTTGTTCTGCGGGTTTTCAGATTAAGCAAATGGCGCACCTCGGCACGTTGAACGCCTACCGCAGTGCCGCTCGGGCTGTGTGCAAGTCGGCGATCAATTCGTTCCGCATTTGGTGGCGGCTGGCTTCGTCCGGAGCGCGCAACACCGCGGACGGATGAAACGTGGCCAGCACCCAGTAACTCAGTCCGTCCTGGGGAAAGATCCGGCCGCGTTGTTTCGTGATGCGAAAAGCCGGCCCGAGCAACGCTTGGGCCGCGGTCGCGCCGAGGCAAATCAGCCCTTGGGGGCGGAGCACTTCGATCTCGCTCGACAGCCACGGACGGCAAGCCGCGAGTTCGCGCGAACCGGGCTTTTTGTGCAAACGGCGCTTGCCCCGTTCGATCCATTTGAAATGCTTCACCGCGTTGGTGATATAGATCTCATCATGGTCGATACCGGCCGCGGCGAGGGCCTGATCGAGCAGTTGCCCTGCCGGCCCGACAAAGGGGCGCCCTTCGACGTCCTCGCGATCACCGGGTTGCTCGCCGATCAGAATCATTTTGGCGTGCGCCGAACCTTCGCCGAACACCGTTTGCGTCGCGTGGCGATACAATTCGCACCCCTGGCAATCGCGAGCGGCCTGACGCAGAGAAGCGAGCGACTTTCGCGCGGGAAGGAAGTCGGCGGCCGAACGTGTGGTAGGGGGGTGCTTTGCCATCGGAGTTCCCGGTTGCGCCCGTCGCAAACAGGATGCCGGGGAGATGGTCAAAACCAGCTATGTCGGCCCTTTATCGGTCGCCAGCCCCATAAACGTCGGGGTGGTTATCTACTGCGGTCCGGCGGGAGACGTGCTCGCAAGGGTGCAAGAAACGCCGCTTCGCGGCCTCCGGCTCGGTTCATTACAATGCGGCTCAGGAGCTTCTAACGAAAGGCGACGAATGGCTGAAAGTAAACGACGCCCCAAGACCGCAACGAAGCAGACCGCGAAGAAGGCCGCGATGCGACGGAGGTCGCCGGCGGATAAAGGAGACACCGAAGGCGCGGTGCTGGCGAAGATCGCCGCGATGCCGGAGCCGGATCGCGGCCTGGGCAAGCGGCTGCATGCGATTATCAAAGCCAGCGCTCCGACCCTCTCCGCGAAACTCTGGTACGGTATGCCCGCATACGCCAAGGACGGCAAGGTCGTTTGCTTCTTCCAAAGCGCCGAGAAGTTCAAGACACGGTACGCGACGTTCGGTTTCATGCACGAGGCGCACCTCGACGATGGCGCCATGTGGCCCACCGCCTTCGCGCTGAAGGAGCTGGCTGCCGACGAAGAGGCAACGATCGCCGCGCTCGTCAAGAAAGCGGTCGGCTGAGGAGCAAGGACGCATCGGGCCCGTCCAAATCGACTTTCTGGGGCGGGTGGTTGGGTAGGGACCGCCCCTGAAGGATATGGACGCCTTCCCGTCGCACGGCCGCGGTCGGACCGAAAAGCTGATTGAGCCGGCGGCCGGCGATAGGGTATTGTATTGAGTGACAGCACCGCGCCTCACACACGGCGCGAGCCCCCGCCTACCGCCCCACCCAAGGCCTAATGCGATGCCCCGATCTTTTTTCGCAGGCTCGATCCGCTTCGTCCTCGCCGGTGTCTGTGGGCTTGGTCTGCGCGTTCCACTGAGCGACGCGGCCGAGACGCCCCCGGTCAATTACAGCGAACAGATCAAACCCATCCTGGCGGGGCGGTGCTACGCCTGCCACGGACCCGACGCGGCCCAACGGAAGGCCGACCTCGAATTGCACATGCGCGAGAAGGCGATCCGCGAGGCCATCGTGCCGGGCAAGGCCGACGCCAGCCCGCTCGTCGAACGCATCACCAGCCCGAACCCCGACGAGCGGATGCCGCCGCCCGACTCGAAGAAGCCGCCGCTCACGGCCGAAGAAGTCGAACTCGTCAAACGATGGATCAACGAAGGGGCCCCCTTCGACGCCCACTGGGCCTACGTCAAACCCGCGCGACCGCCCTTGCCGGCCGTCACGGACGCCGCCTGGGTGCGCAATCCGATCGACTACTTCGTCGCGTCGCGGCAGGAAGAGCATGGACTGACGCCCGCCCCCGAGGCCGATCGCCGCACGCTGATTCGGCGGCTCTCGCTCGATCTGATCGGCCTGCCTCCCAAACCGGCAGAGAGCGACGCCTTTGCCGCCGACCCGCGCGGGGCCGCCTACGACGAGTTAGTCGACCGCTTGCTGTCGTCGCCCCATTATGGCGAGCGGATGGCGCAATATTGGCTCGACGTGGTCCGCTACGCCGACTCCGCCGGCTATCACAGCGACAACGACCGCTACGTGTGGCTCTATCGCGATTATGTGATTCAGGCCTTCAACGACAACAAGCGGTTCGACCAATTCACGACGGAACAGATCGCCGGCGATTTGTTGCCAAACGCCACGCGCGAACAGCGGATCGCCTCGGGCTACAACCGCCTGTTGCAAACGACGGAAGAGGGTGGCGCCCAACCCAAAGAATACGCGGCCAAGTATTCGGCCGACCGCGTGCGAAACACGGCCGCCGCCTGGCTCGGCGCGACGATGGGCTGCTCGGAGTGCCACGACCACAAATTCGATCCCTACACCACGCGCGATTTCTACCGCTTCGCCGCCTTCTTCGCCGACGTCAGCGAGCGCGCGGTCGGCCGGCAGGATCAAACGCCGCTCCCCACGCCGCAACAGGCCGAGCGGATCAAGCAGCTTGATGCCCAGCTCGCGGCGGTTCGCAGCGAGATCGACCAGCCGCGCCCCGAGCTCGACGCCGCCCAGTCGCAGTGGGAGCAAGACGTGCGTAACCGCAAGGTCGACTGGAACACGCTCGTGGCGACCGGCAGTTCGTCGGGCGGTGCGGTCTTCACGCCGCAGCCCGACGGTTCGTTGCTGGTCGGCGGGGCCAGCGCCGACAAGGACGTTTATACGCTGACGTTGCCGCTGGCGCTGAAGGGCGTGACGGCGCTGCGGATCGAAGTCCTGCCCGACGACTCTCTGCCCGCCCACGGCCCCGGGCGCGCGTCGAACGGTAACTTCGTGCTGAGCGAGGTTTCGGCCACGCTCAACGACGTGCCGGTCAAGTGGTCGGTCGCTTCGGCTTCGCACGAGCAGCAGGGATGGCCCGCCGCCGGCGCCGCCGATGGAAAGCCCGCGACAGGCTGGGCCATCCTGCCACACGTCGGCAAGCCGAACCATCTCGTGTTAGAGACGGCCGCCGATCTCGGCGATGGCAGCGCCGGCACGCTGTCTATCAAGCTTCAACACGAATACGGCACGAGCCACGCGATCGGCCGCTTGCGGTTATCGGCTAGCACTTCGTCGCGGCCGGTACGGGCCGAGGGAGTCGACACCCTGCCCACAAACGTCGTCGCCGCGCTGGCCGTCGAGCGGGCCGGCCGCAACGACGAGCAAAAACAGGCGCTGGCCGCCTATTACCGCACCATCGCCCCACTGTTGCAGCCCCAGCGCGACAAGCTGGCGGCCTTGCAAAAGGAAAAGGATGGACTGATCCAATCGGCACCGACAACGCTCGTCTCGATGGCGGTCGAGCCGCGGACGGTGCGGATTCTGCCCCGTGGCAACTGGCTGGATGATGCGGGGGAGGTTATGTCGCCCGGCGTGCCAGAGTTCTTGGCGCCGCTCAATGCGACCGACCGCCGCCCCTCGCGCGTCGACCTGGCGCTCTGGATGACGTCTCGCGACAACCCACTCGTGGCGCGCGTCTTCGTCAACAGGCTGTGGAAGCTCTTCTTCGGCCAGGGAATCGTCAAAACGCTGGATGACCTCGGCACGCAGGGGGCCTGGCCCACGCACCCGCTACTGCTCGATTGGCTGGCAATCGAGTTCGTCGAGAGCGGCTGGGACGTCAAGCACCTCGTGCGGCTGATGGTCACATCGAACGCGTACCGACAATCGTGTTCCACCTCGCCGGAGATGCGTCAGAAGGATCCGGCCAATCAGTGGCTGGCCCGGCAGAACCGCTTCCGGCTCGACGCCGAGATGGTGCGCGACAACGCGCTGGCGATCAGCGGCCTGCTGTCCGACAAGATCGGTGGACCGAGCGTCAAGCCGTACCAACCGGCCGGCTACTGGGCGCACCTCAACTTCCCGACGCGCGAGTGGGCGAACGACCACGGCGAGAGTCAATATCGCCGCGGCCTGTATACGTGGTGGCAGCGCACCTTCTTGCACCCGAGCTTGCTGGCCTTCAACGCATCGACGCGCGAGGAGTGCACGGCCGAGCGGCCGCGCTCGAACACGCCCCTGCAAGCGCTCGTACTGCTCAACGACCCGACCTACGTCGAGGCTGCGAGGGCGCTGGCCGCCCGCCTGCTGCGCGAGCCGCCCCCCGACCCCGCCGAACGGATTCGTTTCGCCTGGCGCGAGGCGCTCGGCCGCGATCCCCAACCGGACGAAACCGCCGTGCTGGTGCGGCTGTATGAAAAGGACCGTGCGGCCTACGCCACCGATCCGGACGCCGCGCGAGAGCAGTCGCAGAACGGCGACCTGCCAGCGCCCGACGGCGTCGACCTCGCCGAGTTGGCTGCCTGGACGGCCGTGACCCGAACCATTCTCAACCTGCACGAAACCATCACCCGGTATTGAAAACATAACCGGCTTACCGCCGTTCGCCCGGCCCCAAGGTGTGTCATGTCGCTCAACCCACAATCGCTGCTTCTCGCCAACCGTCGCACGTTCCTCAACCGGGCGACGACCGGCATGGCGTCGGCCGTGTTGGCCAATTTTCTACGGCCGACGTTCGCGCCGGCGGCCGATCGTCCGGCCGCGCTGGGCGAGGTGAATCCGTTGCATTTCGCCCCCAAGGCCAAGCGGGTGATCTTCCTCTGCATGGCCGGCGGACCGACGCACCTCGAAACCCTCGATTACAAGCCCAAGCTGGCCGAGCTTCACGGGCAGCCGATGCCCGAGTCGTACACCAAGGGCCAGCCGATCGCCCAACTGCAAGGGCAGAAGCTCAACTGCTACGGGCCGCAATTCGGCTTCAAGAAGTTCGGCGCGTCGGGGCAGGAGATCTGCGAGCTGTTTCCCCACATCGGCTCGGTGGCCGACGAGCTGTGCATCATCCGGTCGATGCGCACCGAAGCCATCAACCACGACCCGGCCCACACGTTCATGAACACCGGCACGACGATCTCCGGCCGGCCGTCGATGGGTTCGTGGCTGGTCTACGGGCTGGGAAGCGAAAGCGACAACTTGCCGGGTTTCGTCGTGCTCACGTCGCTGGGCACGGGCGGTCAAGCCCAACCGATCGCCGCGCGGCAGTGGCACAGCGGTTTTTTGCCGAGCCGTTTCCAGGGTGTCGAGTTCCGCTCGAAGGGAGACGCCGTGCTGTACGTCGGCAACCCCAAGGGCATCAGCCGCGAGCGGCAACAGGACGTGGTCGATGCGGTGAACGATCTGAACCGGATGCGCGACCGCGAGGTGGTCGACCCCGAGATCGCCACGCGCATCGCCCAATACGAAATGGCATTCAAGATGCAATCGAGTGTGCCGGAACTGATCGATGTGTCGGGCGAGCCGAAGAGCGTGCTCGACCGTTACGGCACCTCCGGCGGCGATGGCTCGTTCGCGGCCAACTGCCTGCTGGCCCGGCGACTGGCCGAGCGGGGCGTGCGATTCATCCAGCTTTATCATCGCGGCTGGGACCATCACGGTGGCTTGAAGCGGGGCATGGAGATCACGTCGAAGGAGGTCGACCAGGCCTCGGCCGCGCTCATCGCCGACCTGAAGGAGCGCGGCATGCTCGACGAGACGTTGGTGGTGTGGGGCGGCGAGTTCGGCCGCACGCCGATGGCCCAGGGCGACGGCCGCGACCATCACATGAAGGGTTTTTCGATCTGGCTGGCCGGCGGCGGCATCAAGCCGGGCATCAGCCACGGCGCCACCGATGAACTGGGCTACAATGCGGTCGAGAACGTCGTTCACGTGCACGATCTGCACGCCACGATGCTCCACCTGTTGGGCATCGACCACGAACGCCTGGTCTATCGCTACCAGGGCCGCGACTTCCGCCTCACCGACGTCGCCGGCAAGGTGGTGAAAGAGATTCTGGCGTAGTAGGACGTCTGGAAACCTAAACGGACATCGACAAATCCATCGACGTCTCCGCGCGAATATCAAAGCCCTTCCACCGTGATGGCCATGATGATGGGGGCGGTGTTGTCGGGGCCTTTGACGAGTTCGATCCGCTCGACGGCTTCGCGCCGCGCGGGGTTGATGGCGAAGTAGCGGACCTGTTGGTTGCGAAGCTTGAAGGCCAGCTTCGATTGGGGCACCTCGAAGGGACCGATGTAGTCGGCGAAATGCTGGCCGTTGCGGAGCGGATGGTCTTCGCTCTCGCCGTCGGCATAGTGCAGCCGCACGATCATCGAGACGCTGCCGTCGGCCAGTTCGCCCTGCGCACCCCAGCCGCTCACGCCGCTGAGGAAGTGCACCGTCTTGGCCGGCCCGTTGAAGGGGAGCGATACCGAGCGGGGCATCGAAGGCGGGAACTTGCCGACCGGCCCATAGAGCATGATCACGTTCGGCACCCGGTCGCCCTGCGGATCGACGAGCGTGAACGGCACGCCCGCGAACGTTTTGGGCGACCAGTCGGGGAAGATCAACCGCTCCATGCCGGCCTCTTTGCTATAAAACATCCCCTGCGTGCTGACGATGGTCGCGACGCGGGCCAGGTCGAGCGGCAAAAACTTGCCGCGCTGTGTCAAGAACTCGAGCAGGTCGACGATGCGCTCGGGCGGCACCTGCTTTTCGAACCCTTCGGGCATGAGCGACTTGGTCGAGGCCACGAGTTGCTCGATGTTTTCGCGGAGCACCGCGTGGCGTTTGGCCTCGGCGTCGACGATCTCGATCGAGGTCTTGGTCTCGCCGGCCAACAGTCCGGTGAGCAAGCGACCGTCGACGAGCACCACGGTGTAAACGCGGTAGTTGCCCTCGACGTTGCGGCTGGGGTCGATGACGTGCGTGAGCAGTTCGGCCTTGGGATGCACGGCCATGCCGGTCAGGTCGGGGCCGATCTTGCTTCCCTCGCCGCTGTGCGTGTGGCATTTGGCGCACTGCTGCTTGAACACTTCCTTGCCGGCCGCCGCGTTGCCGGTCTTTTTGGTCAGCGGCAGCAACTCGTCGAGCACCTTCTGCCGATCGGCGTTCGGTAGGCCCGCGCCGGTCGACAGGATCTCCTTGGCTCGCTTGGCGATGTTGCGGTCGGGATGCGCCGCGAGGGCCTGTTTCTGGTCGAGCGTCAGATCGGCGAGCGGCACCTTGCCGGCAGCCACGCCGTCGAGGAACACGCGGGTCGACGCGGGGCGGCCGAGCAGCACGCGGATGGCCGCTTTTTTGGCAGCGGGGGTGAGTTCGGCGAATTTATCGACCAGCGCCGCGCCGACTTCGTCGGCATCGCTGCCCGCCAGGGCATCGATCAGCCCGGCTGCGACGTCGGGCGACGTGCGCGGCGACGCCGCCAGGTCGAGCAGCGGTTCGACGGCTTGCGCCTGGCTGCCGCGGAATTCGATCAACTGCCGCCCCGCGGTCACGCGCTCGTCGTCCGCCCGCTGTTCGTCGCTCACCAAGGCTAGCAGCGATTCGACGATCTGGTCGGCGTGCTCCTGCAACCGTTTGCTTCCCCATGCGGTCGCCAGCTTGACGAGTTGTCCCTGGAAGCCGGTCGAGAGGCGCGGCAGCAGCCGACCGATCGCCTGCTCGGCCGCCGCGTTCAGTTCGACCGTACCCTTCTTGGGCCAGCCTTTGGCGAGGCCGCCCACGATCGTCTCGGCCACGGGCGGATCGGCGTCGGCGAGCGCCACCAGCAGCGATCCGACCGAATCGACCGGTTCGCCGCGTGCATAATGCTCGCTCACCACCGCCACCACCCCCATGAATCGCGCCCTCCCCTCTCCCTCCGGGAGAGGGCTAGGGTGAGGGTGGCCTGCCACCTCATCTGTCGCCTCCTCCTTCACACCATCCCCACCGCGCACCGCTCCGCCCATACCTGCCGCTTGCAGCAGGAACGCCACATCGTGCTTGGCCGCGGCTGCCGTCGCGGCGTCGGGAATCCAGCGATCGAAGATGTTCTCGGGGCGGGCAAGCATGGCAGCGAGGGCCCGGCCGGCGTTCGGGTCTGCCGGCGTCGCGGCGAGCGCCAACAACGCCGCCAGGCGGACCTGCGGGTCGCGATCGGCAAGCAGGTTGGCCTCCAAAAGGACGGCTGCCGATTTCTCGGCGGGCGGCAGGACGGCCACCGCGTTGCGTCGCACGCCGGCCGACGGATGCCGCAAGGCCCCGATCGCCGCCGACGTGGCCGACGGGTGCGAGCCGTCGAGCGCGCCCAGGCCGTGCATCGTCCAGAGCGCGTGGATCGCTCCCACGTTCAGACCGATCTCGTCCACGTCGGGATTCTTGACGAAGTCGATCAACAGCGGCACGACGTCCTGCTTGCCGCGTTCGACGAGCAGACGCTGCGCGTGCCGCCGCCAAAACAGGTTCGTGTGGCGGAGCGCTTCGACCAGTTCACCGGGCTTCGCCTGGGCGAGCGAAAGACTCTGCGCCGGCGCATCGACCCCCGCGTGCTCCGGTGCGCCTCGATACACCACGCGGTAGATGCGGCCGTGACGCTTGTCGCGCAGGTCGGTCTCGTAGGCGGCCCCTTTGCCGGTCTGGAAGCCGGCGGGCGTCGGGTTGTGCTGCACGATGTAGTTGTACCAGTCGATGACCCACACCTGTCCGTCGGGCCCGACCTCGGCCATGATCGGGGCGGTCCACTCGTCGTCGCTCCCCAGCAGGTTGCCCGGGTTGGTCGAGTGAAAGTCGGCGCCGTCCGCCGTGAGCGCGAAGGTGCCCACCAGATGTCCGGTGCCGTCGGTGACGAACGCGGTGCGATTCCAATAAGCCTTGGGATAGGCCCGCGCCGTATAGAGCGCATGCCCGGCCGCCGCCGTGTAGCCGCCGTGCTGATCGACCTGGCGGATCTTCTCTGTGGGCGCGTGGAACAGGTACGTGTCGGCGATGCCGTTCAACTGGCCGGCCGACCACCCACGCACGCCCTCGTAATAGCGGTTGGCGATGGCCAGATACTCGCTGGGGTTGCGATTGGCGGTCGAGCCGAAGACGGTCCCTTCTTCGCTGAAGCCGAGGCCCCAGGTGTTGTTGTTCGTCGAGCGCAGGAATTCGAGCTCCGATCCGTCGGGCCGGAAGCGATAAAAACCCTGGCCGAAACGGTGCCGTTCGCCGCCCACCTCGCCGGCGAAGCCGGCGTAGCCCACCATGCCCCAGACCCAATTATCGAGCCCGTACTGCAGGTTGCTCGGCCCGGCGTGCGTGTCGCGCGTGTTCCAGCCGCTGAACAACACCTTCCGCACGTCCGCCTTGTCGTCGCCATCGGTGTCTTGCAGAAAGAGCGTGTCGGGCGCCTGCTGCACGATAACTCCGCCCCGCGCGAAGGTAAGACTCGTGGGAATGCTCAGCTTATCGGCGAAGACGGTGAACTTGTCGGCCCGGCCATCCCCGTCGGTGTCGGTGCAGATCTTGATGCGGTCGCGGCCCTGGCCCTCGGGCTGCAACTCATTGGGGTAATCGAACGTCTCGGCGATCCAGAGCCGGCCCCGTTCGTCCCAGTTCATCGCGATGGGCTTGGCGATGTCCGGCTCGGCCGCGAACAGTTGGGCTTCGAAACCGACGGGCGTGACGAGATGTTTTTGCGACTCGGCGGGCCCGAGCGGTTTCTGCATCTTCGTGATCGGCTCGCCGATGGTGCCCCAGCGTTCGCTCGGCGGATAGAACGGCACGTTGGCTTTGACATATTCGAACGGCTCCACATCGTCACGTTTGGGTGTCGTTTCGAGCAGTTCGGCCGCGAGCGGCGGATAGGAACCCGCGGCGGCCGGATCGCGACCGACGGCCCAACGAATGCCACGATCCAGCAGGTTTTGAAAACCCTGGTGCCCCCAGGTGCGTTGATCGTGGCCCCAGGCGGTGTAGAAGACGCGCCCCTGGCCGTGCGTGCGAACCCAGGTCCAGGGCTCGCGTCCTTCGGCGTCGACCCGGTAGGAGAGGACGGTGCGGTCCTTCTCGGTGTGCATGTGGTGGACGTAGGTTTCGTCCCAGCTCTCGAACCCGGCATAGCCCTGCATGAGTGGGTCGTCTGGGCGGGCCACCGTCTCGCTGAAGACGCCGGTGCCGTGCCGCGAGAACTGCGCACCGATCAGCTCGACGATCCGCGGCGAGTTGCGGAAGCAGTACGAGGCGCAATGCAGGGGCACAAAGCCGTGGCCGGCGGCCACGTATTCGAGCAACGCCTTCTCCTGCTCGGGCTCGATGCGGTCGATGTTGGCATAGAGCAACACGGCATCGTACTGGCCGAGGGTTTCGGGACGCAGATCGGCGGCGTTCTCGGTGTACGTCACGTCGATGCCGCGGCGGGCGAGCACGGGCTGGATCTGGCGAAAACGGTCGGACGGACGATGGTGGCCCTGGTCGCCGAGGAAGAGCACGCGAATCCGGCTGGTCTCGTCGACCGCCGACGCGGAGCCCATGAGGCTGACGAGGACAAGCGGCACCAACATCCAGAATCGGCGAGAGAACATGTTCGATCGGCTCCGGGCGAATGAGCAAAAACCCGCGTCGATTATATCCTGCGCCGGCTTGGCCGGTCACCCACGTCACCTCTAACACAGTCCTGATTCGGCCCGGCTGTCGCGTCGTCCGGTTCGAGCGGACCTATCCTACTCGGAAAGGGCTCGCGTGGAATTGTTCGTCACGAACGGTTCAATTTGACACCCCCCCAGAGTGACCTACCTTTTCCCGGGGTGGCGATGGGGCGAATTTGTCGGCCACGTGTTTGCCCCCACTGTAGAACTTGGCCGCGCGGTTCTCCGCGTGCACCCAACGGCTTTTTCAATCGGTAACCGACCACGCCCGTAGGGCGTGGCTTTGGCTTGCCCCGCGAAGCGGGGCGGGTGGGTGAAAGAGAGCCCCGCTGGGGCTTGATAAGTGGTTTACGTTACTCGAATAATTGTCCCTGCCCTCTGTCAAAATGCTCCTGCTCGCGGATATAGTGCCGCACTGCAGCTTCGTCCCGGCCGACCGTGCTCACCCAGTAGCCGGCCGCCCAAAAGTGAAGGCCCGTCATTCGTCGTTCCTTCAACAATTCGCGATGAATCCGAACCGCGCTTTTCCCTTTCAAGAACCCGACTATGTACGACACCGAGTACTTCGGCGGTATCCTGAGGCACAGGTGAATATGGTCGGGCATCGCGTGCCCCTCCAGAACCTCGACGCCTTTCTGCTGGCACAGGTCACGCAGAATCCGACCAATCACCGAACGCTGCTTGCCATAAATCACCTTCCTGCGATACTTGGGGATGAAAATCACGTGATACTTGCACTCCCAACGGACGTGCGACAACGACTCGAAGTTTTCCATGCGCTCTTTCTCCTAGCCCAGCGAGGCTCAAAGGAGAAAGAGCGTATTTTATGCGCCCACTCACGCCGGAACGGCGGAGCCTGCCAGGGTCGCACGGCCGTAGGCCGTGGGTTTAGCTCGAACTAAGGCAGCGATCAAAGACGTGAGCGCAATCGTCATCGCAGTTGGTCTTCTGATCCTCTGTATCGGCGCCATGTTCGTCGGCCGCGCTATGTCGGCCAAGCAACACGAGATGCCCAAGCTCTTCGACGATTAAGAGCCTATCCCAGAAGCCGTGGCGCTCCGGCTCCCAGCCTTTGTTAGCCGCTCCGAAGCGAACGCTATTCGGCGTGGAATTTCAGCTTTTCTCCGACCTTATCCGCCGCAAGTTCCTGGTATTCCACCTTGTCGCCGTCGCGAATCTGGCGAATCCCCTCGAGGACGATCCTGTCGGTCACATCGAGGCCACTCTTGATGACGAAGATGTCTTCCAATTCGTTCTCGATGGTGATCTCGCGCTGATGCGCCACGTTGTCTCCGTCGATGACGTAGACGAACCGCTTGGCGAGAACCTCGAAAGTCGCCCGTTGCGGAATGACGATGGCGCCGTCCTCCACGCGGCTGATCAAGACGGTTCCGGTCTGGCCGTGACGCAGCAGGCGCTTCGGGTTCGGAAAGTCGGCGCGGAAGGGGATGTTCCCCGTCTCATTGTTGAAGTCGGCTTCGATCGCGCCGGCCTTCCACGAAGTGCCGTCCCACGTCATCTCGCCGGGCTGGTCAAACTTGTTGCCGTTGGCCAGTACCAGCTCGATCTTCAGGTCCTGATGCTGCTTCAGGTCGGCCATGTATTCGAGGTAACGTTTCTCGGGCACATTGAAATAGACCCACATCACGCTGTTATCCGACATGGTCGTGAGGACCTCGCCCTCTTCGATCAGGCTGCCCTGCTGTTGGTACAGACGGTCGATGATGCCATCGAAGGGTGCTTTGACCGTGGCGAAACCGAGTTCGGCCGAGGCCAACTCCGCCTGCGCTTTGGCTCGTGCCAGCTTGGCTTCGAGCAGTGACAGCTCGTTCTCGGAGACCACCTTGTTCTGGAAGAGCTTCTTGGTGTAATCGAACTCCAACTGGGCGCGCCGGGCCTCGGCGATCTCGGCGTCCGCCTTCTTCTGGTAAAGGATGGGGATGACCTTGAACAGCACGTCCTCTGCCTTCACCGGCTGCCCTTCCTTGACCTCGATCGCCTCGAGATACCCTCGCTCCAGAGCACGGATCTGCACGTGTCGCTGCGAGTGGATCTGACAGACATATTGTTGCGTGAGCGTGACCGACTGTGCCCGCGGGTAGGTGGCCACAATCGTGTGAGCTTCTTGGTGGTGCTCCTCCTTGTGCGTGCTGCACGCAGGCAGCGAGAGGAAAACGAGCGCCAGTAAAACGGCCGCAATCGGCGTGACTTTCATGGTTCCTCCGCTCGTGGCCGGACGGTGGATCGGCGAAGCGAAGAACTCACGGACGCTCGGAGAGACAAGCGCGGCAGCCGATTCGGGGGCTGGATTGGCTTTCGTGTGCAGAATACGCATGACTCAGCATCACCTTTCTTCCGCGTGGTCGAGAAGTGTTGGCCGCCTCGTCCTGGACTCCGTCCATCCGGAAGCATATCGGCCCGCCCGGTATCAAAGCAAGAATAGCACAGTCAACTATTTCGCGTTGTAGTGACGGGGAAGGGCGTAACGGCCTTGCCGGGCAAGGCAGGCCGATCCGTCGCGTCCCGTCTGCATGCGCTGAGCCAAGGCCTGCCGGCGGCGAGACTTGCAGAAGCCGGGCGATTTGGAAAGGGACGACGGCGTCGACCCAATAATCGGGGCGCTTCGCGCATCATATCTTTGAAATCCCCCTTTCCGCCCTTCACCGGAGCTGTTTTCCATGAAGCCCGTTCTTCGTCTGACCGCGTTCTGCGTGCTGGCCCTATTGCTCGCCAACATCCTGGTTGCCGACGAACCGCCGGCGAAGAAGGGTAAGAAGGCGAAGAAGAGCTCGCCGACTCCCGCGGTCTTCAAACTCCCGGCCGGCATCGAGCTGTCACCCGAGCAGCAGGCCAAGTTCGACGAATTGAAATCGCAGTACACCGCTAAGCTGGCCGACGCCCAGAAGAAGGTCGCCGATATTCTGACCGAAGAGCAGCGAGGGATGCAGCGGAGCGCGAGAAGAGACGCTGTGGCCGCCGGCAAGAAGGGCAAGGAGCTCAAGGCAGCGGTCGACGCGGCCGTTGAGTTGACCGATGAGCAGAAGACGAGCATGGCCACGGCCCAGGCCGAATTGAATCGGCTCCGGAAGGAAATCCGCAAAGAGGTCGTTGGGCTGCTGACGGCCGAACAGCGGAAGTCCGTCAAAGGCGCGGGCAAGAACCAAGCGTAAGCGGTTGGCTCGCGAAGCCAGTCGCTGCCAATGTGACTATCGTTGCGGTGGATCAGCTCGACTGTTCAATGCGACGGATGAAGGCTTCGATGCTATCCGCCGCTGCGTTCCAATGGTCCGCTTGCGTCCGCCCCGATCCCTTCCGCGGCTTGAAGTCGTGGTCTCCGTCCTCGAGCCAATGAAGCTCGATCGAGTTCGACAGTCCATAGCCGGCGACTTCTGCTTGGTTGCCGAACGGGTCGCGGGTGCCCTGCAAGATCATCGTCGGCGTCGTCAGTGTTTGCAAATGTTCGACCCGCAGTTGGTGCGGCTTGCCGACGGGATGGAACGGATAGCCCAGGCAGATCAGGCCGCCGACTTTTGCCGGGTCGGCGACCATGCTGGCGATGCGGCCCCCCATCGACTTGCCCCCGATGACCAGACGGTCGGGGCCGAGAGTCTCGATCACCTCTCGCCACGTCTCGATCAAAACGGGCTGCTTGTCGGGCGGCCCTCGCTTCCCAATTCGGCGCCGCTCGGCCATGTAAGGAAACTCGAACCGGGCCACGCGAAGGCCGCGCTTGGCGAGTTCCGCCGCAAACCAACCCATGAAGGGCGTATCCATGCCAGCCCCGGCACCGTGCGCCAGGGCCACCGTGCAGCGGGCATCATCGGGACCGTCGAAAAGGAAATGTATTCGTGACATCTTGTGATCATCCCTTCGGCATGTCGTTGCCGCGAGCCAACTGATCCGCCCGGCGCAGCACGGTCGGAATGCGGTGGGCGCCGTGCATCTGCCGTACCAGGTCGGCGGCCGAACCACGATAGCCGACCTGCGTCACATAGAGCGGTTGCTGGCTGCCGCCGCGAAGTACCACGTCCGAGAATTTCTCGGCATCGGCGAAGCGCTTTTTCGCGACTCCGATGACCGGAACGCCCAAACTTTGGTGAACGTGCCAGCCCAGCCCGGGACGTTCGTCTTCGTTCAGATACACATAGCCGTCGACGAAAAGCAGTTCCAGCCCTGCGGCCCTGGAGCCAACAACCGCTTCGATGCAAGGCAATTCACGGCGATAGAACGCTCCCGGGGCATAGGCCGCGATCGGGCTCACGGGGACAACCAATTCTTCTGTAATCCGATCGCCGAGCGCGTCCGGGAAGATGACGCACGCGGCGCGAGCCCTCGATTGCGCCTCGTCGTAGAACACGTCAACGGCAGCGAACATCTGGGCGATCCGCGGTCATTTCGAGCCGGCTCTCCGCCGAGCCTCGGCCCGTTTTTCCGCGGTGAATGCGGCAGAGGCGAAGCTCAACATGGAGTGTGGCCCGGGAATCGGACCATCCGTTTCCACATCGGTCCTGACGTAGATCTCCTGGCTCACCGTCGTGTCTCCTTCAATATCCTCGCAGGTGGCATTCGAGGTGAGACAGATGCAACGTCTGTCAAGTTCGCGCCGAGCTAAAAGCGGCTGCTCGATCCGGTTGCTCTAATAGCCGCAGCCCTTGCTGTAACGCCAACCGCGGATGCCCAACGGCAACTTGTACACGGCCTCGTGGGCGGCCACCGTGACGTAGAGATCGCCGTTGTGGAAATGCACGTTGGTCGCCTGGCTGCCGCCCGCCTGATACGTTGCCAACAGCTTTCCGCTGGGCACTTCGATCACGTGTACCACCTTCCCGGTCCACATGCCGAGGTACAGGCGGCCAAACTCGTCGAACACGAATCCGTCTGGCACGCCGACCCTGTCCATCAGCTTCTGCTTCTCCTCGCCGCCGAGCTTTTCGGGTGTGCCGGCCGGCTTGAAGGAGATCAACTCGCGCTGGTTCTTGCCCTTGGCGTCGTCGAGGTCGAGGATCATCAGCCGCATGCCGTCGGAATCGGCCGTGACGAGGTGTCTTCCATCGGGCGTGACGCCGATGCCGTTCGAGCCGATCGGTTCCGGGTTGAGGCGGTCGATCGAGCCGTTTCGATCGATGCGGTAGACGTTGTGTTGGCCGGGGTTCGCGAAGTAGATGTTCCCCTTGGGATCGAGCGCAACGTCGTTCAGGCCATTCAGCCGTACACCGTCGACCTCGCGTGCCAGCACTTCAACCTTCTTGCCATCCTTCGCCACGCGGATGACCTGCGACGTGCCGGTCTCGGCACCGATGATGTTGCCGTCGTCGTCGATCTTCAGTCCGTTGCAACTCGGCAACCTGTCGCCGTCGGCCGGCAGTTCTTTGCGCAGGTTGATGAGGATGCTGGCCGCTCCGTCGGGCGTGATCTTGCCGATCGTGCCCCACTCGCGGTAGTTGACCACGTAGAGGTTGCCGTCGCGGTCGATGGCCGGCCCTTCGGCGAAGGCAAAGCCGGTGCAGTACATCGTGGGCTTGATCTTTGCAGGATCGGGAAGTGCCGTTGGCTTCTCGGGATCGGCGGCGTGTGCGACGAACGGAGCCGACAGGATCACGGCAAGGGCGAAGTTCAAGGCTTTCATCGGATGAATCTCCCAGAAGGTCAATGCTCGAACCAGTATAGCCACGCTCGGTTCGATAGGCAGGCGATGGAAGTGCTAAACTGCGCCAACTCAACGCTCCACGAGCCGAAAGGGAGGAATCATGGCCACGACGAAGAACCGGCAGATCATCCTGGCATCGCGCCCGCATGGCGAACCGACGCCCGACAACTTCAAGCTGGTCGAAACACAGGTCGCGGAACCCGGCGCAGGGCAGATGCTGCTGCGCACGATCTATCTGTCACTCGATCCCTACATGCGTGGCCGCATGAACGCCGGCCCCTCGTATGCCCCGCCTGTCGAGGTGGGCAAAGTCATGGAAGGCAGCGCCGTCTCCGAAGTCGTGAAGTCCAACATCCCGCATTATGCGGCCGGTGACATCGTTTTCGGTCATACCGGTTGGCAGGAGTTCTGTCTTGCCGATGGCGAGGGGAAGCGCAAGGTCGATCCGTCGCTAGGGCCCATCTCTTACGCGTTGGGCGTGTTGGGGATGCCCGGCTTCACGGCCTACACCGGGCTACTCAACATCGGCAAGCCGCGACCCGGCGAAACCCTTGTGGTGGCGGCGGCCTCTGGTGCCGTGGGCTCGGTCGTGGGCCAGATCGCCAAGATCAAGGGATGCCGCGTCATCGGCCTCGCTGGCGGCGAGCAGAAGTGCCGGTTCGTGAAAGAGGAATTGGCCTTCGACGACTGTCTCGACCACCGTCGGCCCGACATGGCGGAGCGTCTGAAAGCGGCGTGTCCGAAGGGTATCGACATCTATTTCGAGAACGTCGGCGGCGCGGTATTCGACGGCGTGTTACCTCTGTTCAACAACTTCGCCCGCGTGCCCGTTTGTGGATTGATCGCCCACTACAACGCCACAGAACTGCCCGCCGGACAGGATCGCACGCCCTTGGTCATGCAGCAGATTCTCGTCAAGCGACTGACCTTCCGAGGGTTCATCGTCTGGGACTTCGCCTCGCAGTTCCCCGAATTCGGCGCCGAGATGAGCCGGTGGCTGCGCGAGGGTCGCGTCAAGCACCGCGAAGACATCACCGATGGTTTGGAGAACGCGCCGCAGGAATTGATCGGGTTGCTGAAGGGAGAGAACTTCGGCAAGAAGATCATCCGAGTTGCCGCCGATCCGACAAGGCGGTGAGGCGCGGCCCGCCTTAGGCTGCGGACCGCTTCGACGGGCCACCCTTCTCCAGCCAGCGGCGAATCTCACCCACGTCTCGGCTCCATGTCTTGGCGAAGCGACGTTGGCAGAAAGCAGCGAACAACAGATCGAGCGTCTCGACGAGATGCCGCAACGCCGAGATTCGCTCCTCGGTCGGGTCGCCCGCCTCCTCGTCGTCGCCCGACGTGAGTTGGCATTTTGCGCCACTGACGGAAAACGTCTCTGCCTGAAGTACGAGATCGTGTTGATAACCTTGTCGCACCAGCACCAGACCGCTCTTGCGCGGCAACTTGCCAGCGGAGATGGCGTGCAAGGCCTCGGGCAAGCGGACGGGAGATTCGGCCGTGATCGTCTCCTTGCCCGACATCGCTTCGGGGCATTCGAGGCTCAATGTCCGATTGAGCATTCCCACGACTTCGCCGTCGTCGGCCAAGGTGATCGTGTCGGATTCCGACTCCAAGCGCCACCAGAGCCACAGCAAGAATTCATTGCCGACGAAATCGAAATTGGCCGAGAGATCGCTGACCCAGGCGATCGCGCCCGAGGCGGTATCGTGGAAGATGCTGGGAGCGAGGGCTTCCCATGCCGCGCTCTGCTTATTGTCCGAGCACCAGGCATGCGCCAACCGGCCGGCCGTCTGCCATTCGAGCGATAGGTTGAACGCCCGCGACAGCAGGTCCAGGCACTGTTCGGTGGCGACGGGACCGCCTCCGCCCAGATACAGGAACCGTTGGCCGGCATCCCACAGAACCGACACATTTTGCATGCGGCGGAACCTGCCGTCGGCGGCCTCATCCTTGGCGCGCTGCTCCACCGCCTCGTTCACCTCCTGCCGCTCGGCCTTCGTCAACCGTCTGCCAGGCTCGCCGCCGGTCAACGCATCGATTTCCATCGCCTGCCAGGCCGTGCGCAGTGCCGCGGGAACCTTCGTCGTGTCGATACGGATGCCGCAATTCAGAATATCTCCGAATACGTTCTTCTCGACGGAGAAGTTGGTATCGAGCAGGTGGTTGCCGCCGGTAAAGCCGACGCGTGTCTCGTCGAAGCCCGGCTCGCCGGCTTGAGCAATGGCGAAACGGTCCAACACCTCGATCTGCTTTTCGCCGAACTTGCGAACTTCGGGCGACTCGACGCGGAATCGGTCGAAGCTCATCCTGCCTGATAGAAAACCCATCGTTGCGAATCCGGAGGAGGAGTGGCGGGTAGCGGTTACGGAAGTCGTGCTGCGATACCCCAATCTGCCGCGGTCTCGCTCATCACCTGCCCCCGGGAGCGCGCGGCCATCGCAACCAAGAGCATCGGCAAAACAAACACATCGCCTTTGCGGAGAATTGTGGAATGGTAACCGGGGTAGTCCAAGCAAGCGCTGCCGGCCAGAACGCCGCTCAGGGGGGCTTATCCTTCCGCCGCGGATTCGGCAGCAGCGTTGTCGTGTAAAAGCCTGCGCTGCATACGGCGAATCCCCAGAGGACCACGATTCTCATGAGCAGCGGCAAGGGAAGGCAAAGGATTCCCAACGCCACGCCCAGAAGCGTTACGAATACCAACAAACCACGAACGCTATAACGAATTCGCAGTTCGCCGCGTACGAGCCGCCTGCCGACGAAGAACATCGGCACCGAGAGTTGCAGAGCCCCGATCGCGATCAAGATCGCAACATTCTGCCAGTTGAACATTCGGTGCCGGTTTGGGTATCACTGCCGCAGGACCGAGAACTTGGCGCTACCCTCCCGTGCGGGCCAGCATCAATTCCGCTTCGGTACGGTAGTACTTCGTCGCCGCGACCTTCTCCGCGGATAGTTGAGCGGCTTCATGCAGGGCGACGGTGATCGTCTCCAGTTCGAGCATGCGGGCATAGTGTTCCCTGACAGCCTTCGGGGCCTCACCGGCGGCCAGGCCGAGATCCCATTCGGCGGTCATCCAGCGTTTCGACCAGAGATAGAGATCCTCCGGCTCGCTTCGTCGCAGATTCTTCTTGAGCACTTCGTACGTTTGACGCGCGGCCTCGACGAGCTCTTCGCTGCTCGCACCCGGACCAGGCGAATCGGGCCGTTTGTCGATCGCGATCGCGGTGCCCATGGTCAACGCCCCCAACACGAGTAAGACAACCAAGAGCTTGCGAGTTCTTGGCATAGGAGATCTCCCAGGCTATATGACGTCGGTAGAGAAGGTCGGCGACGGCATAATTAGACCATGCCCATTCGCTCAAACAAGCAGCGCCACAAACAAGCAGCGCCACCGGCGTTCTCGATCGCCCCTGGGCGGATTGGGCTGCGCATCGGATTGAGGGCGGCACAACGACACCTCGTCATAGCTCCGGTCGGCACGGGTTTGCCGCGAGCAGGTTGCCGCCATCAAGCCGCTTGATTACCTTGCGTGCATCGGGCGACCTCACGCGACGTCAACGATGACGTCGGCTGCGAAGCCAACGCGATCGGGCGACGAGAGAGCCATGCCGGAGAAGATCAAGGACTTCCTCGCCCGACACGTCGTCCATGCGCTCCAGGGCATGGCCTTCGGCGATTGGTGGGCCTTGTTGCGACGACACCGCTTCGCCGTCGATGCGAAACAGGCCCCTCGCGCGCTGCTCCAGACCGCCGTCACCGCGTCGAATTCGATCAATGCCCGTATCGAGCGACTTCGTTTCGCCAAGCGAATTGCGGCCACGGAGGTAAGCCCTCCGCTGTTCGTCCTCGGCCATTATCGCAGCGGCACGACCCACTTGCACAACTTGTTGGCGCTCGATCCGCAGTTCGCCGCGCCGAATTTCTATCAAGTACTCAACCCGCATACCTTCCTCACCACAGAACGACTGGCCGCCCCGTTCGTAGGCAGGCTGATTCCACGACGGCGCTTTCAAGATGGGATGGCACTGGGCGTCGGGGTGCCGAGCGAGGATGAAATCGCCCTGGGTGCCATGACCGGCCTTTCGCCGTATCTCGGCTGGTGCTTCCCCCGCGAAGGATCGCATTACGATCAATACCTGACCTTTCAGAAGACATCCGAAGAGGAGATCGCGCGCTGGGGGCAGGCTTTCACGACGTTGCTCAAGAAACTCACGCTCCGGTTCGGCCGACCGCTCGTGCTGAAATCGCCCCCACACACGGCCCGCATCAAGCGGCTGTTGAGCCTCTTCCCCGATGCCCGGTTCGTGCACATCTCGCGGCATCCGTACGCCGTCTTCCGATCGACCAAGCACCTGATCGACGTCGTGCAGCCGCTCTACCACCTCGGTCACGGACCGCTCCAGAACGCCGACGATCAGATCCTTTCGGCCTACCGTACGATGTACGACGCCTACTTCGCCGAGCGGAACCTGATACCCCAGGGACGGCTATGCGAGATCGCCTACGAGGAGTTGGAACGTGACCCTCTGAACGTGGTCGAGTCCATCTACGACTCGCTCGGGCTTCGGGGTTTTCGCGATGTTATGCGACCTCGCCTCGAAACCTACCTCAGCTCGATCACCGACTACAGCAAGAATCGCCACCAGGAGTTGGCCGAACCGCTGCGCCGGCGCATCGCCGACGAATGGGGCCGGTGTTTCGACGAGTGGGGATATGAACGCTGATTCTTGGAGCAACCGACAAAACCGGATCGAGTCCGCGGACAAGGCCGGGGGACAAAATCGTCACCACAAAGATGAAACCTTTCGTGCAAAAATGGTCGATTCGTGGTAAAAACGGAGATGGGAGGATCGGCCAAGTCCGAAGGTTGGCCGACAAGGGCAAGCGGCATCAAAAACAAACCGTAGTGAGAAACAGCACCGATGGCGAAGCGCTCGCGTCGCGATTTCATACGCAAGGTGGGAATTGGGGCGGCGGCGACGCCTTTCATCCTGAACCTCCAGAGCCTCGGCTTCGCCGACGTAGCGGGCCGTAAGCAGCGCTTGGTGATCGTATTCAGCCCCAATGGCGTCGTCCCGTGGCAGTTCTGGCCCGACGGAGAGGGCGAAATCTCTACGCTCAAGGAGAGCCTCCAGCCGCTCGAAAACTTTCGACAGCGGATGCTCCTGCTAAACGGCCTGAGCAACAAGGTGCGGGGCGACGGCGACGGCCACATGCGCGGCATCGGTTGCTTGTTGACCGGTGTCGAACTGTTTCCGGGAAACATCCAGGGCGGCTCCGATACACCGGCCGGTTGGGCCAGCGGGTTGTCGATCGACCAGGAGATCAAGAACTTCCTGCAAGGTCGGCCTGAGACGCGCACCCGTTTCGGGTCGCTCGAGTTCGGCGTGGTGGTGCCCGAGCGGGCCGATACCTGGACGCGCATGGTCTACGCCGGGCCGAACAAGCCGATCGCACCGCTCGACGACCCGTACCAGATGTTCGGCAAGTTATATGGCCGGATGAAAGACCGAGAGAGTTTGCAGAGCATCCTTGACGACGTGCGCGAAGACCTGGCCAAGGTGTCGGGATTGGTCAGCGCCGAAGATCGCCGTTTGATCGAAGAGCACGCGACCTTCGTTCGCGAAATGGAGCAGGAGTTGGCGGCTGAGGGCCAGAACCAACTCGCCCATGCCGTGCCCGAACTCGAGCCGGGCGTGAAGGACGAGAACGACAATATGCCGCGGATCACCAAGATGCAGATCGATCTGCTGGTGAACAGCTTTGCCGCCGACTTTGCACGCGTTTCGACGTTGCAATTCACCAACTCGGTGGGGCAGGCCCGGATGCGCTGGCTGGGCATCGACGAAGGCCATCACGACCTCTCGCACAAGCCCGACAACGACGAGGACGCCCAAAAGAAGCTGACGCAGATCAACAAGTGGTACTGCGAGCAACTGGCCTATCTCGCCCAGCGCCTGTCCGACACGCCCGAACCGGGTGGTGGTGGCAGCCTGCTCGACAACACGTTGATCGTCTGGACCAACGAATTGGGCAAGGGTAATTCACACACGCACGACGATATTCCGTTCGTGCTGTTGGGCGGAGGAACCGACTTCCGCATGGGGCGTTCGCTGCAGTATGCCAAGCTGCCGCACAATCGGCTGCTCATCTCGCTCGCACATGCCTTCGGGCACCACATCGAACGGTTCGGGAACCCTGATTTCTGCGGAGATGGCCCGCTGCCAAGCTTGACCTAGGGGTGCCAGCCGCACCAAGACGGCTGCTGGCTTGTAGGTCATTTTGAAATCGGAGAGTCTGCGCCGGTCGTTCGTGAGAGCCGAAGCCTTTGCTTCAGATAATCTCGATGCCGGCTATCGGCTGCGGGGCGGCCTTGCGCGAGATTTGCTGATTTTCGCCAGTTGGGCGACGTCTATTGCAACCTATAGTTTCTTTGAAGAGCGCCTGCCGCGGAAGGCGGGGAGCCACCCTGCTGAATGATGCTCGATCCGGAGCTTCTCGCTTGCGGGTGCCCCCGAGCTTCTCAATCTCATGGTGGTTGGAACCATGCTCCGTTCGCGACCTATGCGCCGGGCGGCGGCCTGCGGCTGGTTGACGGCGGTTCTGGCGGGCCTTGCCGCCATGATCGATCGCGATGTTACGCCGGGCGAAGGAGCCGCCCCACCGAGTGCCTATCCGCGCGAGGTGCTGGCGCCTGCGGCGACCGACCGGCCAACGCTGCTGATGTTCGCACATCCGCGCTGCCCGTGCACCCTGGCCAGCCTGAACGAACTGCGGCAGATCCTGCAGACATGCCCCGACGCGGCAGATGTCCGCATCTATTTCCGGACGCCGGCAACTCCGTCGCACGAATGGATGCAAACGGAGCTTTGGCAAGAAGCGGCCGCGCTCCCCGATACAACCCTCGTGGCCGATACGGACGGCACAATCGCCAAGCGCTTCGGCGTGGCGACCTCGGGGCACGTCTTATTGTACGGCACGCACGGCGAGCTACGGTTTTCCGGAGGGATCACCGGGGCGCGAGGCCATGCCGGCGACAACGCAGGGCGGAGCGCCGTCGTGGCAATTTTATCGGGCACGTCGACAGTCGGACAACGAAGCTCAACTTTCGGATGTCCTCTCTTCGATGGAAAGACTCACCGCAAAGAAACATGTTGTCCTCCCTAGACACCACGACGGTGCCGCCGCGGCGCTAGCCTGGCGGGCGGAAGAATTATTCCGCGAGCACCAGCGGGCCATCTATCGCCGCACCGACCGCCTGTTCGCCGCGCTCATGCCTCTTCAATGGCTGGGCTCCGTTGCCGCGGCGCTCTGGTTGTCGCCCTTGACTTGGCAGGGCACGACCAGCGAAATGCATCCTCACGTGATCGCCGCGCTAGTCCTAGGCGGGCTGATCACAGTATTTCCCGTTGCGCTGGCACTGACGTCGCCAGGGGCGGCCCTGACACGCTACGCCATTGCCACCGGCCAGATGCTGATGTCGGGGCTGTTGATCCACGTGATGGGCGGACGCATCGAAACGCACTTCCATGTGTTCGGGTCGCTGGCGTTTTTGGCGTTCTATCGAGATTGGCGGGTATTCTTGCCGGCCACGCTGGTGGTTGCCGGGGACCATCTGCTCCGTGGCATTTTCTGGCCGCAGTCGGTCTTTGGTCTCGCCGCCGTTAGTCCTTGGAGATGGCTGGAGCATGCCGCCTGGGTCTTGTTCGAGGACGTGTTCCTCTTGATCTCGTGCCGTCAGAGCGTCCGAGAGATGCGTGACATCGCCTGGCAGAGGGCCTCGCTGGAGGGGACGAATCATCGGATCGAGGCCGAGGTTGCCACGCGTACCGCCGAGCTCAAGGCCGCGCAAGAGGAGAACCTGCAGATCGCCCGCCGGGCCGGCATGGCCGAAGTTGCGATCGGCGTTCTGCACAACGTCGGGAATGTCCTCAACAGTGTCAATGCTTCCACATCGCTGATCGGCGCCAAGCTGCGAAACTCGGCAACGGCCGACTTTTGCCAAGCGACCGACTTGCTGGAACAACATCTCCAAGAGGCCGGCGAGTTCATCGCCCGCGATCCACGGGGCAAGCACTTGCCCAGGTTTCTGATCGAATTGAGCCGCCACGTGGCCAGCGAAGAAACGGCACTCTTGGAAGAGGTCGAGTCCCTGACGCGCAGCGTGGAGCATATCAAGGAAATCGTCGCCGTCCAGCAGGATTACGCACGTTGCGTGAACCTGGTGGAAGAAGTGGCAGTCGACGAGCTCATCGACGACGCTCTGCGCATGAATCTGGCGGCGCTGGATTGCTCCGGCATCGAAGTGCAGCGCGACTTCGATGCCCTGCCACGCGTCCACCTCGACAAGCACAAGTTCCTGCAGATCGTGATCAATCTGATCAGCAACGCCAAGCGCGCCGTGATCGAGGCGCCGGCGCGCGAGCGTCGTATCACGGTCAGGTTGAAACGCGATCGACAGTCGGGAATTCGTGTGGAAGTTAGCGACAACGGAATCGGTATCCCGCCGGAGAACCTGACTCGCATCTTTGCGCAGGGATTCACGACGCGCAAAGAGGGGCACGGTTTCGGATTACATAGCGCCGCGAATCTCGCCAGCGAGTTGGGCGGACGGCTGACGGTTGACAGCGATGGCCTCGGTGCCGGGGCGACGTTCACACTTCAATTACCAACGCACTCGACAGGGTCGTATCATGACCGGCCGATTCATTCCGGAGCAGGCGCCTAACCGGCGGTTGCTGATCGTTGATGACAACGGGGCGATCCACGAGGATTTTCGCAAGACGCTTGCCACCCCTCGGGGCGCGTCCGGCGCGTTGAACGATGCGCGGGCGGCCCTTTTCGGCGAATCCAAGGCCGCGGGCAGCAGCGATATCGGCGATTACGAAATCGACTCGGCGTTTCAGGGCCAACAGGCATTGGAGATGGTTCGCCAGGCGGAGCACAACGGGCGACCTTATGCCCTGGCCTTCATCGACGTGCGTATGCCGCCGGGTTGGGATGGCGTCGAAACCGTCCGTCGTATCTGGGCCGAGTATCCCGACCTGGAGATTGTCATCTGCACGGCGTACTCGGACTACTCGTGGGAGGATATCGTTCGCAACCTGGGGCAATGTGGCCGGCTGCTCATCCTCAAAAAGCCCTTCGATAACATCGAAGTGCGCCAGCTTGCCTGCGCCCTGACGGAAAAGTGGCGCCTGGAATGGCAGGCCCGCTTGAAGTTCGAGGAACTTGAGCAGATGGTGCGGAGCCGCACGCGCGAACTGGCCGAGATGGCCGAGGGATTGTGTGTCGCCAAACTCGCCGCGGAAAGCGCCAACCGCGCGAAGAGCGAGTTTCTGGCGAACATGAGCCACGAGATTCGCACCCCACTCACCTCGATCGTGGGTTATTCGGATCTTCTGCATGAGGAGTGCACCCTGCCGATCGTGCGCGACCGGCTGAACATCATCCGCCGCAATGGCGAGCACTTGATGCAGCTCATCAACGACATTCTCGATCTCTCGAAGATCGAAGCCGATCGGTTGACGCTGGAGCGCGTAGCCGTCTCGCCGGTCGCGGTTGCCGCCGAGGCGCTGTCTGTCGTTTCCGCGGCGGCGGTGGCGAAGGGGCTGACGCTGTCGCATGAGCAGCTTGGTCTGCTGCCCGAATCGATTTGCACCGATCCGACTCGGCTCCGCCAGGTGCTCGTCAATCTACTGAGCAACGCCGTGAAATTCACCGAACGCGGATCGGTGCAATTGACCGCGCAGTTGTGCCACGATGACCAAGGCATGCCGATGCTGAGGTACGACGTCGTCGATACGGGAATTGGGATGACGCAGGAACAGATCGAAGGGCTCTTCCGACCGTTCGTCCAAGGAGACAGTTCCACAACACGGCGGTTCGGTGGAACCGGGTTGGGGCTGACCATCAGCCGCAAGATCGCAAAAATGTTAGGCGGCGACGTAACGGCCAGCAGCACTCCGGGCGAAGGGTCGCGCTTCGTGGCGACCATCGCCACGGGCTCGTTGGCGGGCGTCCGGCTGATCGAGCCCCCCGCGGCACCGCTTACGCAGTCAAAGGAGCCGACGGATTGGAAGCCGCCCGCGAGATTGAGCGGCCGCGTATTGCTCGCGGAGGACGGACCGGATAATCGCAGGCTCGTCACCTACCTGCTAGAGAAGCAGGGCCTGGAAGTCACCGTGGTCGAGGACGGCCGCAAGGCCGTGGAAGCGGCGCTCATCAGCACCTCCCACGATCGGCCCTTCGACATCATTCTGATGGACATGCAAATGCCCAAACTCGATGGCTATCAGGCGACGTGCGAGCTGCGCGCCGCAGGGTATCGAGGCACGATCGTGGCGCTCACCGCCAATGCCATGCGCGAAGATCGCGATTTGTGTCTCACGGCCGGCTGCGACGATTACCTGTCCAAGCCGATCGTCGTCCGCGAGTTGGCCGCGTTGCTGTGCCACTACCTCGTCGGCGATACGATGGAGGCGGTGGCTTCCGCCGGGGCGTCGGAACCGGCGAACGGTTAGCCCAAGTTAGAGAGTTCGAGTGCGGTTTCGAGAATTTTTAGCCGGGAACCGACCGTAAGTTCAAGGTTGATGGGGCCCGGCGTGGCAAAGGGCGATGTAGTGAAGACCTACTTTCTTGACGTCGCCCAACCCTGTG
>DASZTS010000017.1:0-10811 GCA_035547915.1 Pirellulales bacterium | reverse complement strand
GGCCGTGATTTTCCAACGGCTCGGCCTGATGCCACCACGCCGGCTCCGCCGGCTCGACGGCATCCAAATGTAGTGAAATAAACACCCCCAAATCGCACCTAAGTCCTTTCGCGAACGTCAAAACTCTCTAACTTGGGTTAGGTGACCTCCGAAACTCGTACGCCGCGACACCAGATTTTGGAGGGGCACTGGCTCGAAGAAACCGGCGGCCGACTCTTGCGCCGGTAGCCGCCAGCTCGATAAAACCGCTCGCATGCGACTTATCCGAAGGGCAACGCCGCAGCGGTAACGATCGTGAAAACAGCCCTTTTAATCGATACGCAAGGCGCTCTCGCCGGCTTTTTTGACCTATGTTTTCCTGATACGGCGTACTTCAAGGTCGAGGCAACGGAAAAGGAGAGTGTCCATGAGCGGCAATCCACAGCAGTTTCGACTCATCACCCGCAGCGACTTCGATGGCCTGGTTTGCGCGATGTTGCTCAAGGACATGGGCATCCTCGGCGAGATCAAATTTGTGCATCCCAAGGATATTCAAGACGGCAAAATCGACGTCACGCAAAATGACATTTTGACCAACCTGCCCTATATGCCCGGTTGTCACCTTTGCTTCGATCACCACGACAGTGAAGTAGAACGAGCCGGTGGAGAATGTCGTCCTAATCACATTCTAGAGGCTTCGGCCGACTCTGCCGCGAGAGTGGTTTTCAACTATTTCGGCGGGGCTAGTCGATTTCCAGCCATTTCGGCAGAAATGATGGAAGCGGTCGATAAAGCCGACTCGGCGCGGTTTACGATGGAAGACGTGTTGAATCCGCAAGGCTGGGAATTGCTTTCGTTCCTCATGGATGCTCGCACCGGGCTGGGTCGATTCCGCGAGTTTCGTGTTTCGAACTATCAATTGATGATGTCGTTGATCGACTATTGCCGCGATCACTCGATCGAAGAAGTGTTGGCTCTGCCTGACGTGTATGAACGCGTGCAACTCTACCGCGAGCATGATCAAGCGTATCGGGCGCAAGTCAATCGCTGCGCTACGGTTTACGACAACCTGGTTGTCTTGGATCTGCGTCAGGAAGAAACCATTTTCGCCGGCAACCGATTTCTTATCTACGCGATGCACCCCGATTGCAATGTTTCGGTGCACGTACTCTGGGGCGTGAAGAAGCAGAATACGGTGTTTACGATCGGAAAGTCGATCTTCAACCGGACGTCAACGCTCGATATCGGCAGCCTCTGCCTGGACTACGAAGGCGGCGGTCACAAAAACGCCGGGACGTGCCAGGTGCCCAATGAAGAGGCCCGGCGGGTCCAAGCAGAGCTCATTGAACGGATCACGCTGGGCGAACCGGCCGCTACAATCCGTTGAGGCGCTGCGTATTGGCAGACCACCGCCATCGCTTTTCGCTCCAGCGGGACGACATCTTCGTTCACACTCGTGTAGAATGCGGACAGCGGGGCGCGGCCCTCGAACCAGCGTTCGCGCTCTATGCACGAATAGGTCGACGTCGCCCAATACTCGCGACCGCGGCTACAAGTATCGCTGCTCGATGACAAAGAACTCGTAACCTTTTCCGATTGGCCGGAGGCCGAAGCGGGTCTTGCGGATGGTCGAGGCATCGCGGCCATCGAACTCTTGCTCGGTGCGCAACAACAATTGCTCGGTCTCTTTGTCGAAGAATTGGAGCAGGATTTTTCCTGCCAGCACGCCCGCCTTGGCGGCCAGTTGCCGGTCGGCATCTTTTAGGGCGCCGGACCGCCACGACATATAAAGTCGCTTTTCCAGCTTTGCTGCTCCCAGGCGGAGATCGGGCTTCGTGCGCGAGAGGTTTTTGATGTAGGTCACTTGGCCAGGACCAGGCACGCCGTACGTGCCCAATTCGATACCGAAGAAGTCGAGCTTGCGAGCGTAGGTTTCCAGCGTATCGACGCCGCCCCAGTCGATCTCCCAGCGCAGATGCGGAGGAATACCCGGCACGCCCCCGCCGGGGCCCGTTGCGGCGATCTTACCATCATCTCCTCCACCGCCGTTCAGCCCGTGATCGAAAGAGGCGGAGAATGCGACCGCCATCTCTTGCCGAGCCGTTGCGTCGATGAGGCTGTCGAGCGTCGATGCGAACTGCGGATCGTCCAGATCGCTTTCGGCGGCCGTCTCCTCGATGCTCGGCGCCTCCAGCGACGGTTGGTCTCCGACTTCGCCCTGGCCGCCGCCATCCGGCTGCACGATGTGAACGGGCACCGACTTCGAAAACACGAAGCCGGCGTGCATACCCAGCCAGATCACCAGCAAGCAGAAGGCGATGGCGCCGCCGACCAGCAACAGCGCCAGCAGCCAACTCGCAACGCGTTCATAGTCCGAAAGACGTAGCGTCGCCAGCGGCTTCACCCGCGGCCGGCCGACGTTCGAGATTCGTGATGCAGTCATCATTGTCAACCGCGTGGCACACGTCCAGGGAAGGAGATACGTTGACAGTTTCTGTGTATTCCGCAGCAAGGCCGCGGTCAAGCTTCGTCATGGAAGCAGAGAGGCAATCCACCGCGCATGGTTCGGACGAACGGGACCGCAGTGGCGCCGGTCGAGCGAGCGCCGTTCAGGCAAGAACCTCGTTCACGACGTGGGCTTCTTCGATGCCCGTGAGACGGAAATCGAGGCCGGCGTGGCGGTAGGTGAGCTTGCGGTGGTCGAACCCCATGAGACGCAAGACCGTGGCGTGGATGTCGTGGACGTGGACGCGGTTCTCGACCGCGCGGTATCCGAACTCGTCGGTGGCGCCGTAGGCGAATCCGCCTTTCACACCGCCGCCAGCCAGCCAGACCGAGAAGCCATGATGATTGTGGTCGCGGCCCGTGGGATTTCCGCCGCCGATGGGGATTTCGACGGCCGGCGTTCGGCCGAACTCGCCGCCGCAGATCACCAGTGTGTCTTCGAGTAGTCCACGCTGCGCCAGATCGGTGAGCAACGCCGCGATCGGACCGTCGCATTCGTTGCCAAGTCGACGGTGCTCTTCGGCGAGGTTCGTGTGCGAATCCCAAGGCTGAACGTCGCCGTGGTAACACTGCACCACCCGAACACCCCTTTCCACGAGACGGCGCGCCATGAGCAACTGCCGGCCGTGAACCGAGTTCACATTGTAAAGATCCTGCGTCGCCTTGGTTTCCTGCGAGACGTCGAGGGCATCTGTCGCCTCGATCTGCATCCGATACGCCAGTTCAAACGACTGGATTCGTGCCTCCAGGTTCACATCGTCGCCGCGCGCGGCCAGGTGCTGTCGATTAAGGCTGGCCAGCAGATCGAGTTGCCGACGTTGGTCTCCATGGCTGGTACGGGGGCTCTGGATATTCGCGATCAGCTCCGTGATCTTCGTCTTGCGCGTATCGAGATAAGTTCCCTGAAAGATCCCCGGCAGAAACGCGCTCCGCCAATTCGACGAATCGGCCACCGGAAGCCCCGGACACATCGTGACGAAGCCGGGCAAGTTCTGATTCTCGCAGCCCAGGCCGTAGGTCAACCAGGAACCGTAACTCGGGCGAGACAGGCGTTCGTCGCCCGTGTTCATCAGCCGCATGCTCTGTTCGTGGTTCGGCGTGTTGGCATAAGCCGACCGGATGACACAGATGCGATCGGCATGCGCGCTCGCGGTCTTCTGAAAAATCTCGCTGCACCAAAGGCCACTTTGACCGTATTGGGCGAACCCGAAGGGTGAGGCCAACGCGACACCTGTTTCTCGTTCGGTCGTCAGGTTGCCCAGCGGCAGCTTCTTGCCGCCCCATTTCGTGAGCTCTGGCTTGGGGTCCCAGGTGTCTACCTGCGAAGGACCACCGTTCAAATAGATGTGAATGACACGCTTGGCACGCGCCGCGAAGTGCGGAGGACGGGGCGCAAGCGGGTTGCCCGATTCCACGGCAGTCGACGAATCGGCCTCGAGCAGACCGGGCAGTGCGAGCCAGCCGAAGCCCGTGCCAACCGTACGTAACAGGTCGCGGCGTGAGAACGCAGGTGTGTTCATGTTCATTCCCGGGCTTTTGCGAAATCAGTCGACGAACATCAGTTCGTTCGTTATCAGCAAGACCTGCGACAGTTGCTCGACGGTCCCGGCCGCGAGGAATTGCGCGCACTCCTCCGCTTCCGCCAGCGACGGGTCGCGTCCCAGCACGAGCTGGAACAGCCGCGGCACGCGCTGCGTGGCTTCGACGGCGGCGAGCTGCCGAGCCAGAGCGTCCGCCCGCTGCAACACAAATGGGGAATTGAGTGCGAACAACGCTTGCTGTGGCACCGTCGTCAGCGAGCGGCGGGGCGTGCTTGTGTCGGCGTTGGCGAAGTCGAAAGTCTGCACCATGGCCGGAATATTCTGGCGTTCGACGAAGGCATAGATCGTGCGGCGACGATTCGACTCGTCAGTGATGGTCAGGGGGCGGCCGTACATCGTCGAATCCAGTTCCCCCGTCACGGCCAGCAGAGCGTCGCGCATCTGTTCCAGATCGAGCCGCCGCCGATGAGCCCGCCAAAGCAGCGTGTTGGCGGAGTCGACTCGTTGCTGGTTCGCCATGGCTGCCGTTGCGGGCATCCGTGAATCACGCTGGTATGCCCGCGACGAAAGAATCAACTCGTGCAGCGGTTTGGTCCGCCAACCGTTCTGGATGAAGTAATTGGCCAGAAAGTCGAGCAGATCGAGTTGCACGGGCCGCTTGGCTTGAAGACCGAAGTCGGATGGGTTGTCGACGAGCGGTTCGCCGAAGTGATGCATCCAGACCCGATTCACCCAGACCCGCGCCGTGAGCGGGTTCGTCGGCGAAGCGATGGCATTGGCCAGATCGAGGCGGCCCGCACCATGCGTGAACGGCTGCCGGTCGGCGGGCGAGAGGATTTCCAGGAATCGGCGAGGCACGGGCGTGCCCCGTGCTACCGGATCACCTCGCTGAAAGATCACCGGATCGCACAACACTTCGGCGTCGTGCACCACCATGGCGCGGGCCGCGGCGTCCTTATGTTTCACCGCGATGGCGTCGAGCTGGCCGACTAACCCGCGATAGGCGTCGGCCGGTTGGCGAGCCAGATAGTATGCCACGTCTCGCGATGGAAACCAGACCGGGCCGTCCCGCGAGAGAAGCAGACCGGCCAGCGGATCCGCCTCCGTCGCTCCGGCCAGCCAGGCGTCGCGGATGATCATACCGTACGCCTTCGCCACCTCGGCCATTGTCGTCGGTTTCGCCGCGACCAGTCCCTCGACGATGCGATGATCCACGCCGCGAGCTTTCCATTCGTCGGGCTTCAGCACCAGTTCGTGCATCAGATCGTGCCAAGGACCGAAGACCGAGTCGTCGGGAAACGCACGCCGGGCGAGCACTTGCCGCCAGCGCTTCGTAGTCTGCGGCCTCAATTGCTCCGGCGTGAGCGACAGGAAGAAGATGGTCGTTTCCGACACATCAGGTTCGGTCGTGGCGATGTGCACCAGGTAGTCGGGGGTCCGCTCGCGGGTCGTTTTGATCGTGGCATCATAATGAGCCTGTTGCTGATCGGTGACTTCTTTGAGCTTAGCGGCGAACTCGTCCTCGAACGGCTTGCCGGCATCGTTCACCGGGCCGATACGCGGCCGGTCGTACGGTTCGACGCAACTGGCGAATACGCCATACAGCGAGTAGTAGTCGGCCGTGGGGATCGGATCGTATTTGTGGTTGTGACAGCGGGAACAGGCTAGCGATAGGCCGAGGAACCCGCGCCCGACGAGATCGATCTGGTCGTCGATGACGTCATGTCGATTGCTGTCGAACATGCGGCCCAGTGTGAGCAATCCCATCGCCGCCAGGTCCGGAGAGTCCGAGGCCAGATCAAGTTGATCGGCAGCAAGCTGCTCGCGGATGAAATCGTCGAATGGCTTGTCGTCGTTGAAAGCACGGATCACGTAGTCGCGATACGTGTAGGCGAACGGTCGGATGCGGGCATCGCCATACATCAGGACGCCGTCCTTCGCGTCGGAATAGCGGGCCACGTCCAGCCAATGTCGCGCCCAGCGCTCACCGTACTGCGGTGAGGCCAACAGCTCCTTTACGAACTGCGGATAGCCTTCTCGCGTCGTCGCCAACTGCTCCTTTGTGGGCGGCAGTCCCAGCAGATCGAAGGTCGTCCGGCGGACGAGCGTCCGCATGTCGGCTGGTTCGGTGACGGCGAAATTCTGTTCGGCGAGCTTGCGTTCGATCAGGAAATCGATGGGATGGACGCCCGGCTCGATCGCCGGTGGCGCGATCGGCTGGAAGGCCCAATGCTCAGCAGCGGCTCGATCGATGTCGGTGACGATCTTTTCGCCGCCACGTGGATCGTAAGCCCCTTGCCTAATCCAATTCGTCAGCGTTTCAATCTCGGCGTCGCTGAGCTTGCCCTCCGCGTCTGGCGGCGGCATCTTGAGTTTTTCATCGCGGTACGACACCGCTCGGATCAACAAGCTCGCCGCGGGATCGCCCGGCACGATCGCCGGCCCGCGTTCGCCGCCTCGCTCCCAACCGCTTTTGACGTCGAGTCGCAACTGACTCTCCGCCGTATCCCGACCATGACAGTCGTAACAACGTTTCACCAACAGGGGGCGAACGTGTTTCTCGAAGAACTCAGACTGCAAGCCATTCGCGTTGCTCAATCCCGCTTCCTGTGCCAAGAGCATTGATGCAGCGTTCGGCCAGAAGAGGACTGCGAGGAGCCATCCGACCCGTTTTCCGCACGGCAAACCAAGGGAATTCATCGAATTCGCTCCCGGTGGCTCTCGATGTGTCTCCGCAGTTCCGTCGCAGCGCCTGCGATGTCCCGCGCCACGAGCAGGTGTACGATCTTCTGGTGGCTGTCGATCGACATCTTCCACTCAGCCTTTTTCACACTCTCACGAAAACGCTGAAAGAAGACGCGCAACAGGTCACCGAACGCGACCAGCGGTTCGACGCCGCTGGACTCCAATAACGTGTGGTGGAACTGAATATCGAGCTCGATCGAGGTCTTCAAATCGTGCGTCGACCGAAAGCGATCCACGATTTCCTGTAGCCGCCGCTGGATCGATTCATCGTGCGCCATGCACTCGACTACATGCGGCAGCACGCCCGTTTCGATGATCACGCGACTGTCGATCAATTGCCGCGGGTTGACCCGCTGCAAGCTGGGGTGGAAGCCGAGGTGCTCGGTGACGCGCCCCATGTCGATCTCGCCGACGGTCAGCCCCACTCCGGTCTTCGATTGGACGATCCCCAAGAACTCCAGAGCCTTGGTGGCTTCGCGCACGCTGAGCCGGCTGATGCCGAAGGTCTCCGCCAGCTTGGTCTCCGTCGGAAGCCGATCGCCCGGTCCCAGCCTATTCGAGACGATATACTGCTTGATCTGCTCGGTTGCCTGATCGCGAACCTTCAAACGCTGAAGAGCCTGCATGAGGGAAATTGCGCCGTTGCGAGGACGGAGGATTATGCTCGGCGGTGAGCGTCATCAGATTATCTGACAATCGAAGCCCCGTCAACAGGCGCCGAGGCTCAGTCGTTCAGCGCGGCGCTTTATGCAGGGATGTCAGTCGTGGCAGCGCTACCGCATCAAGGACGGCGATCGCGGTCCCAAGGCATGGGAAGTCAAATGGGCCGCATTGTGGCGGAAGAACTCCGCGGGCTTGCCCACGCGGCGGCGTTGTTTGATCGTGGCTCGCAACGTATCGAGCGGCGAAGTGAAATACTTCTTGTCCAACCGCGCGCCGGGCGAGCGCAATCCGGCGACGGGCCAGTGGGTCGGGCTGCGATGGCTGCTGCGACTGGCCTTCGGACGGTGGTCCATCGAAAGTTGCTTTCGCCGAGGCAAGGAAGAACTGGGCTTGGATCACTACGAAGTGCGGCTGGCGTTGCGTGCGCCGACACTTCTACGTCACCCAGTTGAGCCATCTGTTCTGCGCGCGAGTGCGGCAGGAGTACGACGCGGCCCCAAGCGACAACGGCGAACGGCTCTCGGTGGAGGAAGTCCGCAGCGCCATGAACGTGTGGCTGGACTCGGCCGATGTGCCGCCCAAGTGCAGACGAGAGGGCTTCGAGAAGGAACAGGCAAAGCAGCAATACTACCAGCGGCGCAACACGCAGGCCCCCGTGTCGCACACGGAAAACGCGACGACGCGAGCTGGGAGAGATGGGCGACGTCGACAGGATCAAATCGTGTCTCGCCCCCAAGGACAGACAATGATCCCCTGCAAGTTCGCGCCACGACTTACGACAAAAAACGACGCCAAAGTGGCGCTGTCCAATTAGACTAACGGTTCGCTTCGCCCCTTATGCAATCTTCTCGACTACTATTTCAGGCGGTATTCGGCACAGGCTATAGGCGCGTTGGAACGTTGGACAAAAATAACCAATTCAGAGCCAGGCGAATTTTATGACTTGCCAACGCGAGATTCCCTGGTAGACTCCATCCAGTTTTGCTGCGAATCCGCAGGCAATGCGACTGTATTCGCGGCATCGGCGTCGTTTTCTTCGCTCCGTGGCGGTTCCTTACGGAGGGCCGGGGTATGGTCGAGTAAACGAGCCGGGGTAGCCCCGACTCATTCTGTTAGCTGTTCATAGCTGCGGTCGGAACAGAAGTTCTCTATAGCTCGTCTTCTGCGCGTTAGTTTTTAGCTCGCGTTCCTTAGAAGAGTCATGCGTCGTCGCTCTCGCGAATGGCCGCATGGGAGCCTCTGCCCGACTGCACAGATACTACATCTCTATTTGCGCCTGGGCTCCGTTTTTTGATCCCAAAGACGCGATCAAAGGGGTGTGGGGCTCGCATTTGCGCGCCGTAGCGGCTCGAGGCTTTCCAAAATAATACCCTTTGGGGACACACCATGAAACCAGGGATGCGGTCGCGCTTCAGATCGCTGGAACCGCTCTTTCCCGCCTATCGCGATCGAAGGCGACGAAAGGACTACCAGCGTCGCCACGAGCTTCGAATCCTGAAACTGCAAGGGTTAGAGCCTCGAACGCTTCTCAGCGCATCTCTACAGGTGTTCGACGGCAGCACGCAATTAAACAGCGGTAACAGCGACCCGTTTGGCACGGTAACGGTCGGCTCGGTTGATTCGCAGAACCTGACGCTGAAAAACGTGGGCAATTCGACCTTGACCATCAGCTCAGATCAACTGCCGGGCAATTTTTCGACACCGACGTCGACACCGATTAGCATCGCCCCGAACCAGTATGCGACATTCACGGTCAATTTGAACACGGGCAACGCTGGCAGTTTCGGCGGGCAGATGACGTTGGTTACGAACGATCCCGGCAACCAATACTTCGAACTGACTCTCAGCGGCACTGTTCAACCACCGTCGAGTGGAGGAACTCTGGAACTGTTGCAGAACGGCACACCTCTGTCGAACGGAGCAAACGATTCATTCGGCTCGGTTGCCGTCGGATCGAGTGACACGCAGTCTTTGACGGTGACCAATGAGGGGCCTGGCACTTTGACGGTCAGCTCGGTAAACCTGCCGTCGGGCTATTCCTTGAGTGCATCGTTGCCGTTCAGCCTCAGCCCTTACCAAGGCACCTCACTGAGTGTTAGCCTAAATACAGCGACGGCGGGTACCTATAGCGGCCAAATGTCGATTCAAAGCAGCGACACGACTCATAACCCGTTTACGCTCAACCTAACCGGAACGGTGACCTCGTCCTCACCGGCCATTGAGCTGCAGGACGCGGGAACGGCCATCAGTAACGGCGGCAGTGATTCGTTCGGAAGCGTAACGGAGGGAGCGAGCGATACTCGGACCTATACGGTTACCGACCAGGGGAGTAGCACGCTGACCGTCAGCTCCGTCAGTCTTCCGAGCGGTTACAGTCTGCAAACCTCCCTCCCCTTGAGCGTCGCGGCGGGCAACTCCGCGAACTTCGTTGTCGGCCTGAACACGTCGTACCCCGGTACCTTCAGCGGCACCATGGCCATTACGTCGAACTCCACGCAAAACAACCCCTTTGACGTCAGCCTGAGCGGCCTCGTCACGGGCGCGCCCAATCTGACCCTCTACGACGGCAACACGCAGATCTCCTCGGGCGGCAGCGATTCTTTCGGCAGCGTAACTCAGGGATCGAGCGATTCGCGGACCTACACCGTGACCAACGCAGGCAGCGGCACATTAACGGTCAGCGGCGTGAGCTTGCCGAGCGGCTATACCCTGCAAACTTCGCTGCCCCTGAGCGTTGCGGCCGGCAACTCCGCGAACTTCGTGGTCGCCTTGAGCACAGGGACGATCGGTACTTTCAACGGTACTATGGCCATTACGTCGAACTCCGCGCAAAACAACCCGTTTGACGTTAGCCTGAGCGGCGCCGTCACGGGCACGCCCAATCTGAGCCTCTACGACGGAAGCACGCAGATTTCTTCGGGCGGCAGCGACTCTTTCGGCAGCGCGACTCAGGGATCGAGTGGCACGCGGATATACACGGTGAACAACCCCGGCAATGGCACACTAAGGGTCGGCCGAAGAATAACTTCCTCATTTGCCTTCGAACTCTAACAGCAGACGGGAAATCGATGGTGCGGTGTAGTTGAGTTGGGGTAGGAAGCTTTCGAAGCGGATGGGATTGTGGGCCAAAAACAGCTCACTCGCCTTGATGCCCTTCTCGTACATGCGGCGGGCGAGTTCGGGGATGACACGCAACCCCTGGGCAGTCTGTGTGCGAGCGATGAAGTGCTTGGCAATCTCAATGGTCTTGAGCACCGCCGCTTGAAGCGATCGCGTCACGTGGCAGAACATGCGGTGCTCGATCGGATTGTACTTCGAGCAGCCCGGCGGGTAGTGGGCCACGCGAATGTCGCAGTCCATGTCCGAGGCAAGGTAGCA
>DASZTS010000016.1:0-17198 GCA_035547915.1 Pirellulales bacterium | reverse complement strand
GTCGTCCATGATTGGATCTCCTTAAGCCTACCGCGGCCTTCCCTGCCGCCGGTACTCGCCCTACTTTAACGCTCCCAAACCAAATTCTCCTATTGAGCTTTTTTGCACCCCGCCAACAAGCACGGAAGCTGGCGTGCACCCTGGTATCATGGTATCACTACCGGGCGTTCGGTAGTGTCTCAAAGTTGTGTTGCTGGCCGTAAAACGGCGTCGAACAACTCATCAAACGTCCAAGGGTGCCCAGCCAAGCCAGCCATCATGGCAGCGGAGCCCCGGAGCTTGCCACTTTTTCCCGGCTGCCGAGTACGCCAGCAGAAGTTGTAATAAGCGGCGAAGATCGAGAAAGCTGCCTCCAGATTCGCCAACTTTTTGGAGAAGCACATGGTCAATCGGTTCAGCCGCTTCATAAAAAGCCGCTGAGTGCCATTCAGGCGCTCGACGTGGCTGGTGCAGATCGTCCGAGCCTCGGCCTTGCTCATGTTCTTTCTTGGGGTTCGCTTGGTGCCGACCATTTCGCTAGGCGTGTAGACCATCTTCGCATTGCGGTACTGCTTGATGATCGTCCCGTACTTGACGTAGGGACCAAAAGCCATGTCGATGGCTTCCGGGTAGCCAGCAAAGGCATCACTCGAAACTTGGACGATCCTCCTGAATTTGCCAATGGCGAAAGCATGATTGTCGCTCTCGTGAGGCTTGGGCCAGACCAAGCGGCTGGCAACGTCCAGTGCGAACCGCCGAGCATTATCGGCTGACCTTTTGCCAACACGGAAGGCTGGCATGAGCTTGGTTTGCTGGTCAATGCAGGTCCACAGGTAGATGTCGCCCATGTCGTTGCATTTCTGCCGCTGCTCGATGGTTAATCGGGCCTGCTTTTTGAACACGAAGGTCCACTGCTCATCGAATTGAAGGTGGTCGAGCTTTAGGCCCCGCATCTTCTGGTCGAGGAAGCGACGGCAGGCTTGGCCGAAATAAACGACCAGCTTGCAAAGCGTATTTCGGGCGATCCCGGTTACTCGCTCAGTGGCCCGGATCGACGACCCTTCAACGAGCATGTGCAACGCCCGCTTGGCATCCGGCACAGGCACTTGCATCTTGCCAAGGGGTCTGGCCGGTGCCTCGATCCACGTCTTACCGCACAGCAAGCAACGCCAGCGGGGGTTGCCGAGCCGATCTCGACCATGCCGTTTGCGTGTGGCATGGGCGCAGGAAACCATCATCACGACCGTTCCTTTTGCTGGAGCCGGTCGCTAGAATTGATTTACCAGAACAGTCTGGCGACCAGCCGGATTGTCGCCCCGCTTGCTGCTGAAACAGCAAGCGGGGTTTTTTTTTGTTGTGCCCTTATTCTACGTCTGCCGTGGGGCATTGTTAAATCGAGGTTTTGAAAAATCTCTTGCCTGCTAGCCAGTATCCCGTAGATTTTCCGGCCTCAGACTCTGTTAGAGCAAATCAACACTTCAAGGAGGGCACCATGACTCAAAACAGCACTTACCTCGACATCGAGGAAACATTCGCCGTTCACAAGCCGCAGGAAGCCGACGATCAGCGGCTTGCAACCATCGCCGAGGCGGCTAAGACGTTCGCACAGGTCGTGCGACAAGCGGCAGAGCGTGGCGACGAGCGAGACTACGCCATGAAGGCGATTCGAGAAGCCGAAATGTGGGCCAGAGAGTCGATCCTGCAAAGCCACCGGGTTACGCCAGAACGACCTCGGATGGGCGGGTTTGTTTACTGTTCAAGCTAAGGCAGTAGAGTGCTTAACCCCGGCGACGAGCGAGAATAAAACTGGACGAAGCCGCAGGACTCGCAAGCGACGACAAGTAGGGCAAGGGACTTTCCTTGGGGTTGAACGACGGGCATCGTCACCATATCTACCGTGTAGAGCTTCTTTTCTGGGCACTTCGGGCACGCAAATCTTGCGTCCAGCCACGCCCTAACTAGTTTTTCGCTCTCTTTGCTCAATGCCATGATTTCCTCCTTGGGGCAAACCAAGCATTTTACCACCCAAGAAAAAGTCAGCAACACAACTTTGCGACACTACCCGGGCGTTCCGCTACCTTGCTTGGGGCGGAGAGGCCGATTACAATTATGCTCAAATTGGGATTTGCGGCCGCTTGCAGCCTTCACCTGCTAAAGTGCCATCGCCCGTTCGCCGTAGACGCAAGTCGCCGCGGCGAAGCACTCAATTTGGGCGATTCAACGACAGCTCGTGTTCGCGGCGGCCGCTTAGAGCGGAGCCGCGTTTTCTTTCGCGTCGCCGCTGTCTCGATCGGTTCCCCGGCCTCGTGTATTGAGACAGACCGATGACACACAATCCGACTCCGGCCGACGGCTCGTCCGACTGGCAGCCTTCGACGTTAGCAGTACACGCGGGCGAGGATCGGCAAAAACCGGCCAACGCGATCGGCGATCCGATCTTCTGTTCGTCGACCTACACCTTCGCCGACACGCAGTCGGTGATCGAGTTCATCGAGAAGAAGCTGCCGCGCGAAGAATACGGCCGGTATGGCAACCCCAGCGAGAAGGTCGTCGAGCGCAAGCTGGCGGCCCTGGAGGGGGGCGAGACCGCGCTGCTCTTTTCGACCGGTATGGCTGCCATCGTCGGGCTGCTGATGACCCGGCTCAATGCGGGCGACGAGGTCGTCTTCTTCGACGAGTGCTATCACCGCAGCCGCGAGTTCTGTGTCAAACACCTGTCGCGCTTCGGCGTCGTCACGCGGCAGGTGCCGGCCTGCGACTACGAGGCGATGGAGGCGGCCATCACCCCGAAGACGAGGCTGCTGATCAGCGAGTCGCCCACCAATCCGCACCTGAGCATCGTCGATCTCGAACGTTTCGCGGCCATCGGCCGACGGCACGGAGTGGAGACGCTCATCGACGCTACGCTCGGCACGCCGTACAACGTGCGCCCCCTCGCGGCCGGCGTCGACTACGTGCTCCACTCGGCCACCAAATATCTGGGCGGGCACAACGATCTGCTGGCCGGCGTCATCATCGGCTCGCGGGAAAAGATGGAACCAATACGCAAGCTGCGCGGGATCATGGGAGCCATCAATTCGCCGCACAACATCCAACTCCTGCTACGCGGACTGAAGACGTTCGAGCTGCGCATGCAGCGGCACAACGAGAACGGTTTGGCCATCGCCCAGTTCCTCCAATCGCACCCGAAGATCGAGAAGGTCTACTACCCCGGGCTGGAGACGCACGCCTACCACGCCGTGGCCCGCCGTACGATGCGCGGCTTCGGCGGCCTCGTAACCTTCCTGGTCAAAGACGCCGATTGGCGGCGCACCGCGGCGGTCGTCGATGCGGTTCGGATCCCGCGCATCGGTCCCAGCCTGGGAGGGGTCGAATCGCTCATCGAGCAGCCGTTGGTGATGAGTTATTACGAGTGCGCGCCCGAGGAGCGGCGCGCTTTCGGCATCCCCGACAATATGATCCGGCTCGCCTGCGGCATCGAGAATGCCGCCGACCTGATCGCTGACCTGTCGCAGGCGATCGACCGGACGTAGCCAGCTACGTTGGGCGGACCTCGCTGCCGACGTCTCCCGAACCGCTTTTTTCACGCGCTCAAAACCAAGCTGTTTGCTCAGAGCATCGCAGAGGGCTTTTTGCCATGGAATTTCGCACGCGGGCCATTCATGTCGGGCAAACGGCCGATCGCCAGACCGGTGCCGTGGTGCCGCCGATCCATGTGACGAGCACCTTCGTGCAACCGGGCGCGGGGGCCACCGTCGAGTATGACTACTCGCGCAGCGGCAACCCCACCCGCAAAGGGTTCGAGACCACGCTGGCCAGCCTCGAGGGAGGCTGCGGCGCGTTGGCATTTGCTTCGGGCATGGCGGCCACGCACTGCGTGACGATGTTGCTGGAGGCCGGCGATCACGTCGTGGCGGGGGCCGACATCTATGGAGGCACCTACCGATTGCTGCACAAGGTGGTCAATCGGGCGGGTGTCACGACGTCGCTGGTCAATTCGGCCGATACCGGGGCGTTGGAGCGGGCGATAACACCCCGCACGCGCCTGCTGTGGATCGAGAGCCCGGGCAATCCGCTCATGTCGCTCACCGACATCGCGGCCTGTGCCGCCATTGCCAAGAAGCACGGCCTGCTGTTGGGGGTCGACAACACACTCGCATCACCCGCCCTGACGCGGCCGTTGGAGCTGGGCGCCGACATCGTGATGCACTCGGCCACCAAATACATCGGCGGACACAGCGACGTGCTGGGAGGGGCGCTCGTCGTGCGTGAGCGGCCGTTGTATGACAGGCTCTATTTCGTCCAGAACGCCACGGGCGGCGTCATGGGGCCGTTCGAGTCCTTCCTCTGTTCGCGCGGGCTGAAGACGCTCGAGCTGCGCGTGCGCGAGCAGTCGAAGACGGCTTTGCAGATCGCCCAGTTTCTCAGCTCGCACCCGGCCGTCAGCCGCGTGCTCTATCCTGGGTTGCCGCAGCACCCCGGCCATGAGATTGCCGTGCGGCAGATGGTGGGAGGTTTCGGCGGTATGCTCAGTTTCGAGGCGAAGGGTGGTTTCGCGCAAGCCAAGAAGGTGGTGGAGAGTACGAAACTGTTTCAGCTCGCGGTCAGTCTGGGGGCCGTCGAATCGCTCATCGAGCAGCCCGCGGCCATGTCGCACGCCAGCTACGATCCACAGGCCCGACAGGCGCACGGCATCTCCGACGGCCTGATCCGCCTCAGCATCGGCCTGGAGGCATTCGCCGATCTGCGAGATGATTTGGAGCAGGCTCTTACTCGAACGAATTGACGCTCCGTGGTCAGCCCACGCGCTTCGGGTTCGGCCCTCGGCGCGATTTTCAGCCGATTCTTCTCAACTTCGGCCAGTGGTAAGGATACGCAATCTGTACCCGGTTTTCCGATTCCGCAGACTTTGACGAAAGTTTCGGGTGTACCGATTCCGATAGCTTGGCTGTCTATGAAACGGCGGCGCTTGCCGCTGCCGTGGACAGCCAATCTGAGGAGCTTTCGATGTACGCCGCGGAGCGAATTCGGAGAAGTTGGGCAATCGGCGGTGCTCTGGTGCTCGTCCTCTTGGGGAATGCACCGGCTGCGTTCGCGCAAAAATTTGCCCGGGCGAGGAACGTCGACGCAGCGGACGCGGACGACGACGGCGAAGCGGTCGAATCCGCGCCGGCTTCGCAACTGAAGACGCGACTCATTCCGCCCGGCAGCCGTCTGACTCGCAGCAATTCGAGCAACCTGAAGACATTGCCCCCGCCGAGCGCGCCTCCGCGGATGCTCAAATCACCCCTCTCCTATTCCTACTCGTCGAAGACGGCCGCCCGGCCGTTCGTGCCCGGCTGGCAGTCGACCGGTGGCGGCGGCACGATGTCTGTCGCTACTTCGACCAGGTCCGGTGGACGCATTATTCGACATGTGCCCGGGTCGCCCATCGATCCGCAAGAGGGCGACATCATCTACGAAGAGCCCGACTTCCTGAACACGAAGTCCCGGTCGGGCCGCAAGACGGCGACGGTGGCCGTTCGCCAAGGCGGCCGCACCTTCGGCAGCGCCGAAATGATCGGTCCGGGCGAGCCGACTCCCGCCCCCGGTCGCACGACGATTCAGTCCGAAGGTTCCGAAGCCCCGGTGGTCGAAGAGAGCATCGTCGATGACGGGATGGTGATCGACGACGGCGAGACCGTCTGCGATGGCGGCGACTGCGGCGGCGGTGGCTTTTGCAGCAACTGTGGCGATTGGGCGTCGTATCCGCACAGTTATTGGGGCCCCTGCTATGAAGACGATCTGGATCCCGGCCACGCCGTGCCCTGCGACGGTATTTGCATTCCGCGGCACCTGGTCGACGAGACGGCCCTCTTCCTGGGTACGCAGGGCTTCAACAGTCCGATGGACCTGGGCCGCAACGGCAACTTCGGCTTCCACGAAGGTGTGAATTTCGCGGGCCATTTCGGCAGTTGGCTCGGCCTGGGAGGGCTTGGATTGGGCTACCAGGTGGGTGCCACCTTCCTGCAAAGCGACCTGAACGGCAATCAGACGAACGGCGTGCAGACGAAGGAACGCGATCAGCAGTTCCTGACGGCCGGCCTGTTTCGCCGGGCGCATGCCGGCTACGGCTTGCAGGGCGGCTTCGTCTTCGACTACATGCACGACAACTACTACGTCAAATACAGCGTGGGACAGATCCGTACCGAGTTGAGCTACCTGACCGCCTTCGGCCACGAGTTCGGTTTCTGGGGTGCCTACAGCGTGCACGACGGACATAGCATGCTGGCCGGCGTGCCCGTCGGATTCCAAACGGTCAACATGTACAACGGCTTCTACCGCTACAACTTCTCCAACGGGGCGCAGGGCCGCATCTGGGTCGGCGGAACGGACACCAAGCAGGGGATCGTGGGGTCCGACCTACGGTTGCCGCTGGCCAACCGGTGGGACCTGTGGGGTTGGTACAACTACATCATTCCCGGTCATAACGGCGCGGTCGGCTCGTCGCAGCAGGGTTGGAACCTGACGATGAACCTGGTCTGGTATCCCGGTCGCAAGGCATGCGGCGTCCACAACACGCCGTTCCGTGCTCTCTTCGCCCCGGCCGACAACAACTGGCTGGTCTCCCGGCCGTCGCCGTAAAGCGGGCTGGACACGTCGCCGAACGCGAATGGCGCCATGTGTGCCGTCGAGGTCGGCGTCGTGTCCGCGTCTCTCGTCGGCCGATACCTGATTGTGGCTCGACGATGGTCTGCACGCACGCTCCGTCAGGGGTGCGAACTCGGCCCGCCGCGCGAATCGGCAGACTCGCTTCCGAGCAAGCTTTGCCGGACAGGTATAATCGGGGTGACGAGCCCATGGCGCGGCTACCATTGACCGGCCGGCGCAGGGGCTCATAAAATCGTTGCTTCAGGGCGAGCTGACAAAACCCCGGAAGCCGGAGCACCGTAAAAAAAAGATCGGCGATGAAACGCCGATTTTTGTGGAGCTCGAACCCGGCTTTGCCGGTTGCGCTCGATAGCGTCACGGCAGATACTTAGCGACAAAGGGCAAGCGATGCGGAAACTTTGCCTCGTAATTGGCCTGCTCTCGGTCGTGTTGTCGCTCGGGTGGCAAGTTCCGCCGGCGGCTGCACAGATTGGCCAGCTCGGCGATTTCTCGATCGGCGGCGCAGGTGCGGCCGACGCGGCCCCCAACGTCACCGTTTCGGCGGCCTTTTCGGGCGACGCCAAGACTCGCCGCGGAGAGTTGTCGATCACCGCCGAGATCGCCGACACGTGGCACATCTATTCGATCACGCAAGCGCCCGGCGGACCGGTCCGCAGCAAGATCACCTTGGATGAGAGCACGGACTTCAAGGTCACGGGCGATTTCAAGCCGTCTTCTCCGCCGGATACTCGGGTCGATTCGGTGGCCTATCCGGGGCTGAAGTTGGAAGAACATGAAAAGACGGTGACCTGGACCGCACCGATTGAGTTCGCCGCCGACGTCGACCCGGCCGGGCTGAAGATCAGCGGCAAGCTGCTGGCCCAGGCCTGCAATGAGAAGAATTGCGATTTGCCGCAGAAGTTTCCGTTCACGGCCGCTTTTGCGCCGGCTGCCACCCCTCCTGCCAGCGAAACCCCGGCCAGAACGGTGTCGACCGCGACGGCATCTGACGCGGCTGGCGAAGCCAACGACGATCTCACCGATGTCGGCGTCTACGAGGCCAGCAATATTACGTTCCGGGGCTCTGTGTCGCCGCGCATGATTGTACCGGGGGGCAAGTTCAAGTTGACGATCGAGGCCGAACCGGCGCCCGATTGGCATGTCTATGCATTGGGCGAAAAGCCCGCCACGAGCGGTCCGAAGCCGACTCTGCTCGTCCTCACATCCAAGGCGGGCTTGAAACAGGGGCTTCCGGTTGCCAGCGAGACCGCGGTATTCGATCCCGGCAGTTCCGCACGCGTGCACCACCGCCCGGTGGCGTGGACGGTCGAACTGACCGCGCCCTCCGGAACCAAGCGCGGGCCGCTCACCGTCGAGGGCCTACTCGCCTACCAGATTTGCACCCATGAAAACTGCCTGAGCCCCACGGCGTTGGGCTTCACGGGCAAGGTGGCCATCGGCGCGCAGACCGTCGACGGCCGGGTAGCGCTGCACTTCGACTCCAAGCATCGCTACAAGGATGTCGAGGACCTCTTCAAGGATTCCGCGGCGAGTTCCGGCGACGCCGGTCGTGCTCCGCCCACTAGGGGTGGCAAGACAAGTTCGTTCGATCCCAATCAGTTGAAACCGGCCGACGTCAAAGGCCAAACGAACTCGCTGGCGAAGATGGTCGCCTTTGGTTTCCTGGGCGGATTCATTCTGAATCTGATGCCGTGCGTTTTGCCCGTCATCGGCCTGAAGATCCTCTCGTTCCTGGAGCAGAGCGGCCACAGCCGACGGCAAGCCTTCCTGCTCAATCTTTGGTATTCGCTCGGCATGTTGGCCGTGTTCATGGCGCTCGCCACCTTACCCGTCGTCTCGCGACTGTGGTTCAATCAGGACTTCGGTTGGGGACAACAATTCTCCTACGTGGGCTTCAACATCACGCTGGCGGCCCTGGTGTTCGCCATGGCCCTCAGTTTTCTGGGCGTGTGGGAGATTCCGATTCCCGGCTTCGTCGGCGGCAGCGCGGCCAGCCAACTGGCCTCGAAAGAAGGGTTCTCCGGGGCCTTTGCCAAGGGCGCCATCACCACCGTGCTGGCCACTCCCTGTAGCGGTCCTTTTCTCGGTACAGCGCTCGGCTTCGCCCTGGCGCAGCCGCCGCTGGTGATCTACCTGATGTTCTTCAGCATCGGCCTGGGTATGGCGAGCCCCTATCTGCTGATCGGTGCCTATCCGCAATTGCTGCGATTTCTGCCGAAGCCGGGCGCCTGGATGGACACGGTCAAGCAGGTGATGGGGTTCGTGCTGCTGGGCACCGTCGTCTATCTCATGACGCTCGTCAGTACCCGCTACTTCATTCCGACGCTGACCCTGCTCTTCGGCCTGTGGGCCGGTTGCTGGTGGATCGGACGCACGCCGCTCTACGCCGAATTGTCGGCCAAGTTGCGGGCCTGGGGGATCGGCAGTACCATCGCCGCGGCGGTGGGCCTGTTTGCTTTCATGTGGCTCGGAGCGCCCACCAGTCACAAGCTCCCTTGGCAACCATTTTCCGTTGAAGAGCTGACGCGGCTCACCAGCGAGGGGAAGACCGTCATGCTCGATTTCACGGCCGACTGGTGCCCCACGTGCAAGATCTTGGAGCGGACCGTATTGAATACGGAAGAGACGAAGGCCTTCGTCGAGCGCAACGGCATCGTGCCGATGGTCGCCGATATTACCTCCAACCCCGAAGAGGAGACGGCCCTGCTCGCGAAGCTCAAGGCCAAATTCATCCCGGTGTTGGCTATTTTCCCGGCCGGTCGGCCCAATGAGCCGATCGTGCTGCGCGACGCCTACACCCAAGGAACCCTCTTCGAAAAGCTCACCGAGGCGGGGCCGTCGCAGAACAGCGGGCAGGTCGCCAAACTCAGCGCCCGCTGAGCGCCTGCTTTTCGCGGCCGCCCAAACGGCTTAAACTCATAGGCGACTCCTCGCGCCGACAGAACCGTGGGCTGATGAATCCGCGCGAGGCCACATTCGTCTCTGGGTGGCCCATTGTTGAGCGGCCAATCGCGCATGCTGAGAGACTCTCGATCGACCCCATTGTGTGCTATCTCGGTCGTTGCCTCGTCTGATAGATCGGTACATGCGGCCGATCGGCCTCCATTGCTTCCCCGGCGCCGCTGCTGCGTGACGTACTGGATCGTGTGGCTCTGCCTGGCGCCGGCCGTGGTCGGCTGCCGCGGCTGCGCCTCGTCCGACCCGCTCACCGAGGAAGAGCGCGAGGCCAAACGCGAAGAGTTGAAAAAGAAGGAGAAGGAGAAGCCGCCCTTCGAGTACCTGCAATACGGTGTTCAGCCGGGCGGTGTCGAAGATGCCAAGGACCGGCCGGAAGTGTTCGTGAAACCGGGCCATTGGACGAACGCCACGCTGCGCACGCGGGCCAACAACTTCGACTTCCGTGGCGAATTGTTGAGCGAGACTGTCGACCAGGTGTCTCGCCCCGTCCGGCTCGACGAAGTCCCCTTCCAACTGCGCACCACGCGGCCGATCATTCTGCCCAAGGGGCAGCAGCGGTTGCTCGAATTCTCGGTCTTCACGCCGGTAGAAACCCGCACGCGAAACATCAGTATGCGGTTGCTCACGGGCGTGGGCGGCCGAGCCGTCTTCGGCCAGAGCGAGCCGGTGCGCCCCATGCCGCCGCACCAGTATTACTTCGTTGTGCTCGCCCTGAACCCCGACGCCTACTCGTTCCTCAAGCGACTCGATTCGGTCACCGCACCCGGCGAAACCTTTTTCGAGCCGCTGACATCGTTTCACTACCGGGTGGCTCTCCCGCGGATCAAGACCATCGCGCCGCTCCCTTCGCAGTCGCTGATCTGGACGAGCGTGGCCTATGTGCTGTGGGACGATCTCGAGCCGAAGAAGCTTTCGCCCGAGCAACAGCAAGCGATGCTCGATTGGCTGCATTGGGGCGGACAACTGATCGTCAGCGGGCCAGAGTCGCTGGCCACGCTGCAAGGGAGCTTCTTGGACGAGTACCTGCCGGCCAAGGGGGGCGATACTTGGCAGCTTTCCGCCGCGAACTTGCAGCCGCTCAACGACACGTGGCTCAAGGGGGACCGGCCGATCAAGGCAGTGCGTCCCTGGAGCGGCATCCACCTCAAACTGGCCCCGGGGGCGACTACGCTCGTAGCCTCAGGCCAGGAACCGCTCATCGCCGAACGACGCACCGGCCGGGGGCGCGTCGTGCTCACGGCCTTCCACATCAACCAGCGTGAGCTGCGCGACTGGCCCAGTTTCGATAATTTCTTCAACGGCGGCTTGCTCCGCCGACCGCCACGGCAGTTCCGGGTCGTGAATGAGCAGCTCAACGTGCAATGGGCCGATCACCATCCCACGCATGACGTGGAGCGCATCAGTCAGGTGCGCTATTTCACCCGCGATGCCCAATGCGATCCGAAGCTGCTCGAGGGCCTGATGCGCGGGCGGGCCGTGACCAATGCGCCGTCCGGTGACGACGGGCTACAACTCAATCCCCAGACCCAGTTCAACCAATTTGGCGTGCAGCTCCCGCCGGAGCAGCAAGATCCGGCCTATGGGCCCGGCGCCGCGGGCTGGAACGATTTTAGCGCGGCATCGAACGTGGCGCTCGATTCGTTGCGCAAGGCGGCCGGCATCAGCGTGCCCGACGCCCGATTCGTCGTCATGGTACTGGGGGCCTACATCGCCATTCTGGTGCCGATCAACTGGATCTTTTTCCGCCTGCTCGGACACGTCGAATGGGCCTGGGCGGCCGCGCCGTTTATCTCCATCGGCGGAGCGATCGCCGTGGTCTACATGGCCCAGCTCGACATCGGCTTCGCACGCTCCAAGAGCGAATTGGCCGTCATGGAGGTACAAGGGGCGTACCATCGCGCCCACCTCACGCGTTACCTGGCGCTCTACAGTTCGTTGGGTACCGAATATCAGCTCCGTTTCGACGACCAGTCGGCGCTGGCGCTGCCTTTTGCCACGGGCCAACGGATGGTCGCCGGCCAAGGCGTGGGAACGGTCGATTATCGCCGCACGCCGCAATTCGACGAGAACGAGGAGGTCTCGCAGGTAACGCTCGACGGGTTGGAGATCTCGTCGAACATGACCGGCATGATCCACAGCGAAGAAATGCTCGACGCGGGCGGCGGTTTCGGTTGGCAGCCGCTGGGAGGCAGTCGCTTTCGGTTGACGAACGATACGAAGTTCGCGCTCGAGGGCGTGGGCGTCATCGGGCCTCACCACATAGGCTGGGTAGGATCACTCGAGCCGGGGGCGGCGGTCACGGTAGAACTGGCCGGGCGCGATCCGACCGCGCCGAACGCCTGGTCCGACGTCCTCGACAAGGCGCCGGAAACTTCCGCCCAGGCCGGCGAAGGTCTCAATCTACGCAACCTTTACCTGCTTGCGCAGAATCAGGTGGGAGACGGAGCGGCGGCCGACGAAATGCGGCTCATCGGCTGGACGGCCGACCAGATCGCCGGGCTGACCATCCGACCCGGCTCCACGCAATCTCGCCAATTGACGCTCATCGTCGGTCACCTCGACTACGGCGCGTCGACGCCGGCGACCAGCGACGAAAGCTCGCGGCTGTTGGCGTTCCAAGCGGTCGGAAAGCTGCCGCCACCCGAGGGCGACCCGGAGGATGAAAAGGAATAGATCGGAGGGCATGTATGAAGACCTGTCCGGCGTGTCATCGAGCGGTGCCCGACCATGCGACCGTCTGCCCGCACGCCGGTTGCGGCCAGCCGCTGGCAGCGCCGTCGGGCGGTGCCAAGAAACGGCCTCCCCCGCCCGGCAAGGTGCAGTTGACGACGACCGCCGTCCAACCCACTCCCGGGACAAGCACCGCCACCGCTGCCGACGATTCGCGACGCGGGCCGCTGGCGACGATCGCTCTGCTCTTGTTGCTCTTTCTGCTCGTCGGCGGCGTCTATTACGCAGCCGTCCTTTCCAAGTCGCCGTCGCCTGGTCCGGTCGCCGCCGCGCCGGCCGATTCGGCGACCGCCCCCGATGCGCAAGCTTCGAAGGGCGATGGAGCCGCCTCCAAGGATCGCGACGCTAAAGCTGCTGACGGCGACACCGAGCCTTTGGCCAAAGAGCCTCCGTCCGCGGAGGAGAACATGGTGGCTCCGCCCGAGCTGAAAGAGCTGGCTCCGATCGACGAGAAAACAGAGACCGACGTCGCCGCCGCGACGCCGTCTCAGCCGCTAGGACTTTATTCGGAGCGCACTCGCCCCGACCGTGAAACATGGATCACCGGGGTGGGCGGCACCCCCGTTTCGGAAACGGCCGTCGCGGCCGGCTTGGACTGGTTGTCGCGTCATCAGGCCGAGGACGGCCATTGGGGACCCGATTGTCTCGGGGCAGGCGGGTCTTGCTGCGAGAAGGCGCATCCTTGCGACGGGGGCGGCCTTCCCTTCGAGGCTGCCCTGACCGGTCTGGCCTTGCTCGCCTTCCAAGCGGGTGGTCATTACGACTTCAACGACAGGCCCAATTCCGATCGCGTTCGCCGCGGCCTCGATTGGCTCGTCGCGCGGCAAGGGCCGAACGGAGAGCTGGTCGGCTCGACGAATCAGCTCGGAAATCCGCCGACCTACGATCAACACTACATGTACGAACATGCCATCGGCACGTTTGCCCTGGCCGAAGCCTGTGCCGTCGCTCGCGCCGCGGGGCGACATCCCGACGAAAAGTATCACGCCGCGGCTACCAAGGCGATCGAGTTCCTCGAGAGTCAGCAGCACAACGACGGTGGCTGGCGTTATACGCCCGACAAATGGAGTGCCAGCGACGCTTCGGTTTCGGGTTGGGCGATGTTGGCCCTCAAGACGGCCAAGGAAGCCGACCTGCCCGTACAAGACGCCACGCTGACGCGCATGTTGGCCTTCTTCAAGCAGTTGTCGGATCCGCTCACCGGTCGGACACACTATCAAGGCGTGACCTACGTCAGCGACGCTACAACCGGCGTGGGGATGATGGTCGATGAGTTCGTCAAACACGAACCCGACTCGGAGCTGGTGCATCTGGCCAGTTCTTACTTGGCCGACCAGGCGGAAGGGCAATGGGGCGGCGCCGCGAAGCAGCCGAGCGATCATTATCTGTGGTACAATTGCACGCTGGCCATGTTCATGGCCGGCGGCGACAATTGGGACCGCTGGAACAAGGTGGTTCGAGATTACATCGTGTCGCTCCAGCTTCACGGCGAGAATTGCAACCGCGGGAGCTGGGAACCGCACGACGACCATTGGGGCAGCATCGGGGGCCGCGTCTACACGACCGCACTCGGCGTGTTGACGTTGGAGGTCTATTACCGATTCGCGCGCGAAAAAGCCGTCGAAACCGCTGAGGCGCCCAAATGAACGTCGCCCGTCCCAGGCAGAGGTTGAACCGAACAAACAAACGCCTGGTGACGGGGTTGCTCGTCGGCTTGCTCGCTGCCTGCGCTGCGCGGAGCTCATCGGTCGCGATCGCCGCCGCCGACCCGCCCGTCGTGGTGCAAGGCGCCCAATACATGCCGCTCGAACTCGGCCGTGAGATGCGATATCAGATCACCGTCTCGCCCACGATCGGTAAATCGCGTGAGGCGACGGCGACGAACAAAGTGGCGGAGCAGACCACGCTCGAGAACAAGGTCTATTTCAAGGTCACCACCACCATCGGCGGCGTGCCGTTCATGCCCGATACGTTGATATACTACCGGCGTGCGCCGGAGGGTATTTTTCAGGTTTTGGAGGGTGACGAGAAATCACCGGAGTGGCTCTACCTCCCCGCCAAGATCAAGATGGGCGACCGTTGGGGCACGGAGACTCCCAGCGGCGATTTCCAGTTTACCGCCCTGGCCGTCGAAGACGTCGATACGCCGAGTCGCAAGTATGCAAAGTGCCTGAAGCTCAAGGTGACGATCGAGAAGACGTTTGTCACCAATACACAGGAACAATGGCTCGCGCCGGGCGTCGGCGTGGTCAAACAGACGGACAGCAATGCCTTCTTCTCCTCGGTCAGCACGCTGAAAGAGGTCAAGCCGGGTCCGCCGCCGAAGAAGGAAAAGTAGACACGATGAAAAGCGCGTCGGGAACCACGCTGATCTCGAACGGCCAGCTCGTCGACGGCCGCGGCGGCCCGCCCGTGCGAGACGGCGCGGTCGTCGTCACCGATGGCCGCATCGCTTACGCCGGCCCTACTCAGGCCGCGCCCGCCGTGTCACTCGCCGCCCGGCGCATCGATGCCCGCGGCGGCACGATCATGCCGGGCCTGGTCGAAGCCCATTTCCATCCGACGTATTTCAACGTGGCGCAGTTGGAAGATCTCGACGTCAAATACCCCGTCGAATATGTGACGTTGCTGGCCGCCCATAACGCTCGCCTGGCGCTGGAGTGTGGCTACACGGCGGCCCGTTCGGGCGGCAGCCTGTTCAATGTCGACGTCTGGCTCAAGCGGGCCATCGAAAACGATCTGTCCGTCGGTCCGCGGTTAGCCGCCAGCGGCCGCGAGATCTGTAGCGTGGGCGGCCTGATGGATTGGAACCCCGACTTCCGCAAAATCGGCATGGAGGGGCTCGTACTGTTGGTCAACGGCCCCGACGAGGCCCGCGCCGCGGTGCGCAAGCTGGTCAAAGATGGCGTGGAATGGGTCAAGACCTATCCCACGGGCGACGCGGCCGCCCCGGACCACAACGACCATCACACGCTCTGCATGACCTTCGACGAGATGCACGCATGTGTCTCGACGGCGCATAACCACGGTCTGAAGATCACCGGCCATTGCCGGGCCACCGAAGGGATCAAGAACGCCCTGCGTGCCGGCTACGACACACTCGAGCATGGCACGTTCATGGACGACGAATCGCTCGACCTGCTTCTTGCTCGCAACACCCCCGTCGTGCCGGCCTTGTACTTCGAGCAGGCGAGCGTGGAGCGCGGCCGCGAGTTCGGGCTGTCGCAGCGCGTCATCGACGGCCACCAGGAGACGCTCGACGGTGGCGCCGAAAGCGCCCGGCGCATCCTAAAGCACGGCGGTCGCTTAGGCATGGGAGGCGATTACGGATTCGCCTGGAACCCGCACGGCGACTATGCCAAGGAATTGAGCTTTTTCGTGAATTTCGTCGGCTTCAGTCCGTTGGAGGTGATCACCTGCGCCACGAAGTCGGGCGCGGAGATCATGGGCCGCGGCGACGAATTCGGCACGCTCGAACCGGGCAAATTGGCGGACGTGCTCGTCGTCGACGGCGACGTTCTGGGCGACATCCGCATCCTCGAAGACCGCGGTCGCTTTATTGCGGTGATGCAAGGCGGACTTGTGAAGGCCGGGAGGGACGGGTTGTCGCACAGCGACGGTCCGCGCGCTCATGCCTGAAAGCAACGATCGGCGCGGCGAATTTTCACCAATTTCTAACAATCGCAACTCAGCGATTTGGTAGCATCCACCGGCGTTCCGGATAGCTCTGTCCGCTTGCCGTGTAAGCGGCCGCGCCGGCGCGCCGTTCTGCCATCGTCGTTCAACCAGAAAGTCCCCCGATGTCGCCGGAAGAGCAACGTGCACTACGAGCCAAGCTTCTCGCAGGTGTGCCCGATTTGGGCGAATTCACCGAGACCCACGTGGTAACGAACGTTGCGCCGCCGATCATTTGGTATTGCGGGGCCGCCTTCGTGTTGATGTTCGCGGGCCTCGTGCTGTATCTGAGCCTGTCGAAGCCGCCGGGCGACAAAGATCGCGTGGTGATGTTTGTCTTGTCGGGCGTGTTCTGCGTGACCAGCGTCGGCTTGGCGATAACCGGGATCGTGCTCAGGCGTTTTCCGAAATTGACGAGCTCGAGCCAATATGTTTTTTGTACCGCGGGAGTGATTCATTCGCGCGGCGAAGACGTCGATCTCCTGCGTTGGTCCGATCTGGAGATTCGTAAGACCTGCGCGAATCCCTTCAATCGCCGCTATGAGCTGCGCGGTCGCGATGTCGGGCCCGTCGTTCTGAAGGCGGCTCCTTTTCGCGGCAAGCTGATCAAGGGCCTTCAGGAAACCCAGGTTCACCATATACGTCCGAAACTGATCGAGACCATCCGGGCGGGCGGAAAGGCCGATTTCGGCCGGCTCGCCGTCAATGCCCAAGGCCTGGTGAATCGCGCGGTGGTCATTCCCTGGGATAGGATCAAGGCGTTGAGCTTTTCCTACGACCAAAAGAAGACGCAGCAGCTTTTCCTCTCTGTCGAGACGCGTGGTGAGCGTGACCTTTCCTTCAACGCGTCGAAGGAACTGCCGAACATTTGGCTGTTCATGGAGCTCGTCTCGAAGCTTCACCCTCCGCTGGAGGAGTTCAAGAACTCGCAAAACTCGTGGTTGATGTAGTTCTTCGTCAGGCTTCGAAACTGGGTTGGCCGTCGTAGGGCGGGCGATGACCCCTACAGTTTCGCGACCAGGAATCTCGCACCGCCGCCGCTCCCGTGTGGCCCGGCGCCGATTTTGCCAGGGGTGCATAAGGGGATTTGTTTTTTCGCTGCCCTGGGCCAGTTGACCTGGGGAGTGAGCAAAGGTGCTGGGCTTGTCGCAGCCACTGGTTGAGCCAGCGCTCCGGAACAGCGTGTGGTAGTTTGTCCCTCGCAC